>NZ_BJWG01000008.1 GCF_007990245.1 Cellulomonas composti | reverse complement strand
CCCCTCCCTGGTCTTCGCAGCGTGCGCGGCGGCGGTGGCGTAGCTCGAGGTCGGGTAGCTGGCCTCGGCGGGTGTTGGTGACGAACGCGGTGATCCGCATGCCGTCGACGTCCTCGAAACGCAGTTGCGCACCGGGGTGAGGTCGTTCCTTTGCGGACGATGACCCGCATGTCCTTGGGCCAGCTGGAACGCCTCACCGAGGGCCACGTCCAGGCCCGACGCACGGACCGTCGAGGTCAACATCACACCACCGGCCATAGAGACCGCCGACCCGCCGCCGGCATCGACCACGGGACGCGGATAGAACCCGGTACGCTTCTTCACCTGGAAGGTGCTCCTCGAACTGGACTGATCTGACCCTCGACAAGCCATGTCATCCCAGGTCAGGGGCACTTTTCACGTCACCGGCACACCACCGGCCATGAAAGGCCGAGGTGAGGTTCGCCAGGGGTGTCAAGCTCGATGTGAACAACCCAGCGGTGGCGAACCGGGGAATGACCGTTCAGGACTACATCGGCCAGTTCCGCGATGCGAAGGTCCTTCGTGAGTTCCCGGGTGAGTACCTGGACCAGACGGTCGAGCAGGCTTTGAAGGCCGGCGACTCGACCGTGCGAAAGCTCCTGACCGACGGGCGGTGGTCGAGATGAAGAACAGGGACTGGTTCAGCGCGATGCTGCGGATGGTCGTGCTTGTCGAGGGTGTCGGAGCTTCGCGTCGTGTTCGGAGTCTCGTGCTCTTTCGCGCGGCGGATTGGGCTGAGGCGAGGGAGCGGGCTCTGCAGCTGGGTCTGGGAGCCGAACGCTCGTATCCAGGCGGCACCGGCGAGCAGGTGCGTTGGCGTCTGGAGGCGGTCGAGACGATCGATCTCCTTGGCGCGGAGATTGTCGACGGGCGAGAGGTCTACGCGGAGCCCGTGGACCTGGATTTCGGGGAGGCAGTCGCTTTCGACGCCGAGTTCCGGCCCGAGGAGTCAGAACCGGGACAGTCGGGCGTGTAGTGGGGGTTTGCCCACCCGCTTGCGGTCGCTCGTTATCGACACGCTGGCGGCCGCGCTGGGACCTGGCTCTCCTGGCCGCCGTCGGGGCCGTGCGTTCCACGGCCGGGGTTGGCGTCGGGGCTGACGTGTCCGCAGGTGGAGTGGCGGAGTGCAGGGGTCCGCGAGCCGGCCGGACGGCGCCGGCAGGTAGGGTGCGGGGCATGGTCAAGGCAACCTCCGACTTCGTGCTGCGCCCGTTCGAGGGCCTCCCCGGCGAACCCGACTGGGTCGCCCTCAAGGAGGTCGTCCCGGCCGGCACGGCGACCGCGCGCACGACGAAGGAGTACGGCGCCAAGGAGGTCGTCGTCACGACGGCGCTGCCGCAGGCCTGGCCCGCGCTGCATCGCTCCGACGGTGTGATCCTGCTGGCGCTGCAGACGGTCGGCCACTCGGGCGACTCGAGCCGCGACCTCGCCGCCGCGCTGCTCGAGGCGATCGACGCCGAGCCCGGCAGCGCGATCGAGCAGGCAGGTCTGCCCGGGCCTGGCCCGCGCCTGCAGGACGTGCTGGACCTGTCGGTCCCGTTCGAGGTCACGGTCCGCGACACGTTCTCCTACTGGCTGGCCGAGGACGTCGAGCGCACGGCCGACCTCACCGCGGCGATCGAGGAGGCCGACGCCTCCCTCATCGACACGCGCAAGGTCGAGGCCGTGGAGTCGGGTTACTGGTGCCGGATGGGCGCGCGCGAGTTCCTGCGCTGGGCCCGTGCGGAGGACGAGCAGGCGGTGCTCGACGGGCTCGCGCGGCTGCATGCGCGGCGCGCGTCCGGCTTCGACGGCGGGAAGTTCGTCGGCTACTTCCGGTCCAGCGGTCTCGTCGTGCCCGTGTGGGAGCTGCCCCGCGGGACGGAGGCCGAGGACCTCGAGGCGCCGCTGGCGGCGTTCGCTCCGCTGCTCGACGAGGCCGTCGCGTCGACCGAGCCGCTGGACGCGAACGAGCGGCGGGCCCGCGCGGGCCTCGTCGCCCGCCAGGTCACCTTGCGCTGACGGCCCTGCGTACGGCCGGTCACCGCGCGGATCGTTAGGCTGGGCCCGTGACCCCCCCGGCGAAGCCCCGTCAGCGCGTCGCGGTCATCATCCCGGCCAAGGACGAGTCGCGGCGCATCGCGGCGACCGTGCGTTCGGCGAAGGCGATCCCGCACGTCGACCTCGTTCTCGTCGTCGACGACGGGTCCGAGGACGACACCCAGCACGTCGCTCGGGACGCCGGCGCGGTCGTCGTGCGGCACTCGCACAACCGGGGCAAGGCCGCCGCGATGGAGACCGGCGCCGCGGTCGTCGCGATGCGCGACGCACCGGACCGGCTGCCGCGCGTGCTGCTGTTCATCGACGGCGACCTGGGCGAGACGGCCGTCAACACCGCGCCGCTCGTGCCGCCGGTGATCGAGGGCCACACCGATCTCGCGATCGCGCTGCTGCCGCCGCAGCCAGGCGCCGGCGGACGCGGCATCGTCGTGGGCGCCGCGCGCCGCGCGATCACGTCGCTGACGGGCTGGACGCCGACGCAGCCGCTGTCCGGGATGCGCTGCCTGACGCGTGAGGCGTTCGAGGCCGCGACGCCGCTGGCCCGCGGCTGGGGCGTGGAGACGGGCATGACGATCGACCTGCTGCGCAAGGGTTTCCGCGTGGTCGAGGTGCCGTGCGAGCTGCGGCACCGACCCTCGGGCAGCGACCTGCGCGGTCAGCTCCACCGCGCGGCGCAGTACCGCGACGTCGAGATGGCGGTCGCCGCACGGCGCATGCGTGCGGGCGCCGACGTGGTGCAGAGCAAGATCGGGCGCACGCCGCCCACCCACCGCTGACCCGCTGCTGACCCACCGTTGACCTGCTCACAGGTCCGGCGTGCACGGGCGTTCCGCCTACCCTGGGGCGGTGCCTCCCGCCTCGCGTGCGCTCGCGCCGTCGTCGCGCGCCGTCAGCCGCGCCATCACGCGCGCGTCGCGTCGTGCCGTGCAGGCGCTGCTCGCGCTGGTGGCCGCGCTCGGACTCGTCGTGCTGGGCGCGGGGACCGCGCAGGCGGACGACGGCGACGAGCAGCACGACATCGTGCTCGTCGGGGTCGGCGGGCTGCACTGGTCGGACGTCGACCGCCTCGGCACGCCGATGCTCTGGCAGATGGTCGAGCAGGGCTCGGTGGGTTCGGTCTCGGTGCGCACGGTCTCGGCGCCCACGTGCCCGCTCGACGCCTGGCTGACGATCTCCGCGGGCCGGCGCGTGCTGCCCGCGGGCACGGACACGACGAGCGAGCCCGACGCGGAGTCCGACGACCCGTCCGGCTGCGCCGCGCTGCCCGCGGTGACCGGCGACGACGACGGACCCCTGCCCGCGCCGCACGTCGTGGCGGGTTGGGGCGGGCTCGTCGACCCGGCGGACCCCGACGCACCGCCCGGCTCCTACGGCACACCCGGGACGGTCGGCACGCGCGTGGCGGCGGTCGGCGCGTGCTCCACGGCGCTCGGGCCGGGTGCGGGGATCGCGCTCGCCGACGAGAACGGCGCGCTGACCCGCTACGCCCCGACGCTCGGCGCGGTGACGGACACGCAGGTCGCCGTGTGCCCCGTGACCGTGCTGGACGGCGGTGACCTGCCGGCCGACCGGGTGGAGCGCCGGGAGGCGCTCGCGCTTCTCGACGACCAGCTGAACCGCCTGGTCGACGTCGTCGAGGACGGCACGGACGTCGTCGTGGCGGGCATCGCCGACGGCACTGCCGGTGAGGCGGGTCTGCAGGCCGTCGTGCAGTGGCGGGCCGGCGGCGGGCCGATCGGCTGGCTGACGTCCGAGTCGACGCGCCGCCCCGGCATCGTCACGCTGACCGACCTGTCCGCGAGCCTGGTCGCCGCGGCCGGGGGCGACACGGGCGACCTCGACGGTTCACCGGTCGAGGTCGGCTCAGAGCGGCGGATGAGCACCGAGCGCACGGTCGAGAACCGGCGCTACCTCACCGAGATGACGACGATCGCGCCGCACCTGATGCCGCTCGTGCTGACCGTGGTCGCGACGACGGTCGCCGCGGCGCTCGGGGCCGTGGCGTTGCGCCGCCGCCGGCGCGAACAGCCGCCCGCGGCCCTGCGGCGCGTGAGCGTCGCCGTCCTCCTGCTCGGCGCCTGCACGCCCGTGGGCGCGCACCTCGCGGCGCTCTCGCGCTGGTGGGGTGCGCCCGCGCCGCTGTTCTCCGCGACGGCCTGGTGGGGGGTCGCGACGACGGCTGCGGCCCTGGTCGCGTGGCTCGTCTCGCGGCTGCTGCCCCGCGGGCCGTGGCGGCTCGCGTGCGCGACGGCGGCCGTGACCTGGGCCGTGGTGACGGTCGACGGCCTGACCGGGACGGTGCTGCAGCAGGGCTCGATCCTCGGCTCCACCACGACGCTCGGCGCGCGCTACTACGGCTTCGGCAACATGACGTTCGGCGTCTACGCGGCGTGCGCGCTCGTGCTCGCGGCCGCGCTCGGCGTCGGGCTCGCGCACCGTGGCCGCCCTCGCCTCGGGCTCGTCGCGGTGCTGGCCGTCGGTGTCGTCACCGTCGTCGTGGACGGCTGGCCGGCGTTCGGCGCCGACTTCGGCGGCGTTCTCGCGCTGGTGCCGGCGTTCGCGGTGCTGTTCGTCGGGCTCGCGGGACGCCCGCTGACCGCGTTGCGGGGTCTGGGCGTGATCGCGCTCGCCGTCGCCGTCGTCGTCGTGGTCGCGGTCGTCGACTGGGCCCGTCCAGGCCGGCCCACGCACCTCGGGCTGTTCGTGCAGCGGGTCGTCGACGGCGACCTCGTCGGCGTGCTCGCGGGCAAGGCGGCGGGCGCCTGGGCCACCGTCGCGCTGCCGCTCGGCGCGGCCGCCGCCGTGGTCTGCATCGGCATCTGCGTGCTGCTCGTCGGGCCGCAGCGGTGGCGGCCGCCGGTGCTGCGCCGGCTGTACCGGCAGTGGACCGGGCTGCGGCCGCTCGTGCTCTCGACCGTCGTGGTGGCCGTCCTGGGCTCGGTCCTCAACGACTCCGGCGTCGTGGTCGCGGTGGCCGTGCTCGCGACCGCGGGCGTGATCCTGCTCGCCGGCGCGACCGACCACGCCTGGCGGCACCTGCCCGACGACCCCGCGCCCGAACGCGCACCCGTGCACCGGATGCCCGTGGTCGTGCTGGCGGCCGGCGCCGGCGTTCTCGCGGCCGTGCTCGTCGCGACCGTCGTCGTGCCGTTGCCGGCCGCGGTCGCGGGTGACGTGACCAGCGGTGCGGGGGAGTCCGCCGCGCCGGTCGAGGCGCCCGTCGTGCTCGTCGGGACCTCCGGCGTCGACTGGTCGAAGCTGGACCGCACGCTCACCCCGGCGCTGTGGGGTCTGCTGCGCGACGGCGCCCCCGCCGCCGGCGTCACCCCCGGCGTCACGGGACGTAGCAGCCGGTGCGACTCCGCGGGTTGGCTCGCGCTCTCGTCGGGCCGCAACGCCCTCGCGGGCCGGAACGTCGACGGCGAGTGGTCCTGCCTGCCGTGGGACGTCGCCGCCACCGGTGAGGGCGCCGCCGTGACCGGCTGGTCCGACCTCGTCGCGCTGCAGTCGTCCTCCGAGTTCCACCCGCGGCTCGGTGCCCTCGGCGAGACGCTCGCGACCGTCCCGGGCTGCTCGACCGCGGTCGGACCGCGTGCGGCGATCGCGCTCGCGGGCACGGACGGCACGGTCGCGCGCTACCGGACCGTCGACGAGGCGCTCGCGGACCCGGCCGACGCGTTCGCGTGCGGCACGACCGTGGTCGACGCGGGTTCGGCCGTCGTGCCCGTCGCCGAGCCCGACGAGCCGTCCGAGGGCACCCCGACCCCGACCCCGACCCCGTCGCTCGATCCGGAGGTCGCCGCGGCGCAGCGTGAGGCCGAGCGGGAGGCCGCCCGGGTCGCCGCCGAGCAGGCACTGCGCGCGCTCGACGTGACGGTCGGCCGGATCGTGCGCGCTGCTCCGGCCGGCAGCACCGTGCTGGTGGTCGACACGGGCCGGGCGTCGGTCGGGCTGCCCGTGCTCGGCGTGGGCATCGGCGATGCGGATGCCGGCGGCACGCGCTACCTCACGACCCCCGCGACGCGCTGGGTCGGCGTGTTCCGCCTGCTCGACGTCCCGGTCACGCTCCTGGTCCACGCGGGCGCCGACGTGCCCGACGACTTCGCGGGCTCGCCCGTCGTGGCCGGCGAGTCGCGACCCACCGACGTGACCACCGCGGTCGCGCAGCTCGCGGACCTCAGCTCGCGCGACCAGGTGCTGCGTGGCTCGTCGGCGCCCGTCACGAGCACCCCGCTGCTGCTCGCGCTCCTGCTCGTCGTCGGCGCCGCCCTGCTGGGGCCGCGCCTGGCCCGACGTCGCCCCGCGCTCGCGGAGCGGCTGCGCCGGGTCGCCGACGTCGTGCTCCTCGTGCTCGCGGCGCTGCCCGCGGCGCTGTTCCTGCTCACGACGACGTGGTGGTGGCGGCTCGGCGACGGCCGCACCCCGATGTGGATCGCGCTGACCGGGGTCACCGCGGCGCTCGTCGGGGTGGTCGCGCTGGTGCCGCGCCGGCCGCTGACCACGGGTCCCGGCGTGCTCGCCGGGATCACGTTCGGGCTGCTCACGCTGGACGCCGTGCTGGGCACGCCGCTGCACCGCGGCAGCCCGCTCGGGCCGGCCGTGACGCTCGGCGGCCGGTTCTACGGCTTCGGGAACCCCACGTACTCGGTGTACGTCGTCGCGGCGTTCGTCACCGCCGCGGTGCTCGGCGGCTGGCTGCGGGCTCGCGGACGGCGGCTGTGGGGTGCGGCCGCGGCCGCCGTGGTGTGCGGCGTCGCGCTCGTCGTCGACCTGTGGCCCTCGCTCGGCGCCGACGTGGGCGGCGGGCTCGTGCTCGTGCCCGCAGGTCTCGTCGTCGTGCTCGGCGTCGCGGGCGTGCGTGTCACGTGGCAGCGGTTGGTGCTGGCGGGCGCCGCGGGCGTGCTCGTCGTCGGCGTGATCGGCGTGCTCGACTGGATGCGCCCTCCCGCGCAACGGACGCACCTCGGCGTGTTCGTGCAGCGCCTCGTCGACGGCACCGCGTGGGAGACCGTGTGGCGCAAGCTCGGGTACGCCACCGAGTCGCTCGGCGGCGGGTGGATCGCGTGGGTCACGCTCGTCGTGCTGGTGCTCGTGATCGTCGTGCTGTGGCCCGGGTCGCGGCTGCAGCCCGACGCGTGGGTGCGGCTCGAGGCGGCCTGGCCGCTGGCGCGGACCGTGCTCGTCGCACTGCTGGTCGCCGGGATCGCGGGCGGGCTCGTCAACGACTACGGCGTGCGGGTCGCGACCCTCATGCTGGTCGCCGCCGTGCCGCTGTTCGGGATGCTCGGTCTGCGCGCCCGGACCGCGCACTACCCTGCGAGCACGCCCGCGCCCGCGGACCCGCCCGCGAACGCCCAAGACGGGAGCTGACATGCGGTACGCCTACCTGGGCCCGGCCGGCACCTTCACCGAGGCCGCGCTGCGTCAGGTCGTCTCGCCCGACGAGGCGACGTACCTGCCGCAGGTCGACGTCGCCTCCGCGATCGAGGCCGTGCGCGACGGCGTCGCGGACTTCGCCGTCGTCGCGATCGAGTCGACCGTCGAGGGCGGCGTGACCGCGACGCTCGACTCCTTGGCCACGGGCAGCCCGCTCGTGCTGCTGCGCGAGGTCCTCGTGCCCGTGCAGTTCACGCTCGTCGCCGCACCGGGCGTGCGCCTGGAGGACGTGCGGCGCATCTCGGCGCACCCGCACGCGTGGGTGCAGTGCCGGCGCTGGCTCGCCCGCAACCTGCCGCACGTCGTGCACGTGCCCGCGACCTCCAACACCGCACCGGCCGCGCTGATCGCCGCGGCCGTCGCGGAGCGTGCGACGAGCGACCTCGGCTTCGACGCCGCGCTCGTGCCGCCGCCCGCGGTCGGCACCTACGGCCTGGCCGAGCTCGCCACCGACGTGGCGGACAACCCGTCCGCGCTGACCCGCTTCGTCGTCGTCGGGCATCCCGGGCAGGTGCCCGCGCCGACCGGTACGGACAAGACGACGCTCGTTGTACACCTGCCAGACAACGAGGCCGGTGCGCTGCTCGCGATGCTCGAGCAGTTCGCGGTGCGCGGCGTGAACCTGTCCCGGATCGAGTCGCGGCCGATCGGCGACGCGTTGGGCCGGTACTCGTTCTCGATCGACGCCGAGGGTCACATCACCGACGAGCGGATGGGCGAGGCGCTCATGGGCCTGCACCGGCGCTGCCCGTACGTGCGCTTCCTGGGCTCCTACCCGCGCGCCGACGCGATCGCACCGACCGTGCACGTGGGCACGGCCGACGGCGACTTCCAGGGTGCCCGGTCCTGGCTGCAGCGTGTGCGTGCCGGCGGGACGGACTGAGCCCGGAACCAGGACCTCAGCCGACGAGCGCGGCCGCTCCTGCGGCGGCGAGCAGGCGGCGGCCGAGCTGCAGGCAGTAGGCCTGCACCTGGTACCCGACGCCCTCGGCGTCGCCGTCGTCGAGCGCGCCCAGGATCGCGTCGGTGGCTGTACGAATCTCCGGCTCGGAGAAGTACGTCGGGCACAGCGCCTGGAGCCGGCGCTGGTGCGGGGTGAGGTGGCCGATGGTCCGCTGCAGCACGGGGTTGTCGCAGCGCTCGACGAGAAGCGTCAGCACGGCCTGCGCGTCCGCCGCGTCGTGCGGTCCGACACCCGCGCGGTACTCGTCGGCGAGGGCCCGGACGCGGGCGCGGATCGTCGCACGCTCGTCGGGACCCGAGCGCGCGACCGCCAGACGGGCCGCCATGCCCTCGAGCGCGGCGGTGACCTCGAGGATCTGGGCCAGCCGGGCGCCGTCGAGCGGGGCGACGCGCGAGCCGCGGTTGGGCTGGTAGACCAGCAGGTCCTGTTCGCCGAGCCGGCGCATCGCGTCGCGCACGGGGGTGCGGGACACGCCGAGCCACTCGCCGATCTCCTCCTCGCGCACGACCTCGCCCGGCGCGAGGTCACCCGAGACGATCACCGTCAGCAGACGTTCGTACACGACGTCGGCGAGCAGCAGACGGCCCGACTCGACCGCAGTGGTCTGCGTGGGGATCGGCACGGTTCCTCCCTGGGCAAGCCCGCACGCGAGCGGTGCGCGACGCCGTTTCCACGCTAGTGATGCGTGTACGTGTGCATACGGGACCGTCGTCCCTGTCGCGCGGGCGTGCGAGAGGCGTGCTGCGGCGTGCTGCGGCGTGCGAGAGGCGTGCGTCAGGCCTTCGGCACGCGCACGACGAGCGAGCCCGGATCGACCCGCGCGACGACCTCGACCACGCGCCCGACGATGTCCCCGTCGACCTGGGCGTGCTCACCCGCGGGGACGACGACCCGCACCTCGCGTGCCCGGGTGTGGTCGATGCGGCCGATGCCCTTGGTGTTCCCGCCCCGCTTGCCGACGCCCTGCAGCACGACCTCCCCGAGCAGCTGCGCCCAGCCGGCGATGCCCGCGCGCGTGTCGAGCGCCGCGACGTCGAGCCAGCCGTCGTCGAGCACGGCGTCGGGCAGCAGCGTGATGCCGCCCGGCAGGCGTCCGCAGTTGCCGATCAGCAGGCTGCGCAGGCGCGTGGTGGTGACCGGGCGGTCGTCGAGCCGCACGTGCGCGCGGGTGCGCGTGCCGTGCAGGTGCTTGATCCCCGCGACGAAGTAGGCGATCCAGCCCACGCGGGCCTTGAGCTGTTCGTCGGCGTCGGCCACCATCGCGGCGTCGAAGCCGAGCCCGGCGATCACGAGGAACAGGTGGTCGCGGTCGTCCTTCCCGTCGGGCGGGACCCGCGAGCCGCCGCGTTCGGCGTCCTCGTCCTCGTACCGCACGACGCGCAGCCACCCGACGTCGATCGGGCGGTCCTGACCGTCCACGGCGATCTCGAGCGCGACCGCCACGTCGCCGAGCGGCAGGTCGAGGTTGCGCGCGAGCAGGTTGCCCGTGCCCATGGGCAGCAGCGCCATCGGCACGCCGGTGCCGACGAGCCCTTCCGCGACCGCCCGCACCGTGCCGTCGCCGCCGGCGGCGACGACGATGTCGGCACCGCGTTCGACGGCCTCGCGGGCCTGCCCGACGCCGGGGTCCTCGACCGTGGTCTCCAGCCAGATCGGTGCCTCGAGGCCGCGCTCGGCCACCGCGAGCTCGATCGCCGTCCGCAGCTCAGCGGCGTCGGGCTTCGACGGGTTGGCGACGAAAGCGATCCGCAGCCCGTCGTCCTGCACCTGCCGCGCGAGCGCCTGCGCGCGCGGGCTGACCTCGCGCGCGGCCGCCTCGAGCTCGCGTCGCAGCTCGCGCTGGCGGCGTCCGACGACGAGGGCGACGACGAGAGCGGCGAGTGCGAGCACGCCGGCGGCGATCGCCAGCCAGGTCTGCCAGCTCACCGGGTCTCCCACGTCACAGGCGCAATCTACGCGTACGGGACCCGTGAATAGGCGTGCCGGACCGTCGGCAGCCATGGGTAGCCTGCAGGGGTGATCGATCTGAAGCTGCTGCGTGAGGACCCCGACGTCGTACGTGCGAGCCAGGTGGCCCGTGGCGACGACCCGCACCTGGTCGACCAGGTGCTCGACGCGGACGCGCGCCGGCGCTCCGCGCTGACGGAGTTCGAGACGCTGCGCGCCGAGCAGAAGGCGCACGGCAAGAAGGTCGCGCAGGCCCAGGGCGACGAGAAGCACGCGCTGCTCGCGCACGGCAAGCGGCTCGCGGAACGTGTCAAGGAGCTCTCGGCGGAGGCCGAGACGGCGGCGTCGCACGCCGAGGGCCTGGCCCGCCGGATCGGCAACGTCATCGAGGACGGCGTGCCCGCCGGCGGGGAGGACGACTACGTCGTGCTCGAGCACGTCGGCACGCCGCGCGACCTGGCCGCCGAGTACGGCCCGGACTTCGTCGTGCGCGACCACCTCGAGCTCGGCGAGGGCCTGCAGGCCATCGACACCGAGCGCGGCGCGAAGGTCTCGGGCGCGCGGTTCTACTACCTGACGGGGATCGGCGCGCGGCTCGAGCTCGCGCTGCTCAACCTCGCGGTCGACCGCGCGCTGGCCGCCGGCTTCACGCCGGTCATCACGCCGACGCTCGTCAAGCCCGAGGTCATGGCGGGCACCGGGTTCCTGGGCGCGCACGCCGACGAGGTCTACCGCCTCGAGGCCGACGACCTCTACCTCGTCGGGACCAGCGAGGTGGCGCTCGCGGGCTACCACGGCGGCGAGATCCTCGACTTGACCGCGGGCCCCAAGCGTTACGCGGGCTGGAGCGCGTGCTACCGCCGCGAGGCCGGCTCGTACGGCAAGGACACCCGCGGGATCATCCGCGTGCACCAGTTCCACAAGGTGGAGGCCTTCGTCTACACGACGATCGAGGAGGCCTCCGCCGAGCACCGCCGACTCCTGGGCTGGGAGAAGGAGATGCTCGCGCTCGCCGAGCTGCCGTTCCGGGTGATCGACACCGCGGCGGGCGACCTGGGCAGCAGCGCGGCGCGCAAGTTCGACTGCGAGGCGTGGCTGCCCAGCCAGCAGCGCTGGCTCGAGCTGACGTCGACGTCCAACTGCACGACGTTCCAGGCGCGCCGCCTGGGGGTGCGCGAGCGCACCGCCGACGGCGTCGTGCGTCCGGTGGCGACGCTCAACGGGACGCTCGCGACGACGCGCTGGATCGTCGCGCTGCTCGAGAACCACCAGCAGGCCGACGGTTCGGTACGCGTGCCCGAGGCGCTGCGCCCGTACCTGGGCGGCCTGAGCGCGCTGGAACCCGCGTGAGGGGCACGCGCCTGGTGGCGCTCGACGTCGACGGCACGCTGATGACCTACGACGGCGTGATCTCCGACGACGTGCGGGCGGCCGTGACCGCGCTCGTGGACGCCGGGGTGCACGTGGTCCTCGCGACCGGCCGCGGTGCGCACTCGGCCGTACCGGTGGCGTTCGAGCTCGGCCTGTCCGACGCGTACGTGGTGTGCTCGAACGGCGCCGTCACGGTCCGGCTCGACGGCGACTCGTTCGACGTGGTCGACGCCGTCACGTTCGACCCCGGCCCCGCGCTGCAGGCGATCGCGCTCGAGATGCCGGACGCGCTGTGCGCCGTGGAGGACCTTGGTACCGGCTACCGCGTCTCGGCGCCGTTCCCGTCCGGTGAGCTGACGGGCGAGATCAGCGTCGTGCCGTTCGACGAGCTGATCGCCCAGCCGGCCACCCGCGTCGTGATCCGCGCACCTGGCGTGGAACCCGAGGAGTTCAGCGCGCTCGTCGAACGCGTGGGCCTGCACGAGGTGGAGTACGCGATCGGCTGGACCGCGTGGCTCGACCTCTCGCCGCACGGCGTGTCCAAGGCGACGGCGCTCGAGGAGGTCCGTCGTCGGCTCGGGGTCGAGCCGTTCGCGACCGTCGCGGTCGGCGACGGCGGCAACGACCTGCAGATGCTGCAGTGGGCCGCGCGCGGCGTCGCGATGGGTCACGCGAGCGCCGCGGTGCGGGCCGTGGCCGACGAGGTGACGGGCACGATCGAGGACGACGGCGTGCTGTCGATCCTGCGCGACCTGCTGCCGTGAGCGTCGACGGACCGGGTTCGTCGTGACCGTCGGGACGCCCGGCGGGGCGTAGCGCGCTCGTCGAGCGCCGCGGGTGCGGACGGCCCGCCGTGCCACACTGCGCGGTATGGGCCACGGCATCGAGGACGTCGCTCGGGCGGCCGGCGTCTCGACCGCGACGGTCTCCCGCGCGCTGCGCGGCCTTCCGCACGTCACCGACGCCACGCGGGAGCGGGTTCGCCTCGCCGCCCTCGAGCTCGGCTATGTCGCGACGCCGTCGGCCCGGTCGCTCGCCACGGGCCGGACCCGCACGATCGGGCTGCTCCTGCCGTGGGTGAGCCACTGGTTCTTCGCGAACGTCGTCGAGGGGGCGGAGCGCACGCTGCGCGAGCACGACCACGACGCGCTGCTCTACACGTTCGACGTGTTCGAGCGCGGGCCGCGGCGACGCGTCGAGACCCACGTGCTGCGGGGGCGCGTCGACGGGATCCTCGTGGTCGGGCTGCCGCTCGAGCCCGAGGAGATCGTGGACCTCGACGCCCTGGTCCGGCCGCTGGTGTTCGTCGGGAGCGGTCCCGGTGACCGGTGCACGATCCGGGTCGACGAGCAGGAGGTCTCGCGGATCGCGGTCGATCACCTCATCGGGCTGGGGCACCGTCGCATCGGGCACGTGACGGGACACCCCGACGACGTCAGCCCGTGGTCGGCCGGCGTGCTGCGTACGCGGGCCTGGCGGGACGTGATGGGCGCCACGGGCCTCACGGCGGACGCGCTGGCCTACGGCAACTTCGACGTCGGGGGTGGCCGTGCGGCGGCGCACGAGCTGCTGACCCGGCACCCGGACGTGACCTCGGTGTTCGTGACCTCCGACGAGATGGCGATGGGCGTCATCGCGGCGGCGCGGGACCGCGGGCTGCGGGTCCCCGAGGACCTGTCGGTGATCGGTGTCGACGGGCACGAGCTCGGCGAGGTCGTCGCGCTGACGACCGTCGCGCAGGACGTGCACGCGCAGGGCGTGCTGGCGGCGCGGCTCGTGCTGGCGCAGATCGCGGGCGAGGAGGTGCCGCAGCGGGTCACGCCACAGGTGCGGCTCGTCCTGCGGGGGTCGACGGCTCCTCCTCGGGACCGCTGAGCCGAGCGACACGTGTCACCTGCGTGGACGCGGGTCGTCGGAGGCGGTCGTGACCGGATTGTGACGTTGTTGTTGTCTGCAAGGCGTTGCACGCAGTGTCCGTAAGCGCTTGCATGGCCTTCACAGGACCCGACGGAGAGCCCTGGCGGCTCTCCGGGTCTGCCGACCGACGAAGCGGAGTGACTCGATGACGAGCGTGCGTAGGCGACGTGTGTTTGCAGCAGCAGCGACGGGTGCCGCACTGGCCCTGGTGCTGACGGCGTGCGGAGGCAACGACGACCCCGAGCCCGGGGCGACCGGCGACGGCGACGGCGGAGACGCCGACTGTGCGGCCTACGAGCAGTACGGCGACCTGAGCGGGAAGACGGTGACGGTCTACACGTCGATCGTCTCCCCGGAGGACCAGCCGCACATCGACTCGTACAAGCCGTTCGAGGAGTGCACGGGCGCGACCATCAGCTACGAGGGCTCGAAGGAGTTCGAGGCCCAGCTGCTGGTCCGTCTCGAGGCCGGTAGCGCGCCGGACATCGCGTACATCCCGCAGCCCGGCCTGCTGCAGACGATCGTGCAGGACTACCCCGACACCATCGTCCCGGCGTCCGAGGGCACCTCGGCGAACGTCGACGAGTTCTTCAGCCCCTCGTGGAAGACGTACGGCTCGGTCGACGGCACGTTCTACGCCGCGCCGCTCGGCGCGAACGTCAAGTCGTTCGTCTGGTACTCGCCGAAGCAGTTCGAGGCCAACGGGTACGACATCCCCGAGACGTGGGACGACCTCATCGCGCTCTCCGACAAGATCGTCGCGGACCACGGCGCCGACGGCGCCAAGCCGTGGTGCGCGGGCATCGGCTCGGGCGACGCGACGGGCTGGCCGGCCACCGACTGGCTCGAGGACATGGTGCTGCGCACCGCCGGCGGTGACGTCTACGACAAGTGGATCACCAACGACGTGAAGTTCAACGACCCGCAGATCGCCACCGCGCTCGAGAAGGTCGGCGAGATCCTGCGCAACCCGGACTACGTCAACGGCGGACTCGGCGACGTCAGCTCGATCGCCGCGACCACCTTCCAGGACGGCGGCCTGCCGATCCTCGCCGAGGACGGCAAGGACCCGCTGTGCTACATGCACCGGCAGGCCTCGTTCTACGCGGCCAACTGGCCCGCGGGGACGAACGTGGCCGAGGACGGCGACGTCTTCGCCTTCTACTTCCCGGGCCTCGACGCGGGTACGCGTCCGGTCCTCGGCGGCGGCGAGTTCGTCGCGGCGTTCTCCGACCGGCCGGAGGTCGCCGCGTTCCAGGCGTTCCTCGCCAGCCCGGAGTGGGCCAACGCGAAGGCCGTCTCGACGCCGAACGGCGGCTGGGTGTCGGCGAACTCGGGTCTCGACCCCAAGAACCTCGTCTCGCCGATCGACCAGCTGTCCGCCACGATCCTCGGCGACACGACCCAGGAGTTCCGGTTCGACGCGTCCGACCTGATGCCCGCCGCCGTCGGCGCCGGGTCGTTCTGGACGCAGATGACCGCCTGGATCGCCGAAGGCAAGTCCGACGCCGACGTGCTCGACGCCATCCAGGCGTCGTGGCCCTGACAGGTCCGGCACGACCCTGATGCCCTGACCGCGGTGGGCCGGTAACGTCCGGCCCACCGCGGTGCATCGGCGCCCCGCGGAACTTCCGTGGGGCGCCCGGGTGTACCCCGGCCGGCCACGCGGTCGGCCACCTGGTCGGCACGGCAGCGAAGCGGAGGACTGACGGTGGACTGGTTGCTGCACGCGGACACCACGGGCGAGAAGCTCGTCCTGATGGTGGTCGCGGTCCTGATGTTCGTGGCCGTGATGGGGTTGATCCTCTTCGCGACCGATCGCATCCGATCGTTGCCCCCGTGGGTCGTGGGGGTGATCTTCGTGACCCCCGTCGTCCTCGCGCTCGGGTTCGGGCTCGTGTACCCGGCGATCGAGACGATCAAGGAGTCGTTCTACGACCGCAGCGGCGCCTTCGTCGGGCTCGACAACTACGTCGCGGCGTTCACGCGGGACGAGTTCCAGGTCGTCCTGCGCAACACGGCGGTCTGGGTCGTCGTCGTACCGCTCGCGTCCACCGCGATCGGGCTGCTCTACGCGGTGCTCGTCGACCGCGCGCGGTTCGAGAAGTTCGCCAAGACCCTGATCTTCCTGCCGATGGCGATCTCGCTGGTCGGTGCGTCGATCATCTGGAAGTTCGTCTACGCCTACCGTCCCGTGCTCGAGGGCGTCCCGGCGGAGAACCAGCCGAACCAGATCGGCCTGCTCAACCAGATGCTCGTGTGGTTCGGTCTCGAGCCGCAGCAGTGGCTCATCAACTCGCCCGCCAACACGTACTTCCTCATCGTCGTGATGGTCTGGATCCAGGCCGGGTTCGCGATGACGATCCTCGCGGCCGCGATCCGGGCGATCCCCACCGACATCGTCGAGGCCGCACGGCTCGACGGGCTCGGGGGCACGCGGATGTTCCGGTACATCACCGTGCCGAGCATCCGGCCCGCACTCGTCGTCGTGATCACGACGATCGCGATGGCGACGCTCAAGGTCTTCGACATCGTCCGCACCATGACGGGCGGCAACTTCAACACGTCCGTCGTGTCCTACGAGTTCTACCGGCAGAGCTTCGTGCAGCGGAACACCGGTCTCGGCGCCGCGCTCGCGGTGATCCTGTTCGTGCTCGTCATCCCGATCGTCGTCTACAACGTCCGCCAGATGCGCCGAGCCGAGGAGATCCGATGAGCGCCGTCTCGAGCGAGCTGACCATCGACGACGGCACGCCCAAGGGCAGTGCCATCGACCGGCTCGACGCCCGGGCTGCCAAGGCCCGGCGCGGCCTCGGGTCCGTGGGGGCCTCGTCCATCGCGATCGTGCTGGCGATCCTGTGGACCATCCCGACCTTCGGGCTGCTGATCACCTCGATCCGGCCGCAGGCCGACATCCAGACCTCCGGATGGTGGACGTGGTTCAGCTCGCCGTCGTTCACCTCGGAGAACTACCACGAGGTCCTGACCGGGTCGACGACGAACTTCTCCACCTTCTTCGTCAACTCGTTCGTCATCACGATCCCGTCGGTGCTGATCCCCATCACCCTCGCGCTGCTCGCCGCGTACGCGTTCGCCTGGATCCCGTTCAAGGGCCGCGAGATCCTGTTCGTCGCGGTGTTCGCGCTGCAGGTGGTGCCGCTGCAGATCGCCCTGATCCCGCTGCTCACGCAGTACGTCCGGTGGGGGCTCAACGGCACCTTCTGGACCGTGTGGCTCTCGCACACGATCTTCGCGCTGCCCCTGGCGATCTTCCTGCTGCACAACTTCATGAAGGACGTGCCCCGCTCGCTCGTGGAGGCGGCTCGGGTCGACGGCGCCGGTCACGTGCGGATCTTCTTCACCGTCATGCTGCCCCTGCTCGTCCCGGCGATCGCGTCCTTCGCGATCTTCCAGTTCCTGTGGGTGTGGAACGACCTGCTCGTCGCGCTCACGTTCGCGGGCGGGAGCAAGAACGTCGCACCGCTGACCGTGCGTCTCGCCGAGCTCGCGGGCACCCGCGACGACCAGTGGCACCTGCTGTCCGCGGGTGCGTTCGTCGCGATGGTCGTCCCGGTGATCGTGTTCCTCGCCCTGCAGAGGTACTTCGTCCGCGGTCTGCTGGCGGGTTCGGTCAAGGGCTGACGGCGGGTCGGACCGGCGCCCCCTAGCCTGGGCGGGTGCCGGCACCCCTGCTGTTCGTGCTCTCGGGCCTGACGCAGTACGTCGGTGCGGCCGTCGCGGTCGACCTGTTCGGCCGGCTCGCTCCGACGACCGTCGCGTGGCTGCGCGTCGCCGTCGCGGCGCTCGTGCTCGTCGCGTGGCGTCGCCCCTGGCGGACCCGGTCGTGGTGGACCTGGCCGGCGCTGCGCACGGCGGCGGTGTTCGGCGTCGTGCTCGCGATGATGAACCTCTCCTTCTACGTCGCGATCGACGCCCTGCCGCTCGGTACGGCGGTGGCGCTCGAGTTCGCCGGCCCGGTCGCGGTCGCCGCGGTCACGGGCCGCGGTTGGCGGGAGCGCGTCGCGATCGCGATCGCCGCGCTCGGCGTGGTCCTGCTCGCGGGTGTGAGCCTCGACGCCGGTCCTGACGCCGTGCGCGGCCTCGTCGCGATCGCCGTCGCCGCGGCCTGCTGGGCCGCGTACATCCTGCTCGGCCGCCGGGTGGCCACGGCGACCACCGGTGGCCTGACCGGTCTGACCGTCGCCATGAGCGTCGGCGGGCTCGCGTTCGCCCCCTTCTTCGCCGCCGGCGCCGCGCCCGTGCTGCACGACTGGCAGCTCGCGCTCGCGATCCTCGTCATCGCGGTGTGCTCGTCGGTGGTCCCGTACGGCGTCGAACAGGTCGTGCTGCGCCGGGTGCGGCCCGCAACCTTCGCGGTGCTGCTCGCACTCCTGCCCGCGACCGCCGCCGTCGTCGGCGCCGTGATGCTGCAGCAGGTTCCGCACGGCCTCGAGGTCGTCGGCCTCGTCCTGGTGTCCGGCGCGATCGCCCTGACCGCCCGCGTCGCCGACGCACCCGAGGAAGCCCCACCCCCCGCCTGAGCGAGGTCCGTGCGCGCGGCGTCGTGCGAGGGGTCGCGCTCGAGGTCGCGCAAGTGGTCGCGCTAGAGGTACTGCCCCGTGCCCTCCGTCGTCCCGCCGGCCTCGGCGGAGCCCGGCGGGACGGACGTCAGCCGCATCCCGGGTGCCGATCCCGGCGGCAGCGCCCGCCGCGTCTGGGAGAGCTGCGCCTGCGACATCATCTGCTGCGCGACGAGCGCCGTCTGGATGCCGTGGAACAGCCCCTCCAGCCACCCCACGAGCTGGGCCTGCGCGATCCGCAGCTCGGCGTCGGACGGCGCCTCGTCGGCGACGAACGGCAGCGTGATGCGGTGCAGCTCCTCGACGAGCTCGGGCGAGAGGCCCTCCTCGAGCTCGGTGAGCGAGCGTTCGTGGATCTCGGCGAGCCGCACGCGCGCGGCCTCGTCGAGCGGTGCCGAGCGCACCTCGTCGAGCAGCTGCTTGATCATCGTCCCGATCCGCATCACCTTCGCGGGCTGCGCGACCATCCCGACGACGTCCTCCTCGGGCGGGGGCGCGTCGTCGGACGAGGGCTCGGGAGCGCCCGTGGGGATCACGACGACCCGGGGGTGCGCGTCGTCGCTCGCGGACGGGGAGGAGCCCTGCGGCTCGTGCTCGGTTGTCACTCCCGCATTGTGTCCGACGAGCACGGGTCCGACGAGCGTGACGGCGACGAGCGCGGGTCCGACGAGCGTGACTGCGACGAGCGAGGGTCCGACGAGTGTGACTGCGACGAGCGCCGCGAACGCGTGGACGGCATCCGCCGCACGCGTCAGGGGATCAGGACCAGCTTGCCGAAGACGTCGCCGGAGTCGAGGAGTCGGTGCGCCTCACCCGCCTCGGAGAGCGGGAGCCGCGCATGCACCAGGCCGCGAACGCGATGCGCGGCGACGAGCGGCCACGCGTGCGCGCGGACGCCGGCGACGATCCGCGCCTTGTCGTCGGGCTCGCGCGACCGGAGCGTGGTCGTCACGACGCGACCCCGCCGAGCCATCAGCGCGCCCAGGTCGAGCGTGCCGCGCCGACCCTGCTGCAGGCCGATCACCATGAGCCGACCGCCCGTGGCGAGCATGCGGACGTTGTCCTCGAGTCCGCCGGCGCCCAGCACGTCCAGGATGACGTCGACGCCGCGACCGTCGGTCGCGGCGAGCACGCGGTCGGCGAGTCCGTCCTCGCGGTGGTCGAACACCTCGGCGCCGAGCGATGCGACGCGCGCGACCCGGCTCGGACCGCCCGCGGTCGCGAGCACGCGCAGCCCGAGTGCGGCAGCGAGCTGCACCGCGACGGTCCCGATGCCGCCGGACCCCCCGCGGACCAGGATCGACTCGCCCGCCCGCGCACCGGCCTCGTCCAGGTTCGACCACGCGGTCGCGAGCGCCTCCGGCAGCGCCGCCGCCTCGTCGTCGGCGACGTCGTCAGGTACGACGAGCGCGAGGTCCGCGGGCACGACGACCTGCTCGGCGTACCCGCCGCCCGCCAGCAGGGCCGCCGCGCGCATGCCCGGCGCCCAACCGTGGACGCCGGCGCCGACCGCGCGCACGACGCCCGCGACCTCGAGGCCGGGCCACTCCGGCGCCCCCGGCGGCGGCGGATAGTGCCCGGCTCGCTGCAGGAGGTCGGCGCGGTTCACACCCGCGGCGCGCACGTCGAGCACCAGCTCACCCGGTCCGGGCTCCGGATCGGGCATGATCGCGACCGTCAGGACGTCGGGACCGCCCGGCCCGGTGATGACGACGGCGCGCACGAGCGCACCATAGTCCGTCGCGAGTCTGCGCTCGACGCGCCGTTTTGCACAGACGTGTACCCAAACGTCGTATCCCTGGGGGTGAGGTCCATGGCAAACTCTGCGGCGGGCTAATGGTCTCGTGTCCAGAAGCCGATAGCAGGCGAACAGGGGACCACTGGCTGTGGTCCTCTCGCGGGCCCGGCCGGTCGGGTTCGGTGGTGACACCCACTGTCGGGTGAGGGAAGGGATCGACATGCTGCGACGGCTAGGCATCCGCGCCAAGGTCATGGCCGTACTGGCCGTGCCCATGCTCGTCCTCGTGTTCGCCGGTGTGTACATCTCCGCGACCTCGATCCAGGACCTGCAGGCCGCCCAGGCCACGCAGCAGGTGACCAGGACCCTGCAGGCGTACATGCCGCTCGGCCAGGCGCTCGACAACGAGTACGTCACCTCGATGACGACCGACGATCCCGAGACGATCGCGGCAGCGCAGGCGCTGACCGACGAGGCGCTCGAGCAGGTGCGTGACTACACGGCGGACCTCGACCTCAGCCGGTTCCCCGACACGCTCGTGGAGCAGTTCGAGCGCGTGCAGGGCTACTACGAGACCGCACTCGCCGACGCTCGTGCGGCCGCAGAGGCCCCGCAGGCACGCTCGGTGATCGACGCGAACTTCACGACGATCGAGAAGGGCCAGCTCGAGCTGGTCGCCCAGCTCGAGGAGACGTTCAGCAACCGTGAGATCGCCGCGGCGGTCGACGGCTACCTGCAGCTCTCGGAGACCTCGACGAGCCTGGTCAGCGAGCTCCTGTTCGGCCTGAGCATGATGAGCGGCTCCTACAGCCCCGCGATCGGTGACTCCTACCTCGAGCAGGTGCGCGTCGTCGAGGCGAACCGTGCCGAGGCCGGCACCGCGCTCGCCCGCATCGGTGGCGTCGAGCTCGAGATGCCGCCGTACCAGCCGTCGTCCGCGTTCATCGCGATGCGTACGCGACTCGGTGAGGGCACGCTCGAGTCGATCCAGCAGGTCGACCCGGCGGCGTATGCGGCTGAGGTCGACACCCAGACCACGCAGCTCGTCGACCTGTCCGGTCAGGCGATCGGCGAGGCGCAGCGACTCGCCGACGCCGACGCGTCCGAGGCCGCGACCCGAACCCTGATCACGATCGCTGCGACCACGCTCGCCGCCCTCCTGTCCCTGCTGCTCGCGCTCGTCGTCTCGCGGTCGATCGTCGTCCCGCTGCGACGCCTGACCTCCGCGGCCTCCGACGTCCGCGAGAAGCTGCCCCGCATCGTCGAGCAGGCCGCGACGCCGGGTGAGATGCCCGACGTGCAGCTCGAACCGATCCCCGTGCGTTCGCGCGACGAGGTCGGCCGACTGGCCCAGGCGTTCAACTCGATGAACGCGACCACGATCAACGTCGCACGTGAGCAGGCCGCCCTCCGCGGTTCGATCGCTGAGATGTTCGTCAACGTCGCCCGCCGCGACCAGGTGCTCCTCAACCGCCAGCTGTCGTTCATCGACTCGCTCGAGCGTTCCGAGGAAGACCCGAACACGCTCGCGAACCTGTTCCGCCTCGACCACCTCGCGACCCGGATGCGTCGAAACGCGGAGTCCCTCCTCGTGCTCGCCGGCATCGACTCCGGTCGACGCCTGCGCGACGCCATGCCGCTGTCCGACGTGATCCGTACCGCGTCCTCCGAGATCGAGCAGTACGACCGGGTCGAGCTCGACCTGCAGGTCGACCCGCACATGCTCGGGTTCAACGCCCTGGGCGCTGCCCACCTGCTCGCGGAGCTGCTCGAGAACGCGACCGTGTTCTCCGAGCCCGAGACGCCGGTCACGGTCACCACGGGTGTCTCCGGCCAGTTCGTCGTCGTCCGGATCCGTGACCACGGCCTGGGCATGACCGACGCCGAGCTCGAGGCCGCGAACTCCAAGATCGTCGCGACCGGCGCGAGCGACTCGCTCGGCGCGCAGCGCCTCGGCCTCTTCGTCGTCGGCCGCCTCGCCCAGCGCCTCGGCGCGGCCGTGCGGCTCGACAAGGCCCAGGGCGGTACGGGTACCGACACGACCGTCATGTTCCCCGCGGCACTGTTCGCCGCGACCGACTCGCCCGCCGACTACGCGCCGGCCCAGTCCGTCGAGCAGGAGCTCGCGATCGCCGCGACCGACGCGCCCGAGGTTGCGCCCGTCGACCTGGCCGCGCTCACCGACGGTGAGACCGAGCACGGTCTTCCGCGTCGCCGCCGCGAGGCCGGCGAGCCCGAGGCCGGCCCGGTGCCGATCGCGACGATGGGCGCCCTGCCCCAGCGTGGCGACGGTCTGCCCGCCCGTCCGCGCAAGACGTTCGACGAGGACAAGATCGTCCTTCCCGAGGCGGTGACGCCGACCCTGTCGCCCGACCTGTCGACGTCCGCCGGCGAGTGGAGCCCCGCCGCGCTCGAGCCCACCACGAACACAGGTCTCCCCAGCCGTACGCGTGCCGCGACCTCCGCCTGGCAGGCGCCGCAGGCTGAGCCGGCGACGCCCGCGACCCCCGCGTCGCCGGCCGCACGCGCCGGTCTGTTCTCCGGCTTCCGTGGACGCAACGTCGCCGACGACGAGGCCGCGTCGACCGCCGTCGACCCGGTGCGTGCGCCGTGGATGACGCTGGGTGCCGACGGTCTGCCGAACAACCCGATGGTCGTGCCGGCGCTGGCCGACGACGACGACGAGTGGGCACCGACCGGCCCCGCCGAGCCGACCGAGCCCGGCGAGCCCGTCGTGGACGAGCTCGTCGTCCCGGCGCTCGAGGACGACGAGCCCAGCTCCCCTGCGCACGCCGACGCCACCGGTTCGGACGACGGTCTCGACGAGAACGGCGAGTACGAGCCGGTCGCGTTCGAGGCCCCGGCCGACGAGCCCACGTTCGTCGCGGAGCAGAGCCTCGACGCGGAGCCCGTGCTCGCGCCCGAGCCGGTCGCCGACGAGGTCGCCCCGGTTGCCGAGACCGAGGACGAGACGCCGTCGTTCGGCGCCGCAGCCGCGGCGGGTGCCGCTGCTGCCGGTGTGTTCGGTGGCTTCCGCCGTCGCTCGGCCGACCCGGCGAACGACGGGACGCCCGTCCAGCCGAGCTCCTACGAGCCCACGCCGTTCGAGGCCGCCGCCTTCGAGGCCGCGACCGAGTCCGCCGCCGCGTCGGCGTACGAGCCGTCGGCGTACGAGCCGACGCCGCTCGAGTCGACGCCGCTCGAGTCGGCCGCCTTCGAGCCCGCTGCGTTCGAGCCCGCCGCGTACGAGCCCGCAGCGTTCGAGCCTGCCGCGTACGAGCCCGCTGCGTTCGAGCCCGTCGCTGACGAGCACGCCGCGTTCGAGCAGGCGACGGACGAGTCTGCTGCGTTCGAGCAGGCCGCCTACGGGGCCGCGGTCGAGCCCGCCGCGTACGAGCCCGCCGCGTACGAGCCCGCCGAGGCCGAGCCCGTTGCGTACGAGCCCGCCGAGGTTGAGCCCGCTGCGTACGAGCCCGCCGCGTACGAGCCCACCGAGGTTGAGCCCGCTGCGTACGAGCCCGCCGCGTACGAGCCCGCCGCCTTCGAGGCAGCTGCACCGGTCGTCGAGGAGCCCGAGGCCGTCGCGCCGTGGGAGCCCGTCGCGGCGCAGGCAGCCGTCGTCGAACCGGCGCCGGTCGCCTACACCGCGTACAGCGGCTACTCCGGCTGGGTCGCCCCGGCCGCGGTGAACCCGACCGCGTCGTTCGACTTCGAGCGCAGCCTCGACGAGGCCCGCGCGTGGCACACGGGGGCTCAGGCCGTCGTCGCACAGCCGGTCGAGTCCGCCCCGGTCGTCGAGTCCGCCCCGGTCGTCGAGCCCGAGCCCGTCGCCGTGGCTGAGCCGGAGCCTGTGGACGCCGGCTGGCAGCCGCCGACCTGGGAGACGCCCTCCTGGGCGCTCGAGGCCGAGCCGGTCGCGGAGCAGGTCGTCGAGCCGGTCGTCGAGCAGCACGTCGAGGCGCCGGTGGACTTCGCGGAGCCCGTCGTCGAGACGCCCGCGCTCGAGGAGACCTTCGCCGACCAGGTCGACGAGCCGGTCATCCCCGCGCTCGAGGAGGAGTCGGGCCCGGTCTGGGCCGAGACCTCGCCCTCGTGGGGTGCCCCGGCGTGGCCGTCGCTGGCCGAGACCGAGGCCGAGCAGACGCAGCTCTTCTCGCCGGTCGAGGCCGCCGAGGCCGCGGGCGAGCCCGCCCCGGTCGCCGAGTACGCGCCTGACGCCGAGTACGCGCCGGTTGCCGAGTACGCGCCTGTCGCCGAGCAGCCCGTCGTCGAGCAGCCGCTCGTCCAGGCCCCCGTGGCGCAGCCCGCCTGGGAGTCCACGCCTTCGCTCGGTTTCGGAGCGACCGGCCTGAGCCGCGCGCCGGAGCCCGAGGCCCCGGTCGACGAGCCCAAGCGCAAGCGGTTCGGCCTGTTCGGTCGCAAGAAGTCCGACGCGGCACCCGTGCCGGCCTCCGCCTACACGCCGATGACGGAGCAGTCCGTGCCGGCGCCCGCCCCGAGCCCGGAGATCGTGCGCACGTCCGCGTGGGCGCAGTCGACCGAGCCCGCCGTGGCGGAGCCGAGCTGGACGGCCCCCTCCTGGAACGCACCGGAGCCCGCTGCTGCGGCGCCCGCTGCCCCCGTCGCGACTGGCTGGAACGCACCGGAGTGGGCTCGACCCGCCTCCGGCGCGCACCCCACGGTCGACGTCCCGAACCCCGCGGTCCCGCCGTCGGTCGCCCCCCGTATCGGGACGCTCGACGACTCGGTCGCGGCCATGCTGGCGATGCGCTCCGACATCCAGGAGC
Source organism: Cellulomonas composti (assembly GCF_007990245.1). GTDB lineage: Bacteria > Actinomycetota > Actinomycetes > Actinomycetales > Cellulomonadaceae > Cellulomonas > Cellulomonas composti. Next base: position 171,955 of record NZ_BJWG01000008.1, on the reverse strand, counting down.
AGGCACTCTCCGAGCTGAGCCAGCTCTCGTCGTACCGGCCGGCCGCGAACCGTGCGGGCGGGAACCTGACGAAGCGTGTCCCGACTGCGATGCCCGCGCCCGAACCTGAGCCGGACTCGTCTGCCGCACCGGTCCAGCGCGACGCGAACGAGCTCCGCTCGCGACTGTCGAGCTTCCAGTCCGGAACGTCGCGTGGCCGTCAGGCCGCCGGCGACCCGGCCGACCCGTCGAACCCCTCGTGATCCCCACGATCGCCCCCGAAGTGGGGACGTCCGAACCCGCAGTCCTCGACTGCACCTGCAAGGAGGAAGTGTGACCGCGCTCAGCACCGAGGCAGCCAACTTCGGCTGGCTCCTGGACAACTTTGTCCGGACCGTGCCCGGCACTCGCCACACGCTCGTGGTGTCGGCCGACGGTCTTCTCATGGCGATGTCGGAACAGCTGGACCGCACCAGTGGCGACCAGCTTGCTGCGATCGTTTCCGGCATGTCGAGCCTGACCCGCGGCGCGTCGCGGCAGCTTCGTGCGGGGGAGGTGCGTCAGGCGATCATCGAGATGGACTCACTGTTCCTCTTCCTCATGACCGTCTCGAACGGCTCCGTCCTCGCCGTGGTCGCCGACTCGAGCTGCGATGTCGGCCTCATCGGATACGAGATGGCCATGCTCGTGTCCCGCACCGAGGCGACGTTGACGCCGCAGCTCATCTCCGAGATGCGCGGTCAGCTCCCCGTCGACGGTGCCACCCGTACCCCCGCCGTCTGAGGAGTCATCTCTTGAGCGAGCACATCGAGTACGAGGCCAGGACGGTCCGGCCCTACGCCGTGACCGGTGGCCGCGTGCGCTCGGCGCGCTCCGACCTGCCTCTCGAGGCTCTGGTCGAAGCGCTGCCGGACGCCGTGTCGCGCCAGGGTCTGCCGCCCGAACGGCGGTCGATCCTTCAGCACGCCGCGCACACATACATCTCGGTCGCCGAGCTGTCGGCCCTGCTTCACCTGCCGATCGGCGTCGTCCGGATCCTGGTCTCGGACATGTCCGACCAGCAACTCGTGCGCGTGCACACCTCACAGCCGGTCGAGGTCAACACCGGTGAGTCCCCCGCCCTGTCCCTGAGCGTGCTGGAGAGTGTTCTCAATGGCATTTCCGCCCTCTGACGCCGCGGTGGCCGCTCCGGCCGGAACCGCCGCGTCTGTTGCCCCTACCGTCGTCAAGATCGTCGTCGCGGGCGGCTTCGCCGTCGGCAAGACGACCTTCATCGGGTCCATCTCGGACATCGAGCCCCTCAACACCGAGGCCGCGATGACCGAGCACTCCATCGGCGTCGACGACGCCGGCGGCGTCTCGGACCGCAAGACCACCACCACGGTCGCCATGGACTTCGGCCGCATCGCGCTGCCGGGTTCGCTGTGGCTGTACCTGTTCGGCACGCCTGGCCAGGACCGCTTCCTGTTCATGTGGGACGACCTGGTCCGCGGCGCCATCGGCGCCGTCGTGCTGGTGGACACCGACCGTCTCGACCAGTGCTTCCCCGCGGTCGACTACTTCGAGAGCCGGGGCATCCCGTTCGTCGTGGGCGTCAACTGCTTCGACGGCGTGGCCAAGCACGCGCTCGAGGACGTCCGCGAGGCGCTGGCGATCCCGCCGCACGTGCCGGTGCTCTACACGGACGCCCGCTCGCGCGCCGCGACCAAGCAGGCCCTCATCTCGCTCGTGCAGCTCGCGATGGAGCGTCTGCGCAGCCGCTGAGGCAGCTCGTCACGAAGGCCGATCCCGGTGCTCCCGGGGTCGGCCTTCGTGCACCCGTCCGCCGACGCCCGTCGACGCCCACGGACGCGAGGTGTCCGGGAGGATGGTGGGGTGACCCGTCCGGCTGTCGATCGTCCGCGTGTGTACGCGGACGGTTCGGCGTTGTCCCGGTATCTCGCCGGGGCTCCCGGCGGCGATCAGTGGCGTGCCTGGGCCGACGAGCACGAGGCCGACCTCGTCGTGTCACCGCTGAGCCTCACGGAGCTGCGAGGCACTGCCCGGTGGCGTGACCGCACCGCTCGCGACGTCGCGCAGTCGGTCGGCGAGCGCCTCGAGCTGGTCCGGTTCTCGGACCAGGCGATCCTGCGGGCCACCGACGTCGCGAGCGTCCTTCCGCCCTTCACCGCGCTGCATCTCGGGACCGCGCTCGCACACCGTGACGTCACGACCGTCGCGACGTACGAGGTGCATCTCGCCCGGGTCGCGGCGCTCCACGGTCTCGTCGTGCTCTCGCCGGGCAGGCCGGAGCGATGGTGGGAGCGCGACACGACGCCGTGGGTGCGTGGCTGAGGCTCGTCGGCGGGTTCGCGTTCTACGGTGACCGCGTGGAGACCACCGAGGTGCGCGTCGCAGCCGGACGTGCCGCACGACAGGACTACCCGCGGACCGCGATCGCGGTGCTCGCGCCGCGTGCCGACGGGGTCGACGCCACCACCTCGGTGCTTGCGCAGGCGAGCGGCCGGCTCCCCGAGCTGATCCCGCTGCGGCATCACCGGATGTCCGAGTCCGCCTTCGCGTTCTACCGCGGCACGGCCGGGGTCATGGCCGCAGACCTCGCCGACGGGTCGCACAGCGGTCTCGTCGTGCAGCTGTGCGGTGACGCCCACCTGAGCAACTTCGGGTTGTTCGGCTCGCCCGAGCGTCGGCTGCTGTTCGACCTCAACGACTTCGACGAGACGCTCCCCGGCCCGTTCGAGTGGGACGTCAAGCGCCTCGTCGCGAGTGTCGAGCTCGCGGGACGCAGCATCGGCGCGACCCGCGACGAGCGGCGGCGGGCATGCCTGGGCACGGGCCGGGAGTACCGCATGACGATGCAGCACTTCGCGCGGGCGCGCGCGATCGACGTCTGGTACGCGCGGCTCGACGCGAAGGGTGCCGAGCAGGCGGCCGCGGCCGCGCTCGGCCACAGCGCCGCCCGGAACGTCCGCGACGTCGCGGCCAAGGCGCGCCGGCGCGACCACCTGCAGGCCGTCGACCGCCTCACGGAGGTCCGCGCGGACGGTCGCCGGCGGTTCCGGTCCGACCCGCCGCTCGTCGTCCCGATCGACGAGCAGGTCTTCGGCGTCGATGCGGAGCGGTTCGAGGCGGGTCTCGCCGGCCTCGTCGATCTGTGGCGCGACAGCCTGCCGCCCGACCGCCGCCGGCTCGCGACCGAGTACGAGGTCGTCGACCTGGCGCGCAAGGTCGTCGGGGTCGGCAGCGTCGGCACGCGCGCCTGGATCATCCTGCTGCAGGGCGCCAACCCGGGCGACCTCGTCGTGCTGCAGGCCAAGGAGGCCCAGGCGTCCGTGCTCGAGCCGTACCTCGGCGCGAGCGAGTACGAGCACCACGGCCGCCGCGTCGTGGAGGGCCAGCGGCTCATGCAGGCCGCGAGCGACGTGTTGCTCGGCTGGCAGACCACCCAGGGCATCGACGGCATCCTGCGCGACTTCTACGTGCGCCAGCTGCGCGACTGGAAGGGCTCCGTCGAGGTGGAACAGCTGCGTCCCGCGGGACTAGGCGCCTACGCGCGCCTGTGCGCGTGGACCCTGGCTCGCGCGCACGCCCGCTCCGGCGACCGGCTCGCGATCGCCGCGTACCTCGGCACCTCGAGCCGCGCCGACGAGGCGTTCGCGCAGTTCGCGACGGACTACGCGGACCGGGTCGAGGTCGACCACGCGCACTTCGTCGACGCCATCGCACGCGGCGAGGTCCCCGCCTCGTCCCGCTGACCTGCGGCCGTCTGCGGTGTGGGAGACTCGTCGCGCTCGTCGGGCCCGGCCCGACCAGGAGGGCTGGCTGAGCGGCCGAAAGCGACGGTCTTGAAAACCGTTAGGGCGGGACAACCCCGTCCTCAAGGGTTCGAATCCCTTGCCCTCCGCCGAACGGTAAACATGCAGTTCAGAGTGCTACAACCGGTCCTGACCGACCTGTCGCGTAGCTATCCAGCGGTGACGATACTCGACAGTCGTCGAGAATACTCGACACTTGCCGAGGATCGTCGGCGTCAGTCGAGCATCCGTACGATGCCGCATGGGCCCGGACGCGACGGTCGTCACGACAACCGCCGCCTGGACGCTGTAGGCCGATGACCTGGGCAGGCGGGAGACGTGTGATGCGCGCTCGATGGAGTGTTCGGTCCCGCGCGTGGGTCGTCGCCCTTGGTCTGCTCGCGCTGGCGGGCTGTGCGACCGGCGGCGGGCTCGTCAACGACGATGCGACGGGCTCCGGGTACTGCGCACAGCAGGCCGCGACCGGACCCGTGCTGATCGGCCTGAGCACGCTTCGCAACGAGGGCACGTCGGTCGCCGAGGTGACGGACGTGACGCTCATCGACCCGACCGACGGCATCGAGCTCGTCGGGGCGTACCTCGTGCCCGAGGCGGACACCCCGTCGAACGGGCAGCCGTTCGTCATGCCGGACGACCCGGTCATGACGGTCGAGCCCGGCGGCACCGTGTTCGTCGTCGTCGGCATCGGGCTGCGGTCCGGAGTCCACGCCGCGCGCGCCGACGGCGTGCGGGTGACCTACCGGGTCGACGGTCGCGAGTCCCACGTCCGGACCAGGCTGTGGATGCAGACGAGCGAAGCCGGCGCGCCGTGCGACGCCGACTGGACGCCGCCGGGCTCGGACGACTGAACGACCGCAACCGAGAGGACGACCCGCAGCTCGGCGCCGCTCGACTGCGTAGAACCCGGAGTGCTCACCACACGCGCTCTCAGTGTGGTGTGGGTCAGGAACCGAGGCGGCGCGCCCGTCACCGTCGTCGAGGTCGAGCTGACCACCCGGGCCGCTGTCCGACCTCGATCGAGCGCGAGGCCTCAGGCGCTGCGCTGGTGGGAGGCGGCGTGCGTGCGGTAGCCGGCGGTGGTGTTGCGTGCGTAGACCGCACACGCCTCGTGGGCGGGGCCGCCCGCCCAGGGCAGTGAGCGCGCGCCGATCTCGACCATCTGGTCGCAGACCGTGCAGCGTCCGGGATCGCGAGCGGGAGCAGCGTTCACGGCTGTCACCCTGCCGGAATTGTGCTGTCTTGTGGCCGGTTCGGCGGGAATCCACCCGCAGCGTGCGCTCAATCCACCCGCACGTGGGGCGAGCGTCACCCGTTCGGATGTGCACAACGCCGGACGCGGGCCGCCCGCGCCCGCCATGATGACCGCCATGACGCCCTCACGCGCCCGCTCCGTCACCCGTCCCCTCGCGCTCGTCGGGCTGGCCGTCGCCGTGCTGCTCTCCCTCGCGGGATGCGTGAAGCTCGACATGAGCCTGACGTTCGCGGCCGACGACACCGTCGACGGCACGATCGTGTTCGCGATCGAGAAGAGCGTGCTCGAGATGACGGGCCAGACCGTCGACGAGTTCCTCGACAGCACCGAGGACTCGCTCGGCGACGACGCGACCTCCGTGGAGCCGTACCAGGACGACACGTTCGTGGGCCGCACCTACACGTTCGTCGACCAGCCGTTGTCCGAGTTCGGCGACGAGGACATGACGGTCACGCACGAGGACGGGACCTTCACGGTCGACGGCACGCTCGACCTCGGCGGAGCCTCCGAGGACGAGGAGACGCCGCAGCTGAGCGGCGGGGACATCCGGATCGCCTTCACCTTCCCCGGGCCCGTGACGTCCGCGAACGGCGAGATCAGCGGCACGACGGTCACCTGGACCGGCGACGGCTCCGAGGCGATCACGATGCAGGCGACGGCGAAGGACAGCCCGGCGTCGCCCCTCCTGAAGTGGATCTGGCTCGCCGTCGCGATCGGCGTCGTCGTGCTCGTCGTCGTGATCACGGTGATCCTGCTGTCGCGACGCCGTGCCCGCCGGGCGGAGGCGGACGACGAGAACGCGTTCGCGGCGCCCGTCGAGGGCGCGCACCCCGGGTACCTGACGCCCGGCGCGCCGAAGTTCACGCCCGGCGCGCCGACGTTCACGCCCGGCGCGCCGCCGGCACCGCCCGTGCCCGGCGCCGGGCCGTTCGCCCCGCAGCCGGCATCCCCTGCCGCTGGCGCAGGCCCGCTTGCCCCGCCGACGCCGCCCTCACCGCCGGCCGAACCGGGTCCGCCCGCGCCGCCGATCGGCTGACCCGCCAGGTCACCGGGCGCCGGGCCCGGCCCGTCGCCATAGGCTCGGGCGGTGCCACGACGCCAGGTACGGCTCCGGTCCGACGACCGTGCCGTCGACACCGCCGTCCGCGACGGGCTGGCCGCGCTGCGCGCCGAGCTCGCCATCCCCGACGAGTTCCCGCCGCCGGTCAGCGACGAGGCGCGCCGGGTCGCCGAGGCCGACCCGCATGCCGGCGACGATCGTCGGGACGCGCGCGACCTGCCGCTGCTGACGATCGACCCGGAGGGCTCGCGCGATCTCGACCAGGCGCTGCACCTCGAGCGCCGCGGTGACGGGTTCCGAGTGCACTACGCGATCGCGGACGTCGCCGCGTGGGTCGTGCCGGGTCGGGCGATCGACGACGAGGCGCGGCGGCGCGTGACCACGCTGTACGCGCCGGACCGGCGCACGCCGCTGCACCCGCCGCGGCTCAGCGAGGGTGCGGCGAGCCTGCTGCCGGGGCAGGACGCGCCCGCACTGCTGTGGCAGATCGACCTCGACGGGGACGGGATGCCACAGGCGGTGCACGTCGGGCGGGCGATGGTGCGCAGCGACCGGCGGCTGTCCTACGAGCAGGCGCAGGGCCTCGTCGACGGCTCCCGCGACGGCGGTGAGCCCGACGGCCCGCTCGGGCTGCTGCGCACGGTCGGGCTCCTGCGCCAAGCGGCGGAGCGCGAGCGGGGCGGCATCACCCTGCCGACGCCCGAGCAGGTCGTCGAGCGGCGCGACGGCGCGTGGGTGCTCGCGAGCCGATCGACACTGCCTGTGGAGGAGTGGAACGCGCAGATCTCGCTGCTCACCGGCATCAGCGCCGCTCGCCTCATGCTGGACGCGCGCGTGGGGATCCTGCGCACGCTGCCCGCGGCCGACGACCGCGACGTCGCCCGGCTCCGGCGCGCCGCGCTCGCGCTGGGCGTCGACTGGCCCGTGGGCACCGACGTCGGTGATGTGCTGCGCGGCCTGGACGCGGCCCGGCCCGCGCACGCGGCGGTGCTCACCGAGGCGACGACGCTGCTGCGCGGCGCCGCGTACGCGGCTTTCGACGGCGCGCCGCCCGAGCATCCGGGCCACGGCGCGATCGCGGCACCGTACGCGCACGTCACGGCGCCGCTGCGCCGCCTCGTCGACCGGTTCGCCGAGGAGGTCTGCGTGGCGGTCAGCGCCGGGAGCGACCCGGCGGACTGGGTCCGCGCGGCGCTGCCGGACCTGCCGGCCCGGATGGCCGAGGGGGACCGGCGGGCGTCGGCGTACGAGCGCGGCTGCCTCGACCTCGTCGAGGCGGCGGTGCTGGCCGGGCGGCAGGGAGAGGTCTTCCGCGGCGCGGTCGTGGACGTGCGCGACGACGGCGCGACCGGGGTCGTCCAGCTTCGCGAGCCCGTGGTGCGCGCGCGGGTCGGCGGCGCCGGGCTCCCGCTCGGCGAGGAGGTCGACGTGCGCCTCGCGGAGGTCGACGTCGCGCGGCGGCTCGTGCGCTTCGAGGTGGCATGACGACCGGCCCGCGCGACCCCGACGCACCCCGCGTGCACGCCGAGACGCGGGAGCCCTGGCGGCAGTGGCTCGCCGAGCACCACGCGACCGCGACGGGCGTCTGGCTCGTGTTCTGGAAGCCCGCGACCGGTCGGCCACGCCTCAGCTACGAGGAGGCGATCGAGGAGGGCATCGCGTTCGGCTGGGTGGACTCGCTGGCGCGCACGTTCGACGACGAGCGCTCCGGCCTGTGGTTCACGCCGCGCAAGCCGAGCAGCCCGTGGTCGAGGACCAACAAGGAGCGGCTGGCCCGCGTCGAGGCGGCCGGGCGGATGGCGCCGCCCGGCTGGGCCGCGGTGGAGGCGGCGAAGGCCTCGGGCGCGTGGACCTATCTCGACGACGTCGAGGCGCTCGTCGTGCCCGACGACCTGGCGGCGGCGCTCGCGGCGCTCCCGGGTGCCCGCGAACGGTGGGACGCCTTCACCGAGTCGGCGCGCCGGCAGGTGCTGCGCTGGCTGCTCGACGCGCGACGGCCGGCGACCCGGGCCGCACGCGTCGAGGAGACCGCCCGACTCGCGGCGCAGGGCGTCCCGGCCCACCAGCAGGAGCGCTGAGCCCCGCCGGCGGGCCGGGACGCGGTCGTCGCGTCAAGCGATCGCGGCGGCGCCCTCGGTCGGCAGGTCGGATCGTCGCGCCTGGATCAGCGCGATCGTCGCGACGAGCGCGAGCACGAGCAGGCCCGCGCCCGCCAGGTAGGCGACGTGGTAGCCGGCAACCTGCGCGGTGGCTTGCGTCGCCGCATCCGCAGCGTCGGCGCCGCCCGCGACCAGGTCGGTCAGCTTGTTCGTCGTCGCCGTGATCGCGAACGTGCTGAGCAGCGCGACACCGAGCGACCCGCCGACCTGCTGCGCGGTGTTGAGCACCGCGCTCGCGATGCCTGCGTCGTGGCCGCCCACGCCGATCAGCGCGGTCGAGGACGCGGGGATGAACACCATGCACATGCCGAGGCTGAGCACGACGAGCGCCGGCAGGACCACGGTCCAGTACGACGACGTGGGCGTGGTCCGCGTCAGCATGAGCATGCCGACGGCCGCGAGCGACAGGCCGACGATCATGAGCGGCCGCGGGCCGGTGACCGGCAGCAGCCGCGCGACCACGCCCGCCATGAGGATGAGCGTGACGCTGAACGGCAGGAACGCGAAGCCGGCCTTGAGGGGTTCGTAGTGCAGGACCTGCTGGAAGTAGAAGCCCATGAACATGAACATCGCGAACAGGCCCGCGCCGACCAGCAGGAACACGAGGTAGGACCCGCCGCGGTTGCGGTCGAGGATCAAGCGCATCGGCAGCAGCGGGTTGGGCACGCGCGTCTCGACGACGACGAACGCCACGAGCGAGAGCACTGCGACCACCAGCAGCGCGACCACGACCGGGTCGGTCCATCCGACGGTCGTCGTGTGGCCCTGATCGTCGACGGTGAGCTTGGCGGTCTCGGTGAACGCGTACACGAGCGAGACGAGCCCGATCACCGAGAGCACGGCGCCCGGGATGTCGAACCGCGTGTTGCCGTGGGCCCTGGACTCGCGCAGGATCCGGACGCCGAAGGCGGCCGTGATGAGCGCGATCGGCAGGTTCACCAGCAGGCACCAGCGCCAGTCGAGGTACTCGGTGAGCACGCCGCCCGCGATGAGCCCGATCGCGGCGCCACCGCCCGCGATCGCGCCGAAGACGCCGAACGCCTTCGCGCGCTCGTGCGGCTCGGTGAACGTCACGGTGATGAGCGCGAGCGCGGCGGGGGCCATGAGCGCCCCGAACACACCCTGCAGCGCCCGGGCGCCGAACAGCATCCCGGCGTTGGCCGCGACGCCGCCGAGGGCGGAGGCGGCCGCGAAGCCGAGCAGGCCGATGAGCATCGCGCGCTTGCGGCCCAGGTAGTCGGCGACCCGGCCGCCGAGCAGCAGCAGACCGCCGAACGCGAGCGTGTACGCCGTGATGACCCACGCGCGGTCGTTGTCCGCGATGTTGAGGTCCTCGGCCGCGGACGGCAGCGCGATCGTCATGATCGAGGAGTCCAGGACCAGCATCAGCTGGGTCACGGCGATGACGCCGAGGATGGCCCAGCGGCGCGGGTCGGGGGGTTCGACGGCCGCCGGCGCCGGGAGCGCGACGGGCTCGTCGGACGTGACGGGCAGGACGGATTCGGACACAGAGCACTCCAGGGCCGGGGGATCACGGGATGGCGTCGTCGCCGGACGAGACAGCCGGACGGTAACGAGACGCACCGACATGCCCCAGATACGGACCGCTGACCTCGATCCGCCGTGCACAGCACAGCCCGCGCGAGCCCGCGTCGTCAACGGCTTTCGCCTCACGGCGAAATCGCGCAGTGGCGCACGCCGCACACCGCGCAGGCCCCTGGGCCCACCCTTCTGCCCCCGGGCAGGTCAAGATGGTCCCGTGGCCTCCCCCGACGATGACGAGCTCGACCTGATCCGGCGCTCCGGCGCCGCTCTTCAGGTCGGCAAGCTGAGCCTGTCCGCGGGCACGGGCTCCTACCGCGTGAAGGCGTCGATGGCGCGCACCGCCCGGGCGATGGGTGTCGACCGGCACGAGGCGCACGTGACCCTCACCGAGATCACGGCCACGTCCCACCGCGGCCGTTCGTTCCGCACCGAGGTCGCCGAGGTCCGGTCGGTGGGCGTGAACGCCGACCGGCTCGCAGAGCTCGAGCGGATGGTCACCCGCTTCGAGCGGCGTCGCGACGAGCGCCGTGCCCCGGTCTCGGTCGACGAGGTGCTCGACGAGGTCAACGCGATCGCCGCCAAGCCCCCGCTGTACCCGGCCCTGCTCAACGCGCTGTGGTCGGCGATCGCGTGTGCCGCGTTCGCGTTCCTCAACAACGGCGGCCCGGTCGAGGTGGGCGGCGTGTTCATCGCCGCCGGCCTGGGCCAGCTCGTGCGGCGCAACCTCATGCACCGCGGCTACAACCAGTTCGGCGTCGCGATGATCGCGGCCACGGTGGCCTGCTTCTCCTACCTGGGGCTCGTCACCGCGCTGCACGAGCTCGGCATGCTCACCACCCGCCACGAGGCGGGCTACGTCTCCGCGGTGCTGTTCCTCATTCCCGGCTTCCCCCTGGTCGCGGGCGCGCTCGACCTCGCCCGGCTCGACTTCTCCGCCGGTGTCTCCCGGCTCACCTACGCGATGGTCATCCTCATGTCCGCCGCTCTCGCGGTCTGGGGCGTCTCGAGCGTCGTCGGCCTCGCCCCGGACCCGCCGCCACCGCCGGACATCGACGCCGCGCTGCTGCTCGCGCTGCGCTTCGTCGCGAGCTTCCTGGGCGTGCTCGGGTTCGCGCTGATGTTCAACGGCCCCTGGGTGATGGCGATCGGCGCCGCGACCGTCGGGATGTTCGCGAACGTCATCCGCCTCGAGCTCGTCGACCAGGGCATGGTCACGCAGGCCGCCGCGGCCGTCGCGGCCTTGCTCGTCGGACTCCTGGCGGGGTGGGGAGCCCCCAAGCTGGACGTGCCACGCGTGACGATCTCCGTGCCCGCCGTCGTCATCATGGTCCCCGGCGTGACCGCGTACCGGGCGATCTTCTACCTGTCGGACGGCAACACGGTGCAGGCGCTGGCGTACGGCGTGCAGGCCACGCTCGTCGTCGTCTGCCTCACGATCGGGCTCGCCGTCGCCCGCATGGTGACCGACAAGTCGTGGGGTCTGGAGCGCTGACGGACGCGCTTTGCTGCCCGACGACACGGCCAGGTACCCTGTGCGCACCTGGAGACGTCGCATAGCCAGGTCTAGTGCGCGACCCTGCTAAGGTCGTGAAGGCGTAAGCCTTCCGTGGGTTCAAATCCCACCGTCTCCGCCAGGCAGTACACGTTGGAACCCTCGGTGACCGAACAGTCGCTGGGGGTTCTTGCATGTCTCCCTCCGGTCCCCGTTCGCGGTGCCGGCGACTGCCACCGCCGTTCGTAGTACTCTCCGTGCGCCGGTGTGGCTCGAACTGGTTCAAGGGGGCTCGATGAGTCGGCGGATGCGTTCCGTGGTTGTGGTGCTGGCGTGGTGCTTGGCTGTCCTCGGGCTCGCGACGCCCGCCGCGGCTGCGGGCACGTGGTCTGGTTCGGTGTCGCTCGTCGCAGATGCGTCCGAACTGGGACCGGCGGAGCCCTCGACGTACGTGCGGGCGACGGTGTCGCCGGCGACCTACCCATCAGCTACCAACCCGTACGTCATCATCTACGACTCCACGACCGGAGCGCTGGTCGAGTCATGCCTGATGAGCTCCACTGCGTGCAGTACGAAGGTCAGCGTCGACGTCGACGCAACCCGTAGCTTCAGTGCCTACGTCACGATGAACAGCGTGCCCAACCCGGGCCCGCCTTCGGGCGCCGTCGTGCTCGCGTCCTCGTCGACCGCGGTGCATCGCAGCGGCTGGACTGGATCGCTGACGCTCGTCGCGGACGAGCCGACGCTGCAGGCCGACAAGGGAAGCACGTACGTCCGGGCCATCGTGAACCCGTCTGCGGCTACCAATCCGCATCCGTACGTGACCATCGGGGACGCCCAGTCGGGGCAGCTCGTGAAGAGCTGCCTCATGAGCTCCATCCCGTGCTCGGAGAAGGTCTCTGTCGGAATCGACCAGTCGCGATCGCTTGTGGCCTATGTGACCGACACCTGTTGTAGCGGTGGCAGGCCCACGAGCGGCATCCGGGCGTCGGCGGGTGTGGCGGTGAAGCGGTCCGGTTGGCACGGGTCCGTCTCGCTCGCTGCTTCGGTCTCGACGTTCGGCTCCGCCGGCGGCAAGTCGCTCATCACGGCGACGATCGCGCCGGACGTCAACGAGACCGGGCTGATCACAAGTATCTACAACGCCGAGACACACACAAGAGTCGCGAACTGCTCACAGAGCCTGGTCACGTGCAGCTACAGCGCGAATATCGGCGCAGGAGCCTACAAGTCGTTCATCGCCTTCGTTGCAAAGGACGCACCGTCTGACGCGCTCCCGAGCGTAGATATCCGCGCGAGTTCGGGCCGGGTCGTCGTCACGAGCATCCAGATCGACGCCGTGGAAGCGTCGCCGCTGGTCATCTCGCTTGCCACGCTGCTGGTGCAGAAATACGGGGACTCGGCGTGCCTCACGCTCGGCGCGTGGATTCCGAGCCACCGGGCCATGTCGAGCGTCCCGGACGTCACCCTCGTCTGCAACGCCAAGGGCATCGTCGCGGCGATCCGAATGATCGCGACACTCGATGACGTCGCCCGCGCTTTACAGAGCCTCATCGACACCATTCAGGACGACGTCGCTCCGATTGAGGACTTCGATCCCGACTGTTACCACGTGTCAGACGAGGGAATCTGTCTCGACGAAGGCACGCCGGACCTCGATTACGATCCGGAGCCCGGTGCCGACGGCGGCATCGATCTGCCCGGGAACTGCATCAAGGACCCCGTCTACAACCAGAACCTCCTGGACTCACTCCCGACCCAGAAGCACCACCTCGCGACTGACAAGAGTCCGCAGACGTGGACGCCCTATTTCGAGGAAATCATCGAAGATTACCCGGGGCTCACGCTTAACCAGGACTGGAACCTCTTGTCGATGCCGCACCGCGGTCGGCACCCAAACGCCTACCATCAGTGGGTTCTTGAGAACATGGAACTAGCGCAGGAGGTGGCCGGCGATGACGCCGATGAGTTCTTGCGATTGTTTGCCAAGTGGGTGCGGGAGCCCATCGAGAACAATCCGCTGGCGATTCGTGGTGCCTGGTGGAGGTGTTGAGTGTATTTCGATCTGATCCCCATGGGTGATGCTGTCGCACGCCGCATCTCGCCGGACCGCAAGTATCTGACGTCACTTCGGCACCATCCCGCCGTCGTGACAGACCCGCCACGGATGGAGTGGCGTTTGACGAGCGCCTTTGCTGGCGACTGGATGCGGGTGATCGATGCAACTCGCGTCGTGTCACTTCGGGCGCGAGACGTCCTCGAGCCGTTATTGGGACCTATGGATGTGGTTCAGTGGCTCCCGGCGATTGTTCGCACGGTTGCCGATGTCCCGCTCGACTGTTGGGTGATGCACTTCCCCGAACCGCCGGACATCTACGATGCGGCGCGCTCGGTCATCGGCCCAAGCGGGCTTCCGACTCAGCCCGTGATCTCTGCGACGAAGGTCGCCGGACACGAGATCATCGGTCCGAGGTCGCAGAGTCGGACGTTCGTGAGCGACAAGGTTCTGGCCGCGATGCGCGCATCGGGACTGAACGGCTACGAGATTCTGGGCTCCCACACGCCCGTGTGAGGTGCTGAACGGATCAGCTCGGTCGTTCATGCAGGAGTTGGTTGACGGCCGCCCAGAGTCCGGCGTTCCAAAGCTGTGTCAGTGAGGCCGCTCGAGGCCGGATCCGCGTCCAGGGGTCCGGCCTTCACGTTTCCGACGAGCGTGCCGCGTCCCTCCCGGAGCGCCGCCGGGCGGCCAGCACGTCGGCCGCGAAGACCAGCGCGAGCACGCCGTTCGTGAGCCACGAGAGGGTCAGCGGCGTGACGCCGCCCCGCAGCGCGACGAGTGCGACGGCCAGCGCGGCCCCCGTCAGGTGCGGCCACGACCAGGGTCCGCCCGTCGCTCGTCGGAACAGCGCGTTCCCGACGAGGTAGACGGCGGCTGCGCCGCACACCAGGCCCGCGGTCCACCCGTCGGTCGCGCCCTCGTGCCCGTGCGGGTGCTGCAGGACGAGCTCGTCCCCGACCGCGGTCAGGACGATGCCCATCACCAGCAGGTAGGGGATGTACGTGTAGGCGGTCTGCGCGACCATGCCGGGGTCGCGGCGCGACGACAGGTAGTGGCTGCCGGTGCGCTCCGAACGGTCGAAGTAGAGCAGCCACATCAGCACGGTCGAGGCGAACGCGGCGAGGAACGCGGTCACGCTCGTCGGGTCGATCTCGAGCTCCGCGAACGCGGCGCCCGCGACGATGATCGACTCGCCGAGGCTGATGATGACGAACAGCGAGACCCGCTCGGCCATGTGGTGGCCGCGCACCGACCAGGTGGCCGCGCGCGACGGACCGAGCCCCGGGACCCAGAACATCGCGCGCGGTGCAGCGAGGTCCAGCAGCGCCGCGGCGCCCCACCACCAGATCCGCTGCTCGGCGTCGACCGTCGCGCCCACCAGCCACAGCACGCCCGAGGTCGCCAGCCACATGCTGATCCGCACGAAGTTGACGGCGTTCTCGGGCCAGTGCCGGCCCATCGCGAGCGCGGTGAAGACGCTCCGGCCGACCTGGATCGCGACGAACGGCGCCGCGAACAGCATCGCCTTGCCGTCGAACGCCTCGGGGATCGCGCTGGACATCAGCAGACCGAGCAGCATGAGCACCAGGAGCATGACCCGCACCGGCACGCGGTCGGGGTCGAGCCAGTTGGTGACCCAGGTGGTGTCGATCCACAGGAACCACACCGCCCAGCCGAGGATCAGCGTGTGCGCCAGGGTGGTGCCGTCGGGGTGCGCGATCAGGCTGTGCGAGAGCTGCGTGACCGCGAACACGAACACGAGGTCGAAGAACAGCTCGACGTAGCCGACGCGGCTCGAGTCGCCGTCGTCGCCGTGCCGCAGCAGGTCGGTGCGCAGCCCCCATCGTCCCGTGCTGTCGCTCGGCGTCGCCACGGCGCGATAGTGGCACCCGCGGTGCGCGCTGTCACTCCCGGACCGGGTGGACCTCCCGTCGCGTGGCGGGGGGAGGTCCACCCGCCTCGCGACGTCAGCCGGCGAGGGCCGTGCGGACCAGGGCGGAGAGCTTCTTGCCGTCGGCGGCCAGACCCGCGCGGGCGGTGGCCTCCTTCATGACGGCGCCCATGTCGCGCATGCTCGTCGCCCCCAGGTCACCGACGACCGCCGTGACCAGCGCCGCGAGCTCGTCGTCGGAGAGGCGTGCGGGCAGGTACGTCTCGATGGCGTCGGCCTCGGCGGCCTCGTTCGCCGCACGCTCGGGCGCGCCGGCGTCGGTGTAGATCTGCACGCTCTCGCGCCGCTTCTTGACCTCGCGGGCGAGGACCGCCAGCACCTCGTCCTCGGTGAGCTCCTTGCTCACCGGTCCGGCCTTCTCCTCGGCCCGGACGGCGCCGATCACCTGGCGCAGCACGCTCGTGCGGTCGGTGTCGCGCGCCTTCATGGCGGTGGTGAGGTCGGAGGTCAGTCGGTTCAGCGTCTCGCTCATCCCCCGATCATCCCCGCCGGCGAGCCGCTGCCGCACTCGCATTCCGGTCCGAGGTCGGCCGCTCGCGGGGCCGGAGCGCCCACCGGCTCGGCGGAAGCGCAGCCGATCGACTGTGGCGTAGGCGGCTGCGTGCCGGCGTCAGGCCCCTCGCGATGCCCGGACGACGAAGGCCCCTGACCGCGTCTCCGCCGGTCAGGGGCCTTCTGATGTGCGCCCGAAGGGACTCGAACCCCCAACCTTCTGATCCGTAGTCAGAGAACGTGCCACACTGAGGGGAGGTCGCACCGGCTCTGACCTGCGCCTTAGCATCCAGTCAGACCCCGTGAGACTCTGTGAGATCACTACAGACTTCACTACACCCCGGAGGCGCGGCATGGCCGAGCGTCGCAGGCGGCAGTACGGCACCGGCAGCGTGTACCAGCGCGCCTCCGACGGCCGGTGGATCGGCACCTTCCAGGCCGGCTGGACCGAGCGCGGCACCCGGCGCGTCGTCACCGTCTCGGCCACCACCGAGGCCGAGTGCAAGCGGCGCCTGACCAAGCGGCAGCGCGAGTACGAGGTCGACGCCGGGGCTGTGGCCGGCGGGCACAGGACCGTCAAGTCCTGGTGCGAGGCGTGGCTCGAGGTCCACGCGACCAAGGCGCGGCCGAAGTACTACGCGACCGACGCCAGCGCCGTGCGCCGTTGGATCGTGCCGACCATCGGCAGCAAGCGGCTCGACACCCTCACGCCCGGCGACGTGCGCTCGGTGGGCACCGCGGTACGCAAGGCGGGGCGCTCGACGACGACCGCGCGCTACGTCCACGGCGTGCTGATCCGCGCCCTGGACGCCGCCGCGGCCGACGGGCACAGCGTCTCCCGGCTCGCCCGAGAGGTCGCCGCACCCGGCAAGGCCACCCACGACCGCGACGCGGTGCCGCTCGGCCACGCGCTCGCGATCCTCGGCGCGGCCTCGCAGCGGCCCGACGGCTCGCGCTGGGCCGCCGCCTTCTTGCAGGGCATGCGCCAGGGCGAGTGCCTGGGGCTGACATGGGAGGCCGTCGACCTCGACCGTGGGCTGCTCGACGCGTCCTGGCAGCTCCAGGCCCTGCCGTACCTCGACCGCGCCGCAGGGACGTTCCGCGTCCCCGACGGGTACGAGGCGCGGCGGCTCGTGGACGCGATGCACCTGGTGCGCCCGAAGTCGCGCAGCGGGTGGCGCGTCATCCCGCTCGTGTCGTGGATGGGGGCCGCCCTGGAGACGTGGCAGCGCGCCGAGCACGTGAACCCGCACGGTCTGGTCTGGCCCGTGATCGAGTGGGACACGACCGACCCGACGCTGCTCGCGCGGATGCTCGGCCGCCCACGCTCGTCCGGCGCCGACCGTGACGCCTGGTACGCGCTCCAGGCCGCCGCGAAGGTCGCCCCGACCGACGAGCGCCGCCACCGCGACCCCGCCCGGTACCTGCTGCATGAGGCCCGCCACACCACCGCGACGCTGCTGCTGGAGCACGGCGTCAAGGAGGCCGTCGTCATCGCGATCATGGGCCACTCGTCCATCACGTCCACTCGCGGGTATCAGCACGTCAGCCAGGCCCTCGCGCGGGATGCGCTCGACGGGATCGCCGGGGCGCTCGGGCTGACCGCTACGCCGCACGGGTGAGGGCGCGTACCTCGTCCGGGTGCCGGGTGTCAGGGGTGCGCGCGAGTCTGGTCGGCTGCGACGAGGGTGCGCGGCGGACAGGGGGATCGTCGGCGTGGACGAGTTCGAGTTGCTCGCACGGTTGGGTGTGGCGGTCGTCGAGGTCGAGGGGATGACCCACCCGGTCTGCTACGTCTCGACGCAGAACGTCGGGCTGCTCAGGGCAGGTCTGGACGCCGAGCGTCGTCTTGCCGCCGGCGCTCTACTGCTTGATCTAGCTCTTCGTCAGTTCGCTGCTCACCAAGGTCCGTGACCGCCTCAGCGTCCATTCGGGCGTCCCACTCGCGCTCGAGATAGTCGAGGCTCGGCGCATGGAAGTAGGCGACCATCGCCTCCCGTGCGGCCGTGGGGTCCTCAATGCCATGGCGACGGGCGTACTCCGCCACCGCGCGCCTCTCGGCCCGGCGCGCCTCGATCCACTGGACCATGAGCGTGTCCTCGGGCATGTACGCGGGGTCGGCGAAGGTGGACCCCGCGTCGAGGCTGCGGTACTCGGTGTCGGCCAGTGCAGCCTCGAGGACCGTCTCGTACGGCGTGCGCGTCGCAACCGCGAGGGAGTCGAGCAGACGCCGCTCGGGCAGCTGCTTGAGCCCGCGGTTCTTCCAGGAGTTGAGCGTCTGCGGGCGCGTGCCCATCTTGCGCGCGAGCGCAGCCTCGCGGACGCCGTACTCGTCCAGGTGCTTCTGGACGATCTGCCACAGGTGACCCATGGGGCGACCCTCTCCGGGCGCCGGCTCGGGCGCAACGGCCCCGGACACCGTGCCGTCTACCGGCAAAGCGTCCCGCGTGTCGTCATTTCGTCTACCAACCATCGGTGCCCATCGTGCCGTAAGTCCGCAGGCTGCGGAACTACAAGCGTGTGAGTAGTTGACCAGCGTCTACCTCCTGCGGAAGAATCATCCGCAGTTAGTTGACACCGCACCGTCTACCAAGGGAGGATCAATCCAGATGCAGGACCGGACGAAGACGCGTTGGCCGAAGGGGACTTGGATGCGACTCACCTCGCCAGAGACGCTGAGGGCGCTGATCAGGCAGCGCGGCTTCTCGTACGAGCAGCTCGCGCGCTACGCCGGCTGCTCGA
This sequence comes from Cellulomonas composti, assembly GCF_007990245.1. Taxonomy (GTDB): domain Bacteria; phylum Actinomycetota; class Actinomycetes; order Actinomycetales; family Cellulomonadaceae; genus Cellulomonas; species Cellulomonas composti. The sequence goes on along the minus strand of NZ_BJWG01000008.1, from coordinate 153,409 downwards.
AGTCGTTCGTCTCGCACCTGACCTCGGGCAGGAAGAGCACCTGCACCCCGAAGCTCGCCGTCCGTCTCGCGGAGGCCCTCGCAGTCCCGACCGAGATCCTCTTCGTGGCCTCCGCATCCGCAGTCAGCGGACGTTCCATCAACCAGCGAGCGAAGGTGGCGTGATGACCGACCTCATCCAGCACGCGTTCCACGGCCAGGCCGTGCGCGTCATCACGGACGAGTACGGGGAGCCCTGGTTCGTCCTCGCGGACCTCTGCGCCGCACTCGGCATCCGCAATGCCCGTGACGTCGCAGCCCGTCTCGACGAGGACATGAAGGGTGTCGGTCAGATCGACACCCTTGGCGGCCGTCAGTCGATGACCACCGTCACCGAGGCGGGCATGTACGACGTCATCGTCCGTAGCGACTCTCCGAGCGCGAAGCCGTTCCGGCGCTGGGTGACCACGGACGTCCTGCCGACGATCCGCCGCACGGGCAGCTACTCGGTCGCACCAGCCCCGGACCTGACGACCCCTGCTGGCGTGCTCGCCATGGCCGAGCAGTTCGTCGAGACGGCCCGCGCGCTCGTCGTCGCGAACGAGCAGATCGCCGCGCTCGAGCCCCGCGCCGAGGTCGCGGACCTCCTGCTGGACGCGACCGGTGACCTGTCCGTCGCGGACGCCGCGAAGGCACTCGCTCGCTCGGGCATCTCGCTCGGCTCCACGCGCCTGTTCGCGGTGCTCGCGGACCTCGGGTGGCTCTACCGCGGCTCCGACCAGCGGTGGCACGTCCGGCAGACCGCGATCGAGCGGGGCCGCATGGCCGCACTGCCGCAGTCGCACTACCACCCGCGCACCGGCGAGCGCGTCCTGGACGCCCCGCAGCCGCGCGTCACCCCGAAGGGGATCGAGTACCTGCTGCGTCACCTGCGCGGCGGCGGCCTGGCGGTCGTCTCGTGACCCCCGCGCCGCTGGTCTACACCCGCGACGAGGCGGCTGCTGCGGCGCGCACGTCGAAGGCGCGCATCGACCAGGCGATCCACTCCGGCCAGCTCAAGGCGAAGCAGATGGGTCGCCGCATCGTCATCCCCGCGAAGGCGCTCGAGGAGTACCTCGACGCCCTCCCGGACGCCTGACCCCACCCAGCAGACGGCCCCCGCCACAACCGCCAAGCCGGACGAGGGCCACCTACACGAAAGGAATCGTCTCAGATGAACCGCTTCCTGCGCCGCAAGCCGCGCCCCACCACCCCCGAGCCCGAGGACGTGTTCGCCGCGAAGGACGCCCAGCGCGACTACGCCACGTTCCGCCGCACGTCGACCCCCCTGTACGACCAGACGCGCGACACCCTCGGCTTCACCCCGACGCGTCCGCTCACGGTCGACGACCTGCTCGCGGAGGTCGACCTGCTGCGTGGGCCGATCGTCACGGGCACCCTCGTCGGCCCGGTCGAGGACGAGGTGGCGTGATGGGCCGCATCATCCCCGCCGCGATCGTCGCCCGCACCGACGAGTACGTGGCCGAGATCCTCGAGTACCCGTCGGTGACTGAGGTGTCCCAGCGGGGCGGGAGCATCCTGGCGGCCTACACGTCCGGCTGGTACGAGCACCCCGAGGACGCCGCGCCGTACACGCTGCGGCGGGTGGGCTCGGCGATGCGCGCCCGGCAGATCGAGCTGTGCGAGGTGCTGGACGCGCACCAGGCCCTCCGCGACGAGCGTGCGGCGGTGGCGTGATGGGCGAGGACACGATCACGCGCCTGGTCATCGTGGCGTCGACGACGGTGGCCGCGGCGATGGACAACGTGCGGGCGTGCGAGCAGGTGGTGGTGTCCGCGGCCGAGCGGCTGACCGTGGAGCCCGGTGCCGACTCGACGGCGGACCTGTTCGACGCGGTGGCGGGGCTGCACGAGGCGCGGCGTGGGCTGCGTGCGGCGAGGAGTGCGCAGCGGATCGCGCAGGATCTGGCGTCGCTGGACGACGTGCGGCCGTGTGGGCACCGGGACGAGGACGCGTGCGAGGCGTGCGTGCCGTCGCTGGTGGCTCTGGCCGTGACGCATGACCCGACGCGGTGCCGTAGCGCGTCCGACTGCACGTGCTCGTGCACGCCGTGCATGCGGGACCACGAGGGGGCGCTGCCGTGAGCGCGGCGACGTGCGCATGGTGCGACCTGTCCGCACCCGGTCCGCGCTACCCGGCGCACGACTCCGACGGCGAGCACGTCGAGGTCTGCACCGACTGCGCGATCGACGACCCTGACTTCCTGGACGAGCCCGGGGACGGCGTGCAGGCAGCACTCGACCTCGCTCGCCTGTGGGACGGGCGCGGCTCCCGCGGCGCGCAGATGGACTGGCTGCGGCGTCGCGTGGAGAAGCGGCACGCGGACCGGATCGTCGGGGACGTCGGCCCTCAGGCGATGCACGACGCGCTCGTCGCGGTCCTCGACCTGCTCGACGACGCATACGAGCGCGACCGCTCGTCGGTGACCGCGCTGCAGGTGCGGAACGCGCTGCACGGGGCGCTGTCGTGAGCGCCACGAAGGCCCGTCACCACGGCATCGCGTGCGACTGCCCGCACCGCTGCTACGAGTGCGCCCCGGTCGACGACAAGTACGCCCACTACCGCGGTGGGGCGCTCGTCGAGTCGCCGTGGGACCTCACCGGCGCGGGCGACCTCGACGAGGCGGCGAGCGGCCTGTACGTGCGCGTGTCGCACGTCGTGGAGCACCACCGCACCCTCGCCTTCATCGACCGACTCGACCGCCTGCGGCTCGCGGTCGACATCGCGCGGGAGGTGGCGTCGTGATCACGTCCCTGGACTACGACCTGACGGCGCGCTCACGGCTCGCGCTCACCTGGGCGCAGACCGCGATGAGCGGCACCGACGACGACCTCGACGCCGTGACCCGCACCGTGGCCGCGCTCGGCCACGACGAGGCCCACGAGGTGCTCGTCGAGGCAGGCGACTGGCTCACGGGCGTCGTGCTCGTCATCGACCCGCAGTGTGCACGTGACGCAGCCCTGCGACTGCCCGCCTCCGCGATCCGTGTCGCTGACGAGGCGGAGAGGCGGGTGGCGTCGTGAGCGACCAGCCCTACGACTACGCGCGCGAGATCGACGACGCGCGGCGGCACAGCACGTGGGAGCCCGCCGACGACCTGCCCAGCGGTGCGGACCTCGCGGACAACGACGAGCTCGACCAGGAGTTGCGGCTACGGCCGTGGGTGGGGGACGAGTCATGAGCCTGCGCATCCTGCCCGACCTCGTGCAGGGCACCGACGAGTGGGCCGCCCAGCGCCGCGGCATGGTCACCGCGTCCATCATGGGCAGGCTCGTCACGCCCACGCTCAAGGTCGCCGCGAACGACACGAGCCGCGACCTGCTGCGGCTGCTCGTCGCCGAGCGGATCACCGGCTGGACCGACCCCGTGTACGTGTCCGACGACATGCTCCGCGGCACCCTCGACGAGCCCGTGGCGCGCGACCTGTACGCGCAAGACCGCGGCGTCCCGGTCGTTGAGGTCGGGTTCATGGTCTACAGCCCCGATGAGCCCGACGACGACAGCCAGACCTTCGAGATCGGCTACAGCCCCGACGGCCTGGTGGACGACGACGGGCTCATCGAGATCAAGTCACGGCGGGCCAAGGCGCAACTGCGCACGATCCTCGACGACGAGGTGCCCGCCGAGAACATGGCCCAGATCCAGACCGGGCTGCTCGTGTCCGGGCGGGCCTGGTGCGACTACGTGTCCTACTGCGCCGGCATGCCGCTGTACGTGAAGCGCGTGCTGCCGGACCCCGCGTGGCGTGACGCGATCCTCGCCGCCGTCACGGCCTTCGAGGACACCGCCTTCGCCATGACGACCACCTACCGCGAGCGCGTCCAGGGCATGCCCGAGACCGAGCGCGGCCTCTACCAGGAGATGATCTAGTGGACCTCGCCGACACCCTGGCACCCCAGTCCGACCAGCTGGACGCCGTGGACCTCCTGGGAGGTCCGCAGACGTTCACCGTCGAGCGCGTCACCGTCGCCGCGGGTGAGCAGCCCGTCAACGTGCACCTCGTCGAGTTCCCGCGGCCGTGGCGTCCGGGCAAGAACATGCGCCGCGTGCTCGTGGGCGTGTGGGGGCTCGACCACACGCAGTGGCCCGGTCGCCGCATCACGCTGTACTGCGACTCGACGGTCCAGTACGGCGGTGCCGCTGTGGGCGGTGTGCGCATCGCGGCGATGAGCGGCATCGACAAGCCGAAGGGTGTGCCGACGATCCCGACGCGCGGGAAGTCCCACGTGTACGTGGTGAAGCCGCTCGCCGAGCCCACCCGCCCGAGCGCGCCGGACCTCGCGCAGATCACGGACCTCGACGTGCTGCGCGGCATGTACCGCACGGCCGACGAGCGGACCCGCGTGCAGATCAAGGCGCGCGTGGCCGAGCTGACGGCCCAGAAGCCTGCGGGGGCGGCCGCTCCCACCCCGGTCGAGGCCGCCTCACCAACGGCCGAGGATGCCGGGCTGGTCGAGGACGTGGCGGACGACTTGTCCCCGACCGCCACCATGCCGCCCCCGCAGGTCGACGACGCCGACTACGACTGGCCGCCCGCCGAGGCGCAGGACGGTGCGTCATGACCGCCCTGCACTCCCGCACCCGCTGCGACTGGTGCTCCCGCCCGGTGGGTGACGCGGCCCTCGTGACCGTGACCCTGCCCACGGGTCCGTGGCGGCTGTGCCCCGAGTGCGCGACCGGTGCCACGACGACCCGCGTCGTCCCCGAGCCGGTGCGCCTGCACGCCGACGAGCCCGACACGATCGACACCGAACCGCCCGGGGACGACGAGTGGCGGTGCGACGGCGAGCACGCACGCGACGCGCTCGGGCTGGCACTCGCGGTCGCGTTCTGGGCCGTCGCAGTCGCTGCCGGTGCGGCCATGGGTGCGTGGCTGGCGGGTGTGCTGTGAGCGCCAACCTCACGCTGACCGACCACTTCGCCGGCATCGGCGGGTCATCCACCGGGTGCACGTCGATCGCGGGCGTCGAGCTGGTCATCGCGGCGAACCACTGGCGGCTCGCGTGCGAGATCCACAACGCGAACCACCCGAGCGCCGACCACGCCGCGGTCGACCTGCACCAGGAGGACCCCGCGTTCTTCCCGACGACGGACGTGCTGTGGGCGTCGCCGGAGTGCACGAAGTGGTCCCAGGCGAACGGCAAGGCGCGGCCCGCGATCGAGGAAGGGCTCTTCGAGGACCCTCTCTCGGACGACGCCGCGACCCGCTCCCGGCTGCTCATGTTCGACGTCCTGCGCTTCGCCGAGCACCACCGCTACCGCTACATGATCGTCGAGAACGTCGTCGACATCGCCACCCAGGCGAAGTACCGGCTCGCGTGGCAGGTGTGGCGGCAGAGGCTCGCCGCGCTCGGCTACCACTTCCGGGTCATGTCGATCAACTCGATGCACGCGCAGATGCTCGGCCCCGGTGCGCCGCAGTCCCGTGACCGGATCTACGTCGTGTGCTGGCGCGAGGGCGAGCGTGCGCCGGACCTCGACCGGCTGATCCGCCCCCGCGCGTACTGCCCGCGGTGCGACGCGGTGGTCGAGGCGTCACAGGCATGGAAGGTCGGCCGCACGGTCGGCAAGTACCGGGTCCAGTACACGTACGTGCACGCCGCGTGCGGCATGACCGTGGAGCCCGGGTGGCGTCCCGCGTCCGACGCGATCGACTGGTCGATCCGTGGGCAGCGCATCGCGGACCGCGCGAAGCCACTCGCAGAGAAGACGATGCTGCGGATCGCCGCCGGGATCGCCCGCTACTGGACGCCCGTGCACATCGAGGCGCTCGGCAACCAGTACGACGCCGCCGACCCGAACCACGTGCGCCACGGCGACCCTGACGCCTACTACCGGGCGTGGCCGATGACGGACCCGATCCGCACCCTCAACACCCGGGAGACGAAGGGCCTCGCGGTGCCGCCGTTCCTCGTCGAGATGTACGGCACCAGCAGCACGCGGCCCGTCACCGAGCCCGCGGGCACGTTCACCGCCGGCGGGAACCACCACGCGCTCGTCACGCCGGCCGGCGGGACGTGGAACGAGGACGCGCGACCGGCGAGCGAGCCGCTGCGCACGGTCACCACGCGCGCGTCCTACGGGATCGCCGTGGCTGACCGCGACGCGCTCGTCACCCGCATGAACACCGGCGGCGGCGAGATGACCACGCCCGTGTTCGAGGAGCTGCGCACGCTCACGACGAAGGGCCACCAGGCGCTCCTGCGCTCACCGGCCGGGCGCCCGCGCCTGACCGCACGGGACCTGGCCGAGGCGCGCGAGATCCTGCCCGAGGTCGAGTTCCGGATGTTCCGCCCGCACGAGGTGGCCCGGGGCCAGGCGTTCCCCGACGACTACATCCTGCGCATGCCGGACCCCGACAAGAAGGGCCGCATGGCGACCGACGCGGACGTCACCAAGGGCGCCGGGAACGCTGTCACGCCGCCGAACGCGCGCGACCTCATGGGCGTGGTGTACGAGGCTGCGACCGGCGAGACGGCGGTGGCCGCATGACCGCCCCCACCCTCACCCGCGAAGAGGTCATCGAGGACTGCACGTTCCTCGCCCTCAACGGCGTCGGCATCTACGAAGCCGCACACCGCACCGGACGCACCACCGAGGCACTCGAGGTCCTGCTGCGACGCGCGAACCGGCTCGACCTGCTGCACACCCTGCGCGCCCAGGAGACGTCGCCCGTGGACACGTGGGCCGGTCGCGTCGGGCACGAGCTCGCGTGGTCGTCCACCGCCCTCGGGCGCCACGTCCTGGCTCGCGCGGAGGAGCACCGCCGCGCCGCCGCTGACCGCCACGACGACTCGCCCGCCACGACCGAGCGACGTCGGCTCGTCCTGCTGACCGGAGGCATCTCGTGACCCTGTTGACCATCCCCTTCCACCTCCCGTCGCACCACACGATCCCCGGCCGCGTCGCACCCGTCCTCGCTCGCCGCATCGCCGATGACTGCGACCGGCTCACGTCGTGGCACCTGGACCTGACCACCGACACCCTCATCCTCGACCTGCCCGGTGTGGCGCGTGAGGACGTCGAGAAGGCCGTGGGCGAGCACCTGCCGGCGGGCGTGCAGTACAGCGTGGGGGAGGCGTCGTGATCCGCTGCGCCCACTGCGGCACCCTGTACACCCCCGGCGCGTCAGGCGTCTGGCGGCACCGGACCATCGCCGGACACACCCCCGCGCCATGGACACCGCCACCCCCACCACCACCCCTGCACCTGTCGCTCACGTGCGCCGACAGCAGGCACCACGCGTGCCTCGGAGTCGTGAAGGTCAACGGGGCGCGAGAGACATGCGGATGCGTGTGCCACGGGATCGGGGGGCTGTGATGAGGATCCGCTCGACCAAGCCGGAGTTCTGGCGCTCGGCCCGGATCGCGTCCGTGAGCTGGGATGCGCGCCTCGTCCTCAAGGGCCTCGAGTCCTACGTGGACGACAACGGCGTGGGCAAGGACGACCTCGCGCTCATCGTCGGCGACGTGTTCCCTCGCGACATCCTCGCGAGCCCTCGCGAGACCTACGCGAGGGTGTCCGAAGCCGTTTCCGACCTCCACCGGGCCGGTCTCGTGTGGCGCTACGAGGTCGACGGGACGCGACTTATGTTCGTTTCGTTCTGGGAGGACATCCAGCGCATCGACAAGCCCGGCAAGGGACGTTTCCGCAGGCCAGACGGCACGTTGGAGTACCGGGACTCGATCATTCGCGAGAGTGTCGCGAGCCCTCGCGAGAGTGTCGCGCCTGGAACAGGGGAACAGGGGAACAGGGGAACAGGGGAACAGGGGAAGAAAGACGTCTCGTCGGAGGTCGCTGACGCGACCGTCCGACGCGCAGACGTCGAGCGCATCCTCGACCACCTCGACCACCGCATCGCGGCCAACGGAGCCAAGATCCCGAGCCGGTCGAAGCGCAACACCGACGCCGCTCGACTCCTGATCGACGCCGACGGCCACACCGTCGCCCAGATCGAGGCCGCGATCGACTTCGCCACCTCCGACGAGTTCTGGCGCTCCAACGTGCTGTCGATGTCCAAGCTCCGCGAGAAGTACGACCAGCTCCGGCTCAGCGCCCAGCGCACACGTCGACCCGCCGAGCCGCGGCCGACCCGCTTCGAGGAGAACCTCGCGGCCGTGCGTGCCGTCGCCGAGCGCGACGGGCTCGCCACCACCTACCCGCAGATCGGAGCGGCGCTGTGATCCCCACCGAGGTCGGCACGTTCCTGCTCAAGGTCTCCACCGTCGACAACCGCAAGGTGACGCCCGAGGCGATCGACTCGTGGGCGGACATCCTCGACGAGCGCATCACCCTGGCGGACGCGTGGCAGGCGGCGCGCGACCACTTCGCCGAGCGGGCGGGCGACTACCTCATGCCGGGTCACGTCAACGACCGCGTGCGGATCATGCGCCGGGCGCGCCTGGACGCGATGCGCACGCCCGAGCCGCCCGACACGCTCGACCCGGACGACGTGCGCGCGCACCTGACGTGGCAGCGCGCCTACCGTGCCGCGATCGGCGACGGCCACGACGAGCAGCGCGCCGACGAGATCGCGTGCGCGACGTTGGGCGTGACCCGTCCGCCGGCGCTCACCGCCGTGCGACCCGTCGTGGCGCTCGTGCAGCAGACCGCCGACGCGCTGCCACGCATCCCCCGGGGGGACGCGTCGTGACCCGCGAGCGCTGCCCCGAGCACGGCGTGTCCCTGCCGTGCGCCGGGTGCCGTGCCGACGCGCTCGAGGTGGGCGCACCGACCGAACGACCCCCGGACGTCCGCGAGCTCGCAGCAGGTGAGCGATGACACCCCCGGCCGCACGACCCGACGACACACCCATGGAGGAACGATGAGCACCGAGATCAAGCCCTGGGCGACCTGGGCGCCAGCGTCGATCAAGGCGTACAGCCTGAACGAGGACGGCCCCGACGTCGTGGCGATCAACCTGCCGAACGGGTCGGCCCTGTCGTCCCGTGCCGACTTCCTGGCGGCGGTGGCGTCCGAGCTGGACGTGATCGTGGTCCCGCGGGCGGACCTGCCGGAGGTGCGCACCGGGGGCGAGGGTGACGACGCCTACCTCGTGGCAGCCGGTGTCAGCGCGTACCTGAACGCCGACCCGGCCGAGACGCACCGCAAGGCGCTGGGCTTCCTGGCGATCGAGGCCCGCCAGCGCGCCCTGGCATCGGAGCGTGACGCGGCGGACGAGCGGGCCGTGGAGGCGCTGGCGAGCATCCTCGACCAGTACCCCGGGAGCGCGCCGAACGCAGCCCTCGCCCGTGCCCTGCTGGCCCGTCGTGACGAGGTGCTGGCGGCGCTGGGTGGTGGCGACCGTGGCTGAGCGCCGGTACACCGACGGTGAGCGGGGCGCACACCCCACCGCCGCACCGACCCCGAGCGCGGGGCCGTCCACGCCTCCCACGGGCGGTGCGGGCACGTCGACCGGTGTGGGCGACGACGCCGTGGAGCGGGCCGCACGGGCGCTGGACGAGCACCGCTGGAAGTCGATGAGCGTCAGGTCGGCCGAGTGCGAGTGCGGCGAGATCATCACCGGTGACGACTCGCTGACCGAGTTCCCGGCTGACGAGGCATTCCGGCGACACCTTGCCCGTGCCGCTCTTGCCGCTGCCGGTGTGGGCGAGACCGTCACCGAGTGGGGCGTGGAGCACAGCCAGGGCCTCGTCCACGAGGAATACGGGACGCCCTACACCGAGGCAAGGGCCAGGGCGCGGGCTGCCGAAATGATCGCCGGAGACGAGCGCCGCCAGGCCGCGTATCGCGGCAAGGTCCGCCTCATGCGCCGTGAGGTCACCCCGTGGGTCGTGGTCGAGGACGGTGCGCGATGAGCGAGTGGCGTCACTGGCTGGTCTGCCCCGTGCGGTCACGGTTGCGGCGGAAGGTCTACGGCCAGCCGTTCTGGAAGGACGACAGGGTCGCGATCGTCCTCGGCCGGGCTCATCGCGGATGCCCGCGCTGCGGACGGGGGGCGGCGCGATGAGCGACTACACGCCGACGACGGAGCAGGTGCACGTGGACGTGGCCGAGGGTGGTGCGGCGTGAGCACCTCTGTCGGGGCCACTTGCACCCGCTGCGGCAAGACCTTTGACGTCACGAACGTCTGGGACCGCGCGCAGTACGACCACGAGTGCATCGAGGCCCAGGACGGCCCCCGATGACCGCCCGCGTGAAGCGGCGCTGGGAGGTGTGGGCGCTCTACGAAGTGCCCGTGCGCATGAGTCGTCACTGGACCCGCAAGGCTGCCGAGCGGGCCGCTCTGCGCTGGCAGCACGACCCGTGGTTCGGGAATCCATGGCTGCCGCACGAGGTGCGGGAGGTGACCCGATGACCGCCCCGGAGCAGACGCCCGGCGTGTTCGCAGCCGAGGCGCTGGCGAAGCACGACGACGACTGCGAGGCCGAGTTCATCCCTGGCCCCTACGCCTGGACGCCGTGCAGGTGCTTCGAGCGACACGCCCTGCGCCAGTTGATCCAAGCCGCACACCAGGCCGCGCAGGTGGCCGCGCTGTGGCAGGACGAGACGGGAGAGGGGGGATCGTGAGCCTCGCCGTCCAGCCGCAACTGCTTCCGCCGGCGCAACTCGACGCGCTCGACCGCTCGACGGCGGACCAGCTACTGACCGAGTGGGGCCACTACCTTGGTCCGTGTCGTAGGCCGTTCGGCGTCGAGGCATGGGGGCTGTTCGTCGCAGGTAAGCCCGTGTCGCTCGCGGTGTCGGCATCGATCGTCTCCTCCACGGTCGCGGCCTACGCACGCGGCGAGGTGGTCGAGCTAGCGCGCCTGTGCTCGGCGCCGTCAGCTGCATGGGCCACGCGCGTGATGCTGCGCCTGTGGCGCGAGGCGTGCCCGTGGTCGTACTGGCCGGTCCGGGCCGCCGTGGCGTACAGCGCGTCGGACCGGCACGAGGGCCGCATCTACCGCTTCGACGGATGGAGGCACGCGGCCGACTCCGCGGGCTCGTCAGGCGGGGGCCAATGGACTGCGCCGAGGGGCGAGGGCCACGCCGCGCGAGGCCCGAAGCGGGTCTGGGTCTACGACTACGAGGGGGGACGACGATGAGCGACTTGACCGATGACCGGCTGGCCGCGATCCGGGCGAGGGTCGAGGCCGCATCCGAGGGGCCGTGGACCGTCATCGCCCACGACCACGCACGATCCAGGCACGAGACGACCGAGCGCATGTGGGTCTGGGGGCCGCGGCACTCCGTCGCGCAGGTGGGCCTCGCGGACGTGGACGACGAGGCCGACCCGATCCGTGCTGACGCCGAGTTCGTGGCCCACGCCCGCGACGACGTGCCCGACCTGCTCGACGAAATCGACCGACTCCGAGCGGTGGTCAGCGAGGCCGGAAATGGCTGACAGGTACGCACCCCTCGCGGATCGCTTCTGGGCCAAGGTGGACAAGCGCGAGGGGTGCTGGGAGTGGCAGGGCGGCCGGAGTGAGCCGGGCGGCTACGGGCGCATCGGGTCTGCCGGTCGACTACTCCTCGCGCACCGCGTGGCCTACGAACTCTGCAAAGGCCCGATCCTGGACGGCTTGACCGTGGACCACCTCTGTGGGAATCGCGGGTGCGTCAATCCTGCGCATCTTGAACTGGTCTCTCGCGGAGAGAACTCGCGCAGGTACGCATCCGCGCTCGAACGGTGCAAGCACGGGCACGAGTTCACCCCGGAGAACACCAGGACCTATCAGAAGAACGGCAGAGACGTCAGGGCATGTCGAGCATGCGCGCGTCGCAGGTATCACGAGGGGAGATCGCGGTGATGACCGAGCACGAACACTGCGAGTGCGTCGACCGGCTGCGGGCCTGGAAGGACGACGCGCTCATCGTCATGGGCGCCTACCAGGACCTCGCACAGCGGGTCGTGCCGGACCGTCCGGGCAACCTGGGGCGGCGGTGGTCGGACCTGTTGTCCGCGTACGTGGACGGACTGATTGCCGAGCGGGACGCGCTCAAGGAACGTGAGCCCAAGTGCGACGGGTGGTGCTCCGCCGACTCGGGGCCGGAGGAGACGTGCTCGTTGCATGGACGCCGGGTCGCCGAGGTGTGGCAGATCGTGGATCGGGTGGGGGCCGAACGGGACACGCTGCGGGCAGCGGTCGAACGGGTGCGGGCGCTGCACCGACCTGGTGACGGCGCAGGCCAGGGGTGGGTCCCGAACGACGGCAGGTACGGGTACATCGAGCCCTACTGCGCCGGGTGTGAGGCGAGCGACGTGTACGCCGTCGCCTGGCCCTGCGCGACCGTGCGGGCGCTCGACGGGGAACCGGCCCAGATCGTCGCAGGAACCGGCCCAGGAGCGCCGAACGACCCCACCCAGGCACCGAACGACACCCGTGTGATTCCAGGCCCGCAGAGAGGCGTACAGGCATGAGCGACCCGTGGGCGTGCGCCGTGTGCGGGCAGCAATGGGCGATCCCGTCACTCGCGCGGCTGTGCGAGGCCAAGCACGAGAGGGAGGGGCGATGAGCGAGACCTGCCTGGTCCACAGCTGCGCGATCCGCGGCCGACACATCCCCGAGACGCAGCGCACCCGACCACACGACGACTGCACCGGCTGCGACCCCACACCCGCCGACGACGGGCTCACCGTCTGCCGCTGGCACGCGAACCGCTACGAGGACACCCTGGTCAGCCTCCTGACGTTCCTGCCGCACCTGCGCGAGATCGGCCGCCCCTACGCGCAAGCCACCCCACCCAGCGACAGCGGCGGCACGTCAGACCCCGCGCACCGCACCGTCCTGCCCGCCGCATGGCTCGCCGCCGACGAGATCACCGCCGACCACACCGGCTGGTGCAAGGCCGTCCTCGAGGAAGCGCCCGCCCGGCTCACCTGGCCCGACCGCAAGCCCTGGCTGGGCGACGAGATCCGGTGGATGCTCGACCACCTCCCGTGGGCGCTGAACCTGCCGTTCACCGGCGACATGGTGGGCTCGTTCACGAACACCGTCGCGACCGCCCGGCACCAGTGGCCCACCGCCGACGACACGCAACCCGTCGAAGGGCTCGCGATGCCGTGCCCGTCGTGCGGGCTCAAGTCCCTCATCCGCAAGCCACCCCGGTGGGAGGGTGACCCGTGGCGTGTCGAATGCACCGACCCCGACTGCGCACGCATCTACGACGAGGGCCGCTACGACGAGCTCGTGGAGATCGCACTACGGCAGAGGGTCGGCAAGTGGGACGCGAGCGGGGGTGCCGCATGAGCGACGCCACCAAGCGCGCTCTCGACGACGCGATCCGCGCACACGTGGCCGACGAGTCGTCGGGCTTCGTCACCGCCTGGGCGCTCGTCGCGGGCGTGATGGACGACCCTGACGCGGACGTGCGGAGCGAGTGGCCCGACGGACAGCCCGGGTACATCACCGTCGGTCTGGCCGCGTCGCTCGGCGAGATGACGAAGGTCAGGGGCAACGAGTGAGCGCACAGTGGGCCACCTACGCCGACGCCGCCACCCTCACCGGCGTCCCCGAGGCGACACTGCGGCAGTGGAAGCGGCGCGGTGTCGTGCGGGCCGTCACCATCGGCCGCAAGGTCCACATCGACCTCGCAGACGCACGCAGGGCTGAGCGGTCACTGCGGCTGCACGGCGACCGGCCAGGACAAGGGCAGCGACGCGCCGACCTGCGCAACGTGACGACGAGGGCCGGTTAGTGTCACACTGACCGCACGAGAGTTGTCCCCTCGTAAGGCCCGGCCTGGTGGTCGGGCCTTCGTCGTGTCAGGAGACGTCGACCCCGCGCTCCACCCGGCGCATCGCCAAGTGGGCGTACACCCCGTCGAGCAGCCGCGCCAGACCGACCAGCAGCAGCACGACACCAACGAGGCCCAGCGCGGTGCCCACCAGGATCAGCACTGACGACGTGGACGAGTCGCTGTACGGGTCGGACGCCGCAGCACCACCGACGATCAGCGCGAGCGCGACGAGCAGAGCCACCACCCCCGCACACACGTACGTCGTGAAGGGGCGTAGGGGCTGGATGCGGACGGTCGCCATGGCCGCAACGGTAGACCTCGCAGCCTGCGCACGGGGGTGAACCGCGTGGCTCACGTCCGCTCCGGTCGCCACGGCTGGCAGCACCAGAAGCTCCGCGCCAAGACCCAGCGCCTCATCGACGCCGAGGGTGGCGCCACCTGCTGGCGATGGGCCGCCGGCGAACCGTCACCGAAGTGCGCGCGGTTCATCCCACCCCACACGCCCGCCGCGTGGCACCTCGGGCACGCGGCAGACCGCGTGACCTACGCCGGACCCGAGTGCGTCGCCTGCAACCTGTGGGACGCCGCGAGGGTGACGAACGGGATGCGCTCAGGACGAACCCGCGAGCGCGTCGAACTCGACTGGTGACCAACGCCGCAGGTCAGAGCGTTCTTTAGGTGCGCCTGAGCCATGACGGCGCTCGGCCCACGGAATCTCTCTCCGGTGTTTTTCCACGAGGGGCGGGCGGTGACGATCGTGACCGGGAAGCCCAACCTGCGCGCTGTCCGCCCCGACGACGAGCCGCCCGCGCCGAAGAAGCCGCTGACGCTGATCGAGGCCGCGGAGGCCGACGACCACCTGGCAGAGCTCAAGGCGATGCGGCAGATCCTCGCCCGCGCACTGAGCGCACCGAACTGTCCTCCGCGAGACATGGCTGCCCTGTCGCGCCGTCAGCTCGAGATCGGGCGCGAGATCGACGCTCTGGTCGCGGCGGCCGAGAGGGAGGCCGATGTCAACCACGGCGCCACCGAGGCCGAAGCCTGGGACGAGTCGGCTATCTGAGGTTGCCCGTCATCTCGTCGCGCCGACGGGGATCGTCAAGACGTACTGGAACGCGGTGCGTGACCAGTGTGCGGATCTCGGGCTGACGTTCGACCGGTGGCAGGACGGTGCAGGGCGCCTCATCCTCGCGCAGCGCGTCGGCGGCAAGTTCGCGGCCGGCATCGGCGGGGTGCACCTATCATGGCCGCGGCAGGTCGGCAAGACGTACCTCATCGGCGCCATCGTGATCGCGCTGTGTCTCCTGCGTCCGGGGATGCTGGCGCTCTGGACGGCGCACCACGGCAAGACGATCAACGAGACGTTCCGCGCGATGCAGGCGATGGTCAAGCGGGCGAAGATCGCGCCGCACGTGCTGCGGGTCACGACGGGCAACGGTGACGAGGGCATCGAGTTCCGCAACGGGTCGCGCATCCTGTTCGGCGCTCGCGAGCACGGGTTCGGGCTCGGCTTCACGAAGGTGACGCTCATCGTGTTCGACGAGGCGCAGCGCCTCAAGTCCCGAACGATCGTCGACATGGTGCCGACGACGAACGCGGCGACCAACCCGCTGGTGTTCTACATCGGCACGCCGCCTCGCCCCGAGGACAACGGGGACGTGTTCGCGGCCCGCCGCAAGAAGGCGCTCGCCGTCGCGGAGGCGCGGGCGGAGGGTGTCGAGCCGCGGTACAACGCGCTGTACATCGAGCTCGGCGCGGACCCGTCCGCGTCGCGGGACGAGATCGACTGGAACCAGCTCGCGAAGGCGAATCCGTCGTACCCGCACCGCGTGAACCGCGAGGCGATCGAGCGGATGTGGGAGCAGTTCGAGGACAAGGGCGACTTCCGCCGCGAGGGCTACGGCATATGGGACGACGAGGGTGCTGCGTCAGTGATCCCGTGGCCCGCGTGGACCGCGTGCCGCAAGGACCGCTCGAAGAAGTACCCGATGCTCGGTCCGGTGGTGCTGGCGGTGGAGGCGTCCACGGACCGGCAGGACTCGGCCATCGCGGTGGTCGGCGGGCGCAAGGGCACGGACCTGCCGCAGGTGACGCTCGCAGCGCCGTCGCGTGACTCGGACACGGGGACGCTGCCGGCGGGTCGCCGTCTGGTGGCTCGCGTGGTGGAGATCGTCGCGGCACGTCAGGACGTGGCCGCGGTGGTGGTCGACGAGAAGTCCCCGTGCGCCCCGATGATCGACGACCTCCGCGACCGTCTCGAGCCGCTGGGTGTCGAGCTCGTCACGGTCAGCACGGCCGCGGATCTCGCGGAGGCGTGCGCGCAGTGCTTCGACGCGATCGTGGACGGTGCGCTCATCCACTGGGGCGACGCGCGACTGGACGCGTCGGTGCGCGGTGCGGTGCAGCAGCCGATGGGTGACGCGTGGAAGTGGAGCCGCCGCAAGGGCGGGGCTCAGGTGGCGCCGCTGATCGCGGTCACGTTGGGGCTGTGGGAGTGGAAGCGACAGAACGCGAGCGACTACGACGTCATGGACTCGATCGGGTGAGGGGGGCTCCGTGGGCCTGGTGACCGACCTGCTCGAGCTGCTCGGCGGGCTCCTGCTCGTGGCGGCGGTCGTCGTGGCGCTGTGGATCGTCTCGCCCGCGCTGGGTCTACTCGGCGGCGGCGTCGCACTGGTGGGGCTGTCCTGGCTGATCTCGTGGGCGACGCGACGGAAGGCGGACCGATGAGCCTGCTGTTCCGTGAGTCGCAGCGGCGTGAGGCGACGCTGGACGCGCTGCTGGCGACGCGTGGCCTGTCGACGCGTGCGGGTGCGGCGTCGGTCGTCGGGCCGAAGAAGGCGCTGAAGCACTCGGTGGTGTGGGGCGCGACCCGTCTGCGCGCGGACCTGGTGTCGCTGATGCCGGTGGACGTGTACCGCAAGGTCGGCCGCGTGGGCGTCGAGGTGCCGAAGCCGGGCGTCCTGGTCGCACCGTCGAGCGTGGCTGAGGGTCACCCGATGGGCATCGGTGAGTGGATGTACTCCTCGCAGACGGCGCTCGACCGGACGGGCAACTCGGTGGGCATCATCCGGGAGACGGACGCGCTGGGGAAGCCTGCGCGGATCGACCTGGTGGACCCCGACGAGGTGTCGTTCCGCTGCAAGGGCGGCCGGATCGTCGAGTACCGCGTGTCCGGCGAGCTCGTGGACGCGAAGTACATCTGGCACGAGCGGCAGTTCACGGTTGCGGGCATCCCGTTCGGGCTGTCCCCGATCGCCGCTGCTGCGCTGTCGCTGACGGCTGGGCTGTCGGCGCAGGAGTGGGCGGTCGCGTGGTTCGAGAACGGCGCGAACCCGAGCGCGCACCTCAAGAATGAGGCGAAGGTGCTCGCGGCCGGTGAGGCCGAGAGGATCAAGGCGCGCTACGGCGAGTCGGTCGCCGCGGGCACGCCGTTCGTGTCCGGCAAGGACTGGACGTACACCCCGATGGCTGCGAAGGCCGCGGAGTCGCAGTTCATCGAGCAGATGCACTACACGGACACGGACCTGTGCCGCTTCATGGGCGTGCCGGCGGACCTGGTGGACGTGGTGTCGAACGCGGGCGGGTCAATCACGTACGCGAACATCACGCAGCGCAACCTGCAGTTCCTCGTGACGAACCTCGGCGGGTCGATCAAGCGGCGTGAGGACGCGCTGTCGACACTGCTGCCCGCGCCGCGCTACGTGAAGCTCAACCGAGATGCGGTGCTCGCGATGGACGCCAAGACGCGCGCCGAGCTGGTCAAGATCCGGATCGACTCGCGCACGATGACGCCGGACGAGGCGCGCGCGCTCGAGGACGAGGAGCCGCTGAGCGAGGAGCAGTACGCGCAGTTCGACCGCCTGTGGCCGACGCGCTCGAACGCACCTGTGACGAACACCCCGACGGGCGGAGGTCAGTGATGGACGAGGCGATGCTGGCGCGCCGCGCGGAGGCGGCGAAGGCACGTGCGCAGGGCGGTGTGACCCGCGGCGACCGTCCGCGGCAGCGGCGGTGCGCGCCGAACGAGGGCTCTCGCGCGGCGATGTCAGCCCGTGCGCGCATCGAGCTGCGGGCCGCGGGCGAGGACTCGGGGCTGCTGCACTTCCACGGCGTCGCGTCGGCCTACGAGCAGGCGTACGAGATGTACGACTTCTGGGGGCCGTACACCGAGGTCGTGAGCGCAGGCGCAGGCGCGGTGAGCCTGGCGCGCGCTGACCTGGACGTGCCGCTCGTCCTCGCGCACGACTCGCTGCGCCGGATCGCGCGCACGACGAACGGGACGCTCGTCCTGTCCGAGTCGGACGACGGCCTCGAGGTCGACGCGCCCAGCCTTGACCCGGGCGACGCGGACGTGGCGTACATCGCCCCGAAGCTGCGGGCCGGTCTCGTGGACGAGATGTCGTTCATGTTCCGGATCGTCCGGGGCCACTGGTCGCCGGACTACTCCGAGTACCGCATCGACGAGTACGACATCCACCGCGGCGACGTCGCGATCGTCGGCTTCGGCGCGAACCCCTTCACCTCGGGCGACCTCCGCTCGCAGGCCGTGACCCTCGAGCGCATCCGCTCGAGGGTCGTCACCTCCAAGTACCTGACGCACGTCTGACGAGCGTCACCGCTGCTCGCACGAGGCGCGAGGACCCGGCTGCGGCCGGTCCCGCCTGTCGTCGACTGGCCCGCTTCCCAGCCAGGTCAACGACAGCCCGCACGGGCAGACAGGAGGCCCATCGTGGCCACGATGCAGGAGCTCATCGCGCGCAAGAAGCACGCGATCAACGCGAAGGTCGACGAGCACAACACGCTGGTCGACGACCTGAACGCCGCCCGCGAGGCGGACACCCCCGACGAGGCGCGCGTCTCCGAGCTGCGCGAGAAGAAGGCGACCGTCGCCGCCGACCACAAGCGGCTGCAGGACGAGCTCGCGACGCTCGAGCGCGAGGCCGAGGACGACGCGAAGATCACGCGCGCCGCCGCCGAGACGACCGTCGTCGAGGAGACGCGCAAGCTCGCGTACGACGAGGTGGCGCGTGTCGTCTCCGAGGAGCGCACGTACAACAAGGAGAAGGACCGCCGCGGCAAGGGCTTCGCGCTCGACGTCGCCCGCGCCTTCGCCTTCCAGGACTTCGGCGCCAGCGAGCGCCTGCGCCGGCACATGCAGGAGGAGGTCGTCGAGCGCGGCTCGGACTTCCTCGCGCGCGCCGCCGGGACGGGCGCCTTCGCGGGCCTCGTCGTCCCGCAGTACCTCGTCGACGAGTACGCGCCCCTGGCGCGGGCAGGCCGCCCGTTCGCGGACGTCTGCCGCCCGCACGACCTTCCGCCCGAGGGCATGACCGTCGCGCTCGGCAAGGTCACCACCGGCACCTCGGTGGACGTGCAGTCGGCAGAAAACGCCTCCGTCTCCGAGACGGACATCGACGACACCCTGCTGACGGTCAACATCCAGACCAACGCGGGCTCGCAGACCGTCTCGCGCCAGGCGCTCGAGCGCGGCACCGGCGTCGAGGACACGGTGGTCGACGACCTGATCCGCGCCTACGCGGTCAGCCTCGACGCGAAGCTGCTCAACCAGGCGACGAACGGCCTGACGAACGTCGCGACGGCGATCGCGTACACCGACGGTACCCCCACGGCGCCGGAGCTGTACCCGAAGCTGCTCGCCGGGCCGGCGGCCGTCGAGGCGGCGCTGCTCGACCAGGCGGCGGGCGACGTCGTGGCGGTCATGCACTCGCGGCGCTGGTACTGGCTGCAGTCGCAGCTCACCTCGACCTGGCCGCTGTTCGGTCAGCCGGGCGCGGCGGTGCAGCAGGCGGGCGTCAACTACGGCGAGCGCTACGGCTCGGGCTTCCGCGGCATCCTGCCGTCGGGCGTCCCGGTGATCGTGGACAACAACATCGCCACGAACCTCGGCGCGGGCACGAACGAGGACGAGATCTACTTCGTCTCGCAGAACGAGGCCCACCTGTGGGAGGACCCCTCGGCGCCGATGCTCATCCGTGCCGAGCAGACGCAGGCGAAGAAGCTCGCCGTGGACCTCGTGGTCTACGGCTACTTCGCCTACACCTTCGCGCGTCGCGCGCACGCCCAGAAGATCAACGGCACCGGCCTGGTCACCCCGACCTTCTGATCCGGTCGTGCTCTCCCGCCCCCCGGCTGCACGCGGTCGGGGGGCGGGGGTGCGCACCCGGCGCAGCACCCGAGGAGGGATCACCATGTCGGACGAGACGGCCGTCGACCCGACGGCGACGAGCGATCAGAGCGCCGCGGCAGAGAAGCGCAAGGCTGCTGCCGAGGGCGCGATCGACTCGCGTGCGGCGCAGTACATCGAGGCGCTCAAGATCGAGCGCGCGGGCTACGTCGTGCGCGGCCTCGAGGACCGTGTGGCGCAGGTCGACGCGGCGATCAAGCACTGGTCCGCCGGCGACAAGCCGAAGCGCACCCGCAAGGCCTGACGTGGCAACCCCCGAGCAGGTCGAGGCGCTGATCGTGTACGTCGGCGGCACCCGCGACCTCGACGACGCCGCTGCCGGCTCCGCCTACGACCAGGCGTCGGCGCTCGTCGGGGCGTACATCGGCACGTTCGAGATTGACGTGCCGGCCGCGATCCGTGACGGCGCGGTGCTTGAGTGTGCGTCGAAGGTCATGCGACGTCGGTCCGCGCCGGACGGGCAGGAGCAGTACGCGTACGACGGCGCGTCGGTCGGCGTGCCGAAGGATCCGATGGTGACGGCTCGCCCGATCCTCGACCCGTTCCTCCCGGCGGGCTTCGCCTGATGGGTGCGCTCGCGGACATCCGCGCGGACCTCAAGGCCGTGCTCGTCGAGAAGGTCACCAAGGACGGCGCCGTGCTCACCGTGTGGGAGGCGCCGACCTTCACCCCGCCCGGCGTGCTGATCGTCGGGCACGAGAACCTCATCACCCCGGCGCAGGTCACGGGCGTGTGCGACGCCCGCTTCGACGTCCTCACGGTCGCGTCGAAGGGCATGTCCCTGACGCAGACGGTCGAGGTCGAGTCGCTCGCGGAGCAGGCGCTCGACGCGATCTACGCGGCGGGCTCCGAGTGGTCCGTGGACGGTGCGGGCCTCGTCGAGATCGAGCTGGGCGGTCAGGTGTACGCCGCCGCGCGCATCACCGTGTCCCGCCCCGCGTTCTTCCTCACCACCCCGGCCGACTGACAGGAGCACGCTCATGGCCACCACCACGGTCCCGCTGACCAACCCGCTCTTCCTCAAGGACGTCTCGCTCATCGTCGGCCCGAGCGGCGGGACGACCTACGAGTTCAAGGCGGCGCTCGAGTCCGTCCTGTTCACCCCGCAGACGACGACCGACACCTTCTCGGGCATCGGCGGCACGACGGTCTCCGACGTGTCGATCGACTCGTGGACGTGCACCGTCGGCTACATCCAGGACTGGGAGACGTCCACGAGCCTCTCCAATTACCTCCAGTCGAACCCGGGGCTGACCACCGACGCGGTGTTCAAGCCGAAGACCGCCGGCGCGAAGTCCGTCACAGCAACGATCACGCTCGTGCCCGGCCCGATCGGTGGACCCAAGGGCAAGGCCATGGCGTCGGTCACGTTCGGCGTCCAGGGCACCCCGACCGTCGCCTGACCCGCGGCGGCGTCGGTGCGCGTCTACGTCGACCCCGAGTCGCGTCGCCGCGCCGACGCCGCACGGCGCGCGTTCCGGACCCTGCCGAAGGAGCTCAAGAACTCCATCCGCAAGGCGAACCGCGCCGAGCTCAACCCGATCTGGCGCGGTGCGATGCGCGAGTCGGTGGCCCGCGCCCCGTACCCGATGCAGCGCGTGGTGTTCAAGTCCGGCACCCGTGTCGAGGCGGGCGTTCCCCTGTACCTCGTGGCGGGCGCGTCGTCGCGGCGGATGTCCGGCGGCGGCACGCCGATGACTCTCGACGAGACGTTCGAGTTCGGGTCGTCGCGGCAGGGCGAGTACACGCGCTACATGCGCCGCTCACGGCGGGGCGGGTCGCACGAGGTGGTGCGGCGTACCGCGCACCGGCTGCCGCCGAAGCGGCTCAAGGGCTACGTCGTGATGCCGGCTGTCGCACAGGCGATGCCGAAGATCATCGGCTCCTGGTCGCGCGAGTGGAACCGCCGCATCTACGAAGCGATCGACGGGAAGGGGTGACCTGTGGCGGGCGACCCGATCAAGATCATCGTCGATGCCGAGACGGCGGGTGCGGAGTCCGGCCTCGACCAGGTGGCCGACGCCTTCGATGACGTCTCCAAGGCGTCGGACAAGCTCGACGACGCGACGAAGGACGCGACCAAGGGCCTCGACAAGGTGGAGGACGGGGCGCAGGACGCGGCACGCCAGATCACCCGCGACCTGACCCCGGCGCTCAAGGAGGCGGCGCAGGCCTCGGAGAAGGTCTCCCGGTCGAGCAAGGACCTCGGCGCGGACATGAAGCGGGGGACCGAAGAGGCCTCCGAGGGCATGGACGACATGAAGCAGAACGCCATGTCGAACGCGAAGGAGATGGGCGGCTCCTTCCAGGACTTCAACTCGGTCCTCGACGGGTTGCAGGGCTTCATCGCGGAGGCTGCGGAGGGCTTCGGCGCGATGGGCATCGCCGCCGGTGTGGGCGCAGCAGCGGGCATCGGCCTGCTCGCGGCGGGCTTGCAGGCCGCGGCGGACAAGACGGCGGCGATCGCGGAGGCGGCGTCGTCCCTGGGGGCGGAACTGTCGGAGGCGACGGGCACGGAGAAGGTCGACGCGCTCGCGGACCGGTGGTCGGAGGTCACGCAGCAGGTCACCGACGCGAAGTCCGTGTGGGAGGTCTGGCAGCACCAGTCGGTGACCGGCATCCAGTCCCTGTCGCGCGCGGCGTCCACGGGCACCCTCGACCTGCAGGGCCTGTTCGAGACGTTCCGCGACCCGGACCCGATGGTGCGGCTCGAGGGCCTGCGTCGCGCGCAGGAGGGCGTGAGCGAGGCGCTCAAGGAGGCGGACAAGATCCGCGCGGACGGCGAGATCTGGATGGTCAACGGCAACAAGTTGACCACGGAGCAGATCCACGGCCTCACCGAGAGTAACGCCCTGCTCAAGGATGAGATCGCGACCCAGGAGCAGGCGCTCGAGATCGAGCAGGCGCTCGCGGACGCGAAGGGCCAGACCCTCGAGAAGTACCGCGCCAGCCAGGACGCGATCGAGTCGGCCCGTTCGGCGCAGGAGTCCTACCTGGCCGCGGTCGCTGACGCCGCCGACCCGGTGTCGGCGTACGAGCGGCTGCTGTCGGAGAAGTCGGCGGCCGAGCAGGAGAACGCGCAGAAGCTCGCGGCGGCGACGGATGACCAGAAGGACACCTGGGAGGACTACGCGCGGGATGCGAAGGTCACCATGGCGGACCTGATCGCGGACCAGAACGCGCAGCTCACCGAGCAGGCCAACTTCATGGCAGACATCGGGACGCTGCGGGCGCGTGGGTTGACCGACGCGATGATCGACGAGTTGGTGGAGAAGGGGCCGGAGGTCGCAGGCGCGACGGCCGACCTGCTCGCGAACTCGACGGACGCGGAGCTGCGCCGGTACGCGGAGAACGACGCGGCGCTGCGGGGTGCGGACATCACGGACGGGATCGCGACCGGCATGGATGACCCGGCGACCCGTGCCCGGCTGAACGCACAGGCACAGGCCGTCGTGTCGGCGGCACTCAACCAGGTGGTCCCGCCGCCGGTGAAGGTGACGTTCGACCCGGACGGGCTGACGACGTCGATCACGCGCGCCCTGGCCGACCGCACCTTCCTCATCAACCTGGGCGTGGCGCGTCCTGGGCAACCGGCGGTGACCTGATGACCTCGACCATCACATCCGGGTCGATCTCGACGACCCCCGACCAGGTGCTCGGGTACGAGGCGACGGTCGACAGGCCGGTGCAGGTGCACCGGATCATCGGCCGCGGCGACCCGGACGTCACGCTGTCGCCGGCCGGGCTACGCACGGGGACGCTGCACCTGTTCTACCTGACCGCGCAGGACGCCGACGCGGCCCTGACGGTGCTCTCGCAGGTCGGCACCTTCACCCTCGCGACGGACGACCTGGGCATGCCCGTCGGGTCCGGACCCGACGGGGTGATGCGGTTCGTCCCCTCGCGCCTTCATCTGCGGCTCGAGGGCCGGCGCTGGGTGCTGGACGTCGACTACCAGGAGGTCGCGGCGTGATCTCCACGCACACGCTCACTGCGGAGGTGGTGACCCCGGACGTGCTGCGCCCGGTCGGGGGCCACTACGTCGATGTCGGGTCGTGGGTGGCGGGCGTCTCGACCGTGACCACCGACGGGTTCGAGACGGACCTGGGCGGGTGGTCCAAGGGCACGGCGTTGTCCCTCGCGCGCGAGGTCACGTCCGCGGCGCGCACGGGTTCCTGTGCGGCGGCCATGACGGTGTCCGCGCCGGGCACGCAGTATGCGACGACGACGCTGACCGGGCTGACGGTCGGGCGCACCTATGAGGCGTCGGTGTGGGTGCTGCGCGTCGACCTCGCGTCCGGGGCGCAGGCCCGGCTTGCCGTCGTGGGGATCACCGCCCCGTCCTTCGCCGCGACGACGACGGGCACGTACGTGCGCCTGGCCGTCACGTTCACCGCGACGGCCGCGTCGCACACGCTGCGCCTCGTCACGAACTACCCGTCCGCCCTGCCGCCGTACACGGACGGGCTGGGCCACCTCTTCCTGGACGACTACGCGCTGCGGGCCACGACCGTGTGGTCGCCGGTCCTGGTGTGGCAGGCCGACCCTCCGACGATCGTCCCCGGGGTGCGACTGCCGCTGAGCGTGCGTGACGCGCGGATCACGCTCGACGAGACGTGGTCCCCGTACGCGCAGGTGACGCTCACGTGCACGACACCCGCGCCCGAGGTGCTGGCGCAGATCGACCCGCGTGCGGGCGTGCGGGTCCAGATGCTCGCGCGGCAGCGCTTCGGGGAGGGTGAGCCACTGTCGGCCCTGTCGGCGTGGCGGGTGCCCACCCGGACCGTCGGCGGCGTCGAGCGCACCAACCTCGTCACGAACCCCTCCATCGAGGCGAGCACGGCCGGGTGGTCGACGTCGGGCGCGACCCTCTCCCGCGTCACCTCGGGCGGGTTCGCGGGGACGTCGTTCCTGCGCTCGACGAGATCGGCGGTGGGGACCAGCACGGTCTCCATCGTCGTGGCGGGACAGTCCGGTCCGACGACGCTCGTCGCGTCCGCGTGGGTCAAGGGCACGACGGGGCGTACGACGTACCTGACGCTGACCACGCAGGCGGTCGGCGGCGGGGCGACGACGGTTCACACCGGCGACCCGGTGCTGCTGACCGGCACGTGGCAGCGCGTCACGCTCGTCGTCGCGATCCCCGAGGGTCGCGAGTCCGTCGGGGTGCTCGCGGTCGTGACGGACTCCACGGCGGTCGCTGACGTGGTCGACGTGGATGCGGTGCTGTGCGAGCAGGAGACCGCGGTCCTGGACTACTTCGACGGTGCGAGCGTCGACACCGACACCGACGAGTACGCGTGGACCGGCACCGCGAATGCCTCCACCTCGACGTGGAGCCCGGTCACCTGGCCCCCGGGCGTGTCCGCGCCCACCCTGGCCGACCTGTCCGCGCGCTACGCCGGCAGGAACCTCGGCCAGGTCAGTGCGGACTACGGGGTCGGCTACAACGCCGGTGTGGGGATGCGCTCGTCCACGTCACGACCCTTGGATCTGGTGCTCGTGTCTCGCGACGTGGACGAGGACGCCGGGACGATGACCCTCACCTGCGCGTCGGACGAGGCTCGCGCGCAGCAGGTCGCCTCCACGTCCACCATCCCGACCGCACCCGCCGGCACGTCCCTGATCGACGCGTGCAACCTCGCGTTGGTGCGGCTCTCGACGGCGCTGTACGCGGCCGTTGACGACGTCACCGACCTGGTGGCCGAGTCGCTGGTGTGGACGCCGGGCACGTCCGTGTGGGACTACCTCTACCCCCTCGTGTCCTCCAGTGAGCGTCGACTGTGGTGTGACGAGCGCGGCTCGTGGCGGCTGGGCTATCCCGCCGCGGCGGGTGAGGGCGTGCTGCACGTGACGCCGATCCGCACCGCGTCGGTCGACACGCTCTCGACCGACGGCTGGTACGACGGGGTCGTCGTCGAGTGGCGGTGGACGGACAGCGGTGGCGTGGACCACGTCGTCTACGAGTCCGCCGGGCCGTCCGACTCCCGCAAGGTGCTCAAGGTCACGAGGGAGCGCAGGCCGCAGCCGCGCGTCGGTGCCGCCCGCACGATCCTGCGGTGGCTGACCGGTAACGGACGCAGCGTCCGGATCGAGGCCGTGTCCGACTACGGGGCCGCGCCCGGGCAGGTCGTCAACGTGACGCTCCCGGACGGGACGTACGCCTCCGGGGTCGTGCAGTCGGTCACATGGAACCTGCCCGCCGACCGCATGCAGATCACCACCCGCGACCTGCTGGAGGCCCCCGCGGGCTCCTGGCTCGCCGACAGCCCTGGCGTCTCCTGGGCCGACATCCCGGTAGGCACCGACTGGACGGAGGACGTCTGACATGGCGAACGGTGACGCGGCACAGGCGGTGGGCTTCACGCCCGTCCCGTCCACGAAGGACAAGCGGCTGGGCTACGACGACATCAACCGCGCGGCGGACTTCACCGCCGCACACATGACGTCCGGCGGGCACGACTTCTCCCGGATCACCGGGCAGGCCGCGACGTCCCAGATCGCGAACGGCGCGATCACGACCGCGAAGCACGCGGACGCGTCGGTGACGACCCCCAAGCTCGCACCGGGCGCCGTGACGAAGCCGAAGCTCTCGCCGGGCTCGGTCGACGGCGACATCGTGGCGACGACCGTCAGCAAGTCGGGACCGCTCAACATCCAGGGGTCGCCCCTGCGACTGCGCACGCCGGACACGGACCATGCGGTCGCGGTCGCCACGACCGGCGTCGGGATCGTGTCCAGCGTCGAGGTCGGGTTGGAGGTCGGTTCGGCCGCCGCCGTCACCCTGACACCCGGCGAGGTCACGGTCGAGGCAACCACGGTCACCGTCGGGGGATCGGTAGTCGAGGTTTCCGCCGTGGAGGGTGACCTCACCCTGTCGGCGGACAAGACCTCGGGTGAGGCCGCGGTGAACATCGAGGCCAAGTCGAAGGTCCGCATGGAGACCGAGAGCGGCAACGAGTTCGCCGTCGGCCCCGTCGGTGGCAACCACCGCGTCTACAGCGAGGGCATCCGTCGCATCACGACGGGTGCCAGTGCCAACGTCCGCATCGACGACACGAACGGCGTGCTCGTGCGGTCTACCTCGTCGCGGCGCTACAAGGACGACATCGCCGACGCGCCGCCCGCTCCCGCCGTGCTGGACATCCGCCCCCGCACGTGGGTCGACAAGGGTGCGCCACCCGACGCGCCCCGGTACTTCGGCGCGATCGCCGAGGAGCTGCACGACCTCGGGCTGGCCCACCTCGTCGCGTACGACGACGAGGGCCGCCCCGAGGCGATCGCCTACGACC
The DNA here is from genome assembly GCF_007990245.1 of Cellulomonas composti. Lineage (GTDB taxonomy): Bacteria > Actinomycetota > Actinomycetes > Actinomycetales > Cellulomonadaceae > Cellulomonas > Cellulomonas composti. The sequence goes on along the minus strand of NZ_BJWG01000008.1, from coordinate 126,188 downwards.
GTGTGGCGATCGCACTCATCCCGGTCGTCCGTGACGCGGTCGACCGCCTCGCCGTCCTCGAGCAGCGTCTCGAGGCACTGTCCACGAAGGGGGCGTGACGTGCCAGGCGCGATCGACAGCCGCGGCGTCTACATCTACGCGGAGTCCGACGCGGCGTCGCCCGTGTCGGACCTGCTCAACCTCGGGCAGGTCGCCACGTCGAACGCTGTGGCGGCACTGTCCACCACGATCAACGCGAACGCGACCGCCGCCAGCAACGCGGACGACGCTCTCGACACCCGGCTCGACGCCCTCGAGTCCGACACGGGCTGGATCTCCCTGACCGTCTCGGGCGCGACGGGCGCGTCCTGCGCGTACCGGCGTGTCCGCAGCACCGTGTACCTGCGTGGAGAGGTGTACAACGTGACGACCTCGGGTGCGACGATCGCGACCCTGCCGACCGGGTACCGGCCGTCGGTGCGCATGGGCTGGCTCGTGCCGCGTGATGCAGTCTCGGCGGTCACGCAGGCAGCGGCGATCGTCATCGACACGGACGGCACCATCCACGTGTCCCCGGCGGTCGTCGGTGCGGCGGTCACGACCTCGCCCGGGTACGCGATGACGTTCAGCTTCCCGGTCTGATCGTGGACACCGCGACCATCACCCCCGGCCACTGGCTGCGAGCCGACGCGGCGGCGTCCTACGCCCGCATGCGTGCCGCGGGCATGCCCGCGGGGATCACGTCGGCGGGCCGCACCTACGCGGAGCAGGTCGCGATCTTCACCAGCCTGTACTCACAGGTGAACACGGGCCGCGACTACCAGCGCTGGGACGGCCGGGACTGGTGGCGCAAGAACGACGGCGGCACGGGCTACGCGGCACCCCCGGGCACGTCCACCCACGAGACGGGCGTGTCCCTGGACCTGCCGGAGCCCGCGCGTGCGTGGGTGCGCGCCCACGGGGTCGCGTACGGGTGGCGGCACGACACGGTCCGCGGTGAGCCCTGGCACATGACCTACTACCCCGGCGACGACCAGCACCAGGAGGACGACGTGGCGCTCACACAGGACGACCTCGAGAGGGTCAAGGAGGCGTCGGCGAACGGGTTGACGGTGCTGCTCGCGGAGGCGGCGGCGGGGTCGACGACGCGCGGACGTCAGGCGGCGGCGGCACTGCGGGCGATCACCGCCGTGGACGCCGACGCGCTCGCGGACGCGGTGGCCGACGCGCTGCCCGCGACGGGCGGCGGGATCACGAAGGCGCAGGTGCGCCAGGCCGCGAAGGCTGCCCTCGTGGACGTCCTCACGGGCGGCACGGGTAAGGCGTGACCATGGTGGACAACCCACTGCTCGCCGCAGTCCACGGTGTCGCACAGGATCTGCGCGACATGCGCGCGGACCTGACCGGGCGCATGGACGCGATGGTCACCCGCCGTGAGCACGACGCCGAGGTCCGCCGCCTGGACGCCGAGGCGCAGTCGACCCGGGATCTGCTGCTCGCGCACGAGCAGTCCGCCGACCGACGTCTCGACGCGCAGCGTGCCGAGCAGCGTGCGGCCGACGAGCAGATCCGCGAGCAGATCGCGGAGGGCGAACGCAGGCGCGAGGAGGCGCAGATCGCGGCCGCAGAGCGTCGCAAGGCGGACCGGCGCTGGACGGCGACCTGGACCCTCGGCGCGGCTGCCTTCATGGTCACGGCGTCGACAGCGGCGCGCGCCTGGCTCGGCTGAGCGGCGTACAACCACACGGCTGTAACTCGTCAGCGCGTACACCGGTGCGCGCCCGTGCTGTACAGGAGGCCCATGATGACGGTGAAGTGGTGGGGTGCGGCGGGTCGCCGCGCGGTGCGCACGACGGCGCAGACCGCGGTCGCGCTGATCGGCACGGCGGCGCTCGGGCTGCTCGAGGTCGACTGGGTGGCGGTCGCCTCGGGATCGGTCCTGGCGGGCGTCGTGTCGCTGCTGACGTCCCTGTCCGGGCTGCCCGAGCTGGACGACGGCGAGGCGTGAGCGTGCTGCCCGGGTGCGCGCACACGTGCGACCTGGTGGCCGACCTCGTGGCGGAGAACGCCCGCCTGCGGGGGATCACCGAGCGGGCCGCACGTGTGGGCCTGGGGCTCGTCACGGCCGACGAGGGGCAGCATGTGTGCCGCGGGTGCGCCGCGGTCTACACGTCCAGGCATGCGGCGGCCGAGTGCGCCGACCTCGACTACGGCACCACCGACTGAGACGGAGGCGACGTGAGCACACCGGCCCCGTCCTGGGACACGACCCGCTGCCACGGCACCTGGCACACGATGACGGGCGCGCTGCGCCCCGGCGCGTTCAAGGTGACGCTCACCGACCGGGTGACGAACACCCCCTCGGACGCGATCGTCCCCGCCGGCGTGTTCGCGTCGGGGCGGCTCGCGACCACGGGTGCGACGTCGCTGGACCTGCTGGTGCCGGTCGTGGACGACCCGGACAACTCGACGCCGACCAGCATGCGCGTCGTCGTGGACGTCGCGTTCGACGAGCCCGGGGTGAAGGGCGAGCGCTTCGTCCTGGCCCCGGTGCGCGGGGTGGAGATCAACCTCCGCACCGTGTCCCCGGACGGCGCACTGTCCCCAGCACAGGTCGCCTCCCTGATCCTGGGAGCCGCGGGCGGTGTGGCGCTGCTCGACGCCGACGGAGACGTCATCGACGCGACCGGGGCGAAGGTCGTCGCCGGACCAGGCGGCGGGCTCGACGAGGAGGCCCTGTCCGAGTGGGTCGACGACTCGCTCGACGACGGCGCCCTGCACACCGCGCTCGCCGCGAAGGCCGACGCGGGCGCGACGACCACGGCGCTCGCAGGCAAGGCGGACGCCGCGGCCGTGGCGAGCGCCCTGGCCGGCAAGGCCGCGACGTCGCACGCGCACGCGCAGGGCGACGTGACGGGCCTGACCGCCGCGCTGTCAGCCAAGGCCGACGCCGCCACGGTGACCGCCGCCCTGGCCACCAAGCGGACGGTCGCCGACGAGCGGGACGTGCACCTCGAGTGGACCGGCAGCGCATGGCCCGCCGAACCGGGCGGGCTCGGCGCAGGCCAGGTGCTGCACTTCCACGCCGAGTGGGCGGTGGCCGCGACCCTGCCCTCCCCGACGCACCCCCGCTGCCTGCTGTGGCTGCACCCCGAGTCCCCGTGGCTGGTCACGTGAGCCCCGCCGCGACGTTCGTGTGGCAGCCCGCGACACGCTCCTGGGCGTCCGGGCAAGGCTGGCGGGATCTGGTCATGGGCGACATCGACGACGGGTTCGTGGTCGGCACCACCGAGCCCGTCGCCGGCGTCAACGTCGGCTGCCGCATCCCGGAGGGCTCCCTCACGCCCGTGCCGGGGAACCTCACGATCTCCACGGGCGGGACCGCGCTCGCCCCGCTCGTCGTGTCCGGGCTCGACGTCGAGGGCTCCATCGACGTGCGCGCACCGTGGGTCACGGTCCGGGACTGCCTGGCCCGCATGCACTCGGGCGACCACCTCGGACGCGGCGTGTACGTGCGGACGGCCGCAGCCGTGGGGGTGCGCATCGAGCACACCACTGTCCGCGTCGCAGAGGCCGACTACGGGCTGACCCGCGCGTACGGGGTCCAGGGCTCCGGCTTCACCGCCTACCGGGTCCACGTACGCGGCACGGTCGACGGGTTCTCGCTGGCGGGGATCAGCAAGCGCGGCGAGGCGCACGTGTGGGGCTGCCTCGTTGAGGACCTGCAGGTGCACCCCGACGCCGGGCAGAGCGACGGCCTGACGCACAACGACTGCATCCAGTGCGAGGGGAACCTCGCGGCGGTGAGCATCCGCGGCAACGTCCTGCGCTCGGGGCGCACGTCGTGCATGCTCATCACCCGGGACTACTCGGGTGGCGCGTACGACACCGCGCCCGTCATCACGGATAACTGGCTGCGGGTCCAGACCTCGCCGGGCTCGCTGCTGAACGTGAAGTCCTCGATGACGCCGATCGCAGGCCTGACGATCGCCCGCAACAGGTTCACCCGCGACCTGCCGGCCAAGGCGCGGATCATCCTGGCGCCCGCGCACCTGGCCGCCGCCGTCATCACCGCCACCGGCAGCGACCGCAACGTCTACGAGACGGGCACGCCGAGCGACGTCGTGCCCGTCTACAACGGCAGCGTGCAGCTCTACGAGTACGGGAGCCCCGCATGAGCGTCCGCACGTGCACGTTCGAGGGTGGCACCAACGGGGCGTCGATCCCCACCTCCGCGGCCGGTGCGTCCTCCGCGTTCTCCGTGTCGTCCTCGGGCCTGGTCTACTCGACTGAGCGCCCCGCACACGGCACGGTCGGCGGCAAGATCCCCGGCGGCGCGACCGGCACCCAGAACTGGGTGTGGACACAGGACGCGGGTGACTCGTGCTTCGTGCGCTGCTACGCGAACTTCGACGCGAACGGCACCGAGATCTCGATCTTCCAGATCCGGCACGCGTCCGGCAACGCGCTGCGCCTGTTCAAGACGACCGCCGGGACGATCCGCATGAGCGACCCCGGCTCGTCCAACCGCGCGACGTCGAGCATGGCCGTCTCGCCGGACACCACCTACCGCTTCGAGGCGTGGTGCAAGGGCTCGGCCGCGGGCGCGGGTGAGGGCCGCTTCGCCGTCTACCTCGGGGACTCGACGACACCGCTGTACGAGTCCGCCCTGGCGACCGGGCTCACGAACCAGGCGATCACCGAGGTTCGCTACGGCTCCATCGGCACGGCTATCGACACCTGGTGGGACGACCTCGGCTACAAGTCCGGGGCGGACGCCGTGTACGGGCCGTGGGTGCCTGCCGCGCCCGCGCTCGACCCCGACCCGGACCCGCCCGTGCTCGGCATCGTGCGCCGCCTGGACTTCACCGGTTCGGCCGCTGGCGCCGGCGGGACGTTGCCCGTGGTCGCGTCGGTCGCGCAGGTCTCCGGCCCCGACATCACCGCCACCCTCGCTGCGGTCAGTGGCACGGGCTCGCTGGTGTGGTCCTTCGTGGACGACCTCGAGCGCGCCGACGACATCGTGCTGACGTGGCAGCTCGAGGACGCCGCGTCGGGTGCGTCCGACCCTGCCACCGTCACGATCGGCCCGGGCGGCACTCCGGTCGTGCGTCGCGTCGGTGGGCCGCTCGTCTGGGACCCGGGCGACGAGACCTGGCGCTGACCCCACCCCGACAGACGTCGCCCCTCCTGCCTCACGGCGGGAGGGGCGGCTTTCGTCATGCCCGGACGCGGGATCACTGACGGGATCACTACAGCGACGCTCTGATCCGGCGAGACATGAAACGGCCCGCCCCTGCTCGTGTGCAGGTGGCGGGCCGTTTCCGTGCTGTGCGCCCGAAGGGACTCGAACCCCCAACCTTCTGATCCGTAGTCAGATGCTCTATCCATTGAGCTACGGGCGCATGGCCTTGACGGCCGGGGTAGACGATACAGGTCGCCCGCCCGCGTGCCCAAACCGGCCGAGGGTGACCCCGGCCACCCGGCGCTGCGTCAGTGCCGCGCACGGTGGAGGTCCGTGAGCGTGCAGATCTTCGTGGACGAGCCCACGGTCGAGGTGCGCGGGGTCCGGCATTGTGGCCGGGCGCCGACGGTGGTGTGATCGAGGGACGCGACGAGACGCGACGAGATCCCGCCCCCGGGGCCGGTATCAGCCGCACCCCGCCCGGCTCGTCCTGTGTGACGGGCTGTGGCGCCCGCCCGCGACGGACCGGCCCCTGGGGGGCGACATGGAACAGGTTCCGATCAGTGACGTGAACCGGCGCACCGGCCGGCAGGCATGGCTCCTGCCCGATGCGGCCGCCTCCTACGAGCGGATGAAGGCCGCCGGCATGCCTGCCGGCTGCGTCTCGGACGCGGGCCGCACGCACGAGGAGCAGCGGTCGATGTACGACGCGTGGAAGCGCGGGGAGCTCGACACCCCCTCGGTCGCCTTCCCCGGCACGTCGAAGCACGAGTCCGGGCGGGCGCTCGATCTGGCCGAGCCGGCTCGCACGTGGGTCCGCACGCACGGGGACCCGCACGGCTGGCTCAAGGACCACGTGGCGCGCGAGCCGTGGCACCAGGAGTACTTGGAGAACCAGGACGACGAGGAGGACGAGGACGACATGGCGACGCTCACCGACGACAACCTGCACGAGATCTCGCTCGCGGTGTGGGGCCAGAAGCTCGGCCGCACGGACATCTCCATGCACGACGTCATCAGCGCGATGCGCACCCAGCTCCAGGAGACGGCCGCGCTGGTGGCCGCTCTCGACACCGCGATCGAGCGCCTCGCCGCGGGGGAGTCGGTGGACATGGTCGCGTTGCGGCGTGCAGCCCGACGCGGCGCGGAGCGCGGGGTCGAGTCGGCGCTGGGCGACCGCGACCCGGGTCCGGCGGCAGCAAGGTCCAAGCCACGCGCACGCGCGACGAAGCCGCGGGCCGCCAAGCCGGCGAGCCCGCCGGGTTAGGCCAAAGGGGCCGCGAACGTGGCGCACGACTCACCCGAACGGGTGAAATTCGCCTCCAGATGAGGCGATTTCGCAAGAACTGGAACGGTTTGCTGCCCCCCGAGGACATCCGACGTGGCTACGGTGGGCGCGTGACGGCTGAGACGATCCCCCCCATCGCGGTCCGTGAGCACACGGTCGACGCCTTCGTGCGGGAGTTCCTGCGCGAGCTCAACTTCGGGCAGGGCGTGGACCTGACCCGGGCCTCCGTGAACGACAAGTACCTGGCGATGGCGCGCACCGTGCGCCACTACCTCATGACGCGCTGGCTCTCCACGCTGCGTCGTCAGTCGGAGCTCCAGGCGAAGTCGGTCGCCTACCTGTCCGCCGAGTTCCTGCTCGGTCGCCAGCTCGACAACGCGCTGCTCGCAGCCGACCTCGAGGACATCGTGACCGAGGGCCTCGCGAGCCTCGGCATCGAGCTGGACGAGCTCCGGCAGGCCGAGGTCGAGCCGGGCCTGGGCAACGGCGGCCTCGGACGGCTCGCCGCGTGCTTCATCGACTCGCTCGCGACGATGAACGTGCCGTGCATCGGCTACGGCATCCGGTACGAGTACGGCATCTTCCAGCAGACGTTCGTCGACGGCGAGCAGGTCGAGAAGCCCGACGACTGGCTGCGCCTCGGTTCGCCGTGGGAGTTCCCGCACCCCGAGTCCGCGGTCACCGTGGACTTCGGCGGGTCGGTCGAGCAGTACCAGGACGACGACGGCGTGGTGAAGCGGCGCTGGGTGCCGGGCTGGTCCGTGCTGGGCGTCCCGTACAACTACATGGTCCCGGGCTACGAGAGCGGCCGCGTGAACACGCTGCGGCTGTGGAGCGCCCGCGCCACGCGCGCCTTCGACCTCGAGATCTTCAACTCGGGCGACTACGCCGAGGCCGTGCGCGCACAGACCTTCGCGGAGAACATCTCCAAGGTGCTCTACCCGGAGGACTCCACGCCCCAGGGCAAGGAGCTGCGACTGCAGCAGCAGTACTTCTTCGTCGCGTGCTCCATCAAGGACTTCGTCGACCAGGTGCTGCCGCAGGGCTTCGACCTGCACAAGCTCCCCGAGCGGATCGTCTTCCAGCTCAACGACACCCACCCGGTGATCGCCGTCCCCGAGCTCATGCGCGTGCTCGTCGACGAGAAGGGCTGGGACTGGGACGACGCGTGGGCGACGACGCAGCAGTGCTTCGCGTACACCTGTCACACGCTCCTGCCGGAGGCGCTCGAGGTCTGGCCGGTCGAGCTGCTCGGCCGCCTGCTGCCGCGGCACCTCGAGATCATCTACCGCATCAACGAGGAGTTCCTCGAGGAGCTGCGGGAGGCCTACCCCGACGACGAGCTGCGCGTGCGCCGCATGTCGATCATCGCCGAGTACCCGGTGCGCGCGGTGCGCATGGCGTACCTCGCGACCGTCGCCGGCTCCAAGGTGAACGGCGTCGCGGCGCTGCACAGCCAGCTCCTGCGGGACAAGGTGCTCGACGACTTCGCCCAGCACTGGCCGGAGAAGTTCACCAACGTCACCAACGGCGTCACGCCGCGCCGCTTCCTCAAGCTCTCCAACCCGGGCCTGTCCGGGCTGATCACCGAGGCGATCGGCGACGGCTGGGTCACGGACCTCGACCGGCTCAAGGGCCTCGAGCCGCTCGCCGACGACGCGGAGTTCCGCCGCCGGTTCCGCGAGATCAAGCACGCCAACAAGCTGCGCATCGCCGACGTGCTCGAGCGCCGCGACGGCATCGTCGTGGACCCCGAGACGCTGTTCGACGTCATGGTCAAGCGGCTGCACGAGTACAAGCGGCAGACGCTCAAGCTGCTGCACATCGTGTCGCTGTACGAGCAGATCACCACGGGCAGGCTCGCGCTCGCGGACGTCACGCCGCGCACGTTCGCGTTCGGCGCGAAGGCCGCGCCGGGCTACGTGATGGCCAAGCAGATCATCGCGCTCATCAACGCGGTGGGCCGCACGCTCAACGAGGACACCTCGCTGGAGGGCCGGCTCCGGATCGCCTTCCCCGCGAACTACAACGTCACGCTCGCCGAGACGCTGATCCCCGCCGCCGACCTGTCCGAGCAGATCTCGCTCGCCGGCAAGGAGGCGTCGGGCACCGGCAACATGAAGTTCATGCTCAACGGTGCGCTCACGATCGGCACCGACGACGGCGCGAACGTCGAGATCCGCCAGCTCGTCGGCGACGAGAACTTCTTCCTGTTCGGGCTCGACGAGCCCCAGGTCGCCGAGATCGTCGAGCGCGGCTACCAGCCGTCGGCGTACTACGAGACGAACGCGGACCTGCGCCGGGCGCTCGACCTGATCCTCTCCGGCGCGTTCTCGGGCGGCGACCGGCACACGTTCGAGCCCGTCGTCGCGAACCTGCTGCACGAGGACCGGTTCCTCGCGCTCGCGGACTTCCAGGCGTACGTCGACGCGCAGGCGAAGGTGGACGTCGCCTACGCCGACCAGGAGGCGTGGACCCGGTCCGCGGTGCTCAACGTCGCGCGCGGCGGGTTCTTCTCCTCCGACCGTTCGATGCGCGACTACATCGACCGCATCTGGCACACCCCGCCGGTCTCTCCGAGCTGACGAGCAACGACGACGCGAGCGTGCGCGCCGCCCCCACGGGAGCGGGTCGCACGCTCGCGTCGTCGTGCGTCCATGTGACGAACCTCGCGTCCCGATTCAGCGGATGATGGATAGGCTTGCCTTCCTTCTTCTGTCATCCCGTTGTCGTCCCGAGGTCGTCCCGTGCCACGCTCGCTCCGCTCGCTCGTCGCGAGCACCGCACTCTGCCTCCTGCTCGCCGCCTGCTCGGACGCCTCGGCGCACGACGTGTCCGACGACGGGCCCGGCGGGGAGCTGGAGCGCGGACACGGCCAGCGCTGCGGCGGCGACCACGGCCGCCGTGCGGCCCGTGCGTCGCCAGACTGTGGAACTCATAGCACTCCTCGTCCTCGTCCCTCGCGGCGCGAGGGCTTCATCAGATGAAAGTTAGGCCAGCCTGTCCTATATGAACAGGGCGTGACCGCACCGTGGTCGCCGAGGGGCAGAGGCGTTCGTCACATTCGGTCGCAGGGTCCTCCCCTGCGTAGGCTGACGCCGTGGCCAAGAAGACGCAGGAGATGAAGCCGTCCACCGCGGCCGCCAAGCTCGGGGTGTACCTGGCGGCGACGCCGGAGGAGTTCCAGGCGGGCACGGTGAGCCGCGACGAGTTCGCCGAGCTGCAGCGCAACCCGCCCGCGTGGCTCGTCGACCTGCGCCGCAACGGCCCGCACCCTCGCGCGGTGGTCGCCGCGCGCCTGCGCGTCTCGACGAGCGGGCTGGCCCGCGCCGGGATGACCGAGCCCCTCACCACCGAGCAGATCACCGAGCTGATCGCCGAACCGCCGCCGTGGCTGCTGGCCGAGCGCCGCACGTTCGAGAAGGTCCGCGAGGAGGAGCGCCGCCTCAAGGCGCTCGAGAACCCGCCGGCCTGATCAGCGCCGGCGCCTCTTGCGCGCCGGCTGCGGCTGGGGCCTGCGCTCGGGGGCCCGGGCGGGCTGCTGGGCGCGGCTGCCGCGGGAGGAGTTCGCGGTGCGGCCGCGAACGATGCCGATCAGCTCCTCGGTCAGCTCGTCGTAGGCGTCGGTGGGCCAGGCGAGGGCGACCGTGGAGCCGGGGGCGTCCGGGACGGGTTGCGTCGTCAGACCCTTGCGCAGGTGCAGGCGCGCGAGCGAGTGCGGCAGGACGAGCACCGCGTGCCCGGCCGCGACGAGGTCGACCGCGTCGCTCGTCGTCGGGACCGGTCCCGCGAAGCGCTCGCCCGGCGGGTCGGCCCACCCGAGGACGTCGTCGCCGGGCACGACGAGCGTCTCGTCGGCGAAGTCCTCGAGCGCGACCTCGTCGGCCGCGGTGAACAGGTGGTCCTTGCGCACGACGACGACGCTCGCCTCGGTGTAGAGCGGGATCGCGTCGAGACCGTCGCGGTCCACGGGGAGCCGCAGCAGTGCAGCCTCGAGCTCACCCGCGCGCAGCGCCGCCTCCGCCTGGGCGGCAGCGACCGGCACGACGAGCAGCGGGACGTCGGTGACGCGCTCGCCCCACACCCGCAACCAGCGGTCGGGGTTCACGCCCGGGACGAGGCCGAGCCGGAACGTGCTCATGCGACGCGTTCCGCGACGAGGTCGACGCTCGGACGGCCCTGCTCGATGCCGCGGGCCTCGAACTTGGTCACCGGCCGGTGCGCGGGTCGCTGTGCGAAGCCCGCGGTCCGCAGGCCGGGGTCCGCCGCGAGCACCGCGAGCATCTGGTCGGCGTAGGGAGCCCAGTCGGTCGCGACGTGCAGCGTTCCGCCGACCCGCAGGCGCGAGCGCAGCAGCGCTACGTGCTCCGCCTGCACGAGGCGGCGCTTGTGGTGGCGCGCCTTGGGCCACGGGTCGGGGAAGAAGGCGTGCACCGCGTCGAGCGACCCGGGTGCGAGGCGTCGTCGGACGAGGTCCAGTGCGTCGCCGTACCCGACGCGCACGTTCGTCAGGCCCGCGGACTCGACGAGCAGCAGCAGGTCGGCCAGCCCCGCGATGTGCACGTCCACCGCGAGGTAGTCGCGTCCGGCGTCCGCGGCCGCCATCGTGGCCGTCGTCCCGCCCATGCCGGGCCCGATCTCCAGCACCAGCGGCGCGGTGCGGCCGAACAACGCGTCGGTGTCGAGCGTGCCGGTCTCGACGCGGTCCGACTCGTCGCGAACGTCGAAGCCGAGGGTCGGCCACAGGCGACGCAGCGCGTCCTGCCGGACCGGGCTCAGCACGGCGCGTCGCGGGTGGAACGTGTGCAACGGCTCGTGCGGGCGCGACGCGACGTGCCGGAACGCGTCGGACGGGAGGCTCACGACGCCCAGCCTACGGAGGTCGTGCCGTGGGTCGGTCGCGTCGCTACTGTCGGGCTATGGCCGAACCGACGAGCGAGCCGCACGAGCCCGCGACGGAGTCCGCGCCGGCACCCGCGCGCGAGCTCGTCCCGCCGGCGTCGCTGCGCCGGCTGAGCCTGCTGGGCGCGCTGATCGGCATCCCGGTCGGGCTCGTCGCGTTCGGCTTCATCACGTCCGTGCACTACGTCGAGGGGTGGCTCTGGGAGGACCTGCCCGAGGCGCTCGGGACGAGCACGCCGCCGTGGTACCTGGTGCTCGGGCTCCCCGCGCTCGGCGGCGTGCTCGTTCACGTCGCGCGCATGCTGCCGGGCGACGGTGGGCACTCGCCGATCATGGGGGTCGCAGTCGGCGGGAACGCCCGCCCCCGCGACGTCTGGGGCGTCGCGCTCGCCGCGCTCGCGACGCTGCCGTTCGGCATCGTGCTGGGCCCGGAGGCCCCGCTCATCGCGCTCGGCACGATCGTCGCGGTGTGGCTCACGGGGTGGGCTCGTCTGGGACCGCGCGAGGGGCAGGTCGTCGGGGTCGCCGGCGCCGGCGCCGCGATGTCGACGCTGTTCGGCGGGCCGCTCGTCTCGGGCCTCATGCTGCTCGAGGGCGGCGTCGGGGCGGGCGCGCTCGTCATCCCGATGCTCATCCCCGCGCTCGCGTCGTCGGCCGTCGCCTACGTGCTCATCACGGGCCTCGGCACCTGGAGCGGGCTGCCGATGGCGGGCCTGGCGATCGTCGGGTTGCCCGAGTACCGCACGGTCCTGGTGCGGGACCTCGTCGTCGCGGTGGTCGTCGGAGTCCTCGCGGCGCTGCTCGCCCGGTCGGTGCGGTACGCCGCCACGAGGCTCGCGCAGCGCGAGTCGCCGACGACCCGCCTGCCGATCCTGGTGCTCGGTGGTCTGGCGGTCGGCGGGCTCGCGCTCGGTGCGCGCGCGCTCGGCGCGGACTCGCAGGACGTCCTGTTCTCGGGGCAGGCGTCGGTCGGCGGGCTGGTCACGCAGACCTCGGCATGGACGGTCCTCGTGCTGCTCGTGGCGAAGGCGCTTGCCTACACGATCAGTCTCGGCGCCGGCTTCCGCGGCGGGCCGATCTTCCCGGCGATCTTCCTGGGCGCAGCGCTCGCGACGTTCGCGGTGATCGCGTTCGACGTCTCGCCCACGGTCGCGGTGGCGATCGGGGCGGCGGCGGGGATGACGGCGATGACCCGCATGGTCGTCGCACCCGTGCTGTTCGCGGGGCTGCTCGTGGGACGTGACGGAGTCACGTCGATCACGGTCGCCGTGCTCGGAACGGTCACCGCGTGGCTGACGTCGGCCGCGCTGGACCACCAGGCGCTGCGGCACGAGCGGGGAGTCGACGCCGACCGGGCCGCGGTGAGCACCGCGCCCGCGGGCTCGGCGCTGCCGGGCGTGACGCACCACGAGGAGGCAGAGCAGCCGTGACGGCGCCGGACGGTCCGGGGCCGGACCTCACGGGTCCGACGTCCGACGAGGGTGCGGGCGGCGGCGAGAGCACGCTGACGGTCGTCGTCGCCCTGGGGGCGAACCTGCTGATCGCGATCGCGAAGTCGGTCGCTGCGGTGGTCACGGGCGCCGCGTCGATGGTCGCGGAGGCCGCGCACTCGTGGGCGGACACCGGCAACGAGGTCTTCCTGCTCGTCGCGCAGCGCAAGGCCGAGCGTGAACCCGACGAGAGCCATCCGCTCGGGTACGGACGCGAGGTGTACGTGTGGTCGCTGTTCGCGGCGATCGGGCTGTTCGCTGTCGGCGCGGGCGTGTCCGTGACGCACGGCATCACCGAGCTGGCGAACCCGGAACCCGCGACCGACTTCGCCGTCGCGTACGTCGTGCTCGCGATCGCGTTCGTGCTCGAGGGCGTCTCGTTCCTCCAGGCCAACAGGCAGGCGCGCGCCGCGGCGCAGCGTCGCGACATGGACCTGCTGCCGCACGTGCTGCGGACGTCCGACCCGACGGTGCGGGCCGTCTTCTTCGAGGACGCCGCCGCCCTCGTCGGGATCGTCATCGCGGCAGCGGGGATCGCGGCCCACCAGATCACCGGCTCGGCCGTGCCGGACGCGATCGGTTCGATCCTCGTCGGCGTGCTGCTCGGGGTGGTGGCCGTGGTGCTCATCGAGCGCAACCGCCGGTTCCTCGTCGGCGAGGTCGCCGACGACCGGGTGTGGGACGCGGCGCTCACCACGCTGCTCGCGCAGCCCGAGATCGCGCGCGTCACCGAGCTGCGGCTCGAGCTCGTCGGGGCGCGTCGCGTGCTCGTCACGGGTGCGGTGGACCTGCAGGGCGAGCCGACCGAGACGGCTGCCGCGCACGCGCTCGCGGTGCTCGAACGGCGCGTCGCCGCGCTCCCGGGGGTCGTGGGCGCGCTGCTGTCGTTGTCGGAGCCGGAGGAGCCTTCGCTCACGCCGCGCCTTGCGGCGGGCTGACCGACGGGCCGGCCGACGGGCCGGCCGACGGGTCGCGGGGCTCGTCGGTCACTTCGGTCCACCGCCCACCGCGCACGAAGCGCCCGACGGGCCCGTCGTCCGACGCGCATGCGTGCCCGATCGTCGTCGCGCCCACGACGACGAAGGACAGGACGAACAGCCAGCCGAGATAGGCGAACACGATCCCGAGCACGCCGAACTGCCGCGCGCCCGAGGACAGCACGATCGGCAGGTAGATCGAGCCGACCCGTCCGAGCACCGCGAGCGCGACCGCGGTGAGCACCGCCGTGAACGCGAGCAGGCGCCCCGGGACCTGCCGCTGCAGGAGCACCCACGGCGCGAACCACCAGACCACGCTCCACAGCACGATCTGGAGGACGAACTGGGTCAGCCCCCGCCACGGGCCCGCGACGAGGCTGCGCGTGAACGCGATGATGGTCGCGGCGAGCGCGACCGCGACGACGGTCGCGACCCAGCGCCACGCGGTGCCGACGCCGGCCCGGCGGACCTGCCAGACGCGCAGGTAGATGCGCTCGAGCGCGCGCGAACGACGTCGCGGAGACGATCGCGACGAGGATCCCCAGCACGCCGACGCTGCTCGCGACGGTCGCCGAGCTGGGGACGGCGCCGGCGAGTGCCGCTCGCGTCGTGTCGGACAGACCGAGGGAGTCCGCGATCACCTGCCCGCCGCCGCTCTGGTTCGGTCGCAGGGCGGCGGCGACGAGCATGAGCGGGACGATCGAGGTGAACGCCTGCGCGGCGAGCGTCATGGCGCGGTCGAACAGCTCGATCCCGAGGATCTCGCGCACGATCCGCTCCAGCAGCCGGCCCGTCGGGGTGTCGCGGATCCCCTCCCAGCGCCGCAGCCCGTACGCCCGGACGGACTCGACCCGCGTGGCAGCGCCCGTGATCGGGCGGGCCGGCTCGTCGGGAGCGTCGTCGTCGGTCATCGTCAGCCCGCGAGCCTGGCGTCGAGGAAGCGCACGACCTCCTCGAGGTAGCGCTCGCGCGCGGGCGCGGGGGACAGTGCGAGGTCGTGCGCGCCGCCGGGCACGGCGACGAGCGTGACGTCCGGGCCGAGCAACGGCGCGCGGGCCGCCATGTGCGCGACCTCGAGCACCGAGTCGGTGGTCACCAGCGCGTCGTGCTCGCGGTCGTCGGGACCGGACGCGTCGGAGGTGAGGACCAGGACGGGCACGTCGACCTGCAGGCCGTGCGCGACGCGCGCGTGGCCGCGCCGGATCGTCCGGATGAAGGACGCGCGGACCGGGAAGCCCTCGTGCGGCTTCCACGCGAGGTCGAAGTCCCACTCGCCGCCGGTGTCCGTGTGCAGCGCCCGTCCGTAGTGCGGCGCGAGGTGCCCGACGACGAGATCGGGCGCGATCCGGCCGAGCGGCCCGAGCGCCCACGTCAGCGGGTACCGCTCGAACCAGCTCCCGCGCAGGTCGAGCCACGGGGAGTTCAGCACGACCGCGTCGACGCCGTGCGGCCGGGCGTCGGCCCACAGCGCGGCGACGAGGCCGCCCGTGGAGTGGCCGAGCAGCGCGACCTCGTCGTGCTCCGCGCGCGCGAGCCCGACGGCGCGGTCGAGCTCCTGCGCGTACACCGCGAGCTCACGCGTGTGGTTCGGCGGCCGGCCGGGCCGGATCGAGCGGCCGTAGTCGCGCAGTTCCAGCGCGTACAGGTCGTAACCGGCCGCGTCGAGCGCGTCCGCGACGTGCGGGTGGAAGAAGTAGTCGACGAACCCGTGCAGGTAGACGACGGCCCGACGATGGCGCGGTGGCCGGTGCACGAGCGTCGCGACCGGGTCGACCCCCGTGCGCCCGGCCGTGTCGTCCGGGGGCAGGTGCAGCGTGATCGCGGTCCACGGCGAGCCGAGCACGTCGGGCTGCTCGTCGAGGCGCTTCGTGTCGGCCCTGTCGCCGGCCCAGTTGTCGTTCATGTCCGCATCGTCGCACCTCACACGACCCGCGGCGGGGTGTGCGAGGTGCGACGCGCGGTGCGTCAGGCGACCGTCGCGAGCGCGGCGGGCCGGGCGGCGATCGCGCCCTGGTCGGCGACGTCGAGCCCGATGGTGAGGATCTGGGTCCCGTCGTCGGTCACCTCGACCCTCGAGACCGACGCGTTGGGCAGCGGGACGAGCCCGACCGGTTCGAGCGTCGCGAGGTACGCGCCGAGCGCCAGGCCGTGCCCGACGACGAGGACGTGCTCGTCCGTCCCGGCGCGCTGCTCGACCAGGCGCGTGAACACGTCGCGTGTGCGTCCCATGAAGTCGGCCCCGCTCTCACCTCCGGGCAGCCCCGGGTGCGTGCCCGCGAGGACGTCGGCGACGAGGTCGGGCCAGGACACCACGGCGTCCAGCGCGCTCTCGGGGCGACGCTCGAACGCGCCGAAGTGGTACTCGCGCAGATCGGGGTCGGTGCGCAGGCGCAGGTCCGGGTGGTGGCGCAGCAGCTCGACCGCGGTGGCGACCGCGCGCCCCGAGGGCGAGCTCCACGCTGCGGTGAAGGGGGTGTCGGCGAGGTGCCGGGCCGTGGTCCGCACACCCTCGCGGCCGGCGCGGGTGAGCGGGGAGTCGCAGCGTCCCTGCAGGACACGGCGGGCGTTGAAGTGGGTGCGCCCGTGCCGGACGAGCGTCATGGTGAGGGTCATCGTTGCCCTTTCGTGTGTGTCGGTCGTTCGCGACGCTAGGGGCCCGCGGTGTCGCGACGACGACGCGCACGTGTCCGTGCGATGACGAGTCGGTGTTGGTCGTCCGGGTGAACTTGAGCGGAATAGACTCAACTTCGTCGCGTTGTGAGAGGAAGGTCAGTCCGACAGGCTGACGGCAGCACGTAGCTCAACGACCCGCGCGGGGTGCCGCGCATGGAGGACACGTGGACGCGAAGTTCACCACCCGCTCGCAGGAGGCGCTCGGCAGCGCCATCCAGTCGGCGAGCGCCGCCGGCAACCCCCAGCTCGAGCCGGCGCACATCCTGGACGCGCTGCTCCAGCAGGACGGCGGTGTGGCGAACGGCCTGCTCGATGCGGTCGGCGCCGACCGCGGCGCGCTCGGCCGCTCGGTGCGCGCGATCCTCGTCAACCTGCCGGCGTCGAGCGGCTCGACCGTCGCGCAGCCGTCCGCGTCGCGCGCCACGTCCGCCGCGCTCGAGGCCGCCAACGCCGAGGCGCGCTCGCTCGGCGACGACTACGTCTCGACCGAGCACCTGCTCGTCGGCCTCGCGGCCGGGCAGTCCGGCGTCGCCGACGCGCTGCGGGCCGCCGGCGCCTCGCGTGACGCTCTGCTCGCCGCGCTGCCGACCGTGCGCGGGTCCGGGCGCGTGACGTCCGCCAACCCCGAGGGCACCTACAAGGCCCTGGAGCAGTACGGTCTCGACCTCACGCAACGCGCCGCGGAGGGCAAGCTCGACCCGGTGATCGGCCGCGACGCCGAGATCCGCCGCGTCGTGCAGGTGCTCTCGCGGCGCACCAAGAACAACCCCGTCCTCATCGGTGAGCCGGGCGTCGGCAAGACCGCGGTCGTCGAAGGGCTCGCGCAGCGCATCGTCGCGGGCGACGTGCCCGAGTCGCTGCGCGGCAAGAAGCTCGTCTCGCTGGACCTGGCCTCGATGGTCGCGGGCGCCAAGTACCGCGGCGAGTTCGAGGAGCGCCTCAAGGCGGTGCTCGCGGAGATCACCGCGTCCGAGGGCGAGGTCGTGACCTTCATCGACGAGCTGCACACGGTCGTCGGGGCGGGCGCCGGCGGCGAGGGCGCGATGGACGCCGGCAACATGCTCAAGCCGATGCTCGCGCGCGGCGAGCTGCGCCTGGTCGGCGCGACGACGCTCGACGAGTACCGCGAGCGCATCGAGAAGGACCCGGCACTCGAGCGGCGGTTCCAGCAGGTGTTCGTCGGGGAGCCGTCCGTCGAGGACACCGTCGCGATCCTGCGCGGGCTCAAGGAGCGCTACGAGGCGCACCACAAGGTGACGATCTCCGACGCGGCGCTGGTCGCCGCCGCGGCGCTGTCCGACCGCTACATCACCGGCCGCCAGCTCCCCGACAAGGCGATCGACCTCGTCGACGAGGCCGCCTCGCGGCTGCGCATGGAGCTCGACTCGTCGCCGGTCGAGATCGACGAGCTGCAGCGTGTCGTGACGCGCCTCGAGATGGAGGAGGTCGTCCTGTCCGAGTCCGACGACCCCGCCTCGCGCGAGCGGCTCGAGCGGCTGCGCGCCGACCTCGCCGACCGCCGCGAGGACCTCGCCGCGCTCACGGCCCGGTGGGAGAAGGAGAAGGCGGGCCACAACCTCGTCGGAGACCTCAAGGCCCGGCTCGACGAGCTGCGCTCCGACGCCGAGCGCCTGCAGCGCGAGGGCGACCTCGAACGCGCCGCGCGCATCCTGTACGGCGAGATCCCCGCACTGCAGCACCAGATCGCCGAGGCCGAGGCGTCCGAGCAGGTCACGGACGCCGAGGTCGTCGCGCTGGGGACGCCGATGATCGCCGAGAAGGTCGGGCCCGACGAGATCGCCGAGGTCGTCTCGATGTGGACCGGCATCCCCGCCGGGCGGATGCTCGAGGGCGAGAGCGCCAAGCTGCTGCGCATGGAGGAGGTCGTCGGCGAGCGGCTGATCGGCCAGTCGAAGGCGGTCGCGGCAGTGTCCGACGCGGTGCGCCGCGCGCGCGCCGGCATCTCCGACCCCGACCGTCCCACGGGCTCGTTCCTGTTCCTCGGCCCCACGGGCGTCGGCAAGACCGAGCTCGCCAAGGCGCTCGCGGACTTCCTGTTCGACGACGAGCGCGCGATGGTGCGCATCGACATGTCGGAGTACTCCGAGAAGCACTCGGTGGCCCGTCTCGTCGGCGCCCCTCCCGGCTACGTCGGCTACGAGGAGGGCGGCCAGCTCACCGAGGCCGTGCGTCGCCGGCCGTACTCGGTGGTCCTGCTCGACGAGGTCGAGAAGGCCCACCCCGAGGTGTTCGACGTGCTGCTGCAGGTGCTCGACGACGGGCGCCTGACCGACGGCCAGGGCCGCACGGTCGACTTCCGCAACGTCATCCTCGTGCTGACCTCCAACCTCGGCTCGCAGTACCTCGTGGACCCGACGATCACCGACGAGGACAAGCGACAGGCCGTGCTCGGCGCCGTGCGCACGGCGTTCAAGCCGGAGTTCCTCAACCGGCTCGACGACGTCGTCCTGTTCGACCCGCTCTCGCTCGAGCAGATCGGCAGCATCGTCGGGCTGCAGATCGACGCGCTCGCGCACCGGCTCCGCGACCGGCGGCTCACGCTCGAGGTCTCGCCCGCCGCGCGCGAGTGGCTCGCGATCGAGGGTTACGACCCGGCCTACGGCGCCCGCCCGCTGCGCCGGCTCGTGCAGCGCGAGATCGGCGACAACCTGGCCCGAGCGCTCCTGTCCGGCCAGATCAAGGACGGTCAGACCGTCGAGGTCGACCGCTCGGAGACGGGCCTGACGCTCACCACCGCCTGACCCGCGGCCGGCACCCCCGTCCCGCGACGCCCACGGACCCATCGAGCGTCTGCGGACCTCTCAACCGTCGACGGACCCCTCCGTTGCACCGTCCGCAGACGTTCGAGGAGTCCGTCGACGGTTGAGGGGTCCGTCGAGTGCCCGGTCGTCGGCGTCGCGATCACTCGGTCGCGGCGACCGCGGCCAGGAGCGCGTCGAGGTCGTCGGCCGTCAGTGGGGTGCCGTTCCAGTCCGAGAGCACCTTGAGGGGGACGTCCGCGGCCCACGCGAGCTCCGGGCCGTCGAGCGCGGGCGCTCCGGCCGCCGCGAACGCGTCGCGCAGGATCGGGTGGCCCGTCGGGTGCGACACCCACTCGTGGATCGTCGACCAGCGCGTGAGCGGCAGCACGATCGGCTCGCTGTCGACGTGGACGGTGGCGCTGAGCCGCAGGTCGCGCGACGACGACGCGGCCTCGACCACGAACTCGCCGCCCTCGACGACCCAGCGCCCCAGTGCGGGGTGCCAGAACGACAGGGCGCGCGCGTCGAGGGTCAGCTCGACCCGGTGCGACTCGTCGGGCTCGAGCGCCACCTTGGCGAACGCGCGCAGCTCGCGCACGGGCCGGACCAGCGTCGACTCCGGGTCGCGGACGTAGACCTGGACCACCTCGGCGCCGGCGCGCGGCCCGACGTTCGTCACGGTGAGCGCGACCGACACGCGCGCGGAGTCGCCCGCGCCCTCGACGGCGACCGCGAGGTCCGACCAGTCGAAGGACGTGTACGTGAGCCCGTGGCCGAACGGGTAGGCGACGTCGACCTCACGGGTGTCGTACCAGCGGTACCCGACGAGCACGCCCTCGCCGTATCGCGAGTGGCCGGCCTCGCCCGGGAACGAGCCGAACGCGGGGGTGTCCACGAGCCGGTGGGGGATCGTCTCGGTGAGCCGGCCCGACGGTGCGACCGCGCCCGTGAGCACGTCGGCGATCGCCGACCCGCCCGCCTGCCCGCCGAGCCAGGTCTCGACGACCGCCGGCACCAGGTCGTGCCACGCGCTGACGGTCACGGCAGAGCCGTTGGCCAGCACGACGACGACGCGCGGGTTCACCGCCGCGACCGCCCGCACCAGGGCGACCTGCGAGTCCGGCAGGTCGAGGTGCTTGCGGTCGTAGCCCTCGGACTCGTCGGGGCCGGGCAGCCCGAGGAACGCGACGACCGTGCCCGCGTCCCGGGCGGCGGCGACCGCGGCGGCCAGCAGCGCGTCGTCGTCGCCCTCGGGCCCGCCCGCGATCGTGAAGCCGGGCTCGAACGGCACGTCGCCGAGCACCGCGCGCAGCGCGCCGAGGGCGTCGTCCAGCCGGGTGGGGTTGACCTGCGACGAACCCGCACCCTGGTAGCGCGGCGTCCGGGCGAACTCCCCGACGAGCAGGACGTCTCCCGCGGCCGGGTCCATCGGGAGCAGCGGGCGCCCGTCGACCTCGTCGTTCTTGAGCAGCACCGTGCCGGCGGCGGCCGCCTCGCGCGCGAGCGCGTGGTGGGCCGCGTCGTCGACCCTGTGCTCGTCCGTGCTCCGGGCGCCCTCGATCCCCTGCGCGACGAGCCGCAGGACGCGGCGGGCGGCCTGGTCGAGGACCGCCTCGTCGAGCCGGCCGTCGCGGACCGCGGCGACGACCTCGTCGTCCGGCCGTGTGCCGCCCGACGGCATCTGCAGGTCGAGTCCGGCGGCGAGCGCGGTGACCCGGTCGTGCACCGCGCCCCAGTCGGACACGACGAGTCCTTCGAAGCCCCACTCGTCGCGCAGCACCTCGGTGAGCAGCCAGTGGTGCTCGGACGCGTAGGTGCCGTTCAGCTTGTTGTACGCGCACATGACCGTCCACGGCTGGGCGCGCTTGACGACCGTCTCGAACGCCGGCAGGTAGATCTCGCGCAGCGTCCGCTCGTCGACGTCCGAGGAGACCGTCATGCGGGCCGTCTCCTGGTTGTTGGCGGCGAAGTGCTTGAGGGACGTGCCCACGCCCTGCGCCTGGATGCCCTCGACGATCGCGGCGCCGAGCTCGCCGGCCAGGTGCGGGTCCTCCGAGACGTACTCGAAGTTGCGGCCGCACAGCGGGGTGCGCTTGATGTTGACGCCGGGACCGAGCAGGACGTGCACCTTCTGGGCGCCCGTCTCGCGGCCCAGCGCCTCACCTACCCGGCGCAGCAGGTCCGGGTCCCACGACGAGCCGAGCGCCGCGGCCGTGGGGAAGCACGTCGCCGGGGTGGACTCCGCGAACGCCTCTGCCTGCGCCTGCTTGCGCAGCCCGTGCGGTCCGTCGGAGACCCAGATCGACGGCACCTCGACGCCGTCGTCGGGCCGGGAGACGGGCTTGGTCTGCCAGAAGTCCAGCCCCGACGTCAGGGCGGCCTTCTCCTCGAGCGTCAGGCTCGCGAGCAGGCGGTCGATGTCGAACGGCAGCGTCATGGGAGCACCTCGTCGTGCGGGTCAGCGGCTGATACGCCGCACGCTACCCCGCACAGAGAGCGCTCACAGCACGTGGATCCGGCGAACGTCAGCCGGTCACGACGAGGCAGAGACCGGACCGGTCACCCCGCGACCAACCCTGCTGCGTCGGGGCCCAGGTGACGATGCGGGCGCCGGCGGCCTGCTCGTCGTCGGACAGCTCGCACGAGCGGGCGACCCGGGCATCGGCCTGGGCCTGGCCCGGCCACACCGCCGCGGCGTCGAAGTCGTAGACGCTGACGACCTCGGCCTCGTGCGCCTGCGCGCACGGCACCGCCGTGACCTCGTCGACCGTCCCGTCGGGCGGCAGCTCACGCAGGCACGTGCCCGCGACGAGCTGGCGGGCGTGGACGGTCTGCTCGTGGTCGACATCGCCCGCGAGCGGCCGGGTCTGCTGCCACGTGAGCACCACGGTCACGACGAGAGCGATCGCGACGACCATTTCGAGTGCGCCGATCACGACGCCGGCGATCGCGAGCCCGCGGCCGGCCGTGCCCCGCCGGCGGATCCGCACGAGCGCCGCGACACCGAGTCCCACGGCCACCAGCCCGAGCCCGACCAGCGCGGTCACGAGCGCGGCGATCGCGAGGCCGTCGGTTCGTGGGCGCGGCGGCGCGGGAGCCCAGCCCGCGTAGTACGGGTCGGCGGGGACGTAGCGGGCGTCGAACGCGGCGTCGTCGGGCGTCGTCATCGTGCCTCGATCTCGAGCACCACCGGGACGTGGTCGGACGGGGTCTTGCCCTTGCGCTCGTTGCGCTCGATCGTGACGCCCGTGACGCGCTCCGCCAGAGCGGGCGAGGCGTACGTCAGGTCGATGCGCATGCCCATGTTCTTGGGGAAGCGCAGCTGCTGGTAGTCCCAGTAGGTGTACGTGTGCTCGGCGGGCAGGTGCACGCGGGACACCTCGGTGTACCCGGCCTCCGCGATCCCCGCGAAGGCCTCGCGCTCCGCGGGCGTGACGTGCGTCCGGCCGGCGAAGAACGCCGGGTCCCACACGTCGGAGTCGAGCGGCGCGACGTTCCAGTCCCCGACGAGCGCGACCTGCGCCGCGGGATCGGCCGCGAGCCAGCCCGAGGCCGCGTCCCGGAGCCGGGCGAGCCAGTCGAGCTTGTACGTGAAGTGCGGGTCGCCGATCTCCCGGCCGTTCGGGATGTACAGGCTCCACACCCGGACGCCGCCGCACGTCGCACCGATCGCACGGGCCTCCGCCGCCGGCGGGTCACCCCACGTCGGCATGTCCGGGAAGCCGACCTCGACGTCCGCGATCCCCACGCGCGAGACGATCGCGACCCCGTTCCACTGCGAGTGCCCGACGTGCGCGACCTCGTACCCGAGCGACTCGAACGCCGCCGCCGGGAACTGCTCGTCCTTGCACTTGGTCTCCTGCAGCGCGAGGACGTCGACACCCGTGCGCTCCAGGAACGCCGTCGCGCGGTCCACGCGTGCCCGGATCGAGTTGATGTTCCACGTCGCGACGAGCACCCGACGACCCTACTGCCCACCACCCCCACGACTGCGCCAGAGCGGCCCCACCGTGATGGCTGCACGGATCAATGCAGATCCCGCCGGGTGACGGGCATGCGCGGTGGGGTCGCGCTGATGGGTGTCGGGGTGGGTGCAGGGATGGGTGCAGGGTTCGCCGGGTGGACCCGCCGGGATCTGCATCGACTGCTGCATCGAGGGCCGGGCAGGGGCGTGGGCGGGGAGGAGAGGTCGCGCGGGCGTGGAGGGGGCGGGCATGCGCCTGGTGGGGCCGCGTTGGTGGGTGTCGGGATGGGTGCAGGGATGGGTGCAGGGTTCGCCGGGTGGACCCGCCGGGATCTGCATCGACTGCTGCATCGAGGGCCGGGAAGGGGCGCGGGCGGGGTGGGGTGGGGTCGGGTGGGTGAGCGCCCGGGGTGGGGGTCGGCGAGCGTCTGCCGGTGAGGGTCGCGTTGGTGGGTGCAGGGATGGGTGCAGGGTTCGCCGGGTGGACCCGCCGGGATCTGCATCGACTGCTGCATCGAGGGAGCGGGCCGCATCGAGGGAGCGGGTCGCATCGAGGGGGGGTGGGTGCGGGACGGGGGTGGGGGGCGGCCGGTCGGCCACCTCCCACCCCCGTCGCGTGGTGCGTGGTGCTACTTCACGTCGTCGTCGACCCAGTCGAAGGTCTTGGTGACGGCCTTCTTCCAGAGGCGGTACTGGCGGTCGCGCTCGTCGTCGGCGATGTCGGGGCTCCAGCGCTTGTCCTCGGCCCAGTTGTCGATGACGTCCTGCTCGCCCTGCCAGAAGCCCACCGCGATGCCGGCCGCGTACGCGGCGCCGAGCGCGGTGGTCTCGGCGACCTTCGGCCGGACGACGTCCACGCCGAGGATGTCGGCCTGGAACTGCATGAGCAGCTCGTCCTGCACCATGCCGCCGTCGACCTTGAGCTCGGTCAGGTCGACGCCCGAGTCGGCGTTCATCGCGTCGAGCACCTCGCGGGTCTGGAAGGCCGTGGCCTCCAGGGCGGCCCGCGCGATGTGACCCTTGTTGACGTACCGGGTGAGCCCGACGAGCGCACCGCGTGCGTCGGAGCGCCAGTACGGCGCGAACAGGCCCGAGAACGCCGGCACGAAGTACGCGCCGCCGTTGTCGTCGACGGTCCGGGCCAGCGTCTCGATCTCCGGCGCCGAGGTGATCATGCCGAGGTTGTCGCGCAGCCACTGGATCAGGGATCCGGTGACGGCGATCGAACCCTCGAGCGCGTAGACCGCGTCCTGGTCGCCGATCTTGTAGCAGAGCGTCGTCAGCAGGCCGTTCTTGGACGGGACGATCTCCGTGCCCGTGTTGAGCAGCATGAAGTTGCCCGTGCCGTACGTGTTCTTGGCGTGGCCCGGCTCGAAGCATGCCTGGCCGAACGTCGCGGCCTGCTGGTCACCGAGGATGCCCGCGATCGGGACGCCGGCGGCCAGGCCGCCCTCGCGGTCGTTGCCGTACACCTCGGACGACGAGCGGATCTCGGGGAGCATCGACAGCGGGATGCCCATCTCGCCCGCGATGTCCTCGTTCCAGGACAGCGTGTCGAGGTTCATGAGCATCGTGCGGGACGCGTTGGTCACGTCGGTGACGTGCACACCGCCGTCGACGCCGCCCGTCATGTTCCACAGCACCCACGAGTCGGTGTTGCCGAACGCGAGGTCGCCGCGCTCGGCAGCCTCGCGTGCGCCGTCGACGTTGTCGAGGATCCAGCGGATCTTCGGACCGGAGAAGTACGTGGCCAGCGGGAGGCCGACCTTGGCCTTGTACCGGTCGGCACCGCCGCCGAGAGCACCGAGATCCTCGGCGATCTTCTGCGTGCGGGTGTCCTGCCAGACGATCGCGTTGTAGACCGCCTTGCCGGTCCTGCGGTCCCACACCACCGCCGTCTCACGCTGGTTGGTGATGCCGATCGAGGCCAGGTCCTTGGCGGTCGCGTTGGCCTTGGCGAGCGCGAGACCGACGACCTCACGCGTGTTGTCCCAGATCTCTGCCGGGTCGTGCTCCACCCAACCGGCTCTCGGGAAGATCTGCTCGTGCTCCTTCTGACCGGTGGCCACGAGCTGGCCGCCGTGGTCGAAGACGATCGCGCGCGTGCTGGTCGTGCCCTGGTCGATGGCAAGGACGTACTTCGGGTCAGCCATGGGTATCTCTCCGTTGAGTTGTCGACGGGCGGGGTGCCGTCACAGGCCGTAGAAGCTCTTGAGCGCCAGGTAGGTGAGACCGGCGAGGACGGCTCCGACGATCGGACCGAACACCGGGACCCACGAGTACGCCCAGTCGCTGCCGCCCTTGCCCTTGATCGGCAGGATGGCGTGCGCGATGCGGGGGCCGAGGTCACGGGCCGGGTTGATCGCGTACCCCGTGGGGCCACCGAGGCTCGCGCCGATGCCGAGCACGACGAGCGCGACCGCGAGCGGGCCGATCGCGTGGGGCGTCGCACCCGAGACGAGGACGAAGATCACCAGGACGAAGGTGCCCAGAACCTCGGTGATGAAGTTCCAGGTGTAGCTGCGGATCGCCGGGCCGGTGGAGAAGACCGCGAGCTTGGTGGCCGGGTCGGCGTCCTCGTCGAAGTGCTTCTTGTACGCGAGGAACGCGAGCACGGCGCCGATGAATGCGCCGATGAACTCCGCGAGGAAGTACCAGGCGGCGTTGCCCGCTGTCGGGAGCAGGCTCGCGGTGACCATGCCGTCGGGGCCGGTCACCGTGAAGAACGGCTTGTCCGCGACCCAGAGGCCCACGGTCACGGCAGGGTTCAGGTGCGCACCCGACCTGAACGCGACGAACACACCGGTGAAGACGGCGAGACCCCATCCGAAGTTGATGAGGAGCCAGCCGCCGTTGAAGCCCTTGTTCTTGGGCAGGATGACGTTGGCCACCACGCCGGCACCCAGCAGCAGCAGGGTCGCAGTACCGAGGATCTCTGAGACGAACGCTTGGGACATCAGCTCGTTCACGAGCCACCCCTCTCTTTGACGGACGTCGTTGTCACGTGCACCTCGCGCCCGACGGGCGCGAGGAGTTCTAGGTGCCCAGGGGCTGCATCGGGGCGAGGTCGACCGCGCGCAGCCGGGCCTTCACGGCGGCGACGTCGTCGAGCTCCTGGGCGGCGGCGTCCTCGGCCTCGGCGCGGGCGACGTACGCCTCGATCTCCTTCGACCGGGTGCGCTCGTCCCAGCCGAGCACCGGTGCGACGAGGTCGGCGATCTCCTCGAGTGCGCCGACCCCCTTGTCCACCTGCTCGTAGTTGAGCCGGGTGCGGTGCATGAGCACGTCGTCGAGGTGCAGCGCACCCTCGTGGCTCGCCGCGTAGACGATCTCGGCGCCGATGTACGCGGGTGCGTGCTGCAGCGGCGCGGCCAGCTCGGGCCGGGCGTCGCACAGGTCGGTGAGCTCCTGCACCAGCGAGCCGTAGCGGTGCAGCAGGTGGTCCATGCGCGGCCGGTCCCAGCCGTAGCGCCGCGCGATCGCCCGCGCCTGGCGCTGCACGACGTTGAGGCCCTCGGCGCCGACGAGCGGGAGCTCGTGCGTGAGCGACGGCAGGCTCGTGGCGCGCGACCCGATCGCGAAGTCGACGGCGTCCTTGGCCATCACGCGATACGTGGTGAGCTTGCCGCCCGCGATCACGGTCAGGCCCGGGCTCGGGGAGGCGACGGTGTGCTCGCGGGACACCTTGGCCGACGACGTGCCCGCCTTGACCTGCGGCTGCAGCAGCGGCCGCAGCCCGGCCCAGGTGCCGATGACGTCCTCACGCGTGAGGGGCCGGGCCAGCACGGTGTTGGCGTGGTCGATCACGTAGTCGATGTCCGCGCTCGTCGCGACGGGGTGCACCAGCTCCTGCTCCCACGGGGTGTCCGTCGTGCCGATCACCCAGTACCGCGACCACGGGATGATGAACAGCACGGACTTCTCGGTCTGCAGGATCAGACCGACGTCGCCGGCGATGCGCGAACGCGGCACGACGATGTGGATGCCCTTGCTGGCCAGCACGCGCAGGCCGCCCTCGCTGCCCGCGAGCGACTCGGTCTGCTCGGTCCACACGCCGGTCGCGTTGATGACGTGCCGGGCGCGCACGTCGATGTGCTCACCGGTCTCGAGGTCCACGACCTCGGCGCCGGTCACGGCACCCCCGGTCGTCGTCTGCAGCCCGAGCACCTGCGTGCGTGACGCGGCGTGCGCGCCGTAGGAGACCGCGGTCCGCACGAGCGTCGAGACGAGGCGCGCGTCGTCGACGCTCGCGTCCCAGTAGCGCACCGCGCCGATGGCGGCGTCGTGCCGCAGGTCGGGGAACAGGCGCTCCATCCCCTTGCGCGTCAGGTGCCGGTGGATCGGCATCGCGCGCTTGGCGCCGTTGACGCTCGCGAGCGTGTCGTACAGCGCGACGCCCGCGCCGACGTAGGCCCGCTCCCAGACCCGGTTCTCCAGCGGGTACAGGAAGCTGACGGGCTTCACGAGGTGCGGTGCGAGCGTGTTGATCAGCAGGTCGCGTTCGGTCAGCGCCTCGCGCACGAGGTGGAAGTCGAGCATCTGCAGGTAGCGCAGACCGCCGTGCACGAGCTTCGACGAGCGCGACGACGTGCCGCTGGCCCAGTCCTGGGCCTCGATGATCGCGGTCGAGAGCCCACGGGTCACCGCGTCGACCGCGATGCCGGCCCCGGTGACGCCACCCCCGACGACGAGGACGTCGAGCTCGCTGCCTCGTTCCGCACTGGTGCGCAAGGCCCCCAGTGCGTCCTGGCGTGCGTCTGCCGTCAGCGGCGCGGTCCTCATGGCGGGCCCCTCCCCGTTCGTCGTGCGTCCGGATCGTCCTGATCCACCGGGATCGACCTGATCCGTGACGCTCGCTATCGTCGTCACCAACGGAACACATGCGCAACCGCAGTGCACGAACGTGCAGCGCCGGGGCCGGTGAGGGGGAGGTCGTCGTGGAGGTCGATCGCGAGCAGGACGTGCTCCGCGCGGCGTCGATGTACTACCTGCAGGACCTCAAGATGGAGGTCATCGCGCGCCATCTCGGGACCTCGCGCTCGACGGTCTCGCGGCTCATCAAGCGCGCCCGGGAGACGGGCCTCGTCGAGATCACGCTGCGGCCGGCGAGCACACGTGCGCCCGGGCTCGGCCGGTCGGTCGCCGCGGCGTTCGGCATCGACACGTACGTCGTGCCGGTGCCGGACTCGTCGTCGCACATCGAGCGGCTCGACCAGGTGAGCATGACCGCGGCCAAGCTCGTGGGCTCGTGGTTCGACTCGGACATGGTGCTCGGCGTCGCGTGGGGCACGACGCTCGCCTCGGTCTCGCGGTTCCTCACGCCGAAGCCGACGCGTGGCGCGGCCGTGGTCCAGCTCAACGGCGCCGCGAACATGCGCACGTCCGGCGTGGACTACGCGAGCGACCTGATCTCGTCGTTCGGCACGGCGTTCAGCGCGGCCGTGCACCACTTCTCGGTCCCGGCGTTCTTCGACTTCTCGGACACGCGGGCCGCGATGTGGCGCGAACGTTCGGTCCGGCGCGTGCTCGACATGCAGCGCCGGGCGGACATCGCGCTGTTCTCGGTGGGTGCGGTCGCGGGTGCCGTGCCGTCGCACGTGTACTCGGCGGGCTACCTCGACGACGCGGACGTGCGCGTGCTGCACGACGAGGGCGTCGTGGGCGACGTGTGCACGGTGTTCCTGCGCGCCGACGGGTCGTGGAGCGACATCCCCCTGAACGCGCGGGCGACGGGGCCCAACCCGGTCGAGCTGCAACGCATGCCGCGCCGGGTGTGCGTCGTGGCCGGGGACAACAAGGTCGCGCCGCTGCTCGCGGCGCTGCGTGCCGGTGTGGTGACGGACCTCGTCGTCGACGAGATCACCGCGACCGCGCTGCTCGACGCGTCCGAGCCGCGCACCCGCCGCCCGCGCGGTCACCCGGCCGTGGCCGCCTCGGGTGCGGTCCGGGCGCGGTGGGGGGCGCGCTAGGACGGCAGTGCGTACGCGGGCTCGTCGTCGGGACCGGCCTCGTCGTCGGGACGCGCCTGGACGACGAGGCCGTCGGCGACGAGCCCGGCGAGGCAGCGCGCGCGCTGCGCGGGCGGCGGCCAGGCCTGCGCGAGGGCGTGCTCGGGCACCGGGGAGGTGCTCTCGCGCAGGACCGCGAGCAGCCGGCCGCGGGCCTGGCGGTCGGTGCCGGCCCACGCCTGGGTGCGACGACGGTGGGCGTGCGCGTCGTCGGGCCGGCCGGCCGCGACCCACGCGCACGACGAGACCAGCGGGCACCGATCGCAGCGCGGGGCGCGCGCCGTGCACACGAGTGCACCGAGCTCCATCGACGCCTGGGCCCAGCGTGCGGCGTCGGCGGCCCGCGCGGGGACCAGTGCCAGCGCCCGGTCGGACTCGGCGCGGGTGAGCGCAGGCGCGGGCAACGCCTCGCCGCCGATCGCGCGGGCCAGGACGCGGCGCACGTTCGTGTCGAGCACCACCGCGCGCCGGCCGAACGCGAACGCGCGCACCGCGGCGGCCGTGTACGGGCCGATGCCGGGCAGCGCGAGCAGCGCCGCCTCGTCGTCGGGGACCTCACCCCCGTGCCGCTCGACGAGCGTGCGCGCGCACTCCTGCAGGCGCAGCGCCCGACGCGGGTAGCCGAGCCGGTCCCAGGCCCGCAGCACGTCGGCGGTCGGCGCGGCGGCGAGGTCGGCCGGCGTGGGCCAGCGCGCGAGCCAGGCCTGCCACGCCGGCTCGACGCGCACCACCGGCGTCTGCTGGAGCATCACCTCGCTGACGAGCACGCCCCACGGCGTGCGGTCCGGTCCGCGCCACGGCAGCTCGCGGGCATGCTCGTCGTACCAGGCGGCGACCGCCGACGTGAGGTCGGTGCGAGCGTCGTTCACGCGAACAGCGCGTCGCCCAACGGGCGCGTGTCGTCGTACCCGGGCAGGACGAGGAAGCTCGCGGAGCCGGTCGGCGTCGCGTACGCCATCAGGTCGTCGGTCTCGTCGAGCCGCTGCTGCGTGCGCACGAACGTGTCGAGCGTGCGCTGGTAGCAGGCGAACAGGAGCCCGGCGTCGGCGATGCGGCCCGCCGGGCCGTCGACCTCGCCGTCGTCGAACGCGTACCCGCGGCGCAGCATGAGCGGTGAGCCGGTGAACGACGGGTGCGCGGCGCGCGCGTGCGCCCGGGCGGGCACGAGGTACTCGCCCTCGGGGGTCTTGGCGTCGAGGTCGACCTGCGAGGTCGGCGAACCGCCGGACAACGGCACACCGTCGGCGCCGCGACCGATCGTCGCGTCGCGCGCGGGGACCTCGAGCGCGAGGAACGCGCGCGAGTCGAGACGCAACCGGCGCAGCACGCACACCGTGGCGCCGGCGAGCGCTCCCTGCGTGATCCAGACGTTCTCGGCGAGCTCCGCGGTGGTGTCCGGGACGATGATGCCGTCGAGGTAGCCCAGCGGGTTGCGCGCGACCGTGCCGGTGCCGGGCGCGCGGAAGCCGTGCTGGGTCCAGCCCGCGACGAGGCCCGGGACCGCCGAGGTGACGCGGTCGAGCAGCGCGCGCAGCATCGTGGCATCGCTCGCGGCGACCGCGACCAGCAGGTCCGGGTCGCGGCGTTCCGACGGGATCGCGTCGTCGCCGACGAAGTCCGGCATCGGCGTCGCGCCGGGCAGCGAGGGGTCGACCGACGCGAGCGGGCGCGGGCCCAGGCCGATCGTCACGGTCAGATCGCCGCGGCCGTCGGGCAGCAGGTCGCCGCTGTCGCGTACCGTCGCGAGCACCGCACGACCCAGCGCGGCGAGGTCCGCGCGCAGCGACGTGAGGTCGGGCAGCGCGAACGTCGCGAACAGCGCGTGCGCGGCGGGCGTGGTCGGGCGGGCGACGCCGGCCTGAGTGCTGCCGGCCGGCTCGACCTCGCGCCGGGCACCGTCGAGCGAGGCGCCGGGGCCCGTGCCGCCCTCGGACCCGGTGGTCGTGTCGCGCACCGTGACCGCCGACGTCGCGATCGTCGCGATACCCGCACCCGCGACGAGCGTGCCCGCGCCGGCCAGCAGCGCGCGCCGGCTCAGACCCTGCGACTCGGTCATGAGCCGCCCCCGGTGCCCAGGCCCAGCTTGGCGGGGTCGATCGCGTCGCCGAGGTCGACCGTGCTCCACTCGCCGCCGACCAGCACCTCGAACCGGCGCAGCAGACCTTCGGCGTCGACCCAGTAGCGCGCGTTGCCGTCCGCCGTGGCCGTCAGCACGCTCACGGGTACGCCCCCGACCTCGTCGGACCGCACGAACGTCGCCCCCTCCTGCTGCAGCAGGAGCGGGTTCTCGGGGCGGTCGTCGGCGAGGTCGAGCAGCACGAGCAGGAGCGCCTGCTCGCGCGACGCCGAGGCGTCGATCGAGG
Source organism: Cellulomonas composti (assembly GCF_007990245.1). Lineage (GTDB taxonomy): Bacteria > Actinomycetota > Actinomycetes > Actinomycetales > Cellulomonadaceae > Cellulomonas > Cellulomonas composti. Next base: position 94,597 of record NZ_BJWG01000008.1, on the reverse strand, counting down.
TGGGCTCGCCGGTCAGGAGGTCGACGGGTGCGGGCAGCGGGGCGCTGGTCGCGCCGTCCGGCGCCGCACCGACGACCGCCTGCGAGCCGTCCCACGCGATCAGCGACGGGTCGGCGGTGTCCTGCGTGAGCAGCGCGTAGCCGCGGTGGTCGGCGAAGTCGACCCAGCCGTCGAGCTGCACGTCCTCGGCGTCGGTCTCGCCCTCGACGACCGTGGAGACCTCGCGGGCGCCCGCGTCGTAGTTGCGGAACCGCACGGTCGCGAGCAGCTCCGCCTCCTCCTGCGTCACCGGGCGCGGCTCGTCGTGACCGCCGCACCCGGCGAGCAGCCCGACGAACGGCACCAGCACGACGAGCCCGACGAGCCCGACGACGAGCCGGGCGACGCACGCGCCGCGGCGACGGCCGCCGGCCGGCCTCACGCCGTGCCCGTCAGCTCGGCCAGGAAGTCCGGACCGGGCAGGTCGAACGTGTCGGGGTCCGGCAGCGCGACGGTCGCCGGCAGCGGCTCGGCCTGGCCGGTCCACGGCCCCAGGTCGGGCTGCGGGGCGGGCGCCGCGACCTTCAGGAAGCTCACGCCGCGCGGCACCTCGACCGGTGGCAGGTCGGTCGCCGTCGCGGCGGGCTGCTCGCCGTCGGGGCACGGGTCGGTCAGGGCGGCGGGCAGCAGCGTGACGGGGGTCGCCGCGGCGTTCGTCGTCGAGACGCAGTTCCCCGATGCGGGCGCGCGCGACGCGGAGACGTTCGCGAGGTCGATGCCGTTGCCGGCCCAGCCTGTGTCGACGAACGAGTTGTCGACCGCGGCGAGGTCCTCGGTGTTGGCGAGCAGCACGCCGGCGACCGGGTTGCCCGTGACGGTGTTGCGGGCCAGGACGTTCTCGCGCGCACCGCTGATGCCGATGCCGATACCGAACCCGCCCGTGGCCTGCGCGGGCGAGTCGGGCTCGACGTTGTCGACCACGAGGTTCCCCACGACCGTGTTGGCGCGCTGCGGCGTGAACGCCTCGCGGTAGTTGGAGATGAGCGTCATCCCGACGCGGTTGCCGGAGAACCGGTTGCCGGCGATCGTCAGCGGCCCGGACGCGTTGGCGTTCTCGAAGCCCACCGCGTTGCGCTCGGCGACGTTGCCCGTCACCAAGATGTTGCAGTCCTCGCACTGGCCCACGTAGAACCCGGAGTCCGCCGACCCGGAGGCGTACGAGTCGCGGATCACGCCGTTGTTCGCGTCGAACGCGTAGATGCCGTAGAGCCCGTTGTTGTGCGCCGTGACGTGGTCCACCGAGAAGCGCTGCACGGGCGGGAACTGCTCCGGATCGAGCGTGTCGTAGCCGTCGCCGTTGTGGGCGGACGGGCCGTTCTCGTCGTGCAGGCCCGTGACGAGCACGCCGTAGAACGTCGCGGCGCGCACCGTGAGGTTCTCGATGCGCACCCCGTCGGAGATCGCGACGATGCCGTACGGACGCCGACCCTCGCCGTCGATGATCGTGGCGTTGCGGTCCTCGCCGCGGATCGTCACGTCCGTCTTGTCGACGAGCACCTGCTCGGGGTAGACGCCCGCGCCGACCAGCACCGTCCCGCCCGGGCTGACGCGCGCGACGGCCTGGGTGACGGTCTCCGCGTCGCCCGGGACGCGCACGAGCGCGAGCGGTTCGGGATCCGACGAGCAGGCGGCGACCAGCCCCGCGCACGCCATCCCGATCGCGAGCCCGAGCGCGAGCAGCGAGGTGAGGGGACGGGGCCGGGGCACGTGCAGATCGTAGGCCGCGAGGTCGGGGTTCACCCGATGCGACGTCGCTCGGACGGGTGAACCCCGGTGGCGCCCTGGGTGCTTCCCCACCCGCATCCCGGACACGCGTCCAGGCAATTCGGACACTCGTCCGAAATGGCCTCTGACCTGTGGTTCTCTTACCGCGCGTCTGCGCCCGGGACGTTGGTCCCGGGTGCGCGCTCCGGCAACGCCCCCCACGAAGGGAAGTCCCGGTGAGCACCCGTCACCGCCCAGCCCCCCGCCTCGTCGCCGGCCTCACGGCGCTCGCGATCGCCGCCACCGGTTCGGTCGTCGCGCTCGCGGCGTCCTCTGCCTCGGCCGCGAGCTCGACCGTCTCCGGGCGCGTGTACCGCGACTTCAACGGCAACGGCGCCTACGACACGACGACGGGCCTCGGCCGGTCGATCGACGCGGGCCTGACGGGCCTCGACGTGGTCGTCACGGACCGCGCCGGTGCGTCGGTGACGACGACGACCGGTGCGAGCGGGCTGTGGTCGGCGAACGTCTCGACCCTGGCGGGGAGCCGGCTGCGCGTGCAGTTCGAGACCCCGGACGGCATGGCGGCGACGGCCGCGGGCGCCGACAACGGCACGAGCGTGCAGTTCGTCGACGACGGTGCGACGGGTGTGGACTACGCGGTCAACGTCCCCGCGGACCACGTGCAGACGAACCCACCGGTGGTCGTGACCATCCAGACCGCCGGCTCGCGCAGCAACGCCGCCACCACGGGGACGGCGGCCGTGGCGGCGACGCCCTGGGACGTCGCGCGCAACGACAGCGGCGCCAACAACACCACGCGGTTCTCGGCCCGCACGACGATCGCGACCTACGGCCAGGTCGGGTCCGTGTGGTCGAGCGTGTACTCGAGCCGGTCCGACGAGCTGTGGGTGTCCGCCACCTACAAGCGTGAGTCGGACCTCGGCCCGGCGGGCATCGGCGGCATCTACCACTTCGCCGACGTGACGAGCGACTCGGGCGCGGTGCACGCGAGCCCGGCGATGACCTGGCTCGACGTGCGCACGCTGGTGGACCAGGACGGTCAGCCGATCGACGTCGGCACCGTCCCCACGCGGACGCTCGGGGCACCGAGCGTGACCAACCCCGACACCGACGCGTTCGCGCAGGCCGCGCGCGTCGGCATCGGCGGCATGGCGCTCGACCCGACCGGCACGGTGCTGCTCTTCGTGAACCTGCGCGACCGGAACCTGTACGCGATCGACCTCACGCAGCCGGTGATCACGGAGGCGACGCGGATCGACCTGGGCCTGGCGGCCACCCGCCAGCCCTGGGCGCTGACGATCCGCGACGGCTCTCTCTACGTGGGGACGGTCGACACCGGCACCACCGCGGGCCAGTCCGCCGCCGCGGCCGGCCTGCGCGCCTACGTGCTGCGCGCCCCGGTGCTGGACGCGCTCGCCGGCACGGCGACGTGGACGAGCATCGTGCGCAGCGCGGGCGTGGACGGCGTCGACCTGGGCTACACCCGCGGCAACCCGATCTCCGCGTGGTCCGGTACCGACTACAGCGGCACCTACCCGCAGATCATCCGCTGGAACACGTGGACCAACACCTGGAAGTGGGGCACGACCGGCACGGTCTCGTTCGCCGCCGGGAGCAGCTGGGGCCCCGTGCACGTCTACCCGCAGGCCGTCCTCACCGACCTCACGTTCGACGAGGACGGCTTCCTGGTGCTGTCGTTCGCGGACCGCACCGCGATCCAGGGCGGCAACCGCAACGTCGCCGCGGACACCTCGGTCACCGGGACCTGGGAGAGCATCTCGTCGGGCGACACGCTGATCGCCGGCCCGAACGCGGCACGCACGGTCTACACGCTCGAGAACAACGGCTCGGTCACGGGGGTGAACCACCTCGGTGCCGCCGTGACGCGGACCGGCTCGGGCAGCGCCAACGAGGGCCCCGGCGGCCGCGAGTTCTTCGCGGACCAGCAGAACCTCAACACCGGCACGACGCACCGCGAGATCACGCTCGGCAGCGCGGTGTCCTTCCCGGGCTCGACGCAGGCGATCGTCTCGTCGTCGTTCGACCCGCTCAGCGGCATCCGGCTCGCGGGCCTGACCTGGTTCAGCGCGACGAACGGCTCCGCGACCCGCGGCTACGAGCACACGCTGGACCTGTGGGACACCGGCGACTCCTCCTCGTTCCAGAAGGGCGGCGGCCTGGGCGCGATCGAGGCGCTGGCCGAGACGGCGCCGGTCGAGATCGGCAACCGCGTGTGGTTCGACGCGGACCAGGACGGCCTGCAGGACGCCGACGAGCCGGGCGTCGCCGGGGTCACCGTCGAGCTGCGGGACGGCGCGACGCTCGTCGCGACCACCACGACGAACGCCGCGGGCGAGTACTACTTCCGCTCCGACGACGCGACCCACCCGTTCGACCCGTTCGGCACCTACGACGTCGTCGTCGTCCCGCCCACCAGCGGGAACTGGCTCACGGGCGACCCGACCTTCGGCACCGTCCCCTGGTCCTGGCTGAGGTTCACCGACCAGGACGCCGGCGACGACGACCTCGACAGCGACGTCGACCCGACGACCGGGGCGGTGACCTACACCGTCGGCGGGCCGGGCGTGAACGACCACTCGATCGACGCGGGCCTGGTCGCGGACGTCGCGTTCACGGTCGAGAAGCGCATCGACGCGTCGGGTGGTGCGTCCGCGTCGGGTGCGACCTACGCGATGGCCGTCGCCGCCCGCGACTTCCGTGGCGTCGCACTGACGCTGCCGGCGGGCGACGCCGCGTTCGCCGTCACGGTCGGGGCGGGCAACGGCCACACCGTGACGGTCCCGGTCGGGACGCGCGCGACCGTGACCGAGACGAGCACCGCGGGCCAGCGCTCGGCGCCCGTGGTCTCCCCGGCGGGCGAGTTCCTCGTCACCGGGTCGACCGCCACGCCGCAGCTCGTCACGGTGACGAACACGCTGCGCGCGCCGGGCCGGTTCTCGGTCGCCAAGACGGTCACGGGCGGCGGCGCCGCCCTCGTCGGGGCGTCGCAGTCGTTCACGATCGAGTACTCGAGCGACGCCGGCGGGAGCTGGCAGTCGCTCACGGTGGACCGTGGCTCGTCGGCCACGTCGCCCGACCTGCCGTACGGCACGACCGTCCTGATCCGGGAGGCGACCCGCCCCTCGGTCACCGGCGTCGTGTGGGGCACGCCCGTCTGGACGATCGGCGCGGCCGAGCCGGTCACGCAGGCCCAGGTCTCGATCACGATCGGCGACGCGACGACCGTCGCGATCGCCCTCGAGAACCCGACCACCCGCACCACGGCCGGGCTCTCGCTGACCAAGTCGGTCACGGGCGGCGCCGCGGCGTCCGTCCCGAACGGCTTCCACTTCCTGGTCGACGCGACGTGGACGAACCCGGTGACAGCCCTGCCGGGCAGCGCCGTGCTCGACCTGACGAAGTCCGCGCCCACCGACTCGCTCGCGGGCCTGCCGTACGGCACGGTCGTCACGCTCGCGGAGCGCGCCCGCACCGGGGCGCCCGCGGACGTCCAGTGGGGCACCCCGGTCTGGTCGGGCACGGGCGTCACGACGAACGGCGACGGCTCGGCGTCCGTGACGATCGGCACCTCGACCGTCACGGTCGGCCTGGAGAACCCGACGACGCAGCTCGTCGGCGGGTTCTCGGTGACCAAGCGCGTGACGGACGCGGCGAGCGCGTCGGCGCCCGCGACCGGCTACACGTTCCGGTACTCCTACGGCGCGACGACGGGCTCGGGCTCGGTCGACGTCGACGACACGACGAGCGTGAGCGGGATCCCGGCCGGCACCACCGTGACCCTGTGGGAGGACGCGCCGCCCGCCGGCGGCCCCGACCTGGCCTGGGAGACGCCGGTGTGGTCCGGCACGGGCGTCACCGACAACGGCGACGGCACCGCGACGCTCGTCGTGACCGCCGGCTCGACCGCCGCGCTGACGCTCACCAACCCGACCACGCAGCTCGTCGACGGCTTCTCGATCACGAAGTCGGTCACGGGCGGCGCGTCCGCGTCGGTCCCGCCGACGTTCGAGTTCGAGGTCGACTACGACCTCGACGGCGTCCCGCAGACGCCGATCACGCTGACCAAGGCCGACCCGAGCGCGTCGTTCTCCGGCCTGCCGCGCGGCACGGTCGTCACGCTGCGCGAGGTCGCCCCGACGGGTGCACCCGCGGACGTCGCGTGGCAGACGCCGGTCTGGTCGGGCGCGGGCGTCACGACGGACGACGACGGCTCGGCGACGTTCACGATCGGCTCGTCGCCGGTCGCCGTGAGCCTGGAGAACCCGACCGAGCGGCTGTACGGCTCGTTCGCCATCACCAAGGACGTCACGGGGGAGGGCGAGCACCTGCTCGTCGGCGACCCGGGCTTCCAGGTGACGTACACGCCCGAGGGCGGCCTCCCGACGACCGTCACGGTCCACCACGGTGAGCGCTGGGAGCTCGACGGGCACCTGCCCGCCGGCACGGTCGTGACGTTCGTCGAGGCGACGCCGCTGGACGGCCTGCCCGACGGCGCGTCGTGGCGCACGCCGCGGTTCCTCGTCGACGGCACGCCGGTCGACGAGATCACGATCGGCGACGGTTCGACGATCGAGGTCGTGCTCGAGAACCCGACGGCGGTGACGCCGCGGATCGACATCGAGAAGGGCGACGGCGCCGCGGGCGTCATCACGCACGACGCGGACACCATGGACGACGGCGAGCTGTACGCGCCGGGCGAGACCCGGGACGTCGTGCTCGTCGTGACGAACACGGGCACCGAGCGCCTGCGCGAGGTCACGCTGCGCGACGAGTCCGTCTCGGGCGGCGACATCACCGCGATCACGTGGACGTTCCCCGACGACACGACGGCCGTCGCGACGCGCGACGGCGACGCGTGGGTCGCGCGCTGGGCCGACACGTTCGGCCAGGGCTCGGCCAGCTTCGCGCCCGGCGCCGTGATCACCGGCGTCGCGACGCTGACCGTGACCGCGTCCGACGCCCCGCACGTGGACCGCGCGAGCGTCTCGGGCGTCGGCATCGCGTCGGGCACCACCGTGTCCGACGAGGACGCGTACAACGCGTTCACCGGCGCCATCCAGGTCATCAAGTACGACGGCGAGCAGGACGACCCGGTGGTGCGTGCGGACGGTGCGTGGAGCGTGCCGGTCAAGCCGCTCGTGAGCGCCGACCAGGACGCCAACGACGCCGCGCACGCCGTGAAGGCGACGTCCGAGGTGGCGCGTTCGGTGCGCTGGGTCGTGACCAACACGGGCACGACGACGCTGTCCGACGTCACCGTCGCCGACCGCACGCACGTCGGCCCGACGATCACCGACATCTCGTGCGACCTGTCGCCGTTCGGCGGTTCCACCGCCTACTCGTTCGAGACGTCGGGCGCGTGGCACGGGCTGTTCCCGCCGTCCGCGTCGTTCTTCTGCGGCGGCACGCTGGTGCTCACCGCGACGGATGCCCCGGTGGACCACGCGGACACGGTGGCCGTCGAGGCGACCGTGGTCGTGCCCGAGGTCGACGGCGACGGCGTGCCGACCGGTGAGCCGCGCCTGGTCGACGGTGAGCCGGACCTCGCGACCCACGACGACGGCACCCCGTACCGCGTGGGCGACGACGATCCGTACCACGCGACCGTCCCCGCTCTGACGACGCCGGACCCGGACCCGACCGACGGCCCGACGCCGACACCGGCGCCGACCTCGACCCCCGGTGACGACCTCGCCACGACAGGTGCGGACATCGCCGCCGCCGGCGGCCTGGCCGGGCTCGTGCTGCTGCTCGGTGCCGGCCTCGTCCTCGGAGCACGCAGCGCACGTCGTCGAGCGACCCCCACCGGCCCGCTCGACTGACGTGTAGGTCACAGGCCGATCCGCGGCGCGCCGCGGACGACGCCCGGCTGGCGCGCCGACCCCTCGTACGGTTCGTAGGGGTCGGCGCGCGGCGCGTCGACCGGACGGCTTCGGGAGGACGAGCGTGCCGACGCAGGTGCCACGGCGGGTGTTCTGGGTGCGACGGCTCGTCGTGCTCGGCGTGCCACTGCTGCTCGTCGGGCTCGTCGTGTGGGTGCTCGCCGGACGCGGCTCGGACGCCGCCGCCCAGACCGCGCCGACGCCGAAGGCCGGCGTGACGTCCGGCGCGCCGGTCCCGGACGCCACGACGGCGCCGACGAAGGCCGACGAACAGCTCCAGGACGATCTCGACGAGCTGTCGCGCAAGGCCGCAGTGAGCGGTGTCGTCGTGTGCGACGCGGCGAGCCTGCAGGTCGACGCGACCGCGACCGCGGGGTCCTTCGCGGGTTCGACGAAGCCGACGTTCACGATCGCCGTGACCAACCGCGGTGACGAGGCGTGCCTGGTCGACGCGGGCGACGAGTTCCGCACGGTGCTGGTCACGTCGGGCAAGGACCGGGTGTGGTCGAGCACCGACTGCCTGGGCGACGACCCGACGAGCCGTCCGCTGCTGCTCGGCCCCGGGGACACGAGCAAGGAGACCTACACGTGGCCCCGCGTGCGCTCGGCGGAGGACTGCCGGGGCGGTCTCAAGGCACCCGGCCGCGGGACGTACTCGGCACAGGTCGTCGTGGTCGGCGTCCCGGCGGCGCCGGCGGTCTTCGACCTGGGCTGATGCCCGCGGGGCTCAGACGTAGCGCTCGAGGATGCTCGACTCGGCGAGCCGCGACAGACCCTCGCGCACCGCGCGGGCGCGCTGCTCGCCCACGCCGTCGACGGCCATGAGGTCGTCGATCCCCGCGGCCAGCAGCTTCTGCAGGCCGCCGAAGTGCGTGACGAGCCGGTCGACGATCGCGCCCGGCAGCCGCGGCACGCGCGAGAGCAGCCGGTAGCCGCGCGGCCCGACCGCCGCGTCGAGCGCGTCCCCGCCGCCCGGCAGGCCGAGCACGCGCGCGATGTGTGCGATGTCGAGCAGCTGGGTCGCGTCGAGCTCGGCGAGCGCGGCGAGCACCGACTCGTCGTCGCGGCGCGAGGGGTCGACGTAGTCGCGGATCACGAGCTCGCGGTCCGAGCCGATGCCGCCGACGAGCTCGTCGAGCTGCAGCGTGAGCAGGCGGCCGTCCGTGCCGAGCTCGACGACGTAGCTCTCGATCTCCTCCGAGATGCGCCGGACCATCTCGAGGCGCTGCACCACCGCGGAGACGTCGCGGACCGTGACCAGGTCCTCGATCTCGAGCGCGGACAGCGTGCCGCTGACCTCGTCGAGCCGGGCCTTGTAGCGCTCGAGCGTCGCGAGCGCCTGGTTGGCGCGGGACAGGATGGTCGTCGAGTCCTCGAGCACGTAGCGCTGGTTGTCCACGTAGAGCGCGATGATCCGCATCGACGCGGACACCGAGATCACGGGCAGGCCGGTCTGCTTGGCGACGCGCTCGGCGGTGCGGTGCCGCGTGCCCGACTCGGAGGTCTCGATCGTCACGTCCGGCAGCAGCTGGACCGCGGCGCGCACGATGCGGCTGATGTCGCGGTCCACGACGACCGCGCCGTCCATCTTGCACAGCTCGCGCAGGCGGGTCGCGGAGAACTCGACGTCGAGGACGAACCCGCCCGAGCAGATGCTCTCCACCGTCTTGTCGAACCCGAGCACGATCAGCGCCCCGGTGCGCCCGCGCAGGATCCGCTCCAGCCCGTCGCGCAGCGCACCGCCCGGCGCGACGGCGGCGAGCGTCGACCTGAGCAGGTCGTCGGGGGTGTGCTGGTGGGCCACGGGTGCATCGTACTGACGCCGCGCCGCGACGCGCGGGACCGCCGAACCGCGGACAACCTGCGCTCGGCGGGGTCGCTCCCGGCCGACCAGGTCAACCCGGCCGCGGTCGCGGCGATGGCCGAGGTCGGCATCGACATCGCGCACGAGCGGCCCAAGGCGCTGACGTCGCAGGCCGTGGTCGACTCCGACGTCGTGATCACGATGGGCTGCGGTGACGCGTGCCCGTTCTACCCCGGCAAGCGCTACGAGGACTGGGTGCTCGACGATCCGGCGGACCAGGGCCTCGACGCCGTGCGCGTCATCCGCGACGAGATCCGGACCCGCGTCGAGGCCCTCCTCGCCGATCTGGGCATCGACCGGGCCGGCGGCTGACGCGCCCGCACCGCACCGGGCTCCGGACGGCACGCCGACCGGTCGGTCAGCCGGCCGCGACGAGGTCGGCCAGGACGACGGTCCGCCGAGACCTCGACCTGGCGCCGCCGGCCTTGCTCAGACGTCCATTAGCACCTCTGCCACGGCTTCGACCAGGTCGGCCGCGGCCACCGTCGTGAGCCCCTCGGGCGGGCGGACCTCGTCGAGCGCGCCCGCCGGGACGATCGCGCGCGTGAAGCCGAGCCGGGCCGCTTCCGCGAGCCGTTGCGTGACGCCCGTGACGGTGCGGATCTCGCCCGCGAGCCCCACCTCGCCGATCGCGACGAGCCCGCGTGGCAGCGCCTGCTCCTGGCGGGACGAGACCGCGGCGAGCGCGAGCGCCAGGTCCGCGGCGGGCTCCACCGCGCGGGCGCCGCCGACCGTGGACACGTAGACGTCCTGGTCGGCGAGGCGTACACCGAGGCGGCGCTGCAGCACCGCGAGCACCATCGCGAGGCGGGAGGAGTCGACGCCGCTCGTCGTGCGGCGGGGGTTGGGCGCGGCGGACGGCGCGACGAGCGCCTGGATCTCGGTCGCGAGCGGTCGGCGGCCCTCGAGCGTGACCGTCAGGCACGTGCCCGGGACGGCGTGGATCGCCTGCGAGACGAACAGGCCGCTGGGGTCCTCGACGCCGAGGATGCCGGTGTCCGACAGGTCGAAGCAGCCGACCTCGTCCGTCGGCCCGTAGCGGTTCTTCGTCGCGCGCAGCAGGCGCAGCCGCGAGTGCCGCTCGCCCTCGAACTGGCAGACGACGTCCACCAGGTGCTCGAGCGTGCGCGGCCCGGCCACCGACCCGTCCTTGGTGACGTGGCCGATCAGGACGACCGGCAGGTCGCGCGCCTTCGCGGTCTGGATCAGCGCCGAGGCCACCTCGCGCACCTGCGCGACGCCGCCCGCGGTGCCCTCGACCTGCGCCGAGGCGATCGTCTGCACCGAGTCCAGCACGAGCAGGTCGGGGGAGACCTGCTCGACGTGGCCGAGGACGGTCGCCAGGTCGGTCTCGTCGGCCAGCAGCAGGTTCGGGTCGAGCGCGCGGATGCGCCCCGCCCGCAGCCGCACCTGTGCCGCCGACTCCTCGCCGGTCACGTAGAGCACCCGCCGCCCGCCGCGGGCCGCACGCGCGGCGACGTCGAGCAGCAGCGTCGACTTGCCGACGCCCGGCTCCCCCGCGAGCAGCACGACCGCGCCGGGCACGATGCCGCCCCCGAGCACGCGGTCCAGCTCCGCGACGCCGGTGGGCCGGGCAGCCGCGGACTCGACCGGGATCTCGACGATCGAGCGTGCGGGGGAACGCGTGGGCGCGACCGCGGCCGTGCGCGGTGCACCCCCACCCGGTCCGAGGCCCTCGACGACCGTGCCCCAGGCCTGGCACTCGCCGCAGCGACCGACCCACTTCGCGGTGGTCCACCCGCACTCGGCGCACCGGTAGGCCGGCCGCTCGCCCCGCTTCGTCGTCGTCGCGCTCACGTGCGGCACGCTACCGAGCCGCACCGACATCTCCGGTCCTGTCCGGGGCTGAACGACCGTCGAGGCGACCTGGTGCGGCTCGCGCTGCGGGCGGACCGGTTCCGGATCGTCGCGGCGCCGTTGCTCGTCGTCGGACTCGCCGGGCCGCGACGGCGTGACCTGGCGAGCGCTGGGTAGGCTGCACGAGGTCCGGTGAGCACGGGTCGGCGCGACGGCCGGCGGACGACGAGGGGGAATCGATGACCGAGAGCGGACAGCCGAGCCAGGACGGGCCCGTGTGGTCGCAGACCGGCCCGAGCGGGAGCACCCCGCCGGCCACGCCCCCTGCGGGTCCCGTCGGGACGCCGCCGCCCGCGGGTGGGTCCGGCCGCCCGGCCTGGCTGCTGCCCGTGGCGATCGTGGTCGCGGTCCTGCTCGTCGCGGGCGTGGTCGTCGGCATCGTGCTCGCGAACCGCGGGGGCGACGAGACCGCAGAACCACCCGTCGCGATCACGACGATCCTGCCCGTGCCGACGCCGGACGTGGAGCCGGTCGCCCGCACGGCGACCACGCCGTTCGCGCAGACGCTGCCCGACGCGGTGCTGCAGTACGCGCTCGCGAGCAGCGACCCGGCGCCGCAGTGGGTGGACGCCGGTGCGCTCGAGGCGTACCAGGAGACGTACACCGACGGCGCGGGCGCCGAGGTCACGATGCTCGTCGGGCAGTGGGCGACGGGCGACGAGGCCAAGGCGTTCTACCAGGCACAGCTCGCCGAGCTGCCGGGGGCCGCCGCGCTGTCCTCGTCGGACACGGACTCCGAGCAGACGGGTTCCGGCAACGCCGGTTCCGACGAGAAGGGCAGTGACAAGGGCGAGCCGTCGCCCGCGCCGACCCGGACGCAGTCGGGCGACGTGACCGCCCAGGGCGACACGGCGCGCGACAAGCTGCCGCAGACGGGCGCGGTGCGCGTGGGTGACAAGCGTGTCGGCACGTACACGGCCGTGGACAAGGGCGACGGGACCGGGATCGTGCTGTGGTTCAACCGCACGGCGGTGTTCCGTGCCGTCGTCCCGGTCGCCGACGTCCTCGACTTCTACCGCGCGTTCCCGGTCTGAGGTCGGCTCAGAGCGCCGGGCGCAGGACGTACCCGATGCCGCGCAGGGTGTGCAGCATCGGCGCGCGACCCTTGTCGATCTTGCGCCGCAGGTAGCTGACGTAGAGCTCGACGACGCCGGCCTCGCCGCGCCGGTCGTCGCGCCACACCCGGTCGAGGATCTGGCGCTTGGAGAGCACCCGTCGGGGGTTGCTCATGAAGTAGCGCAGCAGAGCCTGCTCGGTGGGCGTCAGGTGGATGGGGTGCTCGCCGCGGGTGACCTCGCCGGTCGTCTCGTCGAAGCGGAGGTCGCCGACGACGAGAGTGGTGTGCTCCGTCGTTGTCGTCATGCCTCAACGATCCCGGAGGGCACTGGGATGCCCCTGGGACGTACCTGGGAGTTCCCTGTACGCCGGGGGTGAGGTGGCTCAGTCGAGCGAGGGCAGCGTGACCCCGGGCGGACACACGGCCTGCAGGATCGCCTCGATCGCGAAGCGGGTCGCGTGGGCGAGGTGCACGGTGTCGTCCAGGAGCCACTGCACCTGCAGACCGTCCATGACGCCGATGATGGCGCTGGCGGCCTCCACGGCGCGCTCGTGCTCGACGCCCGGGCCGACGACGGTCTCGACCGCGTCCGTGATCTCGCCGCGAAGAACGGTGAAACGCTCCGTCACCCAGGCCCGGGCAGGGTGGTTCTCGGTGACGGACTCACCCGTGAGCACGGAGTAGCTCTGCACGATGCCGGGCCGGTCCTCGTTGGCGGCCGCGGTGCGCACGAGGTGCCTGAACAGCTCGATCCCGCCGGGGATGTGCTGGCCCTCGAGCTCGCGCACGTCCTCCTTGTCGCGGTACTCGAGCACCTCGACGAGGAGCTGGTCCTTGGACCCGAAGTGGTGCAGGACGCCGGCATGCGTGATCCCGACCTGCTCGGCGACCTCGGCCAACGAGCCCGTCTTGTAGCCCTTGGTGCCGAACGTGTGCGCGGCCGCGCGCAGGATCTCGGCGCGCCGTTCGACGGTCGCCTGGCGAGTGCGGCGGGCGCGCTTGGGCGCGCCGGACGTCGTCGCGGGTGCCGGCGCGCGGGTCGGCTCGGGTGCCGGCGCGGGGGCCCCGCCGGATGCAGCCACGGCGCTGGCCGTGGGCGGAACGTCGTCGTCCATACCGCAACCATACTGTGACCTACCGGCTTACTGACAAGTCAGTAAGTTGTGTTCTACTAGTCCGACACCCGACGACGACGTCGAACCGAGGAGACCCACCCGTGTCCCTGGACACCGCAGAGCAGCCGATGGCTGACCGGCCCGCCACCGTTGGCGGCACCGGCCACCCGGAGGCGGCGCCGGCCACGCAGCTCGTCGAGCTGCGGTCCCGGCTCACCATCGAGGAGAAGGTCGGCCTCGTCGTGGGTGCGGGTCTCTGGTCGACCTCCGCGGTGCCGCACATCGGGCTGCGCCCGCTGTTCATCTCCGACGGTCCCGCGGGTGTGCGCGGCGTGTCCGACGACCCCGACGAGACCGCGGCGTCCTTCCCGGCGCCCAGCGCGCTCGCCGCGACCTGGGACCTCGGCCTCGCGGACGAGGTCGGCGCGGTGTTCGCCGCCGAGGCCCGTCGCCACGGCGTCGACGTCGTGCTCGCGCCCCAGGTCAACCTGCAGCGCACGCCCGTGGGCGGCCGGCACTTCGAGTGCTACTCGGAGGACCCCGAGCTCACGAGCCAGGTCGCGGTCGCGGTCGTCCGTGCCGCGCAGGAACGCGGCGTCGGCATGTGCGTCAAGCACTACGTCGCCAACGACTCCGAGACGCAGCGCACCAGCTACCTGGCCCGCGTGGACGAGCGCACGCTGCGCGAGGTCTACCTCGCGCCGTTCGAGCGGCTCGTGCTCGAGGCCGGCGCGTGGTCCCTCATGGGCGCGTACTCGGGCATCGACACGGGCGAGGTCGCGGCCCCCGCGCTCGAGCACCGCCCGCTGCTGACCGACGTGCTGCGCGGCGAGTGGGGCTTCGACGGCGTCGTCGTGAGCGACTGGGTCGCCACCAAGTCCGTCGCGGCGGCCGTCGACGGCGGTCTCGACCTGCAGATGCCCGGGCCCGACGGCGTGTGGGGCGACGGCCTGCTCGCCGCGGTCCGCTCGGGCGAGGTCGCCGAGTCCGCGATCGACGAGAAGGTCGACCGTCTGCTTCTTCTTGCGCAGCGGGTCGGCGCGCTCGCCGACCTCGAGCCGTCGGGCGCGTTGCGTGACAGGCTCGGCGAGGTGGACGTGCGTGGCGTGCTGCGCCGGCTCGCCGCCCAGGCCATGGTCGTGCTGCGCGACGAGACCGGCCTGCTCCCGCTCGCCGCCGACGACGTGCGCAGCGTCGCGCTCCTGGGACCCAACGCTCTCGTCCCGTTCGTGCAGGGCGGCGGCTCGGCCTACGTCCGGCCCGACCGGCACTCGAGCCCGCAGGACGCGGTGCGCGAGGCGTTCCCCGCCGCCGACGTCACGGTCCTGCCCGGCGCCGTCTCCCGGCTGCTGCCCCCGGCGCTCGACCTCGCCGGCCGGTGCACGACTCCCGACGGTGCCCCCGGCGCGCTGCTCGAGCTGGTCGACGACGAAGGCACCGTGCTCGCCTCGCGTGTCGTCACCGACTGGCCCGGCTGGCTGCGCGACGTGCCGTCCGCGGCCGCCGCGCTGCGCATCCGCACCACGGTCGCGCTCGACGAGGTCGGCCACCACGAGGTCGGCGTCGGCACGGTCGGGCGGCACCGCATCGTCATCGACGGCCAGGAGCTGTCGACCTCGGACCGCGTCGTCGGCGCCGAGGTGATCCTCGACTCGAGCGTCAACCAGCCCGTCCCGGTGATGCTCGTCGCCGAGCCGACCGAGCCGACGACGCTCGACATCGACGCCACCGTGCAGGCGGTCCACCCGGTCGGGTACGCGTCGTTCGTCCGGGCCGACCTCGTGCACCGCGCGCCGGCCGCGTCGCCCGCGGAGCTGCTCGCACAGGCGGTGGAGGCGGCCGCCGCGGCCGACCTCGCGGTCGTCGTCGTCGGCACGAACGAGGAGATCGAGTCCGAGGGCTACGACCGCACGTCGCTCGCGCTGCCCGGCACGCAGGACGAGCTCGTCCGTGCCGTGCTCGCGGCCAACCCGCGCACGGTCGTCGTGGTCAACGCGGGCGCGCCCGTGGTGCTGCCGTGGCTCGACGAGGCGCCGTGCGTCGTGTGGGCGTGGCTCGGCGGCCAGGAGTGGCCCGAGGCGCTCGCGGACGTGCTGACCGGTCGGACCGAGCCCGCTGGCCGGCTGCCGTGGACCCTGCCGGCCGACGAGGCCGACGTCCCCGTGCCGCACGCCGTGCCGGTCGACGGGGTCGTGGACTACGCCGAGGGCGTGCACGTCGGCTACCGCTCGTGGCTGCGGCTCGGCCGCACGCCCGCGGCGCCGTTCGGCCACGGACTCGGCTGGACGACGTGGGAGCACGTCGACGCACGGGTGCAGGACGCGGGCGACGGTTCGCTCGACGTCGTCACGACGATCCGCAACTCCGGACCTCGCGCGGGCCGCGAGGTCGTCCAGGTCTACGTCGAGCCGCCGGCGGGGTCGAACGACCGCCCCGTGCGCTGGCTCGGCGGGTTCGCCGGTGCGTCCGCCGCACCGGGCGAACAGGTAGAAGTCCGGGTCCGGGTGAGCGCCTCGGCGTTCCGGGCCTGGGACGTGGTGCGTGGGGGCTGGGTCACTCCGGCCGGCACGTACCGCATGCGCGTGGGCCGCTCGTCGAGCGACCTCCGCCACACGGTCGACGTGGCCGTCCCGGCCGCGCCGCCCGAGCCCGGGCAGTAGTCCCAGTCAACCAGCACCATCGAAGTATCGAAGTACCCCGCAGCACCGGTCCGACGAGCTCCGCAGTCCCGTCGGGCCGGGACAACCGTGCAGTTCCCTTCAGTGCAAGGAGGCACTCCCGTGAGGATGCGCAAGTTCGCTACCGCAGTGGCAGGCGTGGCCGCCATCGCCATGCTCGCCACCGCGTGCTCGGGCGACGACGACCCGAAGACCGACGGCACGTCGGCCGCGACCCAGGACCCGGGCGGCGACACGCCCGAGCGTTCGGACAAGGTCCTCGTCGTCGGCATGCCCAACGGCGAGGCGGCGGCCAACCAGAACCCGATCGCGCCCGGCTCGGGTTCGACCTCGTTCGGCTACGCCTACGCCATCTACGAGTCCCTGATGCAGGTCAACGAGATCAAGCCGACCGAGCCGTCCACTCCGTGGCTGGCCGACAGCATCGAGTGGAACGACGACTACACGCAGGCCGTCATCACGCCGCACGCCGGCATCAAGTGGAGCGACGGCGTCGACTTCACGGCCGAGGACATCCAGTACTCGATCCAGATCCGCAAGGACAACGAGGCGCTCAACACCGACTTCCCGGGCCAGTACGGCGACATCACCTCGGACGGCGCGACCGTCACGGTGAACTTCACCACGGGCCAGTTCGTCAACGCGGCGAAGCTCGACAAGCTGCTCATCGTCCCGAAGCACATCTGGGAGAGCCAGGACCCGGTCACCTACACCGCGGACGACATGATCGGCACCGGTCCGTTCAAGCTCAAGTCGTTCACCCCCCAGTCGGTGCAGCTCGAGCCCAACGACGACTACTGGGGCCCGAAGCCGCTCGTCGGCGGCCTGCGGTACGACGCGTTCAAGGACAACGCGGGCCTGACCACGGCGCTCACCACGGGTGACGCCCAGTGGGGCTGGGTGTTCATCCCGGACTTCGAGAACACCTTCATCGCGCAGGACCCCGAGCACTTCCACCAGGTGGCGGGCGGCGGCTTCGGCGTCGACGTGCTGTTCCTGAACAACCTCGAGAAGCCGTTCAACGACGTGGCGTTCCGCAAGGCGCTGAACATGGTCGTCGACCGCGCGGACATCTCGGCGACCGCCGGCTACGGCGTGTGGCCGCAGATCAAGTCGGTGACCGGCCTGCCCCAGCCCTCGGGTGACGACTTCATCTCGGAGGAGTTCAAGGGCCAGGAGCTCTCGGTGGACGTCGACGGCGCCAAGCAGGTGCTGACCGACGCGGGCTACACGTGGGACGGCGACGCGCTCGTCGACCCCGACGGCGACAAGGTCTCCTTCGAGCTGACCAACCCGCAGGGCTGGACCGACTACCTCGACGCGCTCGGCATCATCGCCGAGGGTGCCAAGGCGCTCGGTGCCGACGCCTCGGTGAACGCGGTCGTCCAGGACACCTGGTTCAACCAGATCATCAACCTGGGTGACTTCGACGCCTCGCTGCACTGGACCGACGGTGGCTCCACGCCGTGGAACCTGTACTCGAACATCATGGACGGCGCCTCGTACGTCGACCCGGGTCAGCCCGCGAACTGGAACTTCGGTCGCTACAAGAACGACGAGGTCACCGCCGCGCTCGCCGCGTTCAAGTCCGGGACGACCGACGCCGACCGCATGGCGGCGCTGGCCATCGTGCAGAAGCACTTCGTCGAGGACGTCCCGGGCCTGGTCATCTGGTCGCGCCCGGCCGTCGCGCAGTACTCGACGGCGAACTACACGGGCTTCCCGTCCGACGAGGACCCGTACGCGAACCCGCAGCCCACGGGCCCGCAGGCCGCGCTCATCCTGTCCAAGCTGGTCCCGACCGACAGCTGACCTCGGGTGCCCGTCCGGTCGCGTGAGCGGCCGGACGGGCCCGACCGGGTGGGTCGGGCCTCGCCAGACGTCCGACCCACCCGCAGCCCCGGTCCGTTCCATCCCCCCAAGGTGATCCGATGAGCGCAGATTCACCCCGGCGGCTCGAGCCCGTGATGGGCACCGAGCCACCGACGCCCGAGCCGGAGACCCCGGTCCTGCGGGCAGTCAACCTCCGCAAGCACTTCCCGATCGGCGGGTTCCGCTCGAAGAAGGTCGTCCACGCCGTGGACGACGTGAACCTCGAGCTCTACCGCGGGCGGGTCGTTGCGCTCGTCGGCGAGTCCGGGTCCGGCAAGTCCACGATCGCGCGGCTGCTCGCCCAGCTGATGCCCGCCACGGACGGCCAGATCCTGCTGAACGGCGAGGACGCCACCGTCAAGGGCCGCCGGGCGTTCCGTGCCTACGTGCGCCGCGTCCAGATGATCTTCCAGGACCCGTTCGGGTCGCTGAACCCCATCCACACCGTCCGTTACATGCTGACGCGCGCCATCCGCATCCACCGGGGCAACCTGCGTGGCGAGGCGCTCGAGGACGCGCTGAGCGAGCTGCTCACCCGCGTGCAGCTCACGCCGCCGGAGCGGTACGTGGACAAGTTCCCCCACGAGCTCTCGGGCGGGCAGCGTCAGCGTGTCGCGATCGCCCGCGCCCTGGCCGCCGAGCCCGAGGTGCTGCTCGCCGACGAGCCGATCTCGATGCTCGACGTCTCGATCCGGCTCGGCATCCTCAACCTGCTGCGCGACCTGCGCGACCGGCTGCAGATCGCGATCCTCTACATCACGCACGACATCGCGTCGGCCCGCTACTTCGCGGACCGCACGATGGTGATGTACGCCGGCCGCGTCGTCGAGGCCGGTGACAGCGAGTCGGTGACGCAGGACCCCAAGCACCCCTACACCCAGCTCCTGGTGCGGTCCGCGCCGGACCCGGACGACCTCGACGCCCGCGCCCGTGGTGCGCGCGGCGAGGCTCCCAGCCTCGTGCGCCCGCCCGTCGGGTGCCGGTTCAACCCGCGCTGCCCGTTCGCCAACGACCTGTGCCGCAGCGAGGTCCCGCCCCTGCTCCCCGTGGGCGAGGGCCGCACGGCCGCGTGCTGGGGCTACGCCAACCGTGAGGACGGTCCCGTGCTCGGCTCCGTGCTCGACGCGTACGGCCGGCGCCCGCAGGCCGACGCCGGTCTGCTGCAGGTCATCGAGGTCACCGGTCGCAGTGCCGACCGGTCTGCCAGCAAGGAGGACGAGCGATGAGGTTCTTCCTCCGCCGCGGCATCTTCTACCTGATCACCTTCTGGGCCGCGATGACGATCAACTTCTTCATCCCGCGCATCATGCCCGGAGACCCGGTCAGCGCCATGCTCGCGCGCAACCAGGGCAAGATCAGCCCCGACGCCATCGAGGCGCTCAAGGCACTGTTCGGGCTCGACGAGAACATGAGCCTCTGGCAGCAGTACACGACGTACTGGAGCCTGCTGCTGCACGGCAACCTGGGCATGTCGTTCACCAACCGTGAGCCGGTCGTCGACATCCTCGCCCGCTCGCTGCCGTGGACCATCGGCCTGGTCGGCATCGCGACGATCATCAGCTTCACGGTCGGCACGCTCGCCGGCACCGCGATCGGCTGGCGCCGGGGTACCCGCGCGGACATCCTGCTGCCGATCTCGACGTTCTTCTCGTCGGTGCCCTACTTCTGGCTCGCGCTGATCATCATCTCGATCTTCTCCGTGAACCTCGGCTGGTTCCCGTCGAACGGGAGCTACGACCGCAGCATGGTGCCCAACTGGTCCTGGGAGTTCGTCGGGTCGGTGATCTACTACGGCACACTTCCAGCGCTGACGATCATCATCACGTCGATCTCGGGCTGGATCCTCGGGATGCGCAACATGATGGTCACCGTCTCGTCGGACGACTACGTGACGGTCGCGCAGGCCAAGGGCCTCTCGGAGCGCAAGGTGATGTTCGGCTACGCCTCGCGCAACGCGATCCTGCCGCAGCTCTCGAGCTTCGCGCTCTCGCTCGGCTTCATCGTCGGCGGCACGCTCGTCATGGAGACCGTGTTCTCCTACCAGGGCATCGGCTACCACCTGCTGACGGCGACGTCCAACAAGGACTACCCGCTCATGCAGGGCTGCTTCCTGGTGATCACGGTCGCCGTGCTGCTGGCCAACATCTGCGCCGACTTCGCGTACGGCGTCCTCGACCCCCGCACGCGACAGGAGGGCTGACCCGTGGCAGAGTCCCTGACCCTCGAGGAGCTCCCGCAGACCGCCCTCGACGACACCGCTCCCTCCGGCAAGAAGCGCCGGTTCCTGTGGGCGCGCAACACCAAGGCCGTGACGGGCCTGTTCATCCTCGGCTTCTTCGTGCTGATCGCGATCATCGGGCAGTGGATCGCGCCCTACGACCCGGACGCGCGCAACAAGGACGCGATCCTGCAGCCGCCGTCGTGGGAGCACTGGATGGGCACGACCCACCTGGGCCAGGACATCGCCTCGCAGGTGATCCTCGGCACGCGCCCGGTGCTGCTCATCGCGTTCGTCGCGGGCATCCTGGCGACGTTCATCGGCGTCGTCATCGGCATCACGGCCGGCTACGTCGGCGGCCTGGGCGACGAGAGCCTCTCGGCGCTGTCGAACGTGTTCCTCGTGATCCCGCAGCTCCCGCTCATCATCATCATCGCGGGCCAGCTGCCCTCGGCCGGTGGTCTGACTGTCGCGGTGGTCATCGCGATCACGGGCTGGGCGTGGGGCGCCCGCGTGCTGCGTGCGCAGACGCTGTCGTTGCGCAAGCGCGACTTCGTCGAGGCCGCGCGGGCCAACGGCGAGAAGACCTGGCGGATCGTCCTGGCGGAGATCCTGCCCAACCTGACCGCAATGATCGCCGCCGGCTTCGTCGGCACGGTCGCGTTCGCGGTGCTCTCCCAGATCACCCTGTCGTTCATCGGCATCACGCCGAGCGACGAGTGGAACTGGGGCACGATCCTGTACTGGGCGCAGGCCCAGCTCGCGCTGCAGCGGCACGCCTGGTGGTGGTTCACCTTCCCGGGTCTGTGCATCGCGCTGGTCGGTATCTCCCTGACGCTGATCAACTTCGGCATCGACGAGTTCGTCAACCCGCGCCTGCGCAGCACCGGCCTCAACGCCCGGATGCTCCGCAAGCGCAAGATCCGCCCCCGCATCGGCTTCACGCCGGTGGTCTACGAGGCCAAGGAGGACCGGTCATGAGCGCGCTGGCCGAGCCGCGAGCACCTCGGGCCGCACAGCCCGCCAAGGACCCGGTGCTCGAGATCAAGAACCTGTCCGTCGACTACGGGTACGACGAGCCGACGCATGTGCTGCGTCAGGTCTCGCTGACCCTGAACCGTGGCGAGGTGCTGGGCCTGGCCGGCGAGTCCGGCTGCGGCAAGTCGACGCTCGCGTACGCCGCGACCCGGCTGCTGCCGCCGCCCGGGCTCATCACCGGCGGGCAGGTGCTGTTCACCGGCCGCGACGGCGCCAAGCAGGACATCCTGGCCCTGAACGACAAGGACCTGCGGGCCTCGCGCTGGCAGGACATGGCGATCGTGTTCCAGGGCGCGATGAACTCGCTGAACCCGGTGCACCGGATCGGGCGCCAGATCGCCGACGCGATCACGGCGCACGTGCCGAGCATGGGCAAGAAGGACGCGCTGGACAAGGCGGCCGACCTGCTCGACCTCGTCGGCATCAACCCCGACCGGCTGCGGGACTTCCCGCACCAGCTCTCGGGCGGCATGCGCCAGCGCGTGATGATCGCGATGGCCCTCGCGCTCGACCCGCAGGTGCTCATCATGGACGAGCCCACCACGGCGCTCGACGTGGTGATGCAGCGCCAGATCGTCGAGCAGATCGCCGACCTGCGCGAGCGGCTCGGGTTCTCGGTCATCTTCATCACGCACGACGTGTCGCTGCTGATCGAGATCGCGGACCGCATCGCGATCATGTACGCGGGCGAGATCGTCGAGGAGGCGGCGGCGCAGGACGTGTACCGCCGGCCCCGGCACCCGTACGCCGACGGTCTGCTGCACTCGTTCCCGCCGCTGCGTGGTCCGCGTCGGGAGCTCGGCGGCATCGCCGGCTCGCCGCCCGACATGGCCAAGCTGCCCACGGGCTGCCCGTTCCGGCCGCGGTGCGCGTTCGCGTTCGACGCGTGCAGTGCGATCCAGCCCGAGCTCGCCCCGAGCGCCGTCCCCGGCGACGACCCGACCCGTCGGGTCGCCTGCCACCTGCACACCCCCGACCTGGTGACCGCGGCAGGCTTCGAGCCGCGGCCCCTTCCGGAGCGTCTGACGACCCCCTGACGTCAGGACTCCACCCGGTGGCACCGTCCCCCTCCCGTTCTCCGCAGCCTCGCCTGGACCCCGCGGCTGGGGACGGGGACGGTGCCCTCAGGGTCGCGTGGCCTAACGTGGCCGCGTGACCGCACCCCTGACCGCCGCACCGCGGGTGGACTCGCGCCCGCGCTGGGGTGTCGTCGTCGTGTCGCTGCTGGTCGCGCTCGCGAGCGCGGTCGGCGTGTGGGCGCTGTGGCGGCTGTTCGTGACGACGACGGACGGCCAGATCGTCGAGCAGGCGGTGATGGCCGGTTCGGCGTACGGCCGCAACCGGCTGTGGCAGGTGGCCGAACCGGTGCTCGAGGTGATCTCGGTCGTCGCGCTCGCGGCCGTGCTGTCGGTCGCGATGATCATCGCCGTCGCACGCCGGCGCTGGGAGCTCGCCGTGCAGGTCGCGGTCGTGATGGGCGGCGCCAACCTGACGACGCAGGTGCTCAAGCACGTCGTGCTGACCCGGCCGGACCTCGGCGTCTCGGGTTCGCCGCACGCCAACTCGTTGCCGAGCGGTCACACCACCGCCGCGATGTCGATCGCCGTCGTGCTCCTGCTCGTCGTGCCCGCCCGGACGCGGCCGTGGATCGCGCTGCTCGGCGCGGCGTACACCTGCGCGACGGGCGTCTCGACGCTCATCGGCCACTGGCACCGCCCCTCGGACGTCGTCGCGGCCGTTCTCGTCGTGCTCGCGTGGACCGCGGCGACGTGCGCGCTGACCGCGCTGTGGCCGCTCGCGTACCGCGAGGACCGCCAGGACGGCCCGCCGCCGGCCCCCGCGACGCTCGGGATGACCGCGGCGACGCTCGGTGTCGTCGCGTTCGGCGCGGGCGCGGTCGCGGCGGTCGCGCTGTCCCGCGCGTTCGCGCTGGTCCCCGATCTCGACACCCGTCGCCAGGTGCTCGCCGCCTACGCGGGAGGGGTCGCGGGGATCGTCGCGGTGACGTCTGCCGCGTTCGTCGTGATCCTCCTGCTGCGCCAGGCGGCCTCCCGCCGATTGCCCGACGCTTGACCGCACGTCGTAGAGTCCGCAACGGCGGTGCGTGTCCGCGCACCTGCCACCCCGTCGTGAGGAAGAGCCCGCATGTCCCGCAAGCTCGTCATCGTCGAGTCGCCCGCGAAGGCGCGCACCATCGCGGGGTACCTGGGCGACGGGTACGACGTGGAGGCGAGCGTCGGACACATCCGTGACCTCCCGCAGCCCTCCGAGATGCCCGCGGACATGAAGAAGGGTCCGTTCGGCAAGTTCGCGGTCGACGTCGACAACGGCTTCACGCCCTACTACGTCGTCGACGCGGACAAGAAGAAGAAGGTCAGCGAGCTCAAGAAGCTGCTCAAGGAGTCCGACGAGCTCTATCTCGCCACGGACGAGGACCGCGAGGGCGAGGCCATCGCGTGGCACCTGCTCGAGGAGCTCAAGCCCAAGGTCCCGGTCAAGCGGATGGTGTTCCACGAGATCACGCGCGAGGCGATCGGCCGCGCTCTCGAGAACACCCGCAGCCTCGACCTTCGGCTCGTGGACGCGCAGGAGACCCGCCGCATCCTCGACCGGCTGTACGGCTACGAGGTCAGCCCGGTGCTGTGGCGCAAGGTCCGCCAGGGCCTGTCCGCCGGACGTGTGCAGTCGGTCGCGACGCGGCTCGTCGTGGAGCGTGAGCGCGAGCGGATGGCGTTCGTCCCCGCCGAGTACTGGGACGTGGTCGGGACGTTCGCGGTGTCCGACGAGGGCGAGCCGGTCTTCCCGGCGCGCCTGTCCGGTCTGGACGGGCGTCGGGTCGCGACCGGGCGCGACTTCTCCGACCGGGGCGTGCTGACCAGTGACGCGGTGCACCTCGACGAGGCGTCTGCGACCTCGCTCGTCGTCGGGCTCGCGGACGCGACCTTCGAGGTGCGCAGCCTCGAGACCAAGCCGTACACGCGCCGCCCGGCCGCGCCGTTCACGACCTCGACGCTGCAGCAGGAGGCGTCCCGCAAGCTGCGGATGGCCTCGCGTCAGACGATGCGCACCGCGCAGTCGTTGTACGAGAACGGCTACATCACCTACATGCGCACCGACTCGCCCGCGCTGAGCACGCAGGCGATCGACGCCGCACGGCGCCAGGCGGCCGAGCTGTACGGCGCGGAGTACGTGCCGGACGCGCCGCGCGTCTACACGTCCAAGGCCAAGGGCGCGCAGGAGGCGCACGAGGCCATCCGCCCCGCCGGCGACCACTTCCGCACCCCGGCGCAGGTCGCGCGTGAGCTGTCGGGGGACCAGTTCCGGCTCTACGAGCTGATCTGGAAGCGCACGGTCGCCTCGCAGATGGCCGACGCGCGCGGCCAGACCGCGTCCGTGCGGCTCGGTGCGGTCGCCGCGGACGGGCGCGACGCCGTGTTCTCCGCGTCCGGCACCGTCATCACGTTCCGGGGCTTCCTCGCGGCGTACGAGGAGGGCCGCGACGTCTCGCGGTACGACGAGGACGGCGCCGCGAGCGGATCCGACGAGAAGGGCGAGTCGCGCCTGCCGCGGATGGCGCAGGGCGACCCTCTGACGGCCGCCGACCTGTCCTCGGACGGGCACCGGACCTCGCCGCCGCCGCGGTTCACCGAGGCGTCGCTGGTCAAGGCGCTCGAGGAGCGCGGTATCGGCCGGCCGTCGACCTACGCCGCGACGATCAGCGTGATCCAGGACCGCGGGTACGTGACCTCCCGCGGTCAGGCGCTGGTCCCGACCTGGCTCGCGTTCGCGGTGACGCGGCTGCTCGAGGAGAACTTCGAGTGGCTCGTCGACTACGACTTCACGGCCGAGATGGAGGAGGACCTCGACGCGATCGCGGCCGGCGACAAGGACCGCGTGGCGTGGCTGACGCGCTTCTACTTCGGTGACGGCACCGGCCGCACCGAGGGTGAGGGTCTGCGCGACCTCGTCACGAACCTGGGCGAGATCGACGCGCGCGAGGTCAACTCGATCGACATCGGCGACGGCCTGACGCTGCGCGTCGGACGGTACGGCCCCTACCTCGAGGACGCGTCCGCGCTCGACGCCGAGGGCAACCCGCGTCGTGCGTCGGTGCCGGAGGACCTCGCACCCGACGAGCTGACGGTCGCGAAGGCGCGCGAGCTCATGGAGACCGAACCCGAGGGCGACAAGGTGCTCGGCACCGACCCGGCGACGGGCACGACGATCGTCGCGAAGAAGGGCCGCTACGGGCCGTACGTCACCGAGGTGCTCCCCGAGCCGGAGCTCGACCCGTCGCTGTCCGCCGCGGCCCGCAAGAAGGCCCTCGCCGCCGCGCCCAAGCCGCGCACCGGCTCGTTGCTGAGCTCGATGTCGCTCGACACCGTGACGCTCGACGACGCGCTGCTGCTGCTCTCGCTGCCGCGTGTGGTGGGCGTCGACCCGGAGTCGGGTGCCGAGATCACCGCGCAGAACGGCCGCTACGGCCCGTACCTGAAGAAGGGCACGGACTCGCGCACGCTGCCGTCCGAGCAGGCGATGTTCACGACGACGCTCGAGGAGGCGCTCGCGATCTACGCGCAGCCCAAGCGCGGGCGCGGCGCGACCGCGACGCCCCCGCTGCGCGAGCTGGGCGACGACCCGACCTCGGGCAAGCCGATCGTCGTCAAGGACGGCCGGTTCGGGCTGTACGTGACCGACGGCGAGACCAACCGGACGCTCCCGCGCGACGTGACGGCCGAGTCGATCACGCCTGAGCAGGCCGTCCAGCTGCTCGCCGACAAGCGCGCGTCCGCGCCGGCCAAGAAGAAGGCCCCGGCCCGCAAGCCCGCGGCCCGCAGCCGCGCGAAGGCGAAGTAACCCCGCACGTCGTCCGTCAGTCGGCGGGCGCCAGGACCGCCCAGCCGCGCGCGGGCACGACACCCGCATCGGCGTGGCCGGCGACGACGGCGGCTCCGGCCGCCTCGGCGGGCAGCGGCCACGGCTCGTCGGCGAGGTTGAGGGCCACGAGCAGCCGCTCGCCGGCGGCCGACGACTCGTAGAGCAGGTGCGTGTTCTCGGTGACCAGCACGCGCGTGCGGGCGCGGTGCAGCCACGGGTGCCGCCTGCGCAGCCCGATCAGCTCCTGGTGCAGGTGGTAGCACCACCAGCCGTCGGGATCCAGGCCCGCGGGCGTGGCCGGCAACGGCGGGCGCACGGCGTCGTCGCCGCCCACGCGCTCCTCCTTGGCGCCGCGGAACGCCTGCTCGTCGCCGTAGTACACGGCCGGGGTGCCGGCGACCGTCAGGAGCACGACGAGCGCGTGGCCGATCAGCGCGTCGTCGAGCGTCGTCGCGAGCCGCGTCACGTCGTGGTTGCCGACGAACGTCCACGGTGCGAACGACTCGACGAGCGCGTCGTGCCGTCCCAGCGCGTGCGCGAGCTCCCAGAGGTTGGTGTCGAGCAGTGACGACCAGATCGCCTTCCACAGCTCGTACTGCGTCACCGCGTCGAGGTGGCCCGACTCGACGAACGCCGCGTACTCGCCGTGGATCACCTCGCCGACGACGTAGGCGTGCGGGTGCCGCGCACGGACCCGGTCGAGCACCGGAGCCCAGAACGCCGGCGGCACCGCGTACGCCGCGTCCAGCCGCCAGCCGTCGACGCCCGCGTCGAGCCATGCCGTCATCACGTCGGCGACGAGGTCGGCCACCGCGGGCTCGTCGTGATTGAGCGTGACGAGGTCGCGGTGACCCTCGAAGCAGTCCCACGTGACCTCGGCGCCGTCGCGGTGCAGCCGGAACAGGCGCTGCTCCGGTCCGCCCGCGAGCGCCTCCGTGAAGAGCGGGTGCTCGCGGCCGACGTGGTTGAACACGCCGTCGAGCAGGATGCCGAGCCCGCGCGCGTGCGCCTGCGCGAGGAGCTCGTCGAAGTCGGCGCGCGTGCCCAGCCGCGGGTCGATCGCGAGGTGGTCGACCGTGTCGTAGCCGTGCGTGCTCGAGGCGAACACCGGGCCGAGCGCGAGGCCCGACGCGCCGAGGTCACGCGCGTAGTCCAGCCAGTCGACGAGCCGGCGCAGCGCATCCGGGGCAGCCGGCCGGTCCGGGGGCCGGGCGCCCACCGCGCCGCTCACGCCGAGCGGGTACACCTGCCACCAGATCGCGTGCTCGGAGTCCACGAGCCCCAACCTACGGCCGCGGTCCGACACCCGCGTAGGCGCGCGGGTCGCTAGGTTGGCGTCATGGCTCGCACCGAGGACCCGCGCACCGCACCTCCGATCCGCTGGGGCATCCTCGGCCCCGGCCGCATCGCCTCCGCTTTCGCCGACGCGGTCGCGCAGCACACGCGCGCGCAGCTCGTCGCCGTCGGGTCGCGGCACCGCGACCGCGCGCAGCGGTTCGCGACTGCGCACGGCATCCCGACGACGCACGTCGGCTACGACCGGCTCGTCGAGGACCCGCACGTCGACGTCGTGTACGTCGCGACGCCGCACTCGCAGCACCTCGAGCACGCGCTGCTCGCGATCCGCGCGGGCAAGCACGTGCTCGTCGAGAAGGCGTTCACGCGCAACACGGGCGAGGCGGAGCAGGTCTTCGCGGCCGCGCGCGAGGCGGGCGTGTTCGTCATGGAGGCGATGTGGACGCGGTTCCTGCCGCACGTCGCCGCGCTGCACCAGGTGATCGACGCCGGCGAGATCGGCGAGATCGTCAGCCTCACCGCGGACCACGGGCAGCCCATGGCCTTCGACCCGGCCTCGCGGCTGTACGCGCCCGAGCTGGCGGGCGGCGCGCTGCTCGACCTCGGCGTGTACCCCGTCTCGTTCGCGCACGACCTGCTGGGCGTGCCCGACCGGGTGCACGCGATCGGCGCGCTCACGTCGACCGGCGTCGACGGGCAGATCTCGATCGTCCTCGAGTACGGCGAGCGCGCGCAGGCGTCGCTCTCCACGACGCTGTGGGCCAAGACGCCGACCGTCGCGCACATCTCGGGAACCGAGGGGTACGTCGAGGTGGCCGGCAACTTCTACGGGCCTTCGTCGTTCCGCGTGCAACGCCTGGACGGCCGGGTGTGGACGTTCGACCAGCCCGGGACCAAGGGGCTGCAGTACGAGGCCGCGGAGGTCGCGCGGCGGGTGGCGGCCGGTGAGGTCGAGAGCCCGCGGATGTCCTGGCAGGGCACGCTCGACGTCATGCGCACGCTCGACGAGGTGCGCCGCGCCGTCGGCGTGGTCTACCCGGGCGAGTGACGGCGGCTCCGGTCGGGCATGTGGGTCCGTCCGGCTAACCTGACGCCGTGACCACGCCTGCCGCCGCCGAGCCGCGCGGGCTCTTCGTGTCGTTCGAGGGCGGCGACGGCGCGGGCAAGTCGACGCAGTCACGCCTGCTGGCGCAGTGGCTGACCGGGCTGGGCCGCGAGGTCGTGCTCACGCGCGAGCCCGGCGGCACCGAGCTGGGCCGGACGCTGCGGGACGCGGTGCTGCACGGCGGGCACGTCGATGCGCGCACCGAGGCGCTGCTGTACGCGACCGACCGCGCGCACCACGTCGCCTCGCTCGTGCGGCCGGCGCTGGCCCGCGGCGCGGTCGTCGTGACCGACCGCTACCTCGACTCGTCGGTCGCGTACCAGGGGTCCGGCCGGGACCTGGGGGCCGACGAGGTGGAGCGCCTCAACCTGTGGGCGACCGACGGGCTGCTGCCCGCCGTGACCGTGCTGCTCGACCTGGACCCGGCGCTCGGCCGCACGCGCCTGACCGGGGCGCCGGACCGGCTCGAGCGGGAGGGCGACGACTTCCACACCCGCACCCGCCGGGCGTTCCTCGGCCGCGCGGCCGCCGACCCGGCCCGCTGGCTCGTGCTCGACGCGACGCGGCCGGCCGAGGAGCTCGCCGCAGCCGTGCGGGCACGCGTCGCCGTGTCGCTCGGGGTGTCGCCAGACGTGTCCCTCGGGGTGCCGCCCGGGATGTCGACCGGGGTGACGCCGTGAGCGTGTGGGACGAGCTCGTCGGGCAGGAGCCTGCGGTCGCGGAGCTGCAACGCGCGGTCACGGACCCGTCGGCGATGACGCACGCGTGGCTGTTCACCGGTCCGCCGGGGTCGGGGCGCTCCAACCTCGCGCGTGCGTTCGCGGCGGCGCTGCAGTGCGTGCACGGCGGCTGCGGCGAGTGCCACGACTGCACGACGACGCTGCGCGGGACGCACCCCGACGTGACGGTCGTCGCGACCGAGGGCGTCAACATCCTCATCGACGCGGTGCGTCCGCTCGTAGAGCTCGCGCAGCGTTCGCCGTCGCAGGGGCGCTGGCGCGTGATCCTCGTCGAGGACGCGGACCGGCTCGTCGAGAAGACCTCGAACGTGCTGCTCAAGGCGCTCGAGGAACCCGCACCGCGCACCGTGTGGATGCTGTGCGCCCCGAGCCCGCAGGACGTCCTGGTCACGCTGCGCTCGCGCTCACGGGCGGTCGCGCTGCGCGTCCCGCCGGTCGATGCGGTGGTGCGGCTGCTCGTCGAACGGGACGGCATCGACCCGGACGACGCGCAGGTCGCGGCGCGTGCGGCGCAGAGCCACGTCGGCATCGCGCGGCGCCTCGCGCGGGACCCGGAGGCGCGCGCCCGGCGCTCGCGCGTGCTCGAGCTCGCCGCGGGGATCCGCGGGGTCGGCGACGCCGTGCTCGCGGCGGGCGAGCTCGTCGCGACCGCGCAGGCCGACGCGAAGGCGGCCACCGAGGAGCGCGACGCGACCGAGCGCGCGGCGCTGCTGCGCGCGATGGGTGCGGACGCGGGTGCGACGATCCCCCCCGCCCTGCGCACCCAGGTGCGCCAGCTCGAGGAGGACCAGAAGCGCCGCGCGACACGGGCCCAGCGCGACGTGCTGGACCGCGCGATGGTCGACCTGCTCTCGCTGTACCGCGACGTGCTGGTGGTCCAGCTCGGCGCCGACGTCGCGCTGGTCAACGCGGCGCACGAGGAGACGGTGCGCGCGCTCGCTGCTCGTTCGACGCCCGAGCAGACGCTGCGCCGGATGGACGCGGTCGGACAGGCCCGCACCCGGCTCGAGGGCAACGTCGCACCGCTGCTCGCCGTCGAGGCGATGGCCGTCGCGCTGCGTCCACAGGGGTGAGTGCGTGACCGGGAGACCCGCTCGGCGCGGCTACCGTTTGCGGGTGCCGTCCTCGCGTCTGCGTCGCCCTGCCGTTGTCGTCGTCCTCGCCGTGCTCGTCGTGCTCGGTGCGTGCGCAGCCCCGAAGCACCAGTCCAGCAACGCGCTGCCGACACCGGACGTGTCCAGCGCGCCCGACGGGCTCGCGGAGCTCTACGGCCAGCAGCTCGAGTGGACGACCTGCGACGAGGGCGAGTGTGCGACCGCGCAGGTGCCCGCCGACTACGCCGACCCGTCGGGCCCGACGATCCAGCTCGCGCTGGCGCGCATCCCTGCGGACGGCGACGACCGCATCGGCTCGCTGCTGGTCAACCCGGGCGGCCCGGGCGGTTCCGGCGTCGACTCGCTGACCGGGATCGCGGCGCGCATCAGCGCGGACGTCCTGGCGCACTACGACATCGTCTCGTTCGACCCCCGCGGCGTGCAGCACTCGGTGCCCGCGGTCGCGTGCCTCGACGACGCGGACATGGACGCGTTCGTCGCGTACGACGCCGACTACTCGACGCCCGAGGGCCTCGCGGCGGCGGGCGAGCAGTGGCGTGCGTTCGGCGCGGCCTGCCTCGAGCAGACCGGGCCGGAGCTCGCGACCATCGACACGATCAGCGCCGCGCGCGACCTGGACCTGCTGCGCGCCGCGCTGGGCGACGACACGCTGCACTACCTCGGCTACTCCTACGGAACGCAGCTCGGCGCCACCTACGCGGCGCTGTTCCCGCAGACCGCGGGTCGCCTGGTCCTGGACGGCGCGGTCGACCCGACCGTGGACCCCGACGACGCCGCGTACGAGCAGGCCGTCGGCTTCGAGAACGCGCTGCGTGCGTACGTCACGGACTGCCAGGGCGGCCCGGCCTGCCCGCTGACGGGCTCGGTCGACCACGGGCTGCAGCAGATCCACGACCTGCTCGACCGCGCCTACGCCGACCCGTTGCCCACCGGCACCGATCGCCGGCTCACGCGTGCGCTCGCGTTCTACGGCGTCGCCGTCGCGCTCTACGACGACCAGTACTGGCCGACCCTGACCGCCGCCCTGACCCCGGCCATCCAGGGCGGCGATGGTTCGATCCTGCTCATGCTTTCCGACGCCTACACCGACCGGCAGACCGACGGCACGTACGCGAGCAACTCGCTGCCCGCCTTCTGGTCGATCTCGTGCCTCGACGGCCGCCCGAGCTCCGACCCGGCGACGATGGCCTCCGAGGCCGAGCGCATCCTCGCGGACGCCCCGACCCTCGGCGAGTCGTTCGCCTTCGGTGGCGTCGTCTGCGCGCAGTGGCCCGCCCCCGAGATCGGTGGGCTCGACGACTACTCCGCCGCGGGTGCCCCGCCGATCCTGGTCATCGGCACGACGAACGACCCGGCGACCCCCTACAAGAACGCCCAGGCGCTCGCGGACCTGCTCGACTCCGGCACGCTGCTCACGTTCGAGGGCGAGGGCCACACCGCCTACGGCCGTTCGAACGACTGCATCACCGACAACGTCGACGCGTTCCTGCTCGAGGGCACCGTGCCCGCCGAGGGCACCGTCTGCTGACCTCTCCGGCCCCCGCCGCGGTCGCTTTGGAACCGCGGCATCGTGCCAGGTACAGTAGGCGCGCTCGCCGGACCGTCAGGCCCGACGACGCCGCCTTAGCTCAGTCGGCAGAGCGTCTCACTCGTAATGAGAAGGTCAAGGGTTCGATTCCCTTAGGCGGCTCCACATGTGACCTGCGGCTTCACCTCTCGGGGTGGGGCCGCATCGTCGTTCCTGGGCTCCCACGCTAGGGAACTGCTAGGGAACGGCGCGCGAACTGCGCTGGACGAGGTCCGCAGCGGCCTGCGCAGCGGCCACCCCGACACCGCCGACGAGGTGGCTGTACGTGTCCGACGTGACGGCCAACTGGCTGTGCCCCAGCCGCTTGCTCACGACCGTGAGGGGGACGCCCGCCGCGAGCATGAGGGACGCCTGAGCGTGCCGCAGATCGTGGAAGCGGCAGGGCCGAAGGGGAGCACCGTCGACGGTCACCTTCGGCACAAGACGGCGGAACGCCTGACCGATGCTGTCCGGGTGCCAGCCGGTGCCGTCCTCGTGCGTGAACACGAGGCCGCTGTCCGACCACGCCGGACCCCACGCCAGCCGCTCGACGGCCTGGGCGCGCTTGACGGCCCGCATGACCGCGACGGTGCGGGTGTCGAGGTCGACGGCCCGGTGCTCGCCGCTGGACGTCTTCGGGGCCGTGACGACGGTGCGCGCGCCGAGCGCCACGACCTGCTGACGGACGGTCACGCGAGCCCGGTCGAGGTCGACGTCCTGCCAGCGCAGCCCGGCCAGTTCGCCACGGCGTAGACCGGTGTGCACGGCGGTGTGCAGCAGCGGGTGCAGGCGGTGCGCGACGACGGCCGGGGCCGACAGGAACGCGGCCAACTCGTGTGGCTCCCAGGGCTGGACCGGCTTGCGGCGGACGCTGGGCATGTCGACCAGCGCAGCGGAGTTGCGCGCCACCTCATCGCGCTTGACGGCCGTGCCGAGGGCGGATCGCAGCGTGGCCCGGATTCGACCGAGCGACGAGGCAGACAAGCCCGGGTGCTCGGCGGCGATCTGCCGGAACGCCCGCTCGACGTGGCGCGGCGTGAGTTCGGCCAGGCGGACGGTTCCGAGGGTCGGCACGAACAAGCGCTCGACGTGATCGCGGTACGCCTGCTCCGTCTTGGGCCGAATCGTCCCCGCTGCGACCTTGGCCGCGAGCCACGAGCGGAGGTACTCCGCAACCGTCACGCGACGGTTGTCGACGACGAGCCCGGCGCGGTTGTCCGCGAGCACGCCGTCCCGGGCAGCCTTGGCCGCACGCTGGCCTGCGAAGCCACCCTTCGTGACCTGGCGGCGTCGCCCGTCGGCGGTCGGTGGCAACTCGACGATGAACGACCATGTGCAGTCGCAGCGGGTCGGTCTGGTGCACGCCACGCGATGTCGCTGGAAGACGCCGGCGCTGGTGCTTCTGTTGATCGTCACACCTCACGCACCTTTACAAGTCTCTGGGGCGGACTCGACGGCTGCCGGATGGTAACGCCGGCGAGCGCGGCGTCCCGTCGGCGGCGCGTGCGGTCTTCGGGCAGTCGCCCTCGCTCTCGCGCCTCGGAGATCAACTGGTCGGCTCGCTTTAGGCCGACGTGCATCGCGTCTGCGATCACCGAGCGCGCGCTTCGGCCCTGCGCTACGGCACGGTCGTAGGTATCCGCGATCCAGTCGCTGAACTCGTCGGAACCGCCCCGTGGTCGGATGGGCGCGACCTCGGGCGCCCAGAAGGCCGGCAGCCTACCGTCAGTGAAAGCCTCTTCACCTTCGGGAGCCCGGGTTCTGCCGTCGGGCATCAGGTCCAGCACGCGGGCGGCCACCACGGTGAGGGTCCGGAGCGGGAGCCGAGCGATCGTGGAGGCGTCGAGGGCTACCTGGTCTGCCGTCACGCTTGTCGGCTTCAACTGCAGCCCGATAAGCCGCGGGGCGCCATCTACTAGCCCGACGAGGACTGCGATCCAGCCGGCGAAGAGTTCGGTTTCTCGGAACATCACCCAGCCGGGTGACGGGGCGTTCCGCACAAGGAGGCCGCCCACCATGCCCACGCCGCCCACCACTCCTACGGCGTCTTCGTCCATCGTCGAAGACTAGCAAGCATCCCATGGTCATTGCTACCTAATCACTACGACACTTGGGCTATGCGATCCATAACGGCGGCCCACCTGGCCGAACTCGACACGCTGCCCGCGACCGTGGACCTTCCTCAAGCCGGCCGTTTCTGGGGCATCGGGCGCGACGCCGCTTACCGCCTGGCCCACTCCGGGCAGTTCCCGGCACCGGTCCACCGCGTCGGCGCCCGTTACGTCGTCACCAAGGCCGATTTGGCCGCGGCGCTGGGTGTGCCGCTGCGCCGCTCAGTGGCCGACGACGAGACCAACTGAGGAGACACGCGCTGTGGGCGACAACACGACCGGACATCGCGTCGAGGCCACGATCAAGGTCTACATGACCTGGGACGTCGCGGAGCAGCGCTGGATCGCCGACAGCATCAACGACGACGGCTGGCCTCTCGACTACGCGGCCGGGCCGGAACTGGTGGACGAGCCCGGCGACGGCACCGAGGCCGACCTGGCCGCCGCCTGTCGGTCCCATATCTTCGCCGCCGACCTGTACGCGTTGCTGGCCGTGGTGCTGGGGCGTTGACGTGGGCGACACCAACCCGGCCGGTCACAGGCCCCCGCTTCCGGATCTCGAAGATAGAAGAATCTCGAGACTCGAGCGCGAGATGGACTTCGCGGATTCACTGGTGAGTGCTGGCGCCCCGGTCGTCGTCGCAGAAACTGCGTGGACGGGCGCGGGCGTCGCGGGTACGGGCTACGGGCATGTTCGCGCGCGATGACAGGCAGAGAGATTCCACAGTTCGCCGGGAGCGGCTCCCGGCCTTGCTTGAGCGCCATCCCGTACTGAACCCGTTCTCGGAGCCCTCTACTAACAGGGACGCGAAGCCTCCACTTTCTTCCTTCGGAGTCTCGCCCATCACTCGGGTGGACACAGTTCGCGTGGTTGGCCGGATCTCCGATCACGCCATCCGGAGTTGGCGATCCGTGCACTCGGTCGACGACAACGGCGAAGTTCACGAGAGGGTCACCTCCAACACATGTGCGCTACCCGACGTCGACCTACTGGTTCGCCACACGCCTCGCGGGATGGAGGCCGTCCTTGAACGCTCGCTCCCGACCCTGGTACGCGGGCACAACATCACCTCGCTGGACGCAAGTGAAGCCGTAGAAGCGATCCGCTACCTGTACGAGCAGGCCGCCGAGGTCGTGGACTGGGCCGACGACCTGGGAGCGCTGCGTATCACTCGACTCGATCTCGATCGGGACTTCACCGACGTGACGGCCCTGAGCCCGCTCCTGTACAACTTGGCCCGGCTTCCCGCCCGAAGAACACACACGACGAGGCTGCACGTCGCTCCCGGCGGAGCGGTCGGCCTAGAACGCGCCACCCCATCGCGGACGTGGCGCGCCTTGCTCTACGACAAGCAAGCACAGATCGAGGGCCTCGCGAGCGTGTCGCGTCAGCGCAACGGTCGCGTGATGCTGACCGCGAGTCCGACGGCGATGGCCGTCGCCCGTGTCCGCTTTGAGGTCCAACTGCATCGCGACACCCTGCATCGGAAGGGGATCCGCACTGTGAGCGACCTAGATCACCCAACCAGGCTCGACGAAGTCAGCCGGGAGTTCTTCCGCCGGGTCAGGTTCGACACCCCGGTCGGTGGGCCCTCACACCTGGAAGAAGTCCACATACGGCTGGCGACATCGGGCGACACCGACTACAAGTTCCTCGGCCAGGTCATGGGCATGCTGCATGCGGACGCGCTGGGCCTGCCGCCGCCAAGTCAGAGCCCCACCACGATCGCCCGATACCGAGCCCTCGCCCTGAAGTGGGGGCTGTCAGCGGCTGACGTCCTAGCGCAAACCGCAGGCTCGGCGATGGCCTTCGACTACGCATCTGGCCGAGTGAGGGCTGCCTAGGCGCGGGAGCGCTTCGGAGGCGGGCTGACCGCCAGGCACTGCATGGCCCGGTGGATGACCTCCCACGACCCTGGGGCTGATCAGCCGACCCGTTCCGCATCTGGCAGTCCAAGTCAGATCCGGACCTCGGCCTGTGGGTTGGTCGCTGGCGGGAAGGGGTGTTCAAGGCAGGTACGCCGGACGCTCCTTGTCCCACAGAACCGCTGGGATCGTCACGTACCGAGGCGTCGAGCAGTCGGACGTCAAGACCCAATGCGGGCCGATCATCAACACGGGCACCGGCTACGCGGCCAAGGCGATCCTGACGGCCCCAGCCCGAGGAGCAGGCGGTACCTCGCACATTGCACACCGGGCATGCGCGCGGCACCGTCCCGGGACGGCAGGGGCTGGTGACAGGATGACCCCATCCGACGTGCGAGAAGGGTGATCGTGCCACCAAAGAACAAGACCCAGACCGAAAGCCTGGAAGCGACACTCTGGGCGGCCGCGGACAGACTCCGCGGGAAGATGGACTCCGCCGTCTACAAGCACGTCGTGCTCGGCCTGATCTTCCTCAAGTACGTCTCGGACACCTTCATGGTCCGGCACAGCGAACTCGCCGAACTGGTCGACGACGAGTCCTCCGACTACTTCATGCCGACGGCCGAGGCGAAGAAGTCGGTCCTAGAGGACCGTGACGAGTACACCGCCGAGGGTGTGTTCTGGGTCCCGCAGGGGCACCGCTGGGACGACCTGCGCAAGGCCGCCAAGCAGGCCGACATCGGCAGGCGCGTCAACGAGGCCATGGACGCCATAGAGCGCGAGAACCCGACGCTCAAGGGCGTGCTGCCGAAGAACTACACGCAGGCCGAACTACGCAGCGAAGACCTCGGCGGTCTCATCGACACGTTCTCCCGTCAGGACCTCGCCGCCGCCGAGTTCTCCGGCCTGGACGTGCTGGGCCGCGTGTACGAGTACTTCCTGGGCCAGTTCGCGTCGAACGAGGGCAAGAAGGCAGGCGAGTTCTACACGCCCCGCTCGGTGGTCGAACTCCTCGTCGAGATGCTCCAGCCCTACCGTGGGCGCGTCCTTGACCCGGCGTGCGGCTCGGGTGGCATGTTCGTCCAGGCCGACAAGTTCGTCGCCGCCCATGGCGGCTCACGCAACGACATCTCCGTGTTCGGTCAGGAGTCCAACCCGACCACCTGGCGGCTGGCGAAGATGAACCTCGCGCTGCGCGGCATCGAGGCCAATCTCGGCCCACAGTGGGGCGACTCGTTCCACGCCGACGCGCACCCCGACCTTCGGGCTGACTACGTGATCGCCAACCCACCGTTCAACGACTCCGACTGGGGCGGCGAACGGCTCCGTCAGGACGTGCGCTGGAAGTACGGCACCCCGCCGGCGCAGAACGCCAACTACGCGTGGTTGCAGCACTTCCTGCACCACACCTCGCCCACCGGCACCGTGGGGACCGTCCTCGCGAACGGCTCGCTCTCGTCGCAGCAAAACGGCGAGGGCGAGATCCGTCAGGCGATGGTCGAGGGCGACGTCGTCGAGTGCATCGTCGCGCTCCCCCCGCAACTCTTCTACGGCACGCAGATCCCGGTCTGCCTGTGGTTCCTCACCCGCAACAAGGGATCGGTCAACCGACACGGCCGCACAACCCGGGTACGTACCGACGAGACTCTGTTCATCGACGCCCGCGGGCTCGGGTCACTGACCACCCGCACGCTGCGCGAGTTCACCACCGAGGACGTCCTGCGCATCGCGGACACCTACCACTCCTGGCGCGGCACCGAGACCAGCGTCGACACGCAGTACGAGGACGTACCCGGCTTCTGCCGCTCCGTCTCGACGTCCGAAATCGCCGAGCACGGCTACGTTCTAACCCCGGGCCGATACGTCGGCAGTGAGGAAGTCGAGGACGACAGCGAACCGCTGGAGGAGAAGATCACACGTCTCACGACCGAGATCCGCAACGGATTTGAGGAGCGCTCCCGACTCCAGGGGCTGGTCATCGCGGCTCTTGACTCCTTGGCGGTCGCAGATGGGTGAAACGACCACTCTCGGGGATGTCGTCGACATCCTCACGGGATACCCATTCAAGAGCGCTGACTTCACGCAGAACCCTGAAGACGTACCGCTCCTGAGAGGCGACAACGTCGTCCAACGACGGATTCGCTGGGACGGGGTCCAGCGCTGGCCGAGGTCGGGCGCGGAGTCGTTCGCGCAGTACCGGTTGGCGTTGGGCGACGTCGTACTCGCCATGGACCGCCCATGGATCGAGGCCGGGCTCAAGGTCTCTGACGTCCGGGAGGGGGCGATCGGCGCGCTTCTCGTTCAGCGGGTCGCCCGGCTACGAGCAAAGGACGGGCTCGACCAGGGATACCTCAAATGGCTCCTCTACGAGCGGCGGTTCACCGACCACATCCTCGGCGTCCAGACGGGAACTGCGGTTCCGCACATCAGCAAGACGCAGATCCAGAACTACCGCGTGTCGCTTCCGCCGTTGGATGAGCAGCGGCGGATCGCCAGTGCGCTCGGGGCCTTCGAAGACCTCATCCACACGAACCATCGGCTGGTCGACGGTTTGTGGCAGCGCGCCGCGGCGGCGTACCAGGCGGCCGCCGCCTCAGGTGAGTTGTCGGTACTGAGTGAGCACATCGAGTTGAAGTACGGCAAGGCAATGCCGGCGCGTGACCGCCGCCCGGGGCCGCATCCGGTTGTCAGCAGCGCGGGCATCGTTGACCACAGCGATGCAGTCCTCGCACGCGGGCCAGGCGTCGTGGTCGGACGAAAGGGAACCGTCGGGTCGGTGACGTGGGTTTTCGATGACTTCTTCCCGATCGACACTGCGTTCTTCGTCGCGACCGACCTCCCGATGGCATACGCATACTTCGCGCTCCGCGACGCTGGGCTTGAGCACATGAACACGGACTCAGCGGTCCCCGGGTTGAACCGGACGAACGCCCTTTCGCGACTGGTCGCCGTGCCCGGAACAGCCAGGCTTGAAGCGTTTGACCGCGAAGCGCAGGTGTACCTCTCTGGAGTTCGCGCCCTAGAAGGAGAGATCGCCGACCTCATGCGAACCCGTGACGAACTCCTGCCACTGCTGATGTCCAGCAAGATCCGTGTGTCCGAGAGCATGGCGGTGACGTGATGGTCGGGCCGACCGAGGACGACCTTGAGCGCTGGGTTCTGGAGATCTTGGAGGAGTTGGGCTGGTCCCACGTCTACGGTCCTGACGTCGCGCCGGGGGAGGTCGCTGCGGAGCGCTCGGATTATCGCGAGGTCGTGCTCGTCGGCCGGCTGCGCATGGCGGTTGAGGACCTCAACCCTCGGCTGCCGCCGGCGGCGGTCGACGACGTTGTGGCCACCGTGACCCGCACCGAGTCGCCCGTGGTGGAGTCGGAGAACTGGATTGGGTACCGGTACCTGACCCAGGGGGTGCCTGTCGAGTTCCACGACGCTGATGGCGCCCTGCGGTCGGACCGGGCGCGGCTAGTCGACTGGGAGAATCCGCGGGCCAATGACCTGTTGGCGATCAACCAGTTCTCCATTGAGGGTCCCAAGAGGACGCGCAGGCCCGACGTGCTGCTGTTCGTCAACGGACTGCCGCTGGCGATCTTCGAACTCAAGCGGATCGGGAAGACCTACGCGAAGGTCAGTGGTGCGTTCCGGCAGTTGGCTACCTATCGCAGCCAGATACCCGACGTGTTCAAGTGGAACCAGGTGGCAGTCGTCTCAGACGGGTACGAGGCGCTGGCCGGGTCGTTCTCCGCGCCGTGGAACCACTGGGCGGCGTGGAAGACGATCGACGGCACTGTCCGTGACCCGAAGAGCCTTGACGGTCACCGCATCCCGCAGGTCGAGGTGCTGACTCGGGGGATGTTCCGCCCGGAGGTGTTCTTTGACCTGGTGCGGCACTTCGTCGCCACGTTCGGTGAGGGCGTCCAGACGCGCAAGGCGGTGGCCAAGTACCACCAGTACTGGGCGGTGAACAAGGCGGTCGATCAGACGCTGGAGTCGGTCGAGACGGACGGGCGCATCGGCGTCGTGTGGCACACGCAGGGGTCGGGCAAGTCGCTGGAGATGGCGTTCTACGCGGGCAAGGTGATGACCCATCCCGGGATGGAGAACCCGACACTGGTCGTGCTGACGGACCGCAACGACCTAGACGACCAACTCTTCGACGAGACGTTCGCCCCGTCCAAACCCGGCTCTCCCCTGCCGGAAGCACCGGTTAAGGCGGAGTCGCGCCAGCACTTGAAGGACCTGCTGGCCGGCCGCGAGTCGGGCGGGATCGTCTTCACCACGGTGCAGAAGTTCGGTCTGACCAAGGAGGACCGCGAAGCCGGCCGGTCGTTCCCGCTGCTGTCGGAGCGGCACAACATCGTGGTGATGGTCGACGAGGCGCACCGGTCGAACTACGACGTCATCGACGGGTTTGCCCGCAACGTGCGCGACGCGCTTCCGGAGGCGTCGTTCATCGGGTTCACGGGCACGCCGATTGACGAGAAGGACCGCTCGACCGCGGAGATCTTCGGTGAGTACATCGACGTCTACGACATGACGCAGGCGATCGAGGACGGCGTCACGGTCAAGGTGTTCTACGAGCCGCGCCTGGCCCGGGTCGAACTGCCGGAGGACGCCAAGTCTGAGATCGACGACGAGTTCGACGACGCCACAGTCGGCTCGGAGGAGGAGATCTCCGAGCGCCTGAAGTCCAAGTGGGCCAAGGTCGAGGCGATCGTTGGCTCGGACAAGCGGATCAATCAACTCGCCGCCGACATCGTCGAGCACTGGGAGGCTCGCCGGGAGGTGCTGGCGGGCAAGGCGATGATCGTGACGATGTCGCGGCGCATCGCCGTCGACCTGTACGAGGCGATCATCGCGCTGCGGCCCCAGTGGCACTCGGACGACGACAAGGCCGGCGTCCTCAAGGTCGTCATCACTGGAAACGCGACCGACCCTGCCACCTTCCAGCCGCACATTCGTAACCAGCAGGAACGTCGTGACATGAAGGCCCGCGCGTCCGACGCGAACGACCCGCTGGAACTCGTGATCGTGCGGGACATGTGGCTGACCGGGTTTGACTCCCCGCCGATGCACACCATGTACGTGGACAAGCCGATGCGCTCAGCCGGGCTCATGCAGGCCATCACCCGCGTGAACCGCACGTTCAAGGACAAGCCGTCGGGGCTGATCGTCGACTACATCGGCATCGCCGAGAACCTCAAGGACGCCCTCGCCACCTACACCGACCGCGACAAGCAAGACCGTTCCATCGGCGAGGACGTGCGTCTGGCCGCCATCCCCGAGATGCTCGTCGAGCACGCGATCGTCTCCGACCTCCTGCACGACATCGACTGGGTCACCGTCCTCGGTTCCGGTAACGCCAAGGCGTTCGTGTACGCGGTCACCGCGGCCGTCGACCACCTCCTGGAGTCCGAGCGCGGGCTCGACGAGACCAGTGACGACGTGCAGACCGGCGAGTTCGACACTGACGCCGCGGACAGCCCCTCACTCAAGAAGCGGTTCATGGCGCACACCGGGCGGCTCAAGCGGCTGTTCTCCCTCGTTCCGACCTCCAAAGAGGCGACTGCGATCCGCGACGATGTCGCGTTCTTCGACGCCGTGCGCCAGTCCATCGCCAAGATCGAAGCGGTCGACCGCACCCCGGACGGCGAGGCAGTCCTCGACACGGCCGTGCGGCAGATCATCAGCGAGCACATGTCGGGCTCCGGGGTCATCGACATCTTCGCCGAGGCCGGCCTCGACAAGCCCGACATCTCTGTGATCGACGACGAGTTCCGCGCGAAGTTCGCCGCGTCCGACAACAAGTCGCTGCAACTGGAGGCCGTGCGCCGCCTGATCTCCAAGGAGGTCAAGATCGTCGCCAAGCGCAACGTCGTGGCCGGGCGCAAGTTCTCCGAGATGCTCGCCGACGCGCTCAACCGCTACCAGAACCGCACGATCGACGCCGCGCAGGTCATCGCCGAGATCGTCGAGATCGCCAAGGCGATCCGAGCGCAGCGTCAGCGCGGCGAAGAGACGGGTCTCACAGAGAACGAACTCGCGTTCTATGACGCCCTGGCCACCAACGAGTCCGCACGCGAGGCGATGAAGGACGACGTCATGGTCCTCATCGCGCACGAACTCACCGACATCGTCCGCAACGACGCCAAGACCGACTGGCAGGTCAAGGAGACAGTCCGCGCGAAGTTGCGGACGCGGATCAAGCGGCTCCTGCTCAAGTACGGGTACCCCCCGGACAAGGAACCGCTGGCAACCGAGTTGATCATCCAGCAGGCCGAACAGATCGCCGAAGCCGACGCAGCGTGAGCCCTGGCTCAGCCTTCGCTAGCACGCCGATCAACGAGCGACTGGACGAGTGCGCTCCCCGCAGGCGACGTCGGAGCCCATCGTCGTGGCACAACCGTGTTGCACGGATTCCCTCGTTACCGCGACTCCGGCCGCATGAGGATCCGAGTCGGCTAGAGAGGTCTGTCACTATCGCGCTAGTGCGGTCGCAGGACCGCCCGCTCCGAGGTCGGCACGCAGAGCCGCGAGAGCAGCGTGCAGCGCTGCGTCGGCCTTGTCGAACGCCTCGTCGATCTCATCCTCGTCTGCTTCGCTAACGGCGCCGAGCCTCTTGCGAAACGTCCACTCGAAGGCGGAGACGGCGTTGACCGCCCGGCCCACCACCTCTCGAACCGCGTCGGGTGCGAGGAGGTCGAACTCGCCCAGCGCGTCCTCGATCTGCGCCCACTCCGCGCGGGCCCGCGCGAGTTGCTCCGCTTCAGCGGAACCCGGGACGCCAATGATGCTCCGCATGACCCTGATGTCCGCGAGTACCCGGTTCTGCGCCTTCAGTGCGCCGAGCACCTTCGCGTAGATCAGCCGCTTGTCGGCCAGCCACCGTCGGTCCAGATCGTCGTCCCGCGCGCGCTCCTCACGGGCCTGGGCGGCGAGCCGGTCCCGTTCGTCGCGCACCTTCGTGTCGTGCCGGTTCACGAAGAACTGCGTGATCGCCCAGCCGGTCGTCACCACGGCGAGCACCAGCGCGATGATCGCAATCATGTCCGGGCCTGCGTCTGCCCCTGCTGCCGTTGCACCTGCCTCCATGACCATGCTCGGACCGTAGCGGCGCTGGCAGACGCCCGGTCGGCGGCTCGCTGCCGCGATGTTCCGGCACAGCACCCACGCTGAGCGACGGGGGCGCTCGCGTGGCTCACCCGCGAACGAAACGGTAGGGGTGGGGGTCTCCACCCGGAGTCGACTCGTGCTAGGGCCGCGCTAGGAAACTACGTACTCCCTAGCGCGGCCATGCCGCATGTTGCCGACTGGCGGGTCGACGTTCGAGCACATCAGCGGCCATATCCGCTGCAGTGCCGCACGTTGCCGGATCGGCAGTGCCCAACTCGTAATGAGAAGGTCAAGGGTTCGATTCCCTTAGGCGGCTCAGACCACGAAGGCCCCGCCACCTGCACATCCGCAGGGGTGGGGCCTTGGTCATGCTCGGCCGGCATGCGACCTGCTGGGCCAAGCGGTGGGCCTGCCGCCGAACGGGTGGTGCGGGCGGCGGCGGCGCTATTGCCCGTGACTCGGGTCGTGGCGGCTGGCAGGGTCCGTGCCATGACCAGGCAGCACCTGTCCCGGACGCTCATCTCGTGGGCGTCCATCCTCGAGCCCGAGACCGCCGACCAGGCGATCCGGACCGCGAGCATGCCCTTCGTCTACCCGCACCTCGCCCTGATGCCCGACGCGCATCTCGGCAAGGGCGCGACCGTCGGCTCGGTGATCCCGACCCTCGGCGCGATCGTTCCCGCCGCCGTCGGCGTCGACATCGGCTGCGGCATGATCGCGGTGCGCACGCAGTGGACCGAGGACCAGGTCCGCGCACGCGGACCGCTCGCCCCGCTGCGGGAGTCGATCGAGTCGCGCGTGCCGCTGTCCGCGGGCGTGTACAACGAGGACCTCACCGACAGCGCGGCCCGGCGGGTCGAGGAGCTCGAGCAGCTGGCCGCCAAGGCCGGGTTCGACCCGGCCGGGTACGTGGGCAGCTGGCGGCTGCAGCTGGGGACGCTCGGGTCGGGCAACCACTTCATCGAGGTGTCGGTCGACGAGACCGGAGCGGTGTGGCTGTTCCTGCACTCGGGTTCCCGGGGGATCGGCAACCGGATCGCGCAGCACCACATCAAGGTCGCCGCCGAGCTCTGCAAGCAGTGGTGGATCAGCCTGCCCGACCCGGACCTGGCCTACCTCGTCGAGGGCACGGCCGAGTTCTGGGCGTACATCCGTGAGCTGCGGTGGGCCCAGCACTTCGCGCTGCTCAACCGCGAGGAGATGATGGACCGGGTCGTCGCGGCGATCGGCGAGCACATGGGCGAGCCGGTTGCCGAGTCCGAGCGGATCAACTGTCACCACAACTTCACGGAGCAGGAGCAGCACTTCCGCAAGCAGGTCTGGGTGTCCCGCAAGGGCGCGATCCTGGCCGACGAGGGTCGGCCGGGGCTGATCCCGGGCTCGATGGGGACGGCGTCGTACGTGGTCGTCGGCAAGGGCGATCGCCTGTCGCTCAACTCGTCGCCCCACGGCGCGGGCCGGGAGTACTCACGGTCGGCTGCCCGGCGGAAGTT
Source organism: Cellulomonas composti (assembly GCF_007990245.1). GTDB lineage: Bacteria > Actinomycetota > Actinomycetes > Actinomycetales > Cellulomonadaceae > Cellulomonas > Cellulomonas composti. Next base: position 49,926 of record NZ_BJWG01000008.1, on the reverse strand, counting down.
CACGTTCGAGCAGCTCGACGAGGCGATGGCGGGGATCGAGTACCGGCGCACGGATGCGTTCATCGACGAGATCCCGGCCGCGTACAAGGACATCGACCAGGTGATGGCGGACGCCGCCGACCTCGTCGAGATCCGCCACACGCTGCACCAGATCGTCAACGTCAAGGGCGACTGAGCGCCCAGCACCCCAGATCGTGCGAGGGAATGGCCACCGAGAGCGGCCATTCCCTCGCACGATCGCGGGTCAGGGGGCCCTGATCGTGGCGTAGCGATCGCGGGGTCCACCTCACGCGCAGTCGTCGGGTGGGTCGGGTTCACCCGGTGGCGCTGTGGTGGGGCGGCGTGGTGAGTGGTGGCATGGGGGTGTGAGCGAGGTGGCGCCCGGGGTGGTCGCGGCCGAGGTCGACGCCGTGCGGGGCGCGGTGGCCGCGGTGGTGCCGGCGCGCACGGCAGACAACCTGCTCGTCGGGACGTGGAACCTGCGCGCGTTCGGCGACGTGAGCCGCACGTGGGCGGTCCGCGAGGGGCAGTCGCCCAAGCGGGACTGGCGCGCGGTGGCGCTGATCGCCGCCGTGGCCGAGCACTTCGACGTGGTCGCGCTGCAGGAGGTGCGGCGCAGCACGGCCGCGCTGCGGTTCCTGCTGCAGCGGCTCGGACCGCAGTGGAAGGTGCTGGCCTCCGACGTGACGGAGGGGTCGGCGGGCAACGGCGAGCGGCTCGCGTTCGTGTACGACTCGACGCGCGTCGAGCCGTCGGGGCTGGTGGGGGAGATCGTGCTGCCGCCGGTGGTCACGCAGCCGGCGGCGCAGTTCGCGCGGACGCCGTACGCGGTGGGCTTCGCGCGCGGGGACGTGCAGACGGTGCTGACGACGGTGCACGTGCTGTGGGGCAGGACGACGGCCCGCCTGGTCGAGGTCCAGCGGTTCGCGCAGTGGATGCGTGCTTGGGCGGACCGCGACGACGACTGGAACACCAACCTGCTGGTGCTCGGCGACTTCAACCTCGACCGCATCGGCAACCCGCTGTACGAGGCGTTCGTCTCGACGGGCCTGTGGCCGCCCGCGGAGCTGTCGGCGCTGCCGCGCACGATCTTCGACGACGACAAGGACCGGCACTTCTACGACCAGGTGGCCTGGTTCTCGCACGACGACGGGACCTCGACCCTGCAGTCGATGCGCTACACCGGCCGCGCCGGCTCGTTCGACTTCGTGCCGCGGATGTTCGCCGGGCTCTCGCGGACCGAGACGTCGTGGCGCATCTCCGACCACTACCCGCTGTGGGTCGAGTTCACGCTGGGGTGAGCGGTTACAGGACGGGCGGGCAGGGTCCGACGATCACGGGCACGCCGGCCGCGCGGGCGCGGATCTCGCCGTCGGGCGACGCCCAGCGGTGTGCCACGACGAGGCCGGGTCGCGCGGTGTCGGACGCGAGCACGACGACGGCGCGGTCGCTGCTGCCGGCGTCGTGGTCGGCTCCGGTGGCGCCGAGCCCGGGCACGACGATCGCGCCCGAGGGGTCCAGCGCGACCGGCCAGCTCAGCGCGGCGCGCAGGCCGCGCTCGGCGGCGAGCCACGCCTCGGCGGCGGCCAGCGCTACCTCGGGCGAGCCGTCGAAGTGCCGCACGCGCACGTGGGTGCCGTCGTCGAGCATCGCGAACGTCGTCGGGCCGTCGGTGAGCGCGCTCGCGAGCGCGCGGTCCAGGGCGCGCAGCGCGAGCTCCTGCAGCTCGGCGGACGGGACGAACGGGAGCTCCGCGGGCGTCCGGTAGTGCACGGTGGGCGTCTCGACGGCGGCGCTCGCCGAGCGGCGGCCGTGCCGCTCGCGCCGGGCGGTCGCCTCGGGAGGCGCGGCGGGCACCGACGGTTCCGACGACGACGCCACGCTGACCGGGGACGGGGGTGCCGACCCGGGCGCTGGTGCCGGAACCGGCGCCCGGGTGGCGATCGGGGGCGCCGCGACCACGGCGGGCGCGGCGTCGGGGCCGGCCTGGGGGCCGCGGGGCTGCGGGACGTGCGCGGAGGGCACAGCGGGGACAGCGGGCACAGCGGGCGCGACCGGGGTCGCCGACCCGGCGCCGAGGTGCTCGGCAGCCGCCGCGACGTAGCGTTCGACCCACGCCTCGTCGTCGGCCCCGTGCGTGCTGGTCCAGCGCCGCTCGACGTCGTCGAACGGGACCACGGCGGCGGAGCCGTCCACGGACAGCAGCGCGGGCGCGGGCGTCGCCGCGGCGACGCGCAGCACCCAGCCGGCCTGCCCCCCGCGCGCGAGGACGAGGTCGCCGACGCCGACGGCGATGGCGGCGAGCATGCCCGAGGGGTCGGGTCGGGTGCCGTCGGGTGCGGCGGCCCACCGGCGGTACGACGAGGCGAGCAGCGCGCCGAGGCCCGCGGAGCTGCGCACGTCGGCGCCGGAGGCGGCCAGGTGCGCGCGCAGGCGCTCGAGGTGGCCGTGCTCGCCCGGGGTCAGCTCACGCATGCCGGCGGCGACCGCGGCGGGACCGGTCGCGGTCGAAGGCGGCGTCGAGGTCGCCGGCGCGGGTGCGTAGGGGTGGGCCGTGCTCATGGGGGAGGGATCGACCGGGCGGGCACTCGTCTTGAGCGCGCGCGCGAGGGTTCCACCGGATGGGGGAGCCGTGGCCGTGTTGCACGGTGTGCGTGTCGGTCGGCACACTCGGCGGATGGTCGCCGGACCGCGTCGCAGCGTGCTCGTGGGCACCGTCACGGCTGCGCTGGTGGTCGGTGCCGGTGTCGGCTGGGTGCTGCGCGACCGTCCCCCGCCGCCGGCCGAGCAGGTCGCGCGCACGGTCGTCGTGACCCCGAGCGCGACGCCGGGGATGACCCAGGCGCAGTGGGCAGCCCTGCGTGAGGCCGAGCTGGCCGCGGCCAACGAGGCGACCCTCGCGGACGCCCTGACGCAGGCGCAGGCCGCGACGCTCGCCGCTCAGAGCACGCTCACCGAGTCCGCCGACGAGGTGGCCGACGACGCCGTGCGCGCCGCGCTCGCGGCGCTGGTCGCCGAGCTGCAGACGGCGCTCGCGGCCGACGACCCCGACGCGGACGCGATCCGCGCGCTCGTCGTCGAGGTGCAGACCGCGCAGGGGACGGTCGTCGCGGCGCACGAGGCGTGGCTCGCCGCGGCCGCGTCGCCGACGCCTCGTGCCGACGACGACGACGAGTGCCGGACCACGTACGACGGCCCCGCGTTCTACACGTCCGCGCCGACCGAGGGCGGCGACGGCTCGAACGGCAACGTGCCCGCCTCGATGCTCGCCGCGACGTCGTGGGGCGTGGACTCCCAGGGCACCCGCTACTGGTTGCGCACCGACGCGACGGCCGCGCTCGAACGGCTCAACAAGGACTTCCGCGCCGAGTTCGGGCACGACCTGGACCTCGACCTGACGTACCGCGACTACGCGACGCAGGTCGCGATGCGCAAGGCGCTCGGCTCGATCGCGGCCGAGCCGGGTACGTCCCGGCACGGCACGGGCCTCGCGCTCGACGTCCCGGAGTGGCCGTGCGAGTACGGGTACGACACCCCCGAACGCGACTGGCTCGTGAACAACGGCCCCGACTACGGCTGGGTGTCCCCGTCGTGGGCGCGCTCGAACGGTTCGAACCCGGAGTACTGGCACTACGAGTTCACCGGCTGACCGCCGGGACCGCCCGACGACGAACAGGGCAGGCCTACGTGGCGTCGTCGGGCTCGGGCCGCGCCCGCGAGGGCTGCACGCGCTTGGGCTCGCCCGGCATCTTGGGGTACTCCGGCGGGTACGGCAGGTCGCCGTGGCCCTCGTCGGACTCCTGCCGGTCCGCGAGCTCGAGCAGCGAGTCGATCGCGAAGCGGGGGCCGGCGTGCGCGGCGAGCGGCGCGAACAGGTCGCCGACCTCGGCGAAGCGCGCGGGCATCGTCGTGACCGTGAAGTCGTCGGGGTGCACGTCGCCGACCTCGTCCCAGCGCAGCGGCGCGGAGACGGTCGCACGCGGGTTGGCGCGGATCGAGTAGGCGGACGCGATGGTGCGGTCGCGGGCCATCTGGTTGTAGTCGACGAAGATCTTGACCCCGCGCTCCTCCTTCCACCAGCGGATCGTGACCTCGTCGGGCAGCCGCCGTTCCAGCTCGCGCCCGAACGCGATGGTCGCGCGGCGGGCCTCGACGAACGTCCAGCGCGGCTCGATCGGGACGAACACGTGGATGCCGCGGCCGCCGGAGGTCTTGGGCCAGCCCTCCAGGCCGTGCTCCGCGAGCAGCTCGCGCACGTGCGGCGCGACGCGCGCGGCGTCGGAGAAGTCGGTGCCGGGCTGCGGGTCGAGGTCGATCCGGAGCTGGTCGGGGCGGTCGACGTCGTCGGACGTCACCGGCCACGGGTGGAACGTGATGGTCCCGAGGTTCGCCGCCCACGCGACGACCGCGAGCTCGGAGGGCGCGACCTCGTCGGCCGTGCGACCGGACGGGAACGCGATGCGCGCGGTGCGCACGTACTCCGGCGCGCCCGCGGGGACGCGCTTCTGGTAGAACGCGTCGCCCTTGGAGTCGGTGCGCGTTGCGAGCTTGGCGCCCTCGAAGACGCCGCTCGGCCAGCGTTCGAGCGTCGTGGGCCGGTCCAGCAGCGCGCCGAGGATGCCGTCGCCGACCGCCACGAAGTACTCGACGACGTCGAGCTTGGTGATCCCGCGCCCGGGGAAGTACGGCTTGTCGGGGTTGCTCACGCGCACGGTCCGGCCCCGCACCTCGATCTCGACCGCGGGAGTGGGCATGGGGCCAAACCTAGGCTCGGAGCGCCCGGGCGGCGAGGTCACGGCGGCGCCCGGTTCCTGGTCGCCTGTCCGACTCGATGCCGTCTCGTGACCCGCAACGGTGCGTCCTGAGCGGCGCGAAGGCGTGTGTTCCGGCACCCTGGAGATGTGGGAGAGGTCCGAGACCTGGCGAGCGCACCGAGCGTGCGCCGACGCCGGCCCGTCGTGAGCGACGAGCTGGTGCTCCCGGCCGAGCCCACGGCCCCGCGCGTCGCGCGCCGCTGGGTGATGCGCACGGCCGCCCACGCGGGGGTCGGAGGGACGACGAACCAGCTCGCGGAGCTGCTCACGGCCGAGCTCGTCGCGAACGCGGTGGTGCACGCGCCGGACTGCGGTGACGTGAGCGTGCGTGTGGTGGTCGACTCCGCGGTGCTTCGCGTCGAGGTGACCGACGGCGGCGCCGGGCGGCCGGTGCTGCGTCATGCCGCGCCGAGCGACCCGAACGGCCGCGGGCTCGCGCTCGTCGAGGCGCTGTCCGTCTCGTGGGGCGCGACGGGCGCCGGGATCGGCAAGACGGTGTGGTTCGAGCTCGCCGCCGACGCCTGAGACAGCCCCGGACAACCGCCTCACCTGCGCGATCGCGCGCTCGGCCGCCGATTCGCGTAGTTTGCCCCTGGGGGTACTGACACCGTACCGACACCGTACGGACGCGGTACTGACGCGGGGAGGTGCGCCATGGGCGACGACGAGGCTTCGCGGACGCTGCCGCGGGTGAGCGCCGAGGTGCGCGACGACGGCACGGGAGCGATCTCCGTCGACGGCGTCATCGAGCGGATCCAGATGGCGACCCTGCAGGAAGCCGGAGCCGCGATCACCGCACGCGTGGCCGCGCTCGCGGGCGAGGTGGGCCATCCCGTGCCCGTCACGGTGCGCGACCCCGACGGCATGTGGGACCTGCTGATCCACGCCGACGGCCTCGTCGACGAGGCGCCCGGCGACCTCGCGGACGACCACGCCGCCCCGCAGTCGCCTGCGCTGGGCGCCCCCGTCGCGGCCGACGCACGTACCGCGACCCCGGGTCCGACGAGCGAGCCGGCGCCCGTGCCGGCGACGAGCACGTCGAACGGCGCGCCGACGAGCATGCCGGCCGCCCCGACCGCGGCTCCGACGAGCGGCCAGGCGGATCCGTCGCCGGCGCCGACGACCGGTCCGACGACGGGGCTCACGACCGAGCCCACGACCGAGCCCACGACCGGCCCCACGGCGGGCCCGACGAGTGCGAGCGGCGCCGAGCGCCCGGCCGCCGGCGCCGGCGCGGCGGTCGCGGGGCACACCGGGGCGCTGCCGACGCTCGACGACCTGCTCGCGGCGCGCCACCCGGCCTCGACCGGTCCGGCCGAGGAGGGCTGGCGCGTCGGGGTGCGCCGGGTGACGTTCGGCGCGATCCACCCCGGGCCGGGGCGCGCCGAGCGGCGTCGTCGGGTCCAGGTGGCGTCGGTGCGGCGGACGCTGGACGGCCCGCGCACGGTCGTCGTGATCAATCCCAAGGGCGGCGCGCACAAGACGACCGCGACGATGCTGCTGGCCGCGACGTTCGGGCTGCAGCGCGGCGGCTACACGCTCGCGTGGGACAACAACGAGACGCGCGGCACGCTCGGCTGGCGCTCGGTGCACACCGACCACACGCGTACCGCGGTGGACCTGCTGCACGCGCTCCCGTCGCTGGGCGGGGACGCGACCGTGCGGCTGGGCGACCTCGACGGCTTCGTGCGCACGCAGGCCGACGAGCAGTTCGACGTGCTGGCCTCCGACGAGGACGCGTCGTCGGCCACCCTCATGGACGCGGCCGCGTTCGAGTCGCTGCACCAGGTGCTCTCGCGGTTCTACCGCGTGCTCGTCGTGGACACCGGCAACAACATGCGCGCCTCGAACTGGCAGGCGGCGGTCGCGGCGGCCGACCAGATCGTCGTGGTCTCGACCATCCGCGAGGACACCGCGCAGTCGGCGGCGTGGGCGCTCGACGCGCTGCGCGCGACCGGGCACGAGGACGCGGTGCGCAGCGCGGTGACGATCCTGTCCGCGCCCGACGCGCGCGTCGACAAGGACCTGCGCAAGCGGCTGCGCACGCACTTCGGCGCGCTCACGCGGGCGGTCGTCGAGGTGCCGCACGACCCGGCGCTCGTCGCGGGCGGGCCGATCACGTACGAGGCGCTGCACCCGACGACGCGCGACGCGTGGCTGCGGGCGGCCGCCGTGGTGGCCGACGGGCTGTAGCCCTCGTCCGGTCCGACGGGTGGTTCGCCGTGGTTCGTCGGGCCTCCGGGCGCGGGCGGGTCACGGTCTGGTCACACCTGGGCGACGCAGTTCACGAAAGCGTGCAAGACGGTGCGGGGAGCCGACACAGTGGGGGTGGGGGCGCTGTGGCGTGCCCACCGACGACGAGGGGGGTCACGTGTTGCCGCGCATCGAATCGCCGGACGGTGAGAACGGACTCGCCGACGACCTCGACGCGCCCGAGGGCGACGCGGCCGCACCCGAGGTCCGCCCGATGGCCGGTGAGGGCCCGCCCCACGACGCCGACTGGTTCACCGCGCTGGTGCACGAGCACGAGCGCGCGCTCTACCGCTACCTCGTGCGGCGCACCGGGCAGGAGGCCGCCGACCTGACCGCCGACGTGCTGACGGTCGCGTGGCGCCGGCGCGACGACGTCCCCGACGGTGCCGAGCTGCCGTGGCTGTACCGGACCGCGGGCTTCGTCGTCGCGAACCATCGACGCAAGGGGCGCCCGATCCCCGTCGAGCACCTGCCCGACGAGGTCGAGGACGACGACCCCGCGCTGCACGCGGTGCGTGACGAGCAGGTGCGTGAGGCCCTCGCGGCGCTGAGCCCGCGTGACCGGCAGATCGTGCTGCTCAACGCCTGGGAGGGTCTGACGGGCCAGGCGCTCGCGGAGGTGCTCGGCGTGAGCCGTGGCGGCGCGGACGCAGCCCTCAGCCGAGCCCGCGCCCGACTGGCCGCGGCCTGGGTCGCGTCGGACTGAGTGCAGCACCGGCGCAGTGCAAGACCGGCGCAGTGCAAGACCGGCTCAGTGCAAGACCGGTCGCGCCGGGCACATGGAAGGGGTGAGGACGACTTCCCCGGAGGATTCCATGAACCGCTTCCCGACCGATCACGAGCCCGACGACGGGCAGGTCGACCCTGAGCTCCTGAGTGCGGCACTCGAGCGGGTCCGCGCGGCCGACCCCGCCGTGGACGCCGTGCTCGATGCCGACTCGCTGCACGAGACCCTGGCCGTGACCACGGGGGTCCAGGTGGGCACGGCGCCGGGCGACGAGCTGGCCGCGGCCCGGGCACGCCGGCGCACCCCCCGCTGGTTCCAGGTCGCGGCCGTCGTCGCGGGCATCGCGGTCGTCGGCGCGAGTGGCTACGCGATCGGGGCGAAGGGTGCGGACGCCTCGGCCACGAGCGCTGACGCATCGCTCGAGGCCCCGATGTCGCTCGGTGGTGCGGCGCCCGCCGAGCAGCAGGAGGTCGACTCCGGCGCCGCCGTCGACGCGCAGAATCTCGTCGGCGGGCGTGACGCGTTGCCGTCGAGCTACTGGTACGGCGGTCGTACGGTGTTCCACGGCGCGGGCCTGCCCACCGCGGGATCGAGCCACGACGCGTGGGGATTCGACCCGTCGGCGACCTACAGCCAGGCGACGGCTGCGCTCGCGGCCGACGTGTTCGGCGTCTCCGGCAAGCCTCGTCAGGACGCGGGCGGGTGGACGGTCGGCAAGCAGGACGGTTCTGTCCCGACCGTGACGATCGCCCCTGACGGGACGACGAGCGTGAGCTACTACGACCCGACGCGCGACCCGTGGGCCTGCGGGAGCGACGTGGTCGCTCCCCCGGACGAGCCCGACTCCTCGACGGCGGACGACGCGAAGGCGGACGACACGCCGGGAGACGACGGTGCGGTCAGCGGCGGATCGGAGCCTGACTTCGGCGTGGACGGGGACTGCACGGCTGAGGCGCCGTCGGCCAAGGACGCGACGGCGACGGCGCGTGACGCGCTCGCCGACCTCGGCCTCGACCCCGACGACTACGCGTGGACGACGCAGACCGACGCGGGCGCCTCGGTGAACGTGGGCGCCGAGCTCGTCGTCGACGGCCAGCGCACCGGCCTGACCTGGTGGTTCACGGTCATGTCCGACGGCGTGCAGTCGGCCTGGGGCTCGCTCGCACCGGTCGTGGCACTCGGTTCGTACGACGTGGTCAGCCCGGCGCAGGCCGTGGAGCGGCTGAACGACCCGCGCTTCGGCGCTTCGGGTGGTGGCGTGTACCCGATGGCCGCGCGCGAAGCGCTCATGGGCGCGATGGAGTCGGGCACCGACACGTCGTCGAACGAGGAGCCGACGAGCACGCCCACACCGCCCGCGGCGCCCGAGCCCGGTGCGTCGTTCTCGTGGCCGGTCATGGACGTGACGATCACGGCGGCGCGTCTCGGCGTGGCGCTGCAGACCGACGTGGACGGCTCGACGTCGCTGATCCCGACGTACGAGCTCACGAGCGACGACGGCTCGACGTGGACGGTCGTCGCGGTGGCCGACAGCATGCTCGACCTGACGAGCTGAGCCCGGTCTGGCGCAGGACGTCCGGAACCGGGTGGCAGGGTCCCCGGTCCGGGCACGGACGAAGCCGGTCGACGCGGAGGGGCGTCGACCGGCTCTCGTCGTCTGCCGGCGTCCTCCTGCTTTCGTCGTCGGCGGCCGCTAGCGTGGCCCCGACGAACGTCGGAGCGTCTCCGGCCGTCGGAAGGGGTCTGGCATGGACTCGTCGGGGCTGATCGCGCTGCTGGTCGGCGTGCTGCTGTGCTTCTACGGCATCCGTTCGGTGAACCTCGCGCTCCTGGCGGCGGGCTTCTCGGTCGGGTACCTGATCGCCGACGCGTTCACGACCGATTCCTGGACGAAGCTCTGGGTCGGGCTCGGCTCCGCGCTGCTCATGTGGCTGGTGGTCTCGCTCATCTTCCGGGTCGCGACGTTCTTCGTCGGGCTCGCGACGGGTGCCGTGATCGGCGCCAAGCTGGTCTCGGCGCTCGCCGGTCCCGGTTCGAGCGTGCTGCTCGGCATCATCGTGGTCGTGAGCGTGGCGTTCGCCTCCGCGCTGCTCGCGGAGAAGTACTCGCGGCGCGCGCTGCTGTGGCTCACCGCGCTCGGTGGCGCGAGCCTCATCCTCACGGGCGCGGCGCTGCTGTGGCCGGACGCGTTCGACATGCTGCGGCATCCCGAGGACGGCTGGCAGCAGACCGTCATGCTCGTCGTGTGGCTGGCCGTCGGCGGGTCCGGCTGGTACGTCCAGCGCCAGATCTTCCGCAAGCGCCTGGGCCTGCCGCCCAAGGAGCCGAAGACGGCTCCCGCACCGGCACCGGCTCCCGCACCGGCACCGACGCCCACCCAGCCGACCGAGCCGCCTGCGGGTTCGTGACGTGGGCGACGGCAGGCTGCTGCTGCTCGACACGGCGTCGCTGTACTTCCGCGCGTACTTCGGCGTGCCGGAGTCGGCGGGCCGCGCGCCCGACGGCTCCCCGACGAACGCGGTGCGAGGGCTGCTCGAGATGATCGCGCGCCTCGTCGTCGACCGTCGGCCGACCCGCCTGGTCGCGTGCTGGGACGACGACTGGCGCCCCGCGTTCCGCGTCGAGGCGATCCCGAGCTACAAGGCGCACCGCGTCGCGGTCCCGGTGCCCGGCACGACGGGCCTCGAGGAGGTGCCGGACACGCTCGCACCGCAGGTGCCCGTCATCGTCGAAGCGCTCGCGGCGTTGGGCATCGCGCGGCTCGGCGCGCCCGGCTTCGAGGCCGACGACGTGATCGGCACGCTCGTCGCGCGCGAGGTCGCACGCCCGGCCGACGAGCGCGACGCGGTCGACGTCGTCACGGGCGACCGGGACCTGTTCCAGCTCGTCGACGACGAGGCCCGGGTGCGCGTGCTGTACACGGTGAAGGGGATCCGCGACCTCGAGGTCGTCGACCAGGCGCGGCTCGTCGAGCGGTACGACGTGTCCACCGGCCGGGGCTACGCCGATCTCGCGGCGTTGCGCGGCGACCCGTCGGACGGGCTGCCGGGGGTGCCGGGGATCGGCGAGAAGACCGCGGCGGCGCTGATCCGCCGGTACGGCTCGCTCGCGGGAGTGCTCGCGGCACGCGACGCGCACGACCCCGGGCTGACCGCGACGCAGCAGCGCCGACTCACCGAGTCGGACGCCTACCTGCAGGTGGCGCCGGCCGTCGTGCGCGTGGCTCCGGACGCGCCCGTGGCCGACGAGGACGGTCGGCTGCCCACGGCACCGGCCGACCCGGACGCGCTCGTGCGGCTGGCGGAGCGGTGGGGGATCGGGTCGAGCCTGGCCCGCGTCGTCGACGCGTTGACACGCTGAGCGAGTCCCCAGCTAGACCCGAGCGAGCCCAGAGCGAGCCCCGAGCGTCGGGGAGTCGCGGTCAGTCCACGACCCAGACGCCGGGCGCGACCTCGTGCCAGCCGTCGCCGGGGCTCGTGCCGGGCGCCGCGAGGACGAGCGCGGGGTTCCCGTCGGCGTCGGCGACCGTGATGCGCAGGCGGTCGGTCGGGGCGGCGCACCCCTGGGTGGGCAGCGTGCCCGGCAGGACCGTGACGACGCAGACGTCACCGTCGGTGCCGATCGCCGCGTAGTGCGTGCCCAGGGCGGTGGTCGTCAGGAGACGGGTGCTGTCCGCGAGGACGGCGAGCTCGGCCAGATCGCCGTCGTCGAGCTTGTCCGCCGCGCTCTGCGCGACGGCGAGCTGCGGCACGACGGAGGTGGTCTCGGCGGCCTGCGCCGCACCGTCGGAGCCGGCGTTGCTGGCCCAGACGATCCCGACGACGATCAGCGCGAGGGCGACCGCGAACGCCACGACGGCCACCACGGCGGAACGGCGTCGGGGCGCCGGCTCGGCCTCACCGAAGTCGCCGAACGCCTCGACGAGGTCGAGGTCCTCGAACGTCGTCATGCCTTGAGTATCGGCGTGAGTGGCGTCACACGTGAGCATTCGGGACGGAATGCCCGGCGAGCCGCGCCATCGGATCGGGGTCGAGGCTACGGCGCGTGCGGAGGTATGCGGCCGAGGGCGCCGTCCACGACGACGTCGACGTGCTCGGCGAACCAGCCCGGCCCGACGTTGCCCCAGTGCGCGCCCACGGACGCGATCGGGAAGATGACGAGGTCGTGCTCCGCGTGGCTGAGCACCAGCTCGGTGCCCGCGCGGTCGGTGTAGGAGGCCCAGTCGAGCCCGGGCACGCGCTGGCGGACGAGGTCGCCGAGCCCGATCCCGAACGCGTGCACGAGGGGTTCGGGATCGCCCGGATCCGGCGCGTCCAGCCAGGTGCCGTGCACCCGGTCGAACAGCCCGCCCACCGTCGGGGTGTCGAAGCCGTGGTCGCACAGCTCCGCGACGAGCTCGCGGTGCTGCGCGGCCCACACCGACTCCGCGTCGTTCAGCGGGCGGACCACGCCGCCCGCCTCGTCGCCGGGCGCGTGCGGCTGCGGGATCTGCGCGCCGCCCCGAGGGCGTGAGACGCCGAACGGTTCCATGTCAGCCGCATCGGCGCGGATCGTCCCGGGCTTGACCTGCACCGACGATCGTCCACCGGTCGGACGAACCGGGGCGGGCCGCCGGAGACGGCGCGGGGACGCCGCGGGGGGATGACCCCACCGCGACGCCCCCGCCGGGAGGCCGTTCGACTACGGCACGACCTTCAGCGTGGCCGTGGCCGACGAGGCCGTCGTGGTGCCGCTGCCCGTGTAGGTGACCTTCAGGGCGTGGCTGCCGACGGTCAGGGTCTTCGGCAGCACGATCGTCACCTTGCCGGTCTTGCCGGACACGACGAGCGTCCCGCTGCCGAGCACCTTGGTGCCCTCGGTGACCTTGACGACGCCCGCGGGCGGCGAGGTCGCGCCGGTCACGGTGATGATCGCCTTGGCCGACACGCCCTTCTTGACCGTGGTGGGCGAGAGCGTGAGCTTCGTCGTGGTCGCCGACTTCGTGACCACGACGGTCTTCACGGACGACGAGGAGGCGGCGTACGCCGTCGTGCTCGTCGGGGTGAAGCTCGCCTTGATCTTGTGGGTGCCGACCGTGAGCTTGGCCGTGGTGCTGGCCTTGCCCCCGCTGACGGTGACCGTCTTGATGACCTTGCTGCCGTCGTAGAACGTCACCTTGCCGGCCGCGGCGGGCGACACGGTCGCCTTGAGGGTCGCGGTCGAGCCGTACGACGTGCCGCCCGTGACGGTCAGCGCGGTCGCGGTCGCCTTCGGCACCGAGACCGTGAGGATCTGCGCACGGTTCGTCGTGGAGTCGTTCTGCGGGTTGAGCACCAGCAGCTTGCCCGTGACCGCGGCCGACGACCGGTGCACCGGGATGGTCACGCCGCCGTCGGCGAGGGTGGAGATGCCGGAGCCGGTGCCGCCCTCCCACGGGCTGTCGATGTCGTTCTCGAACCAGAACGGCGGCGTGTACGGGTCGACCGTGAAGTCCGACGCGACGTCGCGGACGCCGCCCGCGGCGTAGTCGGAGTACGTCCACGCGGACACGACCGGCGTGTCGCCCGGGGTGATCCCGGCCTCCTCGAGGCCGAGCGACACGGTGACGACGTTGTTGTCGTTGATGCCCGTGTCGAGGTCGCCGGCTTGGTCGTTGGCGAGCTGCACGTCGAGCGTGTCGCCCGTGTTGTAGTCCACGGTGAAGGCCAGCGAGAGGTCCGTGCCCGCGTACTTCTGCACGTACGTCTCGATGTCGTACGAGCCGTCACCGTCGATGTCGATGTCGAACACGGGGATCGTGCTCAACCCGAGGGTCGCCCACTCGCCGTCGGTGACCATGCCCAGCACGAGGCGACCGTCGGCGGCCTCGCCGCCGGCGTCCACGAGAGCCGGTGCGGTGCTCGACCATCCGATGGAGCGGATGTCCCCGGCCTTGCGGGCCGAGTCGGACGTGACCTCGTTGCTGTCCTCGAGCTTGGGGCTGGTGGCCCCGAGGATCAGCGGCGTGGTGAGCGAGTACCAGCCGCCCGAGGCGATGCCGGTGCCGGACAGCGCCAGACCCGCCTCGCTGGACGGGCCGAACGCCACGGCGCTCGCGGTCAGGTCGGCGACGAGGCGCGGCGCGGCCTGGACGGGCACCCGCAGCTCCTGGTCGTCGTCCGTCGAGGTGAGGACGAGGCGGCCGGACACCGACGACACGAAGTCGCGCGGGATGCCCAGCTGGGTCTCCTCCATGGTCGGCTCGAGCTCGCGCTCCAGCGTGCTGGGGTCGACCGTGAGCGTGAGCGTCACGAGCGCGGTGTGGCCCGGTGCGACCGTGATGCTGGCCGGCGAGGCCGTGATCGTGGCGCCGCCGGAGGTGCTCGCGCTCGAGACCGACGTCGCGTAGGTCCGCGTCGACGCGCCGAGGTTCTTCACCGTGACGGTCTGGCGCTGCACCACGGTCTCGTCGGCGACGTCCACGACGCCGAACGTGACCGAGACCCGTGCGGGCTCCTGCGTGTTGTACGCGATCACGTCGTCGTCGACCGCCTGCAGGGCGTCCACGCGGCCGGACCCGACGCGCAGCGGCCCGTAGGCCACCCCGTCCGGACCGGGCTCGGTGACGACGTCGTGCGTCGACGTGTTCATGATCGCGGCCTTCGTCTCGGCCGCCGACCACGTCGGGTGGGCCGCGCGGACCAGCGCCGCGATGCCCGCCACGTGCGGCGACGCCATCGAGGTGCCGGACAGCACCGCCGAGCCGTCACCCGTGCCGGACGAGACCGACTGGATGCCGTCGCCGGGTGCGGCCACGTCGGGCTTGATCGTGCCGAGCGAGCCGTGCGCGCCGCGCGACGAGAACGAGCTGACGGTGTCCTCGTACCCGTCGAGACGGCTGGTCTGCGCCAGGCTCGGACCGATCGTGAGCGTGAGCGAGCCGTCCGTGATCGACGGCATGAGCGCGTCGGTCGTGGTGCTGGTCATCTGGGCGCCCGGGATGATGACGTCGCCCGAGATGCCGGCGGCGAACACCGGGTTCTCCGTGCCGATCAGGACGCCGAGCGCACCCGCGGCCCGCGCGTTGCCGAACCTGACGATGGACCCGCACGCGCGCGTCGCGTCGTTGTCGTCCCACCACAGGTAGGCGATCTTGCCCGCGACGATGCCGGCCTGCGTGGGCGTGAACGGCGTGCAGCCCGAGAAGTCCGCGGCGACGAACGCGACCGGTGCGGTCAGGTCCGCGGTGCCCGAGTACGCGATCGAGTTCTGCGCCGGCAGCAGCTGCCCGACGCTGAAGCCGTCGGGTGCCGGCGCGGCGATCTTCACCGAGTCGAGCACGGGGTTGGCCACGGAGCTGGCCACCGCGAGCGCGCTCGTCGCGCTGCCCGGGGAGCCGCCGATGTCCGTGAGGTCGTCAGAGTTGCCCTGGGAGGTCACGACGGTCACGCCGAGCGCGGTGAGCTCGTCGACGAGTGCGTTCTCCGGGTCGTCGACCGGCGAGCCGGTCGAGCCGAGCGACATGTTGATCACGTCGGCGTGGTCGGAGAAGTCGCCGTCGCCGTTCGGGTCGGCCGCGCGGTCGAGCGCGAGGCTGACCAGGTCGGTCGAGCCGCCGATGTCGCCGAAGACCTTGTACGAGTAGAGCTGGGCCTCGGGCGCGGACCCGGGGCCGATCTTGAAGCCGGACAGGTCGCTGAGCAAGGAGTAGTCGCCCGCGAACGTGTCGCCGTACGCGTCCACGCCGTAGCCGGCGGCCGTGCCGGCGACGTGCGACCCGTGGCCGCCCGCGTCGAGCGGGGCGTCGATGGGGTTCTCGTCGGGCGTCGGGACCAGGGTCGAGCCCGGCTCCTCGCCGCTCGCGTCGTACAGCGGACCCGCGAAGTCGTAGCCGCCGAGGAACTTGTCCTCGTCGAACGAGCCGGCCGGGATCGGCTGCGTGCCGTCCTCGCCGTACGCGGCCTCGTAGGCCTCGACCGTGCCCGCACCGCCGAAGTCGGCGTGCGTGTAGTCCAGGCCGGTGTCGATCACGGCGATCGAGACGCCGTCACCCGTCTCGCCCGTGTCCTGCCAGGTCTGCAGGGCCTTGGTGAACGCGACGGTGTTCGAGTTGCCGATCGTCTTCGGGACCACCCGGTACACGGCCTTGACGTCGGACGACGAGACGAGCGCGGCGATCTGGGCGGCGTCGCCCTGCACCAGCGTCGCCGAGGCGAGGTTCGTCAGCGTCGCGATGCGCTTGGGTGTCGCGGTCCCGGCGTTGCGGTCGGTGAGCTCGGTCGGGACGACGTCCTCGGCGACGGCCTCGGTCGTCGCCGCCGCACGCCGCACCGCGGCCGGCCCGCCCGTCACGTCGACGCCCGCCTTGGTGGTGAGCTGGACGAGTGCGGTGACCTGGCCCTCGGAGCCGGTCAGGTCCACGGTCTTGTGGAGCTTCTCGAACATGGCGCGCGCGACCGCGGGGTCGAACTTGTGCGAGCTCGAGATGGGCGTGCCAGGCGGGGCCGCGCCCGCTGGTGTGCCGAGCATCGCGGTGGTCAGGACCACCGAGAGTGCGGTGACTGACGCGAGGACTGGACGACGTGGCATGCGCCTACCCCTGTTCGAACGGATGGGACTGTCCCGCGTGCCTCGTCGGGTGACTGGAGTCACACGGGCCGAGGGGAACGTTACTTACCGGTAGGGACTTTCGTCACCTATAGGACGAGAACGAAGCAAACGGGTGACGCCGCCCGAGCCTGTCGCCCCGGTCGCCCACGCGGTGCGGAACACTGTCGGACATGCGCCGACGCATGCGATCAGCCCCGGAGCGGGCCTCATGAGCGGACCCACCATCGCGTGGCCCGTGCTCGTAGCCGCCGCGACGATCGGTGCTCTGGTCGACTTCACGCAGCAGGGCGTCGTCCTCGAGCTCGGCGACGGCACGGTCCACGTCCGTGCCTAGGTCGAGCGGTCCCGCTACCGAGGTCGACGTCGTGGTGGTCGGCTCGGGCTTCGGCGGGTCCGTGGCCGCGCTGCGGCTGGCCGAGAAGGGGTACCGCGTCCTGGTGCTCGAGGCGGGTCGGCGGTTCACGCCGCAGACCCTGCCGCGAACGTCGTGGGACGTCTCGCGCTTCCTGTGGGCGCCGCGGCTGGGCTGGCTCGGTATCCAGCGGATCCACGTGCTGCCCGACGTCGTCGTGCTCGCCGGTGCGGGCGTGGGCGGCGGTTCGCTCGTGTACGCCAACACCCTCTACGAGCCGCACGACGAACGGTTCTGGGCCGACCCGCAGTGGGCCGCCATCACGGACTGGCGCGCCGAGCTCGCGCCGCACTACGACCAGGCGCGCCGGATGCTCGGCGTCGTGACCAACCCGACGACCACGCCGGCCGACCGCGTGGTGCGCGCCGCGGCCGCCGACCTCGGCGTCGCCGACTCGTTCCGGCCGGCACCCGTGGGCGTCGTGTTCGGACGCGGTGACCGCCGCGAGCCGGGCGTGCCCGTCCCGGACCCGTTCTTCGGCGGCGCCGGACCCGAGCGCAGCGGGTGTCGCGAGTGCGGCGAGTGCATGACGGGCTGCCGGTGGGGCGCCAAGAACACGCTCCCGACGAACTACCTGCACCTCGCCGAGCGCCTCGGCGTGCGCGTGGTCCCCGAGGCGACGGTCACCGCGCTGCGCCAGGTCGGAGGGTCCGACGAGCCGGCGTGGGAGATCGACGTCGTCCGGACCGGCCGCCGCGGCCCTCGTCGGACCGTGCGGGCACGCCAGGTGGTCATGGCGGCGGGCGCGTGGGGGACCCAGGACCTGCTGCACCGACTCAAGGCCGACGGCACGCTGCCGGCGCTGTCCGACCGGCTCGGGCACCTCACGCGGACCAACAGCGAGGCGCTCGGCGGTGCCGCCGCGCGCTGGCGCGACCGGGCGCGCACGCCGGACCTCACGCGCGGCGTCGCGATCACGTCCTCGGTGTGGCTCGACGAGCGCACGCACCTCGAGCCCGTGCGCTACGGCCACGGCTCGAACCTCATGGGGCTGCTGTCCACCGTCCAGACACCCGGTGGTGGCCGGGTCCCGCGGCCCGTGCGCTGGTTCGGCCAGGTGCTGCGGCACCCGGGCCAGGTCGCGTCGCTGCTGCTGGGGATCGGCTCGTGGTCCCGGCGGACCGTGATCGGGCTCGTCATGCAGACCGGTGACTCGTCGATCGTCGTCGGGCCGCGGCGCACGTGGCGCGGTGTGCGGCTGACGTCGCGACCCGGGCCGGGCGAGCCCAACCCGACGTGGATCCCGGCCGCGGGAGAGGCGTACCGCGCGATGGCGCGGCACCTGGGCGGGTTCGCCGCCTCGAGCCTCGGCGAGGTGGTCGACGTGCCGATGACCGCCCACTTCATCGGCGGTTGCACCATCGGCGCGACGGCCGCCGACGGCGTCGTCGACCCTTACCACCGCGTGCACGGCTACCCCACGCTGCACGTCGTCGACGGTTCGGCGATCACCGCGAACCTCGGGGTGAACCCGTCGCTGACCATCACCGCGCAGGCCGAGCGCGCGTTCGCGATGTGGCCCAACCGTGGCGACGCCGACCCGCGCCCCGCACCCGGAGCGCCCTACGAGCGGGTCTGGCCGGTGGCCCCTCGTCGCCCCGCGGTCCCCGCCCACGCCCCGGCGGCGCTGCGCCGCTGACCCCCCCCTGCGGCGCGTGGCGGGTGTGAACGTCCCGTGCGCGCCGGGCACCACGGCCTGCGCACAACCTTGACGGTTCGTCTGCTGGACGTCCGTCCACGATGCCTACCGTGGACGACGATGAGTGACGAGTCGCCCCGCCGGCGCACGTCCGGCGGGGGGCGACATGTCGCACCGCGCCGCGCACGTGCGTTCCCCCGAGCACTGCCCCGCACCCCCGCGCGCCTGGCGCAGGGGGTCGTCGTCGTGCTCCTGGCCGGGGCGCTGACGACCACGGTCGCCTACGGGACGTCGCGTTCCGCGGACGGTTCCGCGGCCGCGACGGGTGTCGGCGCCGACGTGCAGCCCGACGAGAACCGGGTCGCACGTGCCGCCGTCGCCGCGGCTGCGCGCGAGGCGCTGGCGATCGCGCAGTCCGCCGGATCGCAGGGCGAGGAGGCGACCGTGGACCCGGACCGTCTCGCGGAGCTCGAGCAGGCCGCCGCCGAGCTCGACGCGCTCGTCGACGCGGCCGAGTCCGCGGGCGACGCGTCGGACCAAGGCAGCGACGAGCCGACGGCGTCGTCGTCGGACGTGGCATCCGACGCGACGACTGACGCAACCACCGACGCGACCACCGACCTGACGGACGCGTCGGACGCCGGCGCGTCGGCCCCGGACCCGGCGCGCGTCGCCGCGCCGACCGCAGAGTCGACGACCGATTCGACGACCGGGTCGACGACCGAATCGACGACGACCGAACCCGCGACGACCGACCCGACGACCGACCCGTCGACCGACCCGACCGCCGCCGCGACGGCGACGCCCGACGAGGTCGCCGGGCTCGGGGACGTCGACGCCGACCTCGCCGTGCCGCCCGTGACCGGGCCGGAGGACGAGGCGACCACGCGGTTGCGTGCGGCGCTCGCGCGCGTCGTCGAGCTGAGCGAGCAGGTGCTGGACATCGCCGAGGACAACCGCGCCGCCGACCTCGCCGCGGCGCAGGCCGCCGCCGACGAGGCCGCTGCGCAGGCGGCGCAGCGCGAGGCGTGGCGGACGTCGCTCGACGGGTACGCGAACGGCCGGATCCCGACGTCGGCGCTGTGCGGCGTCACGTTCGACGACGACGTGCTGCTGCGCTGCGACGCCGCCGCGGACCTCGAGCTGCTGGACTCCGCGTTCGAGGCCGAGTTCGGCACGCACCTCGAGGTCACCGACTCCTACCGGAGCTACGGGCAGCAGGTCTCGTGCCGCGCCCGCAAGGGCAACCTGTGCGCGGTGCCGGGGACGTCGAACCACGGCACGGGCATCGCGGTCGACCTGGGCAGCGGGATCGACGGGTTCGGCACCGCGCAGCACGCGTGGATGGACGAGCACGCGGCCGAGTTCGGCTGGGTGCACCCGTCGTGGGCGCAGGAGGGCGCGGACAAGCCCGAGCCGTGGCACTGGGAGTACTCCGGCTGACGTACCGGCCCGAGCGCCCTAGCATTCGGCGCATGAGCACCGGCCCCGACGGCGCGCCCGGCCGCGGCTGGCCGCTGGTGGGCCGCGCCGCCGAGCTCGACGACCTCGAGGAGCTGCTCTCGCGCGCGTGCGACGGCCCCGGGGGTGCGGTCCTGCTCGAGGGCGAGGCGGGTGTCGGCAAGTCCACGCTCGTGCACGCGCTCGTCTCCGGTGCCTCGCTGCTGGGCATCGACGCGCGCACGACGACAACGACGACGACCGCCGCACACGGGTCCACCGCAGCGTCCGACTCCACCCCTGGTTCCACCGCGGCGTCCACCACCGATCCCACCGCAGCGTCCATCCCCGAACCCGTCGCCGAACCCGTCACCGAGCCGGCCACGGTGCCCGCCAGCGCATCGCCCGGCACGGCATCCCCCGCCACCGCGTCCGCCGCCGAGGCGCTCGCCGCCAGCCTGCGGCGCGAACCCGCGGAGCGGCCGCGGGTCGTCGTGTGCGAGGACCTGCACGCCGCCGACGGCGACCTGCTGCGCGTGCTGCGGGAGGCCGGTGGCGTCGGGGCCGTGCCGGGCGTGCTCGTCGTGCTCACGTTGCGGCCGGTGCCGCACCGCCCGGAGGTGACCGAGGTGGTGACCTCGTGGACGCGGGCGGGCGCGCGGCACGTCGGCCTCGGGCCGCTGCCGCCCGCGGCGGCCGGTGAGCTCGCGGAGGCGATCATCGGCGCGAGCATCGGGCCGTCGCTGCGGGGTGCGGTCGCGACCGCGGGCGGCAACCCGCGCTTCGTCGTCGACGTGGTGGTCACGGCGCGCGACGAGGGTGCGCTCGGCGCGGTCGAGGGCGGCGTGGACGCGGTCGAGTCGCAGTGGCGCGCGGTGCTCGAGGAGACCGTGCGAGCGCGCGTGGCCTACCTGGGCGACGACGTGCTCGCGCTGCTCGCGAACGCGTCGGTGCTGGGCGTGTCGTTCGTCGTCGTGGACCTGGCCCGGCTCGCGGGCCGGCCCGTGCCGGAGGTGTGGCGCACGCTGCGGCACGCGCTCGCGGCGGGGGTCGTGCAGGCGCGCGGCGACCGGCTGGTGTTCCGGCACGACGTCGTGCGCGCCGCGCTCTACGGCGGCATCCCGGCGCCGGCGCGGGCCACCATGCACGCCCGGGCGGCGTGGACGCTGCGCGAGGCCGGTGCGCCGCACGCCGTGGTCGCCGCCCACCTCGAGCGCGCGCGGTGACGGCCGACGGCGCCTAACGTGGGGGCGGCTGCCGCGACCGGCGGCCGTCCGACGACGAAGGGGATCGACCATGCCGACTCGTAGCGCCCGCACCGCCTGGCAGGGCACCCTCGGCGAGGGAGCCGGCCGCGTCGAGCTCACCAGCTCCGGCGCCGGTGCCTTCGACGTTTCCTTCCCGCGGCGCGCCGCCGACGACGCCCAGGGCGTCACGAGCCCCGAGGAGCTCATCGCCGCTGCGCACTCGTCGTGCTACGCGATGCAGCTCTCCGCGCTCGTGGCCGAGGCGGGCGGCACGCCCGGGTCGCTCGACGTGACCGCCGACGTCACGCTGCGCCCCGACCCGGCCGGCGGGTTCCGCATCACGGGCATCGCGCTCAAGGTGCGCGGCTCGGTCGACGGTCTCGACGAGGCCGGCTTCGCGGCCGCCGCACAGGCCGCCAAGGCGACCTGCCCGGTGAGCAAGGCGCTCACGGGCACGGAGATCACGCTCGACGCCGCGCTGGCCTGAGCGCGGCCCACCCCGAAGTCGGGACCTGGGTCCCGTGAGGGGAGGCTTACCTGATCGCTAGCGTCGAGACATGGATCTCGCGTCGTGCGCGCCAGGGGTCGCGGTCCGGGTGGTCGACGTCGACCTCGACGACCCGGTCCGCCGCCGGTTCCGCACGCTCGGGCTCGCGCCCGGCGCGGTCGTGCAGGTCACGCACCGCGGCGCGTTCGGCGGCCGCGTGGTCGGCGTGGGCGCGGACCGGCTCGCGATCGACGCCGGCACGTGCCGACGCGTAGCCGTCGAGCTCGTCGTACCCGTCTCGCCGCTCCGCGTCGGCGGTGTCTCGTGACCTGTCACGACGAGGGTGCGGCGGGCGCCGCCGTCGCGGGGACCGCGCTCGCGGGGGCGCCGCGCGTCGTGCTCGTCGGAAACCCGAACGTCGGCAAGTCGACGCTGTTCAACGCCGTGACGGGCTCGCGGCAGCGCGTCGTCAACGCCCCGGGGACCACCGTCGAGCTGCAGGACGGACGGTGGTGGACCGGCGGTCGTGACGTGCGGCTCGTCGACCTGCCGGGCACCTACGGCCTGCAGGCGCGTTCGCCCGACGAGCAGGTCGCCGCCGACGAGGTGCGCGCCGCGGCGACCGACCTCGCGGTGCTCGTCGTGGACGCGGCCGGTCCCGCGCGTTCGCTGCTGCTCGTCGGGCAGGTCGCGCTCGCGGGCGTGCCGCTGGTCGTCGCCCTGACCATGACCGACGTCGCGCGCTCGCGCGGCCTGGCGGTGCCGGTCGAGCACCTGCGCGCCCGGCTCGGCGTCCCGGTCGTCGAGATCGACCCCCGCACGGGCCGCGGGTTCGCCGAGCTCGCCGCCGCGGTTGACGCCGCGCTCGTCGACCCGCCGCGCGTCCCGGCCCCCGTCACCGACGGCGCCGACGACGGCGTCGACGAGGAGGACGCCGTCTTCGACTGGGTCGCGGGGGTGCTGGCAGACGTGCCGGCGCCGGTGACGCCCGTGCGCACCTGGTCCGACCGCGTCGACCGGCTGCTGCTCGACCCGCGCGTCGGGATCCCCGTGTTCCTCGTCGTGATGTGGGCGCTGTTCGAGCTCACGACGACCGTCGCCGCGCCGCTCATCGAGGGCGTCGACGGCCTGGTCAACGGCTGGTTCGCCGACGTGCTGCGCGGCATCCTGCCGTGGGGCTGGTTGCAGGGCCTGCTCGTCGACGGCGTGCTCGCGGGCGTGGGCACCGTGCTGTCCTTCGTGCCGCTGATGGGGCTGATGTTCGTCGCGGTCGCTCTGCTCGAGGACTGCGGCTACCTCGCGCGCGCCGCGTTCGTCGCGGACCGCGCGATGCGGGGGATCGGGCTCGACGGCCGTGCCGTGCTGCCGCTCGTCGTCGGGTTCGGGTGCAACCTGCCGGCGCTCGCCGCGACCCGCACGCTGCCGCACGCGCGTCAGCGCCTGCTCACCGGGCTGCTCGTGCCGTTCACGTCGTGCACCGCGCGGCTGACCGTGTACGTGCTGCTCGCGTCGGTGTTCTTCCCGAACGTCGCGGGCACCGCGATCTTCGCGATGTACGTCGCGTCGATCGCGCTCGTCGTGCTCGGCGGGCTCGCGCTGCGCCGCACGCTGTTCCGCGACCTGCAGCGCGAGCCGCTCGTGCTCGCGCTGCCCGCCTACCAGCGGCCCGCGCCGCGTGCGATCGCCGTCTCCACCTGGGTGCGGGTGCGCGCGTTCGTCCGCAAGGCCGGCGTCATCATCGTCGCCACGCTCACCGGGGTGTGGGTGCTGATGGCGATCCCGGTCGCGGGTCAGCACGCGTTCGCGGACGTGCCGGTGGAGGACTCGCTGTACGGCCGCACGGCGCAGACCGTCGCGCCGGTGTTCGCGCCCGCGGGCTTCGGCTCGTGGGAGGCGACGGCCGCGCTCGCGACGGGGTTCGTCGCCAAGGAGGTCGTCGTCGGGTCGTTCGCGCAGACCGCCGCGGTCGCAGAACCGGCCGACCCCGCCAACCCGGGCACGCTCGGCGACCGGCTGCGCGCGACGTTCGACGAGTCCTCGGGCGGGCACGCGGTCGCCGCGGCCGCCGCGTTCATGTGGTTCGTGCTCGCCTACAGCCCGTGCCTGGCGACGCTCGCCGAGCAGCGCCGGCTGTTCGGCGCCCGCTGGGTGCTGTTCGGCGTGGCCGTGGGGCTCGTGGTCGCGTGGGTCGGGGCCGTGCTCGTGTTCCGGATCGGGGTGCTGCTCTGATGGGCGTGCTCGACGACGTGCTCACCGCGACGCGCGCGGGGTCGACCCCCGACGCGGTCGCGCGTTCGCTGCGGCTCGACCGCGGGCTCGTCGACCTCGCGCTCGAGACCTGGGCGGCCCGCGGCGTGCTGGTGCGGGCCGGTGACGCGTGCGGCACGTGCCCGTCGTCGTCGTGCGGCTCCTGCCCGAGCGCGCCACGCACCTGAGACATCCCTCCCGCGGTCCGTCGTCGCTGTCCGGACCGCGGGAGGGCCCATGGCGCCGGGCCCTCGGGGTGCGAGGATGCACCCCGTGACTGCCGTGGCCGACGAGAACCGCGTGGGAACCGACGTCGTCGCCGCGCTGCGCTCCGCCGTGCGAGGCGCGGTCGACGACTCGACGAGGCGCCGCGCGGAGTACTCGACCGACGCGTCGAACTACCGCGTCGTGCCGCAGGTCGTCGTGTTCCCGCTCGACGTCGACGACGTGCAGGCCGCGCTCGCGGTGACCCGCGCGGCCGGTGTCCCGTTGACGGCGCGCGGCGGCGGGACGTCCGTGGCGGGCAACGCGATCGGCCCCGGCGTCGTGCTCGACTTCTCGCGGCACGTGAACCGTGTTCTCGAGATCGACCCCGAGGCGCGCACGGCGCGGATCGAGCCGGGGCTCGTCATGGGGGCGCTGCAGAAGGCCGCCGCGCCGCACGGGCTGCGGTTCGGCCCCGACCCCTCGACGTGGGCGCGCGCGACCCTCGGCGGGATGATCGGCAACAACGCGTGCGGCCCGCGGGCCGTGGCCTACGGCCGCACCGCCGACAACGTCCTGGCGCTCGACGTCGTCGACGGCACGGGCCGACGCTTCACGGCAGGCGCCGGTGCGGGTGCGCTCGACGCCGTCCCGGGGCTCGACGCGCTCGTGCGGGGGAACCTCGAGCTGCTGCGGACCGAGCTCGGCCGGTTCGGTCGGCAGGTCTCGGGCTACTCGCTCGAGCACCTGCTGCCGGAGAAGGGCACCGACCTCGCCAAGGCGCTCGTCGGCACCGAGGGCACCGTCGGCACGCTGCTCGGCGCGACCGTGCGCCTCGTGCCCGTCGCCGCCGCGCCCGTGCTCGTCGTGCTCGGCTACCCGGACATGCCCGCCGCCGCCGACGCGGTGCCCGCGCTGCTCGCGCACCACCCGCTCGCGATCGAGGGGATGGACTCGCGCCTGGTCGACGTCGTGCGCCGTGTGCGCGGTGCCGGCGCCGTGCCGGACCTGCCGCCGGGTGCCGGCTGGCTCATGGTCGAGGTCGGCGGCGAGACGCTCGACGAGGCGATGGTGCGGGCCCGCGCGCTCGCGGCCGACGCCGCCACGACCGCCGTCGCGCTGTTCCCGCCGGGGCCTGACGCCGCCGCGATGTGGCGGATCCGCGAGGACGGCGCCGGCCTCGGCGGCCGGACGCCCTCGGGCGCTCAGGCCTGGCCGGGGTTCGAGGACTCCGCGGTCCCGCCCGAGCGGCTCGGCGCGTACCTGCGCGAGCTCGAGGCGCTCATGGCCACGCACCGCGTCGACGGCCTCGCGTACGGGCACTTCGGCGACGGCTGCGTGCACCTGCGGCTCGACGTGCCCATGGAGCGCTCGGGCGACCCGCTGCGCGCGTTCATGACCGACGCCGCGCACCTGGTGGCCGCGCACGGCGGGTCGCTGTCCGGCGAGCACGGCGACGGCCGCGCCCGCTCGGAGCTGTTGCCCGTCATGTACTCGCCGCGCGCGATCGAGCTGTTCGGCGCGTTCAAGGCGCTGCTCGACCCCGACGACCTGCTCAACCCCGGCGTCCTGGTGCGGCCCAACCCGCTCGACGCCGACCTGCGCCGTCCCGCCGCGCGTCCGCTGCCGGCCTCGACCGGCTTCTCGTTCGCGCACGACGCCGGCGACCTGACGACCGCGGTGCATCGCTGCGTGGGGGTCGGTCGCTGTCGCGCCGACAACACCGCCGCGGGCGGCTTCATGTGCCCGTCCTACCTCGCGACGAAGGACGAGAAGGACTCCACGCGCGGCCGGGCCCGCGTGCTGCAGGAGCTGGCCAACGGCTCGCTCGTCTCGCGCGGCTGGTCCTCGCCCGAGGTGCACGAGGCGCTCGACCTGTGCCTGAGCTGCAAGGCGTGCTCGTCGGACTGCCCGGCGGGCGTCGACATGGCGCAGTACAAGTCCGAGGTGCTCCACCGTACATATCGTCGGCGGCTGCGTCCGGTCAACCACTACGCGCTCGGCTGGCTGCCCCGGTGGGCCCGTCTGATCACGTCGTGGGGCCCGCTCGCGCGGGTCACCAACGCCGTGCTCGGCGTGCGTCCGGTGGCCAAGGCCGTGCTCGCCGGCGGCGGCATGGACACGCGCCGCGGGATGGTCACGTTCGCGCCCGAGCCGTTCCGGGCCTGGGTCCGACGAGACGGCGCGGATCAGGTCACGCGCACCGCCGCTGCTGCCTCCGCCGGTGCCGGCAGCCCCGACTCGGGTGCCCCCGGCGGGGGCGAGCGGCCCCGGGTGCTGCTCTGGACCGACTCGTTCAGCGACGCGCTGGCGCCGTCGGTCCCGCGGGCCGCGGTCGCGGTGCTGCGCGACGCGGGCTACGAGGTGCTGGTGCCCGACCACCAGGCCTGCTGCGGACTGACCTGGATCAGCACGGGCCAGCTCGACGGCGCCCGGCACCAGCTCGAGCACCTGCTCGAGGTGCTCGGCCCGTTCGCGGTCAACGGCATCCCGATCGTCGGCCTCGAGCCGTCGTGCACCGCGGTGCTGCGCTCGGACCTGCTCGACCTGCTCCTCGACGACCCGCGTGCCGTCGCGGTCGCTCGAGAGACGCGCACGCTGGCCGAGCTCCTGACGGCCCCGGCCCCGGTCGGCCCCGGCGAGCGCTGGCAGGTGCCGGACCTGTCCGACGTCACCGCCGTGGTCCAGCCGCACTGCCACCACTACGCCGTCATGACCTGGACCGCCGACCGCCGGCTCCTGACCGACGCGGGCGCGCAGTTCTCCGCGCTCGCCGGGTGCTGCGGGCTGGCCGGCAACTTCGGCATGGAGAAGGGCCACTACGACGTCTCGGTCCAGGTTGCCGAGAACTCGCTGCTGCCGGCCCTGCGCGCCGCCGAACCCGGCGACGTCTACCTCGCGGACGGCTTCTCCTGCCGCACGCAGGCCGAGCAGCTCGCCGGAGTCGATGGCGTCCACCTCGCCGAGCTCCTGGCGGCGCACCTGCCCGCCGCCCACCGCTCCGCCGCGGACGCAGGCACCCCCCAGATCTCCTAGCCCGCGGACGCCGGCACCCCCCGAGCTCCTGGTCCGCGGATCGCCCGACCCTTACTCCCGGCGCACGCGCTCGACCCCACGCCCGGGATGCCACGTCGTCACCACGAGCTCGCGCGCCGCCTCGTCGACGCACGTGTGCACGACCTGCGCGACGTCGAGCGCGAACCACGCACCGGTTGGTCCGTCGCCGACCGGGCGCGGGATCGCGACCAGCCGTCCGGCGAGCTTCGCGTCGCCCACCCACGCGGACAAGTCCGACGGCGGCTCGAGCGTCGGCGAGTGCAGCGCCACGCGCGGGTCGCGAAGCACGTCCCGCAGCTTCACCGAGCCGGGCATCATCCCGAGCGTCACGTCCTCGCCGAACTCGCACTCCGTCGCGGAGATCCGCGGCGCCCCGTCCGCCCGCAGCGTGGCGAGCGTCTTGTTGGTCCCCGCCTGGAACACCGCGCGCACGAGCGCCGCCAGATCCGGCGCCTCCGCCTCGACATCCGCCCACCGCACCCGCACATCCGCACCCATCCCCCTGTTCTACGCCCCACCACCCACACCCCACCGCCCCGCCCCCACCGCCCCACCCCCCGCCCCGCCCCCACCGCCCCACCCCCCGCCCCGCCCCCACCGCCCCACCCCGGTCGGGCCGCCGCCCCGCCGCCCGCCACGCCGCCCCCGCCGCGCCGTCGGCGCTGAATGCAGACATGGATGCAGCTCCGGCGCGCTCCACCCGCCCAGTTCTGCATCGATCCCTGCACTCACGGTCGAGCTGCGAGCGCGCACCGCTCAGGGCACAGCGCACGGCTGCCGCGGGGGGGGGGCTGGGTGGTGGTGTGGGTGCAGTGATGGGTGCGGGTCTGGCGGGGTGGACCCGCCGGGTCCTGCATCGATCGCTGCGTCCATGGGGCTGGCGCGCAGACTCCCCACCGTCGGGAATCCGGGTCGGCGCGGGGAAGGGGCGGTCGAGGGGGGGCGTGGGCCGGGGGGGGTCTTGGTGGGCGGACCGGGGTGGACACGGGAGGGTGGGGTGGTGAGGGTGGGTGCATGCTCGTTGCCTTCTCTGTTGCCCCGCTCGGTGTGGGTGAGTCCGTCACGGCCGCTGTCGCGGACGCCGTGCGCATCGTTCGCGAGTCCGGCCTGCCGAACCGCACCGACGCGATGTTCACGACGATCGAGGGCGAGTGGGACGAGGTGATGGACGTCGTGCGCCGGGCCACCGAGGCGGTCGGGCAGCACGGCGGTCGCGTGAGCCTCGTGCTCAAGGCCGACATCCGACCTGGCCACACGGGTGAGCTGACCGGCAAGGTCGAGCGCGTCGAGGCAGCGCTCGCGCAGTGACGCGAACAGTGACGCGCGCAGTGACTCGCGCGTGACCTGGGGCGCGGTCTCGAACGGACTGGACATCGGACCAACTCGTACCCGTCCGGCGGACTGACGTGGGCCGCGTGGCGTGACAAGGTAGGCACGCCGGTGCGCGGGAGCGCGCGGCGCTCCACTGCCGACGGGGTCCGGGCCTACCCTTGGCCGCCCCAGGAAGGGCTGGTCGGGAATGCCCATCTTCGAGCTCGACGACGGCCGCCCCCGCCTCGTCCAGCCGATGCAGCCACTGCCCGGGTCGTTCCGCGCGGACTGCGGTGCGCTCCTCACGCATCACCTCGCGGCGATCGCCGGCGAGCCGCTGTTCGCGGTCCGGCCGCGGGTCTCGGCGCCGGACCACGCGGACCTGCCGGAGCTGCTCGCGCTCGACGCGACGGGTCGCGCCGTCGTCGTCGAGGTCGTGCAGGTGCTCGACGACGAGGCGGTCGTGAGCGCGCTGCGCCATGCGGGCGCTGCCGCCCGCATGACTGCGACGGACCTCGCCCGCGCCTACCACGCCGACCCGGCCCGGTTCCCGGTGGACTTCGCCGCGTTCCGTGAGCAGGTCGCGTTCGGCGCCCAGACGAGCCGCCGCGAGGGCGTGCGCCTCGTCGTGCTGTGCTCCGAGGTCGCGCCCGAGGCCGGCGACACGCTCGGCTACCTGCGTGGACCGGGCCGGCACGTCGACGTGCTGCAGCTCGGCGTCGTGCGCGGGGTCGACGAACGTCGGATGCTCGAGGTCTCGCCGCTCGCGCGGCACGAGGTGACGCGGCGCCCCGTCGAGCCGACCGCGCTGCGCCTGGTGCGCTCCAGCGAGGCCTCCTTCGCCACCGCGATGGCCTACGAGGGAGAGCGGCGCCGCCCGCCTGTCCCTGGGAGCGCACTGACGCAGCCGGCCCCGCCGCCGCACGCGCTGCCGCCGGCCTCGGCGTTCCCGTCCGCGCACGCGCCGACCCGCGCCCAGCCGACGGTCCCGCCGACCCCCGCCCCGCCCACGGTTCCGCCGGCACCGACGGTCCAGGCTCCCGCGACGCAGGTCCCCGCGACGCAGATTCCCGCGACGCAGTCGCCCGCGACGCAGCCTCCCGCCGCACACGCTCCCGCCGTGCCCGCCGCGTCGTCGGCGAACCTCGGCATGGTCCCCCCGGCCCCGACGAGCCCGCCGCCGACGAACCCGTACCCGGCAAGCCCGTACCCGACGAACCCGTACCCGACGAACCCGCACCCGACCGGTCAGCAGCCGACGAACCAGCCGAGCACTGCGCCGACCGCCCCGCCGACCGCAAGGCCGGCCGGCCCGGTCTCGGTGCCGCCGGAGGCTGCGCTCGCGGCGGCGGAACGCGCGTCGACGACGGCCCCGACGCCGGTCGTCGACCCGGGTCCGGCGCTCGACGAGGTACCCGCGCAGCGCGATCCCGGTCTGCCGCACCCCGCGCTGGCCACGCTCGCGCACCAGCGCCGGGTGCTGACGACGCTCGTCTGGTTCCGCGAGCGCCGCGGCCAGCGGGTGATCGCGACCCTGCGGCACGACGGTCTCGTCGAGCTCGCCGACGGGCGCGTGTTCACGGACCCGGGGCACGCCGCCGCGGCCGCGGTGGACGCCCCGCACGAGATCGACGGCTGGCGCACCTGGCGCATCGGCGACGGCGGTCCCACGCTCGCGGAGGCGGCCCGCTACGCACCGTCCTGACGCACCGCCTGCTCAGTCCCAGCCGTAGGCGGCGACCCAGCGGTCGAGCTCGGCGTACACGTGGGCACGGACGGGAGGTGCGGACAGCACCAGGTCGTGCACGCCGCCGACGATGCGCACCACCGTCACGCATCCCCCGAGCTGCACGGCCCGCCGCGCGAGGAGGTCGACGTCGAGCACGACGTCCGAGCTGCGCATGTCCTCGCTCCAGCGCGGTGAGATGAGGGTCCGCGACGACGCCATCATGAGCACGGGCACGTCGATCGTCAGGCCGCGGGCCACCAACGCATGGCCGGTCATCACGGCGCTGAGCCAGCCCGCGCGCACGGGGAACGACGGCGTGGGCCGCCACTGCTCGTCGTAGGTCCACTCGCCGCCGGTCGCGGTCGAGATGGTGCGCGAGTAGAAGCCCGGGTCGACGTTCGGCAGCGCCGCCTTGGGCTGGAACCGCGCGATCTGGGCGATCGCCGGGCTCGAGACGTGCCGCACCACGGAGGACCCCTGCAGCTCGAGCCACGGGCTGTTGAGCACCAGCCCGCTCGCGACGCCGGGGTGCCGATGGGCCCACAGGCACAGCGTGAGCCCACCGGTCGAGTGCCCCATGAGCATGAGCCGGGCGTGCTTGCCGTGCGTGGCGCGCAGCACGTCGATCGCAGCCTCGATCTCCTCGTCGTACTCGCTGAGGTCGTCGATGTATCCCGGGGTCTGGTGCGGGAGCAGACTGCGGCCGTACTTGCGCAGGTCGAGCGCGTAGAACGCGACGCCACGGGCGTGCCAGTACTCGGCCAGCCCGGTCTGGAAGAAGTAGTCGGACCAGCCGTGCACGTACAGCAGGACGCGCGCGGGGCGGGCCGGCGCGGCGTCGGGGGAGTACCGCACGAGCGTCGCGACGACCTCGCCCTCGTCGTCGGCGCGCAGGTGCAGGGTGCGCCGGAGGTACCCCGGACCCAGGACGTCCTTGCGCCACGCGCTGGCCACCGTGCCCCCTCAGAGCGTCAGGACGATCTTGCCGAACTGCGTCCCGGCCGCGAGGCGCGCGAGGCCGGAACGGGCGTCGGCGAGCGGGAACGTCGAGTCGACGAGGGGGCGCACGCCCGTGCGGGCGAGGAACGCGAGCAGGTGCTCGAGGTCGTCGCGCGTGCCCATGGTCACGCCGCGCACCTCGAGCTCGGTGAAGAAGATCCGCGTGAGCTCGGCGTTCTCGGGCTCGCCCGAGGTCGCACCCGCGACGACGATGCGCCCGCCCGGCCGCACGGAGCGCACCGAGTGCGACCAGGTGGCGCGGCCGACGGTCTCGAGCACGAGGTCGGCGCGCGGCACGCGGGCGCCGGGTTCGACCGCGGCGGCTGCGCCGAGCGCCAGGGCCCGCGCACGGCGTTCCTCGTCGCGACCCGTCACGACGACCTCGAGCCCGGCCGCGGCGCCGAGCCGGATCGCCGCGGTCGCGACGCCGCCGCCGGCGCCCTGCACGAGCACGCGCTGCCCGGGCTGCGCGCCGCCGACGCTGAACAGCATCCGGTAGGCGGTGAGCCAGGCCGTCGGCAGGCACGCGGCCTCGACGAACGAGAGCTCGGCGGGCTTGTCCACGAGGTTCCAGGCGGGAACGGCGACCTGCTCCGCGAGTGCACCGTCGTACCGCTCCGAGAGCAGGCTGCGCGGTTCGTCGGCCGGGACACCGCGGCCGTGCGGGCCGCCGATCACGCCGTGCACGACGACCTCGCGCCCGTCGACGACGCCCGCGGCATCGGTGCCGAGGATCATCGGCAGCTGGTCGGCACGCAGCCCGACGCCCCGCAGCGACCACAGGTCGTGGTGGTTGAGCGCGGCGGCACGCACGTCCACGACGACCCAACCGTCGCGGACGGGCGGGGCCGGACGTTCGTCGACGACGAGTCCGTCGAGGGAGTCCGACGAGAACCGGCTGACGTAGGCGGCGAGCACGGACCCACGGTATGCCCGCGGACCCCGTCGGCGCAGGTCAGCCGAGTGCGATGAGGAGCTGCCGCCCGACGAGCCCGACCGTGCGGGCGAGCGCGTCACGCGCCGCGGAGGCCACCCAGCCCGCGTCGCGCAGGTGCCAGAGCACGAGCGCGTTCGCCCAGGCGGCGTCGCGCGCCTTGTCGATCGAGAAGTCGGAGACGAGGTCGGCCAGCGGCGACAGCGGCGCACCCGCGCGGACGACGACCTCGTCGAGGAACGACTGCCGGATGGGCCGCACCACCTCGGCGAGCACTTGGTTCACGCGCTCGAAGTCGGCGTGCACCCCGGGGGCGTGCGGCGTGACGCCGCGCGCCTCGCACGTCGCGACGACCGCGAGTGCGAGGTCGTGGTTGATGTGCGCATTCATCCCGGCGAGCGCGAACTGGATCGGCTCGATCCCGTGCGTCGTGCGGCGTTCGACGAGCGGCGCCCAGGCCTTGTTCACGTCGCGGCGGGCCGCCAGGTCGCGCGGGACGTCGAGGAACAGGTCGGCGAACCGCACGTCGAGGTCCTCGACGAACGCGGCGTCGACGAACGTGCCGTCGGTGACCCGAAGCGCCATCAGGACCGTGACCTGCCGGTACATCTCGCAGAACACACGCAGCCCGTCGCCCGCGGGCCAGACGGCGGACTCGGCGTCCATCGCCGCGACGACGTGCCCGATCGCGATCGAACCCGCCGGAGGCAGCTGCGTCATGCGCCCACTGTGGCGCACGCCCGCGCCGAGGGCCAGGGTTCACGGTGGGCCCGGGTCCACGGTCGGTCAGGGCTCACCGTCGCCCCAGGGCTCACAGGATCGGCAGCATCCGGCCCAGGTCCGGCAGGCCGTCGCTCGTCCAGCGCGGTGCGAGCGCCGCGGCGAGGCTGCTCGTGCCGCACGGCGCGCGTCCGGTGGCCAGGCGAATCCACGTCAGCGGGTCGACGACCTCGAGGTCCCAGCCGCCGCGGGCGACGACGATCGCGAGCAGCTCGCGCGCGACGAGGTCGAGCGCGCCGGGGTCGACGGGGTCCGGGCCGGCGTCGGCACCGGGGACGCGGCGCACCGAGACGGCGAGGTCGTCGGCGTGCACGACGAGCTCGATCACGCGCGAGACGGTCATGGTCGACAGCCGCACGGGTCCGCGCCGCGCCTGCACGACGAGGTCGCGGCCGTCGGCCGCCGCGAGGGTCGCGAACGCGGCGGCGGCCCGTGCGTCGATCCAGCCGACGGGGTCGGGTGCCACCTGCGCGGCGATCGCGCGTGTGGTCTCGGCGATGTCGGCGGCACGCCCCGCGTAGGTGCCGAGGTACTCGGCGAGCGTGAGCGGCGTGGTGTCCGCGGGCAGCGGCGTGCACGCGGCGAGCGCATCCATGGCGCGGCCGACGTGCGCGACCAGCGCGGTGACGGTCCAGCCCTCGAGGATCGAGGGCGCGGCGGCCACGGCGGTGTCGTCGGCCTCGACGACGACCTCGAGGATCCAGGCGCGCAGCCGGTCCCACTGGCTGTGCAGCGCGGTCGTGGCCTCGGCGAGCGTCGCGGTCATGCGCCCATCCTGCCGTGCTCGAACGGGCCCGACGACGGACTCGTCGACGCGCTCAGGGACGGGTGCGGACCCGCTCGGCGAGGAAGTCCGCGACGTGCGCGCCGACCTGGTCCTCCTCGATGAGGAAGCCGTCGTGGCCGAAGTCGGAGTGCACCACCCGCACGGGCCCGGCGCCGGGCACGTGCTCGGCGATCCGCTCGGACTGCGTGAGCGGGAAGAGCCGGTCGGTGTCGACCGCGACGACGAGCCCGCGGGCCGTGACCTGCGACAGCGCGTTGTCCACGCCCCCGCGGTCGCGGCCGAGATCGTGCGTGATCATCGTGCGCGTCAGCGTCACGTACGTGTTGGCGTCGAACCGCCGCGCGAGCTTGTCGCCGTGGTGCTCGAGGTAGGACTGCACGGCGAACCGGCCGCCCTCGAGCGGGTCCTCGGCGCCCTGCGGGATGCGGCCGAACCGCTCGTCGAGCTCGAGCGCCGACCGGTAGCTCTGGTGCGCGATCTGGCGCGCGAGGCCGAGGCCGACGTGCGGACCCTCGCCGGGTGCGGCGTCGTAGTAGTCGCCGTTGCGGAAGGCCGGGTCGCCGTGGATCGCGGCGAGCTGGGTGTGGAAGTTCGCGATCTGGTCGCCCGAGGTCTGCGCGGTCGTCGCGATCGCGGCGAACGCCTCGACGCGGTGCGGCTCGGACGCGGCCCACTCGAGCACGCGCTGCCCGCCCATCGACGCGCCGATCACGAGCGCCCACGAGCGGATGCCGAGCAGGTCCGCGAGGCGCACCTCGGCGGCCACCTGGTCGCGCACCGACAGCCGCGGGAACCGCGAGCCCCACGGCTTGCCGTCGGGCGCGTCCGACGAGGGTCCGGTGGAGCCCTGACAGCCGCCCAGCACGTTGGGGGCGACGACGAACCAGCGGTCGGTGTCGATCGGGGCGCCGGGCCCGACCATCGACTGCCACCAGCCGGCGGTCGGGTGACCGTCGCCGGCAGGTCCGGTGACGTGGGAGTCGCCGGTCAGGGCGTGCAGCACGAGCACGGCGTTGCTGCTGTCCTCGTCGAGCGTGCCCCAGGTCTCGAAGGCGAGCCGCACGGCGGGCAGTCGACCGCCCGACTCGAGCGCGAACGGGCCCAGGTCGGCGAACTCGCGGCGGCCGACGGGGTCGCCCTGGCGCCACGCCGAGGAGGCGGGCACGGGGGCTCGCTGCGGCACCGGCAGGCGGCTCGCCCGGGTGCGGGCGTGCGGCGCGCGCGCGGTGGCTGCGGCGTTCTCGTCGGACACGAGGAACCAATCTACGCAGGGGTGGGGCGGGTGGCCCGTCCTGACCGCGGGTCGGGACGGGCCACCCGGGGGGTCAGGCGCCCTTGGCGGCGCGGAAGCCCGCGTCCAGGTCGGCCAGGATGTCGTCGATGTGCTCGATGCCGACCGCGAGCCGCACGAGCCCGGGGGTCACGCCGGACAGCGCCTGCTCGTCGGGCGTGAGCTGGCTGTGCGTCGTCGAGGCCGGGTGGATGACGAGCGAGCGCACGTCGCCGATGTTCGCGACGTTGGAGTGCAGCTCGAGCGCCGAGACGAACGCCTGCCCGGCCTCGGTGCCGCCGTCGATCTCGAACGCGAGCACCGCACCTCCGCCGCGGGGCGCGTACTTGAGCTGGTTGGCGTGCCACGGGCTGGACTCGAGACCCGCGTAGTGCACGCCGAGGACGTCGTCGCGCGCCTCGAGCCACTGCGCGACCTTCGTCGCGTTCTCGACGTGCCGCTCGACGCGCAGCGAGAGCGTCTCGATGCCCTGCGCGATGAGGAACGCGTTGAACGGCGAGATCGCGGCGCCCAGGTCGCGCAGGAGCTGGATGCGCGCCTTGAGGATGTACGACAGGTTCACGCCGAACAGGCCGCCGACGCCGAGCGTCTTGGCGATCTCGAGCCCGTGGTACGAGGGATCGGGCGCGTTGAAGCCGGGGAAGCGGTCGGGGTGCTGCGCGTAGTCGAACGAGCCGCCGTCGACGATCACGCCGCCGATCGCCGAACCGTGCCCGCCGAGGTACTTCGTCGCGGAGTGCACGACGACGTCCGCACCCCACGACAGCGGGTTGATGAGGTACGGCGTCGCGACCGTGTTGTCGACGATCAGCGGTGCGCCGTACTCGTGAGCGACCCCCGCGACGAGCTCGATGTCGAGGATGTCGGACTTCGGGTTCGGGATCGTCTCGGCGAAGAACGCCTTGGTGTTCGGCCGGATCGCCGCGCGCCACGCGTCCGCGTCGTGCGGGTCGGTCACGAACGTCGTCTCGACGCCGAGCTTGGGCAGCGTGTAGTGCAGCAGGTTGTAGGTGCCGCCGTAGAGCGACGGGCTCGCGACGATGTGGTCGCCCGCCTCGGCGACGTTGAGGATCGCGAACGTCGCGGCGGCCTGGCCGGACGCCACGAGCAGCGCGCCGACGCCGCCCTCGAGCGACGCGATGCGGTTCTCGACGACCTCCTGCGTCGGGTTGCCGATGCGCGTGTAGATCGGGCCGAGGTCCTGCAGCGCGAACCGTGCGGCGGCCGTGCCGGCGTCGGGGAACACGTAGGACGTGGTCTGGTAGATCGGCAGCGCGCGGGCGCCGGTGGTGGGGTCGGGCTGCTGGCCGGCGTGGACCTGGCGGGTCTCGAAGCTCCAGTTCTCGTTGCTCATGGGTCTGCTCCTCGCTTCGGGTGGATGGATACCGACTGCGGTGACCACGGGGAGCTCGGGCAGCCGACATCCCCCGCGGTGCGGGTTCGGGGTGGGCGCACGGATCGAGCGGTGCTGGGGCGGGGGTCGGGGTCCGGCCGTCAGGGGCGGATGACCTGCCCGCGGGCATGGCCGAGCGTGCGCTGTCAGCGACACATTCGGCAGAACATGTTGCGGAGGCTATGCGACTCGACCTCCGCCGCGGGACGTCCGTCTCACATCCCGGACGTGAATCACCCGAACGCGTGCGCGCGGTGTCGTCCGACGTCCGGTTCGTCCCGAGATTCGCGGCCGTGGGCCGTGTGACTCGTGGGACTCGTGTGACTGGTGTTCACTTCTGTGGCGCAGACCGGTAGCGTCCCGAGAGGTCGTCGTGGACGGCCGCGCGGGCCCTGCGCCCGCGGCGACGAGGACGACGAGACGGCTCACGGGGGTACGCGACGGTGGACGACCGGGGACGGCTGCGCTGGGCGGGCGCTGCGGCGACGGCCGCGATGCTCGTCGGGCTGCTCGTCGGCGTCGCGCCGGGCGCGCTCGCGGACCCGACCGCGCCGAGCGACCAGGACGTGCGCGACGCGCAGGCCGCGGTCGACGACGCGCAGCGGTCGGTCGCCGAGATGGAGATCCGGCTCGCCGAGCTGTCCACCGCGGCCGACGCCGCGGACGTCCAGGTGCAGATCGCGGGCGAGTCGTACACGCGGGCACTCGTCGCGGCGCAGGACGCGCAGGACAAGGCCGACGAGGCCGCGGAGCGCTCCGCGAAGGCCGACTCCGAGGCCGAGACCTCGCGGCGTGAGCTCGTCGCGATCGCCCGTCAGATCGCGCGGTCCGGCGGCTCGGCGGACATGATCGAGGCGCTGCTCTCGGCCGACGGGTTCCAGGACGTCGCCAGCCGTACCAGCGCGCTCGACCAGTTCACCGCCAAGACCGACGACGCGGTCCAGCGCTACCGGGCCGCCCAGCTCGTCGCCTCGACGCTCGCGGAGCAGTCCGACACCGCCGCGCAGGACGCCAAGGACGCACAGACCGCCGCGCAGGACGCGCTCGCCGAGGCCCAGCAGGTCGCGGACGACGCGGACGCCGCGCGCGTCGCCGGTGAGCAGGAGCGCAACGGCCTGCTCGTCGCGCTCTCGCAGGCGCGTCAGACCAGCGTCGACGTCGAGCGTCGCCGGCAGGACGCGCTCGACGAGGAGCGCCGCCGCCGCGAGCAGCTCGACAACCAGCCGAGCCCGGACCCGACGACCCCGCCGTCCAACCCGACCACGCCCCCGTCGAACCCGACCACCCCGCCGTCCGACCCGACCACGCCGCCGTCGAACCCGACCACGCCGCCGTCGAACCCGACGACCCCGCCGTCCGACCCGACGACCCCGCCGACGACCCCCCCGGTCACGCCGTCGCCGTCGCCGACACCGACGAAGCCGCCCGCCACGCCGCCCTACGGACTGGGTACCGGGCGTTCGGTCGGCTCCGCGCAGGACGGGCTCGAGGCGCTCTCGTCGGCCAAGAGCAAGATCGGTGCGCCCTACGTCTGGGGCGGCACGGGTCCGGGGTACGACTGCTCGGGCCTGACGATGACGTCCTGGAGCGCCGCGGGCGTCGCGATCAACCGGACGTCCCGTGACCAGTACAAGCAGGTCCTCAAGATCAGCTACAACGACCTGCGCCCGGGCGACCTGGTGTTCTGGAGCACCGACCCGTCCAACCCCGACTCGATCTACCACGTCGCGATGTGGGCGGGCAACGGACAGATCGTCGAGGCCCCGCGACCGGGCCTGACGGTGCGCCTGACCACGATGCGCTGGGGCGGCACGATGCCCTACGCCGGCCGTCCCTGACGCCGGGCACGCCGCGTCTTAACCTGCGCCCATGGCGTGCCGATGCGACGGCATGAGCGTTCCTCCGCCGACGACGGCGCCCGGTTGGTACGTGGACGGTGAGACACCCGGCGTGGTCCGGTGGTTCGACGGGGCCGGCTGGACGGAGCACACCCAGCCGCTCGCGCCCGCCGCGGGCGTACCGGCGCCCCGGCCGTCCGACGAGACGGGGCCGGGCAGCGCGGTGCACTGGCTGGTCCCCGTCGGCAGGTCGTGGCAGTCCGTGACCGCCGGCTACGTCGGCCTGTTCTCGCTGCTGGTCTGGCCCCTCGGACCCGTGGCGATCGGCCTCGGCGTGTGGGCGCTGGTCCGCGCGCGGCACGGCGGGCACGGGCGTGGGCGCGCGATCTTCGCGATCGTCGCCGGCGTCGTCGCGACGGGTGCCGGCCTCATGTGGCTCGACCTCAGTCGTCAGTTCGCCAACATCTAGTCCGACGAGTAGTCCGACGAGGTCAGTGGTCGTAGCCCGCGTCGATGGCGCGCTGGCGCGAACGCTCGATCTCGGCCTCGGCCTCGGCCTTGCCCGTCCAGTGCGCACCCTCGACGGACTTGCCCGGCTCGAGGTCCTTGTAGACCTCGAAGAAGTGCTGGATCTCGAGGCGGTGGAAGTCCGAGACGTCGTCGATGTCCTGGCGCCAGGCGGCGCGCTGGTCGCCCGTCGGCAC
The DNA here is from genome assembly GCF_007990245.1 of Cellulomonas composti. Classification (GTDB taxonomy): domain Bacteria; phylum Actinomycetota; class Actinomycetes; order Actinomycetales; family Cellulomonadaceae; genus Cellulomonas; species Cellulomonas composti. The sequence continues at coordinate 11,065 of NZ_BJWG01000008.1, read as the reverse complement.
GCACAGCACCTTGTCGTCGCCGCCGGCCTCGTCGCGCATGCGGAACATGCCGAGCGCGCGGCAACGGATCAGGCAGCCGGGGAACGTGGGCTCCTCGAGCAGCACGAGCGCGTCGAGCGGGTCGCCGTCCTCGCCGAGCGTGCCCTCGATGAACCCGTAGTCGTCGGGGTAGCGCGTCGAGGTGAAGAGCATGCGGTCGAGGCGGATGCGCCCCGTCGCGTGGTCGACCTCGTACTTGTTGCGCTGACCCTTGGGGATCTCGATCGTGACGTCGAACTCCACAGCTCTCCTGTCCGCTGCGTCCGTCGCCCTCGTCGGACGGTCGCGCGTGGTGGTCTCGCGGCGCGCCGCTCGGTATCGGGCGCGCGCTGCTGTGCATAGTCTGACGCACCGGCGGCAGACTCGTCCCCCTCAGGCCCTTCCCGGGGATGGTGACGAGCGGCACAGGACGACGAGACGGGCGCGACGACGATGAGCACGGGAGCACGCGTGATGGGCGTGACGATGCTCGTCGTGGTGCTCGCGGCCACCGGTTACGTGTACGCCGATGCGCGGGATCTGGTGCCCGGCCTGGTCACGCTCGAGCCGACCCCCGAGCCCGCGGCCCCGTTCCCCACGGCGCCGGGCGCGGTCGAGGCGCCCGAGCTCACCACCGCGCTCACCGCGCTCGACCCGGCCGCGCCCGAGCCCGCCGCGGACCGCGTGCAGGCGCTCGTCGACGAGATGGCGGCCGACTCCCGCCTGGGCGGCGAGAAGAACGTCAGCGTCCTGGTCACCGACCAGCTCACCGGCGAGGTCGTCGCGTCGCACCGCAGCGAGACGCCGCGCACGCCCGCGTCGACCGCCAAGCTCGTCACCGCGACCGCTGCGCTCGGCTCGGTGCCGGGGACCTCGACCGTCGCGACGAGGGTCGTGCAGGGCGACGCCGCGGACGCGCTCGTGCTCGTCGGGGGCGGGGACATGATGCTGGCCGCGGACGCGGGCGACCCGGATGCCGTGCTCGGCCACGCGGGCCTGGGCGACCTCGCGCGCGCGACCGCGAAGGACCTGCGACTGCGCGGCGTCACGAGCGTCACGCTCACGGTCGACGACTCGCTGTTCTCCGGACCGAGCGTCAACCCCGACTGGGACCCCGTCGACCTGTCGCTCGGCTACGTCGCGCCGGTCACGTCGATCGCCGTGAACATCGCCAAGACGAAGGCCGGGGAGTACGTCCCGCGCTACGCCGACCCGTCGCAGCACGCGGCGGGCGTGTTCGCGGACCGCCTCGAGGAGGCCGGGATCACCGTCGAGGGGTCGGTGCGGCACGGCGTCGCGTCCGAGGGTGCCGCGCAGCTGGCCGAGGTGCGGTCCGCGCCGCTGGCGGACGTGGTCGCGTTCTTCCTCGAGTCGTCGGACAACACGATCACCGAGGTCGTCGCCCGGCTCGTCGCGCTCGACCAGGGGCTGCCGGGCAGCTTCGACGGCGCGACGCAGGCCGTGCTGCGCGTCGTCGCGGGCATGGGCGTGGACACCACGGGCGCACACCTGTCCGACGCGTCCGGCCTCGCGCGCGGGTCCACGCTGACGGTCGAGACGCTCGACGACCTGCTCACGCTCGTCGTCGATCCGGGCCGGCCGATGCTGCGCTCGATCGCGGCGGGCATGCCGATCGGCGGCCTGACCGGCACGCTCGCGGACCGCTACCTCGAGTCGCCCGCGCGCGGGATGGTGCGTGCCAAGACGGGCAGCCTCGCGAACACGAGCGGCCTGGCGGGGACCGTGCAGGACGCCGACGGACGTCAGCTCGTCTTCGCGGTGCTGGCCCGCACGCCCGACGCGTGGCAGGGCGGCGCGCGGCAGGCCATCGACGCGTGGGTGACGCAGGTCCAGGCCTGCGGCTGCAGGGGTTGACGTCCGGCTGACGTCCGGCCGGCGAGTAACCGGCGTCCGGCCGACGAGGAAGCGGCGACCGGCCGACGAGCAGCACGGTTACCGTGTCCGCATGGACAGCCTGGGACCCGTGGACTGGGACACCGCCGCGTCGGTCGCGCGCCGCCTGAGCCGGCCGGGGCCGCGCGCCGGCCGGGACCAGCTCGACGAGCTCGTCGGACAGCTGCGTGAGTCCGCGACGCGCGCCGCCGTGGAAGCCTCCCGGACCACGCGTCTGGTCCCCGCGGACGGCCGCCCGCCGCAGGAGGTCTCGCGCGTGCTCGTCGTGGACCGTGCGGGCTGGGCACGCGCGAACGCGCAGATGTTCGCTGTGCTCGCCGGACCGCTGACCGAACCGCTCGCCGGACCGCCCGCCGAACCGCTCGGCGGGGCGCCCGTGGCCGACGACGCGCCCGTCCCGTCGGCCGGTTCGCGCAGGTCCGCCGGGATGCAGGTCGGCGCGGGCCTCGCGTTCCTCTCGGGCAAGGTGCTCGGGCAGTTCGACCCGTTCACGCCGCCCGTCCCGCCCGGGGGCGGTCCGCGGGACCCGCTCGCGCCCGGCGAGGGGCGGCTCCTGCTCGTCGCGCCCAACGTGCTCCACCTGGAACGCGTCCTCGGCGTCGACCCGGCGGACTTCCGGCTGTGGGTCGCGCTGCACGAGCAGACGCACGCGCTGCAGTTCGCGGCCGCGCCGTGGCTCGCGCCGCACCTGCGCGCGCGGTTCTCGCTCGTCCTGGCTAACCTCGTCGGCGGCACCGAACCGGACGCGTCGGGCGACCTCGCCGAGCGGTTCTCGAGCCTCGTCGAGCGGGCCGTGCAGGCCGTGACGAAGCCCGACGGCAGCGTGCTCGACGCGCTGTCCGACGAGCAACGCGTCGTCGTCGACGAGGTCGGTGCGGTGATGTCGCTGCTCGAGGGGCACGCCGACGTCGCGATGGACGCCGTCGGACGGCGCGTGGTGCCGTCGGTGCGGCAGATCCGCGCGAAGTTCGAGGCGCGCCGGGACAGCGCCGCCCGCAAGCGCGGGGCCGCGGGCCTGCTGCGGCGGCTGCTCGGGATGGACGCCAAGCTCGCGCAGTACCGCGACGGGGCCGACTTCGTCCGGCACGTGCGCGGAGCCGTGGGGCTGACCGGGTTCAACGCGGTGTGGGAGTCGGTCGAGCACCTCCCGACGCCCGCGGAGATCGAGGACCCCGCAGCGTGGGTCCGCCGCGTGCACGGCTGACGACCATGCCCGGACCGGCCCCCGCCGTCGCTCGGGTGCGCTCGGCGGTGCGCTCCGCACTCGCCGACGTGCCCCCCGGCGCGCTCGTGCTCGTCGCGTGCTCCGGCGGTCCGGACTCGCTCGCGCTGGCCGCCGCGGCCGCGTTCGTCGTGCCGCGCCTGCACCGCGGGTCCGACGACGCAGCGCCCGCTCGCGTCGGCGCGGTCGTCGTCGACCACGGTTGGGCGCCCGGATCCGACGAGGTGGCCGCGGCCGCTGCCGCGACGTGCCGCACGCTCGGGCTCGACCCGGTGCACGTCGTCGTCGTGCGACCCGGCAGCGCCGGGGGACCGGAGGCGGCCGCCCGGACCGCCCGCTACGAGGCCCTCGCGGACGTCGCCGCGCGCACCGGTGCGGCGGCGGTGCTGCTTGGGCACACGCTCGACGACCAGGCCGAGACGGTCCTGCTCGGGCTCGCCCGCGGCTCCGGCGCGCGGTCCCTGGCCGGCATGGCGCCGCGCCGGGGGCTGCTGCGCCGACCGCTGCTCGGGGTGCCGCGCGCGGACACGCTCGCCGCGTGCGACGCGCTGGGCCTGACACCGTGGCACGACCCGACCAACGCCGGCGCACCCGAGCACCCGCTGCGCAGCCGGGTCCGCGCGCAGGTGCTCCCCGTCCTGGAGGAGGTGCTCGGTCCCGGCGTCGCGGCCGCGCTCGCACGCTCCGCCGACCAGCTCCGGGAGGACGCCGACGCACTCGATGCGGCCGCCCTCGCGGTGCCGGCGTACGGGTCGGCGGACGGGTCGGCGGACGAGGTGGCGGGCGGGGTGGCGGACGGCCTCGACGTCGCCGCGCTCGCACCTCTGCCCGACGCCGTCCGTCGTCGCGTCCTGCGTCGGGCGGCCCTCGACGCGGGCTGCCCCGCCGGCGCGTTGCGCCGCGAGCACGTGCTCGGGCTCGACGCGCTCGTCGTGGACTGGCACGGGCAGGGCCCGGTCGACCTGCCGGGCGGTCGGGCGGCCCGCCGCTCCTGTGGCAGGCTGGTGATCGGGCCCGCCGGGGCATGACGGTCCCGGACTCCTCGAGGCTCACCGAACCGTCCTGGCGCTCCCGGCCAGGCCGACGACCAGGAGCACCAGTGGACCCTGCGGACATGGGACGCGACCTCGAGCGGGTGCTGCTCACGCAGGAGCAGCTGCACGCCCGGCTCGACGAGATCGCGGCGCAGATCGACGCGGACTACGCGGACAAGGAGCTGCTGCTCGTCGGCGTGCTCAAGGGTGCCGTGATGGTCATGGCGGACCTCGCGCGGCGGCTGCACGCCCCCGTGCAGATGGACTGGATGGCCGTCTCGTCGTACGGCTCGGGCACCAAGTCCTCCGGCGTCGTGCGCATCCTCAAGGACCTCGACACGGACCTGACCGGCCGGCACGTGCTGGTCGTCGAGGACATCATCGACTCCGGGCTCACGCTGTCGTGGCTGCTGTCGAACCTGCGCAGCCGCGGGCCGGAGAGCGTCGAGATCGCGACGATGCTGCGCAAGCCCGAGGCGGCCAAGGTCGAGGTCGACGTGAGGTACGTCGGCTTCGACATCCCGCCCGAGTTCGTCGTCGGGTACGGCCTGGACTACGCCGAGAAGTACCGCAACCTGCCGTTCGTCGGGACGCTCGCACCGCACGTCTACGGGGCGTGACCGGGTCCGACGAGGCAGGAGCGTGACGTCCGGCGCTCGCTGTGGGCCGATGTGCCCTTGGCGAACACCGCACGGAACGCACGGTTCGACCGTGTACTTTCGACCGATCAGCCCGTCGGAGCAGGAGGTTGAGGGGCTCGGCCCCGAACGCCCATGAATGTCAAGCGCTTAGTTCGCGGTCCCCTGCTGTGGATCGCCCTGGCGGTCGTGCTGCTCTGGATCGGCGTGAGCACGCTGGCCCAGCCCAACGTCCGCTCGATCGACACCTCCGACGGCCTGTCCCTGCTCGCGGACGGCAAGGTCGAGCAGGCGAAGATCACCGACGGCGTGCAGCGCGTCGACCTCACGCTCACCGAGCCGTTCGAGAAGGACGGCGAGGACTACGGCAAGCTCGTCACGTTCCAGTACGTGGTGCCGCAGGGCGAGACCGTGGTCCAGGCGGTCGCGGACGCGGACCCGCCCAAGGGCTTCACCTCGGTCAACCCGCAGACGTCGTGGTGGAGCAGCCTGCTCACGCTGATCCTGCCGTTCATCATCATCCTGGGCATCTTCTGGTTCCTGATGGCGAACATGCAGGGCGGCAGCTCGCGCGTCATGAGCTTCGGCAAGTCGCGCGCCAAGCTGGTCTCCAAGGAGTCCCCGCAGGTCACGTTCGCCGACGTCGCGGGTGTCGACGAGGCGGTCGAGGAGCTCCAGGAGATCAAGGACTTCCTCACCGAGCCGGCCAAGTTCCAGGCCGTGGGCGCCAAGATCCCCAAGGGCGTGCTGCTCTACGGCCCGCCCGGGACCGGCAAGACCCTGCTGGCGCGCGCCGTCGCGGGCGAGGCCGGCGTGCCGTTCTACTCGATCTCCGGTTCCGACTTCGTCGAGATGTTCGTCGGCGTCGGTGCCAGCCGTGTGCGCGACCTGTTCGAGCAGGCCAAGCAGAACGCGCCGGCCATCATCTTCGTCGACGAGATCGACGCCGTGGGCCGTCACCGCGGCGCCGGCCTGGGCGGCGGGCACGACGAGCGCGAGCAGACGCTCAACCAGATGCTCGTCGAGATGGACGGCTTCGACGTCAAGACGAACGTCATCATGATCGCGGCCACCAACCGGCCCGACATCCTCGACCCCGCGCTGCTGCGTCCCGGCCGCTTCGACCGTCAGGTCGCCGTCGAGCCGCCGGACCTCAAGGGCCGCGAGAAGATCCTGTCGGTCCACGCGCAGGGCAAGCCGATGGCGCCGCACGTCGACCTCACGGCCGTCGCGCGCCGTACGCCCGGCTTCACGGGCGCCGACCTCGCGAACGTGCTGAACGAGGCCGCGCTGCTCACCGCGCGCCAGAACGGCACGATCATCGACGACCACGCGCTGGACGAGGCGATCGACCGCGTCGTGGCCGGCCCGCAGAAGCGCACGCGCGTCATGAACGTCAAGGAGCAGAAGCTCACGGCGTACCACGAGGGCGGCCACGCGCTCGTCGCGGCGGCGCTGCGCTACACCGACCCGGTCACCAAGGTGACGATCCTGCCGCGCGGTCGCGCGCTGGGCTACACGATGGTCATGCCCGTGGAGGACAAGTACTCGGTCACGCGCAACGAGCTGCTCGACCAGCTCGCGTACGCGATGGGCGGGCGCGTCGCCGAGGAGCTGGTGTTCCACGACCCGACCACGGGTGCCGGCAACGACATCGAGAAGGCGACAGCCACCGCGCGGCGCATGGTCACGCAGTTCGGCATGAGCAGCCGGCTCGGCGCGATCCGGCTCGGTCAGGACTCGGGCGAGGTCTTCCTCGGCCGCGACGTCGGCCACCAGCGCGACTACTCCGAGGAGGTCGCAGGCTCGATCGACCTCGAGGTGCGCGCGATGATCGAGGACGCGCATGACGAGGCGTGGTCGATCCTCGTCGAGTACCGCGACGTGCTCGACCACCTGGTGCTCGAGCTGCTCGAGAAGGAGACGCTGAACGCGGCACAGCTCGCGGAGATCTTCCAGCCGATCGTCAAGCGCCCGCCGCGGCAGGTGTGGCTCTCGAGCGACCAGCGCGCCGTCTCGGACCGCCCGCCCGTGCTCACGGCAGGCGAGAAGGCGGCGCTGAACGGCCACACGGTCGTGCCCGAGGACGAGGCCGCGGCCGCCAACCACGAGCGTCCGCCGAGCGAGGTCATCGAGGTGCCCCCGGGCCAGACGCCCGAGGTCGACGGATGATCACCCCGATCACGCCGCCGTCCGGCGCTGTAGGGGAGTACGACGAGGCGCGGGCCCGCGCCGCCGTCCGCGAGCTGCTGATCGCCGTCGGCGAGGACCCGGACCGCGAGGGCCTGCTCGAGACGCCGGCGCGGGTCGCCCGCGCCTACCGGGAGATCTTCGCCGGCCTGCGGCAGGTGCCGTCGGACGTGCTGACCACGACCTTCGACCTCGGCCACGAGGAGATGGTCCTGGTCAAGGACATCGAGGTGTACTCCACCTGCGAGCACCACCTCGTTCCGTTCCACGGCGTCGCGCACGTCGGCTACATCCCCGGCGAGGACGGGCGGATCACGGGCCTGTCCAAGCTCGCGCGGCTCGTCGACGTGTTCGCCCGGCGCCCGCAGGTGCAGGAGCGGCTGACGTCGCAGATCGCCGACGCGCTCGTCGAGCACCTCGAGCCGCGCGGAGCGATCGTCGTGGTCGAGTGCGAGCACCTGTGCATGTCGATGCGCGGCGTCCGCAAGCCCGGCTCACGGACGGTGACCTCGGCCGTTCGTGGCCAGATGCGCGCCACCGCGACGCGTGCCGAGGCGATGAGCCTGATCCTCGGCCGCTGACCGGCCCCGCGACCAACGACAGGAGGGCGGACCGATGGGGGTGCGCCGCACGACCGCCCTCGCCTACTGGCGGGTGAGCCGATGGAAGCTCGTCACCGAACGTGTGCCGCGCGACGGCGTCGGCATCATCCTCGGGGCGCCGCACACGTCCGCCTGGGACTTCGCGTTGATGCTCGGCATCGCCTGGGAGCAGCAGCTCACCTTCCGGTGGCTGGGCAAGCACACGCTGTTCGGCGGCGTCGCCGGGCCGCTGATGCGGGCGCTCGGCGGCATCCCGGTCGATCGACGCAACCCCGCCGGCCTGGTCGACGACCTCGTCGCGAGGGCCAGGTCCGGCGAGCGGTTCTACCTCGTCGTCACCCCCGAGGGCACGCGCCACGGCTCGGGCTGGAAGTCCGGCTTCTACCGCATCGCCCGCAGCACCGGCTGGTCGGTCACCCTCGGGTACGTCGACCGCACGACGCGGACCGCCGGTCTGGGCCCGACCGTCGAGCTCACGGGCGATCCCCGCGCCGACATGGACGTCATCCGCGCGTTCTACGCCGACAAGTCCGGCTTCCATCCCGAGCTGCGCACCGAACCCCGCCTCGCCGCCGAGACGACCCCGGACCCGACCGCGACGGACGAGCCCGCCCCGGACCCGACCGCGACAGACGAGCCCGCCCCGGACCCGACCGCGACAGACGAGCCCGCCCCGGACCCGACCGCGACGGTCGAGCCCGCCTCGGAGTAGTCGCCGCCGCGACAGCGCAGCGCCCACATCCGGGTGCGCGGCGCGCATGTCGGTTCAGGACGAGGACGCGCTGTTGTGCCGGTCAGGACGTCGTGCTCTCGTAGAGGCCGATGTGGTTGCCGTCCGGGTCGGAGAACACTGCCCACGAGCTCGTCTCGGTGATGGGTTCCTTGCCCATCAGCACGGTCCCGCCGAGCTCGACCGCCTTGGCCAGCGCTTCGTCGATCGAGTCGACCTCGACGTAGCTGCGGGGCTGCGTGAAGCCCTCCGAGCGCGGCGCGAGCCCGCCGCCGCTGATCTTGTTCGGCGCCTGCCACATGGGGTAGCCCTCGAAGCCGGGGACGTCGGCGATGTCCCAACCGAACACGCCGCCATAGAACTGTGCGGCCGCCGCCAGGTCAGCGACCGGGATGTCGATGTGCGTGATGTCGCCGTGAGGCATGGCGTACTCCTGCGCTCGGTCCGGGGCGCCGCGCGCCCGAGATGCGGATGAATCGGACCCCGGCAGCGTATGCCGGAGCACGCCTGCGTGCCGACCGCGTGCCGATCGTCCCCACGTCCCCTCCGACCGTGTGCCGACGGTCCGCGCGTCCGTGCCGACCGTGTGTCGACGGACCCCCGTCCCCTCCGACCGTGCGTCGACGGACCCCCGTCCCCTCCGACCGTGTGTCGACGGACCCCCCGTCCCCTCCGACCGTGTGCCGACGGTCCCCGCGCCCGTGCTGACCGTGTGCCGACGGTCCGCGCGTCCGTGCCTACCGTCCGCGCGTACGTTCCGATGGCGCGGCGTCGGGAGTGGTGGGCGTGGTCAGAAGGGTGGTGGTTGGTCGGCCGAGGACCGTTCCGTGTGATGTCCGCGGCCGAGCAGCTCGTTCCAGCCGTCGGCGCCGGGTCGTGTCTCGTAGGTCAGGCCCAGGGGTGTGCGCCAGCGGAACACGCCGGGTGATACCTGGGTCACCCGGAACGCACCGGTGCTCTTGACGGTGTGGCAGGACCGGCAGGCGGGGGCGAGGTTGTCGGCGCTGGTGGGTCCGGGTGGTTGGTCGGGGGCCCATGGGGGTGGGTGGAACTCGATGGTGTGGTCGAGGTCGGCGCCTGAGGCTGGTGAGGAGCACGAGGGCGCGTAGCACTGCCGGTCTCGGGCTCGGACGTGGTGTTCGATGTCGGCGGGTGGCTTGTAGCGGGTCCTGCCGACGTCGAGGACAGCGTTGCTCAGCGGGTCGGTCACGATCCGACGCCAGACTCCGCCCCGGGCGAGCGCGCGGGCCTGGGCGGCGCTGATCGGGCCGTGCCCGGCGAGCTCGGCCGGTGCGTCGTCGAGCCCGATCAGGGTCTCGAGTGAGACGACGACGTCGATGTTCACGCGTGGGCGTCGGCGTCTGGCCTCGGCCGCGAGGTCGCCGCCGACCGGCGTCGAGGCGTCGGCGGACACGGCACCCGTCGATGCAGGGCCGGGCGATACGACCCGGATCGACGCAGCACCAGCCGGTGCGAGGCCAGTCGACACAGCACCAGCCGGTGCGAGGCCAGGCGACACAGCACCAGCCGGTGCGAGGCCAGTCGACGCTGCGCCCGTCGGCGCGGAGCTCGCCGACGCGGGGTCGCTCGACGCGGGATCGCTCGGCGCGGGGTCGGCGGGCGCGGGATCGCTCGACGCGGAGCTCGTCGACGCGGCGTCGCTCGACGCGGGGCCGCTCGGCGCGGGGTCGGTGGGCGCGGGATCGCTTGACGCGGGGTCGCTGGGCGCGGGGTCGGTGGGCGCGGGGTCGCTTGACGCGGGGTCGCTGGGCGCGGGGTCGCTTGACGCGGGGTCGCTGGGCGCGGGGTCGGTGGGTGCGGGGTCGCCCGCGCGGGGTGTTGGGGTCGCGGGCGGGTCGGCGTGGGTGCACGGTGGCGTCGGTGTGCCGAAGGGTGTCGGTGCCGGGCCGTGCGCGTCCAGGTCCGGGTCATCCGAGTCGAGCGCGTTCTCGCCGAGGGTCAGGTCGATCAGGGTGTCGGCGCGTAGCTGGTCGAGGGTGCGCGGGTCACCCGTGGCGCGTCGGGCGCGCGCGACGGACTCGAGCACGCTGTCCAGGGCGGCGGCGGTCTCGGCGGGCAGGACCGCGCGCAGGCTCGACATGCCGTCCGGTAACGCACGGGGCCGCTCCACCCGCCGGGTGCGCCGCGCCTCACGGTGGGCGCCCGCGGCGTACTGGGCGTCGGCGGCGATGATCGCCCGCTCCAGATCGGCGCTGAGCTGGGTCGGGGTGCGCCGGTTCGCACCGGGCAGGACCTGCTCCTGGACGAGCTCGGCGACCTGCCAGGGCACGTCCGCCAGCCGGCGCACCACGATCCGGCCACGCACCTCGTCCAGGTCCCCACCCAGCAACGCCTGCGTCGTGGGCTGCAGACCCGCACCCATCGCGTGCCCCTCACGTACCAGGTGCTGTGCGGCCTGCTTGGAGCACCCCAGCCGCCAGGCGATCTCCGTCGCCGCGAGCCGGTCCCCCGCGAGCGCGTGACCGCTCATCGAGGTGTGCCGCGCGAGCGCCGCGGCCATCAACGCCCGGCGTGCGTACAACCAGCCCGACAGGCGGTCGGCGGCCGCGATCCCCTCCAACCACAACAGCGCATCAGGGTCCACCCCGTCGGCCACCGCGGCCGCCGACTCCGGATCGACCGTGCACACCGCCGCCCGCACCGACGCCGCCCACTCCAGCGCGTCCTGCTCCTCATCGACCAGGTCACCCTCGGGA
>NZ_BJWG01000007.1 GCF_007990245.1 Cellulomonas composti | reverse complement strand
CCCCGAGGGTGATGCGGCCGCCGACGACTCGGACGCGGTCGAGTGGGCGGCCTGGGTGCGGGCGGCGGTGTGCACGGTCGATCCGGACTCGGCGGCCGCGGTGGCCGACGGGGTGGACCCTGATGCGCTGTTGTGGCTAGAGGGGATCGCGGCCGCCGACCGGCTCTCGGGCTGGTTGTACGCGCGGCGGGCGTTGATGGCCGCGGCGCTCGCGCGGCACACGTCGATGAGCGGTCACGTGCTCGCGGGGGACCGGCTCGCGGCGACGGAGATCGCCTGGCGGCTGGGGTGCTCCAAGCAGGCCGCACAGCACCTGGTGCGTGAGGGGCACGCGATGGGTGCGGGTCTGCAGCCCACGACGCAGGCGTTGCTGAGTGGCGACCTGGACGAGGTGCGTGGCCGGATCGTGGTGCGCCGGCTGGCGGACGTGCCCTGGCAGGTCGCCGAGCTCGTCCAGGAGCAGGTCCTGCCCGGTGCGAACCGGCGCACCCCGACCCAGCTCAGCGCGGATCTGGAGCGGGCGATCATCGCCGCCGACGCCCAGTACGCCGCGGGCGCTCACCGTGAGGCGCGCCGCACCCGGCGGGTGGAGCGGCCCCGGGCGTTGCCGGACGGCATGTCGAGCCTGCGCGCGGTCCTGCCCGCCGAGACCGCCGCCGCCCTGGACAGCGTGCTCGAGTCCGTCGCCCGGGCCCGGCGCGCCACGGGTGACCCGCGCACCCTCGACCAGCTGCGCGCCGACACCCTGATCGACCTGACCCTCGGCCAGGACGCGCTCGACTCGGATGACCCGGACCTGGACGCGCACGGCCCGGCACCGGCACCCTTCGGCGCACCGACACCACCGTCCACCCACGCCGACCCGCCCACGACCCCAACACCCCGCGCAGGCGACCCCACGCCCACCAACCCCACGCCCGCCAACCCCGCGTCCACCGACCCCGAGCCAAGCGACCCCGCGCCAAGCGACCCCGCGCCCGCCAACCCCGCGTCGAGCGACCCCGCATCCACCGACCCCGCGTCGGGCGATCCCGCGCCCACCGACCCCGCGTCGGGCGATCCCGCGCCCACCGACCCCGCGTCGAGCGATTCCGCTCCGACCGACCCCGCGTCGACGAGCTCCGTGCCCACCGACCCCGCGTCGACTGGCCCCGCACCGGCTGGTGCTGTGTCGACTGGCCCCGCACCGGCTGGTGCTGCATCGACTGGCCTCGCACCGGCTGGTGCTGCATCGACTGGCCTCGCACCGGCTGGTGCTGTGTCGGCTGGCCTCGTACCGGCTGGTGCTGCGTCGATACGGGTCGTATCGCCCGGCCCTGCATCGACGGGTGCCGTGTCCACCGACGCCTCGACGCCGGTCGGCGGCGACCTCGCGGCCGAGGCCAGACGCCGACGCCCACGCGTGAACATCGACGTCGTCGTCTCACTCGAGACCCTGATCGGGCTCGACGACGCACCGGCCGAGCTCGCCGGGCACGGCCCGATCAGCGCCGCCCAGGCCCGCGCGCTCGCCCGGGGCGGAGTCTGGCGTCGGATCGTGACCGACCCGCTGAGCAACGCTGTCCTCGACGTCGGCAGGACCCGCTACAAGCCACCCGCCGACATCGAACACCACGTCCGAGCCCGCGACCGGCAGTGCTACGCACCCTCGTGCTCCTCACCCGCCGCGGGCGCCGACCTCGACCACACCATCGAATTCCACCCACCCCCATGGGCACCCGACCAACCACCCGGACCCACCAGCGCCGACAACCTCGCCCCCGCCTGCCGGTCCTGTCACACGATCAAGAGCTCCGGCGCGTTCCGGGTGACCCAGGTCTCGCCCGGCGTGTTCCGCTGGCGCACACCCCTGGGCCTGACCTACGAGACACGGCCCGGCGCCGACGGCTGGAACGAGCTGCTCGGCCGCGGACGTCACACGGAACGGTCCTCGGCCGACGAGCCGCCACCATTCTGATCCGGAGCGATTCTGATCGGGCGCGCACGAACCTGGTGATGCCACCCGTCTCCGGCACTCCACGGCGATCACGGCTGGCGGATGCGGCTGGCGGATGCGGCGAGTGACGTGGGTCGCGGGTGACGCTTCGGCGGTCCCTGTCGGCGAGCGCGGCTGGCCGATGCGGCTGGCCGATGCGGCGGGCGGATGCGGGGGGCGGCGTGGGTTCGGGCTGATGCTTCGGCGGTCCACGTCGGCGATCGCTGTCGGTGGCCGCGTGTGCTCGGGTGAACGGTAGGCGAGTGGCCCGGGTGGTCGGTGCCGTGGCGGGTGCGGGCGAGGGGAGGGACACTGCTCGGGCCGTAGGCACTCGGAGTGGTTGCGGACGTCGGGAGGAGCGGGATGTGACGGTGACGGGGGATCCGGCGCGGCACGTTTACGGCGATTCGGCGGCGGCGGTGACGATCGTCGAGTTCGGAGACCTGGAGTGTCCGCACTGCCGGGCGGCGGCGCCGGTGCTGCGAGCGGTGGTGGACGAGTCGGGCGGTCGGGTGCGGCTGGTGTGGCGACACTTCCCGCTGTTCGAGGTCCATCCGCACGCACTGACGGCCGCCCTGGCAGCGGAGGCGTTCGCGGTGCACGGGCAGTTCTGGGCGCTGCACGACGCGGTCTTCGCGGACCAGGCCCACCTCACCGACCCGGACCTGCGCCGGCACGCCCGAGCGGCGGGCATCGAGCCCGACGAGGTGGTCGGGGAGCTGGCGCAGAGGCACGCCGCCGCCGTCGAGGCCGACTACCTCGCGGGGCTTGCGCTGGACGTGCGCGGCACGCCGACGCTGTTCGTCGACGACGTCCGCTACGTGGGCGACGTGACCCTCGCCGGTGTGCGAGCCGCTGTTGCGCAGGCCTACGCGGCGCGCGCGTGACCTGATCTCGTCGGAGTTCGTTGGGGCCGGTGCGGGTCGTGCCGGGCGTGGTAGCGCGGTCTGGCGGGGGCGTTTGGCGGGTGCGCGGGTCGTGCCGAGCGTGGTGGCGCGGTCTGTCGGGGGGTGCTTGGCGGATGCGTGGGTTGTGCTGGGCGCGGGTGGGGTCGTGTTGTCGGGGACGCGCGGCGCTCGGCGGGACGGCCGGTCCGGGTGGTGGGCTCGGGTCGTCGTGCGCCCGGGCGTGGGGTGGGGCTTCGTCGGGGGTTGGTGCAGGCTGGTCGCATGACGGAGCCCAGCACGACGACGCTCGCCACGACGAAGCTCGCGCCGCGGGGCGCGCTGGTGACGGGGGCCGGTCGTGGCATCGGGCGGGGGATCGCGCTCGGGCTCGCGGCGGCGGGATACCGGGTCGGGCTCGTCGGACGGACGCGAGCCGCGCTCGAGGAGACCGCGATGCAGGTCGAGGCGGCCGGGGGAAGCGCTGTCGTGGCAGCGGCGGACCTCATCGACGCGACGGCCGTCGCCGACGCGGTCGCACGGGTCGAGGACGCACTGGGCGGCATCGGCGTGCTCGTCAACAACGCGGGCGTGATCGAACGGGCCGAGGTGGACCTCGTCGCCGACGACCCGGAGGACGCCTGGCGCGTCATCGAGGTCAACGTCCGCGGGCCGCTGCTGCTCACGCACGCCGTGCTGCCCGGGATGCTCGCGCGCGGCAGCGGGCGGGTGCTGGCGGTGAACTCGGGTGCGGCGTACCGGCCGAGCACGTCCTACACGGGGTACGGGATGAGCAAGGGCGCGCTGGCGCGGCTCACGACGATGGTCGACGCGCAGTACCGCGACCGCGGCATCCGCACGCTCGACCTGTCGCCCGGCGTCGTGCAGACCGCGATGACCGCGTCGATGCCGGCGCACGACGGCCGCACGGAGTGGACCGACCTGGCGGACGTCGTGACGCTCGCGGTCGCGTTCGCGGACGGTGAGCTCGACGCGCTGTCCGGTCGGTTCGTGCGCGCGGGGGTCGACACGGTCGAGGCCCTGCGAGCGGCTGCCGACCGGATCGTGGCGACGGACGCCCGGCGCCTGCGCGTGCCCGCCTACGGGGACGACGACCCGATGACCTGACCCTGGCCGGAGCCGGGCTCGGGCCCTGCATCGACATCGGGCTCACGTCCTGCATCGGTGTCGGGCCCTGGATCGGGTTCGGGGTCGCGTGCGCCGGGCGCACGCCAGGGGAGCGGGGGCAGGGCGGGCGGCGGGTCGGACGGCGGCGAGCACAGGGGCAGGCGCTCACCGAGCCAGCGCAGGAGCACCGAGCCGAGCACGGCGGCCACGAGCGACCCGGCAAGGATGCCGATCTTGGCCTGCTGCAGATGTTCGTCGTCGTCGAACGCGAGCTCGGCGATGAACAGTGAGATCGTGAACCCGATGCCGGCCAGCACGGCGCCGCCGAGCAGGTGCCCGTAGCGCACCCGCCCGGGCAGCTCACCGAGCCCGAGGCGCAGCGCGAGGGTGGTCGCCCCCGTGATCCCGACGGCGTTGCCGACGACGAGCGCCACGACGACGGCGATGGTCAGCCGCGAGCGCGCGGCGTCGGCGAGCGCGTCGCCGGAGACCACGACGCCGGCGTTCGCCAGACCGAACAGCGGCACCACGACGAACGCGCTCCACGGGTGCAGGGCGCGCTGGAGCCGATCGCCTGCGGGCACGGCGGCGCGGGCGGCGAGCTCGGCGAGGTGCTCGCGCTCGGCGGTGGTGTCCTCGACGAGGTCGCGCGCGTAGCCGCGCACGGCCTCGACCTCCTCGCGGCGGGTCGCGGTGGCGGGCACGACCAGCCCGACGAGCACGCCCGCGAGCGTCGCGTGCACGCCCGACGCCTGCACGGCGAGCCACAGCGCGACGCCGACGAGCACATAGGGCAGCAGCCGCCACACCCGCATCCAGCGCAGCACCAGCAGCGCCACGACGAGCAGGCCCGCGAGCGCGAGGGCACCGACGTCGACCGACGAGGTGTAGGCGACCGCCATCACGGTGATCGCCCCGATGTCGTCGACGATCGCGAGCGTCAGCAGGAACAGCCGCAGCTGGTCGGGGCACGCGGGCCCGAACAGCGCGAGGATCCCGACGAGGAACGCGGTGTCGGTGGACATCACGACGCCCCAGCCGTGCGCGACGTCGGTCCCGGCGGTGATGGCGATGAAGATGAGAGCGGGCACGAGCAGACCGCCGAGCGCTCCGAGCGCCGGCATCGCGAGGGAACGTCGGTCGCGCAGCTCGCCCCGTGTCGCCTCGCGGGCGATCTCGAGCCCGACGACGGCGAAGAACACGGCCATCGCGGCGTCGTTCACCCACGCGTGCAGCGTGAGCTCGAGCGACCACGAGCCGAGGTGCAGGCCGGCGGTCGTGCCCCAGACCTCGTCGTACGTGTCCGCCCACGCCGAGTTCGCCCAGACGAGCGCGACGACGGTCGCGACGAGCAGTGCGACGGCCGAGCTCGCCTCGGTGCGCAGGAAGTCGCGCACGGACGGGGTCAGCGTGGGCACCCTGACCCGTAGCGGTGGCCCCGGAACGGGTGCAGGGGTGCCGGTCATGCGCCTACAGGTCGCGCTCGCGGTCGCCGAGCAGCGTCGTCGCGAAGTCGGGGACGTAGGTGTTGAGCTCGCGCGGCGGGCGCTCGTAGCCGGTCGACGGCGCGGGCCGGTCGGGGAGCACGACCTCGTCGTGCACCGTCTCGGTGTAGGGGATCGTCGACAGGAGGTGGGCGATCATGTTGAGCCGCGCGTGCTTCTTGATGTCGCTCTCGACGACGAACCAGGGCGACGCCGGCACGTCGGTGTGCACCAGCATCTCGTCCTTGGCGCGCGAGTAGTCCTCCCACTTGGCGATCGAGTCGAGGTCGGTGGTGGACAGCTTCCAGCGCCGCAGCGGGTCGTGCAGGCGCGAGCGGAAGCGCTTGAGCTGCTCCTCGTCCGACACGGAGAACCAGTACTTGCGCAGCAGGATGCCGTCGTCGACCAGCATCTGCTCGAAGATCGGGGTCTGGCGCATGAACTCGGTGTACTGCCGCGGCGTACAGTAGCCCATCACGCGCTCGACGCCCGCGCGGTTGTACCAGGACCGGTCGAACAGCACGATCTCGCCGGCGGCGGGCAGGTGCGCGACGTAGCGCTGGTAGTACCACTGCGACTTCTCGCGCTCGGTCGGCGTCGGCAGCGCGGCGATGCGCGCGGTGCGGGGCGAGAGGTACTCGGTGATGCGCTTGATCGTGCCGCCCTTGCCCGCCGCGTCCCGGCCCTCGAACACGATCGCGATGCGCGCACCGCTCGACCGCACCCACTCCTGGACCTTGACGAGCTCGGCCTGCAGCCGCACCAGCTCGGCCTCGTAGACGTCGTTCGGGACCTTGGGCCCGGCGGCCCGGCCCTTCTTCGTCTTCTTCTTGGCGTGCTCGGCCTTCTTGGCGTGCTTGGCCTTCTTGTCCTTCGCGACGTCGTCGTTCGCCATGACGGGACCGTACCGCGCGCCGACCCGGGTGGGTGTGTGTAGCGGGTGCGAATGCGCGACGAGCCCGACGAGCCCGATGGGACTGACCGGCCCGACGAGTCCGACGGGCCTGACGGGCCCGGCGTGCTGGGGGCGGCCGGCACCGTCCGGGGCGGTCGACGGCGTGTGGTGTTTTTCACGGGATTTCCCCTGCCGCGTGCCGCAGATGCGGACTATCGTCTCCGATCGTGACGCACTATCGGATCAGCGAAGCGGCAGAACTCCTCGGGGTGAGCGACGACACCGTCCGGCGTTGGGTCGAGGTGGGAGCGCTGACTTCCACGAGCGACGAGGCCGGCCGCGCGGTCGTGGCCGGCCGCGACCTCGCCGCGTTCGCGGTCGAGCGGGCCAAGGCGCCCGAGGACCCGTCGGCGAGCCGTTCGTCGGCCCGCAACCGGTTCACGGGTCTGGTCACGGGCATCACCACCGACACCGTGATGGCACAGGTGGATCTGCAGTGCGGACCGTTCCGCGTCGTGTCGTTGATGTCGAGCGAGGCGGTCCGCGAGCTCGGGCTCGAGATCGGGTCCCGGGCGGTGGCGGTCGTCAAGGCGACGACCGTCGTGGTCGAGACGACTAGGGGACTTCGATGAGACTGACACCACGGGCGGCAGCTGTCGCGCTCGCGACGGTGCTGCTGGCGGTGCCGGGTCTGGCGGCGTGCGGTTCGTCGGACGAGCCGGGTACGGGCACGAGCACGACGCCGACGGCCACCCAGGAAGCGAGCCCGACGGCCGACGACCTGACGGGTGACCTGCGGATCTTCGCCGCGGCGTCGCTCGAGCCCGTGTTCGACGAGCTCGCGGCGGCGTTCGTCGCAGAGCACCCGGGTGTCACGGTCGATCCGATCACCTACGACGGCTCGTCGACGCTGGCCACGCAGCTCGTCGAGGGCGCGACGGCCGACGTGCTCGCGACGGCCGACGAGAAGAACATGCAGACGGTCGTCGACGCCGGGCTCGTCTCGGGTGAACCGCAGGTGTTCACGACGAACACGCTGCAGATCGTCGTGCCCGCGGGCAACCCGAAGAACATCTCGTCGCTCGCCGACCTGGCGGCGCTGACGGCCGACGGCGGCAAGGTCGTCCTGTGCGCACCCGAGGTGCCGTGCGGGTCGGCCTCGCAGAAGGTGCTCGACGCCGCTGGCGTGTCGTTCACGCCGGCGAGCTACGAGCAGAACGTGACCGCCGTGCTCACCAAGGTGGCCGGGGACGAGGCGGACGCCGGACTGGTCTACCGCACGGACGTGCTCAAGGCCGACGACGACGTCGACGGCATCGACTTCCCCGAGGCCGCAGAGGTCGTCAACCGGTACCCGATCGCGACGCTGACGTCCGCGACGTCGACCGACGTCGCGGAGGCGTTCATCGCGTTCGTGCTCTCCGCCGACGGTCAGGAGCTGCTGGCGGCACGGGGGTTCGTGGCCCCGGGCGCGTAGCACCGTGACGTCCCGGGCCCCGCGGCTGCTGTGGCTCCCGGCCGCACTGGCCGCGGGGCTGCTCGTCCTGCCCGTCGTCGCGCTCGTCGTGCGCGCCGACTGGGCGACGCTGCCCGACGACGTGACGTCGGCGGCGGCACGCCAGGCGCTGGCGCTCTCGCTCGGGACCTCGCTGCTCGCGACGGGGTTCTGCCTGCTGCTCGGCGTGCCGCTCGCGGTCGTCCTGGCCCGTGCGAGCGGGTGGGGTGCCGACGTGCTGCGCGCGCTCGTCACGCTGCCGCTCGTGCTGCCGCCGACCGTCGGTGGCATCGCGCTGCTGTTCCTCCTCGGCCGACGTGGGCTGATCGGGCAGTCGCTCGACGCGTGGTTCGGGATCACGATCCCGTTCACCACCGCGGCCGTCGTGATCGCGCAGACCTTCGTCGCGATGCCGTTCCTCGTGCTCGGCCTGGAGGGTGCGCTGCGGACGTCGGGCACCCGGTACGAGGCGGTCGCCGCGACCCTGGGCGCGGGCCGCTGGACGGTGCTCCGGCGCGTGACGCTGCCGCTCGCGGCGCCGGGCCTGGTCTCCGGGACGGTGCTGTGCTTCGCGCGGGCGCTCGGTGAGTTCGGCGCCACCGCGCTGTTCGCGGGCAACACGCCAGGCGTGACCCGGACGATGCCGCTCGCGATCTACTCGGCGTTCAACGGCTCGGGTGTCTCGCAGGGCACCGCCGTGGCGCTGTCCCTGCTGCTGGTCGTGGCGGCGGCCGCGGTGCTGCTCGCGGCGCGCGCGTGGCGACCGGGACGGGCGGGCGGATGAGCATGGGACCCCGACCCCGACCCCGACCCGCGGCCGGACCGCGCACCGGCCCGCCCGCAGCAGGACCGGAGGGCACGCTCGTCGTCCGCGCGCAGGCCCGGCACGGCGACTTCCGGCTCGACGTCGCGCTGCGCGTCGAGCCGGGCCGGCTCGTCGCGGTGCTCGGCCCGAACGGTGCCGGCAAGTCGACGCTGCTCGGCGCGATCGCCGGGACCGTCCCGCTCGAGGCGGGCGAGGTAGCCGTCGGCGAGCGCGTGCTGTCGCGGGTCGCGGGGCCCGACGAGGGTGCCGTGGGCGAGCGCGTGCTGTCGCGGGTCGCGGGTCCCGACGAGGGTGCCGTGGGCGAGCGCGTGCAGTCGCGGGTCGCGGGTCCCGACGACCGGGCGTCGTCGGTGTCCGGCCGAGGAGCGTGGTCGACGTCCAGCCGAAGAGCGTCCACGGTGTCCGGCCGAAGGGTGCAGGTGCCGGTCGCGAGCCGTCGCGTCGGGCTGCTCGGTCAGGACGCGCTCGTCTTCCCGCACCTGAGCGTGCGCGAGAACGTCGCGTTCGGGCTCCGCGCGGCGGGCGTCGGTGCAGGCGAGGCGCGCGCCGCCGCGGACGGGTGGCTGGAGCGCCTGGGCCTGCCGGGGTTCGGCGACCGGCGTCCGGACGAGCTGTCCGGCGGTCAGCGCCAGCGCGTCGCGATCGCGCGTGCTCTGGCCGCAGGACCGGATGTGCTGCTGCTCGACGAGCCCTTCGCGCAGCTCGACGTGCGTGTCGCCGCCGGCCTGCGCGAGACGCTGCTCGACCAGCTCGCCGCGACCGCGACGCCGGTGGTGCTCGTGACGCACGACGCGCTCGACGCGCTCACGCTCGCGGACCACGCGCTCGTGCTGCACGACGGCCGGGTCGTCGAGGAGGGGCCGCCGCTCGAGCTGTTCAGCGAGCCGCGCACGGAGTTCAGCGCGGCGCTCGCGGGCCTCGACCTGGTCCGCGGCCGAGCCCGTGGCGGGACGGTCCACGTCGACGTCGAGGCCGGCACGGGGCCCCGCGGCTCCGCGACCCTCGAGGTGCCGCTGCCCGCCGACCCGACCGGCGCCGTGGCGGCCGGTCCGCCGGACGGGCCCGTCGTCCTGACGTTCGCGCCCGGCGACGTCCGGATCGTGCCCGGTGACGCGCCGGTGCCGCCGGACGGTACCGGCGAGCTCGTCTGGCTCGCACGTGTCGTCGACCTCGAGCGTGGACCCCGCGGCGTGCGCGTACGCACGAGCGCGGACGTGGTCGCCGACCTGACGGCGCTGGAGGCCGCGGCGCTCGCGCTGCGGCCCGGTGACGACGTGCGGCTCGCGGTCGACGCGGCGCGGGCGCGCGTGCGGCCGGCCTGACGCTTCTCACAGCGGGCGAGCGTGCTCCGTGCGCGAACTGTTCCCGTCGCGCAACAGCGCGGGCGGCCGGGCGGAAACATCCGCTTCGTAGCGTCGGCGGAGTCCCGAGCTCCCACCGACCTCCCGGAGGCCCCCATGGCGCAACCGCTCGCGACCGTCGACGACGAGTCGTCGCCGGCATCGTCGTCCGCCAGCACCACCGGCACGACGACCGACACGTCTCTCGCACCCGCAACGGGTGCGCCGCTCGCGTTCCGTCGCGGTCGCTGGATCGACGGCTGGGACCCGCAGGACGAGCGCCAGTGGGCCACCGCGGGACGCGCGATCGCCCGCCGCAACCTCAACCTGTCGATCTTCGCGGAGTTCCTCGGCTTCGCGGTCTGGGCGCTGTGGAGCATCGTCGTGCCGCAGCTCCCCGCGGCCGGGTTCACGCTCAGCGTCGACCAGATGTTCTGGCTGATCGCCCTGCCCAGCCTGGTCGGCGCGACGCTGCGCATCCCGTACACGTTCGCGGTGCCCTTGTTCGGCGGGCGCAACTGGACGATCGTGTCCGCGCTGCTGCTGCTGATCCCGACGATCAGCCTCGCGGTCGTCGTGCAGGACCCGAGCACGTCGTTCGGCGTGCTGCTCGGGGTCGCGGCCCTCGCGGGTCTCGGCGGCGGCAACTTCGCGTCGTCGATGGCGAACATCTCGTTCTTCTTCCCGGAGCGCGAGAAGGGCCGGGCGCTCGGCCTGAACGCGGCGGGCGGCAACCTCGGCACTGCCGCGGTGCAGCTCGTCGTGCCGATCGTCATCGTGGGTGCGGCGGGCGTGCAGCTCGAGCGCGCGGGGCTGATCTTCGTGCCCCTCGTGATCCTCGCGGCGGTGCTGGCCTGGCGCTTCATGGACAACCTGTCGAACGCCAAGTCCGACCCGCGCTCGTACGGCGCGGCCGCTCGGCACCGGCACACGTGGATCATCTCGTTCGTCTACATCGGCACGTTCGGCTCGTTCATCGGCTTCTCGGGGGCCTTCCCGACGCTCCTGAAGGGCACGTTCCCCGAGGTCACGGCGTCGGTCGCGTTCCTGGGCGCGCTCGTCGGCTCCGTCGCACGTCCGCTGGGCGGCATCCTCGCCGACCGGCTCGGCGGCGCGCGGGTGACCATCGCGTCGTTCGCGGTGATGGCCGCGGGTGTCGTCAGCGCGATCGCCGCGCTGCGTGCGCACTCGTTCGGCGCCTACCTCGCGTCGTTCCTCGTGCTGTTCGTCGCGGCCGGGGCCGGCAACGGCTCGGTCTACCGGATGATCCCCGCGGTCTTCCGGCACGGCGCCACGGACGACGAGGACCGCGCGCGGCGGGCCCGCGCCGCGGCCGGCTGCCTCGGCATCGCCGGTGCGGTCGGCGCGTTCGGTGGGTTCCTCATCCCGCGCGGCTTCGCGATCTCGACGTCGACGACGGGCAACATCCAGGCCGCGCTGTGGGTGATCGTCGGGATGTACGTCGTCATGGCGGCGACCGTGTGGGCGGTGTACGCACGTCGCGGTTCGTCGTTCGGCCAGACGGTCATCTGAGCGGCCGCATGACGACCACGACCACGGCTCCGCAGGGGGGCGCACCGACGACGACCCAGATCGCGACGGTGTGCTCCTACTGCGGCGTCGGCTGCGGGATCGTCCTCGAGATCGGGCACGACGACGAGGGCGCGCCGGTCGCGCGCGCCGCACGCGGCGACCGGTCGCACCCGTCGAACGCCGGCCGGCTGTGCACCAAGGGCGCGACGAGCGCGGACATGCTCGCCGCGGGCGGTCGCACGACGAGCGCGCTCGTGCGCACCGAGCGCGGCGCGGGGCCCGAGGCGGCCGTGCTCGACGACGTCGTGGCGCTCGTGGCCGACCGGCTGCGCGCGGTGATCGACGAGCACGGGCCGGACGCGGTGGCGTTCTACGTCTCGGGTCAGCTGAGCCTCGAGGCGCAGTACCTCGCGAACAAGCTCGCCAAGGGGTTCGTGCGGACCCAGTGGATCGAGTCGAACTCGCGCCTGTGCATGGCCAGCGCCGGCACCGGCTACAAGCTCTCGCTGGGCGCCGACGGCCCGCCCGGGTCGTACGACGACCTCGACCACGCCGACGTCTTCCTCGTCATCGGCGCGAACATGGCCGACTGTCACCCGATCCTGTTCCTGCGCCTGCTGGACCGGGTCAAGGCCGGCGCGAAGCTGATCGTCGTCGACCCGCGGCGCACCGCCACGGCCGAGAAGGCGGACCTGTTCCTGCAGGTCGCACCCGGGACGGACGTCGCGCTGCTGAACGGCCTG
The DNA here is from genome assembly GCF_007990245.1 of Cellulomonas composti. Classification (GTDB taxonomy): domain Bacteria; phylum Actinomycetota; class Actinomycetes; order Actinomycetales; family Cellulomonadaceae; genus Cellulomonas; species Cellulomonas composti. The sequence goes on along the minus strand of NZ_BJWG01000007.1, from coordinate 185,714 downwards.
CTGCGGCTCGTCGTGGAGGCCGGCGGGCTGGACACGGACTTCGTCGCGGAGCACACCGAGGGCTGGGACGCGCTCGAGGCGATGCTCGAGGACTACCCGGCCGACGAGGTCGCGCGCGTCACGGGGATCCCCGAGGCGGACCTGCGCGCGGCGGCCGCGCTCATCGCCGGGGCCGGGAACTGGGTGTCCTGCTGGACGATGGGACTCAACCAGTCCACGCACGGCACCTGGAACACGAACGCGCTGGTCAACCTGCACCTCGCGACGGGCGCGATCTGCCGGACCGGCTCGGGGCCGTTCTCGCTCACCGGCCAGCCCAACGCGATGGGCGGGCGCGAGATGGGCTACATGGGCCCGGGCCTGCCCGGCCAGCGCTCGGTGCTCGACCCGGCCGACCGCGCGTTCGTCGAACAGGTCTGGGGCCTGCCGCCCGGGACGCTGCGGGCCGAGAGCACGGGGCGCGGGACGGTCGACATGTTCGAGCGCATGGCGGCGGGCGAGATCAAGGCGTGCTGGGTGGTGTGCACCAACCCGGTCGCGACCGTCGGCAACCGCCGCACGGTGATCGAGGGCCTCGAGCGGGCCGAGCTCGTCGTCGTGCAGGATGCGTTCGCGGAGACGGAGACCACGGCGTACGCGGACGTGGTGCTGCCGGGCGCGCTGTGGTCCGAGGGCGACGGCGTGATGGTCAACTCGGAGCGCAACCTCACGCTCGCGCGCGCCGCGCTGCGCCCGCCCGGCGACGCGCTGCCGGACTGGCTGCTGATCGCGCGCGTGGCCCGCGCGATGGGGTACCCCGGGTTCGAGCACGCGTCCGCGGAGGAGGTCTTCGAGGAGCTGCGCGCGTTCGCCAACCCGCGCACGGGCTACGACCTGCGCGGGGCCAGCTACGAGCGGCTGCGCGAGGGGTCCGTGCAGTGGCCGGTCGCGCCCGACGGCCCGCGCCGCAACCCGATCCGCTACCTCAACGACGGCGTGAGCCAGCCGGTCCTGGAGCGCCCCGACGGCACGCGCCCGCGCCTGCGCTTCGCGACCGCCAGCGGCCGTGCGCAGTTCCACGCGCGCCCGCACCTTCCCGCCGCCGAGCTGCCCGACGACGACTACCCGTTCGTGCTCAACACCGGACGCGTCCAGCACCACTGGCACACGCTGACCAAGACCGGCCGCGTCGCCAAGCTCACCAAGCTCGCACCGGGTCCGTTCCTCGAGCTGCACCCCGACGACGTGCGCGCGCTCGGGATCGCCGCGGGCGACCACGTCGAGGTCGCGTCCCGACGAGGGCGCGCGGTGCTGCCCGTCGTCGTGACCGACCGGGTGCGGCCCGGCGCCTGCTGGGCACCGTTCCACTGGAACGACCTGTTCGGGGAGTACCTCGCCGTGAACGCCGTGACGAACGACGCGGTCGACCCGCTGTCGTTCCAGCCCGAGCTCAAGGTGTGCGCGGTGCGGCTGACGCCGGTGCCGGCGCCGCTGCGCGCGACGGACGACGACGCGATCGTCGCCCCCCCGGCCGCCGCATCCTCGCCGGCTGCGTCCTCGCCTGCCGCGGCTGCTGCTGCGGGTGACCACGGGCTGACGCCGGGAGCCGTGGCGATCCGCGCGCTGGGGGCGGCGCTGGGCCTCGACCGGCTCGACCCGCCTTCGCTGGGCGACGCCGAGCGGCGCTACCTCGCCGGCTTCCTGGCCGGTCTGGGGGGTGGCGGCGGTGCGGCGGGCACGCCTGTGCTGCCCACCGGGGCGCCGCTGGGCCCCGACCAGTCGCTGTGGGTCGACGGGCTGCTCGCCGGGCTGTTCTCGCGGGCACCGGAGCGCAGCGACGCGGGCCGGGGGGCGGGTGCCGAGGACGCCGCGACCCCCGTGCGCCCGCTCGTCGTGCTGTGGGCGTCGCAGACGGGCAACGCGGAGGACCTGGCGGCCGCCGCGGGCGGTGTGCTGGGCGAGGCGGGGCTTGCGCCACGCGTCGTCGCGATGGACGACGCGCTGCCGGCGGACCTGCCGCACGGCGCCGACCTCGTGCTCGTGACCAGCACGTTCGGCGACGGCGACGCGCCGGACAACGGCACCGCGTTCTGGGAGGCGGTCGCGGCCCCGGACGCGCGGCGGCTCGACGGGTCGAGGTTCGCGGTGCTCGCGCTCGGCGACCCGGCCTACGACCGGTTCTGCGGGCACGGCCGGCGGCTCGACCACCGCCTCGAGGAGCTCGGCGCGCAACGGCTCGTCGAGCGCGCGGAGTGCGAACCCGGCGACGACGAGCGCGCGCACGCGTGGATCGCCGCGCTCGCCGCCGCGCTCGTGGAGGCGCCTCCGGGCGCGGTCCCGGGGGCGCTCCCCGAGGCGCGCGCGGAGGCCGGGACCGAGGCACGGCCCGAGGTCCGCATCGCATCGGCCGAGCCCGGGACGCTCGTCGCGAGCCCGCACGAGGACCGCACGACGGCCGCGCCGGGCCCGGCCGGACCCGCGCGCGCGACGCGCCACGAGCCCGGCGAGGCGCGCCTCGTCGGGAACCGGCTGCTGTCCCTGCCGGGCTCGGGCAAGGAGGTGCGCGAGATCGTCCTGGACGTGTCCGCGAGCCCGCGCGAGGTCGCCTACCGCGCGGGCGACGCGCTCGCCGTGCGGCCGACGAACGCGCCCGCGCTGGTCGACGAGTGGTTCGAGGTCACGGGCTGGGACCCGGACGAGCAGGTCGACGTCGGCGGCGTCGCCGTGCCGCTGCGACGGGCGCTGAGCACCGAGCTGGACGTCAGCCGGATCTCGCACGACCTGCTCGCGCTCGTCGCGGAGCACTCGCAGAGCGCCACGCTGCGCCGGCTGCTGCGTCCCGACAACGGCGAGGACCTGGCGCGCTGGACGTGGTGCCGGCAGGCGGTCGACGTGGTGGCCGAGCACGCGCCGGACCTGCCGGCCGCCGAGCTCGTGGGTGTCCTGCGCCGGCTCGCGCCGCGGCAGTACTCGATCTCGTCGAGCGCGCTGGTCGCACCCGACCGGGTCTCGCTGACGATGTCGGTCGTGCGCTTCTCGTCGCCCACGGGCGCGGCCCGCGGCGGCGTGTGCTCGAGCTTCCTGGCCGACGCGCCGCTCGACACGGCGGTGCCGGTCCACGTGCAGGCCACGTCGCACTTCCGTCCGCCCGCGGCGGACGTCCCCGCCGTGATGGTCGGCCCGGGCACGGGCGTCGCGCCGTTCGTCGGGTTCCTCGCCGACCGACGCGCCGCGGGCCACGGTGGGAGGAACTGGCTGTTCTTCGGCGAGCAGCACGAGGCGACGGACTTCTACTACCGCGACGAGCTCGCCGCGATGCTCGCGGACGGCACCCTCGACCGGCTCGATACCGCGTTCTCGCGCGACCAGCGCGCCAAGGTCTACGTGCAGGACCGGATGCGTGAGCAGGGCGCGCGGCTGTGGTCGTGGCTGTGCGACGGTGCGTCGTTCTTCGTCTGCGGCGACGCGTCCCGCATGGCCAAGGACGTCGACCGCGCACTGCGCGAGGTGGTCGCGACGCACGGGGGACTGTCCGCCGAGGCCGCCGACGCCTACGTCAAGGACCTCACCGCCGCCCGCCGCTACGTCCGCGACGTGTACTGAGCCGGGCTCGAGGCATGCGCTGGGATCAGCGCACCTCGACCGAGATCTCGTCGTAGCCCGTCGCGCCGTCCGGGACGACATCGGCTTGTGCACCCGTCTGCGGGCCGTCCGGGTCGAATGCGCGCACGCGCACGGTGTGCTCACCGGAGGTGGCCGGCCAGTCGTAGCGCCACTGGCGCCAGGAGTCGATGCCACCGTCGTCGGCGAGCGTCACGTCGTCCCACGCGCCGTCGTCGACCTGCACCTGCACGCGCGTGATCCCGCGGTGCTGGGCCCACGACGTGCCCGCGACGACGACGGTCCCGGCGTCGACGTGCGCCCCGGTGCTCGGCACCTCGATGCGGGACTGGGTCTTGACCGGGCCGCGCTGCGACCAGCCGCGGTCGGTCCAGTAGGCGGTGGCGTCGGCGAACCGGGTGACCTCGAGGTCCACGACCCACTTCGTCGCCGAGACGTACCCGTACAGGCCCGGCACGACCATGCGCACGGGGAAGCCGTGCACGAGGGGCAGCGGCTCGCCGTCCATGCCGACGGCCAGCAGCGCGTTGCGGTCGTCGGTCAGGGCCTCGAGCGGCGTCGACGCGGTCCAGCCGTCGGCGCTGCGGGACAGCACCATGTCGGCGCCCGCCGTGGGCCGTGCGCGGGCCAGCACCTCGCGGACCGGCAGGCCGAGCCAGCGCTGGTTGCCGACGAGGTCGCCGCCCACCGGGTTCGAGACGCAGGCCAACGTCACCCAGGCCTCGACGAGGTCGCTCGCGAGCAGCTCGGCCCAGGTCAGCTCGACCTCGTGCTCGACCAGCCCGTGCACGCGCAGCTTCCAGGTGTTCGGGTCGACCTGCGGCACGACGAGCGCGGTGTCGATGCGGTAGAAGTCGTCGGGCGGGGTCGCCCACGGGTCCACGCCCTCGACCCCCACGTCCACGCCGGCGGGCACGGGTGGTGCCGGGACCTTAGGTGCCGGCAGGTGCAGCGCGGCACGGGCGGCGGTGGCCGCTCGTCCGGCGGCACCCAGCAGGCGGCCCGCGGCGAGTCCGACGAGTCCGACCGCGACACCGATCGCGGAGGCCTGCAGGAACGCGCGCCGGTCGGGTCCCGACGAGCCTGCGGGCTGCGGGCCGGCGTCCTCGGCCCGTCGGGGCAGCCGTGCGACGAGGGACTGGAGCGTGACCAGCCCGGCGATGGTGCCGAGGAGCGAGGGCAGGGCCGCCGTCCACGTCGCGCCGGGCCGTCCGAGCGCGGCGGCGAGCGCGACCGCGCCCAGCAGCACGACGACCGTGGCGCCCCAGGCCCAGCGGCGGGCCGCGAGGATCCCGGCCGTGGCGGCGAGCAGCGCGAGCACGAGCGCCTCGCCGATCCGCAGCACGGTCTTGTCGGCGGTGCCGAACGTCGAGGTCGCGAACTCCTTGAGCCACGGCGGAGTCGCGTCGACGAACGCGGCACCGACCGCGGTGAGCGGATCGCTCGCGGCGCCCGTGAACAACGACACGAGCGAACCGACGCCGACGGTGACCAGCCCCGCGACGACGCCCGCGAGCGCGCCGAGCCCGACCGGTGCGCGTGTGCGCGGCGGGGCAGCGGTCGAACCGGCGACGGTCACCGGCTCATCGTCGGACGCGGAGCCGCTCATGACCAGCGTTCGGGAGTCGAGATGCGGGCTGCTCTGCAAGTCGGCCCGGGTCGTTCAGGCCGCGGCGGCACAGCTCAGCCGGTCGTTGTGGCCGTCCACGTGCCGAACCACTGCTCGGCGTCGTATGCCTCGAACCGCTCGACCTCGACAAACCCCAGCCTCGCTGCCAGCCGCATCGAGGGTGTGTTCGCGGTCTGGGTGATGAGTACGACGGCTTCACCGGGTAGTGCGACGGCGAACCAGCCGAGTGCGGCCTCACAGGCTTCAGTGGCGTACCCCCGTCCCCATGCCTCCGGAAGAAGGAGGTACCCGAGGTCCACCTGGCCGGCCGCCTGGCGAACCTCGTAGTCGGCGTCCCGGCGCTCGAGCTGGACCATCCCGACCATTGCTCCGTCGAGATCGATGACGAAAAGACCGGGACGCCTCCGTGGCTCCTCAGGCAGCGCGCGTTCGACCTCCTCACGGGATCGTGCTCCGCCCGTGTAGATCCCGACATCGGGTGAGGTGTAGAGCTCGACGAATGCTGCGCGATCGCGAGCCTGCGGCGGGCGGAGCAGAATTCGAGCGGTGGCGATCGGTCCGGGTGGCCACGTGACGTGCCCAAGCTCTGCCATGCCTCGAACACTACGGACGCGCGCTCGCCCGGTACCGGTTCGGCGCGACTATCCAGTTCGAAGCGGGTAGCGCTCGAGCACGTCGACGATGGACTCCAGCGCTGGAACGGGAACCTGGATCACGGTGTGCCCCATGCCCACCAGTCTGCCGTTGGCGGCTCGGGTAGACCGACGTGGTCTGCTGGGCTCGTCGGGCGCCTACAGCGCGGGCGAGCCGAGCGCCGCGGGCACGTGGGCGCCGTGGCCCGCGTCGCGCAGCGCGGTGCGCAGCCGTTCGGCCGCGGCGTCGAGCTCGGCCGCGGGGACGTCGGTGCGTGCGTTCGCGAACGAGAGCTCCGCCTCGCCCCAGGCGGGCAGCACGTGCAGGTGCAGGTGCGGAACCTCGAACCCCGCGACGAGCAGCGCGGCGCGCGGTGCGGACCACGCGGCCTGCTGCGCGGCGCCGATGCGCTTGGCGACGCCCGTCAGGTGGGCGAGCAGGTCGTCGGACGCCTGCGTGAGCTCGACGACCTCGGCGCGCGGCACGACGAGGACGTGCCCTTCGCTGATCGGCGCGATGGTCGCGAACGCGACGCACACGTCGTCGGCCCAGACGAACCGCCCGGGGATGTCGCCGTCGATGATCTTGGTGAACAGCGTCGCCATGGCGCCAACCTAGCCCGGACCGGCCGTGCCGGTGTCCGGCTCAGGTCCCGCGCAGCGCGTCGCGGATCTTCATCCGGCCGCCGGAGTGCAGCACCGCGCCCGCGTAGATGCGCCCGGCGAGCCACACCAGCGCGGGGATGATCGCCAGCGAGATCGCGAGGGCGAGCAGCGCCTCGGCCGTCGTCGCGGCGCCCAGCGCGATGCGGATCGGCATGAGCATCGGTGCACAGAACGGGACGTAGGACAGCCAGGTCGCCAGCGCGTTCGTCGGGTCCCACGGCAGGATCGAGACGCCGATGACGTACGGGATGATCATCAGCGTCGTGACCGGGCCGATGACCGAGCCCACGTCCTCCTGACGCGAGACGAGCGCGCCGAGCGCGCCCAGGACCAGCGCGTACGTGGCGAACCCGACGACGAACCACGCGAGCGCCCACAGCGCCGTGGTCCCCAGGTCGAGCGCGGACGAGTCGAGCAGGCCGAGCACGCTCGCGGTCGCCGCGCCCGAGCCGACGACCAGGCCGACCTGGATCAGCCCGACGACACCGATGCCCAGCACCTTGCCGGCCATCAGCTGGGCGGGCCGCAGCGTCGCGAGCAGCAGCTCGACGACCCGGCTCGACTTCTCCTCGACGACGCCCTGCGCGACGAGCTGACCGGCCGTCATGAGCGAGATGAACAGCAGGATCCCCGCGAGGTACCCGGCGACGATCTGGCCGCCGTCGCGCGCGGGTTCGGGGTCGAGCGCCGTGACCTCGGGTGCGGCGGTGGCGACCTGCTCCGCGACGTCGGCCGGGTCGCCGCCGAGGTCCGTGACCGCGCTCGCGAGCGCGAGCTGCTGCGCGAACGCCGCGAGCACCGGCTGGAGCTGCTGCGGGACGGCGGAGTCGACGGTGACCGAGAGCATGGGGTCGACCGACGTCACGAGCACGTCGACGTCACCGTCGGTGAGCGCCTGCTCGCCCGCGGCGGGATCGAGCTCGCTCGTCTGCACGGTCGCGCCCAGACCCGTCGCGGTGGCCTCGAACGCGGGGATCGCGGCGGTAGCCGACGGCGTGAACGCGACCGGGACGCCGTCGTCGTCCTGCCCGCCGATCGCGTGGAGCAGCACGCCGCCGAGCACGACCGCGGCCACGAACAGCGCGGTGGTCCAGATGAACGCCTTGGTGCGCAGGCGCGTGCTGATCTCGCGGCCGGCGACGAGCCGCACCGCGGCCGCCGTGCCGAGCTGGCCGTCCGTCGGGGCGCTCATGCCGACACCTCGTTCGTCGCGCTCGTGCTCGTCGTGCTCGTGCTCGCGCTCGGCGTCTCGGTGGTGCTGACGTCGCTCGACACCACGCCGCGGTACAGCTCGGTGAGCGAGGGCCGCACGCGCGCGAACTCGCGCACCGGGCCTGCGGCCAGCGCCGCCGCGAGCAGCTCCTGGTCGACCGTCGTCAGGGACGGGTCGGCGACCTCGACGACGCTGCCGGCAGCGCCGGACGAGACAGCGTCCGACGACACGAGCCGGGCCGCGGGGACGTGGCCGAGCCACGCGTCAGGTGGGGCCCCGTCGACGAACCAGCGGCGCTGCGGGGTCTGGCGCAGCTCGTCGATCCCGCCGATCGCGACCATCGACCCCGCGCGCACGATCCCGACACGGTCGCACAGCCGCTCGACCAGCTCGAGCTGGTGCGACGAGAACATCACGGGCACGCCGGCACGCGCCTGGTCGCGCAGCACCTGGCTCATGACGTCCACCGCGACGGGGTCGAGGCCCGAGAACGGCTCGTCGAGCACGAGGATCTCCGGGCCGTGCACCAACGCCGCGGCGAGCTGCACACGCTGCTGGTTGCCGAGCGAGAGCTTGAGCACCTCGTCGTCGCGACGCGCCTCGATGCCGAGCACCTGCGTCCAGTGCTCCATCGCCGTGCGTGCGGCGGCCCGGTCCAGGCCGTGCAGCCGACCGAGGTAGACCAGGTGCTCGCCGACCTTCATGCGCGGGTAGAGGCCGCGCTCCTCGGGCATGTAGCCGATCCGGCGGCGGACGTGCAGGTCGAGGGGCCGGCCGTCCCAGCGCACCTCGCCCGCGTCGGTCGCGAGCACACCGAGCACGATGCGCATCGTCGTCGACTTGCCGGCGCCGTTGGACCCGACGAACCCGAAGATCTCTCCCGCGTTCACGTCGAAGGACATGTCGCGCAAGGCCTGGACGGACCCGTACGCCTTGGACAGCGAGTCGATGCTCAGAGCAGGCATGGCTTCGATCCCATCAGACGATCACGGTGCGTGCCAGGGGAATCGCCCCACGGATCCTGACCCGGCGCAGCGCGGTGCGCACTCATTTGCGCGCACCCACTTGCGCGCCTCACTCGCGCTCGCTCGCGAGCGCGTCGAGGGCCAGCACGGTGCGCCAGTTGCGGGCGGTCCCCACGCGCCCCGCGGCCTTCTCGAGCACGGGGAGCGTGAGCTTGGAGGTCCCGATGCCGTCGGGGTAGTACGTGTACAGCTCGGAGCCGTCCCAGTGCAGGCGTTCGCGGCCGTACCGGCTTGGGTCGATGGCCGCGCCGGCCGCCGCGGGTCCGTCCCACGCGACGAGGACGACGTGCGCCGGGTCGTCGCGTGCCTCGTCGGGAAACGGCATCGCCGCGACGGCCGCGTGCCACTGCGCCGCGGTGCGTGTGATCACGTGGACCGTGAAGCTCACCTCTGCACTGAGCGCGACGCCCAGGTCGTCGGCGACGCGCGCCGCGGCCTGTGCGCCGCCGTCCGGTGCCGTGAGCACGACGTTCCCCGAGTTCACGTACGTCGTCACGTCGCCGTAGCCGAGCGACTGCGCCGTCGCGCGCAGCTGTGCCGACGTGAGCTTGCGCGCTCCGCCCACGTTCACCGCGCGCAGCAGCCCGATGACCACCTGCGTGCCCGTCCCCATGCGGTCGACCCTGCCACAGGGGTCCGACACGGACGATCCGCAGCCTCACAGCGGGCGACCCGGGGATGTGCGGGAAAGGTTGCGGTCGGGAAACGCAGGTGCACGTGTGCCCGAAACACGCTCTTCGTAGCGTCGGTGGTGTTCCCGAGCCCCGCAGGAGCCCCCATGAGCAAGCACCTCGTCGTCGTCGGCGGCGGCATGGTCGCGCAACGCCTCGTCGAGGCCCTGCGCGACCGCGACGTCGACGGCCACTGGCGCGTGACCGTGCTGGCCGAGGAGCCGCGGCGGCCTTACGACCGCGTCGCCCTCACCAGCTACTTCTCCGGCCGTGACGCCGACGACCTCGCGCTCGGCGACCCCGCGCTGTGGGACGACCCGCTGGTCACGCTGCGTCGTGACGACGCGGTCGTCGCGATCGACCGGGAGGCCCGCACCGTCACGACCGCGCGCGGCCGGGTCGAGCACTACGACCACCTCGTGCTCGCGACCGGGTCGTACGCCTGGGTGCCGCCGATGGACGGCGCGGACCTGCCCGGCGTGTTCGTCTACCGCACGGTCGACGACGTGGCGGAGCTGCGCGGCTACGTCGAGCGGCTGCGCGAGACGAAGCCCGTCGTGCGCGGCGCGGTGCTCGGTGGTGGCCTGCTCGGACTCGAGGCCGCGGGTGCGCTGCACGCGCTGGGCGCCCAGGCGACCGTCCTGCAGGTGGGCACCCACCTCATGTCCGCGCAGGTCGACCTCGGCGGCGGCGAGGCGCTGCGGCGCCTCATCAACGGACTGGGTGTCGGCGTGCGGCTCAACGCGGCGACGACGCGCATCCGGCCGCACCGGCGCGGCGGGGTCGGCCGGCTCGACCTGGCCGACGGGGGCCGCGTCGACGCGGACGTCGTCGTGATCGCCGCCGGCGTGCGGCCGCGCGACGAGCTCGCGCGCGCCGCGGGCCTGACCGTGGGCGAGCGGGGCGGCGTCGTCGTGGACGACACCTGCCTGTCGTCGGACCCCCACATCTCCGGGGTCGGCGAGGTCGCATGCATCCAAGGTGCCTGCATCGGCCTCGTCGCCCCCGGTTACGCGATGGCCGAGGTGACGGTCGACCGCCTCCTGGGCGGTGCGGCGCAGTTCCCCGGAGCCGACACCGCGACCAAGCTCAAGCTCGCGGGCGTCGACGTGGCGAGCTTCGGCGACGCGTTCGGTGCGACGCCGAACGCGCTCGAGGTGGTCTGGGCCGACCCGGTCGCCGGGGTCTACAAGAAGCTCGTGCTGTCCGACGACGCGCGCACCCTGCTCGGCGGTGTGCTCGTCGGCGACGCGTCCGCCTACGCGAGCCTGCGGCCCATGCTGGGGCGCGAGCTGCCCGGGGACCCCGCGGCATTCCTGCTGCCCGAGGGCGGGGGCGGCGCACCCGAGCTCGAGCTGCCCGACGACGCGAACGTGTGCTCGTGCAACAACGTCACCGCGGGCGCGATCCGCGGCGCGGTCACCGAGCACGGCTGCACGGATGTCGGCGCGGTCAAGGCGTGCACGCGCGCCGGGACGTCCTGCGGCTCGTGCCTCCCGCTCGTCAAGAAGCTGGTGGGCACCGAGCTGGCCAAGCAGGGGATCACGGTGTCCTCGGCGCTGTGCGAGCACTTCGCGCTGTCCCGCGCGCAGCTCTACGACGCGGTGCGCGTCGCGGGCGTCTCGTCGTTCAGCGAGGTCGTCGCGCGGTTCGGCACCGACGCCGCCGGGCGCGGTTGCGACATCTGCAAGCCCGCGGTCGCCTCGATCCTCGCGACGACGGCACCCGCGCACGTGCTCGACGGGGAACGGGCCGCGCTGCAGGACACCAACGACCACGTGATGGCGAACCTGCAGAAGGACGGCTCCTACTCGGTGGTCCCGCGGATGCCCGGTGGCGAGGTCACGCCCGAGGGGCTCATCGCGGTGGGCGAGGTGGCGCGCGACTTCGGGCTCTACACCAAGATCACCGGCGGCCAGCGGGTCGACATGTTCGGCGCGCGCATCGACCAGCTCCCGCTGATCTGGCGCCGGCTCGTCGACGCGGGCTTCGAGTCCGGGCACGCGTACGGCAAGTCGCTGCGCACGGTGAAGTCGTGCGTCGGGTCGACCTGGTGCCGGTTCGGTGTGCAGGACTCGGTGGCGCTCGCGGTGCTGCTCGAGCTGCGCTACCGCGGGCTGCGCAGCCCGCACAAGATCAAGCTCGGCGTGTCCGGCTGCGCGCGCGAGTGCGCGGAGGCCCGCGGCAAGGACGTCGGCGTGATCGCCACGGACAAGGGCTGGAACCTGTACGTGGGCGGCAACGGCGGCTTCACGCCGCGGCACGCGCGCCTGCTCGCCGAGGACCTCGACACCGAGACCCTGATCCGGACGATCGACCGGTTCCTGCTCTACTACGTGCGCACGGCCGACCGGCTGCAGCGCACCGCGCCGTGGGTCGACGAGGTCGAGGGCGGCCTCGACGGCGTGCGCTCGGTCGTGATCGACGACGCGCTCGGCATCTGCGCCGACCTGGACGCCCAGATGGAGCGGCACGTCGAGGACTACGAGGACGAGTGGCGGGCCACGCTCGACGACCCGGAGAAGCTGCGGCGCTTCGCGTCGTTCGTCAACGCGCCGGACGTCGCCGACCCGTCGCTCGCGTACGTGCCCGAGCGTGGGCAGGCCCGTCCGGCGACCGCCGACGAGCGGGCGGCGGCGGAGCGCGGCGAGCCGGTGCTCGTCGCCGGGACGACCTTGGGGGTGCGGGCATGAGCGTGCTGGCGGAGCAGGGTGTGACCGGCGTCGACGACGTGACCGAGGAACGGTGGGTCGGCGTGTGCCGACTCGTGCACCTGGCCTACGAGCGGGGTGCCGCCGCGCTGGTCGAGGGTGAGCAGGTCGCGCTGTTCCGGCTGGTCGACGACACCGTCCTGGCCGTGCAGCAACGTGATCCGTTCAGCGGCGCGCACGTGATGGCGCGCGGCATCGTCGGGAGCCGCACGGTGGAGGGCGAGAGCGTCCCGACGGTCGCCTCTCCCATGCACAAGCAGGTGTTCGACCTGCGCACGGGTCGCTGCCTCGACGCCGTCGGCAAGCAGCCCCTGGGTGGGCTGGCGCCCGACCTGCTGGTGTGGCCCGTGCGCGTCGTCGACGGCGACGTGCGCGTCGCGGTGGCGCCCGTCGCGGGGACCTCGACGACCGGGACCTCGGCGGCCGGGGTCTCGACGACCGAGGCCTCGACGACCGGGAGCACGTCGTGACCACGCTCCTCGGGCTCGAGCTCGCGGGCCGGCGCGTGCTGGTCGCGGGCGGTGGTCCGGTCGCCGCACGCCGCGTTCAGGCGCTCGTCGCCGACGGCGCGCAGGTGCTCGTCGTCGCACCCGCTCTGTGCGAGCCGCTGCGCGACGCGCACCGCTGGGGGCAGGTCGAGTGGCGGGCGCGCGAGGTCTGCGAGCAGGACGTCGACGGCGTGTGGCTCGTGCACACCGCGACGGGCGACCGTGCGACCGACGACGCCGTCGCGGCCTGGTCGCTCGAGCGCCGCGTGTTCTGCGTGGACGCCGCGCGCGCCGCCGGCGGTACGGCTCGAACGCCCGCGACGACGTCGGTCGCCGGGCTCGCGGTCGGTGTCGTGTCGACCGGCGCCCCCGATCCGGCGCGCGCCGCGACCGTGCGCGACGCGCTCGCGGACCACCTGCGCGAGGGTCACGTCGACCTGCGGGCGCGTCGGGCGCGACGGCCCGACGAGGGTCGCGTCGTGCTGGTCGGCGGCGGCCCGGGTGACCTGGGCCTGCTCACGCTCGCGGGGCGCCGCGCGCTCGCGCAGGCCGACGTCGTCGTCGTGGACCGGCTCGGTCCCGTCTCGGTGCTCGACGAGCTCGCGCCCGGCGTCGAGGTCGTCGACGTCGGCAAGACGCCGGGGCACCATCCCGTGCCGCAGCACGAGATCGGCCGCATCCTCGTGGAGCACGCGCAGCGCGGTCGGTACGTCGTGCGCCTCAAGGGCGGCGACCCGTTCGTGTTCGGCCGGGGCGGCGAGGAGGTCCTGGCGTGCCGCGAGGCCGGAGTGCAGGTGGACGTGGTGCCCGGCGTGAGCAGCGCGCTCGCGGCGCCCGCCGCCGCCGGCATCCCGCTCACGCACCGCGGCACGGTGGGCGCGGTGCACGTGATGAACGGGCACGACGGCTGGTCGTCGGCGGCCCTGACCGGGCTGCGCGACGAGAGCTGCACGGTCGTCGTGCTGATGGGCGTCGCGGTGCTCGACACGCTCGCCTCGACGGCCCTGGTCGCCGGCGTGGCCGCGGGTACGCCCGTCGCGCTCGTCGAGGACGCGACGCTGCCCACTCAGCGCGTCACGCGGGCGACGCTCGCGACCGTGGCGGACGCCGTGCGTGAGGTCGGCGTGCGCGCGCCCGCCGTGATCGTGATCGGTGCGGTCGCGGCCGAGGGCCTGCTCGAGCCGGCGCCGGATGCGGACGGCGCGGACCCGGGGCCCGGCAGTCACGCCACAATGACCCTGTGAGCACGACCGAGGACGCGACGGCCGGCCAGGCCATCGACCAGACGCTCGCGGGGTGCGTCGTGCTCGTCACGGCGGACCGCCGCTCGGCGGAGCTGTCGGCTGCGCTCGCGCGCCGCGGCGCCACGGTGCGGCACGCCGCCGCGCTCGGCATGGTGCCGCACATCGACGACCTCGCGCTGCTCGCGGGCACGCGCTCGCTCATCGCGGAACCGCCCGACACCGTGGTCGTCACGACGGGCATCGGGTTCCGGGGCTGGATCGAGGCCGCCGATGCGGCCGGCCTGGCCGACCAGCTCGTCGACGTGCTGCGGCGCGCCCGGATCGTCGCGCGCGGACCCAAGGCCCGCGGCGCGATCCAGGCCGCGGGACTCACCGCCGACTGGGTCGCCGAGTCCGAGACGAGCGCCGAGATCGCGCAGGTCCTGCTCGACGAGGGCGTCGAGGGACTCGACATCGCGGTGCAGCACCACGGCGCCGGGTCGGACGGCCTGGACGAGGCGTTCGAGGCGGCCGGCGCCCGCGTACGCGGGCTCGTCGTGTACCGGTGGGGACCCCCGCCGGACCCCGCCGCCGTGACGGCCTCCGCGCGCCAGGTCGCCGCGGGCGAGGTCGACGCCGTCGTCTTCACGTCCGCTCCCGGCGCAGCCGCCTGGCTCGCCGCGGCGGCGGACGCCGGGGCGCTGGACCGCATCGTCGAGCGGTGCACCGAGGGTTCGGTCGTCATGGCCGCAGTCGGGCCCGTCACGGCGGTTCCGCTGCAGGCCGTCGGCATCGAGCCGCTCGTGCCGGACCGCGGGCGCCTCGGCTCGCTCGTGCGGCTCGTCGTCAACCACTACGGCGGGCTCGACACGCTCGAGACGATCGCTGGCCCGCTGCGCGTCTACCGCAACGCGGCCGTGCTCGACGGGCACGTGCTCGCGCTCACGCCGACCGGGCTCGAGCTGCTGCGGCTGCTCGCCGCGGCGCGCGGGTCCGTCGTCCCGCGCGAGTCGGTGCTGGCGGCCCTGCCGGGTGAGTCGCGCGACGGGCACGCCGCCGAGGTCGCGATCGCGCGGCTGCGGGACGCGACCGGGAGCCGCGGCCTGATCCGCACGGTCGTCAAGCGCGGCTACCGGCTGGAGCTGGCGCCGTGAGCGGCGCGCCCGTCCTCGTCGGGTGCTCCCACGGCACCGACAACCGACGAGGCCGCGAGGCGATCCACGCGATCCTCGCGGACGTCGCCGCGGCGCGCCCCGACCTCGACGTGCGCGAGGCGTTCGTCGACGTGCAGCAGCCGGAGGTCGCCGACGTGGTGGCCGGCGCGCTCGCCGACGCCGGCGCGGCGGTGGTCGTGCCGCTGCTCCTGTCGGTCGGGTTCCACGTGAAGGTCGACATCGCCGCGGCCGTCGACGTGCCCGGCGCGGCTGCGGCGCTCCCGCTCGGACCCGACGACACGCTCGTCGACATCCTTGCGGACCGGCTCGCGGCGGCGGGCCTGCGCGACGACGACGCGCTGGTGCTGGCGGCGGCCGGGTCGTCGGACCCCGCGGCCGTGCCCGCCGTGGAGGCGATGGCCGCGGGGCTCGCGGCCCGCCTGGGCCGGCCGCGCGACGCCGTGGTGATCGGCTACGGCGCGGGGGCGACCCCGCGCGTGCCCGAGGCGGTCGCTCTCGCACGCGCCGGCGGGCGTCGCGTCGTCGTCGCGTCCTACCTCCTCGCGCACGGCTACTTCCACGACCGCGTGCTCGAGGCGGGCGCCGACGTGGTCAGCGCGCCGCTCGCGCCCGACGCACGGCTGGCGGAGCTGGTGCTGCGCCGCTACGACGAGGCCGCGGTCGAGGTCGCCGCGACGCCGACCGGCTGAGCGGCGTCCGCCGCCAGCGCCGCGCGCAGCGCGCGGGCGAAGGCCGGCGGGTCCTCGAGCATCATCACGTGCGTCGTGCCCGGTACGACGTGCACCGGGACGCCCGCGGCGCGCAGGCGCGGGTCGTCCGCGAGCCAGCCGCTGAGCTCGCCCTCCACGATCGCGCGGGGCATCGCGAGACCCAGCAGGACCTCGTCGAGGACGGGCATCGCGGCGCCGAGCGCCAGCTCCGAGCGGTACATGGCCACGGGGTCCGCGAGCCGCATCGTCGCCGCCCACTGCGGTCCCGCGTCCGCGAGCCGCAGCGCGAACCCGGTGCGCACGTACTCGGCCTCGGAGTAGGGCTCGACGAGTGGGCGGGGTGACGGCCGCAGCGACGGCTCGACGAGGACGAGCCGCGCGACGAGGTCCGGCCGCTGCTGCGCGAGCAGCACCGCCACGCCGCCGCCCATGCTGTGCCCGACGACGTGCGCGCCCCTCACGCCGAGGGCGTCCAGCAGGCGCGCGATCGTCCCGGCGTGGTCCGCCAGGGTGTAGCCGAACGATGCGGGACGGTCGCTGACGCCGAACCCGAGGAGGTCCGGCACGAGCAGGTGGCGGTCCGCGAGCCCGGGCTCGCGGACGGACGCGGCGAGGTACGGGGCGCCGCACGCCCCCAGACCGTGCACGTACACGATCGCCGGCCCTTGTCCCGCGAGCTCCACGTAGCCCAGGCGGGCGCCGTCCGGACCGACCTCCACGTGCTTCATCACCACTCCGTCCCTCGTCGGCGGGCCCGCTGCCCTCCGCGTGCCGCAGAGGATACGAGCGGGGTCCGACACGCACCGGTCCGGCGCGGACCGGTGCGCGCGGACCGGTGCGCGGTCGGCCGAAGGCGTGGGCGCGGGCCTACAGGTAGGCGGCGGGGTCGAACTCGGCGAGCGGGATGATCCGCACGCGCGGCAGCTCGACGTTGAACGCCTGCACCTCGTGCTCGAGGTCGATCACCTGCAGCCCGCGCGATCCGAGCGAGGTGAGCGACGTGCTGACGAACTCCCGGAAGCCGAGCACGCCGACCCGGCGCTCGGGGTCGCCCAGGAGGGCCTCGATGCCCGGCGCGAAGTCGCCGTCGTGGCTGGCCAGCAGCACGTCGCCGGGGCGGTCGAGGATCGCCTCCAGGGTGCGCTGGATGCCGATGTCGACGACCTTCTCGTGCGACTCGCCGGCCAGCGGGATCGGCTGGAAGCCGATCGCGAGCAGCGCCTGCACGAAGCTCATCGGCAGCGAACCCGACGACGCGTTGAGGAAGAACAGGCCCTTGACCGGCTGGTCCCAGCGGCGCTGCGCGAAGCCGAGCAGACGCTCCCAGCGGGGCCGCTGGTCCGGCGTCGGCCTGGCCCCGAGGATCGCCGTGCCGAGCGTCGCGTCGATGTTCTCGCCGTCGACGAGGACGTAGGTCGTGCGGTCGGGCGTGGTCACCTCGTCAGGCTAGCGCCGCCTGGCAGGATCGAACGCGACCGCGGCTCAGCCACGCCGCGGGGCGAGGAGGGACGCCGTGTCCGACGAGCGTGTGTCCGACGAGCGTGCGTCCGAGGAGCGCGGGTCCGACGAACGCGGGTCCGACGACGCCCGGCACGCGCGCGCCGCGACCGCCGCGTGGGAGTCGTTGTTCCGGGCGCAGGTGGTGCTCGTCCGCCGGTTCCAGCGCGACGACTGGGGCGGGCTGTCGATGCGCGAGTACGACGTGCTGTTCACGCTGTCGCGGCTGCCCGGTCGGTCCGCACGGCTGCGGGACCTGCTCGAGGGCACGCTGCTGTCGCAGCCCAGCCTGTCGCGGCTCGTCGAACGGCTCGAGCAGGACGGGCTCGTGACGCGGGCGCCGGCGCCGGACGACGCCCGCGGTGTCGTCGTGACCCTCACGGACGAGGGCGTGCGCATGCAGCGCGACATCGGCCGGCGCCACGCGCGTCGGATCGCCGAGCTCGTCGGCGGAGCGCTCGACGGCGACGAGCTCGCCGAGCTGACGCGCCTGACCGACAAGCTGCGCGCCGCCCAGCCCGACCTGCGGTGATGTCCAGCCCGACCTGCGGTGACGTCCCGGCCCGCACCGGCCGACGGCCGGGTGTGACGCTCGTCCCGCGGGACCTCGGGCCCATCACATCGGGGGGTTTGTCGCCCACGATGGAGTCCGACGCGGTCCAGGCGTCGATGGTCGGCGGGCGCGGGGCCCGGTCTCGACGGGGGAGGTGCGGGGAATGCGGGTGCTGGTGTCGGTGGCGTCACGCCACGGCGGTACGTGGGAGATCGGCGAGTGTGTCGCGCAGGTCCTCACGGAGCACGGCTACGAGGTCGACCTGCGCGAACCGCAGGACGTCGTCGACGCCACGGGCTACGACGCTCTCGTGCTCGGCTCCGCGGTGTACGTCGGGCACTGGCTGTCGGCGGCACGTGAGCTCGCCGAGCGGGTCGAGGCGTCGCGGGTGCCGCCGGTGGTCTGGCTGTTCTCGTCGGGCCTGGCGACGCAACCCGCCGCGGCCGCGAACTCGCCGCACGAGATCAGCGAGCTCGTCAAGCACCTGGGGGCGAGCGGCCACCGCAGCTTCCGCGGCCGGCTCGACCGGCAGGTGCTGACGTTCGCCGAGCGCGCGACGATCGCGGGCGCCCGTGCCCGCGAGGGTGACCACCGCGACTTCGCGCTGATCCGCGCGTGGGCGGCGACGGTCGCCGACTCGCTCGCGCTGCAGCCCACGACCTGACTCGTCCGCGAGAGCCTCGGTCCGCGACGAACTCCGTCGAGTCTTGCAAGTCGCTGCAACAAACTTGCAAGTGCAGGGCCTAGGATGACGAACATGTCACGGCGACTCGCAGAGGTGGCACGCAAGGTCGGCGTCTCGGAGGCGACCGTCAGCCGCGTGCTCAACGGCAAGCCTGGTGTCTCGGAGCAGACGCGGGAGTCGGTGCTCACCGCACTCGACGTGCTCGGCTACGAGCGCCCCACCAAGCTGCGGGGGGAGCGGGCGCGGCTCGTCGGGCTCGTGCTCCCCGAGCTGCAGAACCCGATCTTCCCGGCGTTCGCCGAGGTCGTCGGCGGTGCGCTCGCGCAGCAGGGCTTCACGCCCGTGCTGTGCACGCAGACCGCGGGCGGCGTCTCGGAGGCCGACTACGTCGAGCTGCTGCTCGGGCAGCAGGTGTCCGGCATCGTGTTCGCCGGTGGGCACTACGCCCAGCGGGACGCGACGCACGGCCACTACGAGCGGCTGACCGGCCGCAACCTGCCCGTCGTGCTCATCAACGCCTCGATCGAGGAGCTGCCGTTCCCGCGGGTGTCGTGCGACGACGAGGTCGCGATCGAGCAGGCGCTCGGGCACCTCGCGTCGCTCGGGCACACGAAGGTCGGTCTCGTGCTCGGACCCGTCGACCACGTCCCCTCCGAGCGCAAGCTCAAGGCAGCGCGATCGATCGCACAGCGCCTCGGCATCGAGCTGGGCCCGCACCACGTGGTGCGTTCGGCGTACTCGCTCGAGAGCGGGCAGGCCGCCGCGACGCGGCTGCTCAAGGAGGGCGTCACGGGCATCGTCTGCGCGTCCGACCCGCTCGCGCTCGGTGCGATCCGGGCCGCGCGGCGCGCCGGCCTGAGCGTTCCGGACGACGTCTCGATCGTCGGGTACGACGACTCGGCCTTCATGAACTGCACGGAACCGCCCCTGACGACCGTGCGCCAGCCGATCGAGCCGATGGGGCGCGCGGCGATCGACCTGCTCGTGAGCCAGATCAACGGGCTCGCCGTGCCGCAGGAGGAGCTCCTGTTCGAGCCCGAGCTGGTCGTGCGCGGGTCCACCGCGCCCGTGCGCACCTCGACGTCGACGACGGCCACCGCGGCGGCTACGACCGTCTGAGCAACCCCCGCGCCACGTCGCAGCCCCGGTTCCGCGTCCGCGGTCCGGGGCTGTCGTGCATCTGCGTGTGAGCGCCGTCACGTCAGCGACCGACCGTCACCGGTGAGGTCCTACCGTCCGTTGGTCACGCTTTGATAACTCCACTGTCGGGTTCTTGCGCGGATCTCGTCGGAACCTTTAGTGTTCTGGTCACGCGCCGAAGACGTCGTCGGAGTCATGGCCGACTCCGCAGACGGACCGACGCGAGCAGGACGCACGAACCCGCGACAGTCCGGCCGGGCCCCGAGCCCCGGCCTACGAGAGACGAGAACCGACGTGGCGCACACCCAGCCCGCGACCGACCCGACGTGGTGGCGCGGTGCCGTGATCTACCAGGTGTACCCGCGCAGCTTCGCCGACGGGAACGGCGACGGCACGGGGGACCTCGCCGGCGTGCGCGCCCGTCTGCCCTACCTGCGTGACCTCGGCGTCGACGCGATCTGGGTCACCCCGTGGTACGCCTCGCCGCTCGCGGACGGCGGCTACGACGTCGCGGACTACCGCGCGATCGACCCCGCGTTCGGCACGCTCGAGGAGGCCGAGGCGCTCATCGACGAGGCGCTCGAGCACGGCATCCGGACGATCATCGACATCGTCCCGAACCACGTCTCCGACCAGCACGCCTGGTTCCAGGCCGCACTCGCGGCCGGACCCGGATCGCCCGAGCGGGAGCGGTTCTGGTTCCACCCCGGCAAGGGCGCCGACGGCGCGCAGATCCCGACGCACTGGGTCTCCGACTTCCAGGGCGACACGTGGACGCGCACGACGAACCCCGACGGCACGCCCGGCGAGTGGTACCTGCACCTGTTCGCGCCCGCCCAGCCGGACCTCAACTGGTCCCACCCGGACGTGCGCGCCGAGTTCGAGGACGTGCTCCGGTTCTGGTTCGACCGCGGCGTGGCCGGCATCCGCATCGACTCCGCCGCACTGCTGGTCAAGGACCCCACGCTGCCCGAGTACCAGGGCGAGGTCGGTCCCGGCGAGCACCCGCACGTCGACCGCGACGAGATCCACGACGTCTACCGCTCCTGGCGCGCGCTGGCCGACACGTACGAGGGCACGCGCGTGCTCGTCGGAGAGGTGTGGCTCGCCGACCGGCAGCGGTTCGCGCAGTACCTGCGCCCCGACGAGATGCACACCGCGTTCAACTTCGACTTCATGGCCCGGCCCTGGGTCGCCAAGGAGTTGCGCGAGTCGATCGACATGACGATCGCCGCGCACGGGCCCGTGGGAGCGCCCGCCACGTGGGTGCTCTCCAACCACGACGTCACGCGACCGGTCACGCGCTACGGCCGCGACGACTCGTCGTTCTCGTTCGCCGCCAAGCGGTTCGGCACGCCGACCGACCTCGAGGTCGGCACGCGGCGGGCCCGTGCGGCCGCGCTGCTCACGGCCGCGCTGCCCGGTTCGCTGTACGTCTACCAGGGCGACGAGCTGGGCCTGCCCGAGGTCGAGGACCTGCCGCTCGAGGTGCTGCAGGACCCGATGCACTTCCGCTCGCTGGGTGTCGACCCGGGCCGCGACGGCTGCCGCGTGCCGCTGCCGTGGTCGGGGTCGACGACGCCGTACGGCTTCAGCGCGGTCGAGGCCGCGCCGTGGCTCCCGCAGCCCGCCGACTGGACCGACCTGACCGTCGCGGCACAGTCCGCCGACGCGACCTCCATGCTGCATCTCTACCGCGACGTGCTCGCCCGTCGCCGCGCCGAGCCCTGCCTCGGCGACGGCACGCTGACGTGGCTCGAGTCGTCCGACGAGGTGCTCGCGTTCTCCCGGGGTGACGTCACGTGCGTCGTCAACCTCGGGATCGAGCCGGCTGACCTGCCGGCTCACACCGACGTCCTGCTCACGAGCGGTCAGCTCGTGGCAGGCAGGCTGCCGCGCGACACCGCTGCGTGGCTGCGCACCGATCCCGTCCCGACGAGCTGAGCGGCACGACCCTCGTGCACGCCCGGCACCAGCACCACCCGTAGTCGCACCACCCGCAGTCCCGTACCCGGCCCGCAGTGCCCCCGCAGTGCCCTGTGAAGCCGTGCACGTCCCGAGCACCACCCGCATCGCGACCTGGCGGACGCCAGGACGTACCTCACGAAGGAGTGACGATGAGGTTCCACCGCACCACCACGCTGGCGATGGCCGCCGTGCTGTCGTTCGGACTGCTCGCCGCGTGCGACAGCAGCGACCCCGAGGAGCCGGGCGCTTCCGGCGACCCGACGGGCGCAGCGACCGACGAGGCGGTCACGATCCGCGTCGCCGGTCTCCTGCCCACCGCCGACGACGCCGCCAAGCAGCAGCTCGACGAGCGCGTCGCAGCGTTCGAGGAGCAGTACCCGAACATCACGGTCGAGCCCGAGGACTACCAGTGGCTCAACTCGACGTTCACCACGGCGCTCGCGGGCGGCACCCTGCCGAACGTGTTCGAGATCCCGCTGACGGACGGCAAGACGCTCATCCAGCAGGGTCAGCTGGCTGACATCGACTCGTACGTCAAGGCCCTGCCGTACGGCGACGACTTCAACGAGAAGCTCCTCGAGAACGGCATGGACGACAGCGGCACGATCTTCGCCGTCCCGGCCAAGTCGATCTACGCGGTCGCGCTGCACTACAACCGCAACCTGTTCGAGCAGGCCGGGCTCGACCCCGACGACCCGCCGACGACGTGGGACGAGGTCCGCGCGGACGCCAAGAAGATCCACGACGAGACCGGCATCGCGGGCTACGCGACGATGGCCCTCGACGCGTCGGGTGGCTGGCAGCTGGCGGCCGGCGCCAACTCGCGTGGCGGCGTGATCGAGAAGAACGAGGGCGGCAAGTACATCGCCACGCTGACCGATCCCGCGATCAAGGCGCACCTGCAGTTCCTGCAGGACCTCAAGAAGGACGGCTCGCTGCTCGCGCGCGCCGACCTGGGCTGGGGCGAGATCAACGCCGCGTTCGGCGGTGGCGAGCTCGCGATGTACACCTCGGGCTCCGACGTCTACAACGCGCTCGTCGAGGGCAACGGCGTCACCGCGGACTGGGGCTACGGCCTGACCGCGATCCCGACCGAGGACGGCGGCGGCGCGCTCGCCGGCGGCACCCTCGCGGCGGTCACCAAGGACTCGACCGAGGCCCAGAAGGACGCCGCGGTCAAGTGGATCGACTGGTGGTACCTGAGCAAGCTGCAGGACAAGGACCAGGCGATCGCGGACGCGTCGACCCGCGCCGGCGCCAACCCGCCGCAGGCCGTCGGAACCCCGGTGCTGCCGATCTTCTCCGAGGAGCTGTACAAGGAGAACCTCGAGTGGATCAAGGACTACATCAACGTCCCGCTCGAGAACATGACCGGCTACACCGACGTGATGTTCGAGCAGGACCTGGTGCCCGAGGCCGCTGTCGCCACGCAGGACCTCTACAACGCGCTGTTCCCGGTCGTGCAGGCTGTCATCACCGACGACAACGCTGACATCGACGCCCTGCTGAGCACGGCGAACGAGGTCGGCCAGACCGCGATCGACGCGGCGAGCTGATCGGACGTCGCCCGGCCGGGGCACCTCCCCGGCCGGGCGACGCCTGCACCACCCGCACCTGCACCACGCGCACCACCACCGCACCGCACACCGAGAAGGCCACGACATGACGACGGACGACACGGTCCTCATCCAGCCCCGGGGCCGGGGTTCCTACAAGGTCCACGAACGCGAGCAGGGCCCGCGGTCGCTCGCCACCTGGGCCCGCCGCGGCGGGCTGAGCTCGCTGGTCTTCGCCCTGCCGATCCTGTTCGTGTTCGGCGTGTTCTCGTGGTGGCCGATCGTCTCGTCCGTGGTCATGAGCCTGCAGGAGTCGAACCTCGTCGACGCCCCGACGTGGGTGGGCCTCGACAACTTCCGTGCCGTCCTGACCGACCCGCTGCTGCCGACCGTCATCCGCAACACCGCGTGGTTCGCCATCCTCGCGATGGTCTTCGGGTACCCGATCCCGCTCGTCGGGGCGGTGCTGATGAGCGAGCTGCGCCGACGCAAGGGCTTCTACTCGGCCCTCGCGTACCTGCCCGTCGTCGTGCCGCCCGTCGTCGCGGTCCTGCTCTGGAAGTTCTTCTACGACCCGCGCCCGGAAGGCGTGTTCAACACGGTGCTGGGCTGGGTGGGCCTCGGTCCGTTCGCGTGGCTGAACGACGCGACCTGGGCCATGCCGTCGCTCGTCCTCGAGGCGACATGGGCGGCCGCGGGCGGAACGGTGATCATCTACCTCGCCGCGCTGATCTCGGTCCCGGCCGAGCTGTACGACGCGGCCGAGGTCGACGGCGCCTCCGTGTGGCGCAAGGTCTGGCACGTGACGCTGCCGCAGCTGCGCGGCGTCCTGTTCATCACGTTGATCCTGCAGATCATCGGCACGGCGCAGGTGTTCCTCGAACCGTTCCTGTTCACCAACGGCGGTCCGAACCACGCGACCGAGACGATCATGCTGCGGATCTACAACCTCGCCTTCACCAACCTCGGCGGCAACTTCGGCCAGGCCACCGCCCTGAGCCTGCTGCTGGCCGCCTTCCTCGCGGTGATGTCCCTCGTGTACTTCCGCATGACGCGCAACTGGAGCCAGACGTGACCACCACCGACTCCCACACCGACGGCACCGGGTCCGCGCCGCTCGCACCCGTGACGCAGTCGTCGATCGCACGCGTCGGCGCGCCCGGCGCGGTGCTGGCCGCGACGATCCGCGGTCGCCGGCGGCCGCGTGGCGGATCCGGCTCCGAGCCCGACCGCGGCGCGCTCTCGACCGCCGACTGGCGCCGGACGCAGGTCAGGTGGACCTGGCGCTCGATGCACTTCCTGCTCCTGGTGCTGCTCCTGGTCTGGTGCCTCGGGCCGTTGCTGCTGCTTGCGAAGTTCGCGTTCACGCCGACGCAGGAGATCCAGTCGAACCCGATGGCGCTGATTCCCGAGGGCCTCACGATGAGGAACATCGACCAGGCATGGAACCGGTACCACATCGGTCAGTTCTTCATGAATACCGTGTGGGTGGCGCTGGGCTCGTGGTTCGTCCAGGTCCTCGTGGCGACGACCGGCGGGTTCGTCCTCTCCGTGCTGCGGCCGAAGTGGTCCAAGGTGCTGAACTGGGCTGTGCTCGCGACGCTCTTCGTGCCCGCCGTCGTCCTGCTCATCCCGCTGTACAAGATCATCGTGAACCCGCCGATCGGCGGGTCGCTGATCAACAACTTCTTCGCGGTGTGGCTGCCCGCCGGGGCGAGCGCGTTCAA
The DNA here is from genome assembly GCF_007990245.1 of Cellulomonas composti. Classification (GTDB taxonomy): domain Bacteria; phylum Actinomycetota; class Actinomycetes; order Actinomycetales; family Cellulomonadaceae; genus Cellulomonas; species Cellulomonas composti. The sequence goes on along the minus strand of NZ_BJWG01000007.1, from coordinate 160,844 downwards.
TGTCGTGCTCGTCGCACGCTTCTTCGACTCGCTGCCTCGGGAGATCTTCGAGGCAGCGCGGGTCGACGGCGCCGGCCCCTTCCGGCTGTTCTGGTCGATCGTCCTGCCGATGAGCAAGCCGATCGTCGGCGTGGTGTCCGTGTTCGCGGTCATCGCGTCCTGGAAGGACTTCCTGTGGCCGTTCCTGGTCCTGAGGTCGCAGGACGTCATGACCCTCTCCGTGTACCTGCAGGCGATGAAGGACGTCGACAAGGGCACGCTGATGGCGGCGCTGGCGATCTCGACGCTGATCCCGATCGCGATGTTCCTGATCTTCCAGCGCATGTTCCTCCGTGGCGCTGGTCTGGGTGGTGCCGTCAAGGGCTGAGTACGCCGTCACCCAGGAAGGGCCCCGCCACTGCGGCGGGGCCCTTCCCCGTCCCGGGGTTCTGACGGAGTGTCTGGTCAATGTCACGCGGGAGGGCGGGGTCCGGGGGCGGGTCGGGTCGTGGGGCGGTGCGATGATCGGGTGGTGCCCGCGACGACGCCCGCCCCCCACACGTCCGTGCCCACCGACCTCCGGGACCGCCCTCAGGACCGGCCTCAGGACCGGTCTCAGGACCGGCCGGATGTCCGGCCGTACGACGCGCTCGTGCTCGCGTCGTTCGGCGGTCCCGACGGCCCCGACGACGTGATGCCGTTCCTGCGCAACGTCACGGCGGGCAAGGGCATCCCCGACGAGCGGCTCGCCGAGGTCGCGGAGCACTACCTGCACTTCGGCGGGGCGAGCCCGATCAACGGGCAGAACCTCGCGCTGCAGAAGGCGCTGGCGACTGAGCTCGAGCGGCGGGGGATCGACCTGCCCGTGGTGTGGGGCAACCGGAACTGGAGCCCGTACACCAAGGACGCGTTCGCGGCGGCCCACGCCGACGGCGCTCGGCGCGTGCTCGCGCTCGTGACCAGTGCGTACGGGTCCTACTCCGGCTGCCGGCAGTACCGCGAGGACTTCTGGCAGGCGCTCGAGACGCTCGGCACCGAGCTGGGGCAGCCGGGTGAGCACCCGCTGGTCGTCGACAAGGTGCGGCCGTACTTCAACCACCCGGGCTTCGTCGCGGCGAACGTCGACGCGGTCGTCGAGGCGTTCGACCAGGTTCCCCCGGACGCGCGCGTCGTGTTCGTCACGCACTCGATCCCCGACGCGATGGAGGCCGGCTCGGCGCTGGCCGCCCCGTCCTACCGGGAGCAGCACCTCGACGTCGCCGCGAGCGTCGCGGCAGGGGTCGCGGAGCGCCTGGGTCGGCCCGTCGAGTGGGACCTCGCCTACTGCTCGCGCTCCGGCCCGCCGAGTCAGCCGTGGCTCGAGCCGGACGTCAACGACCACCTGGCCGTGCTCGCGCAGCGTGGCGTGCGGGCCGTCGTGCTCTCGCCGATCGGATTCGTCTCCGACCACATGGAGGTCGTCTACGACCTCGACACCGAGGCGATGGCGACCGCCACCGAGCTCGGGCTCGAGGCGGTGCGGGCCGACTCCGTCGGTACGCGCGAGCCGTTCGTGCGCGGGCTCGTCGACCTGGTGCTCGAACGCGCAGCGGCCGCGCGGGCGACCGACGCGGGCGGACCGACCGTCCCGCGCGCGACCGTCGGAGACCTCCCGGCGTGGCACGACGTCTGCCCGCCCGGATGCTGCCGTCGGCAGGCGGGTGTGGACTCGGGCCGGCCCACCACGTGCGGCGTCGACCCACTGCTCTGAGACCCGCAGCGCTGAGACCCTCAGCTCTGAGACCCGCAACTCGCCCGTCGAGCCGCCGAACCCACGACACCGTCCCGGAAGGACCCGCTGTGAGCCATCCCGCCGCACCCGCCCACGACGCTGAGGCGCTCAACGACACGATCCGGTACACCATGTGGTCCGTGTTCGCGCTCGAGGAGGTGCTCCCGCAGGACGACGACGAACGTGCCGCGCTGATCGCGCAGGCGCAGGCCGCCGTGGGCAGCGACGCCGGCCTCGTCGTGCGCGGCTGGTACGACGTCGCGGGCCTGCGCGCCGATGCGGACCTCATGGTGTGGTGGCACGCCGAGACGGTCGAGCAGGTCCAGGGCGCCTACCAGCGCCTGCGCGCGAGCGAGCTGGGCCGCCACCTGCTGCCGGTGTGGTCGGTCGTCGGGCTGCACCGCGCGGCCGAGTTCAACCGGGCCCACGTGCCCGCGTTCCTCGCAGGGGAGGAGCCGGGCGACTACCTGTGCGTGTACCCGTTCGTGCGTTCGTACGACTGGTACGTGCTCCCGGCCGACGACCGTCGCCGCATGCTCGTCGAGCACGGGCACGCGGCGCGCGAGTACGCGGACGTGCGCGCGAACACCGTCTCGGCGTTCGCGCTGGGCGACTACGAGTGGTTGCTGGCGTTCGAGGCGGCCGAGCTGCACCGCATCGTCGACCTCATGCGCGAGCTGCGCGCGGTCGAGGCGCGCCTGCACGTGCGCGAGGAGGTGCCGTTCTACACCGGGCCGCGCACGACCCTCGAGGCCTGGGCGGAACGCCAGCCGCGCGGCTGAACCGGCACGGTGCGATGATCGCCCCATGCTGCGACTGGTGGGGACCTGGCGGGTGACGGTGGTTCCGGCGCCGGGAGCGGCCGTCTGGGTGGACGACGACGGCGGCTGGGGTCACGACGAGCCGCCGCGCGTCGCCGAGCTGACGTTCGACGGCGACGGCCAGGTCTACGGCACCGGCGGGGTCAACCGGGTGCGCGGCACGTTCTCGGTCGAGGGCGATCGCCTGACGTTCGGCCCGATGGTCTCCACGCTCATGGCGGGTCCACCGGCGGCGATGCGCCGCGAGCAGGACATGCTCGCGCTGGTCGGTCGGTCGCTCGACGTCCGCCCCGGCGAGGAGCCGGGGTCCGTCGAACTCGTGGCCGACGACACCGCCGCGCTGGTGCTGCACCCGGCGGTCCCCGAGACGCCCGCCTGATCAGGGGCGCTGCGCGGGATCGTGCCCGATCACGGGTACAGGCCGCGGATCTGGTGCGCCTGCGCCACCCGCTGCACGCCGATGACGAGGGCGGCGTCGCGCAGCGAGAGCCCCTGCGCGCGGGCCGTCGTCGCGACCGCGGCGTAGGACGCCTGCATCCGTTGCGCGAGGCGCTCGACGATCTCGTCCTCGGTCCACCAGTACGCCTGGTTCGCCTGCACCCACTCGAAGTACGACACGACGACACCGCCCGCGTTCGCGAGGATGTCCGGCACCACGACGACGCCACGTTCGGCGAGCACGCGGTCGCCCTCGGTGGTCGTCGGTCCGTTCGCGGCCTCGACGACCCAGTGCGCCTTGACCGTGCCCGCGGTCGTCTCGTCGAGCACCCCCTCGACGGCTGCCGGGATGAGCACGTCGACGTCGAGCGCGAGCAGGTCGGTGTTGGAGACGTGCTCACCGCCGGGGAAGTCCACGAGCCGGCCGCCGTCGGCGACGTGACGCATGAGCGCGGGGATGTCGAGCCCGTCGTCGGCCCGGATGCCGCCGATCTCGTCGGAGACCGCGACCACGCGGGCCCCGCCGTCGTGCAGGAAGCGCGCCGCGTGCGAGCCCACCTTGCCGAAGCCCTGCACGGCAGCGCGTACCTCGTGGAGGGAGGCGCCGGCATCTGCGAGGGCGGCGACCGTCGCGTGCACGACGCCGCGGCCGGTCGCGGTCGCACGGCCCAGCGAGCCTCCGACGGGCAGCGGCTTGCCGGTGGTCACGGCGGGGATCGTGTAGCCCTGGTTCACCGAGTAGGTGTCCATGACCCAGGCCATCGTCTGCTCGTCGGTACCGATGTCCGGCGCCATGATGTCCCGCTCGGGTCCGATGATCGGCATGATCTCGCTCGTGTAGCGGCGGGTGACCCGCTCGAGCTCGGCGGAGCTGTACTCGCGCGGGTCGATCGTCACGCCGCCCTTGGCACCGCCGTAGGGCACGTCGACGACCGCGCACTTCCAGGTCATCCACATCGCGAGCGCGCGGACCTCGTCGATGTCGACCGACGACGCGTAGCGCAGCCCGCCCTTGCCGGGCCCGCGCGAGATGTTGTGCTGCACGCGGTAGCCGCGGAACAGCACGATCTCGCCGGAGTCCCGGCGCAGCGGTACGGCGACGTTCATCTCCCGGCGCGGGGCGGCGAGCATCGCGTGCAGCCCGGGGTCGTACCCCAGGATCTCGACGGCGGAGGCGAGCTGGGACTGTGCGGTGATCAACGGTGATGCCACGGCGGACACTGTGCCACCGGTCACCGCGTCGTGCCCGGTCGAAGGCCCGTTCGCGGACGCGGTCGTCTCATCGGTCGGGACCGTCCTCGTGCCGCCTCGTTCGGCCTCGTGCCGCCCCACTCAGCCTCGTCGGCCTCAGGCGGAGTCACGCACCACGAGCTCGGGCGCGAAGATCAGCGGCTCCACGGGGGAGGGGTCGTCACCCTGCAGCTGGGCGAGCAGCCGCGCACCGGCGGCGCGCGCCATCGCGGCGACGGGCTGCACGACCGTGGTCAGCGGCGGCTTCGTCGTCGCCGAGACGCCGATGTTGTCGTACCCGACGACCGCGATGTCGTTCGGCACGTCCCGGCCGAGGTCGGTGAGCACGCCGAGCGCACCGGCGGCCATGAGGTCCGAGGCGATGAACAGACCGTCGATGTCCGGCGCGAGTGCGAGCAGCTCCCGCGCGGCCTGGGCCCCTGAGGCAAGCGTGAAGTCGCCGTGCACGACGAGGTCGTCGGACAGACCGGCCGCCGCCATCGCGGTGCGCCAGCCGACGAGTCGGTCGATGCCCGCGGACATGTCCTGCGGACCCGCGATGGTCGCGATCCGGCGGCAGCCGCGGTCGACCAGGTGCTGCGTCGCGAGGCGGCCGCCCTCGACGTTGTCGGTGTCGACGTAGCGGACGTTGCCCGCACCCGAGACCGGCCGGCCGACGAAGACGTTGGGCACGTGCGACGACGCGAGTGCGTGGTCGAGGGCGTCGGACCGGTGGTGCGAGACGACCACGGCCCCGTCGACGTGACCGTTGCGCAGGAACCGCACGGTGCGGTCGCTGTCGCCGGGGCGTGCGATGACCAGGACGAGCTGGATGTCGGACTCGGCGAGCGACGAGCTCAGACCGTTGAGCGTGCCCGCGAAGAACGGGTCGGAGAGCACACGCTCGTCGGGTTCGGGGATGACGAGCGCGATCGAGTCGGTGCGCTTGGTGACCAGCGAACGCGCAGCACGGTTGGGTGTGTAGCCGAGCTCGGCGACCGCGGCCTCGACCGCGGCGAGCGCGTCGGGGGAGACGCGCAGGCCTCCGTTGATCGCCCGCGACGCGGTCGACCGTGAGACGCCCGCGCGCTCGGCGACCTGCTCGAGTGTCGGCGCGGTGTGCGCCGACACGAACACGCCGGTACGCCCCGTCTCCTCGAGGATCGTCGTCCCCAGACCGGGGGGCGAGTCGTCGACGATCATGTCTGGATCCCTCTCTTGGGCCGCGCTGAGCGCACGGCGACCGGGGCCGGGCGGCCCGGCGCGCAGAGTATCGCGCGCCGGGGCCTCCCGTCCGGATGGGTTCTCAGCCCTTGATAGCGCCCTGCATGATGCCCGCGACGAGCTGCTTGCCGGCGACGACGAACAGCAGCAGCAGCGGGATCACGGAGAGCACGACGCCCGCCATGATGAGCGCCAGGTCCTTGAAGAACGTGGCCTGCAGGAGCTGCAGCGCCACGGGGAGCGTCGGGTTCGACGAGCCGAGGATGATGAACGGCCAGAAGAAGTTGGTCCACGACGCGACGAAGGTGAACAGCGCGAGCATCGTCGCGGCAGGCCGGGCGGCCGGGAGCGCGATGCTCCAGAACGTCCGGATCATCGACGCCCCGTCGACACGGGCGGCCTCGACGAGCTCGTAGGGCAGTGCACCTTCGAGGTACTGCGTCATCCAGAACACGCCGAACGCCGTGACGAGGCCCGGCACGATGACCGCCTTGAGGTCCCCGATCCAGTGCAGCTGCTTCATCACGAGGAACAGCGGGATGACACCGAGCTGGGTGGGCACCGCGGTCGTCGCGATCACGAAGACGAGCAGCGGACCGCGACCGCGGAACCGCAGCTTGGCGAACGCGAACCCGGCGAGCGTCGAGAACAGCACGACCGAGGCCGACTGCACGACGGCGACGACGATCGAGTTGCGGACCGCGTTCCAGAAGCCGATGTCGGCATCGAGCACGCGCTGGATGTTCTCCCAGAGGTGCGTGCCCGGGATCAGCGACGGGATCGGGTTCCGGGCGATGTCCGGAGCCGTCGACGACGCCAGGAGGAAGGCGTAGTACAGCGGGTAGAACGCGACCAGGAGCGTGATGCCGAGGATGACGTACGTGAGCCACCTGGGACGGCGGTCCGAGCCGCCGACGCGACCCCGCTTGCGAGCCGCGGCCCGCGCGGCACCCTTGCCGGCGAACTGCTCGACGGACGCGACGGAGGGCGCGCTCATGACCGGACCTTCTTCCGCTTCACGTTCTTGGTCATCTGCTCGGCCGACGAGATCCTGCGGGTGAGGAAGTAGTTGACCATGCTGACCACCATGATCAGCAGGAACAGCAGCCAGGCGGCCGCAGCCGCGCGCCCGAAGTTCTTGTTGGTCCACCCGAGCTGGTAGACGTAGTTCGTCACCGTGAGGTACTGCTGGTCGGAGCCGCCGCGGCCGAACTGGTCCATCATGCGAGGCTCGTCGAAGATCTGCAGGCCACCGATGGTCGACGTGATGATCACGAAGATCATCGTCGGGCGCAGCATCGGGATGGTGACGGAGAAGAACTGCCGAATCCGGCCGGCACCGTCGATCAGCGCGGCCTCGTAGAGATCACGCGGGACCGCCTGCATCGCGGCGAGGAAGATCAGCGTGTTGTAGCCGGTCCAGCGGTAGTTCACCATCGTCGCGATGGCGAAGTGGCTGGGCAGGACCTGCGAGTGCCACCCGACGGGGTCGACACCGAACTTGTCGAGCACCGTGTTGGCGATGCCGCCGACGTCGGCGAAGACCTGGCCGAAGATCAGCGCCACGGCGACAGGGGCGACGACGTACGGCACCAGGACGCCCATGCGCCAGAAGGTGCGGGCGCGGATGTTCGCGTCGAGCACCGCGGCGATGAACAGCGCGATGATGATCTGCGGTACAGAGCTGAGCAGGAAGATGCTGATGGTGTTGCGCAGCGACTTCCAGAAGATCGCCGACTGCAGCACGTTCGCGTAGTTGTCGAACCCTGCGAAGTCGCCCTGACCCTTGAGCAGGTCCCACTCGTTGATCGAGACCCAACCGGTGTACAGCAGGGGGAACAGACCGGTGACGACGAAGAGGATGAAGAACGGGGAGATGTAGAGGTAAGGCGAGAGCTTGACGTCCCAGCGGCCGAGCGTCTGCGAGAAGCCGACGCGGCGGGGTGGACGAAGCTCTCGACCGTCGGCGGGGGGCCGGCCGACGGCGGGGAGCTGTGTGCTGGTCATGACGGTCCTTCGAGCCGGAGGGAGTGCGGCCGGTGGAGGGTACGCCCGGGGCCGGGGAGCTGGTCCCCGGCCCCGGGCGTGTTCACCTCATACGGTCACTGCAGGTCGTTGACCGCCGTCACGAACTTCTCCCACGACGACGCGGCGTCGTCGGTCTTGTCCACGTCGACGCGCGAGTACGCGTCGGACAGCGCGGAGCTGATCGGGAAGTAGTGCGAACCGCGGAACGGCTGCTTCGAGATCGGCGCGAACCGGTTGGAGAAGATCTGGCCGGTCGGGGCACCGCCGAAGTAGTCGTCCGTCTTGCCGGTCACCGAGGGGTCGGTCGTGGCGTCGGTCTGGCTCGGGAAGTTGCCGTACTCGACGAACACCTTGGCGGCCTGCTCGGGAGCGGTCAGCCAGTCGGCGAGCGCCGTGGCAGCCTCGACGTTCTCGCCACCGGCGGGAACCAGCAGGTAGGAGCCACCCCAGTTGGAGGCGCCACCGGGCAGGGCGTCGGCGACGTCCCAGTTGGTCTGGTCGGGCGCGTTGCCGGCGATGATCTGCGTCATCCACGGCGGGCAGATCTGCGTCGCGAACGTGTCACCGGCGAACGCCTTGAACCACGGGTCGCTCCACTGGCCGAGGTGCGCGGACTGGGCGAGCACCTTGTCCGAGGTCAGCACGTCGAAGACCGGCTTGACCTGCGAGTCGGGGCCGGTCGCCGTGATCTCGTCGGTGGCCGGGTCCTCGAACGGGGCGTCGAGCTGGTTGACCATGGCCTGCGAGAGGGCGGCGATCGAGTCGAACCACGCCGTACCGGCGGGCGCCTTCTCCATGAACTGCGCGCCGACCGTGAAGTAGTTGTCCCACGTGCCCGTGAGCAGCTTGGAGACCTCGTCGCGGTCGGTCGGGAGACCGGCGGCCTCGAACAGGTCCTTGCGGTAGCAGACGGCCTCGGGGCCCGAGTCCGTGCCGTAGCCGATGAGCTTGCCGTCGGGCGTCGTCGCGAGGGCGTTCTTCCAGTCGGGCCAGCGGCCGTCGACCGAGTCGGTGCCGAGGTCCGCGAAGAAGTCGGAGGACGCGATGAGCTCGGGCATCCAGTCGACGTCCGCAGCGACGATGTCGTCGGTCACGGTGTCCGTGGCGATCGACGTCTGGACGGCCGCGCGGGCGTTGTCCGACGTGTCCGCCTTGTTGTGGACGATCGTGACGTTCGGGTGCTCCTTCATGTACTCGTCGAACAGGTCGGCGTAGCCGAACTCGTTGAACGTCTGGATCTTGATCGTCACCGGGTCGTCGGACACCGGCGCGGTGGTGGTGTCGCCGGTCTCGGACGGCGTGTTGTCGTCGCCGTCGTCGGACGAACAGCCGGCGGCGAGGAGGGCAACGCTCGCGAGCCCGGCCGTGATGGCCAGGAACTTGCGGGTGGGCTTGCGCACTGTGACTCCCTTGTCAGTCGGACGGCATCGATGCCGTACCTGGGTGCCGTGCCGGCGGACGGTGCCCGTCGGCGTGGGGCTTGGGTCGATGACCCGGCTTGGGAGCGCTCCCCTCCGCAGTCTGCGGGAGCGTTCCCACGCGCTGGAAGGAGACTGTTGTCGTCCGGCGCGCGTGTGTCAAGGATCTCCCGTGGGATCGCTACCACGGGAGCGATCCCACGGTGGCATCACCGCAGGTCAGAGCCACTTTCGTGATTGCGCGTGTTACCGAATCGTTAGGAACCGGAGCCCCGTGTCGTGATGTGCCGGCGCGGCCGGGAACTCACCCGTTCGGCCGAGCGCCGTCCGATTCCGTCCGGTCCTGATCCGGACGTGGCTCAGCTCTCGGTCGAGAGCCAGCGCTGCGCCTCGGCGGCCTCGGCGACCATCGCCGCGCGGATCGCCCCTGCCGCCGCCTGCTCGACGGTCGAGCCGAACAGCGGGATCGCGGCGCGCAGGTCGCCGTCGTACCGCACGAGGGTGCCACCGTCGGGCGAGGCCGCGAGCGCGGTGGTGCCGTGCATCCGTACGGGCGCGCCGGCGATCTCGACGACGACCGTGCCGATGCGCTCGCCCGCACCGCCGGGTGCCTCCCACGCCGCGACCTGCCGGACGTCGAGCCGCGACCCGACGAAGCCGCGCACGTGCGAGGGGATCTGGTCGGTCGGCAGCGAACGTCTCGTCGTGACCGTGAATGCGCCGTCGGCGTCGCCGGTCACGTCGACGTGCTCGTCGAGCGCACCCGAGGCGCGCACGGCGGCCCGTGCGTACTCGGGGTCGGCGAGCAGCCGGGCGACGGTCACCGGGTCCGCGGAGAGGCGGAGCGTCTCGGTGAGGTGCACGACAGGGCCCCTTCCCTGGCTGGCGTCCCCGTGGCGCGCGGACGCTTCGAAGCGAGCCTAGTCGCGCGCCTACGCTGTGCGGGTGTCCACGCTCACCGCGCTCGTCGAGCGCCACGGTCCGCTCGCCCCCGCCGACCTCGAGTGGCTCCACCTGCTCGTCGGCGACTGGCAGGTGGCGTCGGACCTGGCGTTCGCCGATCTCGTGCTGTGGCTGCCGGGCGCGGACGGTCGGTTCACCGCGATCGCGCAGTGCCGGCCGTCGACGGGTGCGACGGTGCACTACGACGACGTGGTCGGCTCGACGGCGCCGGAGGGCCAGTCCGAGCAGCTGCGGCGCGCGCTCGACGAGAGGCGTCAGCAGCGTTCGCGCGAACCGCGCTGGTTCGGGTCGTACGCGGTGCGCGAGGAGGCCGTCCCTGTGGTCCGCGCCGGGGTCGCGTTCGCGGTCATCGCACGTCAGACGAACCTCGGGGGCACCCGTACGCCCAGCCGGCTCGAGCTCAACTACGTCGAGGCAGCCGACGACATCTTCGCGATGATCGCGCACGGCGAGTTCCCCGCGCCGGACGCGCCGACCGGCCCACGCCGGGGTGCGCCGCGCGTGGGTGACGGACTCGTGCGGCTCAACTCCGAGGGCGAGGTGCTCTACGCGTCGCCGAACGCGTTGTCCTGCTTCCACCGGCTCGGCGCGCTCGGCGACCTCGTCGGCCGCTCGTTGGTGCAGGTGACGACGGACCTCATCGAGCAGCGGGCGACCGTCGACGAGTCGATGCCGTTGGTGCTGATGGGCCGTGCGCCGTGGCGTACGGACATCGAGGCGCGCGGCGTCGCGCTGTCGTTGCGCGCGGTGCCGCTCACCGAGGCCGGGCACCGCGTCGGCGCCGTGCTGCTGTGCCGCGACGTCTCGGAGCTGCGTCGTCGGGAGCGCGAGCTCATCACCAAGGACGCGACGATCCGCGAGATCCACCACCGCGTGAAGAACAACCTGCAGACGGTGGCCGCGCTGCTGCGCCTGCAGTCGCGCCGCATGACGTCGCCCGAGGCGCGCGACGCGCTCGCGGAGGCGATGCGCCGCGTCGCGACGATCGCCCTCGTGCACGAGCAGCTGTCCCAGACGATCGACGAGACCGTGCCGTTCGACGACCTCGTCGGGCGCAGCCTGCGGCTGGCCGCGGACGCCGCGTCCGCGGGCACGCACGTGCGCACGACCGTCGCCGGCACGTTCGGTTCGATCCCGGCCGAGGACGCCACGGCGCTCGCGCTCGTGCTCACCGAGCTGGTGACCAACGCCGTCGAGCACGGGTTCGCGGGGCGTGAGTCGGGCACGGTCGTCGTCGACGTGCAGCGCGACGGCGACGAGCTGCGCATCGAGGTCACCGACGACGGCGCGGGTCTGCCCGCCGGGCGCGGCGCCGGGACGGGCCTGGGCACGCAGATCGTGCAGACGCTCGTGACCAACGAGCTGCGCGGGACGATCGAGTGGCTCGACCGCGAGACCGGCGGCACGACCGTGGTCGTCACGGCCCGGCTGCGCGCCCAGCGCGACGCCATGTACTAGCCACGACGTGCACCAGCCACGACGTGCACTAGCCGCGACGTGTGCCTGCCGTGACATGTCCGGACGGTACGGGCCGGCTCGACGGGAAGACGCCGCGAGGGCCGGACCACAGTGGTCCGGCCCTCGCGTGCGGCTCGTGCTGACGCGCTGGTTCAGCCGGCGCGGCGCTGACGCGCGGTGCGGCGCTTGAGCGCGCGGCGCTCGTCCTCGGAGAGCCCGCCCCAGACGCCGGCGTCCTGACCGGTCTCGATCGCCCACTTCAGGCAGGTGTCGACGACGTCGCAGCGACGGCACACGGCCTTCGCCTCGTCGATCTGCAGCAGGGCGGGACCGGTGTTGCCGATGGGGAAGAACAGCTCGGGGTCCTCGTCGAGACACGCTGCGCGGTGGCGCCAATCCATGAGATCTCTCCTTGGGCGTAGGCGGTCTACGAGGGCCCGGTTCGCGGGCGCACGGGACGGCGTACGAAGTGGTGTGGGGGGGAGGCTGCTGAACTACTTGATCCAGAGTCACATCGTCGGACGATTCGCACAAGGGGTTACGAGAACGTTTCGACTACGTAACGACTGAGGCGTTCGTCACACTGGCGCACACGGGAAACACGGTGTAAACGCCTCCGTGGGGGCCGCGATCGCTCGAACTGATCGTGTGTCCAGATCAAGCATCGTCCACGGTGTGGTAAGCGTCACGTCCGACGGGAGGTCGCGGACGCGGCCGTAGGCTCTGCGCGTGACCTCCGCTACCCCTCCCGACGACGACACGCCGCGGACCGTCGGGCTCGACGACGAGGCCCGCCGGCGTCCGGCGCTGCTCGCGCTCGTGTGCCTGCTGATCCTGCTCGAGTCGGCGATGCTCGTCGGGCTCGGGGTGGCGTGGTTCGTCGACCTCGTGACCGGGGGTGTGCAGTCGCCGGGGGCGACCGCATTCCTCGCGGTGTTCGTGCTGGGCATCGGCGCACTGCTGGTGGCCGCCGCGCGCGGGTTGTGGCAAGGACGGCGCTGGGGCCGGGCCCCCGTGATGACGTGGCAGGTGCTGCTCGTCGTGCTCGCGCTGGGCTGGCTGAGCACCGCGCTGGCCGAGGGTGCGAGCACGGTCGTGGTCGCGGTCGTCGCGGTGCTCGTCGTCGCGTTCGTCGTGGGCGTCGGGCTCCTGCTGCCCCCGGTCGTCTCCGCCACCACTGGCGTGCCGGCAGGGACGAAGGACAGCAGGAACCCGACGAGCTGAGCCGCCCCCTCCGGCGACCCAGGGTCCGTCAGTCCACCTTCATTCCACCCTCAGTCCACCGTCAGTCCACGGCGAGGGCGGCGACGGGGGAGGTGCGGGCCGCGGCGCGGCCCGGCAGGACCGAGGCGAGCAGCCCGGCCACGAGCGCGACCCCGAGCACGAGGGTCAGGTCGGCCCACGGCACGGTCAGGCGCAGCTCGCCCATGCCGCCGAACACCACGGCGGCACCGGCCCAGCCGTACAGCAGCCCCAGCCCGGCGCCGAACACCGCGCCGACCCCCGCTATCAGCAGGCCCTCGATCGCCAGCATCCGGCGCAGGCTGCGCCGCGACAGGCCGATCGCCCGCAGCGTGGCCGACTCGCGGCGGCGCTCGATCACCGACAGCGACAGCGTGTTGGCGACCCCGATGAGCGCGATCAGCACGGCCACCGCGAGGAGCCCGACGACGATCGCGAGCAGCGTGTCGATGATCCGCTCCGCCTGTGCGCGGTCGGCGGACGGGCTCGTGATGACCACGGGTACATCCGCGAGCGAGTCGCGGATGTCGGACGTCACGGCGGCCGCGTCGGCGTCGTCGGAGATGCGCACCCAGATGGTGTCGGCCGACGCGCCCGGCGCGAGCGTGCCGAAGGTCGTCGGGGTGAGGTACGCGTTGGTGCCCTGCCGCTCGACGACCGCGGTCGCGAGCGTGACCGGGTCTCCCGAGGTCTCGCCGGTGGTCGGGTCGACCGTCCGCACGACGACCTGCTCGAGGCCCGGTTCGGCGCGGTGCGGCAGCACGATCGTGCCGTCCGCGACGGGCTCGAGCACGGCGTCGTCGCGCACGACGGCGCGCACGTCGTCGGTCACCGCGTAGGCCTCGTACCAGGACTGCACCGACGCGTCCGTCGCGGAGTCGCTCACCGCGACGGTCGCGTGCGGGACCTCGACCGCCAGCGCGACGCCGTCGACCTGCTCGACGGTCGCGAGAGTCGCCGCGACGTCGGTGCCCGTGTCACCCGTCATCGTCGCGACCTGGACGTCGACCGGGTAGCGCGACGTCAGCTCGTGCCCGAGCGACGAGCGCGCGGTGGCGGCGCCCGTGCTCATCATCGCCACGAGCGTCACGCCGATCAGCAACGCGGTGCTGGTGGCGGCCGTGCGGCGCGGGTTGCGGACGGTGTTGGCCGCGGCGAGCCGCGCGGTCGCGTTGGCGCGCGCGAGCAGGCGTCCGACGAGCGCGACGACCTTCGGCACCCAGAACACGGCCCCGACGAGCACGCCGACGAACGACACGGCGCCGAACAGGACCCCCGTCGCCAGGGCCAGCATGACGTCGACCTTCCCGCTCAGTGCGGCCGCGGCGACGAGCGCGAGCGCGACGCCGCCGCCCACCGCGAGGAGCAGCGAGAAGGCCAGCCGGACGCGACCGGCGCGCGACGCCGCGGAAGGCGCCTCGGTGGGCCGCAGCGCGGCGATCGGTGAGACCTGCGTCGCCGCGCGGGCCGGCACGAGCGAGGCCAGCACGGTCACCGCGACGCCGACGAGCAGCGGCCACAGGACGACCGGGGCGGTGACCGTGACCGTGCCGGGCAGCGGTGCGTCGAGATCCATCCGGCCGAGCACGACGAGCGCGCCCTGGGCGAGCGCCGCGCCCGTGAGCAACCCGATCAGCGAGGCCCCGAGGCCGAGGATGCCCGCCTCCAGAAGGACCGAACGGCGCAGCTGGCCGCGGACGGCGCCGACGCAGCGCAGCAGCGCGAGCGTGCGGGTGCGCTGCGCGACGAGCACCTGGAACGTGTTGGCGATGACGAGCGCCGCCACCAGGAGGGCGACGGCCGCGAAGCCGAGCACGACGCCGACGAGGATGTTGCCGTCGGACGAGATCTCGTCGATCTGCGCCCGGGCGGCGTCGTCCCGGCTCATCACGGTCGCGTCACCCTGCACCGCGGCCTGCACGGCCGACTGGACGGTCGCGACGTCCCCCGTGGTCGCGACGACGACCCCGTACCCGATGTCGCCGAGGTCGTCGACGTCGCTCCACCCGGCCACGGCGGACGGGGTCGCGAGCGCGGCGCCGCCGTACTGGGTCCACGCGCCCGCCGGGTCGACGGCGACGCCGACGACCCGCACGTCCTGCGTGCGCTGGGTCGAGGACCCGTCGTCGTCCCAGTCCGTCCAGGAGAGCTCGACGGTGTCGCCGACGGTGACGTCCAGGCGTTCGAGCGTCGAGGCGGGCAGCGCGATCTCGTCGTCCGCGGCCGGGACCGCGCCCGGCGACACGTCGAGCGTCGAGAGGCTGGGCGCCGATGCGTTCGGCACGATCGTCTGGACGACGCGGCGCGCGCCGTCGGCGACCAGCACGGACCCGCTGACCAGCGGGTCGGCCGCCGCGACGCCCGGGACCGCGCGGATCTCGGCCACCTGGCTCGCGGCGTCCGAGCCGCGCACGACGAGGTCGGCGTGCGCGAGGCCCGCCGTGACGGCGTCGTAGCTCGTGCGCGTGATGACACCGCCCGCCAGGAGCGTCGCCGCGACGAACGCGGTGCCGATCGCGACCGCGATCCCCGCGGCGAGCAGGCGGCCCAGGCTGCGGCGCATCTGCGCCAGTGTGAGGCGCAGCATCAGGACGCCACCGCCTCGGCGGCGGGCGCGTCGAGCGCGCGCAGCGCGTCCAGCCCGGCGAGCACCGACTCGGGGGTCGGGTCGGCGATGTCACCCGCGATGCGACCGTCGGCCAGCAGCACGACGCGGTCCGCGTACGCCGCGGCCGTCGGGTCGTGCGTGACCATGACGACCGTGCGGCCGAGCTCGCGCACCGAGCGGCGCAGGAAGCTCAGGACCTCGGCACCCGAGCGCGAGTCGAGGTTGCCCGTGGGCTCGTCGGCGAACACCACGTCGGGCCGGGCGATCAGGGCCCGGGCGATCGCGACACGCTGCTGCTGGCCGCCCGACAGCTCGCTCGGCCGGTGCGTGAGCCGCTGACCGAGCCCGAGCGTCGCGACCAGCAGGTCGAGCCACTCGCGGTCCGGCCGGGTGCCGGCCAGCTCGAGCGGCAGCAGGATGTTCTGCTCGGCGGTGAACATCGGCAGCAGGTTGAACGACTGGAACACGAAGCCGACCCGGTCGCGACGCAGCCGCGTGAGCGCGTCGTCGTCCAGGCGCGTGACGTCGGTGCCGCCCAGCGTGACCGTCCCGGCGGTCGCCTGGTCCAGGCCCGCGAGCAGGTGCATGAGCGTCGACTTGCCCGAGCCGGAGGGGCCCATGATCGCGGTGAACGCACCCGCGGCGAAGTCGACGTCGACACCGTCGAGCGCGCGCACGGCGGCGGCGCCCGACCCGTAGGTCTTGGTCAGGCCGCGCGCGCTGGACGCGGTGGTGGCTGTGGTCTGGGACGGGCTCGCGGCCACGTGGTCCTCCTGAGGCGGTACGGCGATCGGTTCTCCGACGATGCCTCGACGCTACGAGCGGCCCCGACCGGTCCGCGTCGCCCCGTGGTCCGGTCCCGCGGCGGCCCCGGTCATCCCCGGGGCGGATCCCGTCAGGACCCGGGTCGCACGAGGCCGGCCTCGTAGGCGGTGACGACGGCCTGCACGCGGTCGCGCGCGCCGAGCTTGGCCAGGATCCGCCCGACGTGCGTCTTGACGGTCGCCTCGGCGACGAACAGGTCGTGCCCGATCTCGGTGTTGGACCGGCCGCGCGCCATCAGCACGAGCACCTCGCGCTCGCGTTCGGTGAGCTCGGCGACGGCGATGGTCGCGGGGGACTCGTCGCCGTCGGCGCTCGCGGCCGGCAGCGCGGTGACCAGGTGCTCGATGAGGCGCCGCGTCGAGGACGGCGCGATCACGGCGTCGCCGTGGTGGACCGTGCGGATCGCGGCGAGCATCTCCTCGGGCGGTGCGTCCTTGAGCAGGAAGCCGCTCGCACCGGCGCGGATCGCCGCGAGCACGTACTCGTCGAGGTCGAACGTCGTGAGCACGATGACCCGGGGCGCGGGCTCGGCGTCGGTGCCGCGCGCGACGATGTGCTCGGTCGCCTCGAGCCCGTCCATCGTCGGCATCCGGACGTCCATCAGCACGACGTCGACGCCGCCGAGCGCGGTGCGGGCGGCCGGGTCCAGCACGCGCACGGCCTGTGCGCCGTCGCCGGCCTCCGCGACGACCTCCAGGTCGGGCTGCGAGTCGATCACCATGCGGAAGCCGGCACGGACCAGCTGCTGGTCGTCGACCAGCGCGACCCGGATGGGGCGGGCGGTGCCGGGCGCGGTGTCGTTCGTCGTGGTCACGACGGGCTCTCCTCATGGTCGTCCCGGGACGCGGGAATGCCGCCGGGGGTCGGGATGTGGGCACGGACGCGGAAGCCGCCGCCCGGGCGCGGGCCGACGGTCACGGTGCCCCCGAACATCGTCGCGCGCTCCTGCATGCCGCGCAGGCCGTTCCCGAGCCCGTCCGACACGGCCGAGGCGCCGCGGCCGTCGTCGGCGACGTCGAGCTCGATCGACTCGGGCCGCCACTGCACGACGACCGTGACCCGCGGCCCCGGGCCGGCGTGCTTGAGCACGTTCGTCAGCGCCTCCTGCGCGATCCGGTAGACCGTCAGCCCGACCCCCGGCGGCAGCGAGCGAGGTGTCCCGAGCCGCACGAACGAGACGTGCGCGCCGCTCGCCTGCACCTGCTCGACGAGCTGGGGGATCTGGGCCTCGCTCGGCTGGGGCGTGGTGCCGCCGGCCCCGGCCTCGGGCTCGTCGGACGTGTGCGCGGGCAGGACCCCTGGACGCTCGCCCGCCCGGGTGTCCGTGCCGGCGTCGCTGCGCAGCACGCCGAGCAGGCGTCGCATGTCGGTCAGGGCCGCACGGCCCGTCTCGCCGATCGTCCCCAGCGCGCGGGTGGCCGCGGCCGGGTCCGCCTGCGCGGCGTACCGGCCGCCGTCGGCCTGCGCGATCATCACGCTGAGCGAGTGGGCGACGATGTCGTGCATCTCGCGTGCGATGCGTGCGCGTTCGGCCGCGGTCGCGATGAGCGCCTGCTGGTCGCGTTCGACCTCGAGCCGCTGCGCGCGGTCGACGAGCGCCTCGAGCGTCTCGCGCCGGGCGCGCCGGACGAGCCCGAACGCCCACGCCGCGAGCGACGACGTCGCGATGAGCAGCGCCAGGACGATCGCGCCCGCGGGATCGTAGAAGGCGTCCAGGACGACGGCCGGGACCACGGTCGACGCGACGAGTGCGAGCGCGATCGCGGTGCGGTGCGCCCAGCGGGGGCCGTGCACCGTCACCGAGTACAGCGCGACGAGCACCGCGAGGTCGGCCGGCAGGATCGCGGGCCCGTAGACCAGGTGGGTGAGGCCGACCGCGTAGACCGCGGCGGCCGAGGCCGTCGGCCGCACGCGGCGCCACGCGAGCGGTACGACGAGCGCGACCGACCACCACCCGCCCGCGGCTTCGGACCCCAGCACGCCCACCGCGAGCCCGGCGGGCACGAGGACGAGCGCGAGCATCGCGGCGAGCAACGCGTCGACGACGAGGCGGTGGGTGTCCTCCCATCGCAGCGCGCGCTCCCACATGTCGTCGAGCGTAGGGCTGCTGGCGCCCGTGGCCATGGTCCCGGGGACGGAGCTCGCGGCGTCGGGCTCCACCCGTGGGCGCAGATCGCGCGGTGCACTGGCGAGGGATACCGGGTCGTGACCTAGCATGGGCGAATGACCCTGGTGCTGCTGGCCGAGGACGATCCCGCGATTGCCGAGCCTTTGGCTCGTGCACTCGGACGTGAAGGCTATGACGTGCGCGTGCAAGGCACGGGTCAAGGGGCGATCGACGGAGCCGCGGCCGCGGACCTCGTCGTGCTGGACCTGGGCCTGCCGGACATGGACGGGCTCGACGTGGCCCGTGCGATCCGCCACCAGGGCCTGACCGTGCCCGTCCTGGTGCTCACGGCGCGCGCGGACGAGGTCGATCTCGTCGTCGGGCTCGACGCGGGAGCCGACGACTACGTGACCAAGCCGTTCCGGCTCGCCGAGCTGCTCGCGCGCGTGCGTGCGCTGCTGCGGCGGGCGTCGGGCGACCCGTCCGACGAGGACGAGCTGCGCGCGCAGGACGTGCGCGTCGACGTCGCCGCCCACCGCGCCTTCCAGGCCGAGCGAGAGCTGCACCTGACCGCCAAGGAGTTCGACCTGCTGCGCGTGCTCGTCGGGTCGGCGGGCCTCGTCGTCGCGCGCGAGACGCTCATGCGCGAGGTGTGGGACTCGGACCCGACGGGCTCGACCAAGACGCTCGACATGCACGTGTCGTGGCTGCGCCGCAAGCTCGGTGACGACGCGAACGCGCCCCGTTACGTGACGACCGTGCGCGGCATGGGCTTCCGGTTCGAGTCGGGCGCGGTGCCCCTCGCCGATCGGCCCTAGCGCCCGTGCGACGTCGCGTCCTGCAGGCGACCATCGCGGCCGTGACCGTCGCGGTGGTGCTGCTGGGCTTCCCGCTCGCGTTCCTTGGTGCCCAGCTCGTGCGCACCAACGAGGTGCAGCGGCTCGAGACCCGGGCCGACTCGGCCGCGCGTGCGGTCGACTTCCGCACCGAGCAGGGCGTCGAGCTCAGCGACCGGATGTTCGAGCCGTACGCGGACGAGGAGGGCGAGCTGCCCGCCTCCGTGGTGGTCCGCACGCCCGACGGGCAGATCTACCAGGCGGGTGAGCGTGTCTCGGGCCGGAGCCTGTCCGTGCGCGCGATCTCCGACACCGGAGCGCTCGTGCTCGTCTACGTGTCCTGGTGGTCCGTGTTCTGGATGAGCGCGCGCGTGATCCTGCTCGTCGTGGTCGCGGCGGTGGTCGCGTTCGCGGCGGGCATCGCGATGGCGATCTGGCAGGCGAACCGGCTCGCGGCACCGCTCGTGTACCTCGCGGCGTCCGCGGAACAGCTCGGCTCGGGGCAGGTCCGTCCGCGCCTCGAGCCGTCCGGCGTGGAGGAGATCGACCTCGTCGCGTCCGAGCTCGCGCGCTCGGCCGACCGGATGGCCTCACGCCTCGCGGCCGAGCGGCAGTTCGCCGCCGACGCGTCGCACCAGCTGCGCACGCCGCTGACGGCGCTGTCGATGCGGCTAGAGGAGATCACGCTCGCGACGCAGGACGAGGCCGTGCGCGAGGAGGCACGGATCAGCCTCGAGCAGGTCGAGCGGCTCGTCCGCGTCGTCGACGACCTGCTGATGGCCTCGCGCCGCGCTCAGGGCGGCACGACCGAGGCCATCCATCTCCTCGAGGTCGTGCACCAGCAGGAGGAGGAGTGGGCGCCGACGTTCGAGGCCGTCGGGCGTTCGCTCGTCGTCGAGGTCGACCGCGCGACGCAGGTGCTCGCGACGCCCGGGGCGCTCGCCCAGGTCCTCGCGACCCTCATCGAGAACTCCCTGCGGCACGGCGCGGGGACGACGACCGTGCGCTCGCGCGTCGGCGGACCCTCGGGTGCGGTCGTCGTCGAGGTCGCCGACGAGGGTCAGGGCGTGCCCGACGAGCTCGCCGGCCGGATCTTCGAGCGCGAGGTGACGTCCGGCAAGGGCACCGGTCTGGGGCTCGCGCTCGCGCGGGACCTGGCCTCGGCCGACGGCGGGCGGCTCGAGCTCGCGCAGCGGCGCCCGGCGGTGTTCGCGCTGTTCCTGTCCGGGGTGCCCGCCTCGATGCGGCCCGACGTCGTGCTGCCGCTCGGCGCGGTGGTCTCGGCGCGGCCGGACCGCCGGCGTCGCTGACGTCCGGCGCCAGAATCGTCGGCAGCTCGTCGGCCGCTCGTCGACAGCGTCGGCCGATCGTCGGCCATGGTCGGCGTCACCGGTAGTGTGTGGGGACTCGCGCCCGGCCCGGAAGGAAGCGCATGTACCGCCTCGCACCCGCGATCCAGCACTACGCGTGGGGCTCGAGCCAGCACATCCCGCAGCTGCTGGGCATCGAGGTCACCGACCGCCCGGTCTCGGAGGCGTGGTTCGGCGCGCACCCGTCGGCGCCCGCGGTGCTGAGCGGCGCGAGCGAGCCGACGCTGGACGCGCTGGTCGCGGCGGACCCGCACGGCGTGCTGGGTGACGACGTGGTGGCGCGGTTCGGCGAGCAGCTGCCGTACCTGCTCAAGCTCATCGCGGCGGCCTCGCCCGTCTCGCTGCAGGTGCACCCGTCGCGCGCCCGCGCCCGCGACGGCTTCGAGCGCGAGAGCGCGGCCGGCGTGCCGATCGACGCACCGCACCGCAGCTACCGGGACCGCAACCACAAGCCGGAGCTCGTGTTCGCGCTGACCAGGCTCGAGGCGATGGTCGGCTTCCGGGCACCCCGGCGGGCGGCCGAGCTCCTGACCGGTCTGGAGTCGGCGCTCGCCGAACAGCTCCACAAGCTCCTGATCGGCGACCCGTCCCCGCAAGGTGTGCGTGACGCGTTCCAGTGGCTGCTCGCGCCCGGGACCCGCCCGCATGCCGACGACGTCGCCGAGCTGGCGCGTGCCTGCCAGCAACGACTCGATGCCGGCTCGCCGTCGCCCCGCACGGACCGCACGGTGATCCGCCTGCACGCGCAGTACCCGGGCGACCCGGGTGCGGTCACGTCCGTGCTGCTCAACCCGGTCACGCTGCAGCCCGGTGAGGTGCTGTTCGTCCCGGCGGGAGCGGTGCACTCCTACCTCGAGGGCTTCGCCGTCGAGCTGATGGCGAACTCCGACAACGTCCTGCGGGCGGGCCTGACCCCCAAGCACGTCGATGTCGCCGAGCTGCTCGAGACGGTCGACACGGTCGCCGCCCCGCCCATCCGCATCGCGCCCGAGCACGTGTTCACCTCGACCGACGTCTTCTACGCCCCGGTCGACGACTTCGAGCTGTCGGTCACGCACCTGACGACCGACGACGAGGCGCGTGTACCCGGCCGTGGCCCGCGCATCGTGCTGTGCCTCGAGGGCGACGTCGAGGTCCGCGGCGAGCACGACGGAGCTCTGCGCCTGAGCGCGGGGCAGGCGGCGTTCGTGCCGGCGTCCGACGGCCCGCTCGTCGCGACCGGTCGCGGGCGGATGGTCCAGGCCGACGTGCCGTAGCAGTCAGGCCTCCCGGCGTCAGTGTTCGTGCTCTTCGAGCGCCTCGACCGCGACCATCGGGATGACCGGCTGCACGGCCAGCGCGACCGCGACCTCGGTGACGCGGTGCTCGTCGAGCGCCTCGTCGGCGCCCGTGAACACCCAACGCTTGTAGCCGACGTAGCGCAGCACCGTGCCGAGCGCGATGCCGATGAAGTTGGCGATGTTGTCCGGCAGCGGGCCGTCCAGGTGCAGCACGTACTGCGAGACCGCGAGCGGGGCGGCGCCGATGACCAGCGCGAGCGCGTTGACCACGGCGAACAGCAGCAGCTCTCGGCCGCGCTGCGCGGTGCGTTGCGACGAGAACGTCCACAGCCGGTTGCCGGCCCACGAGACGAGCGTCGCGACGATCGTCGCCACGACCTTCGCGGTGATGGGCTTGGCGCCCAGCAGCTCGTTCGGTCCGAACCTCAGCAGGTTGTACAGACCCACGTCGACGACGAACGCGACGCCGCCGACGGTCAGGAACCGGGCGAGCTCGAGCGCCCGGCCCCAGCGGGGGTCGGACAGCAGGCGGTCCCGGACACTCACCCGGCGAGGATAGACCCCGGACCGAGGGATCACGCGTTCGCGGCGTGCGGCGCGGCCGTGGACCTGCACGGCGGCCCGCTGCCGGCGTCGGTAGGGTGGGCGGCCGTGAGCGCTCCCGTGGTGGCCGTGGTCGGTGGTGGGCAGCTGGCCCGCATGATGGCGCCGGCGGCCACCGCGCTGGGTCTGCACCTGCGCGTGCTCGTCGAGAGCGGGACGTCGTCGGCCGCGCAGGTCGTCGTGGACGCGCCGGTGGGTGCTGCGTCCGACGAGGCTGCGGTGACCGCGCTCGCGCAGGGCGCCGCGGCGCTGACGTTCGAGCACGAGCACGTCCCGAACGCGCTGCTCGACCGGCTCGCCGCCGCCGGCGTGCCCGTCCGGCCGGGTGCCGCCGCGCTCGTGCACGCGCAGGACAAGATCACGATGCGCCGCCGGCTGACCGAGCTGGGGGTGCCGTGCCCGCGCTGGGCGCCGCTGCCCGACGCGACCGCGCTCGCGGCGTTCCTCGCGGAGAGCCCCGACGGGACCGCGGTGGTCAAGACCGCCCGCGGCGGCTACGACGGCAAGGGGGTGCGGGTCGTGCGGGCCGCCGACGAGGCCGACGACTGGTTCGCGCGGGCTGCGCGGCCGGGGGCCGCACCCTTGCTCGTCGAGGAGCGGGTGCCGTTCACGCGTGAGCTCGCGGTGCTCGTCGCGCGTACGCCGTCGGGTGAGATGCGCACGTGGCCCGTCGTCGAGTCGGTACAGCGCGACGGTGTGTGCGCGGAGGTCGTCGCGCCCGCGCCGGCGCTCGCCGAGCGGACCCGGGCACGCGCTGTCGACGTGGCGGTGCGCGTCGCCGAAGGGCTCGGCGTCGTCGGCGTGCTCGCGGTCGAGCTGTTCGAGGTCGCGAGCCCGGACGACGACCCCGCGGTCGTCGTGAACGAGCTCGCGATGCGTCCGCACAACTCGGGCCACTGGACCATCGACGGGGCCGTGACCAGCCAGTTCGAGCAGCACCTGCGCGCCGTCCTCGACCTGCCGCTGGGGGACACCGCACCGCTTGCACGCTGGACCGTGATGGCCAACGTGCTGGGCAGCTCGCTCGTCGAGCTGACCGACGCGCTGCCGCTCGTCGCCGCGCTCGACCCGGGCGCCAAGGTGCAGCTCTACGGCAAGGACGTGCGGCCCGGCCGCAAGCTCGGCCACGTCAACGTGAGCGGCGACGACCTGGCTGATGTGCGTGCCCGCGCGCTCGCCGCGGCCGCGCTGCTGCGGGGCGAGCGCGCGTGAACGTGCGCCGACCGCGAACACGGACCCGTCCGCGGCCCGCGACGGCCAGGATGGGCAGCACGCCGCCGAACGTGAGGAGAGGTCGATGACCGCAGCAGCCCTGGTGGGCATCGTCATGGGGTCCGACTCGGACTGGCCCGTGATGGAGGCCGCCGCGAAGGTGCTCGGCGAGTTCGACGTGCCCGTCGAGGTCGACGTCGTCTCCGCGCACCGCCAGCCCGAGAAGATGCTCGCGTACGGCCAGGGGGCCGCCGCGCGGGGTGTGCGCGTGATCGTGGCGGGCGCCGGCGGGGCCGCGCACCTGCCGGGGATGCTCGCGTCCGTCACGACGCTGCCGGTCGTCGGGGTTCCCGTGCCGCTCGCGCACCTCGACGGGCTCGACTCGCTGCTCTCGATCGTGCAGATGCCCGCGGGCATCCCGGTCGCGACGGTCAGCGTCGGGGGTGCCCGCAACGCCGGCCTGCTCGCGGTGCGGATCCTCGCGTCCGGCACCGACGACGAGTCGCGCCGGCTCGCCGCGCGTCTGGCCGACTTCCGCGACGACCTGCGGGCGCAGGCCGATGCGAAGGGCGAGCGGTTGCGCTCGCTCACGGGTGGACGCCAGGCCACCGGCTTCCAGGCTTGACGCGGTCCGCCGCGACGCGCGGCGGGGTCAGCGGCGCAGCAGCACGTCGGCGGCCGAGCGCGCCCAGCGTGAGCCGCGGGGCAGCGCGAGGCGGACGCGGCGGCGCACCCGCGACGGCAGCGAGCCCACGCGGGCGGGGACCACGACCGCCGGCAGCGTTCGGGCGTGCGCGGCGGCGACGCCCGCGGCCAGCGCGGCCGGCAGCTCGTCCGGCTCGGGGTGCAGGTAGTTGCGCTCGAGCCACGCAGGGTCGGCCGTGAAGGCGCGGCCCGCGGCGACGTCGTCGAGCGTGCCGACCAGGCCCGAGTCGGCGTACACGAGCGTGAGGTCGTGCTCGCCGACACCCTGCTCGCCGACGACGACGAGCGCACGCAACCCGAGCGCCAGCGCCTCGAGCACCGCGGTCGAGCTCACGGTCACCAGCGCGGTGCCGCGCTCGAGGAACTCGTCGAGCGGCCCGGTGGCGACCCGCAGCGCGTCGACGCCCGGCAGCTCGGCGTGCTCGGCGACCAGGGTGTCGAACGGCCAGCGCTCGCGGTGGGTCTGCGCGTCACCGGCCAGGCCGCGCAGCTTGACGACCACGTCGAGGTCGGGCCGGGCCGCCGCGAGCCTGCCGAGCGCGGCGAGCAGCTCGACACGCTCGTCGAGCTGTGCCGGGAACTTCGCCTGCGGCGCGAGGACGACCCGTCGCAGCGGTGTCGTGTCGGGTGCGACGGGACCGGCGTGCGCGTTCCCGGCGAGGAAGGGCAGACGGTCGACGACCACGTCGAGCGGGATGTCGAGCCGGGCCGCCAGGTCGACGAACTCGTCGCGTTCCCGGTGGGAGTGCACGACGAGCACGTCGACTCCCGCCCGGTAGCGCAGCGCGAGCTCGGTCGCGGGCACGGACATGCCCGGCAGGCCGGTGACGAGCAGCGGGCGGAAGGGCAGGTCGGCGAGCGTCCGCAGCAGCAGCTCGGCGGCCGGGCCGGTCGTCGCGACCAGCACGACGTCGGGGCGGGTGGCGAGCAGGAGCCGGCGCAGCGCGCGCAGCGTCACGCGCTCGGGCGGTCGGTCGTGCCAGCGGCTGCGCGAGACGGCGGCGGCCACCTGCTCGTCCGTCGGATCGGTGGGGGAGCGCAGGACCACCAGTGCGGGGTCGACGAGCAGGTCGTCGGCCGTGCCCGGGCCCTCGGCGGACGCGAGCCGTTCCAGGGTGCTCGCGGCCCACTTGAGGTAGGAGTCGGAGTCGGCGACCGCGAGCACCCGGGCACGCGGCCGGGTCACGGCTCCAGGCCCTCGACGTCCGGCAGCGATGCCCGGAACCGGGCCGAGGCGGCCGTCGTCCACCAGGAGTCCGGGATGCGGGTGCCCGAGAGCGTGACTCCCGCGTCGGCGAGCACGCCGCGCAGCGAGAGCAGCGGTGTCGACGGCAGGCAGTGCACGACCGCCCCCTGGGGAAGGCAGCGCAGGCTCACCTCGACCGGCCACGGCCCGCGTTCGACCCGGACGGAGGCGCGGTCGGCGACGTGTGCGGTGATCGACGGGCTCTCGCGGCGGTGCGGGATGTAGACGACCTCGCCCGAGGCCGCCTCCGCGATGCCGTGCACCCACGAGGTGTAGGCCGCGCGGTGCACCAGCCCGTCGGTCGCCATGGCGGAGCCGACGACGACCTCGCGGGCGCCGTGCAGCTCGGGTTCGCGCAGCGAGCTGCTCCACGCGAAGGAGTGGGCCACGATCTGTCCGCCGAGCTGGGCGAACGACTGCTCGACCTCCGGCCGCACCGGCAGCACGGTGAACACGGTCAGCCGGCCCCGGCGCGCAAGCCCCAGCAGGTGCGAGCGGGCGGCGAGCGCGAGGGAACGTCGAGCCGTCCCCGGCTTGGCGCGTGCCCGCGACAACCCGCTCGCGGACGGGTTCGTCAGCAGGTCGAGCAGGTGCAGCGTCGCGAGCCCGTCGTCGAGCACGACGAACGGTGCGCGTCGGCTGAGCAGGGTGCGCGACTGGACCGCACCCGAGAACGCGTCACCGACCGCGCCAGGTGCGGGGTGCCGCCACAGGCCGCCCGTGCTCGACGCCTCGAGGCGCACCCCCGAGGGGAGCGCCACCCGGCCCAGGCGGGCGGCCAGCTCGTCGATGGACCTGATCCCCGAGCGGTGCACGACCGACACCTCGGGGCCCAGGAGCCCGGCGTCGGCGGCCTCCAGCGCCGAGACCATCTGCAGCGGTGACTCCACCCATGCACGGACCGCCGAACCGGCGGAGACAGGGGTGGTGCTGCTCACGGTGTCCGGACCTGCCTCAGGCGCCCACGCGGCGCAGGCGGGACAGGGGCGCGATCTCACCGGGGAAGACACGCTTCACGCCGTCGCCCATCGCCTGCTCGACGATGCGGATGTCCCGTACGAGGTGCTGCAGTCCGCCCGGCTCGAGCGACGACGCCTGGTCCGAGCCCCACATCGTGCGGTCGAGGGTGATGTGACGCTCGACCGCGACCGCGCCGAGCGCGACCGCGGCGATCGAGATCTGCAGGCCGCGCTCGTGGCCCGAGTAGCCGACCGGCACGCCGTAGCGTCCGCGCAGCGTCTCGATCATGCGCAGGTTCGCCTCCTCGGGAGGCAGCGGGTACGTCGAGGTCGCGTGCATGAGCACGAGGCGGTCGGTGCCGACGGTCTCGACCGCCGTGTCGACCTGCTCGATCGTCGACATGCCCGTCGAGAGGATGAGCGGCTTGCCGGTGTCTGCGAGCGCGCGCAGCAGCTCGAGGTCGGTGACGGACGCGGAGGCCACCTTGTGACCGACGACGCCCAGCTCCTCGAGGAACTCCACCGACGGCACGTCCCACGGCGAGGCGAACCACTGCAGCCCGCGCTCGGCGGCGTACGCACCGATCTCGAGGTACTGCTCGCGCCCGAACTCCACGCGGTAGCGGTAGTCCAGGTAGGTCATCTCGCCCCACGGCGTCTGCCGGATCTGGTCCCGCTGCGCGAGCGGCGTCGAGATGTCCGGCGTGCGCTTCTGGAACTTGACCGCCTGGGCGCCGGCGTCGGCGGCCACGTCGATCAGCGCCTTCGCGATCTCGACGTCACCGTTGTGGTTGAGCCCGATCTCGCCGATCACGTACACGGGTTCGGCGGTGCCGATCCTGTGGTTGCCGAACTCGATCGAGGGCGCGCTGGTCATGTAGTTCCTCTCCGGCACCTGAGGCACCTTCTTCATCGTCCCACGCCGGGCACGCCGGCCCGGTCGCGGGACGCCAGGATGCGGTCGGCCACCTCACGGACCGCGCCGGCGCCCCCGGGGGCATCGAGCACGATACGCGCGACGGCGCGGACCTGCGGCCGCGCGTCGGCGACGGCCACGGGCCAGCCGACGAGCGCGAGCGCGGGAAGGTCGTTCACGTCGTTGCCGACGTACGCGACGCGGCTCGGGTCGAGACCGTGCGCGTCGAGCCAGCCGCGCAGCGCGGCGGCCTTGTCCTCGACGGACTGCAGGCACTCCACCCCGAGCTTGCGGGCGCGTGCCGAGACCACCGGATCGGTCTCGGTGGACAGGATCAGCATCGGCACACCCGCGCGCCGCAGGTGCTTGACGCCCATCCCGTCGGCGCGCGAGACGCGCACGTGCTCGTGCCCGTCGCGGTCCACCAGGGCGCGGTCGTCGGTGTGCACGCCGTCGAAGTCGGTGACGAGCGCGTCGACGTCGATGGGCTCGACGCCGGTCGCGGTCTGCTGCTGCGCGGCGAACCGAGGGGCGAGCGCCCGCACGATCGCGAGGTCGTCGGGTGAGTCGATCTCGACCGCCGTCGCCGGGTCGACCACCTCGAGTCCGACCCGTCCGAAGAAGCGGTGGCCGGCGGACCGCAGGCCCGATGTGCGCATCGCGTAGAACTGACCCGTCTCCGCGAACAGGGGCGTGCGGTCCTGTCGTCGCGGGCGCACCGCGGCGTCATGTCCCACGGCGACCGCCCGGCCGTCCTGCTCGCGCCACGTGAACACGTGCGTCGGGGCGGCGCTGAGCACCGCGTCGTCCGTGTCGTCGAGCACGCGGTGCACCGCGCGGGCGAGCGCGGCGGCGTCGATGAACGGCGAGGTCGCCTGCAGCAGCACCGTCACGAGCGGCTGCGTGCCCTCGTCCGCGAGCTCGTCGAGCACGTGCAGCACGGCGGACTCCGAGCTCGCGGTGTCACCCGCGATCGCGGCGGGGCGTGCGACCACCCGCGCGCCCGCGCGGCGGGCGTGCGCGGCGATCTCGTCGTGGTCGGTGCTGACGACCACGAGGTCCACGCCGTCCGCCGCGAGTGCCGTCTCGACGGCGCGTGCGACCAGGGTGCGACCGCCGACGACCTCGAGGTTCTTGAGCGGGATGCCCTTGGAGCCACCGCGTGCCGGGATCACGACGACCGCGCGCGGCTGCGGGGTGGCGCTGCGGTCCAGGACGGTCCTCCGGTTCGACCCTCCTGCCCGACGGGGCTGTCGGCGGCGCGGTCCGTGACCGGCACCCTCAGGGGGGGAGCGAGTGGTTGCTCGGCCCATCCTATGCTGTCGGGCATGCCGGGCCGCGTCGACATCGTCGTCCCCGTGCGCGACGCCGCCGCCTACCTGCCGACGTTCCTCGCCTCGGTGGATGCGAACTCGCTCGACGGCGCACGCTGGCTCGTCGTGGACGACGCGTCGCAGGACGGGACGGCCGACCTGCTCGAACGGGCCGCCCGCGAGCGCCCCGCGCTGCACGTGCTGCACAACGCGACGCCGCTCGGGGCGCCGGCCTCGCGCAACCGCGCGCTCGCCGAGGTCGATGCCCGGTGGGTCACGTTCGTCGACGTCGACGACTGGTGCGCGCCCGGGCACCTCGCCGCGTTCGTCACCCGCGCCGACGCGCTGGGGGCCGACATGGTGCGCACCGACCACGTGCGCGTCGTCGGCCACCGGCGGATACCCGAGACCGCGCCCGCACCCGTGCGCGAGGCGGTGTTCGACGCGACCGACGGCATCGGCGACCCGGGCGGGCAGACGCTCGTCGACTACCCGTTCCCGTGGGCCGGGATGTTCGCGGCGTCGCTCGGGCAGCGGGGGTTGCTGCAGTTCGACGAGGGCCTGCGCACCGCCGCGGACCGGCCGTGGTTCTGGCGGCTGCACCTCGCCGGGACGACGTGCGCGGTGGTGGACAGCCCCGGCTACTTCTACCGGCGCAACGCCGGCTCCGGATCACTCACCGAGTCCGCCGGTGAGGCGACCCTCGACTTCCTCCCGGCCTACGGGCGGGTGCTGGACCTCGCGGACGCGTCGGGCGACGACCGGTACCGGCGGCGCGCGATGTACGGCGCGTGCCGGATCGTCGCGTACCACGTGGGCAAGCGCGAGCGGCTCCCGGCGGACCTGCGGCGCCGCCTGTACGCGACCGCGGCCCTGCTGCTCGCCAGGGGCGACGACGCGATCTTCGAGGCCGCGCTGACGGCGGCACCCGCCCGGGCGACGCGGCTGCTCGCGGGCCTGCGACGGGTGGGCCGTGGCGCGGTCGCGGAGGCGGGGCGGTGACCGCGGTGGTGCTCGTCGGGGCCGGTGCGGGGCTCGCCGACGCGCTCGCGCTCGCGCGTCGTGCGTCCGACGAGGTCGTCGTGCTCGCGGCGACGTGCGCACCCGTCGTCGAGCTCGCGCCGCGCCTCGCCGACGAGCCCGGCGTGCGCGCAGCGGTCGACGCGGCCGGAGCGCGCGTCCTCGAGCTGCGCGACCACCTGCGCGGTCAGCACCCGCTCGCGTGGGCACCGGCCGATCTCGAGGTCGACGCACCCGTGCTGCGCGCGGCGGTCGGCACGGCGGGGGGCGCGGTCGACCTGGTCGTGCTGCCGGGCGTCGACGACGTCGCGGTGCCGGTCGGGGACGTGCTGCGGGCGGTGTGGCCGGCCGCGCGCGTGGTGCGGGCGGAGCGCGGCGGCGACGGCCTCGTCGCGGTCGACGTGCCACCGGCCGCGGCGGTTCCGGTCCCTCGTCGACGCGGGCGTCTGGCCCGGGGGCTGACGGCTGCGCGCGTCCGGGCGTGGGAGGCCACGGTCGTCGTCCGGGCGGCCTACGACGTCCGGCGGGCGCCCGCCGGCGCCCCGGGCAGGCCCGGCGGCGGGACCCGCTGAGTGTCCAACTACCTCGTCGTGGTCACGTCCGTCGACCTGCGCTCGCGCGTCGTCGAGTGGCTCGCGGCGTCCGGCTGCCCACCCCGCGAGCACCTGCACGTCGCGCTCGACGCGACGCGCGACCTGCTGCTCGTCAGCCCCCGGGTGCGCGACGGGCTCCTGCCGGCTGTGCCGGACCGTGCGTCGCGGGTCACCGGGCGGATGCCGACGGTCCCGACGGGGGAGTTCTTCCGCGGCACCGCGATGGTGCCCGAGCACGCCGCGATCGCGTTCGGCGCGCAGGGGTGGTCGGCCCTGCCCGACGCCGTGCGGCGCGACCCGCACGGCGTGTCGGGGGAGTTCGTGCTCGTCTCGTGGGACACCGCCACCGTGCGGGTGCGGCGCGACGTGCTCGGCTCGGTGCCGCTCGCCCGCACGCAGGGCCCCGGCTTCGCGGCCGTCGGTGACTCGCTGCTCGTCCTCGCGGACCTGCGCGCGTGGCTCGCGTCACCCGTGACGCCGGACGAGCGCTCGCTGCTGTCCCGCACCTCGACCCTGTCGATCTGCCACCAGCAGCTCGGCGAGCGCACCCACGTGCGGGAGGTCGCGTACGTCGCGGCGGCGCGCGGGGTGGGCGTCGACGTCGCGAGTCTCACGACGCGGGTCGACGGGCCGTCCCTGGTCGACCGGGTGGTGGACGTCGAGCTCGACGACGTGGCTGCGCTGCGGGCCGCCGCGACGTTCGTCGTGCGGGCGATGGGCACGCTCGCCGCGCGTGACGACTGGGACGTGCGCCTGCTGCTCTCGGGCGGGTACGACTCCCGACTCCTGCTCGCGGGTGCCGTGCGCTTCGGGACGCACCGCACGCTCGTCGTCGAGACCACGGACCATGGGCCCTCGAGCGCAGGCGACGTCGCGGTCGTCCGGGACCTCGCCGCGCGGTACCGGCTGCTGCTGAACGTGCCGCGCCGGCTGCACGGGGAGCGGCGGTGGCTGGACTCGCCGCTCGCGGTGGTCGCGTCCGGCACGCTGGGCTTCTACGACACGGTCGCCGAGCGGCGCACGGCACGCCGGGGTGACGTCGGTATCACGGGCCTCGGCGCCGGCGTGTACAAGGGTGCGTGGGGCTGGGTGCCGGTGCGCTCGATGCGGACGGTGCGCGCCGTGCCCAAGGACGTGCGTGACCTCGTGGCGGACGAGCTCGCGGACGGCGTGCGCGCCACCGGCGGCGACCCGGGCTGGGCCGATGCGAGCGAGCTGTCCTACGCGGGGTTCCGCAACGGCCTGCACGGCGGCGCAGGCGGGCTCCTGACGGGGATGACGTCGCTGCGCCCGCTCAACGAGGTGGGCCTGGCGGCCGTCGGGCACCGTCGCACGGACGGTCGGCCCGCCCTGCGACGCCGGCACCGGGCGCGGTTGCGGGGTGCCGTCGAGCAGCCGATGGCCGACCTGCTCGCGCTCGTCGACCCCGAGCTCGCGGTGCTGCCGTACGACTCGCCGGAGCGTGCGCTCCCTCCCGCGACCGTCGCCCGCCGGCTCGAGGCGCTCGGCGGCCCGCTGGGGCGCGAGGCCGAGCGGGAGATCGAGCTCCTGGGCGTGCCTGCGGACGTGCCGTACGGCCCGACGCGCCTGGGGCTCGGGATCGCCGAGCGGCGCGGGTTCGGGGGGCTCATCGAGGCGGAGCACCTGCTCGCGCTCGCCGACGACGGGGTCGAGGCGTTGACGGACCGCACCGTCCGCGACGCGTACGCGCGGCTCCTGCGGGACGCGCGAGTGGCGCTCGTGGACGAGGGCCGCCATCCGCGCGATGCCGGCGCGGCGACAGGCAAGCTCCTGGCGGCGACCATGCTCGGGACGTTCCCGGTCGGCTGAGGAGCGCACCGGTACCGGCCGGCTGCTGGGCGGACGCGCACCCGGCGAACGCCCCGCCTATGCTGTCGCGCGGTCGTGGCGCGTGTCCGGCCGAGGCGGTCGACCCTGGAGGACGTGTGGCGCAGGACCCGGTGACGGAGCCCGAGGACGCCGAGGCCGTGCAGGAGGTGCCTGCGCAGGAGGTATCCGCGCAGGAGGCATCCGCGCAGGAGGCGCCCGAGCAGGAGGCACCCGCGCAGGAGGTGCCCGAGAGTGAGGTGCCGGTGGTCGAGTCGCCTTCACCTGAGGCACCCGTGCTCGAGGCGCCGGCGCCTCTCATCTCGGTCGTGGTCCCGACGCATGACGTCGGGCTCTGGATCGACGAGTGCCTGACGAGCATCCTGGTCGACCAGGACGTGCCGCTCGAGGTGATCGTCGTGGACGACGACTCGAAGGACGACACGTGGGAGCGGCTGACGGCGTGGGCGGCGCGCGACCCGCGGGTGCGCGCGCTGCGGGCACCGGGCGTCGGCGGCGGTCAGGCGCGCAACTTCGGGGTCGAGCAGGCGCGCGGGCCGTGGCTCGCGTTCGCGGACGGCGACGACCTGATCCCGCGCGGCGCCTATGCCGCGATGCTCGCGGCCGCACGCGAGTCCGGCTCCGACCTCGTCGTCGGGGACTTCCTGAAGTTCTCCGCGCTGCAGACGTGGAGCCCGACCGCCCGCTGGACCGGGTTCGCGGACCGGCGTTCGGGGGTGACGCTCGCCGAGCACCCGACGCTCGTGCGCAACCGGGCCTGCTGGAACCGCCTGTTCCGGGCGGACTTCTGGCGTGAGAGCGGCATCGCGTTCCCGAGCGTCCCGCGCTCCAACGACGTCGTCCCGATGATCTCGGCGCTCGTCGCGGCGCGCAGCATCGACGTGGTCCCCGACGTCGTGTACCTGTACCGCGACCGCCCCGGTGGCACGTCGATGACGGCCCAGGCGAGCAGCGAGGTGGCCGTGGTCAGCTACCTGTCGCAGGAGCTGCTGTGCGCGCGACTGCTGGGTGCGGTGGGTCAGGACCAGATCGACGCGGCCTACTGGCCGATGGTGCTCGACTCCGACGGGTGGGTTCACCTGCGGCGGTTCGTGCTCAGCCGCGACGAGGACGTCTCGCCGAGCGACTCGTCCGAGGTGCCCGCCCTGCTGGGGGAGCTCCTCGCGATGCGCAGGGAGCGCGCCTTTGTCCGGCTCGCGCCCGAGAAGCAGGTCGTCTACGCGCTGGCGACGCTCGGACGCGCGCGCTGGGCGCGTGACGTCCTCGCGGCGTACGGAGACGGAGACCTCGAGCCGGCGCCGATGGACCCCGTCGAGGTGATGCGCGCCGCGCTCGCCGCCGACGAGACGGGCTGGCTGCTCCCGGCGACGATGCAGACGTTCGTCCACACGCGGGTGATCGAGGCGATCGCCGCCTTGTCCGTACCGCTGTCACGGGAGCGCGCCGAGGAGCTGGTCGAGCTCGCGGCGAGTCGACCGCAGTGGTTCGCCGAGCCGATCGGTGCGGTCGAGCGGCCGCACGACACCGTGATCCGCCTCGCGCTGCACACCGGCGCAGCGCAGCCGCTCACCGAGGTGGTGGCGGGCCCGGACGCCGTGGCGCTCCTGTCACTGACGGTGCGCAACACCGTCGCCCACCTCGTGCTCGACCTGCCGGCGCCGACGCGCGGCAGGGCGTCGGTGACCCTGCACGCGTACAAGCCCGGGCGCCCGGAGACGTTGCGCGGGGTGGCACGCGTGCGGTTCGACGACGGTGCATGGCGCGCGAACGTGTCGGCGTCCGCGCTCGTGTCCGAGGGCACGTGGTCGCTCGAGGTGTGGTTCGGCGACGACGAGTCCGCTGTGCAGGTCCCGTTGGAGGTGGACCGCGACGTGATCCGGCTCGAGCACGGCCGGCTCGGGCTCATGACCGTGCGCGGCAAGGCGCGGGGCGTCGTCCCCGCGACGCTGTTCCGGCGGGCGTCCCCGCCGCGCCGGGTGCTGCGCGCGCTGCGTCGCCGCCGCTGACGTCGGCCGGGGCCGAGGTCGACCGAAGCTCACCGCGCAGGCGCGGCTGAGCTCCGGTCGAGGATCGCGAGGAAGTCGCGGCTCATGTCGTACGGCGTGTACGACGCGGCGAAGGCCTCGGCGTCGTGGCCGGTGCGACGGCTGTCGCGCACGGCACGCTCGATCGCGTCCGCGAGGCTCTCGGCGGCCTTGGCACCCGGGTTGTAGAACGACACCCACGAGTGCGCACCGAACTCCTCGACCAGGTGCGGCTCGCGCGGCAGGATGCACGGCCGCCCGAAGGTCGCGGCGAGCAGCACCGAACCCGAGTTGAGCACCCGCTCGTACGGGAACACCATCACGTCGGCCGCACGGAACCAGACCTGCAGGTCGGAGTCGTCGACGAAGTCGTGGTGGCGCACGGTGCGCACGCCGGCCGGCAGGGCCGCGTCGATCTGCGGCAGGACGTCGTCGCGGGTCTTGCCCGCGAGCAACAGCGTGAGGTCCTCGGTCCGCTCGCCGAGCAGCGCGGCGGCCGCCAGGAGCGTCGTGATGCCCTTGTAGGGCCGGATCTGGCCGACGAAGCCGATCGTCGGAGCCAGGGGCGGAACACCCAGCGTGCGGCGGGCCTCGGCGCGGCCGACGACCGCCGGGTACACCCCGGTGTACGACGAGTGGCTCAGCGTCACGACCTTGTGTGCCGGCAGGTGGTACTCGTCCTCGACGGCGGCGACGGTCTGCGCGTTGAGCTGCACGATGGTGTGTGCGAGCTTGCCGAGCCGGTGCGCGAGCTCGAGCTCGAGCTGGCGATAGTTGAGCTCGTGCGGGAGCGAGTTGTGCACCGTCCAGATGACGTGCACGCCCGACTCACCCGCTGCGGCGACGGCCTCGGTGAAGGCGTCGAGCCGTTCGCGGGCCTCGGCCTCGTCGGTCGCGGGCTGGACCACCGGCTGGGTCCAGTGGATGTGCAGCACGTCGCCGGCGCGCAGCGCGGGGACGCGCCTGACGAGCTCGGCATGTGCCGTGGTGCCCTGCACGTCCCAACCCTCGCCGCGGGCGGCGAGGTAGAGCAGGTTGAGGTACGGGTTGTCCCGCCAGGCGGGGAACGCCAGGAGCGTGGGCATGTGTCGCCTCTCGGTGGCGGTCGTCGGTCAGGCGACCGCGGACGGGACGTCGAGCACCCAGGCCTGCGCGGGCGCCTGGCCCGAGGGCGGTGCCCACGGGTCGAGGACGAGGCCGAGCGATCCGCGTGGTGCCAGCGGCACGCGTGCGGTGACCCCGTCGCCGTCCGAGATCAGGACGTGCACGTCCCATCGCGGTGCGTCGGCGAGCGGGCCGGCCGGGACGAAGCAGTCGACGTCGATGTGCCACTGCCGGCCGTGGAAGGGCGAGGTGGGCACGCGCGCGACGACGGTGCGGTCGGTGCCTTGTGCGGTGAGCTCCAACGCGA
The DNA here is from genome assembly GCF_007990245.1 of Cellulomonas composti. Taxonomy (GTDB): domain Bacteria; phylum Actinomycetota; class Actinomycetes; order Actinomycetales; family Cellulomonadaceae; genus Cellulomonas; species Cellulomonas composti. The sequence goes on along the minus strand of NZ_BJWG01000007.1, from coordinate 125,396 downwards.
TCGTCCGGACGAGGCCGCGGACGCGACCGCACTGCACGGACAGGCTCACGACGACGCCGCCGAGGGCGCCGCGCACGGCGCGCAGCTCGGCGAGCACCGGGGTGCCGTGCACGCGCGCGCACAGCGCGAGCCTCGTCGTGTCCCTTCGGACGACGAGGTCGTCCTGCTCGCGCTCGTCGTCCGTCAGGTCAGCGACGTCGAGCTCGGGCACGAGCAGCTCGCGGTAGGTCGCAGCGTGCTCGACCGCGGGCTCGCCCTGCTCGCCGTCGTGCGCCGCGGCCGACGCCGCGTCCGCGAGCCGCTCGCGGAAGGTCGCGACGAGCTCGTCGTGCGTGGCCTGGCCCGTGAACGCGCGCAGCACGTCGTCGAGCACGTCCTGCGGGAACGTCGCGAGCTCGAACGGGCGCCCCGCCCAGCCGGTCGTGCGGAGGCCGAGCTCCCAGACGTCGCGCGGGAACGCGGCCGCGAGCCGGTCGAGGTCGATCCGCAGCGGCTCGTGCGGACCCCACGCCAGTGCGGTCGCGACGTCCGGGGCGATGCGCGTGAACGGCCTGCCGGTTCCCGCGAGGTAGTCGCGGTACTTGAACGTCGACTCGTTCGCGGACGCGACGAACCTCGCGTCGATCCCCAGCGCGTCCGCGATCACCACGGCGTGCAGCGACGAACCGACGACGAACCGCGACTGCGCGATCGTCCGCAGCACCGTGCGCAGCGGGTTGGTCGGCACGAGCACGGGGTACGAGTCGGCGACCGCCTCGGCGAGGTCGTTGAAGTTGGGGGCCACGAGGACGTCGGTGCGGTGCGCCGTCGCCCAGTCGCGCAGCTCGGGCATGAGCTCGGGCAGCAGCAGCGCGGGATCGCCGTAGACGGCCGGCACCTCGATGCCGCGAGCGGTCATGTACGCGGCGGACCAGGGCCCGCGCACGGCACGCACGTCGAGCAAGCGCTTGCCGTGGACGCTCGCGTTCGAGACCTTCCCGTTGATCCCGGTTCCCCAGATGACGTCCCGTGGGCGCGCGAGGTGCATCACCGAGCCGACCGAGACGACCCGGCGCTCGGGCGGCAGCGACGTGGCCGCGCCGGGGGCGATACGCGCGAGCTCCAGCTCGACGACGAGCGGCCCCAGCAGGTCGCCGAAGTTGTTCAGCAGGCGCGGGGTCGCGGACGTCGGGTCGGGGCGCAGGGGGTTCCACTGGAACGCATCGACGCCGCCGACACGACGCAGGAAGTCGCCGGGATCGTCCACGGGAGCCGAGCGTACCCGAGCCCGTGCGCGGGTCCGGGGCCGGCCGCCGCGGCCCTGGCACGTCGCGATCCTGGCCTGACGTGGGCACCGGTACCCTGAGTTCCCGTGACCGACGACTGGGCCCGCTGGGGCGCGCTGCCCCATGTGGTTCTCGCCGACGCCGACGCCGACGCGGTCGAGCTCGCGCTGGGCGGCGGTGTCCCGGCGGAACGTCAACCCGTGGTCGCGACCGGCGAGCCGGGTCCGGTGGTCCTGGCCGACGCGGAGAACACGCCCCTCGCCGTGCGACCGGCCGCCGGGGCGCGGCTCGAGCCGCTGCGCAGCCGCGCGCTGCGTCGCGGCGAGGACGCCGACCCGGGGTTCCGGCTCCCCGCCGACGAGGTGCGGGTGCGCGTCGGTGCCTGGACGCGCGGCGTCGCCGGGACGGTGCTCGCCGTCGTGCTCGACGACGTGATCGGCGTGGGCGACCTCGCCGCCGCGGCCGAGCGGGCCCGCGAGCTGCACGCCGCCGGTGCGGTGCTCCTGTGCCTCGTCGGGCAGCCGCGTCCGGCGCATGCCGACGACGTCCCGGGCGCCGGCGTCGTGCGTGCGGCACAGGCGGCGCGCGAAGCGGTCGGCGTGCCGACGCTCGTCGTCGCCGTGCCGTTCTCGGCCACCGCGCGGCTCGAAGCGCTGGCGTGGCCGCAGGACCTGCCGCCCACGCTCGAGGAGATCGCCCGCGCGTACGGTGCGACCGACGTGCTGGACCTGACTGCCGAGCCGGGTCCGGACCGGCTGGCCTACACCGAGGTGCTGCGGGCGCGCGAGGCGGTGCTCGCGGAGCACTTCCCCCATGCGTCGGCGGGCGAGCTCTCGGGGGCGCTCGCCACCGGGTTCACGCCCGGGGCCGTGGTCCTGTTCACGGGGCTGTCCGGGTCGGGCAAGTCGACGGTCGCCAAGGCGGTGGCCGCGCGCGTGGCCGAGACCAGCAGGCGCAAGGTCACGGTCCTCGACGGCGACGAGGTGCGGCACATGCTCTCCGCCGGTCTCGGCTTCGACCGGGAGTCGCGCTCGCAGAACGTCCGGCGCGTCGGGTACGTCGCGTCGCTCGTCGCGGGTGCGGGAGGCATCGTCTTCGCGGCCGCGATCGCGCCCTACGAGGCGGACCGCGCTGACGTCCGCCAGCGCGCGAGCGCCGTCGCGTCGTTCGTGCTCGTGCACGTCTCGACACCGCTCGAGGTCTGCGAGGCCCGCGACCGCAAGCACCTGTACGCCCGCGCGCGCGCCGGCGACGTGCCCGAGTTCACGGGCATCTCGGCGCCTTATGAGGAGCCCACGGACGCCGACCTCGTCATCGACACGTCGCGCCTCGATCTCGGCGAGGCCGTCGAGGTGGTGCTCGCGACGCTGCGTGAGCGGGGCGTCGAGTGAGCGAGGACCTCCTGCTCGAGCCGGGGACCCGGCTCGTGCACATCGGTGCGCCGAAGACGGGGACCACGTCGATCCAGGAGGCGTTCGCCGACCTGCGCCGCGCGCTCCCGGACCTCGGCGTCGTCTACCCCGGCAACGCACGGGTCAGCAAGCACAAGGACGAGTTCGACCAGCTGTTCCGTCACGGAGGAGCCGCGATCGACCGGCTGCGGGCCGTGCTCGCCCGCGAGGACGAGCGGCGCGTCGTGCTCAGCACGGAGCAGCTCGCCAGCGAGTCTCCCGAGCGCGTCGCCGAGGTGCGCGATCTCGTCGGGCCGCGTTCCCACGTGGTGCTGACGCTGCGCAACGTCACCGAGTACTTCGCGTCCTACTGGCAGCAGGAGATCAAGCGCGGCGTCACGGACGGCATCGGTGACTGGACGCAGCAGCGGCTCGAGCAGATCGACGACTTCTCGATCTTCCGGCGGCACAAGGGTGACGAGCTGATCACGCGCTGGGTCTCGGCGTTCGGCGCCGACGCCGTCACGGTCGTCGTGCTCGAACGGTCGGCGCCGGAGCGACTGTTCGACGTCTTCGAGTCGATGTGCGGGCTCCCGAGCGGCACGCTGGTGGTGCGCGAGCAGAACCGCGGCCTGACGTGGCCCGAGCTGGAGCTGGTGCGCTCGCTGAACGAGCGACTGCGCGACGGCGACGTGGACGACGCACGCGAGGCGCGTCGCTTCGTCCTCTCGGGGATCGCGCCCGGCCTCGCGACCGGGTGGACGCCGCCCCCGGGCGTCGCGCGCCCCCGGGTGCCCCTCGAGCACCAGGACGCGGTGCAGGAGGTCGCGCACCGGCTCGCGGACGCGGTGCGCGCGAGCGGCGTCCGGGTCGTCGGCGACCTCGCCGAGCTCAGCCGGCCGGCCGCCGGCGTCGCCCCGCCGACCGCGCCGGGGGTACCGGAGGCGCTGCTGCGGGCCGCGCTCGACGGCCTCGTCAACCGGGTCTCGGCGGTCGAGTACCGGCATCGGAACCGGCGGCGCGACTCGACGGCGACATCGACTACTCTGTGAGCGCCTGCGTGCCGAGCGCGCGGGAGACCCCACCGACACCGGCCCAGGAAGCGATCATTACGCGCATGCCCCAGGACGACGAGGAGACCGGCGCTGCGTCGACGGTCTCCCGTCTGACGGACGCGGAGTCGCGGGTCCTGGAGCTGGTGCGCCACGACCGCCCGCACGGCGCCGGTCCGGCCGCGAAGGTCGTCGCGGGTGCACGTGCGGCGCTGCTCGGGGCACCGGAGGGCGCGCCGGTACCGGAGGGGGAGATCGCGCTGGACCGCGCGACGATCGCGCTGGAGGGTGGGCTTCTCGCCGCGCGAGACCGGCTGGACCAGCGCCTGGCGGCATCGGTGGGCGGGTCCCGGACGCCCCCCGCAGAGCTTCAGGTCGGTGCAGGGTTTCACGTCGGTGCGAGCGAGCCCGACACGACGGAGAGGCTGACCGTGACGAGCGACGCAGACGTGGATCGGGACCCGACCGAGACCGTGCCGCAGATCCCGCCGGGCAGCACGCTCGTGCACATCGGCTCGCCGAAGACCGGCAGCACCTCGATCCAGTACGGCGTGCACCGTGCGCGCGGCGAGCTCGGCAAGTACGGCGTGCGCTACCCGGGACAGGCCGCGCACCACCGCCGGGAGATGAACATGCTGCGCAGCGCGCCGGACATCCGCGAGCTGCCGATCGCCGCCGAGCTCGCCGCAGGTGGCTTCACACGTGCGCTCCTGAGCGACGAGACGCTCGCGACCTTCGGTGGGGACGTACCGCGGCGCGTGCACGACCTCGTCGGGGACGAGGGTCATATCGCGCTCGTGCTCCGCAACGTCGCCTCGCTGCTGCCGTCGCTGTGGCAGCAGGACGTGAAGAAGGGCGACCCGCGTTCGCAGGAGCAGTGGCTGAGCGACGGCGAGCAGGACCCGCGCATCTTCAACATCTTCGACGAGAGCGACGGCGAGAACGTGGTCTCCCGCTGGGCGGGCGAGTTCGGCGCCGACCGGATGGTCGTCATCATCCTCGACCAGAGCGCGCCCGAGCGGCTCTTCAACGTGTTCGAGTCGATGCTCGGCATGCCGTCGGGGACGCTGGCGGTCTCGCAGCTCAACCGGGGGATGACGGCGCCCGAGATCGAGATCATCCGCTCGCTCAACGCGCGCGTGCGCAGCGGTCCGGCCGTGCTCCCGCGCGTCCAGCGCGCACTGCAGCACTACGGCGCGGTCGACGGACTGATGGCACGCACGCCGGTGCCGGGCGAGCCCAAGCCCGCTCTCCCGGCCGCGAGCGCGGACCTCGCCGTCCGGCTGGCCGACTCGCTCATCGACGCACTGGCCAGTTCGGGCGTGCGTGTGGTGGGCGACCCGGCCGAGCTGCGCCGGTTGCCCCGGCTCACCGACGACGTCCCGCCCGTCGACCCGGCCGTCCTCGCGGAGATCTCCGCGTCCGCGCTGCACGGCATGCTGCTCGCCGGGGCCGACGAGATCGCGCGGATCGAGGGCTTCGACCTGCGCGGCTGGCAGGAGAAGCTGGGTCGGACCCGGGGGAGCTCCGCATGAGCACGCCCGACGAGGAGCTTGCGGCACGGCTCGCACAGGGGGCCGGTCACGTCCTGCTCGACGTGCGCGCCGCCGGTGCCGACCTGACGACCGCCGCGCTCAAGGACGCCGGCGACGCGGCCGCGCACGCGTACCTCGTCGCGGAGCTCGCGCGCGTGCGTCCCGACGACGCCGTGCTGTCCGAGGAAGGTGCGGACGACCCGGTGCGGCTGGGCGCCGAGCGCGTCTGGATCGTCGACCCGCTCGACGGCACGCGCGAGTTCTCCGAGCACGACGAGGACGGCGTGTGGCGCAGCGACTGGGCGGTGCACGTCGCGCTGTGGCAGCGGGGTACCGGCCTGACCGCCGGGGCCGTCGCGCTGCCCGGCCGGGACGTGGTCTACACGACCGACCTCCGTCCGGCGCGTGCCGCGTCGAGCGGCGGCCCGCTGCGCCTCGCGGTCAGCCGGAGCCGCCCGCCCGAGCTGATCGGCGCGATCGCCGCGCTCACGGACGTCGAGCTCGTCCCGATGGGCTCGGCCGGCGTCAAGGCGATGTCCGTCGTGACCGGCGAGTGCGACGCCTACGTGCACGGCGGCGGGCAGTACGAGTGGGACTCCGCCGCGCCCGTCGCGGTCGCGCGAGCCGCCGGACTGCACTGCTCGCGCCTCGACGGCACCCCGCTCGAGTACAACCGACCCGACCCGTGGCTGCCCGACCTCGTCGTGTGCGAGGCGGACCGCGCGGACGACCTGCTCGACCTGATCTCGCGCGCCATGCGCGCGACCGCACCGGCGAAGGAGAACGCTGCGCCGTGACCACCACCCGGACCAACTACCAGCTGAGCAACCTGGCTGCGCTCGAGGCGGAGAGCATCTACGTCTTCCGCGAGGTCGCCGCCGAGATGCGCAAGCCCTGTCTGCTCTTCTCGGGCGGCAAGGACTCGATCGTCATGCTGCACATCGCGGCCAAGGCGTTCGCCCCCGCGCGCATCCCGTTCCCGGTGATGCACGTCGACACCGGGCTGAACTTCCCCGAGGTCATCGAGTTCCGTGACCGCACGGCCGACGAGCTGGGCGTGCGCCTCGTCGTCGCCTCCGTGCAGGACGCGATCGACCGCGGCACGGTGCGCGAGGAGAAGAACGGCTCGCGCAACCGGATCCAGACGCCCGTGCTGCTCGAGGCCGCCGAGGCCAACGGCTTCGACGCGCTGTTCGGCGGCGCGCGGCGCGACGAGGAGAAGGCGCGCGCCAAGGAGCGCGTGTTCTCCTTCCGTGACGAGTTCGGCCAGTGGGATCCCAAGAACCAGCGCCCCGAGCTCTGGAGCCTCTACAACGGGCGGGTCCACCAGGGCGAGTCGATCCGCGTGTTCCCGCTGTCGAACTGGACCGAGCTCGACATCTGGTCCTACATCGCGGCGTACGACGTCGAGATCCCGGACCTGTACCTGGCCGCCGAGCGTGACGTCGTCGAGCGCGACGGCATGCTCTACGCGGTCAACGAGTTCGTCCAGCCGAAGCCGGGCGAGGACGTGCAGCGACGCATGGTGCGCTACCGCACCATGGGTGACGCCAACCTGACGGCTGCCGTGGAGTCCAACGCGGCCACGCTCGAGGACATCGTGACGGAGATCGCGGCGGTCCGGGTCACCGAGCGCGGGGCCACCCGCGGCGACGACCGGGTCAGCGAGGCCGCGATGGAGGACCGCAAGCGCGAGGGGTACTTCTAGACATGAGCGATCTGCTGAGGTTCGCGACGGCCGGTTCGGTCGACGACGGCAAGTCCACCCTGATCGGCCGCCTGCTGTACGACAGCAAGTCGCTGTTCACCGACCAGGTGGAGGCGGTCGAGCGCGTCAGCGCCGACCGCGGCGACGACTACACCGACCTGGCGCTGCTGACCGACGGCCTGCGTGCCGAACGGGAGCAGGGCATCACGATCGACGTGGCGTACCGCTACTTCTCCACGCCGCGGCGCAAGTTCATCATCGCCGACACCCCCGGGCACATCCAGTACACCCGGAACATGGTCACGGGCGCGTCCACCGCGGACGTCGCGCTGATCCTGGTCGACGCCCGCAAGGGAATGATCGAGCAGAGCCGGCGGCACGCGTTCCTCGCGACGTTGCTCGGTGTGCCGCACCTCGTGGTGTGCGTGAACAAGATGGACCTCGTCGACTGGTCGGAGGAGGTCTTCGAGGCCATCCGCGCCGACTTCACCGACTTCGCGGCCCGCCTGCGCACGCACGACATCACCTTCATCCCGGTGTCCGCGCTCGCCGGGGACAACGTCGTGGATCGCAGCGCGAACATGCCGTGGTACGACGGCGCGACGTTGCTGGGCCACCTCGAGCGGCTGCACCTGGCGGGCGACCGCAACCTCATCGACGTGCGGTTCCCCGTGCAGTACGTCATCCGGCCGCAGTCCGAGACGTCGCGGGACTACCGCGGCTACGCGGGCCGCGTCGCGTCGGGTGTCATGCGCGCGGGGGACAAGGTCGTCGTGCTGCCCTCGGGCTTCGAGTCGACGATCGCGTCGATCGAGCAGGCCGGCGAGCCGGTCGAGGTCGCCTACCCGCCGATGTCGGTCGTCGTGCGCCTCGAGGACGAGATCGACATCAGCCGTGGCGACATGATCTGCCGTCCCGCCAACGTGGCGACCTCGACGCAGGACCTCGAGGTCCAGATCTGCTGGATGGACGAGACCGCGCCGCTGCGCAAGGGCGTCGTGTACGGGCTCAAGCACACGACGCGCAGCACGCGCGCCAAGGTGATGGACGTCGAGTACCGGATCGACATCAACACGCTGCACCGCGACGTCGACGCCGATTCGCTCGGGCTCAACGACATCGGCCGCGTGCGCCTGCGCACCAGCTCGCCCGTGTTCGTCGACCAGTACGAGCTGAACCGCGAGACGGGATCGTTCATCCTCGTCGACGAGTCCACCAACCGGACGGTCGGCGCCGGGATCGTCACGACGACCCGCAACGACTGACCGTGCGGGCCCGACGGGTCGCAGCCGCGCCGCGGCTCGCGCTCGTCGGGCTCGTCCTCGTCGGGCTCACGGGGTGCGGCTCCGCGGAACCGCGGTTGCCGAGCCCCGGTGATCTCACGTTCGTCTCCGTGCTCACCGACCCCGACGAGCTCGACTACGCGCCCACGGGTGAGTTCATCTTCCCGTCGGTGCTGCACGCGGGTGCCTACCTCGACGACCCGCTGGGTGAGTGGTACCTGTACTACGCGCCGCACGAGGATCCCGGCGGGATCGCGCTGATGGTCGCCGACGATCTCGGCGGCCCGTGGACCCCGGCCCCGGGGAACCCGCTGATCTCGACCGACTGGCCGAGCCTGTCGGCGGTCAGCCATGTGTCGTCCCCGGACGCGGTGTGGGACGCCGTCCACGAGCAGGTGGTCCTGTTCTTCCACGGGGAGAACGACGTGACGCGGTGGGCGACGTCGCGCGACGGTCGGACGTTCGAGCCCGGCGGTGTCGCGGTGCGGGCGAGCGACCTGGGCGCGCAGTCCTCGGAGGCCTCGTACGCGCGCGTGTTCCCGGACCCCGCGGACCCCGACGCCTGGGCGATGCTCGTCATGGAGCGCACCTCGACGGGCGACCGGCAGATCCGGGTGCTGCGGTCCGTCGATCTGCACACGTGGGTCCCCGAGGCCGAGCCGCTGGTCGTGCCGCCCGCCGGGCACTCGGTCTCCGGAGCGAACTGGGTGCGGCTCGCCGACGGCGACTGGGTGGTCTATCACGACGACACCGGGCAGGTGCTCGGCCTGCCCGTCTCCTCCGCGCTGCGGGCGACCGGCGACGCGCGGCGCGTGATCGGGCCCGACGAGCTCCCCGCGTGCGACGGTCGCGCGGCCGCGCCCGAGCCGGTCGTCGACGACGGGCGGCTCTGGGTCTTCCTCGAGTGCGGTCAGCGGCTGACCGCGCAGATCGCGCTGGCGCACGACTGACGGCTCACGCCTCGACCCTCAGTCGAGGCCGCCGACCTTCCCGGCCGGCAGGTCGCCGTCGCGGATCTGCTTCCAGAACGTCGGCGTCTCCTCGGGGTCGAGCAGCACCGTCGAGCCGACGTTGCCGGGACGGTAGTCGAGGTCGGCGATCGGCGGGGTGCCCGTGATGCCGCCCGGCCCGTTCGCCGCGCGGAACGCGAGCGCGAGGCGGGCGAGGTCGAGCGTGTTCGCGTCCTCGTCGACCGTGAGCGCCGCCGTGCCCGCCTTGAGGAGGTCGACCTGCTGGGAGGGGTGCAGCGCGATCGACTTCGGGTCGAGCTTGCCCATCACGGCCCCGACCAGCTGACGCTGGCGCTTGGCGCGGCCGATGTCGCCCTGCGGGTCCGACTTGCGCATCCGTGCGAACTGGAGCGCCTGCGTGCCGTCGACGACGTGGCAGCCGGCCTTCCACTTCATCTTCGAGTCCTGGTCGTCCACGTCGGCGTCGTAGCACAGGCGTACGCCGCCGATTCCGTCGACGACCTCCTTGACGCCGCCCATGCCGATCTCGGCGTAGTGGTCGATCGTCAGCCCCGTGAAGCCCTCGACGGTCGCGACGAGCAGCGGAGCGCCGCCCCACGCGTAGGCGGCGTTGATCTTGTTGGCGTCGTGGCCCGGGATCTCGACGTACGTGTCGCGCGGGATCGAGATGAGTGCGGTCGGCCCGCTCTCGGGCACGTGCAGCACGAGGATCGTGTCCGTGCGGGCGCCCGCGGTGCCGTCGTCCTTGATCGCCCCGTCGGCGCGCGAGTCGGAACCCGTGAGCAGGTACGTGGTGCCCGGCGTGCCGGCCGCACCGGAGAGCGCGTCGGTGTGCGTGATCTGCTTGTCGGCCCACACGGCGAGCCCGATGGGCCAGGCGAGCACGAGCACCAGGACGAGTCCGAGGCACACGAGCGTCCACCGCAGCCGGTGCCGTCGGCGCGGCGCGGGGGCACCGGGAACGCCCGGCCGCCCCGGACCCTGCTGCGCCGGACCCTGCTGTGCCGGGCCCGGCTGGCCCGGCGGTCTCGTCGTGGGCCGGGCGGCCGCGCCCGCGGCGCGGGTCGTACCCGGGCGGCTCGAGGACGAGCGCGGCGTGGTGGACGCAGGGCCGGGCGGGATCGACGCGGGCCGTACGGGGGCAGCAGCGCCCCGTCCGGCCGCTGCCGGCGGTGGGGTGCGTTGGGTCGACGAGCGCTGTGACGACGAGGCCTGTGACGACGCGGGCGGCGGCGGGGGTGGGGGAACCGCCCCGTTCCGAGGGCCGTTCGTCGGGCCGGCGCCCACGACGACCGCGTCGTCGTGACGCGGCCGTGCGCCGCCCGGCTCGGGGGCGAAGCTCGGTGGACGGGTTCCGTCGGTCATTGCGTGCAGGACGCCGTCGAGTCGTCGAGCGTGAACGCCTCACGCCCGGCCTTGCGCGTCGCCTTCGGCTTGGGCGTGGCGGACTTGCCGGGAGTGGCGGTCGCACCCGGCGTGGCGGATGCGCTCGGTGTGGCCGACGGCGTCGCCGATGCCTCGGGCTCCTCGCTGGTGCCGTCGAGGATCGGCACGTCGGCGGCCATGTTCGCCCAGACGATGTCGGCCTCGGAGGTCCACTCCACGCGGTTCTTGTCGTCGGCCGGGGTGCCCCACGGGACCGTCATGAGCGTGATGTCGCCGCCACGGACGCCGCGCATGCTGTAGCCGAGGCCCGCGATGTCGGTCGTGCTCATCGACGTCGTGATCGACCGGGTAGCCGCGTTGAGCAGACCGAGCAGCTGCGTCCAGTTCGCCAGGACGTCCTTGTGCAGGATCTCGGTGGCCATCGCGGCGAGCAGGCGCTGCTGGTTCCCGATCCGGCCGATGTCGGAGCCGTCGCTCGCGTTGTTGTGGCGCGAGCGGGCGAACGCGAGGGCGTCCTTGCCACGGAGCGTCTGGTAGCCCGCGGTGAGGTGGAGCTTGGCCTTGTTGTCGTCGAGGTCGACCGGGATGCAGATCGGCACGCCGTCGATCGCGTCGACCATGTCCTCGAACCCGGCGAAGTCGACGAGCGCGAAGTTGTCGATCACGAGACCGGTGTTCTTCTCGACCGTCAGCCACGCGCACGCAGCGGCCGACTCGAGGTCCAGGCCCGTGTCCCACCCGCGGGCGAACGCCTCGTTGAACATCGCGCGGCTGCTCGTGTTGGTCTTCTCGCCCGTGCTGGTGTTGCAGCTGGGGATCTCGACGAGCGAGTCGCGCGGGATGGAGACCATCTCGACCCGGCTGCGATCGGCCGAGATGTGCATGACGATCGCGGTGTCGGACCGCATCCCACCGGTGACCCGGCCGCCGATGTCGCCGTTCTCACCCATCCGCGAGTCGGAGCCGAGGAGCAGGATGTTGACGTCCTGCCCCGCGTTCGGGTCGTCGCCTGCCGCGACCACGGCGGACGGTGTCGGTCGCGGACCGAGCAGGGCGCTCACGTCGACCTGCCGGATGTTGTTCGTCAGCCGCGCGTAGGTCGCGTAGACCGCCGTGCCGCCGAACGCGAGCAGCGCGACGGTGACGAGCGCGGTCCCGCGCAGCACGCGGTGCGTGCGGTGGTTGCGGGCATGGCGGACGTTCGACGGGCGCTGGGGACTGGCGTGTCGGGCGGCTGGCACGGCGTCGATCCTAGGCAGCGGGGACGGCGGACCGGGGGAGCCCACGGTCGCACGCGGTAAAGAATCTGTGCAGATCACGGCCACAGACCACGCACGGCGGGTCCCGGGCGCCTGTGGAGGGTCGCACGGCGTCGACCGTGGCCTGGGCTAGCCTGGTGCGGATGTGCCCCGATCCCGCAGAGCGTGCGCTACCCGCCGACCCGCCGGCCGTCTCGGTGATCCTCGCTGTCCGTGACGAGGAGCGCGACCTGACCGCGTCCGTCGAGCGCATCCTCGCGCAGGACTACCCGGGCGAGCTCGAGGTGGTGCTCGCCGTCGGGCCGAGCGCCGACCGCACGCTCGAGATCGCGCGCGACCTCGCGACCCGCGACCCGCGCGTCCAGGTGCTGGAGAGTCCGACCGGCATCACCCCCGCGAGCCTCAACCTCGCGGTGGGTGCGGCGCGCCACGACGTCCTGGTGCGCGTCGACGGGCACAGCGAGCTGTCCGACGGGTACGTGACGCGGGCCGTCGCCGAGCTCGTCGCGACCGGCGCCGCCAACGTCGGCGGACGGATGGTGCCCGTCGGGCGCACCCCGTTCCAGCGCGCGGTGGCGCGCGCCATGAGCACGCCGCTCGGGATCGGCGCGGCCCCGTTCCACACCGGGGGCGCGCGCGGGCCCGCGCCGACCGTCTACCTCGGAGTGTTCCGCCGCGACGCCCTCGAGCGTGTCGGCGGGTTCGACGAGCACTTCGTCCGCGCCCAGGACTGGGAGCTGAACCATCGGCTGCGTTCGGCCGGCGAGGTCGTCTGGTTCGACCCCGATCTCGCGGTGACCTACCGCCCGCGGGGCGACGCGCGCGCGCTGGCCCGGCAGTTCTTCCGTACCGGGCAGTGGCGTCGCCAGGTGGTCCGTACCTATCCCGAGACCGCCGGACTGCGGTACCTGGCTCCGCCGGCGGTCGTGCTCGCCGTCGGGGGCGGCGTGCTCCTCGTCGTCGTCGGTGCGACCTTCGGGCCGTCCTGGCCGCTGCTCGGGGGCCTCGCGCCGCTGACCTACGCGCTGGGCGTCGTCGTCGGGTCGGCCGTGGTCAGCCGGGGGCTCGGGGCGGCCGCCGCGGTGCGACTGCCCGCCGTGGTGGCGACCATGCATCTCGCGTGGGGGGCCGGCTTCCTGCGCGGCGTCACCCGAACGACGTCCGGCGCGGCCCGCGCCGTCGACTATCCTGATGCGGCGAATGCGCCTGACCGGGTCTCGACGACCGCGGCGCCCGACCGTCCCGTGACGGAGGACTGACACCACCATGGCGACCAAGGACGCGGTGCTCGACCCCGACGCCGTCCTGCACGTCTACGAACCGCACCGCGCGGGGCTGCCGAAGTTCGGCCCCTACTTCGCGGAGCTGCGCCAGCGCATGCCCTTTGCTGCCGAGTTCTCGAAGGCGGGCATCCGTGCCGCGCACTCGCAGACCGTGTTCGGCCAGCTCTGGCTCGTGCTGAACCCGCTGCTCATGGCGCTCGTCTACTACATCCTCGTGGTGATCCTGCGTGGCAAGGGTGGCATCGACTACCTCGCGCACATCGTGTGCGGGCTCTTCGCCTTCCAGCTCATCTCGGCCGCGCTCGGACAGGGCGCCAGCTCCGTCACGGGCGGTGGCCGGCTGATCCTCAACATGGCGTTCCCGCGACTGCTCATGCCGATGGCCGCCGTGCGCACCGCGTTCTTCCGGTTCGTGCCGACCGTCCCGGTGTTCCTCGTCATCAAGGCCTTCTCCAACGAGCGCTGGGGCTGGGAGATGCTCCTGTCGATCGTCTTCCTGGGCCTGCTGACGTTGTTCAGCATCGGGCTCGCGGCGTTGATGGCGACCCTGCAGGTGTACTTCCGGGACACGTCGAGCTTCCTGCCGTTCTTCACGCGCATCTGGCTCTACATGTCGCCCGTGCTGTGGCTGATCGACGACGCGCCTGCGCGTTTCGAGAAGCTGATGCTCATCGGGAACCCGCTGTTCTCCCTCATCGGAGGCTGGACGGACCTCGCGCTGCGATCGGAGATCCCGCCGCCCTCCGTGTGGCTCGCAGCGGTGGTCTGGTCCGTGATCGCCGCCGTCGGTGGGTCGTTGTTCTTCATGTCGAGGGAGCGTGAGTTCGCTGTCCGCATCTGATCTCGGTGCGCGGGTGCCGTCCGCCGCACGCCCGGAGCCGGCGGCCCCGTCCGACCCGGTGACGCCGGCGGATGCCGACGCCACCACCAGCGACGCCAGCACGACCGGCACCACCACGAGTGACGCCACGGTCGCCGACGCCACGGCCGCCGACAGCACGGCCGCCGACAGCACGGTCGCCGACGACGCGGCTGGGGTCACCACGAACGAGGCCGGTGCAGCCGAGGACGCTCCTCACGAGGCCGCTTCTGACGAGGCCGCCTCGGACGACGCCGCTTCTGACGAGGCCGGGTCTGACGCCGGGTCTGGTGATGCCGGTGCCGACGCCCCGACCGGTGCCGGCAGGACCGGTGCCGCACGTCGTGGCGGTGCGAAGCAGGGCGGCGCCGGGCAAGGTGGTGGTGCCAGGCAGGGCGGTGGTGCCAGGCAGGGCGGTGGTGCCAAGCAGGGCGGTGGTGCCAAGCAGGGTGGCGGCGCCAAGCAGGGCGGTGGCGCCAAGCAGGGCGGTGGCGCCAAGCAGGGTGGCGGTGCCAAGCAGGGTGGTGGTGCGAAGGCCGGTGCCGGCAAGCAGGGCGCCGCCGAGCCGAGTGCACCGGTGGCCGCGACCGAGCAGATCTCGGAACAGCGCGCCGCGGTGCGTGCGCGCCGGATCGAGCACGAGCTGCCCCCGGCGGTGAGCGTGCAGAACCTGTCGATCACGTACCGCACGACGTTCGAGAAGGTCCCGACCTTCAAGAGCGCGATCGTCCGGCTCGGCCGCGGCGAGCGTGCGGTGCGCGAGGTCGAGGCCATCAAGGAGATGTCGTTCGACGTGCCGGTCGGCACGGCGCTCGGCATCATCGGGGCCAACGGCGCGGGCAAGTCGACGCTCATGCGCTCGCTCGCGGGTGTGCTGCCTCCCACCGCGGGCCGGATCGAGGTCCGCGGCCGGATCAGCTCGCTGCTGTCGCTCGGTGTGGGCTTCAACGCGGCGCTGTCGGGCCGCGAGAACGTGATCCTCGGCGGTCTCGCGCAGGGTCTGACCCGCGCGGAGGTCGAGGCACGCGCGGACGAGATCGCGGAGTTCGCGGAGCTCGGCGAGTTCATGGACCTACCGCTGCGGACGTACTCGTCAGGTATGGGCCAGCGCCTGGCGTTCGCGGTCTCGGTGCACATGGAGCCGGACATCCTGCTCATCGACGAGGCGCTGTCCGCCGGTGACGCGAAGTTCAAGAACAAGGCCGCCAAGAAGATGGCGGAGCTGATGTCGTCGGCTCGCGCGATGTTCCTCGTGAGCCACTCGCTCGCCTCGATCATGGAACTGTGCAACGACGCGATCTGGATCCACGAGGGCCGCCTGATGATGCGTGGCTCGCCCGAGGAATGCGGTGCGGCGTACACGAAGTTCCTGCAGGTCGGGGCAAACGCCTTCACGCTCGAAGACCTCTGACGAGTGGGTGCTGCGCCGAGGCCACAGGTGAGCGT
Organism: Cellulomonas composti; assembly: GCF_007990245.1. Classification (GTDB taxonomy): domain Bacteria; phylum Actinomycetota; class Actinomycetes; order Actinomycetales; family Cellulomonadaceae; genus Cellulomonas; species Cellulomonas composti. The sequence goes on along the minus strand of NZ_BJWG01000007.1, from coordinate 109,958 downwards.
CGTGACCTCCGGTCACGACGTGGCCGACGCGCGCCTGCACCGTGAGGTCGCGGCGCTGCACCGCCGTGGCCTGACCGTCGAGGTCCTGGGGCTGGGTGTGGCCTCGTCGGGTCCGCCCGAGGCGACGAACCGCACGTGGCGACGCGGAGGCGGCGCGCGGCGCGCCTGGCACGCGGTGACGCTCCCTCTGCACGCGCGCGGGCAGGTCGTCGTCGCGCTCGACCCCGACTCGGCCGCGGGTGCCCGGGTCGCCCGGCGGCTGCGTCGGATCGTCGGACGCCGCTCGGCGCTGGTGGCCGACGTCCACGAGGACTACGACCTGCTGCTGAAGGACCGCACGTGGGCGTCCGGGCTGCGGGGCGCGATCGCCGCACTCTGGGCGCGGCTCGGCATCCGTGCGGCCCGTGCCGCGGACCTGCTTGTCGTCGCCGACGAGCACCTGATGCGGGACGAGCCGCATCGGCTCGTCGTGCGCAACCTCGCGGACCTGACGATGCTCCCGCGACCGGGCGAGCGGGACCCGTCGCCGCGGGCGCTGTACATCGGTGACCTGCGGCGCAGTCGCGGGCTGTTCGCGATGCTGGACGCGGTCGAGGCCGCGCCCGGGTGGGCGCTCGACCTCGTCGGGCCGCTGGCTCCCGAGGATCGCGACGCGTTCCTGGCCCGGATCGCCTCGCCGTTGCTCGCGGACGCGGTGCACTGGCACGGGCGACAGCCGCCGCGGGAGTCGTGGACCCACGCGACCGGCGCGTGGGTGGGGCTGCTCCTGCTCGATGCGACGCCCGCGTTCCGCGACGCGATCCCGAGCAAGCTGTACGAGTACCTGGCCTGCGGCCTCGCGGTCGTCTCGACCGGCCTGCCGCGCAGTGCCGAGGTGCTCGCGTCGACCGGTGCGGGCGCGGTCGTCACCGACGCACGCGGCGCCGCGGACTGCCTGTCGCGGTGGCTCGCGGACCCTGCCGAGCTCGACCGGGTGCGCGCCGCGGCACGCGCGGCGGGCGAGGTCTACGTGACGGGCGACGACCTGACGGCCTTCGCGGACGCGGTCGCCGCGTTGCTCACCTGAGCGATCGCACGCCGGCGGGGACGCCGTTGACGAGCGCCGCGGACGTCCAGCCACGCGTCGCCCACACCGCCCGCACCGCGGGTCGGTCCGCGGCCACGACGACGCGCGCCGCGACGGCCAGCGCGCGACCGTCGGCGTCCCACCGACGCGCGGCACGCGCTCCGGACCGGACGACGTTCACGGCCCGGACCACGCGCGGCGGTCGGGCCTGCGGATCGATGCCCGTGGGTCGCAGGTCGACGACGCGGACGTCTCCGCCTGCGGCCGTCAGCGTCGCGACGAAAGCGTCGACGGCATCGTCCGTGGTGGTCGACGCCGCGACGACGAGCGCGACGAGCGTCCCTGTGGTCCCCGTGGGCTGCGCCGCGCGGCTCATCGGGCGACCTGCTCGGTGAGGGCCTCGACGCGCGGGGCGAGCTGCCGGTCGCGGCGCAGGCTCGTCGCGAGCACGGCGAGCCGTTCGGTCGCGTCGGGCGAGACGTCGCGCGCGAGCGTCGCACCCTCGCCGAGTGCGCGGGCGACCTCGTCGGGCGTGACCGCGGCGACGCGCGCGACCAGCGGGTGCTCGGCGAGGACCGCGGTGGTCGCGTTCGCGGGGTCGTGCACCGCGACGACGGGACGTCCGGCGGCGACGTACTCGTACACCTTGCCGCTCGTGACGTACCGGCCGCTACCCAGGGCGAGGACGAGCACGTCGGCGGCGGCGTAGAACGCGCTGACCTCGGCCTTCGCGACCGGACCCGCGTAACGCACGCCGGAGCCCGCCGCATCGGCGAGGGCCTCCGCGAGCCGGCCCTGCGGCACCGCGAAGTAGCCGAGGTGGCCGCCGAGCGTGAGGGTCGAGCCCGCGGGGACGAGCCCGCGCTCGAGCGCGAGCTGCCAGCCCGCGAGCAGCTCGTCGAGCGGCACCTTGGGCGTGACCGTGCCGAGGTAGGCGAACCGCAGCCCCGGACCCTCGTGCGGCGTGCGCGGGACGGGCAGCGTCAGCAGGTCCGGGTCCCAGCCGTTCTCGACGACGTGCATGCGCGCGGCGGCGGACGGGTACTGCTCGGCATGCCAGGCGCGCAACGGCTCGTTGACGAACCAGACCTCGTGCGCCGCGGCGACGAGCCGCGACTCCCACCGCCCGACGCGCGAGCGCGGAACCGCCGTGACGGCACCGGTGAAGACGTCGAGGCGCCACGCGTCGCGGTAGTCCATGACGAACGGCACGCCCGACGAGCGGTGCAGCGCGTGCGCGGCTGCGAACGTGACGTGCGGGTTCGCGGTTGCGACCGTGAGGTCGACCGGGTGGCGCTCGTGCACCGCCTGCGCCGCCGCGGTCAGCGGCCGCCGCCACGGTCCGTAGGACGGTTCGGGGAAGCTCACGGTGTCCCGACGACGACGCAGGCGGCTCCACACCGGCGGGAGCGTCGCGCGCAGGCGGGAGTAGCGCCGGATGTCGGTCTCCTGTGCCGGCCACTCGAACGGGATCCGCACGACCTCGACGCCGGGCGCGACCCGGTCCTCGAGCGACGGGTCCGCACCTGTGAACCGCTCGAAGGTCTCGCGCTGCGCGGTCACGACCGTGACGTCCCAGCCGGCGGACGCGAACGCGTTGACGGTTGCGAGCGCTCGGTAGACGCCGCCCGCACGTGAGGGCGGGAAGCCCCACGCGAGGTAGAGCAGGTGGGGGGGCGTCGTCATCGTTCCTCGTCGCTCGGGGGTCGTTCGGGGTCGTTCGAGGGGTCGTTCGGGGTGAGTCGTGCGGGCGCGCACCCGAGGGTACCGACTGTCGCCGCCCGACCCCGCCCGACCCTGCGGACGTGTGAGGATGGGCGCGCGCGCGAGGTGCGGGCGGACCGGGGGTGGGACGTGGGAGCGGCGTCGATGCTGCGTGCTGCGGGCGGGGCCGTCACCTCGCGTCGACACCGGCTGCCCGCGGCGCTCGACAACGCGATCGAGCGGTTGAAGTGGGCGCGCACGCCGTGGACGGCCGACCCGGCGACCCTGCCGCCCGTGGTCTCGCGGCGCACCGGCCGACCCGCGCGCGTCCTGGTGGCCCCCGCCAACTTCGCCGGGCAGGGCCACGCCTGGGTCGAGGCGCTCGAGCGGGCGGGCGTGCCCGCGGTGTCCTGGGCGTTCACGGCCGACGACCGGTTCGGCTTCGGCGCCGACCACGTCCTGCGGCTCGCGGACGCGCACCGCGCCTCGCGCGCCTACCAGCGCCGGGTGTTCGACCTCGTCGCGTCGAACGTCGAGGCGGTCGTCATCGAGGCGGGCCGGCCCCTGTTCGGCCGGCTGCACGGCTTCGACCCGGTCGCCGAGGCGCGTGCGCTGGCGGAGCGCGGCGTGCGCGTCGCACTGCTGTGGCACGGCACGGACGTGCGCGTTCCGAGCGCGCACGCCGCGACTCATCCGGCCTCGCCGTTCAGCCCGCCGACGGCGCGCACGCGTGCGCTCGAGTCCGTCGCGCTGCGCAACCGTCGCCGCGCGCGAGGCTTCACCGGGCCGGTGCTGGTCTCGACGCCGGACCTGCTGCCCGGCTGGCCGGGCGCGCGCTGGTGCCCCGTCGTCGTCGACGCCGCTCGCTGGGCGTGCGACGACCCGCCGCTGGTGCGCGCCGTACCCGTCGTGGTGCATGCGCCGAGCAACGGCGGGCTCAAGGGCACCGACCTGGTGACCGCGGCGCTCGAGCCGCTCGCGGCCGCGGCCGTCGTCGAGTACCGCGTCGTCAGCGGCGTCCCGTCCGACGAGGTCCGCGCGCTGTACCGCGACGCCGACGTCGTCCTCGACCAGTTCCGGCTCGGCATCTACGGCGTGGCAGCGTGCGAGGCGATGGCCGCGGGCCGGCTCGTCGTGAGCAACGTCGATGCGCAGGTGCGCGACGCGGTGCGGGCCGCCGCGGGCGTCGACCTGCCCGTGCTCGAGGCGTCGGGCGCGGACCTCGCGGCGGTTCTGCGCGGCGTGCTCGACGACCGTGACCGGGCGCGCGCGCTCGCGGGCTCCGGTCCCGCTCTCGTCGCGGCCCTGCACGACGGCCGCCGGTCCGCCGCAGTCCTGGCCGATGCGCTGGGCCTGGGGCTGGAACCGATCGACTGACGCCCGTCCGACGAGCCCGCCCGACGAGGGCGCACGGCTCAGTGGCGGTCTGGCTCAGTGACGGTCGAGCTCAGTAACGGTCGAGGTCAGTGACGGACGAGCTCGGCGGGCTGCCCGAGGCGCGCACCCAGTGCGCTCACCAACGCGGCGGCGAGCGCGTCGGAGGCTGTGCGCGTCGCCGGGTCGTCGGCCGGGTCCGCCACGGGCACGACGACCGTCACGTCGGCGAGTGCCGGCGCCAGGCGGGCCGCCAGCGTCTCGGCGCCAGCGAGCACCCCGGCGCATCGGGACTCGACGAGCCCGCGTTCACCGGCCACGGCGCCGCTCGTCGCGCGCGACCGCAGGCGTCGGCCCGCAGCCGACGCCGCCCGTCCGACCTTGCCGGGCAGGGCGCTCGCGGCCCGGTCCGCCCAGCGGGCGCCGAGCGGGTCGGCCGGTGCGGGGGGAGCGGCGGCGCCCCACGCGGTCTCGAGCAGTGCGCCGGCCTCGAGCCGCGCGTCGCTCGCGAGCGCGGCGGCCGGTCCGGCCGTGAGGTGCAGCACCGTGCCGCCGGCGCGCAGCAGCGCGTCGTGGCGGGCCGCGAGCGCGGCTGACGCGGCGGGGCCCAGCGCGACCGTGAGCACCCCGGGCCGGCCCGGGTCGGGCGCGTCGAGCGGGTCGCCGTCGAGCACGCGCCGGATGCGCGCACCGAACGCGGCCGCACCGTAGCGGGTGACGAGCTCCGCGCGCGCGGCCTCGTCGGCACGGTCGGCCTCGTCGGTCCCTTCGTCGCTGTCGACCCCGTCGTCCAGGCCGGGTCCTCGCGTGTCGTCGGACGCGAGGGAGGTGATCGCCGCCACGACGTGCGCGGGGGAGGGCCGTACCGGGACGAGGGCCGCGACGCCGCGCGCGACCGCGTCGGCGAGCGTGGTCTGCGGGCCGCCGCACGCCGTCGCCACGACGGGCAGCCCGGCGAGCAGCGCCTCGAGCGGCGCGAGGCCGAACGTCTCGCGGTCGGAGAGCTGGACGGCCACGTCCCGCTCGCGCAGCAGCGCCGGCACCTGGTCCGGCGCTACCGCGCCGCACAGCTCGACCCGGTCCGCGACGCCGAGCGTGCGGGCCTGCTCCTCGAGGTCGGCGCGAGCGGGTCCGTCGCCGACGACGAGCAGCGTCGAGCCGGGGCTCGCGGCGAGCGCGGACAGCACGTGCTCCTGGCCCTTGCCCGGCACGAGGTTGCCGACCGTGACCCACGCGGTGAGCGGGCCGTGCGGGCGCGGGCGCGGCGTGAACCTGGTGTCGTCGAGCGGGTTGCCCACCGCGACGACCCGGTCCGCGACCGCGGGCACGCTCGTGCGCAGCAGACGCGCCTCGGCCTCGCCGACCATGAGCACCGCGGACGCGCGGGCCGCCGCGACGGCGTAGAGCGCGCGCGCGTCCTCGCGGGCCAGGATCGTCGGCAGGTAGGACGCGTGCTCGGTGAGCACGAACCGCGCGCCGGGCGGCACGGTGACGGCCGCGGCGTAACCGGCGGGCATGGCGACGTGCGCATGGACCACCGAGGCGGCGGTGACCAGCCCGCGGTGCGCTGCGAGGTAGCCCCGCAGCGCCGCGGCGAACGCCTGCGCGGTCAGCGCGCGCGACGTCGACGGCGCGACGGGCACCGGGATGCGCACGAGGCGACCCTCGGGCCGGTCCTCCTCGGTCGGGGCCGTCGGCTCGTCGGGGCCGTCGAACTCGTCGGGGTCGACCGCGTCGAGGTGCAGCACGAGCGCGGGCCGGCCGATCGCCCGCGTCCACTCGCGCACGAAGACGCCGTGGTGCGGGCGCTGCGTCGTCGGGTACCAGGGCGTGACGACGACGTAGGGCGCACCCTCCTGCGGCGCGTCGGGCACGCTCAGGCCTTCCCGAGCACGATCCTCGTCGCGCCGCCCCAGTCGGGAGCCGTGACGTCGCGGCCGTCGACGACCACGCGCACGCCCGGCACCTGCGCCGCACCCCAGGTGCGGTAGTCCGCGTGGTCGGCCTGCACGACGACGACGTCGGCGCTCTCGCCCGCGTGGAACGGGGTCCAGCCGAAGCGCTCGAGCTCGTCGTCGGTGTACATCGGGTCGTGCACCAGGACGTCGGCGCCGGCCGCACGGGCCGCCTCCACGGTCGCGAAGACCCCCGAGAACGCGGTCTCCTTCACGCCGCCGCGGTAGGACGCCCCCAGCACGACGAGCCGCAGGCCCTCGAGCGAGCCGCCCGCCGCGACGCGCGCCAGGTCGATCGCGTGCGCGGGCATGCCCATGTTCGCCTCGCGGGCCGCGCGCACGATCGTCGCGTCCGGGTCGTTGAACAGGTAGAGCCGCGGGTAGACCGGGATGCAGTGCCCGCCGACGGCGATGCCCGGGCGGTGGATGTGCGAGTACGGCTGCGAGTTGGAGGCGTCGATCACGGCGTGCACGTCGATGCCGTTCTTCTCGGCGAACCGGCCGAACTGGTTGGCCAGGCCGATGTTGACGTCGCGGTAGGTGGTCTCCGCGAGCTTGGCGAGCTCCGAGGCCTCGGCCGAGCCCAGGTCCCACACGCCGTTGGGGCGCGGCAGGTCGGGACGCTCGTCGAAGTCGAGCACGTCCTCGTAGAACGCGATCGCGGCCGCGGCGCCCGCCTCGCTGAGCCCGCCGACGAGCTTGGGGTACTTGCGCAGGTCCGCGAACACGCGGCCCGTCAGGACGCGCTCGGGTGAGAACACGAGGTGGAAGTCGGTGCCCTCGGTCAGCCCCGAGACCTCCTCGAGCAGCGGCTTCCACCGGGTGCGCGTCGTACCGACGGGCAGCGTCGTCTCGTACGAGACGAGCGTGCCCGGTGTGAGGTGCGCGGCCAGGGACCGCGTCGCGGCGTCCATCCAGCCGAAGTCCGGCTGCCACGTCTCGTCGTTGACGAACAGCGGCACGACGAGCACGACGGCGTCGGCGCCGGGGATCGCGTCGGCGTAGTCGGTGGTGGCGCGCAGCCGGCCGGCGGGGACGAGCTCGGCGAGCTTCTCGGCCAGGTGCGCCTCGCCCGGGAAGGGCTCGGTGCCCGCGTTGACGAGGTCGACGACCGTGGGGTTGACGTCGACCCCGACGACGTCGTGCCCCTTCGAGGCGAACTGGACGGCCAACGGGAGGCCGATCTTTCCGAGCGCGACGACAGCGATCTTCACAGCATCCTCAAGGGGTGAAAAGGGGCAGCCCGGACGGGCGCTCCTATACTAACGACGGCATCGGGCCGCTCTCGGCGACCGGTGCACGGCCCCGTCCGGAGACGGGTGCGCCGCTGTCCGCGCCCCTCGGGGCGCTCGATCCCCGAGCAGACCGACGGTCGCCGTGCGCCGTCCCAGGAGGTCCGTCAGGTGTCCGAACGACGACCGCACGTCGTCCTCGTCGCGCTGTTCTACCCGCCCTCGCGTGCGAGCGGCGTGTACCGGGCTCTCGCGATGGCCAACCACTTCGCCGCGAACGGCTGGGACACGACCGTCGTCACGGTCACGGAGGACTTCTACGACCGGGTGGTCGGGTCGCGCGACGACAGCCTGCTCGCGACGATCGACCCGCGCATCGACGTCGTGCGGGTGCCGATGCCGATGTCGCACCTCGACCCCGACCTGCGGCACCGCTCGCGGCTCGCGACCGACCTGCCGTTCGTGCACCGGGCGCTGACGATCGCCGGGCAGAGGTTCGTGTTCCCCGAGCAGTACGCGTCATGGATCAGGCCCGTCGTGTCGGCGATCGGCGGCGTGCACAAGCGTCGACCCGTCGACGTCGTCGTCGCGACCGGCAACCCGTGGAGCTCGTTCGCCGCGGCGTACGGGGCTCGCGTGCGCCACCGGATCCCGTACGTGCTCGACTACCGCGACTCGTGGACCCTCGACCTGTTCACCGAGGGCGACGCGTTCCCTCCCGGTCACCTCGCGCGGCGCTGGGAGGCTCGTCTGGTCGCCGGGGCCTCGCGCCTCACGTTCGTCAACGAGGCGCTGCGCGAGTGGCACGCGCAGCGCTACCCGGCCGCGGCCGAGCGGATGCTGGTGCTGCCCAACGGCTACGACGCCGACCTGCTGGGCGAGCCCGCGTTCCGCCCGCCGGCACCGGACCGGCCGCTGCGGTTCGGGTTCGTCGGGACCGTGACCGACCGGCACCCGCACGCCGAGATGTGGGAGGGCTGGCGGATCGCGCGCCAGGACCCCGCGCTCGACGGCGCGACCGCGCACGTCTACGGGCACCTCGGCTTCTTCGCCGCACAGGCCGAACGCATCGCGGGCCTCATGCCGCTCGAGGAGGGCATCGGCGTCAGCTACGACGGCCCGGTCTCGAAGGCGACGATCGGCGACGTGTACGAGGATCTCGACGCGATCCTGCTGATGGCGGCGCCGTCGCGGTACGTGACGTCGGGCAAGGTCTTCGAGTGCATGGCGTCCGGCAAGCCGATCGTCGGGGTGTTCACGCAGACGACCGCGATCGCCGAACCCCTCGACGGCTACCCGCTGTCCTTCCCGGCAGCGACGCTGACGGCCCGCGGCGTCGCCGACGCGCTGCTCGCGGCCGCGCGCGGCGCCCGCACCTCCACGCAGCGTCAGCACGACGACGCGCTCGCGCACGCGCGCACCTACCGGCGCGACACGCTGCTGGAACCGTTCGTCGAGCAGGTCCGCGAGGTGGCCCGTGGTTGAGCGTCCCGTCCCCGACCGGCCCGGCCGGCTCGTCGTCGTCACGCCGTGGTACCCGACGAGCGGGCACCCCTACTGGGGGGTGTTCGTGCGGCGCACCACGCAGGCGCTGCTCGAGCAGTTCCCCGACCCGCTCGTCGTGCACGTCTCGTCGCACCCGCCCGGCACCGCGCCGGCGCCCGCGCGCGAGGTCGTCGACGGCATCGAGGTCCTGCGGGTCCCGTTCGAGACCGAGCCGGCCGCCCCGCGCGACGAGGTCGCCCGGCTGACCCGCGCGGCGCTCGAACCGCACGCCGACGAGCTCGCCGCGGCCACCGCGGTGCACGTGCACGTCGGGCTGCCGACCGGGTGGGCCGTGGTCGACCTCGTCGGCGAACGCGTCCCGGTGCTGGTCACCGAGCACGCGTCGTACGTGAACCGGCTGCTCAGCGAGCCCGCGACGGCCGCGCTGTACGCGCAGACCGTGCGCGGCGCCGCGGCGTTCTCCACCGTGAACGAGGACCTGACACGCGTGCTGCGTGGCCGGTACCCCGACCGGGCGGCGACGATCTCTACCGTGCACAACGTCATCGACGTCGAGCGGCTGACGGAGCGCGAGCACCCGCCGCGTCGCTTCGACCGGTGGCTCTACGTCGGCAACGTGCTCGAGGCCAAGGGTGTGCTGCGGCTCGTGCGCGCGTTCGCGGCCTGGCGGGCCCGTCGTCCGGCTGCCACGTTGACGATCGCGGGCGCGGGCGTGGACCTCGAGCGGATGCGCGCGCTCGCGGACGAGCTCGGGGTGCTGGACGCCGTGACGTTCCTCGGGCGGGTCGACCCCACGCACATCGCCGAGGTCTACCACCGGGCCGACCTGATGGTGCACCTGTCGCGGTCCGAGACGTTCGGCATGGCATCGGCCGAGGCGCTCGCCACGGGGCTTCCGGTCGTCGCGACCGCGACCCGCGGCGGCGTGCGCACGCTCGACGTCGCACAGGACCTGTGGATGTCGTGGCTGGTCGACGTGGGTGAGGACGTCGAGCCGGTCCTGGTGGCGGTCGAGGGGCTCGAGGCGCGGCTGGGCTCGGCCCGCCCGCACCTGGTGCGCGAGGACCTCGCGTTCCGGTTCGGCCCCGCCGCGGTCGGTGCCGACGTCGGACGGCTGCTGCGCGGTGAGCCCGCGCCCGAGCCCGATCCGGACGCGCCGCTCGTCGTCGCGATCGCGCTGCACCGCTCGGCGCTGCGTCGCAGCGCGCGGATCGCGCAGGACGCGGCGCGCCGCGGGGCGCGTGCCGTGCTCGTCGCCGACTCGGCCCTCGAGGCCGACGTGGACGACCGCGTGCGCGTCCTCGAGGTCGGCGACGTCCGCTACGACATGATCACGCACCGGCTCGAGCGCTGGGGCCTGGACGGCATCCCGCGTGTGCTGCTCGCCGTGGCGCGCCCGTTCGCGCGTGCGCTCGGCCGCGAGGCGACGATCGACGCGCTCGGCGAGCGGCAGCGGGCCGCCGGTCTGTGGTGGCGCCGGGCCGTGGGGGAGCGGCTCGTGCACGCGCACGTCGACCCTCTCGTCCTGGGGCGGTACGTGCTGCGCGAGCACGCCGAGGCGATCGCGGACCCGACGGTCGTGGTGTGGGGCGACCCGCGCGGCATCCCGCTCGCCGCCCGGATCGCCCGCGCCTACACGAACGCGCAGGTCATCCCCGCGATGCACCACGACGCGGTCGTCGAGCTGCTGCGCGAGGCGGCGGCCGGACGCGACGAGATCACCCGCGAGGCCTGATCCCGACGTTTCGGACATCGCTCGGCGCGTGCCGCCGCGCTACGTGCATGTGTGACAGGTGTGAATTAGTGTGACGCGGGTTCAGTGCCGCGTTCGCCGTGGCGCGTATCAGCCAGACGGGACAGACCCATGCGCCGACGCACCCTGACCGCCGTCGTGGCGGCACTCGTCACCGCGCTCGTGGCGACCCCAGCTTCGGCGGGGGCGGACGCGGGTGCGGCGGCGGTCCTGGACCCGACGCCGGTCGCGACGAGCGCCTCGGCGACGGTGCCCGTCGCCGCCGACTCGACCTCACGCACCACGTCCCTGCCGCTCGCCGGCATCGACCGCGCGAGCCTGCCCGACCTGTCGCTGCCGGTCGAGGTCGAGCCCTCCGACGGCACGCTCGGCCCGCAGTCGCGTCTCGGCACGCTCGCGGTCCTCACGCCGGCGAGCACGACGGCGGGCTTCGACGTGCTGGGCGTGACCTGGTCCGACCAGCGCGCGGACGTCACGCGCGTCCTGGTGCGCACCCGCGAGGCGGGCACGTGGTCCGACTGGACGCCCGTCGACCTGGACGCCGAGCAGCCGGATGCGGGCACGCCCGAGGCGGCCACCAACCGGCCGGGCACCGAGCCGATGGTCCGCTCCGGGTCGGACGGGCTGCAGGTGCGCGTGGAGACCGCGACGGGTGCGGCGCCCGCCGGCCTGGCAGCGACGCTCGTCGACGTCGGGCTCGAGCAGGCCGCACGTGAGGGCACGACGCTCGTCCCGTCCGAGTCCGGGCTGGCGCCGTCGCGCCTCGCCCCGTCGCTCGTCACGCGTGCGCAGTGGCACGCCGACGAGTCGCTGCGCAAGCCGATCCTGTGGAACTCGACGATCAAGGCGGTCGTCGTCCACCACACGGTGAACTCGAACACCTACTCGCAGGCGCAGGCGCCCGCGCTCGTGCGCGGCATCTACCTGTACCACATCAAGGGTCGCGGCTGGAGCGACGTCGGGTACCACTTCCTCGTCGACCGGTTCGGCACCGTGTACGAGGGCCGCGCGGGCTCGATCGACAAGATCCCGCTCGGCGTGCACTCGGGCGGCTTCAACACCGACACCATCGGCATCGCGATGATCGGCGACTTCACGAGCTACACGCCGCCCGACGCGGCGCTGCGCTCGGTCGCGCAGGTCGCCGCGTGGAAGCTCGCGACGTACGGTCGTGACCCGCTCGGCACCGCGATCCTCACCGCGCGCGAGGGCAGCACGCACCCCATCCGCAAGCCGGGCTGGACGGGCCCGCTGCCGACGATCATGGGCCACCGTGACGCGGGCTCGACGGCCTGCCCCGGTCAGCTGCTGTACAACCGGCTCAACCTGGTTCGCGACTATGCCGCGCAGCAGGTCCAGCGCGCGCAGGCGCGGGTCGCGACGGCCGCCGGCCCGCCCGGGACACCGCTCGTCGCCGAGGTGTACGGCGTCAGGTCGGAGAGCTGGACCGCGACCGTGCGCTCGGTCTGCGACGCGACCGTGGTCCGCACGCTGGCCGGTGCCGGGCGCGGCTGGGCGCCCGTGAGCTGGGACCAGCGGCTCGGTGACGGCACCCAGGCGCCCGCGGGCGTCTACGAGGTGCAGATCACGCACCTCGGCGTGACCGACTCGGTCTTCGTCGAGGCGCTCCCGAAGGGCGGCTCCGGCGGGGAGGCGTGCGGCATCGCGCGCTGGGGTGGCGCCGACCGCTGGGCGACCGCGGCCGCGATCGGCAGGCTCGCCCAGCGCACGTCCGACGAGGTCGTGCTCGTGGCCGGGACGCAGTCCTCGATCGTGGACGGCCTCGTCGCTGCCCCGTTCGCGCGTTGGCGCTCGGCGCCCGTGCTGCTCTCGGAGCAGGATGCGCTGCCGGCCGCGACGGTGGCCGAGATCAAGCGGCGTTCGCCGTCGACCGTCTGGCTCGTCGGCGGGAAGGGTGTGCTCGGCCCGAAGCTCGTCAAGCAGCTGCGCAAGCTCGGGGTCGACGAGGTGCGCCGCATCGCCGGCGCCGACCGGTACGGGACTGCGGCCGCGGTCGCGGCCCGGATGCCCGCGTCGTCGTCGGCCGTCGTCGCCTCGGGGGCGCAGGCGAACCTCGTCGACGCCGCGACCGTCGGCGGTGCGGCGGCGGCGCGGGAGATGCCGATCGTCCTGACCGCTCCTCACAACCTGCCGGCCGTGTCGCGGGACGTCCTGACCAAGCGCGGCGTGCGCGACGTCACGATCGTCGGCGGCACGGGTGCCGTCTCGGACGGGGTGGCCGACGCTCTGCGCTCGAGCCTGGGGGCCGACGTGCGTCGCCTTGCCGGCGACGACCGTTACGGCACCGCGTTGGCCACCGCGAGCGCCTTCGCCGAGAAGGTCGGGACCGCGCGCGTGACCGTTGCGAACGGGGCGGACAGCTCGCTCATCGACTCCGTCACCGCGGGCGCCCTCGGGCGGCTCGCGCTCATCGTGCCGTTCACGGGCGACGCCCGTGTGACGGCGTGGCTGGACAAGAACGCGGTCACGACGGTCGACGTGGTCGGCGGCGCGGGTGTCGTGCCGCCGTCGACGGTCGCCGAGTTCGCCCGAGCCATGCGATGAGGTCTCGCCGTCCCGGCGGGTGGGTCGCACTGCTGACCTCCGCTCTCGTGCTGCTCACGGCCGTACCCGGATCGGCCGTGCCCGGATCGGCCGTGCCCGGATCGGCCGTGCCCGGATCGGCCGTGCCCGGATCGGCCCCAGCCGGCACGGTGTCCGCCGGCACGGTGCAGCCGGCCGGTTCGCCTCCGTCCGAGTTCACGTTCACGGGCTCCGGCTGGGGGCACGGGATGGGGATGTCGCAGTACGGCGCGTACGGGCAGGCCCTCGAGGGGCGGTCGGCCGCGCAGATCCTCGGCCAGTACTACTCCCCGGCCGTGCTGACCACACGCAGCGACGACCCGACGATCCGCGTCCAGGTCCGCTACGGCACGACGAGCGTCACGGTGTACCGCGACTCGACGACCACCTGGAAGGTCGGGACCGGTCCCGACACGTCGATCGACGTGACCGCGGACTCGATCACGTTCACCTACTCCACGGCGACCGGCACCGCGCGGGTCTCGACGACGGTCGGCGGTGCGGCTCCCCGGACCAACCCGAGCACGTGGCCCGAGCTCACCCTGTCCTGGACCGGACGGGTCACGCTCCCCGGCGCCGATGCGGGTTACGGCACCGTGCGCTACACGCGCGGCATGCTCTCGTTCGGGCCGCTGAACGGCGGTGTCAACGTCGTCGACTCGCTGAAGCTGAACAGCGAGTACCTGTACGGGATCGCGGAGATGCCGTCGTCGTGGCCGTCCGCGGCCCTGCAGGCGCAGGCGATCGCGGCCCGCACGTACGCGTACCGCAAGTACCTCGCCGGCGTGCGGTCCTCGATCGGCGCGCACCTGACGGACGAGCCGACCGACCAGAAGTTCACGGGTGCGAACAAGGAGCTCGAGGCGACGTGGGGCGTGCAGTGGGTGGCCGCGGTCGATGCCACGCGTCCGGCGGGTACCGCGCAGGTCCTGACCTACCAGGGGGACATGGCGCAGACGTTCTACTCGTCGTCCACGGGCGGCGCGACCACGAACTCCGAGGACGTCTGGGGCGGCTCGAAGCTGACGTACCTGCGCAGCGCCGACGACCACTGGTCGGTGCTGCCGGCGGTGCACAACCCGCGGGCCTCGTGGACGATCACGAAGTCGCAGGCGCAGGTCAAGGCGCTGTTCCCGGGCCTGGGTGACGTCGCCTACCTGACCGTGACGCAGCGGGCCTCGTCGGGCGCGGCGATGCAGCTCAAGGCGACGTCGTCCACCGGTCAGGAGCGCTACCTGCTCAGCCGTCCGACGACGGACGGTGTGCGCACGACGCTCGGCCTGTACTCGGCCTACGTCTCGGTCTCGGGCCACGCGCTCGCGGCCGTGCAGCGGTACGCGGGTGCCGACCGCTACGGCACGGCGGTCTCGATCAGCGGCGCCGCCTACCCGACGGGCTCCGAGGTCGTGCTCGTCTCCGGGGCGCAGAGCAGCCTCGTCGACGGGCTCGTCGCCGCGCCGTTCGCGCGGCTGCGGTCCGCTCCCGTGCTGCTCGCGTCGCGTGACGGGCTCCCGGCCGCGACGCTCGCCGAGCTGCAGCGCCGGGCGCCCACCAAGGTGTGGCTGATCGGCGGATCTGGGGTGCTCGGCCCGCGGCTCGTCGCCCAGCTGCGCACGCTCGGGGTGAAGGTGCAGCGGCTCGCGGGCGACGACCGGTACGCGACTGCCGCAGCGGTCGCCGCGCAGTTCGGCACCGCGACCGACGTCGTCGTCGCCTCGGGCGCCCAGGCCAACCTCGTCGACGCCGCGGCGGCCGGAGGACCGGCCGCTGCCACCCGCCGCCCGGTCGTGCTCACCCGGCCGGACGCGCTCACGCCGGTCACCGCGAAGACGATCAAGGCGCTCGGCGCGACCCGCGCGCTCGTCGTGGGCGGCGAGGGTGCGGTCGCCGGCGGCGTCGCCGACGCGCTGACCGCCGCCGGGGTGAGCGTGACGCGCGCCGCGGGTGCCGACCGGTACGCCACCGCCGTCGCGGTCGCGGGCCAGTTCGCGACCGCGGTCGGGACAGGTACCGTGGTGGTCGCGTCGGGCCGCGACGCGAACCTCATCGACTCCCTGACGGGAGGCGTGCTGGGACACCTCACGCTGCTGGTCGACGGGGCGCGGCTGCCCGAGGCGACCGCCGGCTGGCTGGCCGGCCACCGGCCCACCCTGCTGCAGGTGGCGGGCGGGACCGGTGCAGTTCCGGACAGCGTGGTGGAGGCAATGCGGTGAAGGTCCTGAGCGTCGTCGGCGCTCGCCCTCAGTTCGTCAAGCTCGCCCCGGTGGCACAGGCCTGCGATGCGGCCGGTGTCGAGCACGTCATCGTGCACACGGGTCAGCACTACGACCCGGGCCTGTCGGACGTGTTCTTCGCCGACCTGCGCATCCCCGCGCCGGACGTGCACCTCGCGGTGGGCTCGGGTTCGCACGGCGAGCAGACGGGCGCGATGCTCGGCCCGCTCGAGGCGGTCATGGAGCAGCACCGCCCCGACTGGGTGCTGGTCTACGGCGACACCAACTCGACGCTCGCGGCCGCGGTCGCCGCGGTGAAGATCCACCTGCCGCTCGCGCACCTCGAGGCAGGGCTGCGCTCGTTCAACCGGCGCATGCCGGAGGAGCACAACCGCGTGCTCACCGACCACGCCGCCGACCTGCTGCTCGCCCCCACGCAGGTCGCGATGGGGCATCTGGCCGACGAGGGCCTCGCGGACCGCTCGGTGCTCGTCGGGGACGTCATGACCGACGTGTGCTTCCGGGTGCGCGACGCGGTCGTCGCGGCGGGCTCCTCGCCGGTCGCGGGCGTCGGGGACGGCCCCTACCTCGTCTCGACCATCCACCGCGCGGAGAACACCGACGACCCGGCCCGCCTGGCCGCGATCGTCCGGGCGCTCGCCGCGCTGCCCGTGCCCGTGCTGCTGCTCGCCCACCCCCGGCTGCGGGCGCGCTGCGAGGCGCAGGGCCTCGAGCTCGCGCAGGGCTCGATCGTCGTCGCCGAACCCCTGCCGTACCCGCAGATGGTCGCCGCGGTGCTCGGATCGGCGGGTGTCGTCACCGACTCGGGCGGGTTGCAGAAGGAGGCGTTCCTGCTCGGTCGGGCGTGCACGACGCTGCGTACCGAGACCGAATGGGTCGAGACGCTCGAGGGCGGCTGGAACGTGCTGCTGCCCGACTCCGCGGACCTCGCGCGGCTGCCCGAGGTCGCACTGCGCGGCCCTGGCGCACTGCCGCAGGCGACGCCGTACGGCTCGGGGGACGCCGCGCGGCGTGTCGTCGAGGTCCTGCTCGCCCGGGAGGGGGCTGCGTGAGGGGTCGCGCGCTGACGGCGGTCCTGGCCGGGGCGTCGCTCGTGGTCGGCGCGCTCGTCGGCGGCGCCGGACCCGCGACGGCCGCGAGCGACAGCCTGACGATCTCGGGGCGCGGCTTCGGGCACGGCGTCGGCCTGTCGCAGTACGGCGCCGACGCGCGCGCGAAGGCCGGCCAGAACGTCTCCACCATCCTCGCGGCCTACTACCCGGGCACCGCATCGGGTACGGTCCCCGACGCGCAGACGTTCGACGTGTGGCTGAAGGGCGACACCGACGCCATGGCGACGGCGGTCGCGGAGACGGGGCTCGCGCTGCGCGGGACCAACCCCGCCAAGGGCCGGTCGAACGCACCGGTGACGCTCCCGGCGAAGGTGAAGGTCGGTTCCGTCTGGGTGGCGCCGACGCAGTGGCGGGTGCTGCGCAAGAGCAGCACGTGGCGGCTGCAGGCGCTCGCGAAGGGGACGTGGGTCGCCTCGACCAAGGCCGCCGCGACGCTGGCCGGCGCGAGCCGGGTCACGTTCGTGCCGGTCGACGGCACGGTCCGCAACGTCGTCGGGTCCATGGCGCGGGAGTATCGCGGGACGCTGTCCGCGAACATCGACGCCGGGGCCGTCACGGTCACGGTCACGACGAACGCGACGAGCTACCTGCGCTCGGTCGTCCCCGCCGAGATGCCGTCGTACTGGCACGCCGAGGCGCTCAAGGCCCAGGCGATCGCCGCGCGGACCTACGCGGTGTACGAGCGTGCGTCGGCGTACCGCCCGTGGTGGTGGGACACGTGCGACACCACGTCGTGCCAGATGTTCCCCGGCGCGGCCGAGTACGACCTGTCGGGTCGTCTGGTGCGCACGTTCGAGGCGACGAGCACGACGAACGCGGTCGCCGCGACCGCGAACCACATCCGGACCTACGCGGGCAAGCCCGCGTTCACGCAGTTCAGCGCGTCGAACGGCGGCTACTCGGTCGCGCGTGAGCAGCCGTACCTGCAGGCGCGGGCCGACCCGTTCGACACGTACTCGTGGACGCGGGTCGTGCCGTTCGCGACGATCCGGGCGGCGTACCCGGCAGTCGGCAGCGTGCGGTCGGTCGTGGTGACGGCGCGCGACGGCCTGGGCTGGTCGGGTGGGCGCGTCACCGGCGTGAAGGTGACCGGCAGCAAGGGATCGGTGACCGACACGGGCGACGGCTTCCGCATCAAGCTCGGCCTGCTGTCGACGCTCTACACGGTCTCGTCGTAGCGCCCTGGAGTCCGGACTCACCCGATCGGGCGACATGCGCCTGCGCGGGTGAAGTGCGGCCCGGTGCGGTCCGTAGAGCACGAAGACCCGGTAGTGCACGCAGACGCGCGTCGGGCACGATCCGGCAGGGAACGGAGGACCCGGTGATGGTCGGACGACGGAGCCATCCCTCGACGCCGTGGGCCCTCGCGGGCGTCCTCGTGACGCTGCTCGCCCTGCTCGCCTCGCTCGCGCTGCCCACGCGCGCGGCAGCGTCGCCGGCACCCGCAACAGTGGCATCCGCAACAGCGGCGGCAACAGAGGCGGCAGCGGCGGGGGCCGGGCGGTGCACGGGCGACCTCACGCTCTACGGCCTGCGCAGCGACGGGCGCCTGACGGTCTCCGTGGTCGACCCGGCGACGGGAAGGTTGCGCTCGACCGCCGCCTCGTCGGCCCGGCTCGGGTTCGAGGCGCAGGCGTGGACGATGCTCGACGCGCGCACGATCCTGGTCACCGCGAAGGCGACCGGCGCGTTGTGGCGCGTCGACGTGACCGCGACCGCGCCGCTGACGTTCGTCCGCACGCGCCTCGCGTCGTCGGGCTGGCCGGTGACGTTCCTCGCGGCCGACGGCGCCGGCCACCTGTACGGCTACGAGAGCTCGCGGATCGTGCGCTGGTCCGTGTCGGGCACGCGTCCCACGGCAGCCGGGATCACCGGCCGCACGGTGATCGGCTGGATCGGCAAGATCAAGACGCTCACCGCGAGCGGCGCCGACCACCTGTACGTCACGACGACCACCGGACGCCTCGTCGAGCTGTCGGTCGACGCGGCGGGCCGGCTCGGACGCATCGACGTCGCGACCAGCGGCTGGGACGATCGCCGGCACGTCGTGAGCCCGGGCGGCGGCCTCGTGTACGCGGTGGCCTGGGGGACGCGCACCATGTCGTGGTACGCGCGCACGGCGAGCGGGTTCGCGGCGCAGCCCGACGCGGTCGGGGCGTCCTGGGGGCAGGTCCGGCTGTCCGTCGCGCAGGCGCCGTGCGTCACGACCCTGCCGGTGGAGACCGACTGCACGCTGGTCAGCACGTCGACCCCGCAGCAGTACACCGTGCTCGCGGCCGGGTTCCGCGTGCACCCGTGCGTCGCGGACCGCGTCGAGCGGATGGTCGCGGCGGCTCGTGCGGCGGGCTTCGCGCTCGGCGGCTCGGCGTGGCGGGACACCGCGACCCAGATCGCGCTGCGCAAGCAGAACTGCGGCACCTCGCAGTACGCGATTTGGGAGATGCCCTCGTCGGAGTGCACGCCGCCGACCGCGCGCCCGGGGACCTCGCAGCACGAGCGCGGGCTCGCGCTCGACCTCACGCTGAACGGCCGGTCGCTCACGTCGACGAGCCCCGCGTTCACCTGGCTGAAGGCGAACGCGGCGACCTACGGCTTCGCCAACCTGCCCTCCGAGCCGTGGCACTGGAGCACCACGGGCTGGTGACGTCAGCGGAGGTGCACGGTCTCGCCGGTCTCGGCCGAGCGCAGCACCGCCTCGGCGACGCGCACCGTGGCCAGGCCGTCGCTCATCGTGACGATGTCCGCGTCCTTGCCGAGCACCGCGTCGCGGAACGCCTCGTGCTCGGTGCGCAGCGGCTCGGGCTTCGGGATCGCGTAGCGCACCATGTCGCCCTCGCTGACGCCGCGGAACGCGGCCAGCGAACCCCACGTCGTCGGCACCGTGCCGTTGGCGTAGTACGTCAGGTCGGCCGTGAGCGTGTCGGCGACGAACGTGCCGCGCTCGCCCGTGACGACCGTGACGCGCTCCTTGAGCGGTGACAGCCAGTTCACCAGGTGGCTCGTGACCGTGCCGTCCGCGAGCTTGCCGACGACCGCGACGAGGTCCTCGTGCTCGCGCCCGCTCTTGAGCGCCGTCTGCGCGGCGACCGAGAGGAACGGTGACTGCGTGACCCACGCGGTGAGGTCGATGTCGTGCGTCGCGAGGTCCTTGACCACGCCGACGTCGGCGATCCGGGCCGGGAACGGGCCCTGCCGGCGCGTGACGACCTGGTAGACGTCGCCGAGCTCGCCGTGCTCGAGCCGCGCGCGCAGGTGCTGGAGCGACGGGTTGTAGCGCTCGATGTGGCCCACCGCGCCGACCAGGCCGCGCGACGCGAACGCGTCCGCGACGCGCTCGGCCGACGCGGTGTCCTGCGCGAGCGGCTTCTCGATGATCGCGTGCACGCCGGCCTCGGCGAGCGCGAGCGCGACCGGCTCGTGGTAGACGGTCGGCACCGCGACGACCGCGTAGTCGAGGCCCGCGGCGATGAGGTGCTGGACGTCCTGGCCCACCGTGAGGCCGCCGGCGACGCCGTGCGGGTCGCCGCCGGCGTCCGCCACCGCCGCGAGCTCGACGCCCGGCAGCGAGCGCAGCACGCGCGCGTGGTGACGCCCCATCATGCCCAGACCGATCAGGCCCGCCCTCAGGTCCGCCATCACGCACCTGCCTTCGCGACCGCGTTGACGCCTGCGACGACCCGTTCGAGATCGTCGCGGCTCAGCGCGGGATGCACCGGGAGCGAGAGCACCTGGTCGCACGCCTCGCGCGTGGCAGGCAGGTCGAACTCCAGCGCGAAGGAGGGGAGCTGGTGGTTGGGGATCGGGTAGTAGACGCCCGAGCCCACGCCGTGCTCGTCGGCCAGTGCCTTGGCGAACCCGTCGCGGTCCTGGGGGACGCGGATCGTGTACTGGTGCCACACGTGCGTCGCGCCGGGAGCGACCTGCGGGACGCCCACGCCCTCGAGGTTCGAGGACAGGAACGCGGCGTTCTCCTGGCGCTGCGCGGTCCACGCGCCGACCTTGCCGAGCTGCACGCGGCCGATCGCGGCGTGCACGTCGGTCATGCGGGCGTTGAAGCCCACGACCTCGTTCTCGTAGCGCTTCTCCATGCCCTGGTTGCGCAGCAGCTGGACCATGCGCACGAGCTCGGGCGTCGCGCACGAGACCATGCCGCCCTCGCCGGAGGTCATGTTCTTCGTCGGGTACAGGCTGAACATCGCGAACGAGCCGAACGAGCCGACCGGGGCGCCCTGCCAGGTGGCGCCGTGCGCCTGCGCGGCGTCCTCGAACAGCTGCGCGCCGTGCGCGGCGGCGAGGTCGCCGAGCGCCGTGACGTCGGCGGGGTGGCCGTACAGGTGGACGGGCATGATGCCCGCGGTGCGGTCGGTGATCGCGGCCGCGACCGACGCCGGGTCGAGACAGTAGGTGTCCGGGTCGATGTCGGCGAACACCGGGGTGGCGCCCGTCAGCGCGACCGAGTTCGCGGTCGCGGCGAACGTGAACGACGGCACGATCACCTCGTCGCCCGGGCCGATGCCCGCGGCCAGCAGCCCCAGGTGCAGTCCGGTGGTGCCCGAGCTCACGGCGACGCACGCACGCCCGCCGACGAGCTGCTCGCCGAACTCGCGCTCGAACGCGGCGACCTCGGGTCCCTGCGCGATCATCCCGGAGCGCAGCACGCGGTCGACCGCCGCCCGCTCCTCGTCACCGATCAGCGGCCTGGCCGCGGGGATCATGGTCATGCGTCGAGCTCCTCGTCCTGGACGGCGCGCATCGTCAGCACGCCGTCGGTCTCGTCGTACAGCTCGCCCGTGGTCGGGCACTGCCACCGGCCCTCGCCGGCCTCCTGCAGCGGGACGCCGGCGCGTCCCACCCATCTGATGCGCCGCGCGGGCACGCCCGCGACGAGCGCGAAGTCGGGGACGTCACGCGTGACGACCGAACCGGCCGCGACCGTGGCCCACCGGCCGACCGTCACGGGGGCGACGCACACGGCGCGTGCGCCGACGGACGCGCCCTCGCGCAGCGTCACTCCGACGGCCTCCCAGTCGTGCGCCGACTTGAGCGAGCCGTCGGGGTTCACCGCGCGCGGGTAGGTGTCGTTCGTCAGCACCGCCGCGGGCCCGACGAACACGCCCGGCTCGAGCACCGCGGGCTCGTACACCAGCGCGTAGTTCTGCACCTTGCAGTGGTCGCCCATCTGCACGCCGCTGCCGATGTACGCGCCGCGGCCGATGACGCACCCCTGGCCGATCTGCGCACCGTCACGCACCTGCGCCAGGTGCCAGACGGAGGTGCCGTCGCCGATCACGGCGGTGGGGTCGACGTCGGCCGACGCCATGATGCGCACGTTCACCAGATGGTCTCTCCACTCCCGGGACGACCGGCGTGGGCCGGCCGGGTCAACACTACCGACGTCGTGGGTAAGTCCTGGGACCGGTGTCCTGGTCCGCGGCCGCTGCGGGGTCCAGCACCTCCGCGACGGTGGCCCGCTCGGTCGTGACGAGCCGTGCGAGCGCGTCCGGCTGCGTGCGCAGCCGCTCGGCCGTGCCGGCGTCGACGAGCACGACGGAGCCGCCCGCCGCGAGCGTGCGCAGCACGCCTGCGAGCCACGCTGCGCCGCCCGTGCCGGGACCGAGCACCAGCCGTGGGGGAGTGCCGGGCTCGTGGTCGGACGCCCACCAGCCCGGCAGGCCGCGATAGGTGATCACGGCGTCGTCGGCCTCGAGCGCCACCGCATCGGCGTCGGGCGGGGAGACCCAGCCGAGCTGGTCGGGGTAGGTCATGACGGCCGCCGCGGCGTCGGTCGCGCCCGCAGGCAACGGGTGGGCCGCCCGACGAGCCAGCGCCGCGAGCGTCACGACGACGAGCGCGGCCGGGTCGGCCGGCCGGTTCGTCGTCCCCGCCGTGTCCGCCGCGGCCTCGTCGGTGGTGACGAGCACGTCCGCCTGAACCGTCGCGTCGGACGCGAGCACGAGCGTGGCACCGGTCGTCCACGTCGCGAGCGTCCAGACGACCGTGCGCCAGTGTGCGGGCAGCTCGACCTGCACGCGCGTGCCCGGCGCGGCGTCGAACTCCTCGACGAGCAGGTTCGTCGTCTTGGCGACCCAGTTGGCCAGCACCGCACCCGAGAGCTCGACGCGTTCGCCGTCGTGCCCGTACCAGGTCAGGCGCGGGCGGCCGGGCTCGGCGACGAGCACGCGCAGGACGGCCGCGACGTCGTGCGGCCCGGGGTCGGAGGGGCCAGCGGGGCCGGCGGGGCCGGTGCGGGTAGGTCCAGAACCGGACGCGATCATGCGCACACCCTAGGTCGACCGGCCGATTTCGACGGTTTCACCCGACAAAGTCGGACAAGTACCACGCCTCCGCTTGACGGTGGGGAACGACACGCGTGTAATTCACTCTGACCGATACATGCAGCGCGAGCACCACCGCGCGGCGCGGCGCGGCGCACCGGGACGAGCCGGTGAGCACGTCGCCCCCGCGGCCCTTGCACCAAGCCTTGCACCGAGCATCACCACCCACCGGAGGCACGCATGTGGAACCTGCTCGACGGTGAGGGGGCCTTCCCCTCCGACGCGCGCGCGGCTGCACCGGAGCAACCCGCCAACGTCCTGTCGCTGTTCGCCACGCCCGAGGACGACGGCCCGATGGGCTGGCAGGACCGGGCGCTGTGCGCGCAGACCGATCCCGAGGCGTTCTTCCCCGAGAAGGGCGGCTCGACCCGCGAGGCGAAGAAGGTGTGCACCGGCTGCGACGTGCGGTCCGAGTGCCTCGACTACGCGCTCGCGAACGACGAGCGGTTCGGCATCTGGGGCGGTCTGTCCGAGCGTGAGCGCCGCAAGCTGAAGCGCCGCGTCGTCTGACGCGCGGTCCGGCGAGTGTCGGTGCCGTCACCGGGCGCTCGCGCGTGCATCATGGGCCGAGCATGAACCAGACCAGCCTGTCTCCGGGCGTGAGCACCCGCACGTCGTCGTCCCTCCCGACGACGCCGTCGGTGACCGTGATCCTGGTGACCCGTGGTCGCACGCGCTACCTCCCGACGACCCTGACGGCCCTGACCGAGCAGGAGCGCCGCCCGCTGCGCGTGCTCGTCGTCGATGCGGGCCGCGAACCTGACCCGGACCTCGAGCTCGACGTGACGCGTGCGTTCGAGGTGGCCGGCGGAGCACCCCGTCCCGACGTGCGTGTCGTCGCGGCCCCCGGTGCGCGCACGTTCGGCGACGCGGCGAGGCGGGCGCTCGCGGCCGACGACCGGACCCCGACGACGTGGCTGTGGCTCCTGCACGACGACAGCGCGCCCGCTCCCGATGCCCTCGCCGAGCTCACGCGCGCGGTGGGCCGGGCACCGTCGGTCGCGGTCGCGGGCGTCAAGCAGCGCACCTGGACCGAGCCCGAACGGCTCCTGGAGGCCGGCCTGCGCACGTCGCGCTCGGGCCGGCGCATGACCGACGTCGAGCCCGGCGAGCTCGACCAGGGCCAGCAGGACGGCCGCGACGACGTGCTGGGTGTCGGGCTGGCCGGCGCGATCGTGCGGCGCGAGGTGTGGGACACGCTCGACGGGCCGGACCCGGCGCTCGGACCGTTCGGCGACGGGCTCGACCTGTCCCGGCGCGCGCGGCTCGCAGGGCACCGCGTGGTCGTCGTGCCGTCGGCGGTCGTGCGGCACGCGCAGGCCACCTATCTCGGGCTGCGGACCCGCGACGCCGCGCCCGTCGACCTCGACGGCGACGGCGAGGACGACGACGGCGATCCCGCGCGCTCGTTCCGGGCGCGCCGCGTGGCGCTCGTGCACCAGCGCCTCGTGACGCCGCCCGTGTGGTTCGTTCCGGTCGTCGCCGTGCTCGCGCTGCTGGCCGGCGCCGTGCGGTCGATCGGCCAGGTCGCCGCCAAGCAGCCGGGGCTCGCGGTCGACGAGCTGCGCGCCCCCCTCGTGGCCCTCGTGCACGTGCGCGCCGTGGTGGCGGCACGACGCACCGCCCGGCGCACCCGGACCGTGCCGCGCCGGGTGCTGCGGCCGCTGCAGGCTACGTGGCGCGACGTCGTCGGACAGGCCCGGGACCGCCGGCTCGCCCGCGCCGAGGCGCGCCGCGTCGTGCGGGCGCCGAGCGAGCTGGAGCTGCGCGAGCTCGCCGCGATCACGACGCAGCGCCGCGGGGGGCTCGCGTTCCTCACCGTGCTGCTCGCGATCGCGACCGTCGTCGCATCGGGGCCCACCGTGGCCGCCGTCGGCCGGGGTGCGCGGCTCGTCGGCGGCGCACTCGTGCCGCTCGCCGGAAGCGTCGGCGAGCTGTGGGACTCCGCGACCTCCGGCTGGGTCGCGGGCGGCCTGGGGGCGCCCGGACCCGTCGACGCGCTGTGGGCGGTGCTCGTCGCGCCCTCGGCGCTCGCGGGCGGGAACCCGGACATGGCCGTCGCCGTCCTGCTGCTCGGCGGAGTGCTGATCGCGGGCGTCGGGGCGTGGGCCGCTGCGGGCGCCGCCACGCGGTCGGTCGCCGTGCGCCTGTGGGTCGCGGTCGTGTGGGCCGCCGCGCCGGCGCTGCTGCTGGGCGTCGGGTCCGGTCGGGTGGGGGCCGTCGTCGCGCACATGATGCTGCCGTGGGCCGCGCTCGGGCTCGCCCGCGCGATCGGCGTGCAGCGCGTCGACCGCGTCGTCTCGGGCGTCCTGACGGCGCGTCGCGGGCCCGAGGACACCGCCGCGTCCACGTCCGCCGTCCCGGCGCCCGTCGCGCCGTCTGCCCCCGCGCTCACGTCCGTCGTGCCCGACGAGGCTACGGGCACGGGCGCCTCCGTCGAGCCCACGTCCGTCGAGCCCACGTCCGACGAGGCCGCGTCCGACGATGACGCCGACGAGCCCACGTCCGACGACGCCGTCGGCGGTGCTGCCGCGTCGGGCGAGGACGAGCGTGCCGGTCGGGCGGACGTCGGCATCGACGACGTTCCCGTCTCCGCACTCGTGGGTGCCGCGCCGCCGTCCGGATCGGTGACCGCCGCGGCGGGCGGTGCGCTCGCGCTCGTCGCCGTGACGGCCGGAGCGCCCGTGCTGCTGGTGCCGCTCGTGCTCGTCGCGTTCGTCGTCACGCTGTGCGCGCCGCGGTTCCGCCGCCGGCCGCTGCTCATGCTGCTGCCGGCGCTCGTCGTGCTCGCTCCCGCGCTGATCGAGGCCGTCGGCCGCGGCCGCGACGGGCTGCGCCTGCTCGTCGCCGGACCCGGTCTGCCGCTCGCCGGCGCGCCGGGGAACCTCGTCGACCGCCTGCTGGGGGTGCCCGCCGACGCGTCCGCGCTCGTGCCGGGTGTGGTCCCGGACGCAGCGGTCCGGTGGTGGCCGGTGGCGCTGGGCGGCACGGTCGCGGTCGTCGCGCTGCTCGCGCTGCTGCGCGGCGGCCGCGCCGCTCGCGGAGTGCGGGTCGGTTGGGTGGTCGGTGCGCTCGGGCTGGCGGTGGCCGCGCTCGTCGCCCTCGTACCCGTCGGCGTCGAGGCCGGTCAGGTGGTGCGCGGCTGGTCCGGGCCCGCGCTCTCGCTGGCGCTGCTCGGCCTGCTCACCGCCGCTGCGCTCGGCACCGACGGCATCCGTGCGCGGCTCGCGCGCAGCTCGTTCGGCTGGCGTCAGCTCACGGTCGGCGTCGTCGCGCTCGTCGCGACGCTCGTGCCGTGCCTGACGCTCGGCGCCTGGACCGCGCAGGCGCGCAGCGGAGCCGCGTCCTCGCTCGTCGCGTTGGACCGCAACATCGTGCCCGCCGTGGGACGCCAGTCCCAGGGCGCTCCGGGGGCCTCGCGGGTCCTTGCTCTCGGCGTGTGGGACGCGGGCGCCGACGTGACGTGGCAGCTCCTGCGCGCGGACGGCCCGCAGCTCGTCGACACGGCGGCCGCGGTCACGTCCACCACGGTCGTCGGACCGACGCTGGACACGCGTGTCGCACCCGAGGACGACGCGACGCTCGAGGTCTCGACGATCGCCGCGCGGCTCGTCGTCGGGGCCACTGGCGACGTCGCGGGGGCGCTGGGTGCGCTCGGTGTCGGGGACGTGCTCGTCCCGCCGCTGCCCGCCGACCTCGATCCGCAGGACGTCGCGAGCGCACGCCGCGCCCGCGACGGACTGCTCGCGCGGCTCGACGCGACCGCAGGGCTCGAGCGCGTCACCCAGAACCAGACCGGCGTGCTGTGGCGGGTGCAGCCGGCCGAGCAGGCGGGCGTCGTGCCGCAGGTGGTGACCTCGTGGGCGCGCATCGTGCCCGCCGACACGGACCTGGCCGACCCGCAGGTGCCCGCGGTGGCGATGGCCGCGCAGGCGCGTTCGGTCGACACGCACGTGCCGGCGGGTTCCGACGACCGTCTCGTCGTGCTCGCGGAGCGCGCGGACCCGCACTGGCGGGCGACGCTCGACGGCCGCTCGCTGCGTGCGGTCGACGCGGGCTGGCGGCAGACGTTCGCGCTCGGGGCCGACGGCGGCCACCTCGTCGTGACGTACGACCCGCCGCAGCGCACGCCGTGGCTGGTGGCGACCGCGCTCGTGCTCGCGCTCACCGTGGTGCTCGCGGTGCCCGTCCGACGGCGCAGGGCGGGCCGATGAGCGCCCGCACGCGCGCCGTGCGCATCGTCAGCGGCATCGGGGTCGTCGCGCTGCTCGGCGCGGTCGTCGTCGGCGCGGGGCGGCTGCCCACCGTCGAGGAGTCCGCGGCCGCGCCCGGCACGGCCGTGACCGTCCCGCCGGCGCCCGCCCTGCTGGTGTGTCCCGGCCCGCTCGTGCTGCCCGAGGACCGCGGCGGCGACGACGCGTTCGACCCGACGCCCGTCGACCCGGTCACGGGCGTGCAGGTGGTCGCGGCCGACTCGGGCGGTGGCACGGTGACCACGATCGACGGCTCCGACACGCTCGGTGCACTGCAGGGCGGCACGCAGGCGCGCACGTTCGACGACGTCACCGACCCGCTCCTCGTCCGGGCCGACCCGTCCGACGACGGTCCCGCGCTGGTCGCGGCCGCGGGCGGCGGGCTCGTGACCGCGGGTGACCTGCGCGGTCTCGCGGCGGCGTCCTGCCAGCCGCCGACGACCGATGCGTGGCTCGTCGGCGGTGCGACCGACCTCGGCACGACGACGGTGCTCGTCCTGCAGAACCCGGGCTCGACCCCGGCGACGGTCCACCTCGAGGTGTTCGGCGCGACCGGACCGGTGGACCTGAGCACCGTGCAGTACCTCGTCGCCCCCGGAACGCAGCGCGTCGTCGTGCTCGGCGGGACCGCACCTCAGGAGCGGCGGGTCGCGGTGCACCTGACCGCGACGGGTGGCCGCGTGGCGGCGTTCCTGCAGTCGTCGACGCTCGACGGGTTCACGCCGACCGGGACCGACCTGGTCGTGCCCGGGTCGCCGGCCGCGACGCGGCAGGTCGTCCCCGCGGTGACGCTGCGGGAGACCGACGTCGACGACCCCGATGCCGGCGTGCTGCGCGTGCTGTCGCCGGACGTCGCGACGACCGCCCGCGTGCGGGTGCTCGGCCCCGACGGCGTACGCGACCTGCCCGGCGCAGCGGACCTCGAGCTGCCCGCGGGGACGGTCGTCGACGTGCCGCTCGGTGGGCTGCCCGCCGGTCAGTACACGTTCGTCGTCGACGCTGCAGACCCCGTGGTTGCGGGCGCGATGCTCGCGCGCCCCGGCGACCCGACCGCGCTCGACCCGGACGTGCCGACGCGTGAGACGGCGTGGGTCGCGTCCGTCTCGGGCACCGAGACGGGGCTGCTCGCGCTGCCGACCGGGACCGTGGGTCTGCTCACGCTCGGCGCGGTCGCGTCCGGCGACGCCCTCGACGCCTCCGGCGGGCTGCGTGCGACGCTGCGCGTCATCGCGACCGACGGCACCGTGGCCGCCGAGAAGAGCGTGGACGTGCCCCTCGGCACGACGCTCACGCAGGAGCTCGCCGAGCTGGCACCCGACACCGACGTCGCGGGCGTCGAGATCGTGACGACCGACGACGAGCGCGGTCGGCTCGCGATCGGGTTGGTCGCGCGCGTCGGTCAGCCGGACGGAACGATGCTGTCGGTGCTCACGCCGGTCGTCGGACCCGACTCGGGCGACGGCCTCGTCGTGCGGCCGGACGTCCGGCTCGGGCTGTCCTGACGGGCGTCCTGAGGGGTCAGCGGCCGTCGTCGCGGTACGTCGGGTCGACGTCCTGCGGGTCCTTGCCGAGCATGTGCGCGACCTGCTCGACCACGACGTCGCGCACGAGGTCCGCCAGGTCGGCGACGTCGAGCGACCGTGCCTCGACCGGACGCCGGTACACGACGATCCGGGGCGCGAGACCCGCGTCCGCCGGGAAGTACCGGCCCAGCGGCACGCCGCCGTGCTCCCACGGGGCGGGGTTCGACGGCGGGACGTCCTCGACCGCGAACTCCGTACCGCCGAGCTGACGCGCCCAACGCCGCTCGAGGTGCTCGACCGCGTCGAGCACGAAGTCGTCGAATCGCTGCGCACGGGTCCGGTACGCCGGCATGCTGTCCGGCAGCAGGGGGCCGCGCGGGCCGCGACCGCGCCGGTCCCGGCGCCGCGCGGGCCGCTCGACCGGCGGACCGAGGGGTCCGACCGGGCCGGCCGGGAACGCGGCGGGGGTCGACGAGCTCACGTCCGCACTCTATGCGGCCGGCTCGTGCGGCGTGGGGATCGGCCCGTGCGGGCGGCCGGGGGTAGGTTCACCCCGTGAGATCCGTTCGCCAGTGCACCCGCACCGCGTGCGGCCGTCCGGCCGTGGCCACGCTGACGTACGTGTACTCCGACTCGACCGCCGTCCTCGGCCCGCTCGCGCAGCAGGCCGAGCCGCACTCGTACGACCTGTGCGTGCAGCACGCCGACCGGCTCACCGCGCCGCGCGGCTGGGAGGTCGTGCGGCTGCTGCCCGTGTTCGAGCCGGCCGGACCGAGCAAGGACGACCTGCTGGCGCTGGCCGACGCGGTGCGCGAGGCCGGTCGCCCGCCCGAGCCGGTCGCGGCGGCTGTGGCGGTCGACGACGCGCTCGCGTCGGCACCTCGGCGCGGACACCTGCGGGTGCTGCGCGGCATCCCGGAACAGGACTGAGCCATGGCACGGCGCAAGGGGGACGCGGCCCGGGCACGGGCCGCCGCGGCGGCCGAGCCGCTGGGGTCGATGAGCCAGGCGACAGGGCCGCTCCCGCTGGGCACCGAGGTCTGCCTGCGCTGCGGCTCCGACCGGCTGACCCGGATCCGGATGGGACTGACCGACGGCCGGCCCGCGTACTTCGTGTCCTGCCCCGCGTGCGAGCAGACCAACTGGTTCGCGCTCGAGGGGGACGGGACACCCCTGAGCAAGGACGAGGTCACCGGGCCCGGATAGGATGCCTCGGTGAGCCGTCCTCCCGTCGACCTGTCCGCGTTCATCAAGGCCTACGACGTCCGGGGGACGGTGCCCGACGAGCTGTCGCCGGAGGTCACCCGTGCGATCGGGGCGGCGTTCGCCGACGTCGTGGTGCTTCCCGAGGCCGCCGGCGGCCGCCCGAGGGTCGTCGTCGCGAACGACATGCGCCCCTCCGGGCCCGAGCTCGTCGCCGGCTTCGCCGACGGCCTGGCCGCACGCGGCGTCGACGTCGTGCTGATCGGCCTGGCCTCCACGGACGGCCTGTACTTCGCGTCCGGCCACCTCGGCGTCGCGGGCGCGATGTTCACCGCGAGCCACAACCCCGCGCAGTACAACGGCATCAAGCTGTGCCGTGCGGGTGCGCGTCCGGTCGGCCAGGACTCCGGTCTGGCCGCGGTACGCGACCTCGCGGGGGAGTACCTCGCGAACGGGGTGCCGCAGGTCCCGGACGCCGAGCGCGGCACGAGCACGCAGCGCGACATGCTCGTCGAGTACGCGCAGTTCCTGCGCTCGCTCGTCGACCTGTCGGCGATCCGCCCGCTCAAGGTCGTCGTCGACGCGGGCAACGGCATGGGCGGATTCACGGCACCCGCGGTCCTCGGGACGGGAGCCGGGCTGCCCGCGCTGCCGCTCGACGTCGTCCCGCTCTACTTCGAGCTCGACGGGACGTTCCCCAACCACGAGGCCAACCCGCTCGAGCCCGAGAACCTGCGCGACCTGCAGCGCGCGGTCGTCGAGCACGGCGCCGACCTCGGGCTCGCGTTCGACGGCGATGCGGATCGCTGCTTCGTCGTCGACGAGAACGGCGACCCGGTCTCGCCGTCGGCGATCACGGCGCTCGTCGGGCTGCGGGAGGTCGAGCGCGAGCGTGCCGCCGGCCGCACCCCGACCGTGATCCACAACCTCATCACGTCGCGCATCGTGCCGGACCTGCTGACCGCCGCGGGTGCCCGGACCGTGCGTACGCGGGTCGGCCACTCGTTCATCAAGGCGCAGATGGCGCAGAACGACGCCGTCTTCGGCGGCGAGCACAGCGCGCACTACTACTTCCGCGACTTCTTCTTCGCCGACACCGGGATGCTCGCCGCGCTGCACGTGCTCGCGGCCCTGGGGGGTCAGCCGCATCCCCTGTCCGCGTTGGCCGACGCCTACCAGCCGTACGTCTCGTCGGGGGAGATCAACTCCCGTGTCGCGTCCGTGCCGGCAGCGCGGGCGCGTGTCGTCGACGCGTACGTGACGCGCCAGGGCGCCGGCCCGGTCGAGGTCGACGAGCTGGACGGCCTCACGGTCACGCACTGGGACGAGCACCCGCGATGGTGGTTCAACCTGCGCGCGTCCAACACCGAACCGCTGCTGCGCCTGAACGTCGAGGCCGCGGACGAGGACATCATGGAGAAGGTGCGCGACGACGTTCTCGCGCTCGTGCGTGAGGAGCAGTCATGAGCGAACAGCCCTACCAGCTCGAGGCCTGGGCGCGTGAGCTCCTGCGCTGCCCGGTCACCGGCGCGACGCTCGTCGACGGTGTCGACGACGACGGTGCCCCGGTGCTGATCTCGACGGACCCGCAGCGGCCGCTGCGCTACCCGGTCCGCGACGGCATCCCCGTCCTGCTGGCCGACGAGGCCCGCTGACGCTCGACTGACCAGCTCTCCGGGCCGGCCAGCTCTCCGTGCCGGTCAGCGCTCTGGGTCGTCAGCTCTCCGGGTCCGGCACGCCGTGCGGGAGCCGGGACAGCAGTGCGACCTCCTGGCGCTGTCGCACGACCGTGCGGGCACCGGCACGGATCTCGCGTTCGCGGCGTTCGGCGAGCACGGCGGCCAGGAACGCCTCGGGATGCGTGCCCGCGGGCGGCAGCGGCTGCACGTAGCGCTGCACCTCGCGCGTGAGCTGCGTGCCGAGCTCGACGCGTGACGGGCCGTGCATGGTCGCGGCCCGGGCGAGGAACTGCCGCACGGCGAGTGCCAACCCGTCCGGCATGCGCGCGACGTCGGCCGCGGCGGCCCACACGCGCAGCTGCGGAGGCATGAGCACGGGACGCCGCACGGTCGAGGCGCCGCGCACGCGCACCGCGTAGGTCCCCGCGAGGATGTCGCCCACGCGCTTGCCCTGTGGATGCACCATTGAGCACACCAGGGCGATGACGCCGAAGGTCAGCCACAGCTCCACCACGCCCGTCAGCGCACGCACGAACGCCTGCCGGAAGACGATCGGCCCGCCGTCGTCGCGCACGATGCGGATGCCCGCGGAGACCTTGCCGAGCGAGCGGCCGCGCGTGAGGGTGTCCACCGCGGTGGGCAGCACGATCATGATGGTCGCGAGGAAGACCACCGCCGAGATCTGGCCGAGGTCGTCGGACCAGCCGACCGTCTGGTTGAGCAGGATGGCGCCGACCACGATGACGACGGCCAGCAGCGCGAGGTCGACGAGCGCGCCCAGGAGCCGGGAGGCGGCCGAGGCGGCCCGGATGTCGAGAGCGACCCCCTCGCCGATGACGACCTGGTCCACCGCACCCCCTTCGCTCGTTGCGTCTGGCGAAACCCTAGCCCGTGCGTCCCCCACGGATCGGCGGCTCTGGCAGGCTGTCGGCATGGACCTCGACGCGTACCAGGTGGTGCACGAGCCGGCCTGGCAGCGTCTCGACGAGCTCGGTCGGCGGCGGCGTCGCACCGGTGCGGAGTCCGACGAGCTGGTCCGCCTCTACCAGGCGACCGCGACCGACCTGTCGGTGATCCGCTCCGCGGCCCCCGACCCCGAGGTCGTCACCCGCCTCTCGCAGCTCCTCGCGCGTTCACGTGCGGCCATCGCGGGAGCACACGAGCCGAGCTGGCGTGACGCCGTGCTGTTCGTCGTCGAACGGTTGCCCGCCGCGCTCTACCGGATCCGCTGGTGGACCGTCGCCGTGATGACGGCGTTCCTCGCCGTCGCGATCGTTGCCGGCGTCTGGGTCGCGACCAACCCCGATGCGCTCGCCGCGATGGGCACGCCCGCGCAGCGGCAGGAGTACGTGGACAGGGCGTTCGCCGAGTACTACGCGCCCGGTGCCGGGTTCGCCGCGACGGTCTGGACCCACAACGCGTTGCTGACGGCCGTCTGCATCGGCACGGGCATCACCGGGATCGGACCCGTCTACTTCCTGTACATCAACGCCGTGAGCGTGGGGAACATCGGCGGCATGATGGCCGCTCACGACAGCCTCGGGGTGTTCCTGCAGCTCATCGCGCCGCACGGCATGCTCGAGCTCACGGCGGTGTTCGTCGCCGGCGCGGCCGGGCTGCGCGTGTTCTGGACGTGGGTCGCGCCCGGTCCGCGGACGCGTGGCCGAGCGCTCGCCGAGGAGGCCCGGGCGCTGTTCACCGTCGCGATCGGCCTGATCGGGGTGCTGTTCGTGTCCGGGCTGATCGAGGGCTTCGTCACGGGGTCGACGTTGCCCTGGTGGCTCAAGATCGTGATCGGCGCGATCGCGTTGGCGGCGTTCTGGACGTACACGATCGTGCTCGGCAGACGCGCGGTGCGCGCGGGCCAGACCGGCGACCTCGACGACGACCGCGCGGGCTACACGCTCGCCACCGTCGGCTGAGGTCTGCTCGCCGACGGCTCGCCGAGGTCGGCTCGCCGGGCTCCGCCTGGTCGACAGCTCCGCCTGGTCTACAACCGACCGGCGGCCTTCAGCGCCAGGTAGGTGTCGGCGAGTCGCGGTGCGAGGTCGTCGGGCAGCGCCTCGAGCAGCTCGACACCGCGCTGCCGCAGGCGCATCGCGACCGCCGCGCGCTCGAGCCCCGCGCGTTCGGCCGCCGCCGCGTCGAACACCGCGGTCACGTCGCTCCGGTCGCGCGCGAGGGCCTCGACCTCCGGGTCGAGTACCGAGGCGAGCACCACCTGATGGTGCTGGGTCAGGCCGCCGACGACCCCGAGCAGCCCCTGCTCGACCGCGGCAGGCTCGAGCGCGGTCAGCAGCACGACGAGGCCGCGCTGCGACAGGCGCTCGCGCACCTGGGCGACCACGCCGGGCCAGTCCGTCTCGACGAGCTCGGCGTGCACACCGGAGAGCTGGTCCGCGACCGCCGGCATCAGGCGCGCACCCGCCATTCCCGCGACGCGCGCGCGCACCCGCCGGTCGTACGCGAGCACGTCGATGCGGTCGCCGGCGTGGTTCGCGAGCGCCGCCAGCAGCAGCGTGGCCTCGATCGACGCGTCGATCCTCGGCGCATCGAGCACGCGCACCGCCGCGGTGCGGCCCGTGTCGAGCACGATCATCACTCGCCGGTCGCGTTCGGGCCGCCAGGTGCGCACGACGACGTCGGCCCGGCGGGCCGTGGCACGCCAGTCGATGGAGCGCACGTCGTCGCCGATCACGTACTCGCGCAACGAGTCGAACTCGGTGCCCGCGCCGCGCACCTGCACCGCGGCACGGCCGTCGAGCTCGCGCAGCCGGGCCAGCCGGCTCGGCAGGTGTCGGCGCGACGCGAACGCGGGCAGCACGCGCAGCCGTGCGGGCACGTCGATCGAGGCCTGACGCCCCGCGAGCCGTAGCGGACCGACCGTCCGGATCGTCACGAGGTCCGCGATCGAGTCGCCGCGCCGGGACGGTCGAAGCACCGAGCGGACCCGCACCGCCTCGCCGGGGGGCAGGTCGACCTCGTGCCGGGCGGGCTGCGTGTCGACCGACGGCGGCCAGGCGTCGCGGACCAGCGCCCGCAGACGCCGCGAACCGACGTTCGTGAGCGTGACGACGTCGGTCGCGGGTTCGCCGAGGCGCACGGAGCGGGGCACCGCACGCTGCACACCGACCCGGCGGGGCGAGGCAGCGAGTGCGGCGTCCAGGCCGCACGCGAGCACGACGAGCACCGCCCAGATCAGCACGGTCCCGGTCGCGGGCACGACCAGCACCACGGGCACCCCGATCGCGGCCAGCAGGACCGCGCGCCACGTCACCGCCACGGCGGCCTCAGCGCGGGACCGCGACGGACGCGAGCACCGTGTCCAGCACGGTCTCCGCGGTGACGCCCTCGAGCTCGGCCTCGGCCCGCAGCTGCACCCGGTGGCGCAGCGTCGGGTGCGCGAGCGCCTTCACGTCGTCGGGGGTGACGTAGCCGCGACCCGAGAGCCACGCCCATGCGCGCGACGTCGCGAGCAGCGCGGTCGCGCCGCGCGGGGAGACCCCCAGGGACAGCGAGGGGGACTCGCGCGTGGCGCGGCACACGTCGACCGCGTAGCCGAGCACCTCGCGTGCGACCTGGACGCGGCCGACCTCCGCCCGGGCGCGGGCCAGCAGCTCGACGCCGCCCACCGTGCGCACGCCCGCGGCCCGCAGGTCCCGCGGGTCGAATCCCGCGGCGTGCCGGGCGAGCACCTCGACCTCGTCCTCGCGCTCGGGCAGCGGGAGCGTGAGCTTGAGCAGGAACCTGTCGAGCTGCGCCTCGGGCAGCGAGTACGTGCCCTCGTACTCGACGGGGTTCTGTGTCGCGATCACGACGAACGGGTCCGGCAGCGGGCGCGGTGTGCCGTCGACCGACACCTGCCGCTCCTCCATCGCCTCGAGCAGCGACGCCTGCGTCTTGGGGGGCGTCCGGTTGATCTCGTCGGCGAGCAGCAGGTTCGTGAAGACGGGACCCGGACGGAACGAGAACTCCGCCGTGCGGGCGTCGTAGACCAGCGACCCGGTGACGTCGCCCGGCATCAGGTCCGGCGTGAACTGCACGCGCTTGGTGTCCAGGTCGAGCGCTGCCGACAGCGTGCGCACGAGCAGCGTCTTGGCGACGCCGGGGACGCCCTCGAGCAGCACGTGGCCGCGGCACAGCAGCGCCACGATGAGACCCGACACCGCCGCGTCCTGACCGACCACCGCCTTGGCGACCTCGCGCCGCACCGCCGCGAGCGCGAGCCGCAGGTCCGTCGACGGCTCGGGCGCCCCGTCCGGCCGGAACGGCGCAGGTGCCGACGCCGGCGCAGGAGCCGGTGCGGCGGCGGGAGCTGGCGCAGGAGCCGGTGCGGCGGCGGGCGTCGGCGCAGGAGCCGGTGGTGCCGCGGGCGCCGCTGGTGCAGGGGCGGGCGCGGCGTGGCCGGGCCACCGCGGCGGCGCAGCGGGCGGCACGGCAGGCGGTGCGACCTGGGGCGCGACCGGCTGTGCCGCAGGCGGTGCGACCGGCTGTGCCGCAGGCGGTGTGATCTGCGGGGCGACCGGCGGTGCGACGGGCGGGGCGGTGGGCGGGTCCGCGGGCGGTTGCTGCCCCGCGGTGGTCTCGTCGGTCACGATCGGTGAACCTCGCTCTCCAGGTGGTCCAGGTCTCGGGCCAGTCTCGCCAGCCCGTCGTCGTCGGTCGGTGGTGGTCCGTACAGCAGGTGCTCGACATCCGCGGCCGGCCACCCGCAGGCGCGTGCGGCGACGTCGACCAGCAGGGGGGCGGGTGCGGAGCGGGGCAGCCCGAGCCGTTCAGCGATCCGGCTCGCTGCGCCGGCACGCAGCGCGGCCGCGGCGTGCCCGCGGGCGCGTGATCGCCGGTAGAGGCGGCCGCGGCCGCGCACGGCCTCGCCCGCGCGCACGACGACGGGCAGCGGCTCGGTGACCAGTCGGCCCATCCGCCGCCCCTGCCACACGGCCGTCACGACGACCACGAGCAACAGCTGCCAGGCCAGCGCGTCGACCCACGGCGGCATCGACGCGGTCGGCTCGTCCTCGGTCGTCGCACCCTGGTACGGGTCGTCCCACGAGGGCACGTACCAGACCAGCTCGGTGTGCCGGCCGAGCATGCGCAGCGCGAGCGCGGCGTTGCCCTCCTCGGTGAGGTGGGCGTTCGTCAGCATCGCCGGGTCACCCAGCACGGTGATGCGGCGACCGTCGACGCTCACGTCCACGTATGCGCCCTCGTCGGCGGCTGCGTCCGCGGCGGGGAAGCAGACGGTCGCTCCGGCGGGTGCGTGCAGCGCGCCCGCACGGGTGATCGTGCCCGCGGCCACGGCGTCCGGGTCGTCGCAGCGCGCGGCGAGCACCTCGTCGGGGTCCGTCACGGCCCAGGTCGTCTCGATCCCGGCGAGCGTGCCGGAGGCGTAGGTCGCGCCGATCAGCACCAGGTCGCCCGACAGGTCGTCCATCGCCTCGAGCTGCGCCTCGCCCAGCGCGTAGTCGCCGAACACGGCGACCGTCACGCCGTCGCGCGCGTGCGCCTCGACGTCCGCGAACCGCTGCGTGTAGGTGATCGAGACGCCTTCGCGCCGCAGGATCTCGGCCACTGCCATCGCGCCGGTGCCGCTGGGGTTGTCGGGCGCGAGCGGCGTCTGGGACGTGCGGGGTTCGGGCAGCAGCGCGAGCAGCCCGACGAGCACGACGAGGACGCCCGCGCCGATCAGCACGCGCGAGCGACGCCAGCGGTGCGCTGCTCGCGATCGCGCGCTCGTCCCGTCCCCGACGACCGGTCCGCCGTCCGTCGCGCCACCCGGACCGCCTGAGCTGGTGGGCCCGTCCGTGACCACGAACGCCGAACCCGCACCCGCCGCGCTCATCGCGGCCTCATAGCGGCCTCATCGCGGCACCGCCGCGACGGGTTCGACGAGTCCGCGGGTCCGGTTCGGGACCGTCGCGACGAGGGCGGCGTCGAGCCGTCGCAGCGCGTCGTCGTCCGCCGGTCCCGCGGAGCGCTCGCCGTACACGACGTCGTCGAACAGGCGGCCACCCGCGGCGAGGTCGCCGACCAGTGCGGGGAAGGCGGGCGCGGCGTCGAGCGACGCCTCGTGCGCGGTGCGGCCCGGCCGCTCGTCGAGCACCGCGCGCTCCTCGAGCGAGCGCACGATCGCGCGGAACCGTTCCCGGACCGCGGCGGACCACTCCCCGGCGTCGGCGGCGGCGTCCGCGGCCGCACGCAGCTGGGCGGCGGTCCGTATGTCGTCCGAGTCGTGCACACCCGCGACCTGACCGCGGCTGCGGCTGCGTCGCACCGGCCCGGCCACCCAGTACGCGACGAGCGCCGCGCCGAGCACCACCACCGCGACGATCAGCAACGTGACGGGCGTGGTGATCGCGACACTCTGCGAGACCTCGTCGAGCCGGTCCCCCAGCCAGTCGAACAGCCGGGACAGCAGCGAGCGCTGCTGGTGGTACACGGGCCTGGACAGCTCCTCGATGGCCGCTCGGCGCGCCTCCTGCGCATCCGGGGTCACGGGGACCTCGGACGTGAGCGCGCCGACCGGCAGGGCGAACAAGCTCACGCGGGCTGCTCCGAGGCGGCACGCGCGAGCTCGAGGTCGAGGCCTTCTCGTCTCATCCGCACGTCGATGTACAGCAGAGCGACGACCGACGACAGGAACACGGTCGTCAGCGTCTGCGCGATGACGGAGCCCACCGAGTTCACCGCGATCGCGCCCAGGCTCGTCGGGTCCCCGTCGAAGGCGATCAGACCGATGATCGCCGCGGGGTAGACGATGATCTCGGCCGCGATGCCGACCATGATCGACGTCAGCAGGTAGATGCCCAGCAGGCGCCAGAAGCTGCGGCGGGTGAGGAGCCACGAACGCTTGATCGTCGGCCAGAACGGCCGCTCCTCGAGCATCAGCGCCGGCGTGACGAGCAGGGTCCGCACGGACACCCAGACAAGTGCGAGCAGGTACGCCACGCCGGCGACCAGGCCGACGAAGCCGGCGGCGAGCGGCTGGTCCGCGCTCGCGAGCAGCCAGACCGCGCCGACGATCAGCCCGAGCGCGACGACGGCCGCGAGGCTCACGAGCATCGTGAAGCCGACCACCGCCCACACCCGCCGCGACCGGAGCACCTCGCTGATCGAGACCTTGCGACCGAGCACCGAGCGGCTCACGGACACCACGAGCAGGCCCGTCAGCGCGGTGCTCGCGATCGCCGTCACGGGCAACGTGATGAACTGCGCGATCGAACTTCCGATCAGGTCTCCCGTGCCGTCGTACACGAGCTCGTCGTCCTGCAGGTCGGTGAAGGCCCCGGAGAGCTGCCCGCCGACGTACCAGGTCAGGATCGCCTGGACCGCGACCGCGATGCTCATCACGAGTGCGGCGAGCCCGAACATCACGCTGGGGTTGGCCCGGATCGCACGGAAGGCGCCGTCGAGGATCTCGCCGAGACCGAGCGGTCGCAGCGGGATGATGCCCGGCTGCAGCGCGGGCGGGCGCCACTGCGCGGCGGGTACGGGCTGTGGACGACCGGGCCCGTATCCGGCCGGCGGCGCGCCGTGCACGGGAGCGGGACCGTATCCCGGTGGCGGCGTGCCGTATCCGGGTGGCGGGGTGCCGTAGCCGGGCGGCTGCGGACCGTACCCCGGCGGCTGCGCACCGTACCCGGGCGGCGGGGTGCCGTAGCCGGGTGGCGGGGTGCCGTGAGCGGGGAACGGGCCGTACCCGGCCGGTGGCGGTACCGCCGCCGAGGGCACGGGCGGGTAGCCGGGCGCGCCGGCGCCGGGCGCTGCGGGCGCCGGGCCCCAGCCCGTCGGCGGAGCGGGGGGTGCAGCCGCGGGAGGCACAGCCGTATCCGGTGCTTGCGGGGCCTGCGGTGCGGCGGGTGTCGACGGCGCCGATGGCGTCGCGGGCGCACCCTCGTCGGACGGCGTGCCCGACCCCGACGCGGAGCCGGGCGCGGCCCAGACCGGCGGGGGCGGGTCCTGCGGACTCGTCATGCTGGCGCGGCTCCCTCGGCTCGGCGCGGACGTCCCCTGCGGCGTCCGCGCGCCCGGCGGCAGCCTGTCGCCGAGCGCGTCCTCATCGTGCCATGACGGACCGACACGCGGGCCCGGTCGGGAAGTGTTCCTGCGGCTGCCGGGTGAACGAGGTCGCGGTGCGCCAGGAAGCACGGTTCACGGTGCGACAATGCGTGCCATGAGGGGACGCGTGCTGGTGGTCGACGACGACACCGCGCTGGCAGAGATGATCGGGATCGTGCTGCGCTCGGAGGGTTTCGAGCCGGTCTTCTGCGAGGACGGTGACGATGCGCTGCGCATCTTCCGTCAGTCGCAGCCGGACCTGGTGCTGCTCGACCTGATGCTGCCCGGCAAGGACGGCAACGAGGTGTGCCGCCTGATCCGGGCCGAGTCCGGCGTGCCGATCGTCATGCTCACGGCCAAGAGCGACACGGTCGACGTCGTGCTGGGCCTGGAGTCGGGCGCCGACGACTACATCTCCAAGCCGTTCAAGCCCAAGGAGCTGGTCGCGCGCGTGCGCGCCCGGCTGCGGCGGTCCGACGAGCCTGCACCCGAGCACCTGTCGATCGGCGACGTCTCGATCGACGTGCCGGGGCACCGCGTCGAGCGCGCCGGACGCCCGGTCTCGCTCACACCGCTCGAGTTCGACCTGCTGGTCGCGCTCGCTCGCAAGCCGTGGCAGGTCTTCACGCGCGAGGTGCTCCTGGAGAAGGTCTGGGGCTACCGTCACGCGGCCGACACGCGCCTGGTGAACGTCCACGTCCAGCGCCTGCGCAGCAAGATCGAGAACGACCCCGAGCAGCCGGAGATCGTCGTGACGGTCCGCGGCGTCGGCTACAAGGCGGGCGTGACGACGCCATGACCGAGCGGGCGCGTTGGCGCGCGTGAGCGACGCCGGGCGCGTCCTGCGGGCCCGGACGGACCGGCGTGCCCGGACGTTCGGTCACGCCTGGCGGTCCTCGCTGCAGGTCCGGGTCATCACGACGACGCTCGCGATCGGCGCGCTCGCGGTCGCCGCCGTCGGGCTGTACGTCGGCGAGCGCATGCGCGACGGGCTGTTCGACGGGCGCGTCGAGCAGCTCCTCGAGGAGAGCGCGCGCAGCACGGCCCAGGCGCAGGGCACGTTCGACAACTCGACCGCGCAGACCGGCATCGAGGCGCAGCGTCTGCTGTCGGACGTCGCGACGGCCCAGGCCGCGGGCGGCACGGGGGACCGCGAGGTCTTCCTGCTGCGCGCGCCCGGTCAGACCTCGGCGATCTCGTTCGTGCAGGCCGCCTCCGACGCGAGCCTGTTCGACATGGTCAGCGACCCGCTGCGGCTGGCCACCGCGGAGGGTGGGCAGCACTGGCAGTCGGTCGAGTGGCAGGTCCAGGACGGCGCCGAGCCGGCCGTGATGATCGGGCAGGACGTCACGGTCCCGGTCGTCGGGACCTACCAGCTGTTCTTCCTGTACTCGTTGCAGGCCGAGCAGGACCGCCTCGACTTCCTGCAGCGCACGCTCGCGCTCGCCGCGCTCGCCCTCGTCGTGCTGCTCGTGAGCATGACGTGGCTCGTGACGCGCCAGGCCGTGCGCCCCGTGCGGCGGGCCGCGCAGGTCGCCGAACGGCTGGCAGACGGGCACCTCGACGAGCGCATGGAGCAGCGCGGCGAGGACGAGATGGCCACGCTCGCGCGTTCGTTCAACGAGATGGCGACGAGCCTGCAGGACCAGATCGGGCGCATGGAGGAGCTGTCCACGCTGCAGCGGCGGTTCGTCAGCGACGTCTCGCACGAGCTGCGCACGCCGCTGACGACGATCCGCATGGCCGGCGAGGTCATCCACGCGTCGCGCGACGACTTCCCGCCCGGGGTCAAGCGATCCGCCGAGCTGCTGTTCACGCAGCTCGACCGGTTCGAGGACCTGCTCGCGGACCTGCTCGAGATCAGCCGCTTCGACGCCGGTGCGGCGGTGCTCGACGCGGAGAGCCGCGACGTGAGCGACGTCGTCGTGGCTGCGGCGGAGCACACCTTCACGCTCGCGGCGCGGCGCGGCTCGTGGCTGCGCGTCGAGGTGCCCGAAGCGCGCTGCGTGGCGGACATCGACCCGCGCAGGGTCGAGCGGATCCTGCGCAACCTGCTCGTCAACGCGGTCGAGCACGCCGAGGGCTCGACGGTCGACGTGCTCGTCGGAGCGGACCGCAACGCGGTCGCGGTCACCGTGCGTGACCGCGGCGTCGGGATGACGGCCGACGAGGCGGCGCACGTGTTCGACCGGTTCTGGCGGGCCGATCCGGCGCGTGCGCGCACGACGGGCGGTACGGGCCTGGGGCTGGCGATCTCGCTCGAGGACGCGCACCTGCACGGCGGCTGGCTCGAGGCGTGGGGGCGGCCCGGCCGGGGTGCGTGCTTCCGCCTGACGCTGCCGCGTCGCGCGGGCATCCACCTCGTCGACTCGCCGTTGCCGATCGTCCCGCCCGACGACGAGCTGCCGGACCCGGTGATCACCCCGACGCAACGTCCCCGCACCGATCCTGCTGCGCTGCCCGAGCTGCCCGACGACGTGCCCGAGCCCCAGGAGGTGCGATGAGCATCCGCCGCCCGCGCGTGCCCGCCGCGCTCGTCGGGACGTGGGTCGCGCTGGCCGCGCTCCTCGCACTCACGGGGTGCGTGGCGATCCCGACCTCCGGGCCCGTCGTGCGCGGTGACGTCACGGTCGGCGACACGCGCGACATCGACGTGCTCGCGGAGGGGCCGCAGGACGGCGCCGACCCGCTGCAGATCGTCGACGGCTTCCTGCTGGCCGGTGGCGTCGGGTTCCCCGACGAGTTCGCGACCGCGCGCGAGTACCTCACCGGACAGCTGCGCACGTCGTGGCAGCCGCTCGCGGGCGTGCTCGTCGCGGGCACGCCCGAGGTGGTGCAGCCCACGGAGAACACCGTGACCTTCGACCTTCCGGTCGTTGCGTACGTCGACGCCGACGGGCGCTACACGGAGGCCGCCGAGGGCGCGCGCGACTCGCGGACCTTCGAGCTGCGCAAGGACCGCGCCGGCGAGTGGCGCATCTCGTCGGCGCCCGACGGCCTGATCCTCGCGCAGACGGAGTTCTCCCGGACGTTCCGCTCCTCGCCCGTCTACTTCCTGTCCGCCGACGGCGCCTACCTCGTCCCCGAGACGCGGTGGTTCCCGGCGGACAACCTGCAGACGTCGGTCGCGCGGGCGCTCGTCGACGGGCCGTCGCCGTGGCTGCGCGACGCGGTC
Organism: Cellulomonas composti; assembly: GCF_007990245.1. Taxonomy (GTDB): domain Bacteria; phylum Actinomycetota; class Actinomycetes; order Actinomycetales; family Cellulomonadaceae; genus Cellulomonas; species Cellulomonas composti. The sequence goes on along the minus strand of NZ_BJWG01000007.1, from coordinate 67,213 downwards.
ACGACGGCCGTGCCCGAGGCCGTCCAGCTCAAGCCGCTCGCGGTGGAGATCGACGCGAAAGGCACCGCGAGCGTCGGCCTCGAACCGCCCTCGCTCGTCCTGCCGGCCGACCGCGACGCGCTGCTCGCGCAGTTCGAGGCGAGCCTGGGTGCCGTCCCCGGCGTGCGCAACGTGACCGTCACCACGGGATCGGTGATCCTCGACGGCAGTCCCGACGCGATCGCCCGGTGCTCGGCCACGGCCGGACCTGTCGAGATGCTCCAGGCCGGTTCCGTCGTGCTGCTCGACGGCGACGGCGTGCAGCCCGTCGACGGCCTCGAACCCGTCGGCAAGGACGCGAGCCACGCCGCGCGCGACGAGAGCGGCGACGTGCGCGTCGTGCTCACGCCGGACGGACTGACGACGGTCGCGCCCACGGGCGAGACGCCGCAGCTGCTCGTCCCCGGCGCCGGGCTGGTCGCGCCCTCGGTGGACCGCCACGGCTGGGCGTGGACGGCCGGCGTGTCGGGCATCGTCGCCGCACGCGTCGGTTCCGACGCCCTGCCGGTCGCGGCGGACTGGCTCGTGGGTCGCACGGTCGTCGCGCTCGCGGTCGCATGCGACGGTGCGCGCGTCGCGGTCGTCTCGCGTGCCGTGGACGGTGTCGCGGTCGACCTGGCCGCGGTCGTGCGCGACGCGTCGGGTGCGCCGCAGGTGCTCGGCGCACCGGTGCGCGTGGGCGCGCCGATCCTCGACGCGCAGGATGTCGACTGGATCGACGAGTCCACGCTCGCGGTGCTCGGACGCTCGACCGGCGGGACGACCGTGCACCGTGTGCCGGTCTCCGGCCTGACCGTGACGCTGCCCGAGGTGCCGGACGTCGTCGCGATGGCCGCCGGCACGACGATCTACATCACGACGGCGGACGGCCTGCTGCGCCAGCTCGTCGGACCCTCGTCGTGGACGACCGTCGCGGGTGTCGAGGGCGTGCGCGACCCGGCGTTCCCCGGCTGACCCAGCCCGTCCACAGGTGGCCGCCGTCGGTCGCCGCGGGCGCGTGGTGTCGGCCAGGCTGGCGGCGTGCCCGAGCGCCTGCGACGAACGTGCCTGCGACGAACGTGCCTGCGACGAACGGCTGCCGGCCGGGCGGTGCGCGCGGCGCTGACGCGGTTGCTCGCGCTCGTGCTGCCGGTCGAGTGCGCGGGCTGCGGCACCGACGACGATCCGTGGTGCGCGCGGTGCCGCGCCGCGTTCGCGGGGGACGTGCGGCGCTGCGAGGACGACGCCGCACGACTCGACCCGATGGACGGCACGGCGCCACTGCCGGTGTGGACGGTCGCGGACGCGGTCGGGCCGGTGCGGGCCGCCGTCATCGCGTGGAAGGACCGGGGCCGGGCGGACCTGTCGGCTCCGCTCGCCGAGGTCGCGTACCGGCTCGGCGTGGCGGCGGCCGCGGCCACGCGGGGCGCCGCGGGTGACGTGCTCGTCGTGCCGGCGCCGTCGAGCGCGGCGGCGCGTCGCCGTCGGGGGCGGTCGCACACGGCGACCCTCGCCGCGGGCGTCGTCGCCGGGCTCGGCGCGGCGGGCGTGGCGGCGCGCACCGCGGACGTGCTCGTGCGGCGCGGCGGCGACCAGGTCGGCCTGGGCGCGCGCGACCGTGAGCGCAACCTGCACGGTCGGGTGCGTGTGCGGGCTCCTTCGTTTGTGTCAGCGCAGGCGTCGGCGCTGGTATCGGCGCTGGTGCCGGCGCTGGTTCCGGCAGTGGTTCCGCTGCGGGCCCACGTGCAGGTCACGGGCCAGGTCGTCGTGCTCGTCGACGACGTGCTGACCACGGGGGCGACGCTCGCGGCGGCCCGCCGCGCGCTGCTGGCGGAGGGTGCGCACGTCGTCGCCGGCGTCGTGCTCGCGGCGACGCCGCCGCCCGGTGCGCCGGTCGGGCGACACGCGCACACGTCACCCTCGCGCCGGTTGGTCCGGGACGCCGCGCCGGGTTAGCGTGGAGCCCCAGCCGACGGCGGGGTGACCGGGAGGTCGCACCGCAGCGGGGAGGAGGTGATGCCGATTCGTCGGCCCGTCATGGGCCACGCACGCACTCACCGGGCGCTCAGGCGTCCCTTCCCTCCCAGGAGGCTTCACATGGAGATCGTGGTTGCCGGCCGGCACACCGAGGTCAGCCCGAAGTTCAGGGCCCACCTGCAGGACAAGCTCGCGAAGGTCGAGCAGCTGGCCCCCCGCGCCCAGCGGATCGACGTCCTCGTCTCGCACGAGGCGAACCCGCGTCAGGCGGACAGCTCGGAACGCGTCGAGCTCACCGTCGTCGACAAGGGTCCCGTCATCCGCGCCGAGGCGTGCGCCGACGACAGGTACGCCGCCCTCGACCTCGCGCTCGGCAAGCTGCTCGAGCGCCTGCGTCGGACGCGCGACCGGCGCAAGGAGCACCGCAACCACGCTCCGCTCGCCTCGGTGGACGTCCGTCCGCCCCAGCCCGACGAGGAGCCGCTCGCCGTCGCGCCGCTCGACCCCGGCGCCGCGGTCGAGCACACGCTCGGCGACTCGCCGGTGGTCATCCGCGAGAAGGTGCACGAGGCGCTGCCGATGACCGTCGACGACGCGCTCTACGAGATGGAGCTCGTCGGCCACGACTTCTACCTGTTCGTCGACGCCGAGACCGCGCAGCCCGCGGTCGCCTATCGGCGCCGCGGCTGGAGCTACGGCGTGATCAAGCTCGACACACCCGTCTCGACCGGGCTGCTCCCGCTGCCCACGGAGGCGGCAGCGGTCCGCTGACCTCGTCGGACCAGAAGTCGGACGAGAACGTTCGACGAGAAGGTTCGACGAGCGGTCCGACGAAGCAGCCCGGCGACTCGACGCGCCCGGCCGGTGGAACTGTCCCGGCCGGGCGCGTCGCCGTGTCGGTGCCGTCGGGCAGGATTGCCGCGTGGCGAACAGGCACCAGGTCCAGGAGGAGCACCCGCTGTCGCGGGCCCGCCGGATCGCGCTGCGCGCACAGGGACTCGATCGCGGCCGCCCGAGCGTCGAGCAGGTGACGATGCGGCACGTGCAGCAGGTGGTCGACCGGCTCGGCCTGCTGCAGATCGACTCGGTCAACGTGCTCGCGCGCGCTCACCTGGTGCCGGTCTACTCGCGGATGGGCCCGTACGACCCGGCGCTGATCGACCGTGCGTCCGCCCGCTCACCGCGCCGGCTCGTCGAGGCGTGGGCGCACGTCGCGTCGTTCGTGCCGCCGCACACCCTGCGGCTGCTCGCCTGGCGGCAGCGTGCGTACCAGGAGGACTCGTGGGGCATGATCCGGGACGTGCCGTTGCAGCAGGCCGCACTCGTCGAGGACGTGCGGGCGTTGCTGCGCGAGCGGGGGCCGCTGACGGCCGCCCAGGTGCACGAGCTGCTCGAGGGTGCCGCGATCGCGCGGGTGCACTGGGGCTGGAACTGGTCGGACGCCAAGCGGGTCCTCGAGTTCCTGTTCTTCACGGGCGAGGTCACCTCGGCGGGTCGCAACCCGGCGTTCGAGCGTCGCTACGACCTCACGGAGCGGGTGCTGCCGCCGCACGTGCTTGCCGAGCCGGAGCCGTCGAAGCAGGACGCGGTGCGTGAGCTGGTGCGGATCGCCGCCCGGGCGAACGGGATCGGCAGCGCGCAGTGCCTGGCCGACTACTTCCGCGTGCGCACCCAGGTCGCCCTCGCGGCGATCGACGACCTGGTCGACGCGGGCGAGCTGGTCCCGTCCCGCGTCGCCGGGTGGGACCGCGAGGTGTACCGCCACCGGGACGCGGTCGCGCCGCGGCGCTCGGACGCGTGCGCGCTGCTCAGCCCGTTCGACCCGCTGGTGTTCGAGCGCCGTCGGCTCGAGGAGCTGTTCGGGCTGCGCTACCGCATCGAGATCTACGTCCCCGAGGCGCAGCGCGTGTGGGGCTACTACGTGCTGCCGTTCCTGCTCGGCGAACGGATCGCGGCGCTGGTCGACCTCAAGGCCGACCGCGCGACCGGCACGCTGCTCGTGCGCGCCGCCCATCACCCGCCGACGTCGGCGTCGGGTGCGGCGCGCGCTCGGGACGGTTCCGACGAGTCCGCGGTGGTCGCCGCGCTCGTACCCGAGCTGCGGCTCGCGGCTCGGTGGCTCGGGCTCGACGAGGTCCGCATCGACCCGTCCGGCCTCGGCGGTGACCTCGTGGCTCCTCTGCACCGGGAGCTGACGGCGGCATGACGCGGCGTGCGGACTTCGCGCTCGTCGCGCTGGCCGGGGTGCTGTGGGGCACGGGCGGTCTCGCGGGGGCGGCGCTGGGCGAGACGGCCGACCTGACGCCGATGACCGTCGCCAGCTTCCGGCTCCTCGGGGGAGGGCTGCTGCTGGCGGTCGTCGTCGGTGCGCTCGGACGACTGCGCCGGTACCCGCGCAGCCGCGGTGCACTGCTGCGCACGGGCGGGACGGCGCTGCTCATCGCGCTGTTCGAGGCCGCCTACTTCGAGGCGGTCGACCGCTCGGGTGTCGCGGTCGCGACCCTGGTCACGCTCGGTGCCGCGCCCGTGCTCGTCGCGGCGGCGACCGCCGCGGTGCGTCGACGACGGCCCGACGCGCGCACGCTCGTCGCGCTCGTGCTCGCGCTCGTCGGGCTCGTCGCGCTGGTGACGGCCGGTGCCGAGCCCGGTTCCGGGGGCGGCACGGACCCCGGGACGGGCGTGCTGCTCGCGCTGCTCGCGGCGGCCGCGTTCGCGGCGCTCACCGCGGTCAACACGGTGCACGTCGAGGGGCTCGACCCGCTGGCGTCCACCGCGGTCTCGTTCACGATCGGCGGCGTGCTGCTGCTGCCGTTCGCCGCCGCGCCGGCCGGCATCCTGAACGGCGGGATCGTCCTGCCGCACGACGCGCACGGCTGGGCGCTGCTCGTGTACCTCGCGGCGGTGCCGACCGCCACGGCGTACGCGGCCTACTTCACGGGGCTGCGCACGGTCAGCGCGACGCACGCGACGCTGCTCGCACTGCTCGAGCCGCTCACCGCGGCCCTCGGCGCGGTGCTGCTGCGCGGCGAGCGGCTGGGCCCGGTGGGGGTCCTCGGCGGGTTGCTCCTGGTGGCCGCCGTGGTCACCCTGCGCCCGCGGACCGTGACCTCGCCTACGATGGTCGGGCCCGGCGACGCCGCCGGGCACGTCGAACAGCCAGCGAGCAGCTTCGGGCCCATGGTGCCGGGGCGCCACCACCAGGAGTCATGAGTGTCTGCGATCCTCGAGAAGGTCCTGCGGCTGGGTGAGGGTCGGATCCTTCGCAAGCTTGCCGGCATCGCCCAGCAGGTCAACGCGTTGGAGGACGCCTTCGAGGCGCTCTCGGACGCCGAGCTGCGCGAGGAGACCGACCGCTTCAAGGCGCGGCTCGCCGACGGCGAGTCCCTGGACGACATCCTCGCCGAGGCCTTCGCGGCCGTGCGCGAGGCGTCGCGGCGCACCCTCGGCCAGCGCCACTTCGACGTGCAGCTCATGGGCGGCGCCGCGCTGCACATGGGCAACATCGCCGAGATGAAGACCGGTGAGGGCAAGACCCTCGTCGCGACGCTGCCGGCCTACCTCAACGCGCTGTCGGGCAAGGGCGTGCACGTCGTCACCGTCAACGACTACCTCGCGGGCTACCAGAGCGAGCTGATGGGGCGCGTCTTCCGGTTCCTCGGTCTGACGACGGGCTGCATCATCGCGACGATGACGCCCGCCGAGCGCCGCGAGCAGTACGCCGCCGACATCACCTACGGCACCAACAACGAGTTCGGCTTCGACTACCTGCGCGACAACATGGCGTGGAGCACCGACGAGCTGGTGCAGCGCGGTCACAACTTCGCGATCGTCGACGAGGTGGACTCCATCCTCATCGACGAGGCGCGTACGCCGCTGATCATCTCCGGCCCCGCCGCGGGTGACGCGAACCGCTGGTACGGCGAGTTCGCGAAGGTCGTGCGCCGGCTGCAGGCCGAGCGGGACTACGAGGTCGACGAGAAGAAGCGCACGATCGGCGTGCTCGAGCCCGGCATCGAGCGCGTGGAGGACTACCTCGGCATCGACAACCTGTACGAGTCGCTCAACACGCCGTTGATCGGGTTCCTCAACAACGCGATCCGGGCCAAGGAGCTGTTCCGGCGCGACAAGGACTACGTCGTCATGAACGGCGAGGTCCTCATCGTCGACGAGCACACCGGGCGCATCCTGCCGGGCCGCCGCTACAACGAGGGCATGCACCAGGCCATCGAGGCCAAGGAGGGCGTGGCGATCAAGGCCGAGAACCAGACGCTCGCCACGATCACGCTGCAGAACTACTTCCGTCTGTACAGCAAGCTCTCCGGGATGACCGGTACGGCCGATACCGAGGCCGCCGAGTTCCAGGGCACCTACAAGCTCGGTGTCGTGCCGATCCCGACGAACCGCGAGATGCAGCGCATCGACCAGCGCGACCTCGTCTACAAGGCCGAGGCCGGCAAGTTCGACGCGGTCGTCGAGGACATCGTCGAGCGTCACGCCAAGGGCCAGCCGGTGCTGGTCGGCACGACGAGCGTGGAGAAGTCCGAGCTCCTGTCGTCGATGCTGCGCAAGCAGGGCGTCCCGCACGAGGTGCTCAACGCCAAGCAGCACGCGCGTGAGGCTGCGGTCGTCGCGCAGGCCGGCCGCAAGGGTGCCGTCACGGTCGCGACGAACATGGCCGGCCGTGGCACGGACATCATGCTCGGCGGCAACGCCGAGTTCATGGCCGTCTCCGCGCTCGCCGACCGTGGGCTCGACCCGGCGGAGAGCCCGGAGGAGTACGAGGCCGCCTGGCCCGACGCGCTCGAGAAGGCCAAGGACGCCGTCCGCGCCGAGCACGAGGAGGTCGTCGAGCTCGGCGGCCTGTACGTGCTGGGCACGGAGCGCCACGAGTCGCGGCGCATCGACAACCAGCTGCGCGGCCGCTCCGGCCGTCAGGGCGACCCGGGCGAGTCCCGGTTCTACCTGTCGATGCAGGACGACCTCATGCGTCTGTTCAACTCCGGCCTCGCCGAGTCGATGATGACGCGCGCCGGGTTCCCCGACGACCTGCCGCTCGAGTCGAAGATCGTCACGCGCGGCATCCAGTCGGCGCAGTCGCAGGTCGAGGCGCGCAACTTCGAGATCCGCAAGAACGTCCTCAAGTACGACGACGTGATGTCCCGCCAGCGCGTGGTCATCTACGACCAGCGTCGGCGTGTGCTCGAGGGCGAGGACCTGCACGAGCAGATCGGCCACTTCCGCACCGACGTCATCGGCGCGTACATCACCGGCGCGACGGCCGAGGGCCGCCCCGAGGACTGGGACCTCGAGGCGCTGTGGACCGCGCTGCGGGCGGTGTTCCCGGTGTCGATCACGCCCGACGAGGTGGTCGAGGCCGCCGGCGGCCCGACCCGCCTCACCGCGGACATGATGACGCGCGAGCTGCTGTCGGACGCCGAGCACGCCTACGCCGAGCGCGAGGCATCGATCGGTTCCGACAACATGCGTCAGCTCGAGCGGCGCGTGACCCTCTCGGTCCTCGACCGCAAGTGGCGCGAGCACCTCTACGAGATGGACTACCTCAAGGAAGGCATCGGTCTGCGCGCGATGGCGCAGCGCGACCCGCTCGTGGAGTACCAGCGCGAGGGGTTCCAGCTGTTCAACGCGATGACCGACGCCATCAAGGAGGAGACGGTCGGGTTCCTGTTCAACCTGCAGGTGCAGGTTCAGGACGCGGACGCCGAGGCGGACATCCAGGACGGGCCGGTCGACGCACCTGTCGATGCGCCGGTGGTGAGCGCCGAGTCCGCCGCCGCGGCGGCCGGCTCCGGACCGCGACTGGTGGCCAAGGGCATCGACGGACCCGAGCAGCGCGTCCCGCTGCAGTACTCGGCGCCGTCGGAGGATGGCGACGTCGCCGTCGTCATGCGCGATGCGGACGGCCAGGCGAAGTCGGGTGCCGGGTCGAAGTCGGGTGCCGGGTCGAAGTCGGGCCCGTCGCGTTCGTCGACCTCGCGTTCGTCGGCGTCGCGTTCGTCGGGTTCGGGTTCCTCGTCGGCAGGTGCCGCGGACTCGTCGGGCTCGGCGGGTGACGCAAGCGGTTCGAACCGTGAGGCACGGCGCAAGGCCGCCAAGCAGCAGCGCAAGCGCTGACCGGCGGCCCTGAGCGCGGGTCTGTCAACCCACCTCGAGCACCGTGGCGCGCCACGCGCCACGGTGCACCTCGAGCCGCAGAGCGACCGCGCGCACGCGTGCGCCGTCGTCGACCACGACCGCGGCCTCCACGACGCCGGGTGCGATCGGGCAGACGCGGACGGACCGCAGGACGGGAGCGCGTCCGGCCAGACGCGGCCCCAGCGTGCGTGCCGAGACGGTCGCACGCGCGCGTAGCGCGTCGAACACGCCGGGGCTGACCCATCGGGCGAGCTGGGCGGCGTTGCGGCGTCCGACGAGCACCTCGACGACGCCGTGAGCGAGCGTGCCCGCGATGCGCGCCGGGTCGAGTGCCGGGTCGGGTTCCAGGACGGGCGCCGACGGGTCGTCGACCTCCTCCGGCTCCTGAACCGCCCGCAGGACCGAGATGCGCGCGCCGATCGTGCGCGGAATCGTCGTGGCCGGACCGCGCGCCGCCAGTCGGTGCGCGCGGGGCTCGAGGTCCACGACCGGTCGCACACGGGGCCCGTGCCCCGGACGGGGTCCCAGGCGTGGCCGCTCGTCGCGGAGCCGGCGGGCGATCTCCTCCTCGAGCGCTGTACGCGGCTCGACGGTCGCGGCGCTCATCGAACGACCTCGGGTGCCTGCAGGACCTGACCGGGCAGCAGCAGATCGGGGTCGGTCCCGATCACCGCGCGGTTCGCGTCGTACCAGCGTGGCCATTCCGTCGCGATGTCGGCGTCGTCCGCGCCGGGCGCGAGCTGGGCTGCGACGATCGTCCACAGCGAGTCGCCCGCCTCGACGACGACGGTGGCCCGGACTGACGGCGCCGGGACCTGCGAGGTGTCGTCGGTCGGCGCCGTGTCCGTGGCCGTCGGAGTCTGCCATGCCGGTCGCGGGGCCGGTTGCGGGGCCGCGGGCCGCGTCGTCGAGGACGGCGATGGTGCCGGCGTCGGGGTCGTCGCGTCGTCGGACCCGGAGCCGTACCCGGCGTCCTCGTCGGGCGTGCTGACGACCCAGCCCAGCGGAGGCCCGCCGAGCCCGGGCTCGCTGAGGACCACGACGGCGTCGGGGGAGCGGGGCGGCGCGGCGGGCAGCTCGGCGGCGCTCGCCCCGGTCACCGTGAGGCCGAGCCCGAGCCCGGCGCCGACGACCCCCGCGACGGTCCGTCGCACCACGGCGGGCGCCCACCGCTGCACGGCACGCTCGCCCAGGTGCCACGCGCGGCCGGCACCGCGGGCGAGCACGCACCCGGCCCCGACCACGCACGATCCCGCGAGCCAGCTCGCGGCGAGCGCGCCGATCCCGGCCACGACCCCGGCGACCAGGCGTGTGACGGCTTCCTGCGACGAGGCAGTCTGCGGGCTCAGCAGGACGTGGGCCTGACGAGCGAGAGCGGCGCCGGCGAGCGCGGCGAGCACCGCTGTGACGACGAGCACCGGGCCGAACGTGACGGCGCGGCGGACGGGCCGGTGGGACGGGGCCGTCGTGGAGCGGGCCGCGCTGGGCGGCGTGGCCCCGCGTGCCGTCCGGCGGGTCGGTGGTGCGCTCGTCTCCCGCGGTGGCGCGTCGACGGCCGTGCGCTGCTGCATGGTGCTCCCTGCCTGACATCCGTCGATCGTGGTTCGCGATCGTCTGGCGCCTGTGAGTGATGTTTGATGATGTTTGATGTGGTTACGGGTCATACGACTATCGCGAATCGGTCCCTGTTGTCCAGAGATGTCCGAGATCGTCGTCAGGACGGGTGGCCGTCGCCTACGGTGAGCGCGTGCGATGGGAGGCGTTGTTCGAGGACCTCGAGGGTCGGCTCGCCGCGGCGCGGGACGACCAGGTCCGCGACGAGGTCGCAGATCTGGTCCGGGCCGAACGCGCGCAGGTCCGGCTCGCCGACCGTTGGCGCGGCGCACGCGGCGCGACGCTGCGGCTGGTGCTCGTCGACGGACAGGTCGTCGAGGGTGTCGTCGTCGACTCGGCGGCGCAGTGGGTGCTGCTCGCGGAGCCCGGACGGCGTCAGGCCCTCGTCCCGGCCGGGGCGATCGCGGCGGTGGTTGGCGCTCCGCCGCACGCGGCGGCACCGGGCGGTGAGGTGGACCGATCCCTCACGCTCGGTCATACCCTGCGCGCGCTGACGCGCGATCGGGTCACCGTCCTCCTGGACGTGCGGGGCTCACGCCTGCGTGGCCGGCTCGAACGGGTCGGCGCCGACCACGTGGACCTCAGCCCGCTGGACGTCGTACGCGACGCCGCGCCGTGGTCGGTGCCGTTCGACGCGATCCTCGTCGTGCGTTCGGGCTGAGCCGCGGCGCGACCCGAGCGCGGCTACTCGTCGTCGACGGTGAGCTCGGGATCGGTCTCGATCCGCTCGCGCGCGCGGGCCTTCTGCTCGGCGACGTAGGTCTCGAAGTCCGCCTCGTCGACCCGCCAGAAGTGGCGTCCGCCGACCTGGAACGCCGGCAGCTCGCCGGTGCGCACCATCGTGCGGACCTGTCCGACGGAGATGCTGAGCATCTCCGCGACGTCCGCCAAGGTCAGGTACCGCGTTGCCATGCCCGAAGTGTGGCACGGCCTGGCGCGCGAACCCGGTTGTCCACAATCCTTCATTCGCGGGTGGTTCGCACCGATTCGTCCGTATCCTACGTGCGGGTCGCCGACGAGATCGTCGGCGACCGTCCGACGACGAGGGGGAGCGAGTGGACACAGCGGTGCTCGACCTGCCGGCGCCCACGATCGCGCGACTGCGCAGTCCCGGCTGGCGCGACCCGCGTCTGCTGGTGGGCATCGCGCTCGTCGCGGTGGCGACGTTGCTCGGCGCGTGGGCGGTGCGCAGCGCCCAGGACACCGTCGCCGTCTTCGTCGTGCAGGACACCGTGACACCGGGGACCGCGATCGAGGCCGACGACCTCCGGCTCGTCGAGGTGCACCTGCCCGACGAGGAGCTCGCCGCGTACGTCACCGCGGATGCGGACCTCTCGGACGTCGTCGTGCAGCGCACGGTCCTCGCGGGTGAGCTGCTGCCGCGCGCGGCCCTCGGCTCGGCGCAGGACGTCGACGTCCGGCCCGTCGCGGTCCCGCTGCGCGCCGCGGCCGCCTCCGGCGTCGAGGCGGGCGCGAGCGTGGACGTGTGGTTCACGCCGAAGCCCGACGAGCAGTCCGACGAGCAGGCGGACCCGTACGCCCTGGCGACCGGCCTGATCGTGGCGGAGGTCGACCGGCCCGACCGTGCATTCGGTACCGCGGGCGCGGGAACCGTGCAGGTGCTCGTCCCCGTGGACCTCCTGCCGGAGGTGCTCGCCGCGCTCGCGTCGGACGGTTCGATCGACGTCGTCCCCCTGCCGGGGCAGTGAGCGCGATGACGATCCCCGTGCTGTGCGGCGTGCGTGGAGCCGGCGAGACCGCCGTGGTCCGGGCGCTCGACGACGCACCCGGCCTGCGAGTCACGCGGCGCTGCGCCGACCTGACCGAGCTGCTCGCGGCCGCCGAGGCCGGGCTCGGGCGCGTCGCGGTGGTGTCGGCGGCGCTCGACGGGCTCGACGTCGCCGCCGTCGCGGCGGTGCGGGCGAGCGGCGTCGTCGTCGTGGCGCTCGTCGAGCCCGAGCGGACGACACCGGCCGAGCGCGCACGCGTCGCGGGAGCGGACCTCGTGCTCGACGTGCCGGCCGGACAGGCCGCGGCCGCGGTGCTCGCGCGGCGGGTCCTGGCGCTCTGCGAGTCGAGCACGTCCGAGGGCGACCCGTGGGACGAGACCCCCGCGCCGACGGCACGCGCCGAACGGGGCGGCATCGTCGCGGTGTGGGGTCCGACGGGTGCCCCCGGGCGGTCAACCGTCGCGGTCAACCTGGCGGCCGAGATCGCGGCCCTCGGCACGCCGACCCTCCTGGCGGACGCGGACACCTACGGCGGTTGCGTCGCGCAGCTTCTCGGCGTGCTCGACGACGCTCCCGGCCTCGCCGCCGCGTGCCGAGCGGCCGCCGCCGGCACGCTCGATCTCGTCACGCTCGCACGCCTCGCGGGGTACGTCGCACCCGACCTGCGGCTGCTGTCCGGCATCTCCCGGGCCGACCGGTGGACCGAGCTCGGTTCCGCCGCGCTCGACGCGGTCTGGGTCGTGGCGCGTTCGCTCGCGGCCGTGACGGTCGTCGACTGCGGCTTCTCGGTCGAGCAGGACGAGGCGCTGAGCTACGACACGCGCGCGCCCCGGCGCAATGCGGCGACGCTCGGCGCGCTCGCGGCGGCGGATGTCGTCGTGGTGGTCGGGAGCGCCGACCCGGTGGGCGTCCAGCGGCTCGTACGGGCCCTGGCGGACCTGTCCGACCTCGGTCTGACCTCGCCGCGCCACGTCGTCGTGAACCGCGTGCGCGCCTCCGTCGCGGGTCCGCGCCCGGCGCAGGCGGTGGCGCAGGCGCTCGCGCGGTATGCCGCGGTCGTCGACCCGGTCCTGGTGCCGGAGGACCGCGACGCGCTCGACGCAGCCGTGCTCGAGGCCCGCACGCTGCGCGAGATCGCGCCCGGCTCGCCGGCGCGCCGTGCGCTGCAGCAGCTCGTCGGGCTCGTCGCGTCCGGCGGGCCCGTCGGGGCCGCGGCGCGCTCGGGGGCGGACGTCGCGGCGTACGCGTAGGCGCCGCGCGTCCCGGCCGTGGCGGCGACCCCGGGGCACACTGGGCGCATGCGGATCTACCTGCCTGCCACGCTCGACGAGCTCGACGCGCTACGGACCACCGGCGGTGCCCTCACGGCGCGGACGGCGTACGCGGTGACGTCCGCGCTGCGCGCAGCACTGCCCGACGAGGACGAGGAGGGGCTCGAGTTCGCCGCGCACCTGTCGGCGGCCGACGGCTCGTTCGCGCTGCTCGCCGGCGCCCCGGACGCCCCCCGGCTGCGGTTGGTCGTCACCGCCGACGTGCCCGACGAAGCCGTGCGGGCACTCGACGACGCACCCGACGAGCGGGACGTCACCGCCGTCGCCCTGACCACGCCCGTCGCGCTCGACCTGGTGGCGTGCGTGCACGTCGACGAGCCGGAGCTGGCGCCCGAGGTCGATGCCGCGCTGGCCGGCGACGAGGCGGCACGGGAGCGGGTGGAGGAGGCCGACCTGCTCTGGTACGACGTCTCCGAGCTGGCCGACATCCCTCGCTGAGCGCGAGTTTGGTCGACCCCGTCCGCTCGGGTATCGTTCACGGCCGGTACGACGTCCGCTGAACGGCCTCTCGGGAGCCGTTCGTAGCGCGGGGGTCATACCCCCTTGGGGTATGGTGTAATTGGCAGCACGAGTGATTCTGGTTCACTTAGTCTAGGTTCGAGTCCTGGTACCCCAGCGCTTCACCAGCCAGCGAGAACACCGCTGACCTGCAGGTTCGGATCAACCCGGACCATCGGGTAGAGTGTTCACCCGTCGAGTCCAGCCCCTTGGGGCATGGCTCGACAGTGTTAGAGCCCCCGTTGTGTAGCGGCCTAGCACGCCGCCCTCTCACGGCGGTAGCGCCGGTTCGAATCCGGTCGGGGGTACGCGAGAAGGGCCCGGTCCACAGGACCGGGCCCTTCGCCATTCCACGCGCCACACCCTCGAGCAGCCACCCCACCCGAGCCCCGCGCCCGCCCTGCCCGCGCCCCGCCCCCATCTCACGCGTGGTTGCAGGTATGGATGCAGCATCCGCCCGGTCCACCCGCCGACTCCTGCACCCATCCCTGCATCCATGCCTCGAGCCGACGAGCCGGTGCTCGCACACCGGCGTGCAGCTCATCGGTCGAGGTGGGTCGGCGGGAGGTCGGCGGCGGGTGGGTGCGTCGGCGGGGTGTCCGTCCTCGCCCGCCCGCCCGGCCGCCGTCTCGCGCGTGGTTGCAGGCATCGATGCAGCATCCGCCCGGTCCACCCGCCGGCTCCTGCACCCATCCCTGCATCCACGGACCGGGGCGATGAGCCGGTGGTCGCACGCCGGCGTGCAGCTCATGGGTCGAGGTGGGTCGGCGGGAGCTCGGTGGCGGGTGGGTGCGTCGGCGGGGTGTGCGTCCTCGCCCGCCCGCCCTGCCGCCGTCTCGCGCGTGGTTGCAGGTATGGATGCAGCATCCGCCCGGTCCACCCGCCGGCTCCTGCACCCATCCCTGCATCCACGGCCCGGGCCGACGAGTGGCGGTCGCACGCCGGCAGAGGGGCGCGTCGGCGCGGGGTGGGCATGCCCGCGGGCTGCGTCGCGGCGGCCGTGGGTGGGTGGGGGTTGTCGTTGCGGGTCGGCCGGTGGTGTGGGTCGGCCGGTGGTGTGGGTCGGACGGTGGGGCGGGTCGGACGGTGGGGCGGGTCGGACGGTGGGGCGGGTCGGACGGTGGGGCGGGTCGGCCGGTGGTGTGGGTCGGACGGTGGTGTGTGGGTCAGTCGGCGGTGCGGCGCAGGACTTCCGTGAGGCGGTTCGCGGCGGAGACGACGGCGGCGGCGTGCAGACGACCCGGCTGGCGGGTCAGGCGCTCGAGGGGACCGGAGACGGACACGGCCGCGACCACGCGCCCGGACGGGCCGCGTACGGGGGCGGAGACGGACGCCACACCGACCTCGCGCTCGGACACCGACTGTGCCCAGCCGCGGCGTCGCACGCCGGACAGGATCGTCGCGGTGAACCTGGCGCCCTGCAGGCCGCGGTGCAGCCGGTCGGGCTCCTCCCAGGCCAGGAGCACCTGCGCGGCCGAACCCGCCTGCATGGTGAGCGTCGCGCCCACGGGGATCGAGTCCCGCAGACCGATGGGCCGCTCGGCCGCGGCGACGCAGATGCGCTGGTCACCCTGCCGGCGGTAGAGCTGCGCGCTCTCACCGGTGTGGTCGCGCACGGCCGCGAGCACGGGCCCGGCGGCGGCCAGCAGGCGGTCCTCGCCGGCGGCCGTCGCGAGCTCGGACAGCCGTGGGCCGAGCACGAAGCGGCCCTGCATGTCCCGCGCCACGAGGCGGTGGTGCTCGAGCGCGACGGCCAGCCGATGGGCCGTCGGACGGGCAAGATGGGTGGCGGTGACGAGCTGTGCGAGGGTCGCCGGCCCGGCCTCGAGGGCACTGAGGACGGACGCGGCCTTGTCCAGCACGCCGACTCCGCTAGAGTTGTCCATAGGCCGATATTGGCGTCTCGAAGGCTGAGATGCAAGCGACTCGGCCGCCGAACCGGGGAACACCCCCCACCCGGACGAGCAGAACAGGACCGTGGACATGGCCGGCACGCTGGCGGAGAAGGTCTGGGACGCGCACGTCGTGCGACGTGGCACCGACGGAGCGCCCGATCTTCTCTACATCGATCTCCACCTCGTGCACGAGGTGACGAGCCCGCAGGCCTTCGAGGGCCTGCGCATCGCGGGCCGCCCGGTCCGACGCCCGGACCTCACGCTCGCGACCGAGGACCACAACACCCCGACGCTCGACATCGACCGCCCCATCGCGGACACGACGAGCCGCACGCAGATCCAGACGCTGCGCAACAACGCGGCCGAGTTCGGTGTGCGCATCCACTCGCTCGGCGACGCGGACCAGGGCATCGTCCACCAGGTCGGCCCGCAGCTCGGCCTGACGCAGCCCGGCCTGACGGTCGTGTGCGGCGACAGCCACACCTCGACGCACGGCGCGTTCGGTGCCCTCGCGTTCGGCATCGGCACGTCCGAGGTCGAGCACGTGCTCGCCACCCAGACGCTGCCGCTCGCGCCGTTCAAGACCATGGCGATCACGGTCGACGGCCAGCTCCCGCAGGGCGCCACCAGCAAGGACATCATCCTGGCGATCATCGCCAAGATCGGCACGGGCGGCGGCCAGGGCTACGTCCTGGAGTACCGCGGCGAGGCGATCCGTAGCCTGTCGATGGAAGCCCGGATGACGATCTGCAACATGTCGATCGAGGCCGGCGCGCGCGCGGGCATGATCGCGCCCGACGAGACCACGTTCGCGTACCTCAAGGGCCGCCCGCACGCCCCCGAGGGCGCCGACTGGGACGCCGCGGTCGAGTACTGGAAGACGCTGCGGACCGACGACGACGCGGTGTTCGACGAGGAGGTCGTCCTCGCGGCGGCGGACCTCGAGCCGTTCGTCACGTGGGGCACCAACCCCGGCCAGGGCCTGCCCCTGTCGGCCAACGTGCCGGTCCCCGAGCAGATCGCGGACGCCAACGAGCGCGTCGCCGCCGAGCGCGCGATCGAGTACATGGGCCTGACACCGGGTCAGCCGCTGCGCGAGATCAAGGTCGACACGGTCTTCATCGGCTCGTGCACCAACGGTCGCATCGAGGACCTGCGCTCGGTCGCCAAGGTGGTGCGCGGCAAGAAGAAGGCCGACGAGGTGCGCGTGCTCGTCGTGCCCGCGTCCGCCCGCGTGCGGCTGCAGGCGGAGGCCGAGGGGCTCGACAAGATCTTCCTCGACTTCGGGGCCGAGTGGCGCAACGCCGGCTGCTCGATGTGCCTGGGCATGAACCCCGACCAGCTCACGCCGGGGGAGCGTTCGGCGTCGACGTCGAACCGGAACTTCGAGGGTCGCCAGGGCAAGGGCGGCCGCACGCACCTGGTCTCGCCGCTCGTCGCGGCCGCCACGGCCATCCGCGGCACGCTCTCGTCGTACGGCGACCTCGGGACGGGACGGCCCGCACCCGACGGCTCGCCGCTGTCCGACGAGCGCGACCTGCAGACGGTCTGACGACCCCCTCGACGAACCAGACGACGAACGAGAGAAGCAGACCGATGGAGAAGTTCACCCAGCACACCGGCGTCGGGGTCCCGCTGCGGCGCAGCAACGTCGACACCGACCAGATCATCCCGGCCGTCTACCTCAAGCGGGTGACGCGCACGGGCTTCGAGGACGCGCTGTTCGCGGCGTGGCGCGGCGACCCGGCGTTCATCCTCAACCAGGACGCCTACAGCTCCGGGACGGTCCTCGTGGCCGGTCCCGACTTCGGCACCGGCTCGTCGCGTGAGCACGCGGTGTGGGCGCTGAAGGACTACGGCTTCAAGGTCGTGCTCTCGGCCCGGTTCGCCGACATCTTCCGCGGCAACTCCGGCAAGCAGGGGCTGCTCGCGGCTCAGCTCGCGCAGGAGGACATCGAGCTGATCTGGAAGATCCTCGAGACCAGGCCGGGCACCGAGATCACGGTGGACCTCGAGTCGCGCACGGTGACGTGCGACGACGTCGTCGTCCCGCTGCATGTCGACGACTACACGCGCTGGCGCCTCATGGAGGGCCTCGACGACATCGGCCTGACGATGCAGCACACCGACGAGATCGCGGACTTCGAGGCTCGTCGTGAGTCGTGGCGTCCCGCGACCCTGCCGGCCAAGCACCTGCCGCCGGTCGAGATCAAGGCCGCGCGCCCCGTCGAGGTCGAGCTCGGTCGTCGTCCCGCCTGACGAACCCGCCTGACGAACCCGCACGACGAGCCCGCCCGACGAACCCGCAGACGATCCGCTCGACGACCCTGCTCCGCGGCGCGACCGTGCCCGGTGGCGCATGCGCGCGCCGGGCACGGGGTTGTCCAGTACGTCCCGCTACGGTGGGCGAGAGTCCGCGCAGCACGTCCGACGAGACGCGCGGCACAAGGAGGCGGACGTGGCAGGCAAGACGCAGCTGATCGACCGGATCGTCGCACGCGGGAGCAGCCGCGCGGCTGCCACCGCGGCCGTCGAGTCCGTGCTGGCCGAGGTGACGGCACTCCTCGCCGACGGCGAGCGGGTGACGCTCACCGGGTTCGGCTCGTTCGAGCCCGTCGCGCGTGCGGCACGCACGGCACGCAACCCGCGCACCGGTGCGACCGTCGTCGTCCCGGCCGCCCGGGTGGTCCGGTTCCACCCCGGGGTGGGCCTACGTGCCGCGGTCCACGACGGCGTCGCACCCGAGGCAGCGCCGAACGTGGGGACGACGGGCGCCACCACGCGGGCCGCGCGCGGTGGCGCGAAGGCGCCGAACGCGAAGCCGAGCGTCAAGGTGAGCGCCAAGGCGGACAAGGACTCGGCCGCGGCTCAGGGCTCCGCCAAGAGCTCGGCCGACGACGAGCCGGCCAAGAAGTCGGCCAAGAAGTCGACCAAGAAGTCGGTCAAGCAGACTGCGGCGAAGGCTGCGAAGAAGTCCGAGAAGAAGCCCGACAAGAAGTCGGCCCGGGCGTCCAGCACGAAGTCCGACAAGAAGCCGGCCAAGGGCTCGGGCAAGAAGTCTGGCAAGAAGTCCGGCAAGAAGTAGTCAATCGACAGTCACGCGCGATCCCGACGAGGTCGATGTGCGGCGGTCGGTCTGTGAAGGTGTCGTGCGCACGTGCGGGCACGGTCGCACCGCGGCGTGCGCGAGTCCGGTGGTAGGCGAGGATGGGCGAGTGAACGATCTGTTGTACATCGACGGTGGCAACCCGCTGCGCGGGGAGATCACGGTCCGCGGGGCCAAGAACTTCGTGTCCAAGGCGATGGTCGCCGCACTGCTCGGCGAGACGCCGAGCGTGCTGCGCAACGTCCCCCAGATCAGGGACGTCGCGGTGGTGACGGGTCTGCTCGAGCTGCACGGCGTGCGGGTCGAGGCGAACGACGCGGCCGGCACGCTGCACCTGGACCCGACGGACGTGGAGTCGGCGCACGTCGCGGACATCGACGCGCACGCGGGCTCGAGCCGCATCCCGATCCTGTTCTGCGGCCCGCTGCTGCACCGGCTCGGCGAGGCGTTCATCCCGGACCTGGGCGGCTGCCGGATCGGCGACCGGCCGATCAACTACCACCTCGACATCCTGCGCCAGTTCGGCGCCGTGGTGGACAAGACGCCGACGGGCATCTACCTGTCCGCGCCGCGCCGGTTGCAGGGCACCAAGATCGCGCTGCCGTACCCGAGCGTCGGCGCCACCGAGCAGCTGCTGCTCACGGCCGTGCGCGCCGAGGGCATCACGGAGCTCGCGGGCGCGGCGATCGAGCCCGAGATCATGGACCTCATCAACGTCCTGCAGAAGATGGGCGCGATCATCTCGGTCGACACCGACCGCGTGATCCGCATCGAGGGCGTCGAGCGGCTCGAGGGCTACCAGCACACGGCGCTCTCGGACCGGATCGAGGCGGCGTCGTGGGCGTCGGCGGCGCTCGCGACGGGCGGTGACATCTACGTCCGCGGCGCGACGCAGCCCGAGATGACGACGTTCCTCAACACGTTCCGCAAAGTCGGCGGCGAGTTCACGGTCGACGACGACGGCATCCGGTTCTTCCACCCGGGTGGCGACCTGCGCTCGATCCAGCTCGAGACGGACGTGCACCCCGGCTTCATGACGGACTGGCAGCAGCCGCTCGTCGTCGCGCTCACGCAGGCCAAGGGCCTGTCGATCGTGCACGAGACGGTGTACGAGAACCGCTTCGGGTTCGTCGACGCGCTCGTCGGGATGGGCGCGACGATCCAGGTCTACAAGGAGTGCCTGGGTGGGCGCCCGTGCAGGTTCGGCCAGCGCAACTTCTACCACTCGGCGGTCATCAGCGGCCCGACGCCCCTGGCGGCGGCCGACATCGAGGTGCCGGACCTGCGCGGCGGGTTCAGCCACCTCATCGCGGCGCTGACGGCCAAGGGCACCTCGCAGGTGCGGGGCATCAGCCTCATCGACCGCGGTTACGAGCACTTCACGGAGAAGCTCGAGGCGCTCGGGGCCCAGTTCAGCCGCGCGTGACGCGGTCCCGGCGCGTGCCCGCGCCGGGACGGGGGGACCGGTCCGCGACGCCACCGGGTAGCCTGCTCACCGTGCGTGCACCTGCCCGGTCGACCCTGGCCTACCGCAACGTCGCGAGGATCCTGCGGCCGCTCTTCATGGTCATCACGAAGCGCGACTGGTCCGGCGGCGAGACGATCCCGACCGATCGCGGCATCATCGTCGCGGCCAACCACATGACCAACGTCGACCCCGTGACGATGGCGCACTTCCTGTGGGACAGCGGGTTCGTGCCGCGCATCCTGGCGAAGTCGTCGCTGTTCACGATCCCGGTCGTCGGGTGGGCGCTGCGACGCACGCACCAGATCCCCGTCTACCGGAACACGTCGGCCGCAGGCGAGTCGCTGCGCGAGGCGACGCAGGCCCTCGACGACGGCGAGTGCGTCGTCGTGTTCCCCGAGGGCACGCTCACGCGCGACCCGGACCTGTGGCCCATGGTCGGCAAGACCGGCGTGGCGCGCCTCGCGCTGGCCTCGCGCGCGCCGGTGATCCCGGTCGCGCAGTGGGGCGCGCAGGACCTGCTCGGTCGGTACTCCAAGGTGCCGCACCCGATCCCGCCGAAGCTCGTGACGATGCGGGTGGGCCCGGCGGTCGACCTCGACGACCTGTACGACCTTCCGCACGACGCGGCCACGCTGCGCGAGGCGACCGAGCGGGTGATGGTCGCGATCACGACGCTCCTCGAGGGGATCCGCGGTGAGCAGGCGCCCGCGGTCCGCTTCGACGCGCGCAGGTCGTCCGCCCGGCCCGACGACCTGGGCCCCGACGACAAGGGCACGGACGACGCGGGCGACGTCGCTCCCGACGAAGCCGCCGGGACCACCGACGAGGCACGCGACGGCGCCGGGTCGGCGGAGGCGCCGTGACGGCGGACGAGCAGTCGTCCGCGGACGCGGCACCGCTGCGGGCCGCGATCGTCGGGTCCGGGGCCTGGGGCACGACGTTCGGCGCGGTGCTGGCCGACGCGGGCTGCCAGGCGACCGTGCTGAGCCGCGACCCCGCGGTGGTCCACCAGATCGCCGTGCAGCACCGCAACGACGCCTACCTGCCGGGCATCGACCTGCCGCTCGGTGTCACCGCGACGCTCGACCCCGTGGAGGCGCTCGCGGACGCCCGGATCGTCGCGGTCGCGGTGCCGTCCCAGGTCGCACGCGCGACGCTCGAGCCGCTGCGCGACCTGCTCGCGCCGGACGCGGTCGTGGTCTCGCTCATGAAGGGCGTCGAGCTGTCCACCGACAGCCGGATGAGCGAGGTCGTCGCCGAGGCCCTCGGCCTACCGCCCGAGCGCGTCGCGGTCGTCTCGGGCCCCAACCTCGCGCGTGAGATCGCACGCCGTCAGCCCACCGCGACGGTCGTCGCGTCGGTGTCCGACGAGACCGCGCGGCTCGTCGCGCGCGCCTGCGCCTCCGCGTACTTCCGCCCGTACACGAACCCGGACGTGGTCGGCGTGGAGCTGTGCGGTGCGGTGAAGAACGTCATCGCGCTCGCGGTCGGCATCGCGCAGGGCCGTGGGCTGGGCTACAACACGATGGCGACGGTCATCACGCGCGGGCTCGTCGAGATCTCGCGGCTCGGCATGGCGCTGGGCGCGGACGCCGAGACGTTCGCCGGGCTCGCCGGCATGGGCGACCTCATGGCCACGTGCGCGTCGCCGGACTCGCGCAACCACACGCTCGGCGGGCACGTCGGGCGCGGCATGGGCCTGGACGAGGCGGTCGCGGCGACCGGCGGCACGGCCGAGGCCGTCAAGTCCTGCCGTCCGGTGCTGGACCTGGCGAACCGCCTCGGCATCGAGATGCCGATCACGGAGGCCGTCGTCCGCGTGCTGTACGAAGGCCTGCCGGTCGACCAGCTCGCACCGCTGCTGCTCTCGCGCCCCCGCAAGTCCGAGCTGGCCTGAACCGGTCCGACGAGCGGGCCCACGGGGTCCGACGAGCGGGCTCAGACGGCTCGTAGCGCCGCGTCCAGGTCACGCCACAGGTCCTCGACGTCCTCGATGCCGACGCTCAGGCGCAGCAGGTCGTCGGGCACGGTGGGTGACTCGGTCGCGAACCGTCGCCGCCGTTCGAGGCTCGACTCGACCCCGCCGAGGCTCGTCGCGGGGACCCACAGCCGCACGGCCGCGACGACGGCGTCGGCGGCCGCGCGCCCGCCGACCGGCCGCACGCCGAGGATCGAGCCGAACCCGGCCATGAGCCGCGCCGCGCGCTCGTGCCCGGGGTCGTCGGGCAGGCTGGGGTGCCGCACCACGGCGACGCCCGGATGGTCGGCGAGCCGACGGGCCAGCTCGGCGGCGTTCGCCTGCGCGCGCTCGACCCGCAGCGCGAGCGTGCGCAGCCCGCGCAGCGCGAGCCAGACCTCGAACGGCCCTGCGACCGCGCCGTGCACGGTGCGGTAGTCGTGCAGCCGCGCGTGCAGCGCGGGGTCGGTGGCGAGCGCGGCACCCAGCACGACGTCGCTGTGACCGGCCAGGTACTTGGTGACGGAGTGCACGACGACGTCCGCACCGTGCTCGAACGGCCGCTGCACGAGCGGGGTCGCGAACGTGTTGTCGACCCCGACGAGCGCACCGGCGGCGTGCGCGCCCGCGGCGAGCGCGGGCAGGTCGGCGACCTCGAGCATCGGGTTGGTGGGGGACTCGACCCACAGCAGGTCGGCGGGCCGGCGCTCGCCCCCGCCGGCCACGGCCGCGAGCACCGCGGCGGTGTCGTCGATGTCGACCAGGTCGACCGTGACGCCGCTGCGCTGCGCGAGGTCGTGCGCGTGGCCGATCGTCACCTGGTAGCAGTGGCGCGGCAGCACGAGCCGGCCCCCGGGCGGCACGAGCGAGAACGCGGCGGCGATCGCGGCCATGCCGCTGCCGGTGACCAGCGCGGGCAGCGGCGTGCCCTCGAGCTCGGCGAGCGCCTGCTCGAACGGGTGCCAGGTCTCGGTGCCGATGCGGGCGTAGAGCAGCTCGTCGGGTCCGGGCACGCCCTGCGAGACGTACGTCGAGGACAGCACCACGGGCGGGTTCACGGGGGCGCCCTGCGTACGCGGCGGGCGGCCCGCGGCCACGACGAGGGTGCGGGGGCTGGTCGCGGGCGGACGCGCCGACGCGTCGGGCGGGATCACCGCGCCAGGGTACGCGTCCACGACGGCCGGGGGTGGCGGGTAGGGTCGGGGCCGATGAACGCCGTCCTGCCGAGCCCGGACACGTCCGCGGCCGATACCCGTCCTCGCGTCATGGTGCTGTTCGGCGGCCGGTCCGGGGAGCACGGCATCTCGTGCGCGACCGCGGGCGGCGTGCTGCGCGCGATCGACCGGGACCGCTACGACGTGCTCGCGGTGGGCATCACGCCCACGGGCCGCTGGGTGCTCGCCGACGACGACCCGGACCGCTGGGCCATCCGCGACGGCCGGCTCCCGGTCGTCGAGGACACGTTGACGCACGTGCTGCTCCCGCAGGACGCGGGCGAGCGTGCGGTGCGCGTGATCGAGCCGGGCGAGGTGCCGCGTCCCCTCGGCGACGTCGACGTCGTGTTCCCGCTGCTGCACGGCCCGTTCGGCGAGGACGGCACGCTGCAGGGCATGCTCGAGCTCGCGGACGTGCGCTACGTCGGCGCGGGCGTGCTGGCCTCGGCGGTCGGCATGGACAAGCACATGATGAAGGTCGTGCTCACGGGCGCCGGGCTGCCCGTCGGGCCCTTCGTCGTCGTGCCGCCGGGCGCGTTCGTGCGCGATCCGGAGGGCCAGCTCGAGCGCATCCGTGCGCTGGGGCTGCCGCTGTTCGTCAAGCCCGCGCGTGCGGGCTCGAGCCTGGGCATCACGCGCGTCGACGACCTCGCGGACCTGCCCGCGGCGATCGCCACCGCCTCCGAGCACGACCCGAAGGTCGTGGTCGAGGCAGGCATCGTCGGGCGCGAGATCGAGTGCGGCGTCCTGGGCGGGCGCGGCGGTGCGCGGCCGCGCGCGTCGCTGCCCGGCGAGATCGTCGTGACCGGCCCCGAGCACGCGTTCTACGACTTCGAGGCCAAGTACCTCGACGAGGGTGGCGTGCGGCTCGACGCCCCCGCCGACCTGCCGCCCGACGTCGTCGAGCGTGTGCAGGACGTCGCGGTCGCGGCGTTCGAGGCGATCGGGTGCGAGGGCCTCGCGCGCGTCGACATGTTCGTGACGCCCGGCGGGGACGTGGTCGTCAACGAGATCAACACGATGCCGGGCTTCACGCCGTACTCGATGTACCCGCGGCTGTGGGAGACCTCCGGCGTCCCGTACGCCGCGCTCGTCGACGAGCTGCTCACGCTCGCGCTCGAACGCCCGACCGGGCTGCGCTGAGCGCCGGAACGCGACCGGGGCCGGTCAGGACGTCTCGTCCAGCCCCAGGCACTCGCGCTCCTTCGTCGTGTGCCCGATCGCGGGGGCGAGCCGGTCGAGGAACGACGACGGGTGCGTGCGCGCGATCTCGGCGGGGACCGTGACCTGGACCGCGGGGACGCGGCCGTAGGTCGTGAACGTCCAGTCGCTCGAGTCCTCGTGGTCGGGGTCGCTCGCCACGACGACCCAGTCCACGGTCGAGCCGTCGGCGGACTCGACGGACACGCACCGGTCGGTCGTCGGGCCCAGCGGCTCGACCCCGCAGCGCAGGACGACCGCCGGGTCACCCCAGGCCGTCGCGGCCTGCGCGGTGACGGCGCGACGCGACAGGTCGTCCGCGATCTCGTCGGGCGTCGCGAGCACGACCTGCGCGCACGCGGGGTCGGTCGCGTGCGGTGCGGGTGTCACGGACACCGCGGGGCTCGCGCAGGACCCGACGAGCACGCCCACGACGAGAGCGCTCGCGCCGGCGGTCGCCGCACGGCGCACCCGGGCGTCCGGGCGCGACTGCGGGCTGCGGGTCGACACCGCTCCACGGTAGCCACCGCGGCCGGGTGCTCCCGACGTCCCGGGTGTGACGTTGCCCGGTACGGACGACGTGCGCGGCGTGGGCACCGCGCCGCTAGCGTGGGGCGGTGCCCGACGAGCAGCGACCCGTGACCGTGGGCGAGCTCTCGGAGCAGGCCGTCCTGGCGCGCGTGTTCCCGCTGCTGCCGACGGCGCGCGGGACGCTGCTGGGCCCGGGCGACGACGCCGCGGTGGTGGCCGCCCCCGACGGTCGGTTCGTCGTGACGACCGACGTGCTGGTCGAGGACCGGCACTTCCGGCGCGCGTGGTCGACCGGCGAGGACGTGGGGCATCGCGCGGCGGTGCAGAACCTCGCGGACGTCGCCGCGATGGGCGCGCGTCCGACGAGTCTGGTCGTCTCGCTCGTCGTGCCCGACGACCTGCCCGTGACGTGGGTCGAGGGGCTCGCGCGCGGTCTCGCGGCCGCGAGCACGCCCGTCGGTGCCGGGGTCGTGGGCGGTGACCTGTCCGGCGGGCCGCTCGTCGTCGTCGCGGTCACCGCGCACGGGGACCTCGAGGGGCGCGCACCGGTGACGCGTGCGGGTGCGCGACCCGGGGACGTCGTCGCGCTCGCGGGCGAGCCGGGGCGCTCCGCCGGAGGCCTCGCGGTGCTCACCGCGGGTCGGTCGTCGGCCGCTCTCGCCGAGGTCGGGCCGGCGGCCGACGAGGCGGTCGCGCGCTACCTGCGCCCGCGCAGCCCGCTCGCCGCGGGACCGGCGGCGGCGCTCGCCGGTGCGAGCGCGATGCTGGACGTCTCGGACGGGCTGCTGCGGGACGCGGGGCGGATCGCCGCCGCGTCCGGCGTGCTCCTCGATCTCGACGAGGACGCGCTCGCACCCGACGTGGCGGCGCTCGCGCCGCTCGCAGCCCGGCTCGGGGCCGACGTGCGGCACTGGGTGCTCGCCGGTGGTGAGGACCACGCGCTGCTCGCGACGTTCCCGCCGGGCACGGCGCTGCCGGCACCGTTCCGGACCGTCGGACGGGTGCGCGCGGTCGACGGCGCCGGACCCCGCGTGCTCGTCGGAGGCGGGGAGGCGGACGTGGCGCCCGGGTGGGACCACTTCGCGGGCTGAAACCGTGGGTGGCGCGTGGAGCCGAGACGTGCGCCGTCAGCTGCGGCGGTAGCGCACCTCGAGCAGGTTGGCGCCGCCGACGTCGTCGAAACGCTCGACGCCGTCGGGCTGGAAGCCGTGCCGGCGGTAGAAGTGCCGCGCGCGCTCGTTGTCCGCGATCACCCACAGCGACAGCGCCGTGCGTTCGCCGGCCTCGGCGATCACGGTGCGCATGAGGTCGCGTGCGACGCCGTGGCCCCACGTTCCGGGGTCGAGGTAGATCGAGTAGATCTCGCGGTCGCCGCGCCGCGCGTCCTCGTCGCGGCTCGGACCGAGCGTGACGAAGCCGAGCAGGCGCGGACCGGACTCGGCGACCCAGGTGAGGATGCCCTCGTCCGGGCCGCTGCGCAGGTCCTCGGCCCAGCGCACGGCGCGTTGCGCGGGGTCCAGCCCGGCGAGGTAGGCGCTCGGCACGATGCCGGCGTAGGCCTCCTGCCACGAGCGCACGTGCACCTGGGCGATGGCCGACGCGTCGGCGGTACGCGCGGCGCGGATCGTGACCTCGTCAAGCTGCTCAGCCATGGGGTCACACTGCCACACCCTCGGACATGCGCAAGGCCCGCGAGACGAACTCTCGCGGGCCTTGCGGTGACGTTCTGAGGTGCCGGCCGAAGCCGACGGCGGCCGGTCAGACGGCGCGCTGCACCTTGCCGGCCTTGAGGCACGAGGTGCACACGTTGAGACGCTTCGGCGTCCCGGCGACGACGGCACGCACGCGCTGGATGTTCGGGTTCCAGCGACGCTTGGTGCGGACGTTGGAGTGCGAGACGCTGTGGCCGAAGCTCGGGCCCTTGGCGCAGACGTCGCAGTTGGCAGCCACGGTCGTTCTCCTGTGTTCCTTCGGGGCACGCCGCGGGTCTGCGGCGAAGTCATGGGGTGGGGACGCGGTGGTCCGCGGTCCCGGTGCGCCCGGAGCAGGCCGGGCAACCGGTCAAGACTAGCCCATGGTTCGGGGGCGCCCCAAATGTCGGTGCGATGCGGCAGGGTGGGCACGCGCGGGCCGGTCCGGACGGTCGCAGGACGAGGAGGGCGGTGACGTGCTCGACGAGCTCGTCGTGCGGGAGTGGGCGGCGTGCGCCGCCGCGGCCCTCGACGCCGCGCGCGGGAGGCTGGACGCGCTCAACGTCATCCCCGTCCCGGACGCCGACACCGGCAGCAACGCGCTGCTCACGTTCGTCGGCGGGCGGGACGCGCTCGCGGCGCTGCCCGTCGGCTCCGGGACGCGTGCTGCGCTGGGCGCGCTGGCCCGCGGCGCGATGCTCGCCGCACGGGGCAACAGCGGCGTGATCCTCAGCCAGTACCTCGGTGGCCTCGCGCGGCTGCCGACCCCGGTCCCGGGTGCGCCGGACGTGCTCGACGCCGACGATCTGGCGGAGGCGCTGGCCCGCGCGGCCCGCGCGGCCCGGACCGCGGTCGCGCAGCCGCAGGAAGGCACGGTGCTCACGCTCGCCGACGAGATCGCGGAGGCTGCCGCCGTCGCGGGGGGCGCGCGCGTCGGTGCGGCCGAGGTCGTGCGGCTCGCCGTTGCCGCGGGGCACGCCGAGCTCGACCGGATCAGCCGGACCCATCCGGTGCTGCGCGCCGCGCACGTGCCCGACGCGGGCGCGTGCGCGCTGCTCGTCGTCCTCGACGCGCTCGCGGCGGCCGCGGGCCCGGCCCCCGACGCGCCGCCCGGTGCGATCGCGCTCGACTGGCTCCCCGAACGCGCGGCCTCGTCAGGATCGTCCGGCGAGGGCGGGGTTTCGGGCGCGGTGTCGGGCGGGGCGTTCGAGGTGATGCTCGTCGTGCGGGCCCCGGACCCGGACCTGGCGCCCGGGCTGCGCACGGTTCTCGACGGTGTGGGAGATGCGGTCGCGGTCGTCGCGGGCGACGGGTGGTGCCACGCGCACGTGCACACCGACGACCCGGCTGCGGCGATCGAGGCGTGCGCCGTGGGCGCGCGCGAGCAGGTCGTCGTGCGTCGCCTCGACCTGGTCGGCGCGTGCGTCGACGGCGGCGGTCCCGCGGCGGGCGCGTGGGGGCTCGTCGTCGTGACGAGGTCGCCCGGGCTGGCGGGTTGGTACGCGACGGCGGGCGCGGTCGTGCTGGTCGCGTGCGACGGCGCACCCGTGCGGGCTGACCACCTGCGCCGCGCGATCACCGACACCGCGGCGGCCGACGTGCTGCTGCTGCCCGGCGGCGTCGCCGCCGACCGGGACCTGGAGCCGGTGCGTGACGAGCTCGCGGGCCTGCAGGTGATCGGCGCGTCCGACGAGCTCGCAGCGGTCGTCGCGACGCTCGCCTTCGCGGTCGAGAGCGGTTCACGCGGCGTCCAGGCGGCGACGCTCGCGCTCGCGCGGTTGCGGCGCTGGTCGTCGGCGGACGACGAGCCCGAGGCCCGCGGGACCGCGCTCGAGACGTCCGCGGCAGGTCTCGCGGACCTGCTGGAGCAGTGGGGCACCGGGGCGCCGGAACCTGCGGCCCTGACGGTGGTGCACGATGCGGGGTTCACGCCCGAGGCGCGCGCGGCGATCGCGGCGGCCGCTCAGGGCCACGGGCTGGACGTGACGTTCGTCGGCCCGGCGTCGGGCGGGCCGCGCGTCGCGCTGGGCCTGGACTGACGGGCTGGACTGACGGGCTGGACTGACGGGCTGGACTGACGGGCTGGACTGAGGGGCTGGACTGAGGGGCTGGACTGACGGCAGGGCTCGACTGTCGTCGGGAGGGAGCTGAGGGTGGGAGGGGACGTGCGCTACGCGGACGGTGTGCCGGCGCCGATGGGTGTGGACCGGCCGGTGCGGACGCTCGCGCCGCGGCTCGCGAACGCGTTCGAGGCGCTCGGCGTGCGCACGGTCGGCGACCTGCTGCGGCACTACCCGCGCCGGTACGCCGACCCGGGCCGGCTCACGGACATCGCGGGCCTGCAGCTCGACGAGAAGGTGCAGATCGTCGCGGAGGTGCGCAGCGCGTCGGGGGTGCTGCACGCGCGCTCGACCGGTCGCCCGCGCGTCGAGGCGCAGATCACCGACGGCCGCAGCGTGCTGCACCTGACGTTCTTCGCGAAGCACGAGGGCGTCGCGATCAACCGGTCGCGGCAGATGCGTCCGGGCCGGCGCGGACTGTTCTCCGGCAAGGTCGGCTCGTTCAACGGGCGCGCGCAGCTCGCCAACCCGGACGTCGTCTGGTTCGACGACGACGAGGTCGAGCCCGGCGCCACGCCGCACGTCGACGAGCGGCCGGTGCCGCTCTACCCGGCGTCGGCGGCGATCGACTCGGCGCGGATCCGCGAGCTCGTCGGGCTCGCGCTGGCCCCGCTGCGCGAGGGTGACGTGCCGGACCCGGTCCCCGCGTCGGTGCGCGAGCAGCGCGGCCTCGGACCCCTGCTGGTCGCGCTGCGCCAGATCCACGAGCCGGACTCCGAGGCCGACTTCCTCGCCGCGGCGCAGCGGCTGCGCTACGAGGAGGCGTACGTGCTGCAGGCCGAGCTCGCCCGACGCCGGGCGCGTGCCGCCGCGGAGCCTGCGACCGCCCGGCCCGCCCGGCCCGGTGGTCTCCTGGAGGCGTTCGACGCCCGGCTGCCGTTCACGCTGACCGCGGGTCAGCAGGAGGTCGGCCGCGAGATCGCCGACGAGCTGGCGCGCAGCGAGCCGATGCAGCGGCTCCTGCAGGGTGAGGTCGGCTCGGGCAAGACGGTCGTCGCGCTCCGCGCGATGCTGCAGGTCGTCGACGCGGGCGGGCAGGCGGCGCTGCTCGCACCGACCGAGGTGCTCGCGGCGCAGCACGCCCGCTCGCTGCGCGCGTTGCTGGGCGACCTCGCCGAGGGCGGGATGCTCGGCTCGAACGACGTCGCGACCCGGCTCACGCTGCTGACCGGAGCCGTCACGGGTGCTGCGCGGCGCGAGGCGATGCTGGACGCGGCGTCGGGGGCCGCCGGCATCGTCGTCGGCACGCACGCGCTGCTCGAGAAGAAGGTGCAGTTCGCGGACCTCGGGCTCGTCGTGGTCGACGAGCAGCACCGGTTCGGGGTCGAGCAGCGCGACGCGCTGCGCGCCAAGGCCGCCGCCGCGCCCCACCTGCTCGCGATGACCGCGACGCCGATCCCGCGCACCGTGGCGATGACGGTGTTCGGCGACCTGGAGACCTCCGTGCTGCGTGAGCTGCCGGCGGGCCGGGCGGGGATCACGACGTTCGTCGTGCCCGCGGACCGGCCCGGGTGGCTCGACCGGACCTGGCGGCGCGTGCGCGAGGAGGTCGACCGGGGCGGGCGCGCCTACGTGGTCTGCCCGCGCATCACGGCCGACGAGGAGGACGCCAAGGACGGCGGCGCACGAGAGGACGGCGCGGAGCTGGTCGACTGGGAGGAGGCCGGTGCCCCCACGATCGGCGGACCGGCACCGGCCCCGCCGCGCCGGCCGCTGCGCGCGGTCGAGGAGGTCGCCGCGGAGCTGACCGCGCGGTCCGAGCTCGCGGGTGTACCCGTCGGGGTGCTGCACGGGCGGCTCGGCCCGGAGGACAAGGAGCGCGCGCTCGCGGACTTCGCCGCCGGTCGCACGCCGGTGCTCGTCTCGACGACGGTCGTCGAGGTCGGGGTGGACGTGCCCGAGGCGACGGTGATGGTGATCCTCGACGCCGACCGGTTCGGCGTCTCGCAGCTGCACCAGCTGCGCGGCCGCGTCGGGCGCGGCGCGGCACCCGGCGTGTGCCTGCTCGTGTCCGGCGCCCCGCCCGGTTCGCCCGGCGACGCCCGGCTCGGCGTCGTCGCCGGCTCGCTCGACGGCTTCGAGCTCGCGGCGTTCGACCTCGAGCAGCGCCGCGAGGGTGACGTGCTGGGCGCGTCGCAGTCGGGCACCGCCTCGTCGCTGCGCCTGCTGCGGGTCGCGCGCGACGGCGACGTGATCGAGCGCGCGCGCCACGACGCGCGCGCGACCGTCGCCGCGGACCCCGAGCTCGAGCGGCACCCTGCCCTGCGTGCGGCGATCGAGCACCTGCTCGCGGGTGAGCGCGAGGAGTTCCTCGAGCGCGCCTGACGGCAACCGACGGCGATGGCGGGTGTCGCGCGCACTCTAGGGTGGCGGTCATGGCGAGCGTCGTGCTGCAGGCCTCCGACGTGCTCG
Source organism: Cellulomonas composti (assembly GCF_007990245.1). Lineage (GTDB taxonomy): Bacteria > Actinomycetota > Actinomycetes > Actinomycetales > Cellulomonadaceae > Cellulomonas > Cellulomonas composti. The sequence continues at coordinate 36,298 of NZ_BJWG01000007.1, read as the reverse complement.
TCGGGTACGGCGGGGCGCCCGTGTGCGCACCCGCCAGCTTCCGACTCGCACCCGGCAAGGCCCTCGCGCTCGTCGGCGCCAACGGCTCGGGCAAGTCGACGCTCCTGCGCGCGGTCCTCGGCCTGCTCGAACCGATGGGCGGCACGTTGCGCGTCCTGGGGGAGGCGCCCGACGAGCGTGCGGCGGCATTCCGGACGCGCGTGTGCGGCGTGCTCGACGACGACGCGTGGTTCCCGGCGCTGACCGTGCGCGAGCACCTCTACCTGACGGCGCGCGGTCACGGCGTGCTGGGCGCGAACGACGTCGTCACCGGGCTGCTCGAGGAGTTCGGGCTCGAGCAGGAGCAGCACGCGCTGCCGGTCGCCCTCTCGTCGGGTCAGCGTCGGCGGCTCCTGCTGGCCGCCGGGTTCGCCCGGCCCCGCGACCTGCTGGTGCTCGACGAGCCGGAGCAGCGGCTCGACCGCGCGATGCGCGACCACCTCGCGTCGCGGCTGATCGACGAGAAGGCGGCGGGCGGCGCCGTCCTGCTCGCGACGCACGACGGCGACCTCGTGCAGCAGGTCGCCGATCGCGCGGTGTTCGTCTCCGACGAGGCGGTCGAGGTCCTCACCCCCGCGGCCGCGGCCGCGCGGATCGCCCGCGAGCCACGATGAGCCACCTCGAGCTCGGTGAGGTCCCGACCGCGCGCGAGATCCGGCGCTTCACGGTGCTGGCCGGCAACGCGCGCGGGGGAGCGGGTATCGGTGCGGTGGTCAACGACGCCGCGTACGCCGTCAGCTGTGCCGTGATCACCGCGGTGCTCGCGATCGGGGCGGTGGGCCAGCTCCGGGAGTCGTTGCCGCGGACCCCGGCCCCGCCGGGATCGTTGAGCCTGGCCGCGGTCGCGGTGAGCGCCCTGGTGGCGGCCGCCGGTGCGACGCTCGGGCTCGCCGCGAGGCTCGGTCCCGTAGGGCTCGGCGGGCCCGAGGCGGCGTGGTGGCTCCCGCTGCCGGTCGACCGCCGTCCGTTGCTGCGCCGTCCCGCGCGCCGTCTGCCGATCGTCGCCGCGGTCGTGGGCCTGCTGCTCGTCGGGTTCGTGGCGCTCGGCGTGCTCGGCGACGATCCGGGCGCCGCGGTCGCGACCGCGATCGCCGCGGGTGCCACGGGGGCTGTGCTGGTGCTCGCGGCGGGGCTCGCGCAGAGTGCCGGACGGCGCCGGCCCGCACGCGCCGCGGGCGATGCCGTCGTCGCCGCCGCGCCGGTGCTGGCACTGGCGCTCGCGGTCAGCGGGGCCGGCTCGTCGTCCTCGTGGGCGCTGCCCTGGTGGGTCGCGGTGGTCGCGGTCGTGCTCGCCGGTGCGGCTGCGTTCGCGCTCGACGCGCGCCTGGACCGCCTCGGCACGCCGACCCTGCGCGCGGGCGGCTCGGTCGTGACGCAGGCCGCGGGTGCGCTCGTCTCGTTCGACTCGCGTGAGCTGGGCCGTGCGCTCACCGACGCGGGGACGCCTGCTCGACGACGACGCTCGGCCGCCCTGCGCACCGTGCGAGGACCGGTCAGCGCGCTGGTCACCGCGGATCTCGTCGTGCTGCGCCGGTCGTCGTGGCACGTCGTGCAGCTCGTCGGGACCGCGCTGGTGCCCGTGCTCGCCACGCGCGTGCCACAGCTCGCGGGCGTCGGCGGTGTGCTGGTCGCCGTGCTGGTCGCGGGGTTCGCGGCGACCACGGCCACCGCGGAGGGCGCGCGCCGGGCCGAGGCGAGCCCCGCGCTCGACCGGCTGCTGCCGCTCGACGCCCGTTCCGTGCGCCAGGCGCGGATGGTGGTGCCGTGGCTCGCGATGACGGCGTGGTCGGTGCCCGTGTTCGTCGCCGTCGGGATGTGGGCGCACGACGTCGCGGGCTTCCTCGCGCTCGGACTGGTCGCGGTGCCGGTCTGGGCGGCGGGCGCCGTGCGGGCCGCGTACCGTCCCGCGCCGAACTGGGACGGTCCGCTGGTCGCGACGCCCGCGGGTGCGCTGCCCGGGGGCCTGGCCGGTGTGCTCGCGCGCGGCCCCGACGTCGTCGTGCTCGGGCTGCTGCCGCTGTGGGTCGCGCTCGGGCTGCGCACGGTCACGCCGACGATGCTGCTGCTGCAGGCCGTCGCGGCCACCATCGCGGTCGCGGTGGGGTCCTCGACCTCGACCCGCACGCTGCTCGAGCGGATCGCGGGTGAGCCGACGACCGACGCGGGGGGCCGACCATGACGCGCATCGTCGCCGGGACCGCCGGCGGACGCACGCTGCAGGTGCCGCGCACCGGCACGCGACCGACGAGCGAGCGCGTGCGCGAGGCGCTGTTCTCGCGGCTCGAGCACCTCGACGTCGTCGCCGACGCCCGCGTCCTGGACCTGTACGCCGGCTCGGGCGCGCTCGGGCTCGAGGCCGCGAGCCGGGGCGCCCAGCACGTCACGCTCGTCGAGTCGGCGCGCGAGGCTGCCCAGGTGTGCCGGCGCAACGTCGCCGAGCTGGGGCTGACGTCGCGCGTGATCGTCGCGGCCGAGCGCGCCGAGCGGTTCGTCGAGCGCGCACCCGCACTCGCGTGGGACCTCGTCCTGGTGGACCCGCCCTACGACCTCGACGAACGCGGGCTGGCGGCCGTGCTGGCGCCGCTCGGGTCGCCGGGCGCGCTCTCGTCGGCCGCGGTCGTCGGGGTCGAGCGTTCGAGGCGTGCACCGGAGCCGACGTGGCCCGCCGGCCTGCGCCGGTTCGACTCTCGCGCGTACGGCGAGACCGTCGTCTGGTTCGCCGAGCCCGACCTTCCCGCCGAGGCATCCGCCGAGGTGTCCGACGAGGTAGCCGACGCGCTGCCGGGCGACGGTGCTGGCGGGGATGCGTAGGGTGGCGGCGTGAGCGTTGCCGTCTGCCCGGGGTCGTTCGACCCGCTGACGCTCGGCCACGTGGACGTCGTGCGCCGCGCGCGCACGATGTTCGACGAGGTCGTCGTCGGCGTCGCGACCAACTCCGCCAAGTCGCCGTTGCTGTCCGCCGACGAACGTGTCGCACTGGCGCGGGCCGCGTTCGCCGGGGATCCCGGCGTGCGGGTCGAGCCGGTGCCGGGCCTGCTGGCGGACTTCGTCACGCAGGTCGGCGCGTCCGCCGTGGTCAAGGGGCTGCGCGGCGGCGCGGACTTCGACGGCGAGCTGCCCATGGCGCTCATGAACCGCCACCTGACGGGCGTCGAGACGGTGTTCGTGGTGGGGGAGCCGGCGCTCGCGCACGTCGCGTCGTCGCTGGTCAAGGACGTGGCCCGGTTCGGCGGGCCGATCGACGACCTGGTCCCGGCCGGCGTGGCGGCGGCCGTGCGCGCGGCGCTGGACCGGTCCGTCGGTCGCGGCGGGGACCCGGGCGACGCGACGCACGACGAGGGGAGCGGACGATGACGGAGCACGACGAGTCCGACGCGCAGGATCGCGCCGAGGGTCTGACGGGGGTGCTGGACGCGATCGAGTCGGCCGTGGCCGCCGCGCGGTCGATGCCGATGTCGTCGTCGGTGCTGGTCAACCGGGCCGAGCTGCTCGACCTCGTCGGGCAGGCGCGCGAGGTGCTCCCGGACCAGCTCACGCGCGCGGACGAGGTGCTCGCCGACGCGGACTCCGCGCGCGCGCAGGCGCAGGCCGACGCGGACCGGGTGCTCGCCGACGCGCGCCGGGACGCGGCGGAGCTGGTGTCGCAGGAGGCGGTCGTCGCGGCGGCGCACGAGGAGGCCGCGCAGATCGTCGAGGCGGCGCAGCGCACCGCGGACGACCTTCGTCGGGAGGCCGACGACTACTGCGACCGGCGGCTCGCGGACTTCGAGATCGACCTGGGCAAGGTGCTCGCGCAGGTGCAGGCGGGTCGCGCCAAGCTCGCGGGCCGGCTCACCACGGACGGCTGAACGCGCGGACCGCGGGCCCTGCGGGACACGGTGTCGGCCAGGCGCTGGTCGACGAACTGCACCCTCCGCCTACGGACACTCGCTCTGTGTGGGCGCGGTCCCGGTCCGGTACTCCATCGAGTCGATCAGCCAACCGTCCGCCGACTTCGACAAGGAGACGGTGCCGAGGTCGGTGTCGGGCCCGACAGCTCGAATCGTCACGTAGTTGTCCGTGGGATAGGAGACCAAGCCCGCCTTCCCGCTGCGCAACGCGGCAAGCGCCGCCTCCAGCGCGGCTGCCTCTGCGACGGCTGACGGCGGCGCGTTGAAGGTGCCGGGTGGTGCTGTGGTCGACTGCGTGCGTGCGTATTCCCGCACGCGCTCGGCCCTGTGGTCGAGTGCCGCTTCGACGGTGGGGTAGCCGGCGCCGGGCGCTCCCTCAAAGATGCTGGTCCACCAGCACACGACCTCGACCGAAGCCGACGGTGTCGAGGTCACCGCGTGATCGGGAGTCGCCGCGCCGCCCGCGCTGGTGCTGGTCCCGCAGCCGGCACACGCGGCGACCAGCGCCGCGCCCATCGCGGCTCGGAGCATCCGGTTCGCCATGGCCTCACTCCCTGCCTCGAGTCGGAGTCGCCAGATCAGTAGATGTAGCTCAATGACGTCGTGTCCCAAGCGTCGAGCGTTCTTCGCTGCGACCTCCACCTTCCTAACTTAGGTTCGTTCTTTGCTTGACACATTGTGGCTTGATCGAGCGTGCTAGCGCACTTCGCCTTGGTCATCGACGTTGGGGGGCCAGGGCTGTACCCGGCGCGATGGACGTCCGTCGTCTCGGGATGCGCCAGGCCGAGTGCGTGCCCGAGCTCATGAATCAGCGTCGAGCCTGCGTCAATGAGTTTGCTACAGGTGTAGGAGGAGGTCGGGGATGTGCAGTTCTCCCACGCCGCACGCCGGGAGTCGTCTTGCGTGAACCAGTCGTCGCGGACATTGAGGCGGATGTACGTCGTTCCGTAGACCTGAACGGCTGGCTGCGTGTGCACGAGTTTGCAGGTCGAGCTGAGGTCCGTAATTCCGAGAAGGTCCGGGTCGTTGAGGGTTCTCATACTTGACGGCGATGTAAGCCGGGTTGGCCGAGCTGGTCTTGCCCACCCACCGCAGGCCGTTGCCGGACCCCGTGTTGGCGGAGACCGCCGCATCCATCCGGGAGACCGCGTCACTGAGGCGCCCGGTGAAGCTGTTCAAGTAGCCACCGTTCGTGCTGTCCGCGGGAAGGTTCACGTGGCCGACCTCAAGGTCGCCGTCCTGGGCAATCTTGCTGTCGTAGCTGCAGCCGAGCCAGCCGTAGACGATGTCGTGGGCGCTTGCGGGTGACGCGAGAGCAAGGCCTGCGACGCCGACGAGACACACGGCCAATGCCCCAGAAAGTACGCGGGCGGCCGTGCGCTGGCTTCCCATGGACTCGATCGTCCCCAGCCACAGACGTCGTGTCAATCGGAGCCTCGCGATGCGATGTTCCACGCGGGCGAGGCGGCTCAAGCCGCACCGTCCGGCCCGGGTCCGCGCACGGGCGTTGACGGGTAGGTGAATGCGGGTCTGCTTCGTGATCGGACATCGGGACGCCCATCGGGCCGGCGCAGGCAGCGTGCTTCGCCGACCCGTGCCGCGACGCGTAGCTTCGCCGACCCGTGCCGCGACGCGTATGAGTGCGTGTCGCCGGAGGCGGGCGTCGCGGCTGCGCCCGAGCAGCCCATGCGGATCGTGGGGGCGGCGCTGCGCACGTCCGACGGCTGACGCCCGGAGGGTCGCGGCGGGACGTGGGAGGATTTGGGGGTCGACCGGGCCACCTGTAGAGTTGCCCGTTGGTCCTGCCGGTTGCGGCGTGGGCCGAGATCACACGAGGGGACCGACGGCTGTGCACCGCTCCGTTCACCTCGATCCTCGTTCGCCACTGGTCGTGGACACCCACGACCTGGGCGGACCGGGGTCGATGCGGACCGCGCAGCGCACAGTGGCGGCCCCCGAGGATCTCGGCACCGACGTGATCGGCATCCCCACCGGGACGGACCTCGAGCTGGATCTGCGGCTCGAGGCGGTCATGGAGGGGGTCCTGGTCACGGGCTCTGTCCGCGGCCGGGCGATCGGGGAGTGCGTGCGGTGCCTGGGCGAGGTGGTCGACGACGTCGACGTCACGCTCACGGAGCTGTACGTGTACCCCGGGCGCGCGGCGGTGGCGAAAGAGGACGGCGACGAGGACGAGGACGTCCGTGAGCTCGAGGGCGACCTGCTCGACCTCGAGCCCGCGGTGCGGGACACGCTGGTGCCGGCCCTGCCGTTCCAGCCGCTGTGCCGGCCCGACTGCCCGGGTCTGTGCTCCGAGTGCGGAGCGCCCCTGGCGGACGACCCTGACCATTCGCATGAGACGATCGACCCTCGCTGGGCGGCCCTGACCGGCCTGGCGGGTGTGGATGACGACGAGGAAGAGAGCTAGCCGTGGCGGTTCCGAAGCGCAAGATGTCGCGCAGCAACACCCGTGCGCGTCGGTCGCAGTGGAAGACCACTGCCGCCACGCTCACCTCCTGCCCCAACTGCAAGGGCGACAAGCTGCCTCACACGGCGTGCCCGACGTGCGGTCGCTACAACGGCCGGCAGTACGCCGAGGCCCTGCGCACCGAGCACGACGGCCGCTGAACCCGGCGCGTCGTATGACGCCCGGAGCGCCGGCATGAGTGCCGCCGCAGCCGAACTCCTCGAGAAGCTCGGGGTCCACCTGGACCCCGAGCTTCTCGTGCTTGCCCTGACCCATCGCTCGTTCGCGCACGAGGCGGGCGGGATCCCGACGAACGAGCGGCTCGAGTTCCTCGGCGACACCGTCCTCGGTCTCGTCGTGACCGAGTCGCTGTACCGCGAGCGGCCCGAAGACAGCGAAGGCGTGCTCGCGAAGATGCGGGCCGCCACCGTCTCGCAGAAGGGGCTCGCCGGCGTCGCCCGCGAGCTCGACCTCGGCGCGTACGTGCTGCTCGGCAAGGGTGAGCTCGCGACCGGTGGGCGCGACAAGGACTCGATCCTGTCCGACACGCTCGAGGCGATGTTCGGCGCCATCTACCTCACGCACGGGCTCGAGGTGGCGCGCGGGGTCGTCGAGCGGCTCGTCGGACCGACCCTGGCCGCGGCCGCGCACCTCGGGGCGGGTCTGGACTGGAAGACGTCGCTGCAGGAGATCGCCGCCGCGCTCGGGCTCGGCGTGCCGGTGTACGACGTCGAGGGCGTCGGCCCGGACCATGCCCGCACGTTCACCGCGACGGTCGTCGTGGGTGGCGAGCCGCGAGGCGTCGGCACGGGCCCGGCCAAGAAGGTCGCCGAGCAGGAGGCCGCTCAGGAGGCGTACTGCGCGCTGCGCGCGCTGCAGGACGCCCAAGCCGGCTGAGCCCGGCGTGCCCGAGCTGCCCGAGGTCGAGACCGTCCGCGACGGGTTGGCCCGTCATGTGCTCGGTCGCGCCGTCACCGACGTCGAGGTGCGCCGCGCGTACAGCGTCCGTCGGCACGAGGCCGGGCCCGCGGATCTCGTCGGGCGGCTGCGCGGGCGGCGCCTGGTCGCCGCGGTCCGTCGCGGCAAGTTCTGCTGGCTCGTGCTGGGCGACGACACCGCCCACACGCCCGACGAGACGCCCGACGACGCGCTGCTCGTGCACCTCGGCATGAGCGGCCAGCTCCTGGTACGCGGCGACGTGACCGCTGCCCAGGGCGCGCAGGACCACCCGCACCTGCGCGTGCGGTTGTGGTTCGACGACGGCGGAGCCCTGGACTTCGTCGACCAGCGCACGTTCGGGCACCTGTCGGTGCAGGATCTCGTCCCGACGCCCGACGGCGCACCCGGCGGGCTCGGCTCGCCGATCGCGGCGGTGCCGGAACCGGTCGCCCACATCGCGCGCGACCTGCTCGACCCGGCGCTCGACCGCCGCGCGCTCGTCGCGGCCGTGCGGGCTCGTCGGACCGGACTCAAGCGTGCGCTGCTGGACCAGACGCTGGTCTCCGGCATCGGCAACATCTATGCCGACGAGGCGCTGTGGCGGGCCGGTCTGCACTACGCCCGCCCGACCGCCGCGCTGCGTCGCACCGACGTCGAGCGCGTCCTGGACGCGGCCCACGAGGTGATGTCGCAGGCACTGGCCCAGGGCGGCACGAGCTTCGACGCGTTGTACGTGAACGTCAACGGCGCCTCGGGCTACTTCGACCGCAGCCTGGCGGTCTACGGCCAGGAGGGCCGGCCGTGCCCGCGCTGCGCCACCCCGATCCGCCGCGACACGTTCATGAACCGCAGCGCCGCGTACTGCCCGCGCTGCCAACCGCGCCCGCGCCGGCCCCACGCCTGACGGCGCCGGGTCAGGAGACCAGGTTCGGCAGCGGAGCACCCGCGGACCAGGCGGCCAGCGCGCGCGTGAGGAACGCTCCGGCGTGCTGGGGGCGGCCGCCGGCGGCGTGCGGCGAGATCAGGATGCGCGGCTGCGCCCACAGCGGGCTGTCGGGCGGGAGGGGTTCGCGTGCGGTGACGTCGAGCGCCGCACCGGCGAGGCGGCCGGCGTCGACGGCGTCGAGCAGCGCGTCCTCGTCGAGCGTCGCGCCGCGCCCCACGTTCACGACGAACGCGCGCGGCGGCAGCGCGGCGAGCACGGCCGACGAGACCGCGTGCCGGGTTGCCGGCGTCGCGGGCAGCAGGTCGACGACGACGTCGGTCTGCGGCAGGACACGCGGCAGGTCAGCCTCCGTGACCACCGCGAACGATCCCGCGGGTGCGCCGGTGGCGTCGGTGCCGGGCCGGGTGCCCGCCGAGCGGGCGACCCCCGTCACGGAAGCTCCGAGCGCGGTGAGCAGCGGCGCGAGGCGTGCGGCGATGGACCCGAAGCCCCAGATCAGGACGTGGGCGCCGTGCAGTGTGCGGACCTGCTCGTCGTGCACGGGCTGGATGCCGCCGAGCTCGCCGGCCCACCGGCGCACGTCCTGCGCGCGTACGAGCGAGGGCAGCGAGCGGACACACGCGAGCACGAGGGCGAGCGTGTGCTCCGCGACCGGGCCGTCGTGCAGCCCGCTGCCGGAGGTCACGACCACGCCGGGGAAGCACTCCTGGACGACCTCGGTCCCGGCAGCGAGCGACGCGACCCACCGCAGCCGGGGCATGCGTGCGGCGGCGTCGAGCATCTCGCGCCGGCCGTTGCCCCACACCACGAGCACCGACGCGTCGAGCGCGTCGTCGGGTACCGGGGCGTCGACCGCGTAGCGGACCGACCGCCAGCCCGCGGGCAGCTCGACGGTGTCTTCCAGCGTGGTGGGGAGCATGATCTTGTGCACGCTTGGATACGATGCCACCGTGCCCGATCCCAGGACCGCCAGCCCCGCCAAGTCAGGCCCCATCACGGTGATGATCGTCGACGACCACGAGGTCGTCCGTCGAGGCATCGCGGAGGTCGTCGAACGTACCGACGGGATGACCGTCGTCGCCGAGGCCGGCTCCGTGGCCGACGGCGTACGACGAGCGAGCCTCGTGCGCCCGCAGGTGATGCTCGTCGACCTCCAGCTGCCCGACGGCACGGGGATCGACCTGCTGCACCAGGTGCGCGAGAAGCAGCCCGAGGTGCGCGCGATCGTCCTGACCTCGTTCGACGACGACGACGCGGTGGCCGCCGCGCTCGAGGCGGGCGCCTCGGCGTACCTGCTCAAGTCGGTGCGCGGTGCGGAGATCACCGAGGTGATCAAGCACGTCGCCGCGGGCCGCACGCTGCTCGACGAGCGCACCGTCACGCGCCGCAAGGCCGGTCACGAGGACCCGACCGAGAACCTCACGCCGAGCGAGATGCGTGTGCTCGAGCTCATCGGCGAGGGCCTGTCGAACCGCGAGATCGCCGAGCGCCTGGGCGTCGCCGAGAAGACCGTGAAGAACCACATCACGTCGCTGCTCGCGAAGATGGGCCTCCAGCGGCGCACGCAGGTGGCCGCGTGGGTCGCCGCGCGCAAGCACAGCAGCTGGCGGGCCGAGCCCGGTCGCTGACGGGTTCAGGTCAGGCGCGCCTGCCAGGTCAGGAGCGTGCCCCGACCGTCCGGCGCGGTGCCGAGCGTGAACGTCCCACCGTGCTGGTGCGCGCGTGAGGCGAGGTTGCCGGTCCCGGACCGACGTTCGCGCGACGCGGGCAGCCCGAGGCCGTCGTCCTGGACCTCGATGCGCACGGTCCCGGTGGGTGCTGTCCCCGCCACCGCGACCGTGACCTGCACCGACGCGGCGTGCGCATGGCGTGCGGCGTTGGCCAGGCCCTCGCGCACGACCGCGACGGCGTCGTCGGTCAACGGGACGCTGACGCGCTCGTCGAGGCGGTCCTCGTCGAGCCCGTCGTCGCCGAGCGGGTTGCCGTCGAGCGTCACGACGAGCGACGGCGCGAACCCGAGGCCGGTGCGGGCGAGCGACGCCTCGCGGCGCAGTCGTTCGGTGAGCCCGGCCGCCGCGTCGGGGTCGCGCAGCGCGTAGACGATCTGACGGATCTGCCGCACGGACGAGTCGACGTTGTCGAGCGCCTCCTCGACGATGCTGGTCAGCTCGGCGGGGTCGACGCCGCGCGCGGCCCGCCGGCGCGCCGTCTCGAGCTGCATGCCCGTCGCGAACAGCTGCTGGATGGCGAGGTCGTGCAGGTCGCGCGCGATGCGCTCGCGCTCGTCGAGCAGCGCGGCCACGTCCTGCGCGTGCCGGGCCTCGGCGAGCACGAACGCGAGCGCGGCCTGCGACGCGAACGACTCGGCGGTGGCCAGGTCGCTCGGCTCGAACGGGAGCGCGCCGATGCGACGCAGCAGGATGAGCACGCCGACACCGCGGCCGGACGTCTGCAGCGGGGCGAACATCGCCGGCCCGAACGAGCGCATGACCTGGACCTTGACGTTGCGCGACGCCGACAGCGAGGCGGAGACGAGGCCGTGCCCCTCGGTCATCACGATCCAGGCGCGTCCGCCCTCGACCATCTCGGTCCCGACGAGCGTGTCGGCCAGGTAGCCGTCGGCGAGCTCGATGTACAGCCGACCACCCAGGCCGGGCAGGGCGAGCGCGGCGGTGTCGGCGCCCGAGACGGCACGGGCGGTCGCCGCGATGTGCGCGAGTGCGTCCTCCTCGTCGATGCCCTCGAGCAGCATCGTCGCGATCTCCTGGCCGGCGCGCAGCCAGTGCTCGCGTCGCGCCGCCTCGGCGTAGAGCTGCGCGTTCGACACCGCGACGCCCGCGGCGGCGGCGAGAGCGACGACGGTCTCCTCGTCCTCGGCCGTGAACCCGCCGGCCTTCTCGGACAGGTAGAGCTGGCCGAACACCCGCTCGCCGACGCGCACGGACGCACCGAGGAACGAGCCCATGGGCGGGTGGTGCGCGGGCCAGCCCTGGAAGGCGGGGTGCTCCGTGAGGTCGCCGAGCCGCAGCGCGCCGTGCGCCGGGATCTTGCCCAGCACGCCCTGCGCGTGCGGGCCGTGCGACATCATCCGGGCGACCGCGGTGGGGATGCCGGTGTAGACGAACGTCGTCGACTCGCCGCGTGCGTCGAGCACGTTGATCGCGGCGTAGCGGGCGCCGGTCAGCTCGGCGCTGACCTGCACGAACTTGTTCAGCACGGCCGGCAGCTCGAGCTCGGAGGCGACCGCGAGGATCGCGTCGAGCAGGTCCGTCAGCGGGTCGCCGGTGAGCTGGGTCGCGATGCCGGTCACGGGCGACAGGCCGCGCGAGAGGTCCGCGGGCTGCTCGTCGCTCATGGGTGGGTTCCGGGGGTCACGACAGCACGGTAGCCGTCGCCACCCTCGGGTGCGTCCTGCCCGCGCGGGTCCAGGCGCACGACCTCGTCGAACAGGTCGAGGTCGGCCTCGCGGTGGGTCACGACGAGCACGCCGCGCGCGGGATCGGCGCGCAGGGCCGCGAGCACGCGCGCGGCGGCTGCGTCGTCGAGGTGCTCGGTGGGCTCGTCGAGCAGCAGCAGGGGGGCCGGGTGCAGGAGCGCGCGTGCGACGAGCAGGCGACGGCGCTCACCGCCCGAGACGGTGCGCGCGTCGGTGCCGAGCGGCGTGTCGAGGCCCGCGGGAAGGCTCGCGAGCCAGCCGTCGAGCCCGACCGACCGCAGCGCCGCGCTCGCCTCGTCCGGCGTCACGTCGCCGCGCGCGACCCTCAGGTTCTCCAGGACGGTCGTGCCGAACACGTGCGCGTCCTCGGTGACGACGACGAGCCGGTCCGCGCGCTGCGGGTCGGTGGCGGGATCGCGCACCTCGGCCGGGTCCGCGCCGGGCACGGTGAGGTCGAGCGTCCCGGCGGCGCGGGGGAGCAGCCCCGCGAGCGTGAGCAGGAGGGTGGTCTTGCCGACGCCGCTGGGCCCGACGACGGCGATCGCGCGTCCGGGCGTCAGGTCGAGGTCGATCCCGGCGACGACGGGTTCGCGCCCGGGCCAGCCCGCCGCGAGTCCGCGTGCGCGCAGGGCGGGCACCGGGCCGGCGGTCGTCGCGGTGTCGGTCCGCACGTCCGACGAACGAGCAGTGGCCGGTACCGGCACCAGGCGTGTCCCGGGGTCGGCGGCGGGGGCGGCGCCGTCGGCCGCGGGATCGGTCTGCTCGACGAGCGCGAGCACCCGAGCGGCGGCCGCACGCGAGCGGTGCAGCTGGATCGCGGCTGCGGGCAGCAGCGCCGTGGCCTCGAACGCCGCGAGGGGCGTGAGCACGACGACCGCGAGCAGGACCGGGTCGAGCGTGCCGGCACCGACCGCGGGCACGCCGGTGACCAGCGCGGCCAGCACCGCGAGCCCGACCGCGAGCTGGCCGAGCCCGGTGGCGAGCGCGGCCGGCCCGGCGCCGGAGTCCACGGCCCGGGCCGTGCGCGTGTCGGCGTCCCGCAGCGACGCGAGCTCGTCGGGCACGCGCCCGGCGACCGCGAGGGGTCCGGCGTCGTCGAGTAGCCCGAGCGCGGCGGCCCCGGCCGCGGCGCGGGCGTCGGCCGCCGCGGTCTCGGTGCGGGCCGCGGCACGTGCCGCGAGCCAAGGTGCGACGACACCGGCCAGCACCAGGCACGCGGCCAGCGCGAGGCCGGCGGGCGGGAAGATCAGCGTCATCGCGCCCGCGGTGACCACACCGAGCACGCCCGCGACGGCCGCCGGCAGCAGCGCGCGGACCACGAGGTCGCCCACGGCGTCGACGTCGGCGCCGACGCGGGCCAGCAGGTCACCGCGCCGCACCGCGAGCAGGCCGTCGGCGCGTCCGGCGGCGAGCCGCTCGTAGAGCGTGGTGCGCAGCGTCGTCATGCCCCGCAGCGCGAGGTCGTGGGAGACGAGCCGCTCGACGTACCGCAGCACGCCGCGCCCGATGCCGAACGCCCGCACCGCGACTGTCGCGATCGACAGCGTGAGGACCGGCGGCATCTGCGAGGCGCGTGCGATCAGCCACGCGGACACGGCCGCGAGCGCGACCGCGCACCCGAGCGCGAGGACGCCGAGCGTGACCGCGGCCGCGAACCGGCGCCCGTCCACCTCGAGCAGCCGGAACGCGCGCCGGACGGTGCCGCGGTCGGCACGGATCTCGGACGTCGTCATCCGGTCACCGTCTCGAGCGCGGCGAGCGAGTGCACCTCGTCGGCGAGCGCGAGCACCTGCGGCCGGTGCGCGACGAGCAGCACGGTGCGGCCCTGCGCGCGCAGCGCCTGCACCGCGGCGAGCACGACGTCCTGCGCCGCGGCGTCCAGGTGCGCGGTCGGTTCGTCGAGCACGACGAGCGGGGCCGACGACTGCAGCGCGCGGGTCAGCGCGACGCGCTGCACCTGACCGACCGACAGCCCGTGCCCGCCGCGGCCCACGCGCGTCGCCCAGCCCTGCGGGAGGTCCGCGACGACGTCGGCCAGCCCGGTGAGCGCGGCCGCGGCCGCGCGCGTCTCGTCGTCCCCTCCGACCACCTCGGACAGCACGCCGGGTTCGACGACCGCGCGCTGCGGTACCCACGCGACCTGGCGCCAGTAGGAGCCCCGCTCGACGTCCCGCACGTCGACACCCTCGTCGGATGCACGCTCGTCGGACTCGCGCTCGTCGGGGGTGGACGCGTCCGACGACGCGAGCGGGACGAGGCGGACCGTGCCGCGCACGGGCGCGAGCAGGCCGAGGAGGATCTCGACGGTCGTGGACTTCCCCCCGCCCGAGGGTCCGGTGAGCGCGACGACCCGGCCCGGTCCGAGCGTGAGCCGCAGCCCGTCGGGTGTGCCGCCGGGACCGGCGAGGTCCGTGACGACGATGCTCGCGGTCGCCAGGTCGGGGGCGGGCGCCGTCCCGGCGGCGGGCAGCGGCTCGTCGAGGACCTCGAACGCCGCCTGCGCGGCCGCGACGCCGTCGGTGGACGCGTGGAACTGCGCGCCGACGGCACGCAGGGGAGCGAACACCTCGGGCGCCAGGACCAGCACCGCGAGCCCGGTCACGAGGTCGAGCTCGCCGGCGACCAGCCGCAGGCCGATGCCGACCGCGACGAGCGCGACCGACAGCGTGGTCAGCAGCTCGAGCACCATGCCGGACAGGAACGCGATCCGCAGCGTGCCCATGGTCGCGGTCCGGTGCGCGTCGCCGAGGGCCCGCACGCGCGCCGCGGGTCCGCGCTCGCGCCCGAGCGCGCGCAGGGTCGGCAGGCCGACGAGCAGGTCGAGGACCTGGGCGGACAGCCGCTGCATCGTCGCGAGCCCGCGCTCGGAGCGACCCTGCGTGAGCCGTCCGACGAGCCACATGAAGATCGGCACGAGCGGCAGCACGAGCACGAGGACCGCGGCCGAGACCCAGTCCAGCCCCAGCACGACGAGCAGCGTCGCGGGCGTGACCGTGGCCGCGAGGAACAGCTGCGGCAGGTAGCGCACGAAGTAGGGCTCGAGCGCGTCCAGGCCGCGCGTGGCGAGCGTGACGAGCTGCGCACCGCCGCCCGCCGCGACCCGCCGGGGTCCGAGCGCGACCGCATGGGCCACGACGGCCTCGCGCAGCTCGCCGACGGCGCGCGTCGCGGCGCGGTGCGCGTAGCGCTCCTGCGCGGCGCTCACGACGGCCCGCGCCAGCACGACGACGACGAGCCAGCCGACCAGCGGCGCGACGGCGTCCCATGTGCCGGCGCCCAGCGCGACGCCGTCGTCGACCGCGCGCCCCAGCGCGTGCGCCAGCAGCAGTGCCTGCGCGACGACCAGCGCCGCCGTGAGCAGGCCCAGCACGGCCGTCAGCGCGGCGTAGCCACGGGCGGCGCGCGCGTGCCGCAGCAGGCGCGGGTCGAGCGGCTTCACGCCCCGGGCGTCCCCGCGGAGTCGTCGGGACCCGAGCCGTCCGAACCCGAGCCCGAACCAGACCCGACCGCGACCGGCTCGGCCGGCGGGTCGAACGTGAGGCCGACGGACGCGGGGATGTGCTCGGCCGTGAGCCGCTTGCGGAACACCCAGTACGTCCAGCCCTGGTAGAGCAGCACGAGCGGGGTGAGCACGACCGCGACCCAGGTCATGACCGTGAGCGTGTAGTCGGTCGAGGACGCGTTGTCGACCGTGAGCGAGTTCGCCGGGTCGAGCGCGGGCATCACGTCGGGGTACATCGAGCCGAAGATGAGCACCACGGCGCCGACGATCGCGACGGCGGACGCGACGAACGCGGGCCCTTCTCGTCGGGCACGCGTGGCCAGGACCAGCAGCACGAGGGCGACGGCCGCGACCGCGACGGCCACCCAGGTCCAGCCCTTGCCCGAGTACGCGAGCTGCAGCCAGATCGCCCACGCACCGGCGACGACGAGCGTGACGACCGACAGCCGCGCGGCCGTGGCGGCCGCGCGCTCGCGGATCGCACCGTCCGTCTTGAGCGCGAGGAACACGGCGCCGTGCGTGAGGAAGATCAGGGTGGTGACCGCGCCCGCCACCAGCGCGAACGGGTTGAGCAGCGCGAAGAACCCGCCGACGTACTGGTGGTCCGCGTCGAGCTCGACGCCGCGCACGATGTTGCCGAACGCGACGCCCCACAGCACGGCGGGCAGCCACGAGCCGAAGATGAGCGCGCGGTCGGCCCAGGCGCGCCACTGCGGCGAGTCGATCTTGCCGCGCCACTCGAACGCGACCACGCGCACGATCAGCGCGATGAGGATGAGGAACAGCGGCAGGTAGAACCCGCTGAACAGCGTCGCGTACCACTCGGGGAACGCCGCGAACGTCGCGCCGCCGGCGGTCAGCAGCCACACCTCGTTGCCGTCCCAGACCGGGCCGATCGAGTTGATCATGACGCGGCGTTCGCGCTCGCGGTCCTCCTTGCGGGGCAGCAGCCCGAGCAGCATGCCCACGCCGAAGTCGAAGCCCTCGAGCACGAGGTAGCCGGTCCACAGGACGGCGATGAGGACGAACCAGACGTCGGTGAGCTCCATGGTCGTCTCTCCTCAGTACGCGAAGGACAGGGGGGCGTCGGAGTCGTCGCCGGAGCGACCGTCCGGGCTCGGGTCCTTCTCGCCGGCAGCGACACCCTCGATGGCGTACCGCTTCATCAGCTTGAACCAGAGCACCGCGAGCACGCCGTACAGCAGCGTGAACCCGACGAGCGAGGTGAGGATGGTCCCGGCGCCCGCGACCACCGAGACGCCGTGCCGCGTCATGAGCCACACGCCGTCGATCCCCGAGGGGTTGGGGTTGGGCGCCACCGACCACGGCTGGCGACCCATCTCGGTGAAGATCCAGCCGAACGAGGAGGCCAGGAACGGGGTCGCGATGACGGCGATGCCGAGCCGGCCGAACCACACCTTGCCGGTCACCGAACCCTTGCGCAGCAGCCACAGCGACGCGAGCGCGAGCGCGGCCGACCCGATCGCGAAGCCGATCATGAGCCGGAACGACCAGTACGTGACCGCGAGGTTGGGGTAGAAGCGCGTGTCGTCGTCGAAGGTCGGCGCGACGCCGTTCTCCTGCTCCCAGTCGGAGATCCACTGCGCGTAGTAGTCCTGCAGCTCGTCGACGCCGCGCACGTGCCCGTTCCAGTCGCCGGTCGCGAGGAACGACGTGAAGCCGGGGATCTCGATGAGGTGCGTGACGCCCGCGCAGTCGTTGGTGAGGTCGCCGATCGCGAGCAGCGAGAACGACGCACCGTCGGTGGACTCGCACAGCCCCTCCGCGGCGGCCATCTTGGCGGGCTGCTGCTCGAACATCAGCTTGGCCTGCGCGTCACCGGAGACTGCGACGCCGATGCCCGCGACGATCATGGTGATCAGGCCGAGCACGACCGCCGGGCGGTAGACGTCACGCGCCGTCGCCTCGTCGCCCTGGCGGACCTTGCGGACCATCCACCACGCCGCGATCCCGGCGACGAACGTGCCCGCCGTGAGGAACGCCGCGGTGATGGTGTGCGGGAACGCCGCCAGCACGGTCGGGTTGGTGAGCACCGCGCCGATGTCGGTCATCTCCGCACGGCCGGTCTCGAAGTTGTACGTCGTGCCCACGGGGTGCTGCATCCACGAGTTCGCCGCGAGGATGAAGAACGCGGACAGGTTCGTCGCGATCGCGACGGCCCAGATGCACGCGAGGTGGATCTTCTTGGGCAGCTTGTCCCAGCCGAAGATCCACAGGCCCAGGAACGTGGACTCGACGAAGAACGCGGCGAGCGCCTCCATCGCGAGCGGGGCGCCGAACACGTCGCCGACGAAGCGCGAGTACTCGCTCCACGCCATGCCGAACTGGAACTCCTGCACGATGCCGGTGGCGACACCGATCGCGAAGTTGATGAGCAGGAGCTTGCCGAAGAACTTGGTCAGCCGCAGCCAGCGTTCGTTGCCCGTCCGCACCCACGCCGTCTGCATGATCGCGACGAGCGGGGCGAGCCCGATCGTCAGCGGCACGAAGATGAAGTGGTAGACGGTCGTGATGCCGAACTGCCAGCGGGCGAGTGCGAGGGCGTCCACGTGTGTCTCCGAGCGACGAGCCGGGGGGCGGTCGGCCCGCCTGCCGGCCGCGACGGTGAGCCCCGGAACGGCGGGTGGGCCTGAGGGAACGCTAGGACGGGGTCAAGTCTGCCTCTGGGACCAAGGTCCCGTGTACTGACGTGCCGTCGTCAAACCGGGACCCGTGCGATCGCGTGCCCACGTGCCGTGTGCCGCGGGCCGAGGTGGCCGTGCTGTGCGATACTGACCGCGGTTCGATACGCGACCACACCGCGTGCCGAACCCGTGAGCTCGTAGTCAGCGCGTCGCGCGCGCCAGCCGCCGCCAGGTCGTCCGGCCCCGTCCAGGGCCTGGGAGGACCGGCAGGCGATGGTGCCGGCCCGGCACGGAGCCACGACCGACGACTTCCGTCGCCCCGCGAGGCGTGGGCGACGACCGACCGACCGAGGACCGCCACACGTGTGGACGGTGGTCCGCGGTACCCAGGAGCACTTCGCGTGACCTACGAGAACACCCCCGAGACCGCCGTCGAGGCGGCCGCCAGCACCGACGCGACCGGGGGTGAGGCGCCTGCCGCCCCCCGCCGTCGCCGGGCCACCCGCGCAGCCACCACCCCGGTCCCGGCCGAGGCCGCCGCTGCCGAGCCCGTGGTTGCCGAGGCCGCCGCCGAGCCTGCAGATCCCACCGACGAGGCCGCGCCGGCCGCCCCCAAGCGGCGCCGCGCCACGCGCAAGGTCGCCGAGCCGGCCGTCGCTGAGCCGGCCGTCGCTGAGCCGACGCTCGTCGAGGCCGCCGCTGCCGAGCCCGTGGCAGCCCCGGCGCGCCGTCGTCGTGCGGCATCGCGACCGGCCGCGGCACCCGATGCGCCGATCGAGCCCGCAGCCGATCCTGTTGCAGCCGCTCCTGTCGCTGACGGCGAGTCCGCCGGCGACGGTTCGGCCGCCGAGGAGACGGCCGCGCCCGCGCCGAAGCGGTCGCGCAGCCGCAAGCCGAAGGCCGCCGTCGTCGAGCCCGTGGTGGCGCCGGAGCCGGCCGCCGACGACGAGCTGGAGACCGACGAGGACGACGCGACCGCGGACGCGGCCGCCACCACGACGACGAGCACGACGACGAGCGAGACGCCCGACGGCCCGCGCCTGGCGACCACCGCCCTGCTGTTCCAGGCGCCCGACCCGTCGCTGGGCCGTGCCCGCCGCCGTCGCGTGACCTCGAGCGCCGGCTCCCCGGAGGCCATCTCGCAGGCGGCCCGTGCCGCCGCCGTCGAGTCGTCGAGCAGTGCGCCGCAGGACGACGAGCCGGGCACCGCCGTCGCACCCGCTGCCAAGTCCCGCAGCACCAGGTCCCGTGGCGCCAAGGCGCGCGGTGCCGAGGCCCGCAGCGTGTCGGCCGACGAGGGCGAGACCTTCGACGCCGCCGTCGAGCAGCCGCGTGACGAGCAGGCCAGCGACGAGCCGACCGCCGACGAGCTGATCCGCGACGGCGAGCAGACCCGCGACGGCGAGTCCGGTGGCTCGCGTCGCCGCGGTCGTCGTGGTCGCGGTGGCCAGCGTTCGCGCGGGACTGCCGAGGTTACGAGTGACGAGTCGGGCGACGAGACCGCCGCGGTCGTCGACGACGAGACGGCCGACGAGCCGATCGACCCGACCGCCGACGTGACGGCCGCGTCGGTGGACGTGGACGACGACACGCAGGACGACGACGAGTCGGGCGAGGACGGCCAGGCACCCCGCCGGCGTCGCCGCCGCGGCGGTCGTGGCCGTCGCCGCACCGAGCCGGGCGAGGCGACCTCGCGCGACGCCGGCGCGCAGGACGCGACCGAGGACGACGAGTCCGACGAGGACGACGAGGGTGACGAGTCCGGCGACGCCGCGAGCAGCCGCCGCCGTCGTCGTCGGCGTCGGGGCGCGCGCTCGGGCGACGGACGCCCGGCCGAGGAGGACCGCCGCCGCAGCCCGTCCGACGAGGTCACCGCGCTGCGCGGCTCGACCCGGCTCGAGGCCAAGCGCCAGCGCCGCCGCGAGGGCCGCGACGCGGGCCGTCGCCGCCAGATCATCAGCGAGGCGGAGTTCCTCGCCCGTCGCGAGGCCGTCGACCGCGCGATGATCGTGCGGGAGAAGGGCGGCCGCACGCAGATCGCCGTGCTCGAGGACGGCGTGCTCGTCGAGCACTACGTGTCGAACCAGGCGCAGGCGTCGATGGTCGGCAACGTCTACCTGGGCCGCGTCCAGAACGTGCTGCCGAGCATGGAGGCCGCGTTCGTCGACGTCGGCAAGGGCCGCAACGCGGTCCTGTACGCGGGCGAGGTCAACTGGGACGCCGCGGGTCTCGAGGGCGGCCAGCCGCGCCGCATCGAGCAGGCGCTCAAGTCCGGTGACCCGGTGCTGGTCCAGGTCACCAAGGACCCGATCGGCCACAAGGGTGCGCGGCTGACCTCACAGGTCACGCTCGCGGGCCGCTACCTGGTCTATGTCCCCGGCGGCGGCATGACGGGCATCAGCCGCAAGCTGCCCGACGTCGAGCGCAACCGCCTCAAGAAGATCCTGCGCGAGGTCGTGCCGGACTCGGCGGGCGTCATCGTGCGCACGGCCGCGGAGGGTGCCTCGGAGGAGGAGCTGCGCGCCGACATCGCGCGCCTGCAGGGCCAGTGGGAGGCGATCGAGAAGAAGTCGAAGACCGCCTCCGCGCCCGCGCTGCTGCAGGGTGAGCCGGACATGGCGATCCGCGTGGTCCGCGACATCTTCAACGACGACTTCGGTTCGCTCGTGGTGCAGGGCGACGAGGCGTGGTCGACGATCTCGTCGTACATCGGTGACCTCGCGCCGGACCTGGCCGCCAAGGTCTCCAAGTACGTCGGCACGGGCGACGTGTTCGCCGACCACCGGATCGACGAGCAGCTCGCCAAGGGCATGGACCGCAAGGTCTGGCTGCCGTCGGGCGGCTCGCTGGTGATCGACCGCACCGAGGCCATGACCGTGGTCGACGTCAACACCGGCAAGTTCACCGGCTCGGGCGGCACGCTCGAGGAGACGGTCACGCGCAACAACCTCGAGGCCGCCGAGGAGATCGTCCGACAGCTGAGGCTGCGGGACATCGGCGGCATCATCGTGATCGACTTCATCGACATGGTGCTCGAGTCCAACCGCGACCTCGTGCTGCGCCGGCTCGTCGAGTGCCTGGGGCGTGACCGCACCAAGCACCAGGTCGCCGAGGTGACGTCGCTGGGCCTGGTCCAGATGACCCGCAAGCGCGTCGGCCAGGGTCTGGTCGAGGCGTTCTCCGAGACGTGCGAGCACTGCCACGGTCGCGGCTTCGTCGTGCACAGCGAGCCGATCGAGAAGAACGTGCGGCCCGACGCGGGCGTCCAGCAGGTGGAGGCCCCCGCCGGCGAGGCGAAGCGCTCACGCCGCAAGCGCGGCGGAACGACGGCCGCCCCCGCGGCCGTGCACCCGGGTGTGCCGGTGCTGCCCGAGGAGCGCTCGGCCGTGAAGGCCACGCTCGCGACGATCGCGGCAGCCGCCGCGCACGCGCACGAGCTGCACGACCAGCACGCCGGGGTCGCGGTCGACGACCTCGCCGTGGCGTCCGACGACGTCGCCGCGGACGAGTCGCTCGAGACCGTCTCCGACGAGGTCGCGTCCGACACGGCCACGGAGCTCGTCTCCGACGAGGCCGGGTCCGACGAGACCGCGCAGGAGTTCGTGTCCGACGAGGCCGGGTCCGACGAGACTGAGTCCGACGAGGCTGTCTCGGACGAGGCTGCCTCCGACGATTCCGAGCCCGACGCGCCGACGCTGGACGTGCTGGCGGCGTTCGCGTCGATCCGGCAGCCGGGAGCCGTCGACACGCTCGAGCTGACGCCGGTGGACCCGTCGGTCTTCGTCACGTTCGACGAGGGCGAGGACGAGCGAGGGGACCAGGGCGAGCAGGTTTGACCAGGCGCGCCCAGGTCCGTACCCTGGGACGTCGGCGCGCTGCGTGCGCGCTGATCGTGCGTGCCGCAGGACGGCGCCGACGCGACCCCCACTCAGGCGGCCCCCGGGCCCTCGTGTGCGAGGGGCGCCGGTGAGTCCCGGGACGACAGAGCAGCAGTTTCGACGAGCAGAGATGAGCAGCAACGTGGTGTACGCGATCGTGAAGGCCGGCGGCCGCCAGGAGAAGGTCGCCGTCGGCGACATCGTCGTCGTCGACCGCCTCTCCGCGCAGGCCGGTTCGACCGTCGAGCTGCCCGCGCTGCTGCTCGTGGACGGCGAGAAGGTGACGACCGACGCGGCTGCGCTCGCGAAGATCACGGTCACCGCCGAGGTCGTCCGCAACGAGCGGGGACCGAAGATCGACATCCTCAAGTACAAGAACAAGACCGGCTACCGCAAGCGCCAGGGTCACCGTCAGGACCTGACCCGCCTCAAGGTCACCGGCATCAAGTGAGCTTCCCCGTGGGCGTCGGCGACGACGGCCGCGGGATCCCCGTTCTGAGCAACCCGAGAGCAGGTTCGTCATGGCACACAAGAAGGGCGCGAGCTCCTCGCGCAACGGTCGCGACTCGAACGCGCAGCGCCTTGGCGTGAAGCGTTTCGGTGGTCAGGTCGTCAAGGCCGGCGAGATCCTCGTCCGCCAGCGCGGCACGCACTTCCACCCCGGCAACAACGTGGGCCGCGGCGGGGACGACACGCTCTTCGCGCTGACCCCGGGTTCGGTGCAGTTCGGCACGCGTCGGGGCCGCAAGGTCATCGACATCGTCCCGGCCGAGGTCTGACAGGTCGCAGTACGTCGCGAAGGGGCGCACCGGTTGCGGTGCGCCCCTTCGTCGTGTTCACCCCGTGCGACTCGTGCGGGCGGGTGTGGTGAGGTGGACGAGGAGGTGGTGAGGCATGGCGACATTCGTCGATCGCGTGGTGCTGCACGCGTCGGGCGGTGACGGCGGGAACGGCTGCGCCTCGATCCACCGGGAGAAGTTCAAGCCGCTGGCCGGCCCCGACGGCGGCAACGGCGGCGGTGGCGGTTCGGTGGTGCTCGAGGTGGACCCGCAGGTGACGACCCTGCTCGAGTTCCACCACCTGCCGCACCGCCACGCTCCGTCCGGGACGCAGGGGATGGGCGACCACCGGGCCGGCGCGACGGGTGCGGACCTGGTGCTGGGGGTGCCTGACGGCACGGTCGTGAAGTCGCCCGACGGCGAGGTCCTCGCGGACCTCGTGGGGGTGGGCGCGCGCTACGTCGTCGCGGCCGGCGGCCGCGGCGGGCTGGGCAACGCCGCGCTGGCCTCACCGCGTCGCAAGGCGCCGGGCTTCGCGCTGCTCGGCGAGCCGGGTCTGTCGGCCGACGTCGTGCTCGAGCTCAAGACGATCGCGGACGTCGCGCTGGTCGGCTGGCCGAGCGCGGGCAAGTCGTCGCTGGTCGCGGCGATCTCGGCGGCGCGGCCGAAGATCGCGGACTACCCGTTCACGACTCTCGTGCCGAACCTGGGCGTGGTCCAGGCCGGCACCGCGCGCTACACCGTCGCCGACGTGCCCGGCCTGATCCCGGGCGCGTCCGAGGGTCGCGGGCTGGGACTGGAGTTCCTGCGTCACGTCGAACGGTGCGCGGTGCTCGTGCACGTGCTCGACTGCGCGACCCTCGAGCCGGGCCGCGACCCGATCACCGACCTCGAGGTCATCGAGGCCGAGCTGGCCGCCTACGCGGGCGACCTGGAGATCGAGGGCGGCCGGGTGCCG
Organism: Cellulomonas composti; assembly: GCF_007990245.1. Taxonomy (GTDB): domain Bacteria; phylum Actinomycetota; class Actinomycetes; order Actinomycetales; family Cellulomonadaceae; genus Cellulomonas; species Cellulomonas composti. The sequence goes on along the minus strand of NZ_BJWG01000007.1, from coordinate 12,822 downwards.
CTGACCGAGCGCCCGCAGATCGTCGTGCTGAACAAGATCGACGTGCCCGAGGCGCGCGAGCTCGCCGAGCTGGTGCGCCCCGAGCTGGAGGCGCGCGGACTGCCGGTGCACGAGGTCTCGACCGCGAGCCATGAGGGGCTGCGGGCACTGACGTTCGCGCTCGCCGAGCTCGTCGAGAAGGCCCGCCGCGAGGCGCCCGCGCCCGAGCCCACGCGCGTGGTCCTGCGGCCCAAGGCCGTCGACGACGCGGGGTTCACGGTCACGCGGCGCGAGGGCGGCGGCGCGGTGTGGTTCCAGGTGCGCGGCGAGAAGCCCGAGCGCTGGGTGCGTCAGACGGACTTCACCAACGACGAGGCCGTCGGCTACCTGGCGGACCGCCTGGCCCGCCTGGGCGTCGAGGAGCGGCTGTTCAAGACCGGCGCGGTCGCGGGCGACGAGGTGCGCATCGGCCCCGACACCGACGCGGTGGTGTTCGACTGGGAGCCCACGCTCATGACGGGTGCCGAGCTGCTCGGCTCGCGCGGCACGGACGCGCGGCTCGACGACCAGTCGCGCCCGACCCGCGGCGAGAAGCGCACCGAGTTCAAGGAGCGGATGGACGCCAAGGCGGCCGCACGCGCCGAGCTGTGGACCGAACGCGAGCAGGGCATCTGGACGGACCCGGACGCGGAGTGACCGACCTCCGGCGTGTCACACGCCGAAGCGTGAAGGTGGCGTGCCTAGTCTCGACGAGGCCGCGCCGCCGTCCGGTGGCCGGTGTCCGTCTGCCCGGAGTCTGAGCACAGCACCGTGATCCGTTTCGAGAACGTCACCAAGGTCTACGCGCGCGGCGCCAGGCCCGCGCTGGACCGCATCTCGCTCGACGTCGAGCGCGGCGAGTTCGTGTTCCTCGTCGGGGCCTCCGGCTCGGGCAAGTCCACGTTCCTGCGCCTCGTGCTGCGCGAGGAGCGCGCGTCGGCCGGCAAGGTGTTCGTCGCCGGCAAGGAGCTGGGCACGCTCTCGTCGTGGAAGGTCCCGGCGTTGCGCCGCCAGATCGGCGCGGTCTTCCAGGACTTTCGCCTGCTGCCCAACAAGTCGGTGTTCGAGAACGTCGCGTTCGCGCTGCAGGTGATCGGCAAGCCGCGCCACCAGATCCTGACGACGGTGCCGGACGTGCTCGAGATGGTCGGCCTGGCCGGCAAGGAGAAGCGTCGTCCGCACGAGCTGTCCGGTGGCGAGCAGCAGCGTGTCGCGATCGCGCGCGCGTTCGTCAACCGGCCGCCGATCCTGCTGTGCGACGAGCCGACCGGCAACCTCGACCCGACCACGTCCCTGGGGATCATGCGCCTGCTCGACCGGATCAACCGCACGGGCACGACGGTGCTGATGGCCACGCACGACGACGAGATCGTCGACCAGATGCGCAAGCGAGTGGTCGAGCTGTCCACCGGCGAGATGGTGCGCGACCAGTCGCGCGGCGTCTACGGCTCGGACCGCTGAGGGGAGGGGCCGTGCGACTGCGCTTCATCCTCTCCGAGATCGGCATCGGTCTTCGTCGGAACCTGTCCATGACCGTCTCGGTGATCCTGGTGACGTTCGTGTCCCTCACCTTCGTCGGGGCCGCCGCTCTGCTGCAGCTGCAGATCGGCAAGATGAAGGACGACTGGTACGACAAGGTCGAGGTCTCGGTCTACCTGTGCCCGTCGAACTCGCCCGAGCCCACGTGCGCGGGCGGGGAGGTCACCGACGAGCAGCGGCAGGCGATCCTCGACGCGCTCGCGCAGCCCGAGGTCGCGCCGTACATCCAGGAGAAGTTCGAGGAGTCCAAGGAGGAGGCGTTCGAGCGCTTCCAGGAGCAGTTCGGCGACCAGTCGTGGGCGTCGGTCGCGACGGTCGACGACATGAACTCGTCGCTGCGGATCAAGCTCACCGACCCGTCGAAGTACCAGCTCGTGGCCGAGGTCGTGTCGGGCAAGCAGGGCGTCGAGAGCGTGCAGGACCAGCGGAGGCTGTTCGACCGGCTGTTCCTCGTGCTCGACCGCGCGACGCTGCTGGCCGGCGGGCTCGCACTCGTCATGCTGATCGCGGCCGTGCTGCTCATCACCACGACGATCCGGCTGTCGGCGCTCTCGCGTCGGCGCGAGACCGGCATCATGCGGCTCGTCGGCGCGTCCACGCTGTTCATCCAGCTCCCGTTCATGCTCGAGGGGGCGATCGCGGCGACCGTGGGGTCGCTGCTCGCCGTCGGCGGGTTGTGGCTGGGGGTGGAATACCTGATCACGGACTGGTTGGGTGCCAGCGTGAGCTGGATCCCGTACGTGTCGACCTCCGACGTCCTGACCGTCGCGCCGTGGTTGATCCTGGCGGCGATCCTGCTCGCCGCCATCTCGTCGTTGGTCACCCTGAGCCGCTACACGAAGGTGTGATGATGCGCCGTCGCCGTCCTGCTGCCGTCCTGGCCGTCCTCGCGCTCGGGGTCGGGCTCGCCTTCGGGGGTGCCGCGCCCGCGTCGGGCGACGCGATCGACGACCGCCGCCACGCCGCGGAGGAGGAGCAGCGCAAGAACGAGCAGGCCCGTGCCGACGCCGAGGAGGCGATGGAGGGCGTCACGTCCGACCTCGCCGCGATCGCCGACCGGCTGCTCGAGATCCAGACGCTGCTGCCGGCCGCACAGCTCAAGCTCGACGAGGCCAACGACAGGTACGACGACGCCAGGCGCAAGGCGGTGCTCGTCGCGGCGCAGCTCGACGACGCCAAGGAGCAGGCCGCCGACCTCGACGTCGCGATCACGCAGAACACCGGCGAGGCCGACAAGATGCGTCAGGCCATCGGCCAGATGGCGCGCGAGGCGTACCGCGGCGGCGGAGACATGTCGAACGTCGGGGTGATCCTCGACGCCGACTCGAGCGAGGACTTCATCGAGCGCGCCGACATGGTGAACATGGCACTGCGCGCTCGCGCGCAGGTGCTCGACGACCTGAAGTCCACCGAGTCCGGCAACCTCAACTCGCAGGAGCGTCTCGGCGCGGTCCAGGACCGGATCGTCGAGCTCAAGGCCGAGGCCGACGAGAAGCTCGCCGAGGCGCAGACCGCGAAGCAGGCCGCCGAGGACGCCAAGAAGGCGCTCGACACGCTGCTCGCGGAGCAGAAGGAGAAGCAGGCGACCCTCGAGGCGCAGCGGCAGCAGCTGATCGACGACATCGCGGCGGCCGACGCGGAGGCCGACCGGATCGCCGAGGAGCTCAAGAAGGCGATCGAGGAGCAGCGCGAGCGCGACGAGCGCAACAACTCGACGCCGAACCCGCCGGGGGTCTCCGGCAGCCAGCTGTTCGTCAACCCGACGCAGACCGACCCGATCTACGTGACCTCCGAGTACGGGATGCGGTTCCACCCGATCCTGCACTACTGGCGCCTGCACGCCGGGATCGACCTGCGCGACTACTGCGGCAACGACGTGTACGCGGGTCGCGACGGCACCGTGCTGTGGGGCCGGTACCGCGCGGGGTACGGCAACCAGGTGATGATCGACCACGGCATCATCAACGACCGCGGGGTGGCGACCAGCTACAACCACCTGTCGCAGATCCTCGTGAGCCCGGGGCAGAAGGTCTCCGCCGGCCAGCTCATCGCGCGCGCCGGCAACACCGGCACGTCGGCGGCCTGCCACCTGCACTTCGAGGTCTACATCAACGGCGCCACCACCAACCCGCGCCCGTATCTCGGCATCTGATCGGAGCACGGCCGCGCGTGGCCGGGGACAATGCGCTGCGGATCCCGACGCTCCGGCAGGTAGAGTCGGTCGGCGCCCGCGCAGGTCGGGCGCGCTCGTCGGACGTCCGACGAGGGTGCGCACGGACGTGAGCTGGACGTGAGGAGGTCGTCGTGGCCAGGGAGAGCGGGCGCAAGCTCATCGCAGCGAACCGCAAGGCGCGCCACGACTACGTCATCGAGGACGTGTTCGAGGCGGGGCTGGTGCTGACCGGCACCGAGGTCAAGGCGCTCCGCGCCGGCCGGGCCTCGCTCGTCGACGGCTGGTGCGAGGTCGAGGGCGGCGAGGCGTGGCTGCACGGCGCGCACATCTCCGAGTACGCGCAGGGCACCTGGACCAACCACGCGCCGCGTCGCAAGCGCAAGCTGCTCCTGCACCGCGAGGAGATCGAGCGGCTCGAGTCGCGCACCCGCGAGAAGGGCCAGACGATCGTGCCCCTCGCGCTGTACTTCCTCGACGGGCGTGCCAAGGTCGAGATCGCGCTGGCCCGCGGCAAGCGGGACTGGGACAAGCGCCAGGCCCTGCGTGAGCGGCAGGACACCATGGAGGCGCAGCGCGCCATCCGCGAGCGCCGCGACCGCTGAGCCCGCCGATGCCCACCCTCACCCGAGCCGAGACTCGCCTCGGAGCCGCACTCGCCGCCGTGCTCGGGACGGTTCTCCTGATCGGCGGTGCCACAGCCGCGGCGGCTGCACCGGACCAGACCTCGGGGCGCGAGATCACGCGGTACGACCTGACGGCGCAGGCGCAGGCCGACGGCGTCGTGCACGTCACCATCGACTTCGACTTCGACTTCGGGAACGACCCCGGGCACGGCCCGTACCTCACGCTGCCGCTCCGGCAGGGGTACGACGACACGCACGACCGCGAGTTCTGGTACAGCGACATCGAGGTCTCGAGCCCGACAGGGGCGCCCGCGAACCTCTACCAGGAGGACGACGGCGACGCGACGATCCTGCGGATCGGGGACGAGGACGTCGACGACGTCTCGGGCGTGCAGACCTACGAGATCGCCTACACCGTGAACGGGCTGATCAACCCGGCGAACGAGCAGCACTCGGGCGACGAGCTGTACTGGAACGTGATCGGTCCGGGCTGGGAGATCCCGATCGGCGACGTCACCGCGACCGTCTCCGGGCCGGCCGCGATCGAGGGAGCGGTGTGCTTCGCCGGGCCGTCGGGGAGCACGTCGTCGTGCACGTCGTCGTCCTTCGCGGGCGCGACCTCGAGCTTCACGCAGGACCTGCTGCCCGTCGGTTCGCAGCTCACGACCGTGACCGGCTGGCCTGCCGGGACGTTCCCCGGTGTCGAGCCGATCATCGTCGAGCAGCCGGACCCGCTGGCCCCGATCCGGCCCGCGACGCCGCTCGGCCTCGTCGCGCTCGTGATCGCCGGGGTCGGGTCCATCGTCGCGATCCGCCGGGTGCGGCGGGTCGGCCGCGACCGCGCCTACCTCGGCCTGACGCCCGGGCTGCGGCCCGGGACGGGCCCGCACGGCGCGACGGGCTACCGCGACAAGCGGGCGCCGGTCGCGGTGCAGTTCACGCCGCCGGCGGACGTGCGGCCGGGAGAGATCGGCACGCTCGTCGACGAGAAGGCCGACCCGGTCGACGTCACCGCGACCCTCATCGACCTCGCCGTGCGCGGCTACCTGCGCATCGAGGAGGTGCCGCGCAGCAACCCGAGGAAGAAGCCGAAGGACTGGACGCTGATCGCGCTGCGCGAGCCCGACGAGGCGCTGCTGGCCTACGAGGCCAAGCTCATGGACGAGGTCTTCACCGGCCGCCCGCAGGTGCGGCTCTCCGCGCTCAGGACCACGTTCGCGTCGTCGATGACCGCGGTGCAGACCGCGCTGTACGAGCAGGTGACGCGACTCGGCTGGTTCAGCGCCAACCCGAAGTCGGTGCGCACCCGCTGGCTGCTGGCCGGCGGCGCGCTGCTCGCGGTCGGGGTCGGGCTGGTGTTCGTGGCGTTCGCCGCCGGCGCCGACGTGCCCGGGATCGCGCTGGTGCCGGTCGCGGTCGTCGTCGTCGGCATCGTGGTGCTCGTGTGCGCCTCGTCCGCGCCCGCCCGCACCGAGGACGGCACCGCCGTGCTCGCGCAGGCGATGGGCTTCCGGCTCTACCTGACGACGGCCGAGGCGGACCAGCTGCGGTTCGAGGAGGGCGAGGACGTCTTCAGCCGCTACCTGCCGTACGCGATCGTGTTCGGCGTCGCCGAGCGGTGGGCCCGGGTGTTCGCCGAGCTCGCCGCGCAGGGTCGGGCCGTCGCGCAGCCGACCTGGTACTCCGGGTACTACAACCCGATGCCCGGCGTGTTCTGGGCGACGGCGTTCGCGTCCTCGATGGACCGCTTCCAGTCGGTGGCCACGGAGTCGCTGACCGCACCGACCCCGGGCTCCTCGGGCAGCTCCGGCTTCTCGGGCGGCTTCTCGGGTGGCGGCGTCGGTGGAGGCGGTGGCGGCGGCTGGTGAACCGCGCCGCGGGTGCGCCCGCGGTCTCGTCGGCGGCGGGCTACGGGCGGCGACCCAGGATGTCCGCGAGGTCGAAGCGGACGGGTTCCTCGAGCTGGGTGTAGGTGCACGACGACGGGTCGCGGTCCGGGCGCCAGCGGCGGAACTGCGTCGTGTGCCGGAACCTCGTGCCCTCCATGTGGTCGTAGGCGACCTCGACGACGAGCTCGGGGCGCAGCGGGACGAAGCTCAGGTCCTTGGTCGCGTTCCACCGGCTGACCGCGCCCGGCAGCCGCCCGCCCGCGTGCGCCGCCGGATCCGCCCACGCGCCCCACGGGTGCTCGTCGACGCCCGTCGTGAGCGGGGCCAGCTCCTCGACGAGCGCGGCGCGGCGCGCCATCGGGAACGACGCGACGACGCCGACGTGCTGCAGGTGCCCCTCGTCGTCCCACAGCCCCAGCAGCAGGCTCCCGACGATCCCGCCCGACTTGTGCCAGCGGTACCCGGCGACCACGCAGTCGGCCGTGCGCTCGTGCTTGACCTTGAACATCGTGCGTCTGTCCGGCTGGTAGGTGCCGTCCAGCGGCTTGGCGACGACGCCGTCGAGGCCCGCGCCCTCGAACTGCGTGAACCAGCGCTGCGCGAGCGCGAGGTCGCCGGTCGCGGGCGTGAGGTGCACGGCCCCGCTGGTGTCCGTGAGCGCGTCCTCGAGCCGGGCGCGACGCTGCGCGAGCGGCGTGCCCATCAGGTCGTCGTCGCCGAGCGCGAGCAGGTCGAACGCGACGAGGCTCGCGGGCGTCTGCTCCGCGAGCAGCTTCACGCGCGAGGCCGCGGGGTGGATGCGGTTGGTCAGCAGGTCGAAGCTCAGCCGGTCGCCGTCGACGACGACGATCTCGCCGTCGAGCACGCAGCGCGGGGGAGTGTGGGCCCTGATCTGCTCGACGAGCTCGGGGAAGTAGCGGGTCAGCGGCTTCTCGTTGCGGCTGCCGAGCTCCACCTCGTCGCCGTCGCGGAACACGATGGTGCGGAAGCCGTCCCACTTCGGCTCGACGTGCCCGACGTCGGGGATCTGGCTGACCGCCTTGGCGAGCATCGGCGCGACGGGCGGCATCACGGGCAGGCGCATGGGGGTCATCCTGCCCCGCACGGGTGACACGCGCCCGGCTTCGGTGCGTGGCCCTCAACCCGCGGCTCGTCGTGGCCGATGGCGAACACGTGCCCGATCCCGACGACCTGCCGCGCTCACCCAGCGGCCGGCTCCCGCAGTGGGTGCTCGACGAGGCGGCGGGGCGAGCCCACGTGCCGACGCTCGGGCCACCGGATCGCAGGACGCGGCGTGACCTGGCGGCGTTCCGGAGGCTCGACCGTCGTGCGGCGCGGGCGATGGCGCGCGGGGGTGCGGGGGTCAGGCAGCGCACGCTCGTCGTGCTGATCGCCGTGCTGTCCGCGCTGATCGGGACGGGCTGCGCGGTGCTCTGGTACCGGTCGCTGCCCGACCAGAGCCTCTCCGGCGTGCGTGACGCGCTCATGGCGCACCCCGGTGACGCCGAGGCTGCCGGCGCCCACATGGTCGACGACGGCTCGCGCCCGCCTGCCGGCGTCGGTGAGGGCGCGGCACCTCTCGGAACGCCGCCGGTCGTCGCGTGGGACGGCTCGCCGTACGCGTTCGAGGCCACGCAGACTGTCGACGGCGAGGAGCGGCCCGTCACGTGGGACCCGTGCCGCGTCGTGCACTACGCCGTCAGCACGTACGGCGCCCCGGACGCGTTCGCGCAGGACGTCACGCGCGTCGTCGCGGAGGCGCAGGAGGCCACCGGGCTCGTCTTCGTCGACGACGGTCCGACGACCGAGCTCGTCGGAGCCGAGCGGGCGCCCTATCAACCCGAGCGCTACGGCGAGCGGTGGGCGCCGCTGCTGATCGGGTTCTCCGACGAGACGCTGCTGCCCGACCTGGCCGGCGGCGTCGTCGGCCTGGGCGGACCCGGGTCCGTGCGTGCGCCGTCGGGGCTGCAGGTCGTGGTCTCGGGGCAGGTCTCGCTCGACGCCGAGCTCCTGACGACCGACGGCAGGCGGGCCGTGGACCGGCGCGTCTTCCTCGGCGTGCTGCGCCATGAGCTCGCCCACGCGATCGGCCTGGACCACGTCGACGACCCGTCGCAGCTGATGAACCCCGAGATGGAGTCGGTGTACACGTACCAGACGGGCGACCTCTACGGGCTCTCGGAGCTCGGCAGCGGGGTCTGCGCCCCGGAGCTCTGAGCGCCGGGGCCGTTCGTCTCCGCGGGGTTCGCCCAGGGCGGACATTGCCAGGGAACTATCAAGAACAGGTCAGCCGTTCCCCTGGTACGGACGCTGTGATGGTCGCGGCGGCGCCGCCCGGGTGCCCGTGACGAGAGGGGACGACGATGCCCGCTGACGACGAGGTGGAACGGCCGCGCGGACGTCGGCGCGGCCTGGCGATCGGCGCGGCGTTCGCGGTGGGTGCCACGGTGGTCGGCCCGACCGCCGCGGCCGAGGCCGCCGTGGTCACCGCCCCGACCCTGGGATCCGGGCCGCGCAGCGCGCCGTCGTGGCCGGGGCTGGCCGCCGCGGACTCGTCGGGCGGCGTGCTCGAGGTCGAGGCCGCGGGCTCGTCGGGACCGGTGCGGGGGACCGCGCTCGCGATGACGGCCGACGGCATCGCGGTCGCGCCGCTGCACCTCGTCGACGGGGCGTCCAGCATCCACGTCACCGACCCGTCCTCGGGGCTCCGCTCGCCGGCGTCGGTGCTGGTGAGCGACCCGCGTGCGGACGTCGCGGTGCTCCGCATCGAGACGACCGGGCTGCTCGAGCCCGCCACGCTCGTCTCGCGGGTCGAGGACGCGTGACCCCGGCCGTCGTCCGAGCGGGTGATTTTGCCCTGGCTTGACCTTGCTCTTGCCTGAAGATGCTGTACGTTCACCCTGCCGGTAGGGGGTCTCGTCGAGGCCGGCGGACAGGGGTGCGGTCATGCGGGCACGACGGCTCATGGGGGCGGCGGGTCTCGCCGGTGCGGTGGCGGCGCTCGTCGTCGGACCGCTCGGTGCCGGCCCCGCCGGTGCGGTCGCCGACCTCTCGTCGGGACGCGAGATCACGCGGTACGAGCTGACGGCCGACGTCGCGGCGGACGGCGTGGTCCACGTCGCCGTGGACCTCGACCTCGACTTCGGCGACGAACCCGGTCACGGCCCGTACCTGTCCGTCGTCACCAGCGAGCAGACCGCCGACGGCTGGACCCGGCTGTTCGAGGTGACCGACGCGGTCGCGGCGAGCCCCAGCGGCGCACCCGACGGGCTGCGCATCGACGACGAGGGCGACCGGGTCGCCCTGTACATCGGCGACGAGGACGTCGGCGACGTCTCGGGCGTGCAGACCTATCGCGTCGAGTACGACGTCACGGGCCTGCTCGACCCGTCCGGCCCGGCGGGCGACCTCTCCTGGGACGCCGTCGGACCCGACTTCGACGTCCCCGTCTCGAACGTGCGCGTCGCGGTGACAGGTCCCGTCGCCGCAAGGGGCGGGACGTGCACCGTCGTCCCCGGCGCGTGCACGCACGTCGCCGACACCGACGGCGCGTGGCTCTTCAACCAGGACGTGCTGCAGCCCGGCGAGGCCCTCACCGTCACCGTCGACTGGCCCGACGGCACGTTCCCGGGCGTCGTCCCGCAGTACGCGCCGCAGGCGCCGGTGGACGACGGGTACGACGAGGGAGGCATCGACGGCGGGTTCGACGACGGAAACTGGTACGTCGACGTCGACGTGGACGGCTCGATGGGGTTCGACGAGATGGGGGCCGGCGCCGACTTCGGCGGCTTCGGCTTCGTCGTGGTGATCGCCATCATCGGGATCGTCGTCGCAGCCGTCAGCGCCATGGTGCGCAGCGGCGGCTCGGGGCAGTCGTCGGGCCTGTCCGGCGGTGGCTCCGTCGCCCGCCGCGCGCCTCGGCCCGCTGCGCCGCCCGCGGACGTCCAGTCCCTCGTCGAGCGCGAGTACGTCTCGATCGACCCGTCCGACCAGCTGCCCGACGGCTCGCCCGACTGGGTGCTGCGCTCGCTGCGCGCGCCTGACGACGAGCTCTCCGCCCGTGAGCGCGCCTGGTACACCGCGATGTTCGGCGCCGGCGTCGGCGGGAGCGTGCTGTGGTCGCAGGTCGTTCCGCCGAGCTTCGCGACCGCACGCTCGTCGTCCTCGGCGCGCGACTCAGACGAGAGCTGGCTCGAGGACGACCCGCTCAGGCGCGGCTCGACGTTCGGTGGCGTGTTCGGCGGCGGCGGGTTCGGCGGCAGCGGGTTCGGATCGGGCTCGGGGTTCGGCGGCGGGCACGACTCGAGTTCGTCCGGCTCGTCGGGCTCGTCGTCCGGCGGCGCCTCCGGCGGAGGTGGCGGCGGCTGGTGAGGCGGGGAATCCCGTCGTCACGCCCGGCGTTGGACAGGTAGTCTGGGCTGCGCCCGGTGCCTGCCTCGCGGCGGGACCGGGCGGTTGACAACTGCACATGGGGGTGATCGGTTTCGACGGTGATCGTCGAGCCAGGAGAAGCGGGTCGAGGACGCACGGTTATCTCGTCAACGCTCCGTGCAAATCATAGGTGCCGATTCCAATCGCACCGACTTCGCCCTCGCCGCCTGAGCGAGCCTCGAAGTCCGTCAGCCTAAGCATGCTTCCGGCTTAGTTCCTGGCGTCATCTAGGGAGCCACTGCTGCTTGTCATCGTCAGTGTGACGAGCGGGACTTCTAGCTGACTGAGCCCGTCCACCTTCTCGTCCGTGGGAGTGGTGGGGGCTGAGAAATTCCATCACGGACTGCACCCGGAGAAGCCCTGGTTCCACGTCATCGGACGCGGGTTCGATTCCCGCCACCTCCACTTCTGTCAGCGCCGCGGCCTTCGTCATCCCGACGAGGGCCGTTGGTGTTCGTGTTCCGAGGAGCCTGTGATGCCCGAGACGGTGGCGTGGGTGGACCCGCGCGAGCAGATCGAGTTCAGCGTGCTGCTGGCCAACGGCCGCCTGGCAGGGCGCCGCTTCGCCTCGCGCGACGAGGCCGAGCGCTGGGCACAGCCCGACGAGCAGGTGGTCGAGTACAACCTCGTCTGCGAGTGCGCCGTCTGACCCGCACCGCCCTGTCGTGAGTTCGAGGTTCTGGCTCGGATTCGCGACCAGAACCCCGCTCCCACGCGTGAAGGGCGAGTCGGGCTCTTGGCGGTTCGTGGTGAACACGGCCTGTGAGGTGGGTGTTCACGCGGCGGTCTTGCCGGCGCTGGTGAGCAGGATACGAGCGCGGTAGTTGTTCTCGTTGCGGAATCCGCGTGCGGTGCGCTTGATGTTCTTGATCGTGGTGTTCGCGGCCTCGGTGCGGGCGTTGGTGACGCCGGTGACGATCAGGACCTCGATCGCGGGCCACCAGGCTTCCAGGGTCGCGACGAGCCGGTCGGTCTCGGGCATCGCGGCGACGGCCGCGACGGCGCGCAGGGTCTGCATGGCCTCGGCGGCGTCGGTCAGCGATGCGGTGGCCAGCAGCATCCGTAGGTGTTCCTTGACGGCCCAGGCCCACTCCAGCTGCCCGCTCGGGTCGTCGCGCGCGAACACGTGCTCGAGCCTGGCCCAGGCCCGGGTCGAGAGGGTGTCGGCGGCGCGCAGCAGCAGCCGCCGGTTCGCCCAGGCCGGGTCGCAGCTGCGTCCGCGCCGGTCGTGGACCTCACGCGCGCGACGCTGGCGCACCGCGGTCAGCATCTGGTTGGCGAGCTGGACCAGGTGGAACGCGTCGACGCTGACCGCAGCTGCCGGCAGGTTGGTGGCGATCGCCTTACGGAACGCCGCGGACGGGTCGATCGCGACCACCTCGACGCGCTCGCGCCACGTCTCGTCGCGGACCTTGAGCCAGTCACCGACGCATCGGCTGTCGCGCCCGTCGACGACGCCGAGCACGCTGCCGGTGTCCAGGTCCACGAACGTGGTCATCCAGGGCTCGAACCGCCGCCAGGACCCGTCCGGCTCGCGGAACCAGCGCACCGACCGGTAGCGGTGCTCATCGATCCCGAGCCGGCGCACGGCGACCTCGTCGACCGCGGGCAGCAGCACCGCCACCGCGCTGATCGCAGCCTGGACCAGCCACCACGACACCCCGTGCGCGCCGCCCGCACAGGCGCTCGGCGCAGACCCAGCGACGCTTGGCCCACACCACCCGCACCGGCCCGCCCACTGGCACGTCGCGCACGACCTGCTCACGACGGGCGTGGACCCGCGTCGCGACCACCCCACACGACGGGCACCCCGGCGGCGCCAACGACTCCACGAGCACTCGACGCGGCCCGGCGTCATCGTCGGCCGCGTCGATCACACGCAAGTCGGGCAGGTTGAACGCCACGCTCGCAGCATCACGCCGCGAACCCGTAGGCTCGATCACGGCTCGTGGTCCTCGCAGGAACTGGATGTCTCGACAACACCCATCCCAGCAGGCCACGAGCCTTCAACATCTCAACGACGCAACGGGCCCCCTCCACCACGAACCGCGAAGAGCCGCCAAACACCCGAAACGTGAGCCAAGTCGGGTTGAATCCCAACACGAGTAGCGGTGCCGGGATAATCGCCGAGTAGAAGATCTTGTAGCCC
>NZ_BJWG01000006.1 GCF_007990245.1 Cellulomonas composti | reverse complement strand
GGCCACCGCCGGCGCCCCGATCGGTCGTGGTGGGTGGGGATCCCGCTGCCACGCGATGGGAACCCCACCCGTGCGCGGTGTGCAGCGGCGGCGCGTGTGTCGACGACAGCGTGGAGCTGCCGTGGGCGCGCGGGGCTGCCGACGGCGTGCGCGACTGCTCGCGCCGGCCCGCCCGGTGGCGCGCGGATCGGTCGTGGGTGGAGATGCCGCTGCCACGCGACGAGAACCCCACCCGCGCGGCGGGCTGCTACCGCCGGCGCGCGGATCGGTTGTGGTGGGTGGAGGTCCTGCTGCCACGCGACGGGAACCTCACCCGCGCGGCGGGGATCGGTGGGGGTGGGTGGGGATCCCGCTGCTCGGCGACGTGAACTCCACCCAACCCCGCGTGGCGGCGGGTGGGACCTTTGTCCGTGTCGGTGGGGGCGGGCGTCTGCACGGAGGTCGGACGGCGGCGGGCGGATCGGCGGGCGGATCGGCGGGTGGGGGTGGCGCGAAGGCGACGAATCGGGCCCGGTGTCCACGATGTGGTCGCGCCGGGTCGCGATGTGACCCTCGGACCGGCTCGTCGGGCGGAGATCGGGGCTGTGACCTGCGTCATCACGCGGAGGCCCACGATCATCAGGTCACTTGTCCAACTGAATTCGTTGTCCCTGTGATCGGAACGTGACAATCCCGCGGGGCGTCCTGTACGGTCGACCTGCTTCGAGGTACCCCTCCACCGCGAAGCCCTTGGTCGGATCGCCTAACCCTGCCGGCGACCGAGGTCCGCACGAAACCGCCGGCAGGGGCGGGGGAACCAAGATGGGCACTTCGGTGTCCTTGGGGTGAAGCCTCAGAACGGACCTCGGTCCGTGAAGAGGCCGGGTGATCTCCCACCCGAACCCGACAGCTCACCTCGTAGGCGTCAGGAGAGGCACGCGCATGACTCATGCACGTCACCGGGCCGCACGTCGGCCTTCGACGCCGTTGACCGTGGCCGCCGCCGCTGCAACCGAGCAGCTCGGCACCGTCGGTCGTCGGTCCGTCGTCGCCGCGGCGACGTCCGGTCTGGTCGTCTCGTCGGTCCTGGGCGCTGCGCCCGCGATGGCGAGCCCGACCGACGACGCCAGCGCCCTTGCCGCCGTCGACACCGCCGCGCTGACCGCAGGCGCCCGGGCGGTGCTTGAGACCGGCCCCGTCGTGACCGCGCCCGCCGACGCCGCGTGGACGATCGACGCCCCGGACCTCAAGGTCGTCCTTCCGGTGGTCAAGGCCCCGGCCCCGGTCCGCTCGTCGAGCAGCAGCAGCACGTCGCGCAGCACGGATCGGGTCGCGAACAACCCGATCCCCGCGGCCGTCTCCGGCAACGCCGTCCTCGAGATCGCCGCGAAGTACGTCGGTGTGCCGTACGTCTCCGGCGGTTCGTCGCCGAGCGGCTTCGACTGCTCCGGCTTCCTGCAGTACGTGTTCAAGCAGCTCGGCATCAGCCTGCCGCGCACCACGAGTGCCATCCACCACGCGGGCCAGATCATCTCGCGCTCGGACGCGAAGCCGGGCGACATCATCTGGAGCCCCGGCCACGTGGCCATCTACGCGGGCGGCAACACGCAGATCGACGCGCCCCGCCCGGGCAAGACGATCCAGTTCCGCTCCATCTGGCAGAGCTCGCCGGTGTTCATCCGGATCGGCTGACCAGCCACGAACCTCGACGAAGCCCCGACGACACGCGATGTCGTCGGGGCTTTGTCGTTGCCGGACGGTGCCCGCACGTGGCTACTCTGGTCGCGCACCACGTACGTCCGTCGACGGGCCAGCCGGGTCCGGGGGTCGGGAGGATGCCGTGCCGCCTTTTCATAGCTCAGCGCCAGGGGTTCCCTGGGCGCGCGCTTCGCGGGGCGCCGTCCGATGAGCGGGACGCTGGTGCTCAACGCCTCCTACGAGCCGCTGTGCGTGGTGCCCGTGCGTCGCGCCGTTCTCCTGCTGCTGCTCGAGAAGGCCGTCGTGGAGCAGGACAGCGACTTCCTGCTGCACTCCGAGCGGCTCACCGTCGTCGCCCCCTCGGTCGTCCGACTGCACCGCTACGTGCGTGTCCCGCGCCGTGCGCACGTGCCGATCACACGCCGCGGCGTGCTCGCCCGCGACCGGGACCGCTGCGCGTACTGCACGAGCCGCGCGGACACGATCGACCACGTGGTCCCGCGCAGCCGCTCGGGACCGCACGAGTGGGAGAACGTGGTCGCGGCCTGCGCCCGGTGCAACCACCGCAAGGCCGACCACCTGCTCTCCGAGCTCGGCTGGGAGCTGTCGTTCACTCCGCGTGAGCCCCGCGGGCCGCTGCCGGGCACGCAGCCCCAGCGCGCCGACTGGGCGCCGTACCTCACCGGCTGGGGCGACTCCGCCGACGTCGCCTGAGTCTCGTCGCGTCCCGATCGGGACGTCCGGTCCGTCCCTTTCGGGCCGTCGTGCGAGAGACTGGACGGGTCATCGACGACGAGAGGGGCAGGGATGACTCGCGACGACGTGATCCTCGTGGGGATCGACGGCTCGGGCGCCAGCCTGTACGCGCTCGACTGGGCGGCGGCTGAGGCCCAGGCCCGCGGCTGGGGGCTTCGGCTGGTGTGCTCGTACGCGCTGCCGTCCTTCGCCGCGGCCGCGCTCGACGGCGGGTACGCCGCCCTCGACGACTCCGCGATCCTCGAAGGCGCGACCGCGGTGCTGGCCGAGGCGTCGGCCCGCGTGGCCGACCGCGGTGTGCCCGTGACCGCGAAGGTCTGCACGGGCGACGCGTCCGGCGTGCTCGTCGACATGTCGCGGAACGTACGCCTGGCGGTCGTCGGCACACGGGGGCGCGGCGGGTTCGCCGACCGGTTGCTCGGCACGGTCTCCTCCGCGCTGCCGGCGCACGCGCACTGCCCGACGGTCGTCGTGCCGCTGCGCGACGGTCAGGGCCATCCGTTGCCCGACGACGCCGAGCTGCCGCCCGTGCGCCCGGTGCGGCGCATCGTCGTGGGTGTCGACGGCTCCGAGTCCGCCGAGCGGGCGCTGCGCCGGGCGATCGACGAGGCCGAGGTCTGGGGCGCGTCACTGACCGCCGTGGCCGGCGTTCCCGTCGGCTCGATGACGGGCGTGCTCGCCTGGCTCCCGGCTGCCGTCGACCACGAGCAGGTGCTCAAGGACATGGCCGTCGGCCTCGACGTCGTCGTCGACCAGGCGTTGGCCGGTCGCGAGATCGCGGTTCGCCGGTTCGCGCTCGACGGAACGGGTGCGGAGCTGCTCACGGAGTTCTCGGCCGCGACGGACCTGATCGTGGTCGGCTCACGCGGGCGCGGCGGCTTCACGGGTCTGCTGCTCGGCTCGACGAGCCAGGCGGTCCTGCACCATGCCGAGTGCCCCGTGATGGTCGTGAACAACCGCTGCGACGACCTCTGACGGTGCGCCGCGCACCGCTCACGGCACGACGTCGGGGCGTCGCACGAGAGCGGAGAGCACGACGGTCGAGCGCGTGCGGGAGACGAACGGCTCGGCGGCGAGCCGTTCGACGACCTGCTCGAGGTGCCGCATGTCGCGGGCCCGGACCTGCAGGACGAGGTCGACGTCGCCGGTGACCGTGCTCGCCGCGACGACCTCGGGGTACTGCTCGACCGCGGTGCGCATCGTCGCAGGGCTCGTCGAGCCGTGGCAGAACAGCTCGACGAACGCCTCGGTCTGCCACCCCAGCGCCGCGGGGTCGAGGCGCACGGTGAACCCGCGGATCACGCCCTGTTCGCGGAGCCGGTCGACGCGTCGTTTGACGGCCGGGGCCGAGAGCGACACCTGCTGGCCGACCTGGGCGTAGGTGGCGCGCGCGTCGAGCGAGAGCACGCGCAGGATCGCGGCGTCGAGCGGATCGGTCATGCCTGCATCATCCCGCTGCGCGAGTCGTCAGCGGGCATCGTCAGCGGGTGTGGTCAGCAGACATCGTCAGCGGGTCGGCAGCGCGTCCGTGAGTCGGTCGAGCGCCTCGTCGAGCTCGTCGGCGGAGATCGTCAGCGGCGGTGCGAGCCGGATCGTCGCGCCGTGCGTGTCCTTGACGAGCACACCCGCGGCCATCGCCCGCTCGCAGGCCTGGCGGCCCGTCAGGGGGCCCGGCAGGTCGAGACCGGCCCACAGGCCCGCGCGGCGCACGGTCTCGACGGCGCCGGTGTACTCGAGGTCGTCGAGGCGACGGCCGAGCGCGGCGCCCCGCTCGCGCGCGGCGGCCTGGATCTCGCCGGTCGAGAGCAGGTCGATCACGGCGAGCCCGACCGCGCACGCGAGCGGGTTGCCGCCGAACGTCGAGCCGTGCGTGCCGGGGGTCAGCACGCCGAGCACGTCGGCACGACCGACGAGCGCCGAGACCGGCACGATGCCGCCGCCCAGCGCCTTGCCGAGCGTGACGAGGTCGGGCCGCACTCCCCAGCGCTCGCACGCGAGCGTGTACCCGGTCCGCCCGAGGCCGGACTGGATCTCGTCGGCGACGAGCAGCACGCCCGCCTCGTCGCACACGGTGCGCACGGCCGGCAGGTAGTCGCGCGACGGCACGACGACGCCGCGTTCGCCCTGCACGGGCTCGAGCAGCACCGCGACGGTCGTCTCGTCGACCGCGTCGCGCAGCGCCGCCACGTCGTCGTACGGCACGACGCGGAAGCCGGGCGTGAACGGGCCGAAGCCGGCGCGCGCGTCGGGGTCGTCGGAGAACGAGACGATCGTCGTGGTGCGCCCGTGGAAGTTGCCGGCCGCGACGACGATCGTCGCGCGGTCCGCCGGGACGCCCTTGACCTCGTAACCCCACTTGCGGGCGGTCTTGACGGCGGTCTCGACGGCCTCGGCGCCGGTGTTCATCGGCACGACGAGTGCGTCGTCCCCGGCCAGCAGCGGTCCGACGAGGCCGACGAGCGCGCGCGCGAACGGTTCGAGCAGGTCGTGCCCGAACGCGCGGCTGGTCAGCGTGAGGCGGTCGAGCTGCGCGTGCGCGGCGGCGACGAGCGCCGGGTGGCGGTGGCCGAAGTTGAGCGCGGAGTAGCCCGCGAGCAGGTCGAGGTACCGGCGTCCCTCGTCGTCCACGACCCACGCGCCCTCGCCGGACACCAGCGTCACGGGCAGCGGCGCGTAGTTGTGCGCGAGCGCCCCGAGCAGCGCGGGCGTGCTCATCGCCGGATCTCGAGCGTGCAGCACTTGGCGCCGCCGCCGCCCTTGAGCAGCTCGGACGTGCTGACGGGGATCGGCTGGAAACCACGGTCGCGCAGCTCTCCGGCCAGGTGCGTCGCGTCGGGTGCGACGACCACGTTGAGGCCGTCCGAGACGGCGTTGAGGCCCAGCGCGCGGGCGTCGTCGGCCGTGGCGAGCACGGCGTCGGGGAACAGGTGCTCGAGCACCGCGCGGCTGCCGCTGCTGAACGCGGGCGGGTAGTACGCGATCTGGGGCGACGCGGGGTCCGAGGAGAGCACCGCGAGCGCGGTGTCGAGGTGGTAGTAGCTCGGGTCGACGAGCTCGAGGGAGACGACGGGCACGCCGAACAGCTCCTGCATCTCGGCGTGGGCCGCGCGGTCCGTGCGGAACCCGGTGCCGGCGAGGATCAGGTCGCCGACGACCAGCAGGTCGCCCTCGCCCTCGTTGATCTGCGCGGCGGTGTGCGTGACGTAGCCACGGTCCGCGAACCACTTCTGGTAGGCCGGGCCCTCGGGCTGGCGCTCCGGGTGCCGGAACCGCGCGGAGTAGACGACGCCGCCGACGACGGTCGCGCCGTTGGCCGCGTAGACCATGTCCGGCAGGCCCGGGATCGGCTCGATCGTCTCGACCGTGTGACCGAGGTCGAGGTAGGTGTCCCGCAGGCGACGCCACTGCTGCACGGCCAGGTCCGCGTCGGTGTGACGGGTCTTGTCCATCCACGGGTTGATCTCGTAGGAGACCGTGTAGTGGGTCGGCTCGCACATCAGGTAGTGGCGCGGCGTCTGGCCGGGGGCGGTGGCGGTCATGGGGCTCCTCGGGCGTCGTGTCGTTCCTCAAGAGCCTAGGAGCGCGCCGGCGCACAACCGATCAGGTGCCGTTGCGCACCTGGGTGCGATTCGTTGCGTGATCGCGCGATTCTGTGGCGATCCGTTGTGCCAGATCGCGACGGACCGACCGTAGCGCGAGGTGGACCATGGCGCGGATCGGCACCGCGAGCAGCGCGTGGGTCACGCGGGGCAGCGGACCGCGCACGTGGACGGTCTCGGTCCAGCGCACCAGGCACGACGAGGGAGCGTCGACGCGAGCCACGCCACCGGGACCCGCGGCTCCCGCCGCACGGACCGCGATCTGCGCCGAGCCCAGCAGCACGGGGCCGTCCTTGCGGAACGTGGCGACGCCGGGGTGGCCCGCCGACGGCGGCTGCGCCCGCACGATCGTCATGCGGTCGACCAGGCCCCACCGCCGCCCGGCGACCCGCGGCCCCGAGACGGCCCGCACGCGCACGCCGGACGCCGGCGGCCCGTCCGCCGTG
The DNA here is from genome assembly GCF_007990245.1 of Cellulomonas composti. Classification (GTDB taxonomy): domain Bacteria; phylum Actinomycetota; class Actinomycetes; order Actinomycetales; family Cellulomonadaceae; genus Cellulomonas; species Cellulomonas composti. The sequence continues at coordinate 227,851 of NZ_BJWG01000006.1, read as the reverse complement.
ACGGTGGTCAGCGGGATCCAGCGCGCGTGGTTGCGGGCGTCGGCCAGGAGCAGCCATGCCTCGTCGGGTCCGACGGGCAGCCTCGTCGTGACGTGCACCGGGCGCATCCCGCCACGTTAGCCTCGGGGTATGCAGACGCACGTGCTGGGACGGACGGGTCGGCAGGTCGGGGTCGTGGGGCTGGGCTGCTGGCAGCTCGGCGGCGACTGGGGAGATGTCGGCGACGAGACGGCGCTCGCGGTCCTCGAGGCCGCCGTCGATGCGGGCGTGACGTTCCTCGACACCGCCGACGTGTACGGCGACGGGCGCTCCGAGCGGCTCGTCGGGCAGTTCCTCGCCGCGCGCGGGGCCGCGGCCGCGGACCTGACGGTCGCGACGAAGATGGGCCGCCGCGCCGACCCGCACGTCGCCGAGGCGTACGACGCCGACGCGTTCCGGCGCTGGAACGACCGCTCGCGCGAGAACCTCGGCGTCGACACGCTCGACCTCGTGCAGCTGCACTGCCCGCCGACCGCCGTGTACGCGCGCGACGACGTCTACGACGCGCTCGACGAGATGGTCGCCGAGGGGCGCATCGCGGCCTACGGAGTCTCGGTCGAGACGGTCGAGGAGGCGCTCACCGCGATCGCCCGCCCGCACGTGGCGAGCGTGCAGATCATCCTCAACGCCTTCCGCCGCAAGCCGCTCGAGCGCGTCCTGCCCGCGGCGGCCGCCGCCGGCGTCGGGATCATCGCGCGGGTCCCGCTCGCGTCCGGGCTGCTGTCCGGCAAGTACGACGAGACGACGACGTTCGCGGAGTCCGACCACCGCACCTTCAACCGCGGGGGCGAGGCGTTCGACGTCGGCGAGACGTTCGCCGGCGTGCGGTTCGACGTGGGCGTGGCGGCCGCGCGCGAGGTCGCCGCCCTGACCCCTGCCGGGGCGAGCACCGCGCAGCTCGCGCTGCGCTGGATCGTCGACCAGCCCGGGGTCTCGGTCGTGATCCCCGGCGCACGCAACCCCGAGCAGGCGCGCGCGAACGCCGCCGCGGCCGACCTGCCGCCCGTCCCCGCACCCGTCGAGGCCGCGCTCGCGCGCATCTACGACGAGCACATCCGGGAGCACGTGCACGACCGCTGGTAGACGCCTCGGGGAGCCGCCGCACGTCGGCGACGGCTCGCGTCCGGGTCAGTGCTGCGTGAGCGACCTGTCGTCGGGCAGCTCGGCGCCCGTGTGCGGGCCGGTGACCTCGATGACGTCGCAGAACGTCGACGGTGCGGCGCCGAATGCCGCCCGGGCGCCCTTGACGACCTCGCGCCCGAGCGCGCGCCCGCCGGCCGCGCCGATGACGATGCCGATGCCGAACGGCAGGAGGCGGCCGAAGAACAACCCGCCCTGGCGGGCGAGCTGCTTGCGCACCATCCGCCGGGTGAGCGTGAGGTTGACCTTGCGCACGGTCGCGATGGGCATGCGGGTGAGCAGCAGCCTGCCGACGCCGAACGCGCCGAGCTCGGTGACGTCGCCGACGGCCCTCGCGCCCGACTCGCCGAGCAGCGTCGTCAGGAGCACGGCCGTGCGCCGGTCGACGTCCTCGACGTCGATCCCGTGCACGGACGCGACCGCGAGCACGAACGCGGCCGAGCCGGCGAAGAACGTCGCGACGTCGCTCGCGGTGAGCACGAGCGCGACGCCGGTCCCGACCGCGGGGGCCGCGGCCACCGCGCCGACCGCACCACCGGTGCTCGCGACGACCACGAGGTACTCGCGCTCGAGGTAGGCGATCACCTCGGCGGGTGTCGCGTCGGGGTGGCGACGACGCACGCTCGCGACGTGCGCGTGCACCGCCGACGAGGGGACCGCGACCGCCCGGGCGACGGCGGCCTCGACGACGGCGGGCACGGCGCTCAGCGCTCCCCGTCGACGGTCAGATCGACGGCCGCGCCGGCCTTGAGCGTGCGACCCACGGTGCAGTGCTGGTCGATCGCTCGCTGCATCACGGTCAGCAGACGCGCTCGCGCGTCGGGCTCGAGGCCGGACAGGTCGACGACGAGCCGCTCGGAGATCGTCGGGTAGCGATCCTCCTCGTCGTCGGCGAGGCCGGCGACGTCGATGCTGACCTCGACGTCGTCGCCGAGCCGCCGCGCCAGAGCCACGTCCGCCGACAGGCCGCTGCAGCCGGCCAACGCGATCTTGAGCAGCTCACCGGGAGTGAACGCCTGCTGGTAGGAGATGTCGCCGATCTCGACGCGTGCGCCGCGTGAGGAGTGGCCGACGTACCGGCGCGGGCCGATGCGCTCGACCCACAGGCGCGTGCCGCCGGCGTTCGCGGGTGTGCTCTCGGCGGTGGTGGCCGCATCGGGCGTGGTGGTGGGGCTCGTCTCGCTGCTCACTCCGCGATCCTGCCACGCGCGCTCGCGCTCCACCCGCCCGTGCGCTGCGGGCTCAGCCCTCGAGCGTGCGCACCGAACCCGGGTTGACGATCTGGACGACGCCGCCCCAGGCGCACATGCACTGGCTGCCTGCCGTGAGCGCGGGCTTCCCGCCGATGAGCGTCTGCGGCGAGCCCGGCACCCACGGCGCGGTGGTGACGGGGATGCACGGCATCGGCGTCAGCACGCCGAGCGCCGCGGCCGTCGCGGCCGCGACCGTCGGGTTGGCGAGCGACTGGCACATGCCGAACGGCGGGATGTTGAGGACCGGGACCTGGTCCATGATCGTCGCGGCGGGTTTGCCCTCCACGAGCACGCCGCTCACGGGCAGGACGTTCAGCGTGCTCGGCGCGAGGCCGAACGTGCAGGTCAGTGTCGCCGTGGCGACGGCTGCGGGCTTGCCCATGATCGAGTCCCTTCGACTACCAGCCGGTTCCCTTGACGGAGGCGGTGAGCTCCTCGCCGGTCGTCGTGACGAAGCAGAGCGTGGTCCGGTCGGCGTTCTGCTCCCAACCGCGGGGCGACGGGGCGAGGTACGTGAAGTAGAGCGACGAGTCGCGGTAGTCGACGCCGACGTAGTCCGCGAACGCCGCGGCGCACGCCGCGTCGGCGAAGGACTTCAGCGCGTCCGCGCCCGGGAAGGTCTTGGGCGTCGTCCCGGTGCCGGGTTCCGTGAAGGTGAGGCGTGCGTACGCCTCCTGCTCGTGGGGTTCGGTGCACGCGACGGCGGGCAGCTCCGTGAGCTCGACCGTGATGTCGTCCGGGACCCGGAAGCACTGGCCCACCTCGACGTCGAACACCGAGACGGCGTCCGTGCGCTCCTCGTCCCGGTCGAACAACGAGCAACCGGAGAGCGTCAGCACGGTGGCGACGGCCGTGACGAGACCGGGCGCGAGGAGCCCGGCGCGCCGCGACGACGTCCGTCCCGCCACCGATCCTCCCGATCCTCGTCCGTGCCGCACGTCCGCGCGGCCCGGAGCAGCGTAGCCGCGCGAGCCGTGCGTTCCATCCGTAGTCGTTGCGCAAACCTGCCCTGTGCCGGTCAGCTCCCGATCGTGCGCTCGACGTCCGCGAGCAGCTGCGTGAGCTCCTCGACCTGGGCGGTGCGGACGGCCGCTGCGGCCTCGCGCGGACCGATCGTGCCGGCGGCGACGTCCGCGACCGCTCCCGCGTAGCGGGCGGCGACCTCCTCGACCTCGTCGAGAGCGGCGCCGACCAGGCTCGTCAGCACGCCCGCGTCGAGGGGCTCCTCGCCGAAGAGCAGGGCGTGCCGGGCCGAGACGGTGCCACGGTCGAGGTCGAGCTCGAGCACGGCGCCGAGCTGGTCGTCGGCTGCGCGCAGGACGAGCTCGCCGACCGTCGCCCGGGTTGCGGCCGGCACCTCGTCGGGCAGCACGGCCCACAGGCTCACGGCACGGGCGACGGGTCGCACGACGACGAGCACGCGGATCCCGTCCGCGTCACCGACGTCGAGCGTGAGCTGCACCGGGTCGAGGGTCACGTCGCGGCCCGACTCGGCCACCGCGCGGGCGACGTCGTCGAGGAAGGCGGCCGGGTCGTCGTCGGGGAGCGTGCCGTCGTCCGTCACGGCTTGCCCGACTTCGACTTCTTCTTCGCGTCCTTCTTCTCGCGCAGGCCCTCACGCAGCATGTCGATGACCTCGGGCGAGTTGCGTCGCGGCTTGCGGCTGATCTCCTGCTCGAGCTCGGCCTCGGTGACCTCGGAGAACCACTGCGTGAGCTCCGGTCCGGTCGCGCTGAGCTTGAGCTCCTTGCTGCCGACGATCCCGGCGACCCCGGACGGCAGCGCCTCGACGCCCTCGTACGCCTCCGTGCGGTTCTTCAGCTTCTGCCGCTTCTCGCTCGAGAGCGTCATCCGCAGGCGCCAGAAGAAGCCGCGGTCGGACTTGGTGTTCTCGCCGAGCTTGCCGTCCTTGGCCAGGTTGTTGCGCTTGTCGCGCACCTCGCCCGCCTCGTTCCACGAGTCCATCAGGCCGCCGGCGGGGCCGGAGACCTTGCCGATCTGCGACTTCAGGTCGTCGTAGACGCTCTGCGGGTCCTCGTCGGTCCCGAGGGAGGCGAACACGGTCTCGCGGATCCGCACGAGGAGCTTGTCGTCGCTGTCGTCGCCGCTGCCGCCCGGGCTGCTCGGGTCGAACTTCGTCACCGGTCGGGGCTTGATCCGCGAGACGTAGTCCTTGGTGATCGGCTTGCCGTCGATCCGGTAGTTCGCGAGGAAGGCGAGCGCGGTCGGGTCTCCCTGGGCCGCCTTCACGACGATGCCGTCGACCGCCATCTTCGGGTGCTTCTTGAGCTCGTTCTCGGCGGCACCCTCGAGGTGCTGCACGGAGGACTCCTTCTCGGCCTTCTTGGCCATCGACGCGAGCACCTTGTCGGCGATGTAGTGACCGAGGTCGTGCAGCTTGTCCAGGGTCGCGGTCGCGGCCTTCATCGCCGCCGGGATGCCGAAGCCGCCGGCCGACGCCACCTGTGCGACCGACAGGCTGAAGTTCATCACCGCGGTGCCGAGGGTCCAGCAGTTCTGCTCGAGCTGCTTGGTGTAGACCTGCGAGACCTTCATCAGCGGATACACCATGACGTTGACCTTGTCGGTGGTGTTGACGCGCGCGTCGAACATCGACAGGTCCGTCTCGCGCTGCCGCATACCCGTGGTGGCGACGTCGGTCACACCACGCACCATCGCGAGCGCGCTCGTCGCGATGTCGAGGCCGGGAATCACGGACTTCACGCCGTCGGAGACGCCCGAGTCGATCGTCTTGGCGAGGTTCGCGGTGGACTTCGCCGCGTCGACGAGCCCGCTGAGCGCCGAGGAGCCGGCCTTGGCGGCCTTCAGGCCCTCGTACGGGTCCTTGGTCTCCCACGACGACTTGATCGAGCCGGCCATCGCCATCGCGTTGTCGACCGCGCCCATCAGGCTCTTGATGACGCTCGTGACCGACGCGATGCCCGTGGCGGCCTTGGTCTCGTCGGACTTCGGCGCCTCCTTCTTGTCGTTCCAGTCGCGCTGATTCCTGCCGAGCTGGATGTGCGCCTTCTTGCCGCTGACCACCGTGTCGTTGAGCCCGAGGACGTCGACCTGCTTGGGCAGCACGCCCGTGGGGTCGGCGTCGCCCGTGAGCTTGCCCTGCGCCTGCGCCTGGTCCTTGAGCGCCTTGTCCTTGTCCTTGCCGCCCTGCTTGAGGCCGCCGCCGACCACCGTGTTGACGCCCTTGGAGGCCCAGCCGGTGTACTTCTGGACGTCGCCCATCGTCTCCTGGGCCGACTCGAGGCCCGACTTCTCGCCGGGCGTGGACGGCGTGGCGCCGCCCCGCTGCGACGGGTCGAGCAGCATGAGGTTGGCCTCGACCGCCGCCTGGTCCCGCGCCGCCTGCCGGGTGCGGGCGGCGAGCCGATCGCCCGCGGCCTCCCAGCCCGCCTGGTCGAGCGGGCCGTCGGCCTTGGGCATGAGCCCCTGCGTCTTGGCCTCGACCGACGGCAGCACGGCCTTGCGGGCGGCGTCCTGGGCCAGCACCTCGCCCAGCTCGGGGTCGGCCTTGAGCAGCTCGGCGGCCTTGGTCGCCATCCGGTCGTAGACGACCTCGACGGCCTTGGGCAGCATCCGGTCCTTGACCGTGGCCTTGTCCTCGGCGGTCGCCCGCTCGCCCGCCTCGGCGCCGGAGCGCACCTGGCGGACCTGGGCGACGAGGCGCTCCGCCTCGGTCTCGCGCGGCGGCCGGACCGAGGTGAGCGCGGGGAACTCGTCGAAGAAGACCTGGTGGTAGGCCATCTCGGCGCGCTTCGCGTCGGAGGTGCCGACGCCCTTCTTGCACAGCTCGGCGAAGACCTCCTCCTCGCGTGCCTTGGCCTGGTCCATGAGCTGGTAGAGCGAGACCATCGCGGCGCCGGAGCCCTGCGTGTTCTTCGTGAACGTGCCGGTCGGGGCGTTCGGGTCCCCAGCGGGCAGGTTCTCGTCCTCGAGCGCGAGGTCGCGGGCCATCTCCTCGCGGCCGGCGACGCCCTGCTTGCGCGACTCCTTGAGGTTCGACTCCTCGCGCGCCTGCGTCTTGTGGCTCTCCTTGACCTTGCGGGCGTCCTCGGCCTCCTTGGCCTTCTTGGCCTCCTTGGCGGCCTTCTCCGCGGGGGTCTTCTTCTTGCCGAAGCCCAGGAACCGGCGCACGCCGGGGGAGCCCTCGGTCACGACGTGCGCGATCTCGTGCGCGAGCACCCGGTCGCCGTCGGGGGAGTCCGGCGTGTAGATGCCGGCACCGAAGAAGATGTCGGAGCCCGTGGTGAACGCCTGCGCGGACATCGAGCTGCTCAGCGCGGCCGCCTGCGGGCCGTCGTGCACGCGCACGTGGCCGAGCCCGGTGCCGAACGCGGTCTCCATGCGTCGGCGCACCTGCGTCGGCAGCGCCGCGCCGCCGCCACGCGCGGACTCGATGCTCGCGCTCGCACCGTCGTCGAGCGAACCGCCCGCGAGCCCGATCGTCGCGCCGGAGGCGGCGGGACCGGGGGAGCGGCGCAGGTGACCGCAGCCCGGGTCGTGCCGGTGGGAGTCCGCCTCGCCGCCGGGCTCCGAGGCGCGCAGCCGGGAGAGCGCGGCGTCCGCCATGGCGTCGGCGGCGTGCTCGGCCGGGTCGTCGGCGCGGCCCACAGTGAGGCCGGACAGGGGCGCGGGCGCGGGCGCGGTCTCGACCGGTGCCGGAGCCGGCGACGTGGCCTGCTCTGCGCCGGCGGGCGCTGCAGCGACGGGGACGCGCGCGTGGTGCGGGCTCATGAGGTCTCCCGGGATGCCGTCGGGGCGGACGGACATGGACACGTGGACGGCCGGGCACGGCACCGCCCAGGTGCAGCCTGACCCGGTCCGCGGCCGCGGGGCATCGGCAATCGCTACGCAGATCAGCGGCCCTCATCACCCGTTCGGGTGCCTCGCCGTGCCCGTCGGCCGTTCCACGCCCCGAGGGCGGGGCTCAGACGGTCCAGCGGGTGTCGCCGACCCGTCGGCCGAGCTTCGCCATCTCGCGGTTCGCCGCCGCGCGCACCTCGTTCATGCCGACGTCCTTGCGCTGCGCGACCGCGTCGTACGCTGCGGCGAGGACGATGTTGCGGATGTCGCCGCCCGCGAGCTCCAGGCAGGCCGCCAGCAGGTCGACGTCCACGGGGTCGTCCGGGTCGGTGCGGGGGAGCTGGCCGAGGTGGTGGCGCCACAGGCGCGTCCGCGTCTCCTCGTCGGGATCCGGGAAGTGCACCATGAAGTGCAGACGCCGGGCGAAGGCGGGGTCGAGGTTGCCGCGCAGGTTCGTCGCGAGGATCGTCACACCCTCGGACGCCTCCATCCGCTGCAGCAGGTAGGAGACCTCCTGGTTGGCGTACCGGTCGCGCGCGTCGTTCACCGCGGAGCGCGAGCCGAACAGCGAGTCCGCCTCGTCGAAGAACAGCACCGCACCGAGCGACTCGGCCTGGCCGAAGACGCGCTCGAGGTTCTTCTCCGTCTCACCGATGTACTTGTCGACGACGGCCGACAGGTCCACCTGGAACAGGTCCGCACCAAGCGAGTCGGCGACGACGTGCGCGGCGAGGGTCTTGCCCGTGCCGGGGCTGCCGGAGAACAGCGCCGAGATGCCCGTGCCCTTGCCGCCCTTGCCGTGCAGGTCGCCCAGCGCGAGCACGTCGTCACGGTCCCGCACCCAGCCGACCAACCGCTCGACCTCGAGCCGCGTGCGTGCGGGCAGGACGAGGTCGTCGAGCGATGCGCCGCTGCCGGTACCGGCCGATGCGCGCGCCCCCGCGGAGCCACCGGCCGACAGCCGCCGTGCGGCCGCGCGCAGGGTCGGCCCGGACGGGGTGTCCTCGTCCGCGAGCTCGGCGTCCGCGAGGGCGCGGCGTGCGACGACGGCGACCTGTTCGGGGGACAGCCTCAGCGCCGTGACGTCCCGGCCGACCACCCCCGCGCCCAGCCGGGCGTCCCACAGCGCGCTGCGGTCACCGCTCGTCAGCCGGCCCGCGGCGACGGTGGCCGGGAGCTCGGCCGCCCAGTGCGCGTCCCACGCCGTGCGGCCGACCGCGACGACCGGGACGACCGCGCGGTCCAGCTCCTGGACGAGGGGTCCGGCGAGGTGGGCCCCGCCGAGCACCAGCACCGCGCCCTGCAGCCCGGCCTCCAGCACGAGGTCGCGCAGCACGCCGCGCACGACGAGCGGGTCCGGCAGGACGCCGGGCGTGCTGGGCTGCCGCTCGAGGTCCGCGACGAGCACGTCCACGTCGAGCTCCTGGCACGCCGCCACCGCCATCGCGGTCCCGACCGTCCCGAGCGGGGAGTGGACCCAGACCAGCGGCTCACCCGCGCGCAGGGCGGCGGCGACTGCGGCGGTCCCGGGCACGTCGGCGGGGGACGCGGGAAGCACGAGCCGGTCGAGCGCCGGGGCCAGCGGTCCGGCCTCGCCGAGCAGCCGCATCGCCGCGCGTTCGTGCAACCGGAGCCGGCGGGCGGGCAGCGGTCCGTCGCCGTCGACGACGAGGAGGCCCGAGCGCACGAGCCGCGCACCCTCACCCAGCCGCGCTCGCGCCACCGGGTCGGCGAGCGAGAGCCCGGCGATCTCGAACGCGAGCGCGACGGTGGGCCGTGCCGCTCCCTCGTCGCCCGCGAGCACCCCCACCAGCACGTGCGCCGACGGGTGCTGCTCGACGACGTGCGCGACGCCGACGAGCGCGGCCTCCGCCGGGCCGAGACCGAACAGCCCGGCCACCTCGTCGAGCGCGGCCTCGGCGGCACCGAACGCGTCCGCGTCGGCGAACCATGCGTCGCGGGCGGCTCGCGCCGTCGCCGCGGGCGCCCAGGACGGCAGCGCCTCGCGGCGCGCGAGCGCGTCGTCGAACGCGGTCCGTACCCGCTGCGCGGTGGTCGGCATCCCGGTCCCCTTCGTCGGTCGGGCCTGATCATGCCGGTCGCGGCCGCGGCGGGGAACCCGGGCCGCCACCCGGAGCCCGTCGCGGCCGAACTTCGGTAGCGATTACCGATGCCCGTGCTCGAGCGGCCGACCTAGCGTCAGGTGTCCTGGCTGTGCCGGGCATCTGCTCGCGTGCGCGGGCGTCCTGCGCGAACGCATGCCGTGAGCGTGCAGTCCGCTCGGGCACCCGTGCCGCGCTGCACGCCACGACTGCGGGAGGAGGCCGCCGGTGCTGATCCCCGCGATCGACGACGGGCTCGAGCGACTCCTGCGCGCGACGCTCCCGCTGCCCGAGGACCAGGGCGACATCTCGTTCGACCCGCCGTCGAGCACGTGGTCGGCCCAGGTCAACCGCCTGACGGTGAACCTCTACCTGTACCAGGTGGCGCGGAGCCCGCAGCCGCCGCGTCCCGCGGAGGTGCGGGGCAACGGTGAGCGCCGACGACCGCTGCCGATGGTGCAGCTGCACTACCTGGTGAGCGCCTGGGCCGGTTCGCCGCGCGACGAGCACAGCCTGCTCGGCGACGTCATGACCCGGCTCGTCGCCCAGCAGGTGCTCCCCACCGAGTACCTGCAGCGGCCGCCGTCGTCGACCGTGCAGCTCGCGATCGCGACCGACGAGCTCAACCGTCCCCGCGAGCTGTGGAGCGGGCTCGGCGGCACCCTGAAGGCGTCGTTCACGCTCACGGCCACGGTCGCGGCGGACGCCTACGACTTCGAGCCCCTGGCGCCGCCCGTCGCCGCGATCGAGCCCGTCACGACGCAGCTGCGCGACCCGCTGGAGAGCGTCCGGGGATGAGGGTCAGCAGCACCGTCGAGCGGCTCGACGTCGCACCCGGCGGGACGGGCGTCGTCCCCCTCGAGGTGGTCAACACCTCCGAGGTCATCGAGTCGCTCTCGGTGCGCGCGCTCGGCGTCCCCGAGGCGAACGTGCGGACCGAGCCCCCCGCGCTCGCGCTGTTCCCGGACGCGTCGGGCGCGCTCACGCTGACCCTCGCGCTGCCGGACTCGTTCCCGGCCGGCACCTACCCCATGACGCTCGTCGTGTCGGGCCAGGCACCGGGTGGGCGGGAGGCCTTCCACGACGTCGAGCTCGTCGTGCCGCCCCGGCCGCACGTGCGGCTGGACGCGACGCCGTCCGTGGTGCGCACCCGGGGCCGGGCGGACTTCGCCATCGAGGTGCGCAACGACGGCAACGTGCCGCTCGACATCGCGCTGCGCGCCACCGACACGGACCGCACCGTCCGCACCACGCTGGTCCCCGCGACGCTGTCGCTCGCGCCGGGCTCCACCGTCGCCGCCACGCTGCTGGTGAAGGGTCCGCGTCAGCTCCTCGGCTCGGACCGGGACCGCCCGGTCACGGTGACCGCGCTGCACGAGGAGACCGAGGGATCGGTCGGTGTGGTGCTGCGGCAGCGCTCGACGTTCAGCCGCGGGCTCATCACCGCGCTCGTGCTGCTGGCGATCCTCACGCTCTGGGCGCTCGCCTTCCTGCTCGGCATGCGCCAGGTGCTCGGCACGGATCCGTTCACCAAGGTCGCGCCGGCGTCTTTCTTCGCGGCGTCGGACAGCCCGGAGGCGGGTACCGAGGCGACCGACGCGAGTGGCGCCCCCGCAGGCGCCCTCGCCAAGGAGGGACCGCTGCCGGCGGGTGTGGGCGGGACCGTCACGGGGGTCGTGCTGGGCGAGAACGACGGCGAGGGGGTCGGCCGGCTGACGGTCGTCGCGCTGCGGTACAACAGCGACGACGAGCTCGTCCCCGTCGCGTCGGCGGCCACGCAGGCCGACGGCTCGTACACGATGTCGGGCCTGTTCCCGGGCTCGTACCTGCTGCGCGTGCAGGCGAGCGGCTACGACGAGGCCTGGTACCCCGCCGCCGTGAGCGAGGCGAGTGCGGGGACGGTCGAGGCCGTGGGGCGCGAGATCACCGACGGCGCCGACCTCGTCGTCCGCGGGCACGCAGCCACGCTCTCGGGGAACGTGCAGACCGCGGACCCGCAGGACGCCACCGAGATCCAGGTGACGGCCCGGCCGACGTGGAACGGCGCCGACCCGACGCAGGAGTGGTCGGCGACCGCCGACGCGTCCGGTGCGTACACGTTCGCGGGGCTGCCCGCCCCGGGCACGTACGAGCTCACGTTCGCGGCGGAGGGGTACCAGCCGACGACCTCGACCGAGCGCGTGCTCGGCGGGCAGGAGCGCTTCGCGCTCGACGTCCGGCTCGGCGCGGGCACCGGTTCCATCACCGGCACCGTCACCGACGGCTCGACCCCGCTCGGCGGGGTGAAGGTCTCGACGACGATCGACGGCAAGACCGTCGAGGTCGGCACGCCCACGGTCGGGCAGGTCGGCACGTTCGTCCTGCCCAACCTCCCGACCCCCGCGACCTACGTCCTGACGTTCACCAAGGACGGCTTCGGCTCGCAGACGGTCGTCGTCGCGCTCGGACCGGGCGAGGCGCGCGGCGGGGTCTCGGTCGCGATGGTCGGTGGCACGGGAGTCGTCAGCGGGAAGGTGGTCGACGCCAGCGGTGCCGGACTGGGTGGCGTGACCGTGACGCTCGGCGGCGCGCAGGCCGGACTCTCGACGACCACCCTCACCACCGGCGACGTGGGGGCGTTCACGCTGGCCGGGCTGCAGGCGGGGACGTCCGTGACGCTCACCTTCACCAAGCCGGGCTTCGCGTCCGTCACGCGGCCCGTGACGATCCCTGCCGACGGCCCGGCGCCCGACGTCGACGTGACGCTCGCGTCCGCGACGGGCAGCATCTCCGGTCGCGTGACCCGGCAGGTCGACGAGGACGGCGACGGGGATCTCGACACGGTCGGGGTCGTGGGCGCCACGGTCACCGCCACGGACGGCCTCACGCCACGCAGCACGACGACGACGAGCAACGGCGCCGGTGGCGCCGGCAGCTACGTCCTGTCGGACCTGCCGGCCGGGACGTGGACCGTCACCGTGACGCTCGACGGCAAGGTCGTCGCGACGTCGATCGTCGTCGTCACCGGTGGCGCGGCCGCACCCGTGGACCTGGTGGTGGGCTGACGTGCGCGTCGATCTCGAGCCCAGGCGCGTCGTCGCCCCGCCGCGAACGCCCGTCACCCTGCTCGCGACCGTCACGAACACGTCGGCGCTGATCACGGGCTACGAGGTGCGGGTGCTCGGCGCGGACCCGTCGTGGGTCAGCGTGGAACCCGCGGACCTGCGGCTGTTCCCCGACGAGACGGCCGCGGTCGCGGTCTCGATCACGCTGCCGGAAGGCGTGCCCGCGGGTGACCGACGTGTCGCCGTCCAGATCCGCGACGTGGCCGACGCGACGGTCGTCGCGGTCGAGGAGGTCGTGCTCGACGTGCCGCCCGTACCGCGGGCGACGGTCAGACTCGACCCGCCCACGGTCACGGCCGGCACCACCGGCACGTTCGCGGTTCTCGTGCACAACGAGGGGAACACGGTCCAGCACGGCCGCATCGTGGCGAAGGACCCCGAGGCGAAGACGACGTTCACGTTCCGCCCCGCGACCTTCTCGCTGCCGCCGGGGCAGAGCGCGACCCTCGCGCTCGCGGCCCAGGCCCGGCGCCCGTGGTTCGGCGACCCGGCGCTGCGTCCGTTCGAGCTGCGGCTCGACGGACCGAGCGCACCGCCGGCGGACGCCCCGCCGGCGTCGGCGGGCGTGTTCGTCCAGAAGCCCCGGTTCGGCCGCGGGCTGCTGGCGCTGCTCGGGCTGCTCTTCGCCGTGACGGTGTTCGCGGTCGTCATCACGATCGCACTGAGCTCGGTCGTCAACCGCTCGGCCGCGGACCGCGACCTCGCGCTGCAGGTCGCGCAGGCGCGTGACGCCGCCGCGGCGAAGGGGACGTCGTCGTTGTCCGGGACCGTCGTGGACATCTCCACGGGGGTGCCGGTCGCCGCGGTCGCGGTCGAGGTGTTCGGGTCCGACCCGGCCGAGCCGTTGACCGGGGTCTCGACCAGCGACGCCGGCACGTTCACGCTCGACGCCCTGCCGGCGGGCGACTACACGCTGCGGGTGCGCGGCGCCGGTTTCGACGAGACCTGGTACCCGGCCGCGCCCACGCAGGCGGACGCACAGCCGGTGACCGTCCAGGTCGGACAGGTCGCCTCCGGGCTGACGATCCTCGTCGGCGGCGTGCCCGCGACCATCTCCGGCACGGTGCTCGGCGAGGACGTGGGCGGTGCGACGCTCACGGTGCAGCTCCCGCTCGACGCGGACCCGCTGGCGGGCAACGTGCCCCCCGAGCCGGGGGAGGCGCCCTCGACCGCGGGGACGGACGGCGCGATCGTCCGTCAGTCGCCCATCGGGTCGGACGGCACGTTCGAGCTCACCGACCTGCCCTCGCCCGCCGTGTACGACCTCGTCGTGTCCAAGGAGGGCTACGCGAGCACCGTGCAGCGGGTCGACGTCGCGGCGGGCGAGGTCCGCACGGGCGTCCGGCTCCCGCTGCTCCAGGGCGACGGGTCCATCGCGGGGACGGTGAGCGGGTTCGACGGTCCGATCGGCGAGGCGAGCGTGGTCGCGAGCAACGGCCAGGTGGTCGTCGAGACTGTCACGGTCACCGAGGCGGGCGAGGCGGGCACGTTCGTCCTGCGCGGCCTGCCGACGCCAGGCACCTACACCGTCGTCGTCTCGGCCGAGGGCTACGCGGCGTCGACGCTCAACCTGACCCTCAGCGAGGGCCAGGCGCTCACGGGCGTCTCCGTGGTGCTCGGCCGCGACGAGGTCGCGATCGGTGGGAACGCGCGGCTCGAGGGTGGCGGCGGCGCGGGTGGCGTGAGCGTGACCGTCAGCGACGGCGCGCTCACCGTGCAGACCGTCACGCAGTCCACGGACCCCGTCGGAAGGTGGGACGTCACGGGCCTGCGGGTCCCGTCCACCTACACCGTGACGTTCGCCCGGGCCGACCTGCAGTCGCAGGTCGTCTCCGTGTCGGTCGACGCCTTCGGCAACGTGACCGCGGGCGCCTCGTCGTCGACGACGGTCGACGTCACGATGAAGGCGGCGCAGGCGAGCATCTCCGGCCGGGTCACCCAGACCACCCAGGGCGGTGGTGCGGTTCCCGCGGGCAACGTCCAGGTGACCGTGAGCTCGGGCTCGCAGCAGCGCGTCGTCTACACGGCGTCCGAGGCCAACGGCTCGGTCGCGGTGGGCGACTACGTCGTGGACGGACTCGACCCCGGCACCTACACCGTGACGTTCACCAGGTCGGGCACGCGCGCGAACTCCAAGATCGTCGTGCTGACGGCCGCGCAGCAGCTCGACCTCCCGATGCTGCTCGAGGCGCCCGCCGGGATCGAGGTCACCGTCAGGCATGCGGGCGGCGGTTCCGTCGCGGGTCTCGCGGTGCTGCTGTACCGCGCCTCGGAGTACGGCACGGCGGCCCAGCCGGTGCTGGTCGGGACCACCGACGCGTCGGGTGCGTACGACTTCGTGGACGTCGACGCACCCGAGAACTACATCGTCGAGGTACGCACCACCGTCGACGGAGCGGTGCTCGCGACCTCGGAGCCGATCACGCTCAAGGCGAGCCAGATCGCGTCACTACCGATCACGATCACCGACGACGACTGACACGACCTGCCCGCAGCACCACGCGAAGGCCACCCGGCAGAGCACCCGAGACCGTTCCGAGATCGCATCAGACAGGAGGAGACATGGCACCCGAGCCGACCCGCCGCCCCGCCGTGTCCGTGCTGGTCGAGGCCGGTGTGCACGCTGCTCCCGGCGCGACCGCCACGCAGCGAGTCCACGTCCGCAACGTCGCCGGCGTGCCGCTCGACCTCCTGCTGACGGTCGTCGGGCTCGAGGGCGGCTGGCAGCCGGCGCCGATCGCGGTGCCGGGGGTCGACCCCGACGCGACCGTCACCGTGGAGCTCGCGATGGTGCCGCCGGTCGGCGTGGCCGCCGGTGACTACCCGTTCCTGCTGACGGTCGAGTCGCGTTCGCCCGACGGGCAGCACCGCACCTCGACCGCGGACGGATCGCTGCGCATCGACGGCGGCTCGGGCCTCGTCCTGACGGTCGAGCCCGCGGACTCGCGCGCGGTCCGCAGCCGGCGGGTCGACGTGCTGCTCGCCAACGGCGGCGACGCACCGGCCCGCGTGCGCCTGGACGCGGTCACGGGCGACGGCAAGGACATCAAGGTGCGGCTCGACCGCACCGACGTCGACGTCCCTCCGCACTCGAGCCTGCGCGTGGGTGCGCGTGCGCGGGTCACGCGGGCGCGGCTCGTCGGCCAACCGCGGCGGATGCCGTTCCGCATCGTCGCGACGGGCGAGCGCGCCCCCCAGCGCTTCGACGCCACCTTCACCGCCCGGCCGCTGCTCGTCGGCGGGATGCTCCGCATCGCCGCGATCGTCGGGATCACCGTCCTGTGGGTGGGGCTCGTGCTGGCCGCGCTGCCGTGGGTGTCGCAGCGCTTCGACGGCTCCCGCGTGGCCGCGAGCCCGACGCAGAGCGCCACGCCCACCGCGGGTGCCTCCGACGGCACCGGCGGGCCGGGCACGGGCGGGGACGACGGGAGCGGGGACGGCGACGGCGGTGACGACGACGTGCCCGACGGCGTCGTGCCCGACGGCGTGCGGGTCGCCGGGGTCGTCACCTCGAGCGACCCGGGCGGCGTGACCGTCCAGCTGCTGCCCGCCTCGACGGTGACGGCCGACGAGGCCGAGGGTGCCGGCGGCGAGCTGCCGGACGCGGGTCCCGGTGCGTCGCTCCCGGCCGGGTCCGCGGCGGGTGCGCTGGCGGCACCGGGCACCCAGGGCGACGTCGGCAAGGTCTCGTCGTCCAGCCTGTCCGCCGCGGTGAACGGCGAGTCGAACCAGCGGATGAGCACGGTCACCGGCGCCGACGGCACCTGGGCCTTCGGCGGGCTGTCCTCGTCGGGCCGCTACCTCGTCGTGCTCGCGAAGCCCGGCTACCAGACCGTCCGCTACTGGGTGACCGGTGCCGAGGCGGCCGCGACGCCGCTCGAGCTCGAGATGACGCCCGGCAAGGGTCGGCTCTCCGGGACCGTGACGAGCTCGGGCGGCGCCGCCGGCGGCGTCGTCGTGACCATCTCGGACGGCACGACCACCGTGACCACGCGGTCGGCCACGTCGGGTCGGATCGGGCACTGGGAGGTCGACGGCCTCGCGACACCGACGACGTACCTCGTCTCGGCGTCCTCCGACACGCTCGGCACCCAGGCGGCCCTGGTGAGCCTCGGCGCCGCCCAGGAGCGCTCCGTCGACCTGCGGATGGACCCCAGCGTCCGGACGCTGTCCGGCTGGGTCGAGGGGCGCGGCAAGGGCGACGCCGCGGGCCAGCCCCTCGGGGGCGTCACCGTCACGGCCGTCGCAGGCAGCGTCGTGCGCACCGCGACGACGACGACGAAGGACAACCCGGGCCTGTTCGTGCTGCCCGACCTGCCGGTCCCGGCGACCTACACGCTCACGCTCAGCGCCGACGGGTACGCGACCGAGACGCGGCAGCTGACGCTCGGCACCGGCGGCTCCGCCGCGCTGCACCTGAACATGGCGAAGCTCGGCGGTGTCGTGCGCGGGGACGTGGTCGACGCCGACACCCTGGAACGGATCGGCGCCGCGGGCGTGACCCTCTCGGGTCCGAACGGCTCGTTCAAGACCATGTCGACGTCGATCGGCGCGGAGGATGAGGGGTTCCGGTTCGACGGCATCCCCTCCGGCCAGTACGTGCTCACGGCGGAGTCGTTCGGGAGCGAGCCGGCCTCGGCGCAGGTCGTCGTCGTCGACGGCGGGACCAGGACGCAGGACCTGATGCTGACGCCGATCGAGAACGACGGCCTGGTCGACGGGTCGACGATCGTCGGTCGCGTCACCGACGCCGCCACGGGCGGCCGGATCGAGTGCCCGCACCCGCGCCCGGGCGAGAAGTGCGAGGTCACGGTCACGACGCTCGCGCGTAGCTCGGCGGGCACCAGGACGATCACCACCACGGCGGGCCCGGACGACCCGTACACGCTGCCGGACGACGGCAGCGGCCTGTACCCCGGCCTGTACCGGCTGACGATCTCCGCCCCCGGCTACGAGGACGGCCACGTCGAGGTTCGCGTGGCGATGGACCAGGACGTCGAGGCGGCGACGGTCCCGCTCTACCCGTCGCCGTCGATCAACGGCTCCGTCTCGCCCCGCATCGGCGTGGTCTCGACGTCGACCTGCGTCGTGGCGGTCCCGACCGGCGGGGACGCCCCCGACGCGGACCCGTGCAAGCCCGGCACCGTCGCCGACACCTGCGACAGCGAGACCGGCTTCTGCGCCTTCATCGGGGTCAACGGAGGCTACGAGCTCGACCGGTTGCCCGCGGGACGGTACGAGGTCTACGCCGTACCTCCCGCAGGGGGGGAGTACCTCTCGCCCAGCCCCGTGACGGTCGCCGTGGCGGGTGGCGACGCGCGCCGGGTGGACTTCACGCTCGACCGGTACGGCGTCGTGTTCGCGACCGTCCTGATGGCGGACGCGTCCGGGGCGCTGCGACCCGCCGACGGCGCGCGCGTCGAGGCCGTCGGCCCGGGCGGCACGACGACCGCGAACACCGACTCGAACGGCATCGCGCGGCTCGCCGGGCTGCACCCGGGCACGTTCGACCTGACCGCCGACCTGGCGGGCGCCGACGGCGAGTCGCTCGGGTTGCAGGTGGGCCTCAACCAGGAGGTGCAGGCCCGCATCGTGCTCTCGAAGCCGGTCGGGTCGGTCTCCGCCCGGGTCGTCACGTACCTCGAGACCGGCGTCCCCCTGGGGGTCGGTGGCGCGTCGGTGCAGATCACGGGCGTCGTCGGGTACGACGACCTGATCCCCGTCCTGGACACCAGGACCGGTACGACCGACGACAACGGATGGCTGCAGATCTGCACGAGCGGTTGCACGCCCGGGCCCGGCGTCGTCGTCATCGGGCTGGTCGAGGACTCGATGGACCTCGTGATCACCGCCACCGGCTACACGACGGCGCGCCTCAACGGCACCCCGGTCGCGGACCTCGCGGCCTACGAGCTGGCGCCCAAGGGCCGGCACTTCGGCGGCACGATCAGCTTCGTGCCCGCGAGTGCCGCGCCCGGTGCCGGCACCACGCCGTCGCTCGCGGACATCACGTTCGACGTGATCTCCGCGCCACCCGGCACCGGCCAGATCGTCGTGCGGGCGGTCGTCGGGGACGACGGCCAGCCGACGTTGCAGTGGAGCGACTCCGCGCAGCCGATCGACCCGACGGGTGGCCGCCTCGTCCGGCCCGGGAACTACGTGATCCAGGCCAGGCTCGCGGGATGGTCGAGCGAGCCGAAGTCGTTCACGGTGCCCGTGGACGCGCCGGACGAGCCCGCCTACGCGCCGCCCGCGATCACGATGACGAAGTACGGCCAGCTGCTCCTGGCGTTCAAGACGGACGGCCCGACCGGGAGCCCCGCGGCCGTCGACGTCACGGGTGTCACCGTCGTCGTCGACGGGTTCGACCCGCGGACCACGGCGCCGGGTGTCAGCACGGTCGATTTCGGGTTCCTGCCGCCGACGACGTACCACGTCACCGCGTACGCGGCGGGCTTCGACGTGTTCACCGGTGACATCGTGCTGCCGGCCGGCGGCACGCCCGCTGCCATCAACCTCGTGCGGCTCGGCACGCTCACCGGGAAGGCGACCTCGGTCGTCTACACGTCGACGCGTACCGTCGCCAACGCGCTGGTCACGGTCACGAAGGACGGCACGTCGTTCGAGACGACGACCGGTGCGAGCGGCATCTACACCGTCACCGGCACGTCCCAGGTCGCGGGTCTCAAGCCGGGCGCCTGGAACGTGTCCGTGGTCGCGCCGGGCTACCAGCCCTGGTCCACCAGGCCGGCCCCGGTGACGAGCCCCGACGTCGCAGACCCGGTGATCCCCCCGATCGCCACGTCCACGCCCGCCCAGCGCACCGTCGAGCAGAACGTCCTGCTCGTCGCCGAGACGGGCTCGCTGACGATCAACACGGGCAACTCGTCGGGACCCGTGACGAACCTGACCGTCAAGCTCACGTACCGCGTCGACTCGGTGGTCAACGAGGTCACGCTGGCCTGCGGGCCGATCGACTGCGACGGCGGTGCCGGGCAGTGGAAGTTCGACAACCTCCAGCCGTACTCGTACTCGCTCAACATCACGTCGTCCGAGTACGCGCCCGTGACCCTGTCGCTGGACATCGCGGCGGGTGAGGACAAGGTCCTCGACGTCAACATCACCCGGCCGGGCTCCGCCGTGCAGGGCACGGTGAACCAGCTCAACGCGGACGGCACCACGTCCGCCGTCGAGGGCGCCGTCGTCGAGCTGCTCGCGGACGGCACGAGCGTCGCCGACTTCACGACCCTCGCCGACGGGCACTACCAGTTCACGGGCGTCCAGGACGGCACCTACACCGTGCGCGCGACGACACCCGGCGGGCTCACCGCGGAGAAGGTCGTCAGCGTCGCACCGGGTCAGACGTTCGTCGTCGACCTCGTGGTGACCGAGGCGACCCACTCGCTCACCGTCAACGTCAACTCGTCGGGTGCCGACCTCACGGGCGCGCTCGTCACGCTCGCGTCCGCCGCCGGACCGACGTTCGCGGCGCAGCCCGTCGTGCGCACCACCGGCAACCAGTTCACGACGACGTTCCAGCAGGTGCCGCCGGGCAGCTGGACGGCGACCGTGCGCGGCCCGGCGGGGCACCTGGGCACCTACACAGGTGCACCGGTGACGGTCCCGACAGTCAGCACGACGTCGATCAACGTCAACGAGACCCAGGTGGTGCTGCGGGCGATCGCGGGTGCGACCGGGCTCGACACGCTGTCCGCGACGGTCACGCCGTCGGAGCAGGAGGACCAGGCACGCACCTTCGTGCTCGCCGTCAACGGCAGCGACACGACGGTCTGGATCCCGCGCGACGGCGCCCAGGTCACAGCGAGCGCGACCGGCTGGGAGATCGACGTCTCACCGTCCACGACCCCGACCGTGCCGGAGGACGCGACCTACCAGCTCGTCAGGCTCACCGCGCTGCGCAGCACCACGACCACCATGTCCGGCGTGCCGGACGCGGTGACCAGGCCCGGGACCTTCAGCGTCGACGCGACCGTGACGGTCGCCGGTGGTACGACACCCGTCACCTCCGGCACCGTGCGTCTCGAGCGGCGCGACGGCACCGACTGGGTGCCGGCGTCCGGCGCGGTGTCGCTCGACGCCGACGGTGCCGTGAGCATCACGTCCGAGGCGACGACAGGCGGAGCGGGCGGGTGGCCCCTGGGCAACGCGACGCTGCGCGTGGCGTACCTGGGCGCGACGGGCCTGCGTGCGTCCACCTCCGGGACGGACACGATCATGGTGCAGGCGGCGACGACGACGGTCCTGGCCTACGCCGGGGGCGAGCTCACCGCGACCGTGAGCTCCAGCGCGGGGGGCACGATCACCGGCACGGTCACGTTCGCGGCCAGGTCCGGCAGCGGCGACCCGTGGACGACCGTCTGCGCGTCGGTCGCCGTCTCGGGCGGCACCGCGGACTGCGCCTACGCGCCGACGTCGGACATGGAGACCCGGGCGACCTTCTCCTCGACCGGCAGCTGGGCGACGTCCCAGTCGTCGACGGTCGTCGTCGCCGGTGTGCGGCCGACGACGACCGTGCTCTCCTGGGCGTCCGGCACGCTCACGGCGCGGGTGACGTCGACCGTGAGCGGCACGGTGGCGGGCTCCGTCCTCTTCCAGACCCGGACCGGCACCACGGGGGCGTGGACCGACGCCTGCACCGTCGCGCTGGCAGCCGGCGAGGCGACGTGCGCGTTCGCGCCCACCGCGGCGTCGCAGGCGCGAGCCACGTTCACGGGAACGGCTCCGTGGCGCAACTCGGACGACGGTCCGATCGCGGTCACACCCTGACCGCGGTCCCGGGCAGCTTCCGACGGGTGGGACCTGCCGCTAGACCAGCCAGACGATCAGGAGGGTGACGGCCACGCTGACGGTGGCGGTCAGGACGACGACCCACCAGGTGTCCGGGTGGTCGCAGGGGATCTGCTCAGGGGGTGCCTGGACCACGACGACGGGCTGAGGCGCCGGCGGTGCGGGGACAGGAGCCGGCGGTGGGGGCGTCATGGACTCACCGCAGCGGACGCAGGTGACGGCCGTGGGTGAGTTCAGCTCGGCGCAGGAGGGGCAGGCGAGCGTCGAGGCCAGGACGGAGCCGGAGGCGCCGGGTGCGCGCCAGCGGGCGTCGTCGGACTCGTCCTCGGCGAGCGCCGAGGACTGCGGCCGGGCCCAGAACAGCGGGTAGTCGCACGACGGGCAGAAGTCGCTGGCGAGGCGAGCGGTCGCCCGCACGGCCGAGACGGTGCCGCACTCCGGGCAGGTGACCTGCAGCATGTCCCCAGTCGCGTCGAGGTCCGTCATGACGCCAGCTCTCCTTCGTCGTCCTGCTCGAGCAGTGGCCACGCGCGGCGGCCGCCGATGCGGACCTCCACGTGCACGTGGGCCGGGACCTCGTCGAGGACGAGAGCCAGGAAGTCCCGTTCCGTGAGCGGTCCCGTCGACTCGACCTCGAGAACCACCCACGCGGGACCCTCCGGCGCCGCTCCCTCGTGGAAGACCCCGCCGCCCTCGGTGACCTGCACGGACCCGCCCGCGTAGAGCTCGAGCAACGCGGTCAGACCCGTCACGGTGCCGCGCCACTGCAGCGCGGCAGCCGATGTCCGCAGGATACGTCGCTGCACGTCCGGCGGGTAGGAGGGGTCGATCCCGGGCATCCCGAGCCACTGCGCGAGGTGGCGCACCATCGCGGTCGGCGTGACGTCGGGGTCCGCGAGGTACGGCATGTTGTCGGCGTGCTGCAGCAGCGTCTCGGCCTCGGTCTGGAAGATCGAGACGAAGCGCACGAAGAAGTCCTCCGCCAGCATGCCGTAGGGCAGCTGGCGCAGCAGCCAGTCCGACGTGCGCGCGCTCACCGCACCACCACGCGATGGTCGGCCGAGAGGAACAGCGCGTGCTCGGCCAGCGGGATCGACTCGCGTCCGCCGCCGATGCGTCGGCCGGTGCGCAGGTCGTACTCGAAGAGCTGCAGCTCGTCGACCGCGAGCACGCCGTCGATACCCTCGATCACCTGGGCGACCGCGGTCGCGGTGAGCGGTGCGTCGAAGGGCCAGCCGCCGCCGTCGGGGCCGCCGGTGAGCGGGTGGACGAACCGGGTGAGCGCGTCCGAGATGCGCTGACGCACCATCGCCGCGGGGCGGCCGGGCAGCGTGCGGACGAGCGCCGCGACGCTGACACCCTGGTAGAAGGGCGTGCCGACCTCGACGGGTACGCCCACCATGCGGCGGGCGTCGAGTGCGTCCGCGACCTCGTCGAACAGCTCCGCGGAGAGCGCGAAGTCGTCGATCCGGTGCGTGCGCGGGTCGGTGCGCACCTGCGGCACGACGAGCACGCGCACCACCGCCGAGCCGCTCGAGGACGCCGGCAGGCACCGGGCCCGGGCGACCTCGATCGACGCCTGACGGGTGAGCGCCTCGAAGTCGGACGCCGTCACGGCCCGCTGACCCGTGCGCAACGTGAGCGGACCGCGGAGCTTGGCCTCGGCGACGGTCTCCGCGTCGACGCCGCCGCGGGCGGCGCGGGCGTTGCTCACCGACGCGACGAACGGCACGCCGCTGCGCAGCGCCGTCAGCGTGCGCGCACCGACGTTGCCACGGACGCCGCCGCCGGTGCGGTACGAGGTCACGCGGATCTCGGCACCGTCGGGTGGGACGGCGCCGTGCTGGCGCACCAGGCCGTCGGGGTGCCGGACAGCCGGGCCGAAGCGGACCTCACCCGTGGTCGAGTCCCAGACCACGTGGTGGTCCGTCGGGCCCGACGACGCGAAGTCGGGCACCTCGTCCCAGCGCTGGGTGCGACCGCGGACGACGACGTGCACACCCTCCTCGTCGCGCCGCTGCGCGACCGGCGAGTCCGACACGGTGAACGACTGCCCGGGCACGCCCGTGGAGCGGCCGAGCAGCTCACCGGGGTGCGTCGTCGCGTGCTCCGCCGCGACGGTGATCCCGAGCGCGACGATCGACGCCGACGCGATCCGCGGCGACGCCGCATACGTCGGCTGGCCCGGCTGCGGGCGCATGAGACGGGCGCGCACCCAGTGCGCGAGCACGCCGCCGACGAGCAGGGGCTCGTGCCGCGGCGGCAGGAGCAGCAGCACCGAGCCCGCCTTGTTCAGGCCGCCCGTGCTGTCGGACTCGACCTGGCACGCGACCCACGCCTCGCCGTCCCACACCTCCCAGGCGAGCGGCGGGTTCGTCGGGTCCACGCCGATGCCCTCGGCCCGCGCGGACAGGTCGAGGCGCACCGCGTAGCCGCCCATGGACTCGCGGGCGCCGAGGTAGATCGCGTCGCCGGGGGCGACGGGTGTCGACGTGAAGCACAGGGCCGACGCGCCGGGGACCGTCAGGTCCTCCCAGACGTCGAGCGCCTGGCCGTCACCGTTGACCGCCTGCGCCGCGACGAGGACCGGGGGCGCGACGGCCGCCTCGACGTTCGTCGTGAACACGACCGGGTTCTCACCGGCGGTCGCGACCTCGGTGCCGGCGGGGACGGGGACGATCCGGTCCGCCGGGGCCGACAGCCAGAACGTCAGGTCGGCCCGAGCCACGCTCGGCGGGAACGGCTCGATCCCGACGAGGTTGAGGAAATGGACGTACATCCGGTCCGGCACCTGGTTGACCCGGAACAGGACCATCTCCGACATCCAGGCGAACAGCTCGATGAGCGCGACGCCGGGGTCCGACACGTTGTGGTTGGTCCACTCGGGCGTGAACCTGGGGATGAGGCGCTTGGTCTCGTCGACGATGTCCTGGAACGAACGGTCGTCGAGGTGCGGGGGCTCGAGGGGCGGCATCAGGAGTCCTCACGGGGGATGACGTAGAACGGGTAGACGAGGTTGCGCTGGTCGTTGGTCGACTTCACGCGGTAGGTGATGGCGATCTGGACGAGGGCGGAGTCGTCGTCGTCCTGCACGGGGCGCACGTCCTCGACCTCGATGCGCGGCTCCCACTGGGCGAGCGCGTCGCGCACCGCCTGGGAGATGAGCCCGACGAGGTTCGCATTGACCGGCTCGAAGAGCAGGTCCCAGATCCGGCAGCCGAACTGCGGGCGCATCAGGCGCTCGCCGGGCGCGGTGAGCAGGACCACCCGGATCGCGTCGTCGATGTCGCCACCGCGTGCGCTCAGGGCGATCGAGCCGGTGTGGTCGACGCCGAGCGGCCAGGCGAAGCCGCGGCCGACGAAGTCCGGGGTGGTGGTGAGGTCGCTCATCAGTTGATCTTCACCATCGCTCCCTTGACCTCGGTGATCCCGGTGGCTTCGAACGACGCCGTCGCGTTCGCCTTCACCGAGACCTTCGTGCCCTGCACGGCCACGCTGTTGGTGGCGGTGAGCTCGACCTTGTCCATGGCCTTGACGATCACGCTCTTGGTCGCGTCGAGCGTGATCTCGGAGCCCTTGATCGTGATCGCACCCTTGCCGTCGAACACCATCGACGACGAATCTCCCACGGTGAGCTTGAGCGGCACGCCCCCCTTCGCGAGGAGCTCGACTCCCGTCTTGCCGATCTTCAGGCTCTGGTCCTGGCCCGCCACCTCGACGAGGATGAACGACTCTGCGTCCTGGTCACCCTCGGACAGGTGGATGACGTGCCCGCTGTTCGTCTGGATCACGTGCCCGACGATCTTGCCGTCCTTGACCACCGAGGTGCCGGGCACCGCGGCCTTCTCGCTGAACAGTCCGCCGAGGACCACGGGCCGGGCGACGTCGTCGTTCTCGAACCCGACCAGCACCTCGTCGCCCACGCTCGGCAGGAACACGTGACCCCGGTTCGAGCCCGCACCCATCTGCAGCACGCGCGCCCACGACGAGCGCGCGAGGTCGCTCGCGGTCGCGAAGCCGACGCGGACGCGGCCCAGGTTCTCGGGGTCCTGCACGTCGTCGACGATCGCGACGACGAGCCCGCTGCGCAGGAAGCTCGACGACGGCGCGGCCTGGGCCCACGGGTCGGACAGGCGCACGGGGTCCCGGTCGCCCGCGACGAACGAGGTCCGTGCGCCGTCGGGGCTGTAGTGGTGCGTGACCTCGCGGACGTAGTAGGTGCCGTTGCCGGGACCGGCGCCGTCGATCGTGACCAGCCCGCCGACCTGCAGCCCGGGGGTGATCGAGGCGCGCCCCTGCGCCGTCACGCGTCCGGTGCGCGCGGCGATGCCGGCGGCGAGCGCACGTGCCTCCGAGGCGGACGAGAGGCCGATCCGGGTGTCGGTGCGGGTGAGCTGCGGTGAGCCGCTCCCGGGTGTGACCCCGGACCGCGAGCTCGGCGAGGTCGCCGTCCCGACGACGGCCTGCTGCGAGACGGGGTCCCAGCCGCGCACGGTGACGCTCGTCGTGGCGTCGCCGACCTGCCGCACGGTGAACGACTGCAGGGAGCCGGGCAGCGTGAGCGACTCCGTGCCCGTCCCCGGAGCCGTCCCCGAGTCGGCGGGCCAGATGGCGAACGTGCTGCCCGCGACCGCCCAGTCGAGCCCGTAGCGCTCCGTGATCTCCGCGATCAGGCCCAGTGCGCTGCCGTTGCGCAGCACGAACGGGAGCGTCGCCGTCGGCAGGCCGGACTCCTCCAGCCGCAGCGGGGAGATCACGAGCTTGCGGACGACCTCCTGCAGGCTCATCGAGTGGTACGTCGTCGCGTCGCTCGTCCGGGTGAGGCCGGTCGCGAGGTCGTCGGCGACGACGACGAGCCGTGCACCCGAGCGCCCGCCCTCGCTCGTGAGCGACGTGACCGTGCCCTGGAAGAGAGCGTCGCCCGCGAGGCTCGACACCGTGACCTCGGCACCGAGCGAGACGGATCCCGACGACGCGAGACCGTACTCGAGGTCGTCGAACGTGATCGTGGTGCGCCCGATGCTCCGCAGCCCCGACTGCACCCGGACGTCCACGAGCGCACGACCCCAGGTGTCGTCGAGCTCCTGCCCGTCGAACTTGACCGTCGGCCAGGTCTCCTGGACGAGCTGCGCCGCCGGGGACGCCGACGTCGTGGTCATGCGTCGATCCTCGGCACCGTCAGCAACGTGCCGGGACGCAGCGAGAGCGGGTCGGCGATCCCGTTCGCGGCGGCGAGCGCACGCCAGCGGGTGGAGTCGCCGTAGTAGCGGGCGGCGATCCGGTCGAGCGTCTCGCCCGACTGCACCCGGTGGACGCGGTGCGGCTTCGGCGTCCCCGACGTGGGGTTCTGCCGGCCGAAGGCCTGGGACGGCTCGTACTGCCGCAGCGTGAGCGCGATGGTCGCGCGCAGCGGCGTGCCGGTGCCCGAGAAGTACGTGAACGCCAGGTCGAGGTCGGCGACGACCGCCTTGAACGAGTGCAGGTCACCCCAGTGGAACGTGACGTACGGGGGTCGGAGGTTGTGGCTCGCCTCGTCCGACCCGGGCAGCGCCGGGTCGATGTCCATCAGCGAGACGATCTTGCCCGTGTACGCGGTCACCGCCGTGCCGTCGTGCGTGGTGTCGAAGAACAGGTCGACCCGCAGCACGCCGGACTCCGCGCCCGTGAACCGCAGCTTCGGCACGTCCCGGCCCGGGACGGAGTCACCCGCCCACGAGTTGCTGCGCGTGATCTGCAGCTGCGCGGGGTTGAACAGGCACGGGATCCGCTCGCCGCCCTCGACCTCCAGGAACGCCTTCTCCACGGCCATCAGAACACCTCCGTCCCGCGCCGCCACGAGCGTCGCTCGGTCTCTTCCTCGAGCCGCCGCTCGACGAGCTGCAGCACGTGGTCGTCCAGCTCCTCGCGGCGCCACCGCTCGAGCCGCGCGACGACGCGCTTCTCGACGGTCGTCACGATCGACTCGGTGTCGAACTCGGTCGGTACGGGTCCGGGTCCGGACCCCGGGCCGGCCGGGGCCGTCGTCGGCAGGCTCATGGTGCCTCCTGGGGAGCTGGTCGTGGCACGGTGCCCACCTGCCGGTCGTGACCCGCGGGGTCCGGACGGCGAGGCGCCGGTCCACGGCGTGGCAGGCGGTGCACCGGGCGGGCCGCCTTGCGGAGCGCCCGGGGTCGAGCCGGACGAGGGACGGATGCCGCGCTGCCACGTGCGGGGCGCGGCGGGGGCGTCGAGGGTGCCCGTACTGCGGCGTACCACCGTGCGAGGCGGCAGCATCGCCCACGACGAGGGCAGCGACGGAGCACCGGCGGCGGAGGCGGGCGCGGACGGGGCGAGGCCGGGACCCGCGAGTTGTCCGGGGGCGAGGGCTCCGGAACCGAGCGGGCCGGTTCCGAGTGAGCCGGTACCGGGGGAGCTGGTTCCGAACGGGCTGGTTCCGAGTGGGCTGGTCGCGAGCGCCTCGGCGGCGAGGGCCGTGGCGGACAACCTCGCGGGCGTTCCCGCACCGACCGGGGGCCGAGCTTCGCCACGTGCCGCCGGACCGGGACCGTGCGACGAGGTGGCGACGGGGCCCGTCGGGCGCCAGGCGCCGCGCTCGCTCGCGCGACGCACCGGACCCCGCGCGGCGGACCGTGGCTCGGTCGGACGCAGCGGCGAACGGCGGACGGTCGCCGACGACTGGGGTCCGCGCGCGGCGGTGGTCGCGGTGGCCGGCGGAGGTGGTGCGGGGCGGGAGGTCGCTCCCGTGACCGGTCGGATCGGCTCGGACACCATGCCGGCGACGACGTGGCCGGGACCGCGGCGCGCGGAGCGGGCGGGCTCCCAAGAGGCGGGCGTGGCCAGGGCCGACCAGTCCACCTCCGTGGCGCGGCGGACCGGGGCGCCCACCGCAGCGACCGCGGCCCCTGCGGTCGCGGCCGAGCCTGCCGGCGGCTGCGCCGTGCGGGTCGAGTCCGACGGCGCGGCCGCCGGGCCTGCGGTCGTCGTCGTGGACGCCGTGCCCGGCGCGCTCGCGGAGGCGCTCCCCGCACTTCTCGTCGGGGTGCTCGCGGCAGAGCTTGTCGGGGTGCTCGTCGGAGTGCTCGTCGGGGTGCTCGCCGTGCCGACGACCGACGACCCGGCCCGGGTGCCGGACCGGGAGCCGGCCGAGCCGTACGACGAGGTCGCGGGGCCGCCGGCCGACGCGCCCGCGAGGGACTGCGACGACGAGCGGGTGCTGCGCCGCGCGACGGCGGACGTCGCGTCGGCAGGGAGCCCGCGCAGAGAGGCGGGCGGCGCGGGCCGGGCCGCCGTTCGCGCCACGGCGATGTCCTCCGCCTGAGCTGAGCGTGCGCCCGCCCAGCGGGTCGCCCGGCGCAGCGTCACGGGCTCGATGCCGAGCCCGCGCTGGGAGCTGTCCACCCAGTCCGGCCGGTGACCCGTGCGGCGGTGGCCCCCGCCGGGCAGGTGCCCGACCGAACGGCGGACGGCCGGAGCAGACGCTGCCGCCGATGGTGCCGCCGATGGTGCCGCCGACGGTGCAGCCGCCGTGGCTGCGGGAGCCGAGCCGGTCGATGCCGGGCGAGCGGTGCTGGTCGCCGATCCGCGGACCGCGGGTGAGCCGTCGGCGCGCGCCGGCGCCGACGCTCCGACCGTCGATCTGGCCGTCGAGGTGGCCGTGGCCGAGGTGGCCGCAGCTGCCGCGACCGTGTTGCTCGCCGACGAGGCGGTCGTCGTTCCGGCACCGACTGCCGCACGGGCGTCGGCATGCGTCGGAGCCGATGCGGCGCTTCGCGCTGCGGCCGTGCTGGACGCAGCGCCGGTCGCGGTCGTGGTGCCATCGGGCGGTGGGGCGACCGGTCGGGAGGCGGGCGTCGCCCCGGCCGGTCCGCGGACGGCCGCGGCGGCGCTGCCCGGCGCGACCGAGGATCGGGCGCGACGGGTCGGGTCGGCGTGAACCGTCTCGTGCGGGCGGTGCCGGTCGCGAGCCCCGTCGGCCCCCGCGAAGAGGCGCCGGACGGCACCCCGCAGGCCGCGGCCGGCGGTCGAGGGAAGCGGCTCGGCGGCGGAGCCGTCCCGGGTGCTCGCGCCGAGCGCTCGGCGCAGCGGCGAGACGCTTGCCCCGCCACTGCTCGCCGGTTCGGCGAGGCTCGAGGTCGCGACGGCGCCCGGAGCGGAGGTCGCGGGTGCCGGGACGGTCGCCGGAGTCGGTGCGGAGGCGGGTGGCACGGCCGGAGCCGGTGCGGAGGCGGGTGGCAGGGCCGGAGCCGGTGCGGAGGC
Source organism: Cellulomonas composti (assembly GCF_007990245.1). Classification (GTDB taxonomy): domain Bacteria; phylum Actinomycetota; class Actinomycetes; order Actinomycetales; family Cellulomonadaceae; genus Cellulomonas; species Cellulomonas composti. The sequence goes on along the minus strand of NZ_BJWG01000006.1, from coordinate 198,328 downwards.
GGGTGGCACGGCCGGAGCCGGTGCGGCCGCCGAGGCAGGGCCGACGGTGCCGTCCGCCGCGGAACGAGCGGCGAGCGGTGGGTTCGCGGCGGCGCGCGCGGTCCCGGAGCCGGCCGCGGGGGTGCCGGTCGCAGGCGCAGGCACAGGCGCGAGTGCGGTGGCTGCGGGCACGCTCGTCGGACGTGTGCGCGCGACGCGCGCGTCGGTGAGGGCGGCCGCCCGGACGCGGCGGCGCAGGAAGCGCCCGCGTGCGCGTACGACCGATGCCGGTCCGCCGGGCCCGGGAGCGGGGGTCGAACCGGTGGACGGCGACGTCGGCACGGACTGCTGCGCGGCGGCCGGCTGGCCCGACGAGGCTGTCGGGGTGGAGGTCGTCGGACCCGTCGCGGGCGAGCGCCGTACCGGCGTGAACGTCGTCGTGGAGTGCGAGGGAGTCCGGTCCGCCGGGCCGCTGGGCGGCACGGACGACGACGAGGGTCCGGACCCCGAGGCGTTCCCCGGGTGGCCGGCGCCCGGTGGTCCGGTCGGTCGGACCGGCACCCGGGACACCGAGCGCGGACGGGCGCCGTCGGAGGCGGTGACCATGCTCCCGGCCGCGCGCGCGCCGGGGTCCACGCGGGCGCGGATCGTCTGCGGGGCGAGACGTTCACGGACGCTGCCGGGCCTGCGCTCGCCGCCGGGTGCGTGGTCGACCATCCGCGGGAGCCCCCGGGGGATCGACGCGGCCTCGGTCGCGGCGTCCGGGTGGGCGGTGGCGCGCAGGGGTGCGACCTGCGACCACCAGCGCGGCGGCGCGGCGTCGGTCGGCGTGCGGTGCACCGGGACGGCCGCGGCGGGACCCGCCAGGGCGCGGCGGATCTCGACGGGACGGCCCCAGCCGCGCGCGAACCGGGTGGACGACGACGCGAGCGAGCCGATCGGCGCGGGGCGCCTGCGACCCAGAGCGGGGCCGGGTCGGCGCAGACGCGCGGCGACTGCGCGCCCGAGCCGCGTCGGGTCGAGGTGCTCGCGCTCGGCGGCGGCGGCGCCCGCGGTCTCGTCGGTCGTCATCGTCGGCTCACTGCGTCTGGGCCCGGAAGCCGTTGTGCGCGACCTCGAGGGTCTCGACGAGCGCATCGCTCGCCTGGACCGAGAGGTGGGGGCCGGACCAGGCGACGGCGAACACGCCGTCGAGGGACCACGAGCGCAGCCGGGTGCCCTGGTGGTCGATGACGGTGACCGCGCCGGTGGCGCGGGTGAGCTTGTTCTGGTTCGCGGCGAACCCGTCGCCCGACGCCTTGCCGACCCAGGTGAACAGGGCGTCCGAGTCGACGAGGCCGCGCCGGAACACGAGGTTCGGCCAGCGCAGCACGCCCGGGAACCGGTGCGCGTACTGGTTCTGGCCGCCCTCCACGTACTCCTGCGTGCTCACGCTCACCTCGAGGCCGCTGACCTCGAGGAACGTACCGATCGGGACGCCGTCGACCTCGAACAGGAAGTTCGCGGAGACCGGGGCGTCGCCGCCCAGGGGGCCGTCAGGCACTCTCTCTCACCGCCTCCCACGCTCGGGCGTTCATGGCGGACACGGCGCGCACCATCCGCACGCGGTCCAGGTGCTCGAGGTCGAGCAGATCGGACAGCGGCCAGTGCAGGTGGTACGCCAGGTAGGCGATCTCCTGCCAGAGCACGTCGACGGGATAGCGCAGCATCGAATCCTACTGACGCGCCTCGGAGCGGATCTCCTCGATCGAGGCACGGCCCGGCCGCGGAGCCGGCGGCGCGGCCTGCTCCCCGACCGCGGGCTCCGCGACCGCGGGCTGCTCGGGCGCGCCGGCGGGCGCCGGGGTCTCGTCGGACGAGACCCCGGGCGCCTGACCGAACGCGCGCTGTGCTGCGACGAACTCCTCGAACTCCTCCTGGCTACCGAAGTTGATCACTCCGTAGAAGTCCTGGAGGTAGGCCAGGTCGGCCGCGAAGAGACCTTCGATCTCGTGCGCGGTGACCATGGACAGCGTGCCGAGGGACTCCACCACCCGGGCGAGCACCACGATCGTCAGGCGCGGGTCGTCCGGACCCGTGATCGTGGGGTCACGCAGCGGCTCGAGCTCGTCGCGCGCTGTGGCGAGCCGCATCACACCGTCCCGGTGGACGCCGCCATCGCGGTCGACGTACCCCCGGGGCAGCGTGAACTCGTACCGGGTGCGCAGGCTCACTTGACGCGGGCCAGCGACTCGACGGTGAGGGTGATGGTCTCCTTGACCGGGTCGTTCGACTCGACCGAGAGCTGGTCGGTCGAGATCTTGCTCGGCCAGCCGTTGGTGAAGTTGAACCGGGCGACCTCGGCGTTGGTGGAGTCGTACATGACGATCGAGCCGTTCTTGCGGTTGTTCGTCCGGTCGGAGAGCAGGATGCCCTTGTCGCGGATGTCGTTGAACCAGCCCCAGAGCTTGTCCGACGTGCTGTCGGCCGGCGCCATGCGGACCATCTGGATGTCGGGGGCCTTGGTGGACTTGCCGAGCGTCTTGATGACCTGGGCCTTGCCGTTCGCGCCGGCCTGCTCGATCGAGACGACCTCGACCTCGACGTCGAGCCCGGAGACCGAGCTGAGGATCGACACGACCGCACCGTCGATCTCGAGGAAGAAGTTCTGCGAGACGATCGGGTCGGTGTTGATCAGTGCACTGGGCATCTAGGTGATCCTGTCTGTGAGTTCTCGGCGCGTCAGGACGCGGTCTGCTTGTTCTGGCTGATGCGGAAGATGACGAACTCGGCGGGCTTGACCGGCGCGATGCCGACCTCGACGACGAGCTTGCCCGCGTCGATCGACTCCGGCGGGTTCGTCTCCGCGTCGCACTTCACGAAGAACGCCTGGTCCGGCGAGGCGCCGAACAGGGCGCCGGCCTGCCACAGGCCGCGCAGGTAGGCGTTCAGCGTGCGCTTGACGCCCTCCCACAGTGCGACGTCGTTCGGCTCGAAGACGGCCCACTGGGTGCCCGTGAGGATCGTCGACTCGACCATGTTGAACAGGCGGCGCACGTTGATGTACTGCCAGTCGGTGTCCGACGAGAGGGTGCGCGCACCCCACACGCGGATGCCGCGCGTGCCGAACGGGCGGATCGCGTTGATGCCGATCGGGTTCAGCAGACCCTGCTCGTTCTGCGTGATCGAGCGCTCGACGTCGAGGACACCCCGGATCGTGTCGTTGGCCGGGGCCTTCCACACGCCGCGCGTCTCGTCGGTGCGCGCCCACACGCCCGCGACGTGGCCCGACGGCGGCACGAGGATCTCGCTGTTGCCGTTGGTGCCGGTCGGGTTCTCGACCTTGATCCAGGGGTAGTACAGCGTCGCGAAGGCGGAGTCGTACTGCGCGGCGTCCGAACGCCACTCCTTGACCTGCTGCGGGGTCATCCCGGGAGGCGCGTCGAGGATGGCGACACGGTTCGCGTGCAGCTCGCAGTGCGCGATCAGGCTGGTCTGGACGGCCTTCCAGAGGCCGAGGTCGATCGACCCGTCCTCCTTGGTCGCGGCGGTCAGCAGGTCGGGCACGACGACGATCGTCACGTCCTCCGCGATCGCGAGACCGTTGATGCCCGAACGGCTCGACTCCGAGCCCGCGAACTTGCGGCCCGAGACCGGCACCGGCACCGGCGCGGCCTTCTCGAGCCGGTACTGGCCGGGCTTGAGGATCTCGAGCTGGCTCGACAGGTCGACGTCGTCCGCGAGCTTGATCTCGACCTTGACCTTCGTCGAGGTCTTGTTGATCACCGTCGCCGCGTCACGCGGGCCGCCGATGGTCAGGTCGTCGAAGCGCTCGACCTCCTCGCCGCCGTCGACGATCGTGATCGTGAACGGCGCGGGGCCGTCCTCGTCGTCGGACGAGTCCGCCGTGGAGACGAGGACGGAGAGCTCGGCGTCGGGCTCGACCGACTCGATCGCCAGCGGCAGACCGAGCGAACGGTCCAGCGCGGGCAGCTCGAGGCGCGACGGCTCGCCCGCCGGCTCGGCGTTCGGGATGCGCACGATGTACGCGACCTGACCGCCGTTGAGGAAGTAGCCGTACACCGACAGCGGGAGCAGGGCGCCCTCGACGAAGCCGCCGTACAGCGCCTCGTACTGGTTCCAGCTGGTGACGATCCGCGGCGCGAGGCCCTGCGGGTCGTTGGGGTCGTCGCTCGGCGCCTGCGCCGTGAATCCGACGAATGCGGCGACCGCGGTCGGGGCCGATGCGAGGACCTTCTGGGAGGAGGGAACCTCCTCGACGTACACGCCTGGCGCTGTGTAAGTGGGCACTGGCCATCCTTCTTTCGGAACGGCCCCCGCGTGAGGCATGCACCGGCGCGGGGTGGTCTGGAGACGCGGGTGTGTCCCGTCGAGGCTAGGAACGGGCGGGTCCGGGAGGCATCGGTAATCGCTACGCAACCGCGTGGCGCGGCTCCATTGCCCGTCCGGAGCCGCCGGTTGACCGGGTGAACATCGCCCGGACTGCGAGACGGCGCCCGGATGGGTGACGAGCACGGCCCGACGCCGGGGATGATGGGCGCAGCCCCGTCGGACGAAAGGCCTTCCGCGTGACTCCGCTCAACCGCCCGGCAGCGCACCACGGTGCGAGCCTGCCCACGCAGGGGACGGTCGAGGGCCGCCCGGCTCTGCCCACCCAGGCCGGCAGCCCGTGGCTGATGCCCGAGTCGCGCCGCCTCGTCGTCGAGAACGTGCGGGAGTCGCTCGAGGCCGGGCGCAGCGTGCTCGTCGTCGGGGAGGCCGGCGTCGGCAAGACCGCGCTCGCCGCGCGAGCCCTCGAACGCCTCTGCGCGCGCGGACAGGGGTCGGCGCCCGTCGTCGTCGCGCTGTCCGGGGCCGCCACCCGTCACGGCATCCCGCTCGCCGCGCTCGAGCCGCTGCTCGGCGACGACGGTCTGCTCGCGATGGGCAGCTTCGCGCGCACCGTTCGCGCGCTGTCGGCCTCGCTCGCCGAGCGGGCGTCCGGCGCGCCCGTGGTGCTGCGCGTCGACGACGCGCACCTGCTCGACGACGCGTCCGCGCAGGCGCTCGCCTGGCTCGTGCGCCAGGGCGACGTGCTGCTGGTCGCGACCTGCCGGCAGGCCGGCGCCGCCGAGTCGCCGTGGCTCGAGCTGTGGAAGGACGAGGTCGTCGAGCGCATCGACGTCGACCCGTTCACCGCCGTCGAGATGGAGCAGTGGCTCGTCGCGGAGCTGGGCGGCCCGACGACGGTCGACACCGTGCGCCGCGTGTGGGGCGAGACCCGCGGCAACGTCTTCCACGCGCGTGAGCTCGTCCGCTCGCAGCGCGCCGCCGGGGCCATGCGGGAGAGCGACGGCGTGTGGGTGTGGACGGGTCGCGCCGTTCCCGGCAGCCGCCTCATCGAGGTCGTCGAGAACGACACCGCCCGGCTCTCGCCGGAGGCGCGCCGCGCGCTCGAGGTCGTCGCGCTGCTGTGCCCGACGCCGATGAGCCTCCTGCTCGACGTCGTGCCGCGCACCGCGGTCGACGAGCTGACTCACGCGGGCGTCGCGACCCTGCGGGCGCAGCCGTCCGCGGCCGGCGGCAACGACCTGGTGGTCGACCTCGCGCACGCGCTGTACGCCGAGGCCGTGCGGGCCGGCATCTCCGGGGGTCGCCGCCGCGAGGTGCTCGACGCCGTCGCCGGCTCCGCGCACACCTCGTCGGGCATGCCGCTGGTGAGGTCCGTGGTGCTGGCACTCGACGCGGGCCTCGTCGTCGGACCCGCCCGGCTCCGTGCCGCCGTCGACGCGGCCTTCGAGCTGCAGCAGCCCGAGACCGTGGTGCAGATGGTCGACGTCGTGCTGCGCGTCACGGAGCCCGGCACCCTCGACTCCGCAGAGCTGCTGCTCCTGCGCGCCGAGGCGCGCTGGGCGATGAGCGAGCTTGCCCTCGCGGAACGTGACGCACGCGATGCGCTCGCGGTGATCGGCCTGCTGCTCCCGGAGCGGCCCGCGTGCGCCGAGGTCTACGTGCGCGGTGTGCAGCTGGTCGCCGCGCTCGTGCAGTACGGGGACGACGACGTCGACGGTGCAGTCACCGCGCTCGACGAGGCCGCCGCGACGATCGTGCACGCCGGCGCAGCCACTCGCTGGGTCGAGGAGCTCACCACGGCACGCCTCGTCCGGTACGGCTTCGGCGGCCGGCACGCCGAGACGCGCGACGAGGCGCTCGCGGTGCTCGCGGACCCGCGCACGCCGGCGTCCGCCGTGCGGCTCGTCGCGCCGACCGCGCTCGGGCTCGCGCACGCCGGGAGGTTCGCCGAGGCGCGCGGTCTGTGCGAGCGGTACCTGCCCGTGGCGCGTGCGCACGGCGACCACTACCGCTGGGCGGCCGGCGAGATCGTGACGGCCGCGTTCACCGTGGTCCTGTGGGCGGGCTGGCTCGACGAGCTCGAGGACGCCGCCGGCGCACTCGACCCGGAGAGCCCCGTGGTCCTGGACTGGGTCGCGGCCCAGGCGGGTCGCGGCTTCGTCGGGATCGCACGTGGCGCCTGGTCCCAGGCGGCGGGCGACCTGCGCGCCGCCAACGCGCGACTGCGGCTGAGCGACCGCGGCGGCATGTGGGGCTACACGGGCGCCGCCGAGGCGCTCGCGAACGCCGCGTCGGGCTCGACGGCCCTCGCCCGGCGCCAGCTCGAGCAGCTCGCGACGACGCCGCCGCGCTCCGCCGCCGTGTACGACGGCGAGGTCCGGCTGCTGCGTCTGGACACGCTCGCCTGGCTGCGCGACCCCGGGGTCGCCGACGAGGCGCGCACGTTGGCCTCGTGGGCCCGCGCGAACGGCTACGCACGCATCGAGCTCGAGGCGCTGCACCGGCTGGTGCGCTCCGGCGCGTCGGCCGTCGACGTCGGCCCCCGCGTCGAGGCGCTGGCCGCAGTCGTGCAGGGGCCCCGTGCGGCAGCCGTCGCCGCGCACGTCGACGCGCTCGGCGCCGCGGACCCTGACCTGGCGCGGATCGCCGAGCGGGACCTCAACCGGTGCGGCCTGTGGCTGCCGACGACCGAGCCGGCGATCGCGCTGACCCCGCGCGAGCGGGAGATCGCGGCGCTGGCGGCCGGCGGCATGACGTCGCGCGCGATCGCCGCGCGGCTGACCCTGTCCGTGCGGACCGTCGACTCGCACCTCGCGCGCGTCTTCGCGAAGACCGGAGTCCACTCACGTGAGGACCTGACGGCGGTGCTGAGATGACGGTGCTGAGATGACGTCGCACGGCTACGCGCAGCGCGTGCTGCTCGGCCTGGCTGCGGCGGTCGTCGTCCTCGCGGGCATCCACGGTGCGCGTGGGGTGCTCGGGCCCCTCGCACTGGGCGCCGTCGTCACGGTGATCGTGCACCCGATCCGCTTCCCGCTCGAGCGTCGCGGCTGGCCGCGGTGGGCCGCGACGTCGACGGTGGTCGTGACCGGCTGGCTCGTCGTGGTCGCCATCGTGGGGTTGTGCGCCTACGCGATCGCGCAGTTCGCGTCGATGGTCGTCGACTACCGCCCCGAGCTGCAGGCCGCTCTCGACGACCTGATGTCGTGGCTCGCGTCCGTCGGGCTCGACTCGACGGCGACCGATGCCGCCTCCCGCGCGGTCGACCCCGCGAACCTCGTCTCGTTCGCGGCCTCGCTCGGCAGCTCCGTGCTCGCCGTCGCGGGCGCGCTGTTCGTCGTGTTCGCGTACGTGCTGTTCATGTCCGCCGACGGCGCCCGGTACGCGCGGGCGGACGAGGTCTACGGCTCCGAGCGCGCGGTCACGCTCGAGCGCACCGCGCGATACACGTCGGGCGTGCGGCGCTACTACGTGGTGAGCGCGACGTTCGGCGCGATCGTCGCGGTGCTCGACGGTCTGGCGCTGTGGTGGCTGGGCGTGCCCGCGCCGGTGGTGTGGGCGATCCTCGCGTTCGTCACGAACTTCATCCCGAACGTGGGCTTCGTGATCGGCCTGATCCCGCCGGCGATCCTCGGGCTCGTCGTCGGGGGCTGGCCCATGATGCTGGCCGTGATCGCGGTGTACTGCGTGGTCAACGTCGTGCTGCAGGTGCTCGTGCAGCCCAAGTTCGTCAGCGACGCGGTCGACCTGAGCCTCACGTTGTCGTTCGTCTCCGTGACGTTCTGGACCTTCGTGATCGGCCCGATCGGCGCGATCCTGTCCATCCCGATGACCCTGCTGGTGCGGGCGCTGTTCCTCGAACCGGACCCGTCCGTGCGCTGGTTGCGCTGGCTCTCGGGGGACAACACCGCCGTTCCCGTGACGACCGTCGAGGAGCGCGATCTCGTCGACGTGGCGGAGGAACCGGGCGCCTGAACGGGCTGGCCCGTCCGTCCGCCGGGGGAGGCACCGGGCGAGCCGTTGTCTAGGCTCACCAGGGTGGAACCGATGGAGGTGGCGCGCTCGCGCGTGGCCGCGCAGCGACTCGTCGGACCGCCGTTGGCGTCCGCACCCGGCGTGGTGGAGCACCTGCTCGCGGTGCAGGCGCAGGAGCTCGGGTACGCGCGGTGGTCGCTCGCCCAGCGCTCGGGCGCCGACCTGGCCACCGTGCAGACCGCGCTCGACGAGGGTCGCGTGCTGCGCACCCACGCGCTGCGGCCCACGTGGCACTTCCTCGCGGCCGACGACGTGCGCTGGGTCCAGGCCCTGACCGGCCCTCGCGTCGCGGCGGCCTGCCGCTACCAGGAGCGGACCATCGGCGTGGACGACGAGCTGGTGGCCCGCGCCGGCGCAGTTCTGACGCGCGTGCTGGCCGGCGGCGAGCACCTCACGCGCGACGAGGTCCGCATCGCGCTCGCCGCCTCCGGCCTCGACCTGGCCGGAGCTCCGCTGGCGCTGGTGCTGCTGCGCTGCGAGCTCGACGCGCTCCTCGTCTCCGGCGTCGCGCGCGGCACCCGCCAGACGTACGCGCTCCTCGACGAGCGGGTCCCCGGCGGCCGCGACCTGCGCGGCGACGACGCGCTCGTCGAGCTCGTTCGCCGCTACCTCGTCGGCCACGGCCCGGCGACCGTCGCAGACCTGTCCTGGTGGTCGAGCCAGACCCGCACCGACCTGCGCCGCGCGTTGGCCGACCTCGCGGGCGAGGTCGAGCGGATCGAGGTCGACGGGCTGACGCTGTGGCACGTCCCGGCGCCTGCACCCGTACCTGTGCCGGCGTCGCCCGACGTCCACCTGCTGCAGACCTACGACGAGTACGTCGTCGGCTTCTCGGAGTCCCGTCGGTTCTTCAACGCGACCGCCGCCGACATCGGCCCCGGCAACTCGAACCAGTTCTTCCACCCGGTGCTCCTGGACTCCCAGGTCGTCGCAGCGTGGCGACCGACGACCAAAGGCCGTACCGCGACCGTCGTCGTCCGCCCGTGGGTAGAGCTGGAGCCGGCGACCATCGCGGCGATCGAGACCCAGGTCCACCGCTGGGCGGCCTGCAACGACCTCGACCCGGTCCTCGAGCTCGCCCCCGTCACGACCGCCCCACCCGCTCGCCCACCCGCTCGCCCGGCCTGAGCCCCCACCTCGGAACGAAGACCGCCGGACCTCGCCCTGGGCTCCGGTCCGCTCGCGCGGTCGGAACCCGCTCGCACGGTCGCAACCCCCGCCCGGACGCAGTGCCGAGTGCAGGAGCGGATCCCGGCACCGGCACGAGGCGTGCTGCAATAGGCTGAGCGCGCCCTGGAACCCCGTGCCAGGGCCACCGGCACGTCCCACGAGTGCCGCGCGCCTGTAGCTCAGGGGATAGAGCACCGCTCTCCTAAAGCGGGTGTCGGCAGTTCGAATCTGCCCAGGCGCACAGCGTGCTGTTGCAGGCCAGCGTTGTGGTCTTCCCCGTGCCGGCAGCGCCGACGAGCACGTCGAGCCGCCGCGTCGAGACGAGCGCGGTCTTGGCTGCCTACCGCTGGTCGTCGGGCAGGTGCGTCATGTGAAGGTCCGCGAGGCGCTCAGCCAGACTTTGGGCGCCGAGCCGGCGGGGTGCTTCGGCGGCGTCGAGCAGGGAAACCGGCCGCGCCGACCTGTGTCCGGATCAACAACTGCTCCACGAACCTCAGTGCGGAGGCCAGTGCTGCGTGGTGGGCGTCGTACAGAGCGGCGCGTGCCTGGTCGTCGGCCAACCCCCACAGGACCGAGACGGACTTCGGCGCCGTGAAGGTCAGGTCGTACCCGGCCACAGTGTGCCGACCTCGCCGGGCATGAGCTGCGTGTAGGGCATACCCAACGGTTCGAGGCTGATCGGGTCGCGCCCGTCATGGAAGACCGCCGTCATCGCAGCCTCTGACGCGGCCGCACCCACCCGACGCCGACCGTCGCCGATCCCGCTGACACCGTCGCCGATCCCACCGGCCCGACGGGTTGCCCGTCTGCTCGAGTACACCGTGAGCGAATCGTCGGCGGACAGCCCCGCATCGCCGGCGGCGATGCCTCGTCCGGTACGCATGCCCGTCGCCGACGATCAGCTTGTGCATCGACAGCACCGCAAGCACCTTCCGGGGGAGCCGCTCGGGCGAGCACTCCCACGTGCAGGTGTGCAGATTGTTGCGCAACACGCGACGTCGACATCGGGCGACGAGAACCAGGCACCCTGGACGACTGGCCCCGCTACCATCACCACATGCCCACTCGGGTTCGACTGCGCCACCACGGGATGCTGCTCGCCGTGTTGCTCGGCGTTTTCACGACGCTGACCGTCAGCGCATGTGACTCGGCGGTCCCGGACGCCAAGGCGGCGTGCGTGAGCGAGCTGCGCTCGTTGGTGGACGCGAACCACGTCGAGTTCTCCGGGAACCCCAGCTCGGCCGGCCGCGACACCTGGGAGCTCCGCGGCTATTGGTACACGAGTGAGGAGTCGTCGCTCCGGGGCGTGTACTGGACGTGTGTCGCCGACGCTGATGGCGCGACAGTGTCGACGGACACGACTGGTGACGGCCCACCGCCACCAGTCGCCGTCGAACCAGAACCGACCGCCACCCACCGCGACTTCGGTCTGGTATCCGCCGATGACCCGGACCCCGACGTCACCCACAATGACTTCGGTCTGGTATCCGCCGATGACCCGGACCCCGACGTCACCCCCAATGACTTCGGCCTCGTGTCCGCGGATGACCCCGACGCGGCCTGTCTCATTAAGGGAAACGTGTCATTCAAGACGGGGGAGCTGATTTTTCACGTGCCGGGCCAGGCGTACTACGACGAGACGGTCATCAACGAGGCATACGGCGAACGCTGGTTCTGCACCGAAGCCGAAGCCGTCGCCGCCGGTTGGCGCAAAGCCCGCATGTAGGCACGAGCGCGCGTGCGCGCCGGACCCAAGTGGACCGCGCGACGTCGCCGGTTGGAGGTCGTCCCGTGGCCGGGCTCGCCGGAGTTCGGCTGCGCACGGCCAGCGACCCACTCGAGGTGGCGTGGCGCTCCAAGGGAGAGGCGGTGCCGCCCCCTAGACGCTCAGGCGGACGTTCTGTCGTGCGGCACCCCAGCAGCGGCTCGCGCGGCGAGGGAACTGGCGGCGAGAGCGGGTGCGTGTCTCGGTGGGGTTGTGACGTGGCGGGTGCGCGCGTACGTTCGCGAGCGTGGGCACCGTGGCGATCGACGGTTACCAGATCGAGCCGCTCAACGCGCAGACCTGGGATGCGTTCGCGGAGCTGGCGGAGCGGCACAACGGCGTGTGGGGCGGCTGCTGGTGCACCTACTTCCACCTGTACCCCGACCCGCGGGACGAGCGAAGGGCGCTCGGCCACCGCGAGTTCAAGCGCCAGCTCGTGATGGCGGGACGTGCGCACGCGGCGCTCGTCCTGGACGACGACACCGCGGTCGCGTGGGCCCAGTACGGGACCGTCGACGAGCTGCAGAACATCCACCACCGCAAGGAGTGGGAGCGGGGTCTGGTGCAGCGCCCGGACTACCGGATCACCTGCCTGTTCGTCGACCGTCGGTACCGACGCAAGGGGATGGCGTCGGTCGCGGTACGCGGCGCGCTGGAGCTCATCTCCGAGGCCGGCGGCGGCCTCGTCGAGTCCTACCCGCACGACCTGCCGCCCGGGAAGAAGACGTCCGCGTCGTTCCTCTACAACTCGACTCGAACCATGTACGAGCAGCTGGGCTTCGCGTACCAACGCCCGAAGGGTCAGGGCAACTGCGTCATGACGCTGACGGTGCCCGCCGCGTGAGGGCGCGCCGACCCGCCAGCCGCACCCAGGGCGGCCAGGGCCGCAGCAGTAGCCGGCCCAAGCCGTCGGTGTTCGGGACCGTGGCAAGACGGTGTTCTCAAGTCATCCTGTGCAGGAGTCTCGAGCTTTGTGCAGCTCGGCGGCTTGGAGCGCGCGGGCTCACGGGTAGTTGAGCCGGAGTCGTTCGATCCGGGAGGGTCGGATGGCCGCGACGTACGGGCCGTCGACGCGAGCGGCGAACCGCTGGATCGACGCCGAGCTGGCGACGAGCAGGTCGAGCATCTGCGGGCCGGTCAAGCGTGCGTTCCTGATCGTGAACACGCGCGCGGAGCAGGTGTACACCGTGAGGGCTTCGGCGGGCCGACGCGCGATCGCGGAGTCCTTCGTGAGGATGCACTCGCCGCGAACTGCGGCGTCGCGGATCCAGTCGGTGTCGGAGATCTCCTGGCTGCGGTCCACGCCGTACCGCTCGTCCATCGTCGTCAGCTCCCAGCCGATCGCACGGAGGCCGTCCGGGAGCAGGCGCGACCCCGAGTCCCCGGTCGAGGAAGAAGATCGCCACAGTGCGAGCGGGCTCAGGCGGCTGCGAGCGCTTCGACGTCGCGGACCGGGAGGAGGAAGTCGTCGGCCACGTCGCCGGCTGGCTCGCCCGCACGCACCCGGTCGAGGATGTCGGCGACGCGGATGCCGCGGCTCTCGACCGTCGGTGCACCGAAGTTGCGACGGGGGTCGACGATCACCGGCGTCGGGTACTGGGGGAGCCGGATGAGCGCGACGCGACCGTCGCGATAGGTGATCGTCTGCAGGAACTGCTCGACGACCTCCTTGAACACGGGTTGTCCGCTGCGGACCACGACGAGGCTGTCGATGACGTCGCCGTCGTCGTCCCGGTCGCGGTACTGCCACAGCACCTCGGCGCCGTCGGTCTTGAGCTGCTCGCTGCTGAGCGCCGCGTGCATGCCGAACTCGTGCTCCAGACGCTCCAGGGCCGGGCGGATGCGCTGCATCGGAACGCCCGCCGCGCGGAACGCGGCCAGCACGTACGCCTCGCTGAGCCCGACGAACGGCACGACCGCTCCGCGTCCACCGCGGGTCGTCGTGACGAGCGCCGGCGACGAGCGCTGGTGGCCGTCGACGTCCTTGAACACGTAGCCGCGAGCCCAGTTGTGCAGCGTCGCCGCCGGCACGCGGACGATCCGGGCGGCCTCGGTCAACGTGTACAGCGGGGCGACGAACGTCGTGTCGTCACGCTGATCGGCCATGACCGCAGAGTAGTGCGCGGGACCCACAGCCACGCGCTCATTCGCCGAGTGGCCATGGTGCGCACGCCTGGCACGTCGGCCGCGGCCAATCACCCAGCTCATTTCGCGCGTGCAGCGGTTGTCGGTCGGGATGGTCTTAGGATGCGTCTCGCGGGGGTTGTGGACGTGGTGAGCACGTCGTGAGCCGGGCTCGCCGCGACAAGCGGGGAACGGGCGGCATTCGGCGCGGTCGAGCCGCCGGTCGACGACTCTCGGGTCGCGTCGCCGCAGGCTGCGGGGACGTCGTCGCCGTGTTCCTCAGGTGGTGTCCGAGGTCTGCCCAGGCGCACGGCGCGCGGGGTCAGGTGCGTGACGGCGCCGGTGTCGTCGAGCCGGCGTCGGCGCTCCTCGCGGGCGGTCCGCGCCGGCGGACCGGCGAGGGCGTGGCCGGGCGAGTCGTCGGCTCGTCGGGCGCGGCGCGCGAGAAGGCTGCAGCGCGGGATGCCGCGGTGCAGGTGCGGTGCGGACGTGAGCGCAGAGTCGCCCAGGTCCGGTGGATGGCTGATGCTTGAGGAGGACATGTGGCACGAGCAGGCCAGCGCGGGTCGGGTCGCGCGCGCACGGACGCCGGCCAGCAGGCGAGGGGCTCGGGGCGGTCTGCCGAGAAGGGCATGATCCCCGTGCTCGCCGAGCTCGCGCGCGAGATCGACCGCACCGTGCAGCGACCGCCGACGCGTCCTGCCGTGCGCACGAAGTTCCAGGTCGTGGGTCTGCTCGTGCGGGAGGAGCGGGCCCGGGTGATGGGCGACAGCAGCCTGGCCGGGCCGCGGCGCGCCGAGGAGCTCAAGCGGCTCGACGGGGTGGCGACGCTGCTGGCCAGGACCGCCGCGCGGGACACGTCGCTGCTCGCGCTGCTTGCCGAGGACGCGAGGGTCTCCGACGCCGCACGTGCCTTCAAGGCGACGATCATGCGCGCCGGAGGGCTGGAACCGCCCGACGAGCCGGAGCCCGCACCGCCGGTCGCGGCGGCGGCGACGAGCACCGCGCCGCGGGTCGTGCCGCAGTCGGTCGTCTCGCGCCAGCTCGCCAACCCGTTCCTTGCGCCGAACTTCGAGGCCGCGGCCGAGCGTGTCGCCGCCAAGCCGCGGCGGTTGGCCGGCTGGGAGCTGCTCGAACCGTTGTTCCGCGCGTTCGAGCAGGCCTCGCCCGGTGCGCCCGCCTGCATGGAGATGCCCGACGGGCGCACGGCGTCGGCTCCGCTGGGCCGCCAGCTCATGCCGCACCAGGCGCAGGTCGTCGCGGCGACGGCCCGCGGGCACCGGACGTTCCTGCTCGCCGACGAGCCGGGCCTCGGCAAGACCGCGCAGGCGCTGCTCGCGGCGCAGGCCGCCGACGCCTACCCGCTCCTGGTCGTCGTGCCGAACGTCGTCAAGACGAACTGGGCGCACGAGGTCGGGATGTGGACGCCGTTCCGGCGGGCCACGGTGGTGCACGGCGACGGCGAGAAGGTCGACGCCTTCGCGGACGTCGTGATCGTCAACTACGAGCTGCTCGACCGGCACGTCGGGTGGCTCGGCGACCTCGGGTTCCGCGGCATGGTCGTCGACGAGGCGCACTTCATCAAGAACAAGGGCTCGCAGCGCTCCCAGCACGTCCTGGCGATCGCGGAGCGGATCCGGGCCCGCTCGCCGCGCCCGCTGTTCATGGCGCTCACGGGCACACCGCTCATCAACGACGTCGAGGACTTCCGTGCCATCTGGCAGTTCCTCGGCTGGATCGACGACAAGCGGCCGCTCGGCACGCTGCTGACCGCGCTCGAGGACACCGGGCTCACGCCGGCCGACCCGGGGTTCTCGTCGGCCGCGCGGGCCGCGGTGATCGACATGGGGATCGTGCGACGTCGCAAGGTCGACGTGGTCGCGGACATCCCCGCTCGTCGGGTCGCGGACCTGCCGGTCGAGCTCGACGGCGCGGTCGGGCGCTCGATCCGCGCGTCGGAGGCCAAGCTCGCGGCCCGGCTCGTCAGCCACTACCGCTCCGCCGTGGCGGTGCGCGGCGAGGTCGTCGTCGGGCTCGACCACGACCTCGCTCGTCGGGTCGCGGCGGCCGAGCTCAAGGACTCGAGCTCGAAGGCCGGCGGCGAGAACGTCTTCACGATGGTGCGCCGGATCGGGCAGGCCAAGGCCGGGCTGGCCGCCGACTACGCCGCGCAGCTCGCGCGCAACGTCGGCAAGGTCGTGTTCTTCGCCAAGCACATCGACGTCATGGACCAGGCCGAGCAGACGTTCGCGGAGCGCGGCATCACGTACGCCTCGATCCGTGGCGAGCAGACGACCCGCGTGCGCGAGCGGAACATCAAGGCGTTCGTCGAGGACCCCGCGGTGTCGATCGTCGTGTGCTCGCTGACGGCCGCGGGCGTGGGGATCAACCTCCAGGTCGCCTCGAACATGGTGCTGGCCGAGCTGTCGTGGACCGACGCCGAGCAGACGCAGGCCATCGACCGGATCCACCGCATCGGCCAGGACGAGCCCGTGACGGCGTGGCGGATCATCGCCGCGCAGACGATCGACGCCAAGATCGCGGCTCTGATCGACAGCAAGTCGGGCCTCGCGGCTCGGGCGCTCGACGGTGCGGACGAGGAGGACGGAGCTTCTTCCACGGACGTGCAGCTCGAGGCGCTGGTGGAGCTGCTCGCGGACGCGCTCGCCGCCGAGGGCGTGGTCTGAGCAGCCGGTAGGGGTCCGACGACGAGGGCAGCGACGAACGCCACCGCCGGCATCTAGGGTGAGCCGTAGGTCGCAGGGTCGCTTCAGCCGTGCTGGAAGGATGCCCAGATGCCCGAGGTCGCGCACCACATCGCGCTCGTCGCCCACGACAACAAGAAGGTCGAGCTGCTGCGCTGGGCAGAGTTCAACCGCGGCACCCTCTCGCGGCACCACCTGTACGCGACGGGCACGACCGGCACGATGATCGAGTACGAGCTCGGCCTGCCCGTCACCCGGTTGCTGTCCGGCCCGGTCGGCGGCGACCAGCAGATCGGCGCGAAGATCGCCGAGGGCGTCATCGACATGCTGGTGTTCTTCTGGGACCCGCTCGAGCCGCAGCCCCACGACCCCGACGTGAAGGCGCTGCTGCGCATCGGTGCGGTGTGGAACGTGCCGATGGCCTGCAACGTCGCCACCGCGGACATGCTCATCTCCTCGCCGATGCTCGCGCAGGAGTGGACGGGTCGCCCGGCGATCACGCCGCGCGACTGGGAGGCACCCGGCCCCGCCGCGTGAGCCCGCGGGCGTTCTCGTCGTGCGCCGTGCCCGACGAGACCGATGGCTACACGGTGCGCGGGACGCGACCCGTCAGGGTCATGAGGCGGCACATGATGCGGTGACCGCGGTCGGACGCGGCGCCGAACATGAGCGGGCAACCGCCGTCGATGACGGTCAGGCCGTGCTCGCGGCCCAGGCGCGTGGCCTCGTCGTCGACGCTCCCGCGGTCCACCGAGCGGTGCATCCAGACGTGCCGGACTCCCAGGTCGACGGCCTCCTGTACCGTCGCGAGCGCGTGCTCGGGGCGGGTCGCGATCACGACGGCCTCGACGCCGCCGGGGACCGAGGCCAGGTCGGGGTAGGCGTGGTCGCCCTCGACCTCGTCGGCGTTCGGGTTGACGGCGACGACGTCGTAGCCCAGTTCGCGCAGGCGCGTGTAGACGACGTTGCCGCCGTGGCCGCCGGGCGTGCGGGACACCCCCGTGACGGCGATCCGCCGCGCCTCGAGGAAGGTGCCGGCCGCGTCCTTGGTGCTCGTCATCGTCGCTCCCGCTGGTGGGCTCGATCGACGCTAGCGCCGCCCGCCGGGGCCCCGCGCGGGACCTTGGGCCGCCCTCGCGCACGACTGTGAGCAGGCCGACACCAGGATTCCGGCGGTCGTGGGGGATACTGGGTCCGGCTCTTGCGCGGCTGTTGGACCAGCGCGGGCCCGCGTCCTGGGTGTCAGTCGCCTGGTGGGCGCCCCTCGACGCCTGAAAGGCGACTTCTCTGTGACCAGCTTCTCCTCCCTCGGCGTGCCCGAGGTCCTCGCCCGTGCGCTCGCCGCGCAGGGCATGACGGACGCGTTCCCGATCCAGGCCGCGACGCTCCCCGACACGATGAAGGGCCGCGACGTGCTGGGCCGGGGTCGCACCGGCTCCGGCAAGACGCTCGCGTTCAGCCTCCCGCTCGTCGCGCGCCTCGCGGGTCTGGTGCCCGGCACGACGCCCGTTCGCCGTACCGCGAGCCGTCCGCGCGGTCTGGTCCTGGCTCCGACGAGGGAGCTCGCGTCGCAGATCGCGGCCGTCCTCGAGCCCCTCGCCCAGGCGGCGGGCCTGCGGGTCACGACGATCTTCGGCGGCGTCTCGCAGCGCCCGCAGGAGTCGGCGCTGCGCGGCGGCGTCGACATCGTCGTCGCGTGCCCGGGCCGGCTCGAGGACCTCATGAAGCAGGGCGTCGTCTCGCTCGGCGACGTGCAGATCACCGTGCTCGACGAGGCCGACCACATGGCCGACCTCGGCTTCCTGCCCGGCGTCAAGCGCATCCTCACCGCGACGCCGAAGGGCGGGCAGCGGATGCTGTTCTCCGCGACGCTCGACAACGGCGTGGACAAGCTGGTCGCCGCGTTCCTGCGCGACCCGCTGCGCCACTCGGTCGACAGCGACCGCTCGCCGGTCTCGGCGATGACGCACCACGTGCTGACGGTCGCGGACCTCGCCGACAAGCGCGAGGTCATCCACCACCTGGCGTCGGGCTCGGGGCGGCGCGTGCTGTTCACGCGCACCAAGCACTCCGCCAAGAAGCTCGCCAAGCAGCTCACGACGGCCGGCATCCCGGCGGTCGACCTGCACGGCAACCTCAGCCAGAACGCGCGCGAGCGCAACCTCGAGGCGTTCTCGACGGGTGGCGTGAAGGTCCTGGTCGCCACGGACATCGCCGCGCGTGGCATCCACGTCGATGACGTCGGCCTCGTCGTGCACGTCGACCCGCCGACCGAGCACAAGGCCTACCTGCACCGCTCGGGCCGCACCGCGCGTGCGGGCTCGGACGGCGAGGTCGTCACGCTCGTGCTGCCCGAGCAGCTCGCCGACGTGCGGGCGATGACCCGTCAGGCCGGCATCACCGCGACGCCGACGCCCGTGCGGCCCGGTTCGCCCGTGCTGGTCGCGCTCGTCGGTCCCGCGGCGCCGTACGTCGCGCCGCCGGCACCTGCCGCGCCGCCGCGTTCGACCGGTCGCGGCCCGTCGGCCCCGGCCACCTCGAACGCCCCCGGCTCGACGAACGGAGCGGCGGGCCAGTCCCGTCGCCGCCGCGGCGGACGGCCCGCCACGGCGAACGTCGGCTCCGGCTCCGGCTCCGGCTCCGGTCGCTCCGGCGCGCAGCGGTCGAACGGCAGCGGCGCGGGCACGACGAGCCGCGCCGCTGGATCGCGCGACGGCCAGGGTGCCGGCACGCGGCAGCCCGCGCGCTCGTCGTCGGGCGGCGGTCAGCAGTCCCGAGGTGCACGATCGGGCGGCTCGACGCAGGTCTACACGTCGTCGAGCTCGGGCGCGTCGGGCTACTCGAGCCCGGGCTCCTCGGCGGGTGCGTCGAGCGGTCGCAGCGCGGGCCCGCGCCGCGCCGGGCGGCCCTCGGGCGCCCCCGCCGGCGACGGCCGCCGCTCCCGCTGACCCAGCCCTCCCACCGGCGACGACCGTCGCTCCCGCTGACCCGGCCCTCGCACCGGTGATGCAGGGATGGATGCAGCATCGACGGGGTCCAGCCGTCCGGTGCTGCATCCATCCCTGCATCGACGGTTGGAGCGGAGGGGTGCGTGCCTATGCTGGGCGCATCGAGAGGAGCAGGTCATGACCGAGAGCACCACTCGCCCGACGCACGGACCGATCCCAGGGCCGATCCCCGAGGACGTGCGCGCCCACCTGCACGCGGCCCGGACCGAGCTGCGCAAGGGACTGGAGACGTTCCTGCCGCCCGAGTTCTTCACGCACCGGGACGCCGCGCGGCGCGAGATGCTCCTCGCGTGGCGCAGCGCCATCGACGCGACGATCACGCGCATGGACGACAAGGGCGCGCAGGCCTGAGCCCGCGCGCCGCGGCGCGACAACGCGCTTCGACCGCGACGAGCACGCGGCGGCGCGCAGGATGACGACGAGCAGGCGGCGACGCGCAGGATGGCGACGCGCAGGATGGCGACGGGCGGCTAGCGTCGTCGGCCGCCGACGAGCACGCGCAGCAGCGCGACGCCCGACGCGACGAACAGCACGTTGCCCCAGCCCACGTGGCCGGAGCCCACGAGCAGCGCACCCGCGACGACCAGGCCCGACGCCACGACGGCCGCGGTGAGCCGGTCCACGGAGCGGCCGACCGCGCGCACCGCGTTCGTCGTCTGCTCGTCGCGCACGCGCAGCCGGCCGCCCTCGAGCTGCGCGAGCGTGCGGCTCGCCTGGCCCGGCAGCGCGACGAGCGCCTGCAGCACCTGACCGATCTCGCCCCACCAGGCCGACGAACCGCCCGCGGCGGAGTCGGAGTCGATGAGCGTGCGCGCGTACGGCGCGAGGTGCTGCCAGATGTTGAACTCGGGGTTCAGACCGGTGCACATGCCCGACAGGATCGAGACCGTGCGCACGGTGTAGATCAGGTCCTGCGGCACCTGGAACGGCAGGTCGAGCAGGAGCTCGCGGTACTGCTGCGCGAACGCGTGCACCTCGCGGCGGTCGACGTTGCGCAGCTCGTCCATCGACATGCCCCAGAACCGGTCGAACGCGTGCGCCTCGGCCGCCTCGATGCCCGACAGGTCCGCGCCGGGCAGGAGCATCCCGAGCCGCTGGTACGCCTTGACGACCCGTGCGGCGTCGCGCGTGCCCACGCCGATGAGCAGCTCGCGCAGACCCGCCCGCGCGCTCGGCGGGATGCGCGCCACCATGCCGAAGTCGACGAACGTCAGGCGCCAGCCGTGCTCGGCGGTCGCGGGTTCGACGAACAGGTTGCCGGGATGCGGGTCGGCGTGAACGAAGCCGTCGTCGAACACCTGCCGCAGGTAGGTGTGCACGAGGCGGTCGGCGACCTCGGCGCGCGAGATCCCTGCCGCCTCGATCGCGTCGTAGTCCGTGAGCTTGATGCCGGACACGTCCTCGAGTGTCAGCACCCGCCGCGCGCTGAGGGTGCGCACGACGCGCGGCACGCGCACGCCCGGCTCGTCGGCGAAGTTCGTCGCGAACGTCTCGGCGTTGTCCGCCTCGTGCAGGTAGTCGATCTCCTCGCGCAGCGTCGAGCCGAACTCACGCAGCAGCGCGGGCACGTCCGCATGCTGGCGGATCGGCCGGTAGCGCATGAGCCAGCGGCCCACCCGCCCGAGCGCCGCGAGGTCGGTCTCGACGACCGTCGCGATCCCCGGCCGCTGCACCTTCACGACGACGTCGACGAACCCGAGGCCGTCGGCGTCGGTGCGCAGCCGGGCGCGGTGCACCTGACCGAGCGACGCGGCGGCCAGCGGCGTGGGCGACACGTCGGCGAACAGCTCGGCGAGCGGCGCGCCCAGCTCCTGCTCGGCGAGCGCGGCGATCGCGTCGAACGGCACGGCCGGCACCTCGTCCTGCAGGTCGGCCAGCTCGGCGGTGATCTCGCGCGGCAGGACGTCGAGCCGCGACGAGAGGAACTGGCCGATCTTGATCATCACGCCGCCCATCCGGATCGCCAGCGACCGGAACCGCACGGCCTCGCGGCGGTAGCGCTCGGGGCGCGTGCGCCGCACCCGCGCCGCGAAACCGATCCGGCGCAGCACGACGTCCGACCACACGACCCGCGCGATCACCCCGGCGAAGAACCACAGGATGTGCAGCGACCTGCGGCGCAGATGGGTCGGGGTCATCGAGCCTCCAGAAGGACGGTGCTGGCAGCATCGCACGCCCGTCCGGGCGGGGCGCCAGGGAACGGCCTTTCGTCCCAGAGGAAGCGTCCGAACAGGCGTTATGCCTGTCCCACCACAAGGAGGTGGCACATGTACGAAGTCGGCGCCAAGCCTGGCAAGGGCAAGTTCCTCGACGCATGCGGGCACACGGTCGTCCTCGCCGAGGACGCCGAGACGCTCCCGCCCTGCCCGCACTGCGGTGCAGGACCGGACATCAAGTGGTGGCGGCTCGTCTGAGCCTGGACGAGACGGGCGCCGGGCAGGCGTCGCTCAGCGGTTCCCACCTTCGCTCGTGCCCGGGTCGATGACGACCTGGAGAAGCTGGACGAGGGCGGGGCGGACGACGTCGGCCGGCAGTGCCTCGAGCGTGGCCATCACGCCCGCCAGCTCGTCGGGCAGACCTTCTGTCATCACACGAGCGACGAGCGACGGGTCCGGCTGCGCCGGGGCGACACCGCGCACCTCGTCGGCGGCACCGACGAGATCCGCGGTGAGCTGGTCGACGACGTCTGCGCTGACCGCGGTCAGCGTGAGGTGAGCGGTGCGGGGCAGGACGGTCCCGTCGGGCTGGGTCATGGCCGGCTGGCACTGCGCGAGCCAGCCGCGTCGGCGTAGCGCGTCGACGAGCCGGAACGGGTCCACGGCACCCCCGGGCGCATCGTCCGTCGCGATCGCGACGAGCGGTCCGGTCGGCTCGCCCACCACCCGCAGGCCCGCGACCGTGCGCAGCGTCGTGAGCACCCGCTGTGTCGCCTCGCGCGTACGTCCGACGAGCCGCGCGTAACCCTCGTCGCCCAGCACCTCGCCCACCGCCCACGCCGCGGCCATCGCGCCTGCGGCGCGTGAGCCGAGCACGGTCGGGTTGACCACGGGGTAGCCGGGCCACGCGGTCGTCGCGAAGTACTGCGCGCGGTGCCGCTCGCGCCCGCGGTGCAGCACCACCGACGCGCCCTTGGGCGCGTACCCGTACTTGTGCAGGTCGGCGGACAGGGACGTGACGCCGGGGACTGCCAGGTCCCACGGTTCGAGGTCGCCCCACCACGGCAGCACCCAGCCGCCGATGCACGCGTCCACGTGACAGGCCACCCCTCGGGCGGACGCGCCGGCAGCGACCTCGGCGACCGGGTCGACGACGCCGAACGGGTAGCTGGGCGCGCTGACGACGACGAGTGCGGCCCGCTCGCCGAGGACGTCGAGCGCCGCGAGCAGGCGGGCAGCCACGGCCCGGCCGGAGTCGACGTCCACCGGCACCGCGACGACGTCGAGGTCGAGGTATGCGGCGGCCTTGTGGAACGCGGGGTGGGCGGTGGTCGGCAGGACGATCGCGGCGCGAGCGTGCTCGCGGCCGGGTGCGGCGGCCCGCCACGTCTCACGCGCGACCTTCACCGCGAGCAGGCAGGACTCGGTCCCGCCGGAGGTCACCGAGCCCACCACGTCCCCGTCGCCGTGGAACGTCTTGCGCGCGCGTCCGACGAGCCCGCGTTCGATCGCGGCGACGGACGTGAACGTCGTCGGGTCCAGGCCGTTGACCGGGAGGAACGCGGTCGCGGCCTGCTCGGCGACCCGGTCCAGGTCCGCCCGGCCAGGGTCGTACACGTAGGACAGCACGCGTCCGCCGTGCGTCGGTGGGTCCGCCGCCCGCAGGGCGAGCAGCTCGGCGAGGACGTCGTCGGGGGTGCGGGTCACGACGTGGCCTCCGGGGGTTCGGGTGCATCGACGACGTCGGCGTCGAGCCGGTAGCGGGACAGCGGCAGCAGCGAGAGCCCGACGAGAACCGCGGGCAGCAGCGAGAACGCCACGACGATCCCCGTGAGCGCGGAGTCCGGCTGGGCCGCGGTCGCATCGCCGGTGCTCGAGACGAACCCGGTGAGCGCGAGCAGTGCCAGCACGAGCGTCGGTCCGAGCGCGAGCCCGGCCGTCTCGCCCGCGGTCCACACGCCGCCAAGCACGCCCGCGCGGTCCACGCCGTGCTCGCGGGCGTCGACCACGGCGACGTCCGGCAGCATCGCGAGCGGGTAGAGCTGCATGCCCGCGTACGCGACACCGGCGAGCGCGACCGGCCCGTAGACCCAGGGCCCGGCGGCCTCGCGCGCGGGCAGCAGCGCGAGCGCCGCGCACGCGAACAGCGCCGACGACCCGACGAGCGCGCGCCGCTTGCCGATGCGGTGCGCGAGCCTCGTCGCGAGCGGCATGACGAGCAGCGCGGGTGCGACGAGCGCGACGAACAGGTAGGTCACCGCGGCCTCGTCGCCCAGCGTGTACGTGGCGACGTACTGCGCGGAGCCGAGCATCGCGCCCGTCGCGAGCGCCTGCAGGACGAACGTCGCGAGCAGGGCACGGAACGGGGGCAGCTCGCGCAGCGCCGCCAGACCGGCGCGCAGCGCGTCGCCCCGCCGGCCGGGCATCGGCGCCGCCGGCAGACCGTCGAGGAGCGCGGCCTCGTCGGCCCGGGAGACGACGGCCACGGGCGCGGCGTGGGTGCCCGCGGCGACGGCTCGTCGCGGCGCGCCCCACCACGCGGCGAGCATCCCGAGCCCGATCACCAGGCCGCTGACGACGCCCATCACGGCGTACCCGGTCCGCCCGCCGCCCGCGGCGTCACGCACGAGCGGGCCGCCCGCCCCGAACGCGAGGATCGCGACCGCGAGCACCGCGATCCGCGGCGCGAGCAGCCGTGTCCGCGAGGCGTAGTCCGGCGCGATCTCCGCGGGCAGCGCGATGTACGGCACCTGGAACAGGCTGAACGCGGTCGCCGCGGCGACGAACGTCACGACCACCCACACCGCGGCGGCGGCCTCCTGCAGCGCGGCGGGTGCCGCGAACACGGCGGCGAACAGCGGCGGCAGCATCAGCGCCCCCGCGAGCAGGAACGGGCGGCGCGAGCCGCGCCGTGCCGCCGACGCGTCGGAACGCGCCCCGACGAACGGGTCGATCACGACGTCCCAGACCTTGGGCAGCGTCACCGCGAGGCTCGCGAGACCGGCCGCGACGCCGAGCGTGTCGGTCAGGTAGTACGCGAGGACGAGACCCGGCAGCGTGCCGAACCCGCCCGTGCCGACGGACCCGAGCGCGTACCCGACGACCGTGCGGCGCGGGATCGGGGCACCGCTGACCCGAGGACCCATGCGGGCGATCCTGCCGTCAGCCCACAGGACTCGGCTGCCGACGCGCCGCGGACGGGCGCTCCTGCGGTCCGTCAGTCGAGGGGGCCCGCCAGCAGGAACGGGTCGCCCTCGAACGGCCGCAGCTCGGCGGGCGCGGGGAACGGCAGGGTGTGGCGCGTCGAAGGGACGTCGATCGAGCCGTGGTCGTCCGTCGCGACGACGACGGCGTCCGGGCGCACGTCGATCACGCGTACCCGCAGCACCTTCCCGTCGTGCGTGAGCTGCCACAGGCCGGACAGCCACGCGATGCCGCGCCCGTCGAGCGCCTCCTCGGCGGCGAGCCAGTCGACGGGCCCGGTCAGGTCGCGGCCGAGCCGGTCGACCGCCACGAACTGGTCGACCTCGGGACGCACCCAGCCGAGCAGCTCGCGGTCGCCGGGGCGACGATGCTCGATCCACTCGTCGGGAACCATCGGGCCAGGCTACGTGCGTGGGGGCCGGGAACACGGGGGCGCGGACGGACGTTGTGCCGCGCAAGATGAATCGATACGAACTTCTCGAGAAGGACGACGGCACGACCGTCCGCTACCAGCGCCACGACAACGGCGGAGGGATGGTCGCGCAGGGCGCGACGGTCGACCCGTCGGCGCACCTGGCGCCGTCCGTCTGGGTCGACCCCGGCGCGCGGGTCGAGGCCGGCGCCTGGGTGGACCGGTTCGCGTGGATCGAGTCCGGCGCGTTCGTCGGGGCCGGCGCGAAGGTCGGCGCGCACGCGCACGTCGGCGCCGGTGCGGCCGTGGGGTCAGGTGCGCGGCTCGGCTCGCGCGTGGACGTGGGCGCCGACGCGCGCCTCGCGCCGGGTGTCGTCGTCGAGCCGGACCAGCGCGTCCCCGCGGGGGCGTTGGTGCGCCGCGGCGACCGGCACGTGCTCGCCGCCTGACCGTTCGCGCTGACCGTCCCCACTGACCGTTCGAGCTGACCGGTCCCGCTGACCGTCCCCGCTGACTGCCCGCCCGGACGGCCGCCGACGCGTCAGGCGTCCGGTCGCGGGTCGGTGGCGCACGCGGTGTCCACGACGACCTGCACCACGGCCGGGTCCTCGAGCGCCCGGAAGTGCCCGGGCGTGCGGAGCACCACGTCGGCGGCGCCCCCCAGCGCGCCCGCGCCGGGGATGTGCGGGTCCCACACGCTGCGCAGCGCCGTGATGCGGGCGTCGACCTCCCGCTCCGCAGCCAGCGCGCGCAGCGTCGGGTCGCTCGGGCTGAACGCCCGCACGGCCCGGGTCGGGAACCAGCGGGCCAGCGGTGTTCCCGCGTACGGGCTGTTGACGGCCACCATCGCCGCGATGCGGCCCTCCGGGTCGGACGTGAGCATCGCGAGCTTGCCGATGAGACCGCCCTTGGAGTGTGCGACGAGCAGCACGTCGCGCAGGTCCCGCTCGACGAGGACCGCGCCGAGCACGCGGGCCTGCTCGCTGACGGGTGCCCCGTTGCGGCCCAGCTCCGGGACGGTGTGCACCACCAGGCCGCGTGCGACGAGGCGGCGCGCCAACGGCAGCAGGAACTGCCACGGCTCGTACACGCCGGGCACGAGCACGACGGGCCGGCCGATCGGGTGCGCGGGCCGGGGCAGGACGGAATCGACGCGGGGGTCGACGAGCTGACAGCGCACCGCGTACGTGTAGTCCTGCGCGCGCCACCACGTCTCGCGCGGCAGCCGCTTCCAGCCGACCTTCACGGCGACATCCCATCACGATCGGGCGAGATTCTGGCTGCGATCCGCCGCCAGAAGCTCGCCCGAACTGACCGGCGGCGAGGGCGTCCGGGCTGCTCGGCGGCCTTTTTTCGGTGGCGCCGGCTGGACAGTTGACCAGGAGGCGGTTGATGGTCCAAACTTCATCTGACGGTGCGCATCGCCTGCCCCCTGCGCGGTGCGCACCGTTCTCACGTCCAAGGAGCCGGTCGCCTCGCGGTGACCGGCTCCTTGCGTCTGTCCGGACGTGCCCGGTCCGGTGGCAGGTCGGGTGCCCGGTCCGGTGCGGGCGTCTCCGGCGCGCCGAACGGGCCGCGGAGCGCCTCCCGGTTACGGTCGCACCGTGACCGTTCCCGCGCGCACGCCCGGCTCGGGACCCGCAGAGGCTCCCGACGACGCAACGACGCCCTCCGACGCGACCCCCGACGCCGGCAGCCCCGAGCGGACGGACGTCGACGCGAGTCCGGTCGCGCTCGTCGAGCCACCGTCACCGGCCGAGCTGGTCGAGGGTGCGGTCGCCACGTGGCGCGCGGCGCTCGTCGAGGCCGCGGGTGGGTCGTCGCTCGCGGACATCGATCTGCTCGGTGAGGCGGCGCTCGACCTGTCGGCCGCGCACCCGTCCGGCATCGCCCAGCTCTTCGCGGGCCGCGAGACGCGACTGTCCAACCTCGTGCGCGAGGGTGCGGCGCTGTCCACCGCGCGGCGCCGGGCCCGCGCCGTCGGGGCGCGTGCCGCCGCGTACGAGCAGCGCTACGGGATCGCGCCGACGTCGCTCGCGATCGGCGTCGCGACCTGGACCGAGCGAGCCGCGCCGGCGGCCGCGCAGGACGACATGGGGGCGCTCGCCGCCGTGACCCGCGCGCATCCCTCGTCGGCCGAGAAGGTGCCCACGCCCGCCCGCGTGCGGACCATGCGCGCGCCCGTGCTGCTGCGCCCGGTGACCCTGCACGCGCGCGGCACGGGGGAGAGCGACTACGAGCTCGAGCTGGAGCCGTCGGTCGAGGTGAACCCGGTGCTCGCGCGGGCGCTGCGCTCGCGCGGCGCGCTGCTGGACCCCGCTGCGGTCGCCCGCGGAGCCTTCACGTCCGACGGGTTCGACCCGCGCACCGCGCTCGATCGGCTCGCGTCGCTCGGCGAGGCCGTGCTCGAGGACTTCGACCTCGTCGACCGCATCGTCGTCGGCACGTTCGTCCACCCGGGGCAGATCCTGGTCGACGACGTCGACCAGCTCGCCGCCGGCATCGGCCACCACGAGGTGCTCGCCGCGCTCTCGGGGGTCGAGGCGGAGCGCGAGCGGCTGCGGTCGGTCGCGCTGCCCGCGCCGGTCGTCGGGGACCGTGACCCGGCGCACGAGCGCGGCGTGGGCGACCTCGACCCGGCCCAGCAGCACGTGCTCGACGTCGTCGCGACGGGTGCGCACCTGTTCGTCGACGCGCCGGCCGGATCCGACGAGGCAGGCACGATCGCGGCCGTCGTCGCGGCGGCCGCCGCCGAGGGGCGCACCGTGCTCTACGTGCCGGGGCACCGCCGCTCGGCCCAGGCACTCGGCGAGCGGCTGCGCGCGCTGGGCCTCGACGACCTCGTGCTCGACATCGCCCCCGAAGCGGGCTGGCGCACGGCCGCGTCGCGCCGGCTCCTGGGCGCGATGACGCTCGAGGCGCCCGCGCAGGACACGCGTGGCATCCAGGACCTGCGCTCGGAGCTCGTCGGATACCGCGAGGCGCTGCGCGGGTACGTGACCGCGCTGCACGCGACGCGCGAGCCGTGGGGTGTCTCGGCGTACGACGCGCTGCAGCACCTCGCCCGCCTCACCTCGACGCGGCCCGCGCCGCGCACCACCGTGCGCCTGGCACCGGACGCCGTACGTGCGCTCGACGAGGGGGCTCGCACGCGCGTGTCCGACGAGCTGCGCCGCGCCGGTGAGCTCGGGGCGTACTCGGTGCGCCCGCAGGACACCCCCTGGTACGGCGCCGACCTGCGCACGCACGCCGACGCGGACGTGGCCCGGCGCCGCATCGAGCGGCTCCTCGGTGGGACGCTGCCGCAGCTCGTCGAGCGGCTCGGCCAGATCGACGCGGAGACCGGGTTGGCCCCCGCGACGTCGGTCGACGCGTGGGCCGAGCAGCTCAGGATGCTCGACGGCGTGCGCGCCTCGCTCGACGTCTTCCTGCCGATCGTGTTCGAGCGCACCGCGGCCGACCTGGTCGCCGCGACCGCGAGCAAGCAGTGGCGTGCCGAGCACGCCGTCGAGATGGGCTCGGTGCTGCGGCGCCGGCTCGTCAAGCAGGCGAAGGACATGGTCCGCCCGGGCCGGCCCGTCACGGACCTGCACGCGGCGCTCGTGGAGGTGTCCCAGCGGCGCGCGGTGTGGCAGGCGCACTGCCCGAGCGGCGGCTGGCCGCGGCTGCCCGACGGCCTGGAGATCATCGAGGACGAGTACCGCGCGGTGCGCGAGGACCTCGACGCGCTCGACGAGGTCCTCGCCACGACGCCGGGCGGCGCCGGGCTGAGCTCGATGCCGTTCGCGGACCTCCTCGAGCGGCTGACGCGGCTGCGCGACGGGCAGGACGCGCTCACGACGCTGCCCGACCGGACGGGCCTGCTGCACCGGCTGCGGGCGGTGGGACTCGGCGAGCTCGTCGACGACCTCGCGACGCGCCGCGTGGACCCCGCGACCGCACCGGCCGAGCTCGACCTGGCCTGGTGGAGCAGCGTGATCGAGCAGATCCTCGCGCAGGACCCGATGCTCGCGGGCTACGACGGGAACGCGCTCGGCGCGCTGTCCCGCCGGTACGCCGAGCTCGACCGCGAGCACGTGCGCAGCCTGGCTCTGCCGGTGCGCGCCGCGGTGTGCGCGCAGGTGAGCGCGGTGCTGCGACGGCACCGCGAGCAGGCGGAAGGGCTGTTCGCCGAGCTCGTCGAGGAGCGGGTGACGTCGCTGCGCGACACGTTCGCGCGGTTCTACGACGTCGGCCGACGGCTGCGCCCCGTGCTGGTCGCCAGCCCGATGCTGGTTCCGCAGGTGCTGCCGGCATCGCGCACGGTCGACCTCGTCGTGCTGGGCTCGGCGTCGCACCTGTCGACCGAGGTGGCGCTGGCCGCTCTGGCACGCGGCCGTCAGGTCGTCGTCGTGGGCGATGCGCGGTGTGCGTCCGGGACCGCGGTGCGCGAGCTCGCCGACGTGCTGCCGACCGTCGCGCTGCGCGCGGACGTCGCCCGCCGCGACCCGTACCTGACGGCGTTCCTGGCCCAGCACGGCTACGAGGGTGTGCTGCGGCCCACGCCGCTGCCCGACCACCGGCCGCTCGTGCGGCTCGACGTGGTCGACGGCACCGGCATGCCGGAGCGTGGCACCGGCCTGGTCGAGACCACGAACGTCGAGGTCCAGCACGTGCTCGAGCTGGTGCTGGACCATGCGCTCTCGCGGCCCGACGAGTCGCTCGCGGTCGTCACCGTCACCACCGCGCACGCCGAGGCGGTGCGCGAGGCCGTGCTCGCCGAGGTGCGCACCAACCCCGCGCTCGCGGCGTTCTTCGACCCGGCCCGGACCGAGCCGTTCGTCGCGACGGACCTCGCGGGCGTCGCTGGGCTGCGCCGCGACGCGGTGATCCTCTCGCTCGGCCTGGGCCGCACGCCCCACCGCCGCGTGCTGCACACGTTCGGTGCGCTCAGCCAGCCCGACGGCGACGCGCTCCTGCTCGACACGCTCGGTTCGAGCCGGCACCGGCTCGTCGTCGTCTCGTGCTTCACCGCAGCCGACCTCGACCCCGAGCGCCTGCGCGGTGACGGACCCCGGCTCCTGCGCGACCTGCTCGACCTCGCGCAGCAGCGCGGTTCGGGCGAGGTGGAGCAGGTCTCGGTCGACCCGGAGCCGGACCGCCTGCTCGTCGACCTCGCCGAGCGGCTGTGGCGGCACGGACTGACGGTCGAGCTCGACCACGGCGTGCCCGGCGGCGTGCGCATCCCGATGGTCGTCGGCCACCCCGACGCACCCGGTCGCATGCTCGTCGCTGTCCTCACGGACGACGAAGCGTACGTGCGCGAACCGAGTGTGCGCGTGCGTGACCGCCTGCTCGCCGACCGCCTCGAACGGCTCGGCTGGTCCGTGCTGCGCGTCTGGTCCGCGGCCGCGTTCCTCGACCCGGACGGCGAGGTCGACCGGATCCGCCGCGCGGTGCACCAGCAGATCCCCGCACCCGCCGCACCGCGCACCGACGCGCTCGTGCTCGGCGTTCCGCCCGTGTGGTCCGACGACGAGCCCGCCGTGGCGTGGGTCCCGCCGTCGACCGAGGGTGGCGCGACGCTCGTCGCGCCCGACGAGGACGCTGCGACGCTCGTCGTGCCCGACGAGGACGCCGCGACGCTCGTCGGCTCCGACGAGGACGCCGCGGCCGAGCCCGCTGACCACGTGGACGGCGCCGGTGCGGATGGTCTCGACGAGGGTGCGCCGCAGGAGGCCGTTGCCGAGGTGACGGCGTCGACCGTCGTCGCCGGCGGGACGGACGACGAGCGGGCCGACGACGCGCCTGCTGAGCCGGTCGGCACCGAGCCCGCTGCGGCCGAGGCGGCTGCTGCCGCGCCGGCGCTCGCCGTCGTCCGGGTCGAGCAGCCCGCGCTGCCGGTGCGGACGGGGGTGCGCCCGGACGTGCGGCGCGGCCTGCCGATCGCGGCGTACAGCGACGACCAGCTCGACGACCTGGTCGCGTGGCTGCGCTCGGACGGCGAGGAGCGCACGCGCGACGAGCTCGCCGCGGCGCTGCGCGACGAGCTGGGCATCACGCGTCGGTCGCACCGCGTCGACACCGCGGTGCGGGGCGCGATCACGCGCGCGCTGGCCTGACGGACCCCGGCACGGGGATCATCGGGGCGTGAGCACCCCCCGCCGATCTCGCCGCGCGATCCGTCCGGCGGGCACCGTCGGCCCCGACGACGCCCCGTTGCGCAGCACGCTGCCCGCGCTCGAGGACGTGCCGGCCGCTCCCGTGTCAGCGCCCGAGCCGGACGAGTCGGACGACGCGGGCGCGCCCGCGTCGAGCGGGGCGTCGCGGTCCGACGACGCGCTGCTGCAGCTCCGTGGTGCGGACGACTCGGACGTCGGCTGGGGTTCAGACGGCGACGCGAACGACGCCAGGCTGCAACGGGACAAGCCCCCGCACTGGTGAACTGCTGACCCGCCCCCAGCCCGCGCCCGGCCGGGCCCGTCCACCGCCGTGCGGGGTCGGCGGCGTCGGGCGGCAGGTGACGTGGTGGCATGGCGGGCATGACGACAGCCCGATCCTCGGCCGACCCGGCCGGCATGCGGTCCGCACCCGTACCGCCGCTCGCGTCGCGGGGTGCGCCGCGATCGATGCGCTGGCGGGCGGCGCTGTGGCGCGGGCGGTTCCTGGTCGCGGCGGCCGCACTCGCGCTGGCGACGGCGCTCGGCCTGCAGTCGCTGCGAGCACCCGCGCCCGCGACGGTCTCGCTGCTCGTGGCGGCGCACGACCTCGCCGCTGGGACGACGCTCGCCGACTCCGACGTGCGGGTCGCGCACGTCCCGGCGTCGGCCGCGGTCGACGCGGCCTTCCGCGACCCGGCCGAGGTGCTCGGGGCCGGGACCGCGGTTCCCGTCCCGGCCGGGTTGCCGCTGGTCCCCGGTCTGCTCGCGACCGCGGAGGTCGGCGGCCCGGCGGGGACCGTGGTCGCGGCGGTGCGGCTGTCCGACCCCGCTGTGGCCGCACTGCTCGCACCCGGCACGCGGGTGGACGTGCTCGCCGCGACGCCCGAGACGGGCGAGAGCGGCGTCGTCGTGGCCCGGCGGGCCCTGGTCCTACCGGTACCGGGCACGGGCGACGACGGCGCCGGCGGCGGACTCGGGCTCGGCGGGGCCGACCGCCAGCAGGACGCGTCGCCCGTGCTGCTCGCCGTGCAGCCCGACGAGGCGCCGGCACTGGCCGGAGCGGCGGCGTCCGCCCTGCTGTCGGTCGTGGTCGTGCCATGATCGGCGGTGACGACGCGACCCGACGATCCCCACACCTCGGAGGTTCCCCATGCCGCAGCTCGACGCCGCCACCTCAGCCGTCGGGAGCGGGGCCAAGGGCCTCGCCAAGGTCGGCCAGGGGTTCAAGGAGTTCATCTCCCGGGGCAACGTCGTCGATCTCGCGGTCGGTGTCGTCATCGGTGCCGCGTTCGGTGAGGTCGTCAAGGCGTTCGTCGAGGCGATCCTCAACCCGTTGATCGGGTGGATCTTCGGGCAGCCGAACCTCGACCAGATCTGGACCATCGCGCCGGACGGCAAGGTGCCGATGTACCCCGGCGTCGTGCTCACGCAGCTGATCACGTTCGTGCTCACCGCGGCCGCGATCTACTTCTGCGTCGTGCTGCCGCTCAACGCGCTCGCGGCGCGACGCAAGAAGGGCGAGGAGCCCGAGCCCGCCGCGCCCGCGGAGGACATCCTGCTGCTGCAGGAGATCCGCGACCTGCTCGCGCAGCAGGGCCGCACCGACCTCGGCTCGACCCCGGGCGCTCCGCCCAGCGTGCCGCCGTCGGTTCCCCCGGCGCCGCCGCGCGCCTGACCGCCGGCGCGATCGGCGTCGCGGGACCGCTGACCGGACCGCGCCTCTGACGAGTCAGGCTGAACGCTTCAGGCTGAACGGGTCAGGCTGAAGCCGCCTTGGGGGCGGCACTGCTCGTCGTGCTCGCGGTGCTCGTCGTGCTCGCGCCGGTCGACGAGCTCGACGTGCTCGAGGACGAGGACGAGCTGCTGGACGAGTCGGCGGACGTGCTCGACGCGGCGGGCAGCGACGAGGACGGCGTCCCGGTCGACGTGCCGGACTTCGCACCCGCGCGCGCGTCGTTGCGGTAGAAGCCGGAGCCCTTGAAGACGACGCCGACCGACGAGAACACCTTGCGCAGGCGACCTTCGCACTCGGGGCAGGCCGTGAGCGTGTCGTCGCTGAAGGACTGCTGGATGTCGAACGCGTGGTCGCAGGCGGTACAGGCGTAGGCGTAGGTGGGCACCGGTCGCTCCGGGGGTCTGGCCGGGCGACGTGTCCGCCTGGCACTCACAAGTTCCGAGTGCCAATGGTAACGGCGCGCGCGGCCCGCCGATTCCCGCTGTCCGACGAATCGTCCGCCTCGGCGACTACCCTCGCAGACGTGCTCCACAGCCGCGCCTTCCGCATCACGCTCATGTCCGTCGCCATCGTCGTCGTGGTGGCGCTCGTGGCGGTGGTCGTCGCTGCGGTCGTCGTCGTGCGTCGTCCACTGCCGCAGACGGGCGGGACGGTCACCATCCCGGGCCTGTCGGCCGACGTCACGGTGACCCGCGACGCTCGCGGCATCCCCACGATCGGGGCGGCCAGCACGCACGACCTGTTCATGGCGCAGGGCTTCGTCGCGGCGCAGGACCGGTTCTTCGAGATGGACTACCGCCGGCACGTGACGGCGGGCCGGCTCTCGGAGCTCGTCGGGGAGAACGAGGACGCGCTCGAGGCGGACAAGGTGATCCGCACGTTCGGCTGGCGCAACGTCGCGGAGCAGGAGTGGCAGCTCCTCGAGCCGTCGACGCGCGAGGCGCTGCAGGCGTACGCCGACGGCGTCAACGCGTACCTGAAGGGCAAGGCGCCGTCGCAGATCGCGCTCGAGTACACGGTGCTGGGCCTGCAGGTGCACGTCGGTTCGCCCGAGCCGTGGGACCCGATCGACTCGCTCGCGTGGCTCAAGGCGATGGCCTGGGACCTGCGCGGCAACTACGACGACGAGCTCGAGCGCGCGACGACGTACGGCTCGGTGCGCGACGTCGCGAAGGTCGACGAGCTGTTCCCGACCTACCCGCAGGACCTCAACGCGCCGATCCTGGCGGCGGGCGACGAGACGATCACGACGCAGACGGCGCTGCACACCGACGAGGTCGACCTCGGCGGCGACGCGGTGCAGGCGGCGTTCGCGCAGGCGCAGGCCGCGATGGACGCGGTGCCGCACCTGCTCGGCGTGGGCGAGGGCATCGGCTCCAACTCGTGGGTGGTCAGCGGCGACCTCACCGCCGACGGCCACCCGATCCTGGCCAACGACCCCCACCTGGGCATCTCGGCACCAGGGATCTGGATGCAGGTCGGCCTGCGCTGCACGACCGTCTCGTCCGGCTGCCCGTACGACGTGTCGGGCTTCTCGTTCGCGGGCTTCCCGGGCGTCGTGATCGGCCACAACGCCGACCTGGCCTGGGGGCTGACGAACCTGGGCGCGGACGTCACGGACTTCTTCCTCGAGCGCGTGGACGGCAACCGCACGCAGCGCGACGACGAGTGGGAGCCGATCACCACGCGCACCGAGGTGATCAAGGTCAACGGCGGCGACGACGTCACGATCGAGGTGCGCGAGACCGCGCACGGGCCGATCGTCTCGGACGTGCTCGACCTGGCCGCGGTCTCCGACGCGCCCCTGCCCGACGGCAGCGCCCGCCGCGGATACGAGGTCGCGCTCGCCTGGACGGCGCTGGCCCCCGGCCGCACGGCGGACGCCGTGATCTCGATCGACCTCGCGAAGGACGCCGAGGACATCGCCCGCGTCGGCCGGCTGCTCGAGGTGCCGTCGCAGAACATCGTGTTCGCGACGGCCGACGGGCACATCGGCTACCAGGCGCCGGGCCGCATCCCGGTGCGTGCCGCGGTCGTCGGCGACGTCCCCTCCGACGGGACGTGGCCCCGGCCCGGCTGGGACTCGGCGTACGACTGGCAGGGCTACGTCGACTCGGAGCAGATGCCGCACGCGACCGACCCCGAGGACGGCTTCATCGTCGCCGCCAACCAGCAGGTCACACCCGCGGGACAGGGCCCGTTCCTGACGAAGGACTGGGACTACGGCTACCGCTCGCAGCTCATCCGGGAGGGCCTGGAGGACCTGCTCGCCGACGGTCACAAGGTCACGGTCGCGGACATGAACACGCTGCAGACCGACGAGCACAACCCGTTCGCGGACGTCCTGGTGCCCAGCCTCCTCGCGCTCGACATCGACGACCCGTACGACGACGACGGCCAGGAGCTGCTGCGGACGTGGGACCACGTCTCGTCGGCCGACTCGGCCGCCGCCGCGTACTTCGCGGCCGTGTGGTCGACCCTGCTGCGCCTCGCGTTCGCCGACGACCTGCCGGACGGGCACGGACCCGACGGCGGTTCGCGCTGGCTCGAGGTGGTGCGCGGGCTGCTCGACGATCCCGACTCGCCGTGGTGGGACGACCGCACGACACCGGGAGTGGTCGAGGGGCGCGACGAGGTGCTGACGCGCGCGATGGTCACG
The DNA here is from genome assembly GCF_007990245.1 of Cellulomonas composti. Lineage (GTDB taxonomy): Bacteria > Actinomycetota > Actinomycetes > Actinomycetales > Cellulomonadaceae > Cellulomonas > Cellulomonas composti. The sequence goes on along the minus strand of NZ_BJWG01000006.1, from coordinate 162,904 downwards.
GCCCGCAACGAGCTCACCGTGCAGCTCGGCACCGACGCGACCGACTGGCGCTGGGGGCGGCTGCACACCGCGGCGCCCGAGCACCCGGTGCTCGGCGGCTCGTCCATCCCCGGCCTGGTACGCGACTTCGTCAACCCGGACCCGATCGCGGTCGGCGGCGGGTCGTCGATCATCAACGCGACCGCGTGGAACGCCAGCGAGGGCTACGACGTGACCGCAGCGCCGTCGATGCGGATGGTCGTCGACCTGGGCGACCTCGACTCGTCGACGTGGGTCAACCTGACGGGCTCGTCGGGACACCCCGCGAGCAACCACTACGCGGACCAGTTCGGCGCGTGGGCGGCGGGCGAGACGTTCCCGTGGCCGTTCACGTCGGCCGCGGTGACCGCGGACGCCTCCCGTCGGCTGATCCTGCGGCCCGAGGCCGCGTCGTCGTCCTGACCGGCACGCTCCTGACCGGCACCAGCGTCGGCCGACGAGCAGGTGGTCAGCCGACGAGCATCCGCCAGCCCTCGGTCGTCGCGACCGCGTCGACCCGCCGGTCGTGCGGCTCGCGCGGCAGCGGGTCGGTCGTGACGTCCCGCAGCTCCTCGGGGTGCACGAGTGCGACGACGAGCGCATCGGGCCGGGCGTGCTCGAGCGCGCGGTCGTACCAGCCGCCGCCCTGACCGAGCCGCGTACCGGCGGTGTCGAGCGCGAGCGCGGGCGTGATGATCACGTCGGCGTCGGCGAGCGACTCGGGGCCGAGCGTCGGACCGCCGGGCTCGGGCGGCCGGCCGGGGGCGCGTTCGCGCAGGTCGTCGGGTCCCGCGTACAGGGCCCAGTCCCGCTGGAGGCCCGCGCCCAGCACGGGCAGCAGGACGGTGACGCCGCGCTTCGCGAGCCGCTCGAGCAGCGGGCCGGTCCCGGGTTCGCCGGCGCGCGAGGCGTAGACGGAGACGCATCGGGCGCGCGCGACGGCGGGGATCTGCACGACGACGTCGGCGAAGGACTCGGCGTCGGCCTCGCGGCGCCGGGCGGAGCGCCGCGCGCGCGCTGCCCTGATGGCGACGCGCAGCGCCTCTTTCGCGTCGTCGGCGTCGTCGCCAGGGGCGGGGACGGGCGGCTGGGCGCTGCTCATGGGGCTCAGTCTTGCAAACTTGGTGCGACACCTGGCTGCGCCCTCGGCGAACCGGGGGCGAACTCCTGCGCCCGCCGCCCGACTGACCAGCGACGGGACGTGTGATGAGCAAGGTCACACCGTCGCAGGGGTGGGCGATCCGTCTGCCCCTTGGCTAGCGTCGGCGCCATGACGATCCACAAGGCGGTCATCCCTGCGGCAGGACTCGGCACCCGATTCCTGCCCGCCACGAAGTCGACGCCCAAGGAGATGCTCCCGGTCGTCGACAAGCCGGCCATCCAGTACGTCGTCGAGGAGGCCGTCGCGGCCGGGCTCGACGACGTCCTGCTCATCACGGGCCGCTCCAAGCGCACGCTCGCCGACCACTTCGACGCAGTACCCGAGCTCGAGGCCACGCTCGAGGCGAAGGGTGATCTCGAACGGCTCGCGAAAGTTCGGGCCTCCACCGACCTCGCCCACGTCCACTTCGTGCGCCAGGGCCAGCCCCGCGGCCTGGGCCACGCCGTCCTGCAGGCCAAGCGCCACGTGGGCGACGAGCCCTTCGCGGTGCTCCTGGGCGACGACCTGATCGACGCGCGCGACGACCTGCTCGCCCCCATGCTCGCGATCCAGGAGCAGCGCGGCGGGTCGGTCATCGCGCTGCTCGAGGTCCCGGCCGAGCAGATCTCGCTGTACGGCTGCGCCGCGGTCGAGCCGCTGGACGGTGCGTCGCAGGACGTCGTGCGCATCACGGGTCTCGTCGAGAAGCCCGACGTCGCGGACGCGCCCAGCAACCTGGCGATCATCGGCCGCTACGTGCTGCACCCGGCGGTTTTCGAGGTGCTCGAGAGCACCGAGCCGGGTCGCGGCGGCGAGGTCCAGCTCACCGACGCCCTGGCCACCCTGCTCGACCTGCCGCCCGAGCAGGGCGGCGGCGTCACGGGGGTCGTGTTCCGCGGCCGGCGCTACGACACGGGGGACCGGCTCGACTACCTCAAGTCGGTCGTGCGGATCGCCGCGGACCGTGACGACCTGGGTCCGGACTTCCGCGCCTGGCTGACCACGTACGTGGCATCGCTCGGGAAGTAGCCCGAGAACGAGCACCAGCGGGGCACAATGCCCGCATGAGATCGGTCCAGGACCACCTGGCGGCCGTGCTCGCCGCCGTCGGGCCGGTCGCCCCGCTCGACGTGGCGCTGCACGACGCGGTCGGCTGCATCCTCGCAGCCGACCTCGTCGCGCGTCGCGACCTGCCGCCCGTCCCCGTCGCCGAACGCGACGGATACGCCGTCGCCTCGCACGAGACCGCCGGCGCGGGCTACGAGAGCACGCTGTCGTTGCCCGTCGCGCACGACGTCCGCGCGGGCGGCATGCCGTTGCGCCTGGCGCCGGGGCAGTCCGTGCGGATCTCGTCGGGCGGACCACTGCCGCTGGGGGCGGACGCGGTGGTCCCCATCGAGGAGACCGACCGCGGCGCGGCCCGGTTCGCGATGCAGCGCCCGGCGGTCGCGGGGCAGCACGTGCGCGCCCCGGGTGCCGACGTGCGCACCGGCGAGGTGGTGCTGCCCGCCGGCACGCGGCTCGGCGCCCGCCAGCTCGCGCTCGCGGCCGCGATGGGGCACGGGCGCCTGCACGTGCACCCCACCCCGCGCGTCGTGCTGCTCTCGGTGGGCGACGAGCTCGTCGAGCCCGGCGCCGTCCGCCCGGCCGAGGGGACGGTGTTCGAGGCCGACGGCCACGCGCTCGAGGCCGCGGTGCGGGACGCGGGCGCCTCCCCGGTGCGCGTCGGCATCGTCAGCGACGACCGGTCCGCGCTGCGGGAGGCCCTCGAGGACCAGCTCGTCCGCGCGGACCTCGTCGTGGTGACCGGTGGGCTGTCCGAGCTCGTCGGGGACACCGTCAAGGACGTGCTCGCGACGCTCGGCTCGGTGCGCCTCGACCAGGTCGCGATGACCCCCGGCTTCCGGCACGGGTTCGGGACGGTCGGCGCCGAGCTCGGGCGCGACCGCGAGGTCCCGGTGTTCGCGCTGCAGGGCCACCCCGTCGCGGCGCAGGTGTCCTTCGAGGTCTTCGTCCGGCCCGCGCTGCGCGCGATGGCGGGGCATGTCGAGCTGTACCGGCCGTCGGTCGCGGCGCAGGCGACGCACGGCTGGTCGTCGCCCGTGGGGTTGCGCCAGTTCGTGCCCGCCACGGTGCTCGGCTCGCCCGACGAGGGCTACCGCGTGACGCCGCTGGGAGACCCCGGGTCGCCCACGGTGAGCGCGCTCGCGCTCGCCAACGCGCTCGCGGTCGTCGGGGAGCAGGACGCCACCGTGCACGCCGGCCAGGTCATCCACTGCCTCGTGCTGGAGGGCTGATGGCGACCGGCTGGCCCGTGACCCTCGTCGACGGCCCGGTGCGGCTGCGCCCGCTGCGGCGCCGCGACGGGCAGGCATGGCTCGCGCTGCGGACCGCGAACGCCGACTGGCTCGAGCCGTGGGACGCGACCAGCCCCGTCCCGGTCGACCGTCCACGCCCGACGTTCGGCGCGTTCGTCCGCCTGCTCGCCGCGCAGGCCCGCGAGGGCCAGACGCTGCCGTTCGCGGTGGACCTGCACGGCGAGCTCGTCGGGCAGGTCACGGTCTCGTCGATCACGTACGGCTCGCTGCGCTCGGCGTCGATCGGATACTGGGTCTCGCGGCACGTCGCGGGCAGGGGCATCATCCCCACCGCCGTCGCGCTGGCGGTCGACCACTGCTTCCAGGTCCTCGAGCTGCATCGCGTGGAGATCAACATCCGCCCCGAGAACGAGCCGTCGTTGCGCGTCGTCCAGAAGCTCGGGTTCCGCGACGAGGGTGTGCGCGAGCGCTACCTGCACATCCGCGGGCAGTGGTGCGACCACCGGTCGTTCGCGCTGACCGCCGAGGAGGTCCCCGAGGGCCTGCTCCACCGGTACCACACGAGCTGAGCCGACGAACCGCTCGGTGCCCGTCGGCGCGCATTCGTCGGGAGACACGCCGCGGGGGTGCGCCGGGCACGGGGGAGCGCGTCCTACCGTCGGGACGTGAAAGGCATCGCAGGTCCGGTCGCGCTCGCGCTGGTCGGCCTGTGGGTGGCATATCTGGTGCCGCACAAGCTGCGACACCGACAACAGCTGGTGGAGTCGCGCGTCGACGACCGGTTCTCCGACGGCCTGCGCGTCCTCGCGGTGAGCGAGCGACGGGCACGCAGCCAGGTGTCGGCGCCGGAGTGCGGGACCACCAGCACGACGGGGTTGCTCACCCCGGGCTCAGGGTTTCCCGTGCGACGCACGGTGACCGCGACAGGAGGCACCGCCGTGGACCGACCCACCGCACAGCAGGACCGCATCACGGCCGAGGCCGCGCGCCGCAGCGCGCAGACCCGCGCGGCGCACGCCGCCGCGCTCGCCCGCCGGGGTGCCGCAGCCAGGCGTCGCGGTGCGCTCGCGGGCGCGCTGCTCGTCCTCACCGTCCTCGGCGTCGTGGCCGCCGCGGCACTGCCCGCCGTCACGTGGGTCGTCGCCGCCGTGCCTGCCGCGTTGCTGGCGACCGTCGTCGTGCTGGGCCGTCGCGCCGTGATCGCGGGCCGCGCGGCCGACGCCGCCTGGACCGGGCGGATCGCGCAGGCCGAGCGCGAGGTCGTCGTCGCCCGCCAGCCCGGGCCCGTCATCACCGGCCGCGCCGTCAAGCCGTCGCAGACGCCGACGCAGGCGATCGCCCAGGTCGTCGTCGAGGAGCAGGACAGCGCCGCGGAGGACGGCACCTGGTCGCCCGTCCCCGTGCCCAGGCCGACGTACGCGCTCAAGCCGAGCGCCCCGCGCTACGAGCCCGCACCCCTGACGGACCTCGAGGGCTCGACCGCGGTCCGCACCTCCGCCGGCACCTCGTCGAGCGAGTCCGACGAGGGTGCGACGACACCCGCGGCCGTCGTCGCCCCGCCCACCACGGGCTCGATCGACCTCGACGGCATCCTGGCCAAGCGGCGCGCGTCGGGCCAGTGACGCGGCGGTCCGCGGGCGCCCGGGGGAGGCCCCGATTTCGTCTCCGGCCCGGGGCTGGTGTTAGTCTGTAGCCCGCTTCAAGGGGCTGTGGCGCAGTTGGTAGCGCGTCTCGTTCGCAATGAGAAGGTCAGGGGTTCGAATCCCCTCAGCTCCACCCCACGCATCAAGTTCACACCCTCGTCCGCGAAAGAGCGGGCGGGGGTGTGCACGTTTCCGGCCGCGTGCCGCTGCCCGGGTCGGGATCGCCTCGTGGCCCAGGTCAAAGGTGGCGCCGTCGGGGCGCGGGTGGTCGGGGTGGAAGGATGGGCGCGTGCCTGACGGGAGACGCTCCGGCCGCCTGGGGCGGCTTCGGGGGGTCGTCGGGTGGGTGGATCCGCTCGTCGCGATGGTCGTGGGCGTGCTGGTCCTCGGGCTGCTGGTGCCGGTCTCGGGCGCCGCGGCGGACGTGGTCGGCGCGGTCACCACCGGCGCGATCGTCGTGCTGTTCTTCCTGTACGGCGCGCGGATGCCGACGCGCGAGGTGATCGCCGGGCTGCGCAACTGGCGGCTGCAGGGCAGCATGCTGGCCGCGACGTTCCTGCTGTTCCCGGTGCTCGGCCTCGCGGTGCAGCTCGTCCCGGACGCGGTGCTCGCGCCCGAGCTGCAGACCGGGCTGCTCTACCTGTCGCTGCTGCCCTCGACGGTGCAGTCCTCGGTGGTGTTCACGTCGGTCGCGCGCGGCAACGTCGCCGGGGCGATCACCGGCGCCACGATCTCGAACGTCGTCGGGATCGTCGCGACGCCGCTGCTCGTCGCGCTGCTCATGGGCGGGACGCCCGGGGCGATGGGGCTCGGGTCGGTCACCGGCATCCTGCTGCAGCTGCTGCTGCCGTTCGTCGTCGGGCAGCTCCTCGAACCGCGGCTGGGGCGCTGGCTGCGCACGCACACGCGGCTCACGCGCGTCACCGACCGCACGACGATCCTGCTCGTCGCGTACTCGTCGGTGAGCGAGGCGCAGACCAGCGGCGCATGGGACCACGTGACGGTGCCGGCGCTCGTCGGGCTGCTCGTCGTGTCCGGTGTGCTGCTCGCGGTGATGCTCACGACGACGTGGTGGGCCGGGGGGCGGCTGCGGCTCGCGCGCGGCGACCGGGTGGCGCTGCTGATGTGCGGGTCCAAGAAGAGCCTGGCCACGGGCCTGCCGATGGCGGCCGTGCTGTTCAATCCGGTGCTCGCGGCAACGGTCGCGCTGCCGGTGATCGCGTTCCACCAGCTGCAGCTGCTCGTGTGCGCGGGGATCGCGCGTCGGCTCGCCAGGTCCGTCGGGTAGCGTTCGATTCGTCCCGTCCGGCCCGTACCGCCAGGAGCGTCGTGAGCCTGAAGTCGCTCGTCCCTCGTCCGCAGCGCGGTGAACGTCTCGACGGTGAGCCGTTCGTCGTCGGTGAGGCGACGACCGTCGTCGTCGACCCGCGTCCCGAGCTCATCGCGCTCGGCATCCTCGCGGCCGACCTGCTCGGTCGGGTCTCTGGTCGCTCGATCGAGGTCCGGTACGCCGATGACGGCGCGGCGGACCGCGACGTCATCCGGCTGCGCGTCCTCGAGGAGGGCGCGCTCGCCGGCGGCGCCGAGGCGTACCGGCTGCGGGTCACCTCCGACCGCGTCGACGCCGTCGCGCACGGCACCGCGGGCCTGGTGCACGCGATCGTCACGCTGCGTCAGCTCATCGAGCACCCCGGCGACGGGTCGAGCGTCGTGTCGCCCGCGATCGTCGAGGACGCGCCGCGGTTCGCGTGGCGCGGGCTGTCGATCGACGTCGCCCGGCACTTCCTGGGCGTCGACGCCGTCAAGGTCGTGATCGGCGTGATGGCGCACTACAAGCTCAACACGCTGCACCTGCACCTGACCGACGACCAGGGCTGGCGGCTGCACGTGCCGTCGCGTCCGCAGCTGAGCCGCCTGTCGTCGGAGACGTCCGTGAACGGCGACCCCGGCGGCTTCTACACGCCGTCGGACTACGCCGACATCGTCCACTACGCCGCCGCACGCGGGATCGTCGTCGTCCCCGAGATCGACGTCCCGGGTCACGTCAACGCCGCGACGCATGCCTACGGGGACCTGACTCCCGACGGGGAGCCGACCGACGCGTACACCGGGATCGAGGTCGGCTTCAGCCGGCTGCACGCCGACCTGCCCGCGACGACGCCGTTCCTCGAGGCCGTGTTCGGTGACGTCGCGGCGATGACGCCGGGCGAGTACGTCCACATCGGCGGTGACGAGGTCCTGACGATGGAGCCGGGTGAGTACGCGCGGTTCGTCGCGACCGCCGCCGCCGTCGTGCGCGCGGCCGGCAAGAAGGTCGTCGGCTGGCAGGAGATCGCCCACACGCCGCTCGAGCCGGGCACCGTCGTGCAGTACTGGGACACGCGCGTCGAGCCGGACGCGTTCGTCGCGGCGGCCCGTGCGGGCGCCAAGATCCTCATGTCGCCCGGCTCGCGCGTCTACCTCGACATGAAGTACGACGCGAACACCGAGATCGGGCTCGACTGGGCCGGTCACGTCGAGCTGCGCGACGCCTACGAGTGGGAGCCGACCACCCTGATCGACGGGTTGCCGGCCGAGTCGGTGATCGGCGTCGAGGCGGCCGTGTGGACCGAGACGATCCGCGACCTCGACGACCTCATGTTCATGCTGCTGCCGCGGCTCGCGGCCGTCGCCGAGGTGGCCTGGACGGCGCCCGAGAGCCGCGACTGGGACGACTTCGCCGCGCGCGTCAGTGCGCAGGGGCCGTTCTGGGACCGGCTCGGACTGCGCTGGTACGCCTCGCCGCAGGTCGACTGGTAGCCCACGTGCTCTCGGAGCGCCGGCTGCCCGCCGTCCTGCAGACCGAGCGGCTGACGCTGGATCGCTGGCGGGACGACGACGACGGCATGCCGCTGTACCCCGTGCGGGTACGTGGTGGCGCCGCGATCGGTTGCTGCGGGCTCGTCGTCGGACGCTCGACCCCCGACGCCCCGGAGATCGTCCCCGACGAGACCGCGCCGCCCGAGCCCGACGACGGCCGCGGGCTGGTCGTGTGGTCCGTGCTGGTGCTCGCGCCCGGGTCCTAGACCCAGGTGTCGAGCCACATGCGCAGGTGCCACTGGTCGTAGGGGATCGGCATCGCGGTCCAGACCGGGTAGAAGTACAGCCCCACGGCCACCACGATCCCGACGAACACGCCGACGCCGATGATCGCGGGACGGCGCGCCCGGTCGGACAGCGAGGGTGGTCCGACGATCAGCGTCAGCACGTAGACGAGCGTGAGCACGACCCACGGCAGGAACGCGATCGCGTAGAACGAGAAGATCGTGCGGTGGGCGTACGCGAACCACGGCACCCACCCGGCCAGCAGGCCCGCGAGCACCGCGCCTGCCCGCCAGTCGCGGTAGCGCGCCAGCCAGTAGACGGCGACGAGGATCGCGGCCGCACCCGACCACCACAGGACCGGGTTGCCGAGTGCGACGACCGCCTGCGCGCAGTGGTCCGCGCCGCAGAACGACTGCGCGTCCGCCCCCTGCAGCTTGGCGACGTCGGCGTCCCAGAAGAAGGACGTCGGCCGCCACTGCACGATCCACCCGAGCGGGTGGGACGCGTACGTGTGCGGCGTCTCCAGGCCGTTGTGGAACACCCACATCTGCCGGTGGTACTCGACGAACGAGCGCAGCGCCGGCGGCAGCCACGTGACCCCCTGGCCGGGGTTCTGCTCGGCCCAGTTCCGCCCCCACGCGTTCGAGTGCGCGAACCACGACCACCACGACCCGACGTACACGAGGACCGACGTGAGCACCATGACGAGGCCCGCCTGGATCGCGTCCTTGAAGAACGACGCCCGCACCCACGGCCGCACGCCGATCGCACGCCGTGCGGATGCGTCCCACGCGACCGTGAGCAGCCCGAACACCGCCAGGAAGTAGATCCCGGACCACTTCGTACCGATCGCGAGACCCAGCAGCACCGCCGCGGCGAACCGCCACCAGCGCCAGCCCAGCCGCGGACCGTCGCCGAGATCCTCGCCGCGCTCGAAGATCGCGGCGGTCCGCTCCGCCAGTCGTCTGCGAGCCTGTTCGCGGTCGAGCAGCAGTGCCCCGAACGCCGCGAGCGCGAAGAACATGAGGATCGGGTCGAGCAGGCTCGTGCGGGACAGGACGATCGCGAGACCGTCGACCGCCAGCAACAGACCCGCGATCACGCCCCACGCGGTCGACGCGAACAGTCGTCGGGCGATCCGGACCAGCAGCAGCACGCTGAGCGTGCCGAGAACCGCGACGCTCAGGCGCCACGCCGTCGAGCTGTCGACGCCGCCGCCCAGCCGCATCCCGATCCCGATGATCCACTTGCCGACCTGCGGGTGCACCACGTACGAGCCGTCGGTGCGCAGGTCGGAGTCGTCGCCGGCCTCGAAGTCCGGGTTCGGCTCGTCGCCCCACTGGCCCTCGTAGCCCTGCGTGACGAGCGACCACCCGTCCTTGACGTAGTACGTCTCGTCGAACACGAGCGAGTGCGGCCGGCCGAGGTCCCAGAACCGCAGCACGCCCGCGAGCAACGTCACGCCGAGCGCCCACGCCCACCCGACGACCCGGTCGCGTCGTGTTGCGTCGAGCAGCATCGTGGCGCGGCCGAGCAGGCGTTCGCGCAGCTCGTCGAGGCTCGGCGGCGTCGGCGGGGGTGCCGGCTCGGACGCGGTCTGCTCGAGGCCGTCGTAGCCGCGTCCCGTCGGCCACGGGTCGCTGCCCTCGCTCGTGGGCGGGAACGGCGACGCCGGTGCGGTGATCGGGGCGGGTGCCGCCGGCACCGCGGACGCGTCCGAGCCGCCGGTCGACGCGGGCTCGTCGGGCGCAGGGGTCTCGTCGGGCGCAGGGGTCTCGTCGGGCGGGGAGGTCGTGTCGGTCGGCGGCTCGTCGGGCGGGGTGGGCCCGTCGGCCGGCACCGTCGCGGCGGCAGGCTCCTGCTCGTCGGGCGGGGTGGTCCCGTCGATCGGACTGGTCGTGCCGGTCGCCGCGGGCTCGTCCGGTGGGGGCACGTCCGCGGGTGGGCCACCGTCGGGTGTGGGTCGGGGCGCGTCGTCGTCGGGCGTGAGCGGCACGCGGACATGCTACGGGCGCAACGTGCGCGAATCCGGACGTTCGCCGCGCGGGAGAGCGCGTCGGCATCGCCGACGCTCAGCTCCGGGGTGGCAGGCTGTCCGCGTGAGCAGGCCCGAGCACCACGCGTCCGACGAGCCCGCGACCGTCGAGCCCGCGTCCGACGAGCGTGCGTCCGACGAGCCCGCGACCGTCGAGCCCGCGTCCGGCGAGCGTGCGTCCGACGAGCCCGCGACCGTCGAGCCCGCATCCGGCGAGAGTGCGTCCGACGAGCCCGCGACCGTCGAGCCCGCGACCGTCGAGTCCGTGCTCGAAGACGACGTCGCTGACGGGGATGGCGGCGAGCAGGACGACGCCCCGGTCCCGGACGGGGGAGTGCTCGTGCTCGCTGCGACGCCGATCGGCAACGTCGGCGACGCGTCCGACCGGCTGCGCACGCTGCTCGCGACGGCGGACGTGGTCGCCGCCGAGGACACCCGACGCCTGCGGGCGCTCGCGGCCCGGCTCGGCGTCGAGGTCCGCGGCCGGGTGGTGAGCCACCACGAGCACAACGAGGCCGCCCGCTCCGACGAGCTGCTCGCGGCGGTCGCCGCGGGGGCGACCGTGGTGGTCGTGTCCGACGCCGGGATGCCGGCCGTCTCGGACCCGGGGTTCCGGGTCGTCGGCGCGGCCGCGCAGGCGGGGCTGCGGGTCACCGCGGCGCCCGGTCCGAGCGCTGTGCTGACGGCGCTCGCGCTGTCCGGGCTGCCGACGGACCGGTTCTGTTTCGAGGGCTTCGCGCCGCGCAAGGCGGGAGAGCGTGCGCGGGCGCTCGCCGACCTGGCCGACGAGCGGCGCACGCTCGTCTTCTTCGAGTCGCCGCACCGGCTGGCCGACCTGCTGGCGGCCATGGCCGAGGCGTTCGGCGCCGACAGGCCGGCGGCGGTGTGCCGTGAGCTGACGAAGCGCTACGAGGAGGTCCGTCGCGGCCCGCTCGTCGAGCTGGCGCAGTGGGCCGCCGACGGCCACGTCCGGGGCGAGATCGTCGTCGTGGTGGGTGGGGCCGCGCGCCCCGCCGTGCCGGACCTCGCCACGCTCGTCGCGCAGGTCCGGGCCCGCGTCGATGCGGGTGAGCGACACAAGGAGGTCGTCGCCGAGGTCGCGGCCGCCACCGGCACCCCCCGCCGTCCGCTCTACGAGGCAACCCTGCGCCCCCGCCCCTAACCCACCGCCCGCCCCCGCCCCCACCAAGCCCGCCCCCGCCCCCACCCTGCGGGCCAGCCCCGCCGCGCCCCCGCAACCCGTCGATGCAGCCATGAATGCACATCTGCGGGGCTGCACCCGCCGGGATCTGCATTCATCTGTGCACCCATCGCCGCGCGGAGCGTGGGTCGGTGGGCTACCCGGGGCATGCACCCCGGCCGGGCCTCGCCGAGCCCGGCCGAGCCCGGACTCGGTCCCGGGGGCGCGTGATCGGTGGGTGCAGGGATGGGGGCAGGTGTGCGGGGGTGCACCCGCCGGGATCTGCATTCATGGCTGCATCGAGGGGTTGTGGGGGACGGGGCGGCTTAGGGTGGCAGGGTGGTGGTGGATCGGGGTGTGAGGCGGGCGTTGCTCGTCGTGGATGTGCAGCCGGCGTTCTGCGAGGGCGGCGCGCTGCCGGTGAACGGCGGCAACGACGTGGCGGTCGCGATCGCCGAGTTCGCGGCGAGCCACCGGGACCGGTACGGGTTCGTCGTGACGACGCAGGACTGGCACGTCGACCCGGGCGCGCACTTCTCCGAGCACCCGGACTTCGTCGACACCTGGCCGCCGCACGGCGTCGCGGGGACCGCCGAGGCCGAGCTGCACCCGGCGCTCGCGGACCTCGCCCCCGACGTGAGCGTGCGCAAGGGCGAGTACGCGGCGGCGTACTCGGGTTTCGAGGGTCACGACGAGCAGGGGCGCACGCTCCTCGAGCTGCTCCGGCAGGCCCAGGTCACGGACGTGGACGTCGTCGGCATCGCCGAGTCGCACTGCGTGCGGGCGACCGCGCTCGACGCGCAGGCGGCCGGCCTGCGCACGCGGGTGCTGACGGACCTGACCGTCCCGGTCACGCCGGAGCTGGGCTCGGCCGCACGCGACGACCTGCGCGCGGCGGGCGTCGAGCTGCTGGGTTCCGGCGAGGTCTGAGCCGACACCTGACGACCGCCGCTCGGGTGGCGGGCGGCGGCGGGGCGTGCTGGGCTCGGCGACATGGGAACGGCGGGCGCAGGCGGCTGGGGTCCGTTCGCGCGCACGGTGGCCGGGCTCGCGTTCGTCGGCCTCGCGCTCGCGGGTTGCACGGGCGACGACGAGCAGACGACGAGCCCGACGAACGCGCCGCCCTCGTCGGAACCCGTCACGACCCCGAGCGCCGGACCCAGCCCAACGGACGAGCCGACCCCGACGCCCGTCCCGACGGCGAGCCCGACGCCGGTGCCGCCGGACGGCCCGGACACGATCGAGGTGCTCGAGCGCGGCGACCTGCTCTCGGGGCTGGACGTGCCGTGGGGGCTCGCGTACACCGCGGACGGGACCGCGGTGCTCACGCTGCGCGAGCGCGCGGCGCTCATGGTCGTGCCGCCGGGGGGTCGGCCCGCGGCGGTCGCAGGGCCGGGTGCCGAGCAGCTCGTCGACGTCGTCGCGCCGGTCGGCGAGGCGGGTCTGCTGGGCGTCGCGGTGCTCGGCGAGAGCGCGGCCGGCGTCGACCTCGTCCTCTACGCGACGACGGACACCGACAACCGGGTGCTGCGCGGCACGCTCACCGGCACGTCTCTGGGTGAGCTCACGCCGATCCTCACCGGCATCCCGCACGCGAGCTACCACGACGGCGGCCGGCTCGCCGTCGGACCGGACGGCTGCCTGTACGTGTCCACGGGCGATGCCGGGGTGCGCTCGAGCTCGCAGGACCTCGACAGCCTGGGCGGCAAGATCCTGCGGATCACGGCGACCGGGCATCCTGCACCCGGCAACCCGTTCGACGGGTCGCCGGTGTGGAGCTACGGGCACCGCAACGTGCAGGGGATGGGCTGGGCGGCGGACGGGCGGATGTTCGCGTCCGAGTTCGGCCAGGACACGTGGGACGAGCTCAACCTCGTCGTGCCGGGCGGCAACTACGGCTGGCCGCTGGTCGAGGGCAGCGACGGCGGCGACCGCGGTCTGGTCGAGCCGCTCGCGACGTGGCGCACGGACGACGCGTCGCCGTCCGGCCTCGCGGTGACGGACGAGGGCGTGTACCTGGCCGGGTTGCGCGGGCAGGTGCTGTGGCGGCTGCCGCTGCGCCCGTCCGACGAGGGTGCGGGTGTCGGCCGGGCGCAGGCGCTGCTCGACGGCGTGCTCGGCCGGCTGCGCGCGGTCGTCGTGGCGCCCGACGGCAGCCTCACGGTGCTGACGAACAACACCGACGGCCGCGGCACGCCCCGGGCGGGCGACGACCGAGCCGTGCGCGTGGTCGTCGGCTGACGACGGTGCGCGTGGTCGTCGGCTGACGACGGTGCGCGTGGTCGTCGGCTGACGACCCACTCTGTCCACAGGGCCCCCACGCGGTCGTGCCGCGCGCGGCTAGCGTCGCGGCACGACGAAGGTCGCATCCCGACGAGGGGTCGCGACGCGAGCACGGGGGAGAGGGCTGATGAGCGGGCTGATGGGCGGGTACGAGATCGACATCGACGACATCCGGGACCATGCAAAGCACGTGCGACCGCTCGGGGAGGAGCTCGGTGCGGCGGCGGACAAGGGCCGCGCGACGGTGATGGACGCCGAGGCGTTCGGGCTGCTCTGCGCGCACGTCGGGATCAAGGCGCTCAGCCATGCCGATGCCGTGCGCCGGACGATCGAGCGCTGCGGCGCGGTCGTCGACGAGCTGCCGGGGGCACTGGCGGAGATGAGCATCGCGTACGAGGACGTCGACGCCGAGGTGAGCCGGGTCCTGCGCGAGCTGGCGAGCGGGCTGTGAGCGTGGACGTGTCGGCCGCGCAGGGGGCGGCCGATGGTTCGGGGCCGGACGTCGCCGGGTGGTTGACCGGCTCGGGGCTGCCCGAGGACCTGTTCGGCCTCTCGGAGCAGGTCGCGAGCGGCTCCTGGCTCGCCGCGGGGCTCTCGTCGGTGGCGATCGGTGCGGGCGTGGCCTCGCTGGTGGAGGATCCGCTGGCCGGCGTCGTGTCGATGGGCCTCAGCTGGGTGCTCGACCACGTCCAGCCGCTGCGTGGCTGGTTCGAGGACCTCACGGGCGACCACGACGCGGTCGTGGCGCACGCCGACGAGTGGGCGGCGATCGCGGTCGACGTCGACTCGGTCGGGACCACGTTGACGGACCGGGTGCGCGCGGACCTCGCGGGAATGAGCGGGGTGGCGATCGACCGTTACCGCACCTTCGGGACCTCGCTGGGCGAGCACGTCACCGGCGTCGCGCGCAGTGCGTCGTCCGTCGCGGGCGCCCTGCGATGGTTCGCCGACATCGTCCAGGCGGTGCACGACCTGGTGCGCGACGCGCTCTCCGACGTCATCGGGCTCGCCGTGTCGTGCGGAGGCGAGCTCGCGTTCTCGGGGGGTCTCGCCCTGCCGCACGTGATCGGGCGGGTCTCGGCTCGGGTCGCGCACCTGAGCGTCAAGATCGGCCGGTTCGTGCAGGACCTCGTCACCTCGGTCACGCGGCTCGTGACGGGCGTCGGCTCGCTCGACGAGGTGCTCGAGCTGGTCCTGAAGGAGATGGACGGCATCGCGGACGCGCTGCGTCGTGGGGTGCGCGCGTACCGGCCGGGCATCGGCGACATCCCGACCGCCGTCTCACCGTTCGTCCCGGTGCGCGACGGCGACGCGTGCGCCAGCACCTAGGATCGGGCGCATGTCGCGCATCCTGTCGGCCGTCGCCTGGCCCTACGCGAACGGCCCCCGCCACATCGGTCACGTCGCCGGATTCGGCGTCCCGTCCGACATCTTCAGCCGCTACATGCGGATGGCGGGCCACGACGTGCTCATGGTCTCGGGGACCGACGAGCACGGCACGCCGATCCTCGTGCAGGCGGAGAAGGAGGGCGTGACGCCGCAGGAGCTCGCGGACCGGTACAACCGGGTGATCGTCGAGGACCTGCAGGCGCTCGGCCTGAGCTACGACCTGTTCACGCGCACGACGACGCGCAACCACTACGCCGTGGTGCAGGAGATGTTCCGCACGGTGCACCGCAACGGCTACATGGTCGAGCAGTCGACGATGGGGGCGATCAGCCCGAGCACGGGCCGCACGCTGCCGGACCGGTACGTCGAGGGCACGTGCCCGATCTGCGGCTACGACGGCGCGCGCGGCGACCAGTGCGACAACTGCGGCAACCAGCTCGACGCGATCGACCTGATCAACCCGCGCAGCCGGATCAACGGTGAGAAGCCGAAGTTCGTCGAGTCGACCCACTTCTTCCTCGACCTGCCGGCGTTCGCCGGCGCGCTCGAGGCCTGGCTGCGCACGCGCGCCGACTGGCGGCCGAACGTCCTGAACTTCAGCCTCAACCTCATCGACGACATGCGACCGCGCGCGATGACACGGGACATCGACTGGGGCATCCCGGTCCCGCTCGCCGGTTGGGAGGAGAACCCGGCCAAGCGGCTGTACGTGTGGTTCGACGCCGTGATCGGCTACCTGTCGGCGTCCGTCGAGTGGGCGCGCCGCACGGGCGACCCGGAGGCCTGGCGAGCCTGGTGGAACGACCCTGAGGCCTTGTCCTACTACTTCATGGGCAAGGACAACATCACCTTCCACTCGCAGATCTGGCCGGCCGAGCTGCTCGGCTACGACGGTCGGGGAGACAAGGGCGGCGAGCCCGGGCTGTTCGGGGACCTGCAGCTGCCGACCGAGGTGGTGAGCAGCGAGTTCCTCACCATGGAGGGCAAGAAGTTCGCGTCGTCGCGCGGGATCGTCATCTACGTGCGGGACATGCTCGCGCGCTACCAGCCGGACGCGCTGCGCTACTTCATCTCGGTGGCCGGGCCCGAGAGCCAGGACGCCGACTTCACGTGGGCGGACTTCCTGCGCCGCACCAACGACGAGCTGGTCGCGGGCTGGGGCAACCTCGTGAACCGGACCGCGAGCATGATCCACAAGAACTTCGGTGAGATCCCCGCCGCGGGGACGCTCGCCGACGTGGACCGGGCCATGCTGGCGCAGTCGTCGGCGGCGTTCGGTCAGGTCGGCGAGCTCGTCGGGACGCACCGGCACCGCGCCGCGATCGGCGAGGCGATGCGGCTGGTCCAGGAGGCCAACCGGTACGTCTCGGAGACCGAGCCGTGGAAGCTGACCCAGGACCGCGAGCGGCTCGGCACCGTGCTGAACACCGCCGCGCAGGTGGTCAGCGACGCGAACACGCTGCTCGCGCCGTTCCTGCCGCACTCCGCGCAGAGGATCCACGAGACGCTGGGCTCCGCGGGCGTGCTCGCCCCGCAGCCCCGCATCGACGAGGTCACCGACCTGGACGACGAGGCCCGCACCTACCCCGTGATCACGGGCGACTACCGCGACGTGCCCACGTGGCAGTCGCGCACGCTGGTGCCCGGCACGCCGGTGGCCAAGCCCACGCCGGTCTTCACCAAGCTCGACGACTCGATCGTCGAGGAGGAGCTCGCGCGGTACGCCGAGCGCTGAGTCGGGCCGGGGCCGGCAGCTCGTCGGCGAGACGCGGATCGGGAGGACGGATGGCGCGCACGCGCGAGCGCGGCTGGCCGCCGACGCCCGAGCCGCTACCCGTCGCGGTCGTCGACAACCACACGCACCTCGAGACGGTGGTCGGTTGGGTCGCCGAGGGCTGGCACGGCCCCGACGAGGGTGCGACCGACACGGGTGATCCGCCCGGGCTGGCCGCGCACCTGGACCGGGCCGCCGCGGTCGGCGTCACGCGCATGGTGCAGGTCGGCTGCGACCTGGAGGCCGTCGCCTGGACCGACGCGGTGGTGCGCGATCAGCCGCGACTGCTCGGGGCGGTGGCGATCCACCCCAACGAGGCCGTGCTGCACGCGGGCGTGCACGAGGTCGCGCCCGACGGCCTCGACCCGGACCCGCAGGCACGCCACGACGCACCGCTCGACGAGGCGTTGGCGCGGGTCGCGGCGGTCGCGCTGGCCAACCCGCGCATCCGCGCGATCGGGGAGACCGGCCTCGACCACTTCCGGGCCGGTCCGCGCGGCCGCGAGGTGCAGCGGGAGGCGTTCCGCGCGCACGTCGCGCTCGCCAAGGAGCTCGGTCTGGCCCTGCAGATCCACGACCGCGACGCGCACGACGAGGTGGTCGACGTGCTGGCGCGCGACGGCGCCCCCGACCGGACGGTGTTCCACTGCTTCTCGGGCGACGCGGCGCTCGCGGCACTCGCAGCCGAGCGCGGCTGGTTCTGCTCGTTCGCCGGCCCGCTCTCGTTCCCCGCGAACGAGGCGCTGCGCGCGGCGGCACGGGCGCTGCCCGCCGAGCTGCTCCTGGTCGAGACCGACGCGCCGTACCTGACGGTGCACCCGCACCGCGGCCGCCCGAACGCGCCCTACCTGCTGCCGGGAACGGTCCGTGCGCTCGCGGCGGCCCGCGGCGCGGACCTCGCGGAGCTGTGCGCGACGATCGACCGGACGTCGCAGCAGGTCTACGGCGCGTGGGACGACGGGCTGTGACCGATCGGACACGACACGCCGAGCGACACGCCGACGCGACTGCGGCGGCCGGGTGACTCGGACCGTCCGGAGTTCAGACTCCGGCTACCGACGCCGATCACGGATCGGTTACGGTCGGACCGTCGTCCGGCCGGACCGCACGACGACCGCCCCGAGGAGGACCCCCGCGTGAGCGCTGCCGCCCCGCCGAGCAGGCGCCCTCGCGCGCGCCGACGCCGGCCGCTGCAGCTCGCCGCGCAGGGTCTCGTGCTCGCGCTCGTCGCGGGTGCCACCAGCGCCTTCGCGGTGCTGCACAAGGAGGTCACGGTCGACGTGGACGGTCAGTCCGTCCGGGTCGAGGGCTTCGGCCGCACGGTCGAACAGGTGCTGTCCGCCGGCGGGATCGAGGTCGGTGAGCGGGACCTGGTCGCTCCGGGCCTGAGCACGGCCGTGGGGCGCGGCGACCAGATCGTCGTGCGTCACGCGCGTGAGCTCGACATCGACGTCGACGGCACCGAGCGGACCGTGTGGACCACGGCACTGACGGTCGGCGAGGCCGTCGAGGCGCTCGGGCTGCGCGACGGCGACGTGCGGCTCTCCGCATCGCGGTCCTCGTCGCTCACGCGCGGGACCCTGCGGGTCTCGACGCTCAAGGAGATCCACCTCGTCGTCGACGGGCAGGTCATCGACGGCGTGAGCAGCGCCGCGTCGGTGCGCGACGCGCTCAAGGACATCGGCCTCGTGCTCGCGGCCGGCGACCAGGTCTCGGTCCCGCTGGACGCGACGGCGGTCGACGGCCTCGTCGTGCTCGTCACGCGCGCGGCGACCGACGGCCAGACGGTCACCGAGGCGATCCCGTTCGAGGAGGAAGAGGTCGAGGACCCGACGCTCGTCAAGGGCACGCGCGTGATCACGACCCACGGCCGCGCCGGGGTCCGCACGACCACGTACGAGCTCGACACGGTGGGTGGCGTGGTCGTCGGACGAACGGTCGTCACGTCGATCGTCACGACGCCGCCGGTGACGCAGGTCGTCACGGTCGGTACGGCGAAGCTGCCGACCATCGTCGTCTCGCCCGGCAGCGCGCAGGCGCTCGGCAAGGAGATGGCCGCCGCGCGCGGCTGGGGCGACGACCAGTTCGCGTGCCTCTACCCGCTGTGGAAGGCCGAGAGCGGCTGGCGCGTGAACGCGGAGAACAAGTCCTCCGGCGCCTACGGCATCCCGCAGGCCCTGCCCGGTTCCAAGATGGCCTCGGTCGCCGCGGACTGGCGCACCAACCCCGCGACCCAGATCACCTGGGGACTCAACTACATCAAGAGCCGCTACGGCACCCCGTGCGGCGCGTACGAGCACTTCCAGCTCAAGCACTGGTACTGACCGGCTGTTTGCCCGCGGCGAGGATCCCGCTGAACCGGCGTTGACCGCGCCTCGACCCCTGGCTGACGATCGCGCGGGGTGCACCGAAGAAACGCTTGACCGAGCCGTGACCTGCGAGGGCGCCACCGTCACCGCACGGTAGGCGCCCGGGGCAACCAGAGTTGGACTTGAGTGTCACGGTTCGGTTACGGTCCGCGTGTCGCATGGGCTTCCCGCCCTCAGAACCACCCGGGAACCCGCGTGACTCGGAGGTCCGACGAGGACCCCCGCGACCGCCGGATCGAGGATCCGGGACAGACGCGCGAGGCAGCGCCCGCCACCACACTCAGCCGCGAGGCCGTGGTGTGTCTGTTCCCGTCCCTCGTGCCCGGGCACCGCGACGGCTGGAGCCCCGTGCCGTTCTCCCACCTCCCCCGCATCTTCGCCCGCGCCTCGGCCTCGACGACCCCGTCGGCCACCGAGCCGGGCGCCACGACCTCCGACGCATCGTCGGGGACCGCACCGGAGCGGGGGCGGCAGGGCCGCCGCCGGCTCGTCGTGCCCGCGGTCGTGACGGCCACCGCGCTCGTGCTCGTCACGGGCACCGCCGTGTTCGCCCAGGCTCACAAGAAGGTCACGATCGACGTCGACGGCGAGGTCCGCGAGGTCTCGACGTTCGCCGGCTCGGTCGAGGGTCTGCTGCAGGACCAGGGTGTCCCGGTCGACGAGCGCGACGACGTCAGCCCGCAGGGCGCGCTGAACGACGGCGCCGACATCGTCGTGCGGCACGCGCACCGGCTGACCGTCGAGCAGGACGGCACCGAGCGTGAGGTCTGGACGACGGCCCTGACGGCCGCGGACGCGCTCGAGGTGCTCGCCGTGCGCGACGCGTCGATCGCGCTCGTCGCCTCCCGTTCCGGTTCGCGCGCCGGCTTCGCGATCGACCTCGCGACCGCCGAGAACGTGAGCGTGCTCGCCGACGGCCACACCGTGACCGTCGAGGACACGGCCCGCACGCTGCCTGATGCGCTCACGTCGGCCGACGTCGAGCTCGGCCCGCTGGACCGGGTCAGCCTCGAGGCCGGGAGCAACGGCGGCGTGCTCGTCGTCGTGCAGCGCGTGCTGGTGCGCCAGGAGGTCACCACGCAGGACATCGCGTTCACCACGACGACCCGCGAGGACCCGGACAGCTACGAGGGCTCCAAGACGGTCGAGACCGCCGGCAAGGCGGGCGTACGGACCATCCGTCAGAGCATCACGACGATCGACGGCACCGAGACGGCCCGGATCGTCATGTCCGACGAGGTCACGAGCGAGCCGGTCGACGCGGTCGTCCTCGTCGGGACCAAGGAGCGGCCGGCCGTGCGCCCGGGCCCGATCTCGTCCCCCGGCGACGCCGCGAGCCTGAACTGGGCGGCGCTCGCCCAGTGCGAGTCCGGCGGCAACCCGCGCATCGTGTCCAGCAACGGGCTGTACTACGGCCTCTACCAGTTCTCGCTGGGCACCTGGCGTGCGGTCGGTGGCGCCGGTCTGCCCTCGGAGGCGTCGTCGGCCGAGCAGACCTCGCGGGCCCAGATGCTCTACAACCGCTCGGGTGCGGGCCAGTGGCCGCACTGCGGTTCGCGGCTGTTCTCCTGATCGTCCGCGGTCGCGCGGCGTCACCGCGCGTCACCAGGGGCCTCGTCGGCGTGCCGACGGGGCCCCTGGCCGTAGGCTCGGCCGGGTGACCGTGACGCTGCTCGGACCCGCCGAGATCCGCGAGCTGGCCGCGGCGGCGGGCATCCGCCCCACCAAGACGCTCGGGCAGAACTTCGTCCTCGACGGCGGCACGGTGCGCAAGATCGTCCGGCAGGCCGACGTCGTCGCCGGCGAGCGCGTCGTCGAGGTCGGTCCCGGCCTGGGCTCGCTCACGCTCGGCCTGCTCGAGGCAGGCGCCGACGTCGTCGCGGTCGAGATCGACCCCGTCCTCGCGGCGCTCCTGCCGTCGACCGTCGCCCGGCACGTCCCGGGTCTGCGCCGCGTGGGTCCCGACGAGCTGGAGCCCGACGAGCACGCATCCGACGAGCGAGCGCCCGTGGTGCTGCGCGACGAGGCGGGCCGCGACCGGCTCACGGTGGTGACGAACGACGCGCTGCAGGTGCACGCGCTGCCCGGCCCGCCGCCGACGGCGCTCGTGGCCAACCTGCCGTACAACGTCTCGGTCCCGGTGCTGCTGACGTTCCTCGAGCGGTTCGACTCGCTCGAGCGCGGGCTGGTCATGGTGCAGGCGGAGGTCGCGGACCGGCTCGTCGCGCCGCCGGGCAGCCGCACGTACGGCGTGCCCTCGGCGAAGGTCGCGTGGTTCGCCGCGGCACGCCGCACGGCGACGGTCGGGCGGTCGGTGTTCTGGCCCGCGCCCAACGTCGACTCCGCGCTCGTGCGGCTGGACCGCCGCGAGCCGCCGACCACGTCCGCGACCCGTGAGCAGGTGTTCGCCGTCGTCGACGCGGCGTTCGCGCAGCGTCGCAAGATGCTGCGTTCGGCGCTCGCACCGTGGGCGGGTTCGACCGAGGCGGCGCTGGCCGCGCTGACGGCGGCGGGGGTCGACCCGCAGTCCCGCGGTGAGCAGGTGGACGTCGTGGCGTTCGCGCGCGTCGCCGCGGCCCTGGCGGAGGCGTCCGTCGACGGAGCGCACGGCGGGCCGGCCCGGGAACCGACGACCCCGCAGCCGACGACCCCGCAACCGACGACCCTGGCGCCGGGCGCCCCGCGACCTGGCACAGTGGGCCCGTGACCCTCAGCTCGGTGCCCCAGCCCGCGCACGAGGTCCACGTGCGCGCACCCGGCAAGGTGAACCTGTCGCTGCGCGTCGGCCCGCTGGGCCCGGGTGAGCAGTACCACCAGCTCACGACGGTGTTCCAGGCGGTGTCGGTCTACGAGGAGGTCGTCGCACGCTCGTCGGACGAGCGCACGGTGACCGTCAGCGGACCGCAGGCCGCGCTGGTGCCCACGGACGCGACGAACCTGGCGCTGCGCGCGGTCGAGGCGCTCGCGGCGGCGACCGGGACCGACGAGGGCGTCGCGCTGCACGTCGACAAGGGCGTGCCGGTGGCCGGCGGCATGGCGGGCGGGTCGGCGGACGCGGCGGCGACGCTGCTGGCGTG
This sequence comes from Cellulomonas composti, assembly GCF_007990245.1. Taxonomy (GTDB): domain Bacteria; phylum Actinomycetota; class Actinomycetes; order Actinomycetales; family Cellulomonadaceae; genus Cellulomonas; species Cellulomonas composti. The sequence goes on along the minus strand of NZ_BJWG01000006.1, from coordinate 140,593 downwards.
CGACGCGCTGTGGCGCACCGGCCTGTCGCGCGCCGAGTTGCTCGAGCTCGCGGCGACGCTGGGTTCCGACGTGCCGTTCGTGCTGCAGGGCCACACCGCGATGGGTCAGGGCCGCGGTGAGCTGCTGACGCCTGCGCTGAGCCGCGGCGAGTTCCACTGGGCGTTCGCGGTGCGGGACACGGGGCTGTCGACGCCGGCGGTGTACCGCGAGTTCGACCGGCTGCACGCGCTCGCGGACGACCCGCGCGAGGCGTTGCGCCGCGGCGGGGGCGTGGCCGTCCCGCCGGACCCCGACGACGACGTGCGGCTGATGCAGGCGCTGCGCGCGGGTGACCCGCACGCGCTGGGTGCCGCGCTGCACAACGACCTGCAGGCGGCCGCGCTCGAGCTCGAGCCCGGCCTGGCCGAGCCGCTGGCCGTGGCGCAGGACGCGGGCGCGCTCGGCGTCGTCGTGTCCGGCTCGGGCCCGACGGTCGCGGCGCTCGCCCGCAACCGCCAGCACGCGCTGGTGCTCGCCGCAGCGTTCACGGCGTCCGGCGTGGCCGACCGCGTGCTCACCGCGACCGGGCCCGTCCCCGGTGCCCGCATCGTCGCGGAGGACTGAACCGCCCGCGCGGCCGGTAGCCTCGACCCCGTCATGGCTCATCTGCTCGGCGCGGACCGCGTCACCCTCACGCTCGGCACGCGCGTCCTGCTCGACGGCGTGAGCCTGGGGCTCGACGACGGTCAGCGCATCGGCGTCGTCGGCCCCAACGGCGCGGGCAAGTCCACGCTGCTGCGCGTCCTCGCGGGCGTCCAGGATCCCGACGAGGGACGCGTGACGCGTGCCGGCGGCGTCCGCCTCGCGATGCTCGACCAGCGCGACGAGGTGGCCTCGGGCACGGTGCTCGACGCCGTGCACGGCGACGCGGACGCGCACGAGTGGGCCTCGGACGCGCGGATCCGCGCGGTGCACGCGGGCCTGCTGCCGGACGTCGACCTCGGCGCGGACCTCGCGAGCCTGTCCGGCGGACAGCGTCGTCGCGTGGCCCTGGCCGCACTGCTGGTCCGCGACGACGAGGTCCTGGTCCTCGACGAGCCCACCAACCACCTCGACGTCGAGGGCGTGGCCTGGCTGGCCGAGCACCTGGCGCAGCGGTTCGGCGGCCGCGGCCCCGGCGCGCTCGTCGTCGTGACGCACGACCGCTGGTTCCTCGACGCGGTGTGCACGCGCACGTGGGAGGTGCACGACGGCGCGGTGGACCAGTACGACGGCGGGTACGCGGCCTACGTGCTCGCGCGCGCCGAGCGCGCCCGGACCGCGTCGACCACCGAGGAGAAGCGGCAGAACCTGCTGCGCAAGGAGCTCGCGTGGCTGCGCCGCGGCGCGCCCGCGCGCACGTCCAAGCCCAAGTTCCGCCTCGACGCCGCGGCCGCGCTCATCGCCGACGAGCCGCCGCCGCGCGACCGCATGGAGCTGTCGCGGATGGCCACCGCGCGCCTCGGCAAGGACGTGCTGGACGTCGAGGACGTCACCGTGCGGTTCGGTACGCGCACGCTGCTCGACGGTGTGACGTTCCGCCTCGGCCCGGGCGACCGGATCGGCGTCGTCGGCGTCAACGGCGCGGGCAAGACGACGCTGCTGCGGCTGCTGTCCGGACGTCTGACCCCCGACGCGGGCCGGGTCAAGCGCGGCAAGACCGTGCAGGTGGCCGAGCTACGGCAGGACGTCGAGGACCTCGATGAGCTCGCGGACCTGCGTGTCGTCGAGGTCGTCGAGCGCGAGAAGCGCTCGGTGGTCGTCGGCGGCAAGGAGCTCACCGCCGCCCAGCTCGTCGAGCGGCTCGGCTTCGCACGCGAGCGCGCCCGCACGCCGGTGCGCGACCTGTCCGGCGGCGAGCGACGGCGCCTGCAGCTGCTGCGCCTGCTCGTCGGGGAGCCCAACGTGCTCCTGCTCGACGAGCCGACGAACGACCTGGACACCGACACGCTCGCCGCGCTCGAGGACCTGCTCGACGGCTGGCCCGGCACGCTCGTCGTCGTCTCGCACGACCGCTACCTGCTCGAACGCGTCTGCGACCGACAGGTCGCGCTGCTCGGCGACGGCGCGCTGCGCGACCTGCCCGGCGGCGTCGAGCAGTACCTGGACCTGCGTCGGGCGTCGTCGGGCGCGTTCGTCGTGGGCGGAGCGCCCGTGCCCGACGAGACCGCGTCACCCGGTGCCGGCCCCGCCGCGCCATCCACGTCCGCCGTGCCGGCGGCGTCCGCGGCCGACGTGCGCGCCGCCCGCAAGGAGGTCGCGCGCATCGAGCGACGGCTGAGCCGGATCGCGGAGCAGGAGGCGAGGCTGCACGAGCAGCTCGCCGCGCAGGCCACCGACCACACCGCCGTGCTGCGCCTGGACGCGGACCTGCGCGCGCTGGCCGACGAGCGCGCGTCGCTCGAGGAGTCCTGGCTCGAGGCGGCCGAGCTCGCCGAGTGACCGTGCTGGTTCGTCGGGCTGGTTCGTCGGGCTGGTTCGTCGGACGGTCAGTGCGCGTCGAACGGGGTGACGACCTGGCGCAGCAGCTCGGCGAGGCGGACGCGGTCGGGCTCGGGCAGGTCGCCCAGGAGCGTGCGCTCGGTGTCGAGCAGGTCGGCGAACGCGTTGTCGACGCGCGTCAGGCCGGCGTCGGTGAGCTGCACGAGGACGCCGCGGCGGTCGTCGGGGGACGGGCCGCGCTCGACGAGCCCCTTCTCGGCGAGGCGGTCGATGCGGTTCGTCATGGTCCCGGAGGTGACGAGCGTGAGGTTGAGCAGCGTGCCGGGGGAGAGGCGGTAGGGCTCGCCGGCGCGGCGCAGCGCGGCCAGCACGTCGAACTCCCAGGTCTCCAGGTCGTGCCGGGCGAACGCTCCGCGACGGGCCAGGTCCAGGTGCCGGGCGAGCCGGCTCACGCGCGAGAGGACCTCGAGCGGGCGGACGTCCAGGTCGGGGCGCTCGCGGTGCCAGGCCTCGACGATGCGGTCGACCTCGTCGTGCGCACCCTCGTCGCCAGCCATGAGGCCGAGATTACTCGACGTCGACATTCTTGGTGGCGGACCAGGGTCCCGTGTCAGCGCGAGCGCCTGCCCTGGTCGACGGAGACCTTGGTCAGCGAGGGCCGCCGCTCCAGGCCCGCGAGGCCGTTCCACGCGAGGTTCACCAGGTGCGCGGCGACCTCCGTCTTGCCCGGACGGCGCGCGTCGAGCCACCACTGGCCGGTCAACGCGACCATCCCGACGAGCATCTGCGCGTACATCGGGGCGGTCTTCGGGTCTTGGTTCTGGGCGCGGAACTGGTCCGCGAGCATGTGCTCCACCTGCGTGGCGACGTCGCCGATCAGGCTCGAGAACGTGCCCGTGGCCTGCGCGACCGGGGAGTCGCGTACCAGGATGCGGAACCCGTCCTCGGACGTCTCGATGTAGGTGAGCAGTGCGAGCGCCGTCCGCTCGACGAGCACCTTGGGGTGCCCGCCGCCCTCGAGCGCGCCGCTGAGCGCGCCGGTCAGCGCCTGGATCTCGCGGTCGACGACGACGGCGTAGATCCCCTCCTTGCCCCCGAAGTGCTCGTACACGACAGGCTTCGATACCTCGGCGCGCGCCGCGATCTCCTCGACGCTCGTGCCTTCGAACCCCTTCTCGGCGAACAGCTTGCGCGACACGTCCAGCAGCTGCGCACGCCGCTGCACGCCCGTCATGCGGGAACGAGGCACCCGCTTGGAGTCCGAGGTCACGCGCCCATCATGCCGTGCCCCCGCCCGTTCCCGGCGGCACACCCACCCCGACCCCCACCCATACCCCTCGGCGAGTGGGTGGCCTGGCAGACTTGGGCGCCGTCGGGCGTGCCCGGCGTTCCGCCCTGGTGTAACGGCAGCACGCAGGCCTTTGGAGCCTTGCAGTCCAGGTTCGAATCCTGGGGGCGGAGCACAAGCAGAACGCCGTACCTTCGTCGAGAGACCTGGAGTTCCACGCACCAGACTGGCCAGGAGGGCGAGCATGCCAGCGCACGTCGTCGCGGTTCGCCCCGTGCTCCTCGTCGCACCGTCGACCGCCCTCCTCGCGCGCGTCCACGCCGTGGTCCCCGCGATCCGCCGCCGGCCGGGTGAGCCGTGAGCCTTCGGCCGTGGGCCGCCTCGAAGCGGTGGATGTACGCGGGCGGGCGCCCCAACCGCCTCGCGCGGTGGCTCAACGACGTCAGCGCGTGGCAGTACCGGCACGGCATCCTCACGCTCGGCGGTCGCGGCGTGACGCTCGAGGTCCGGGGCCGCGCCTCGGGACGCGCGGTCGAGTTCCCGCTCGTGCTCGTCCGTCTCGGCGGGCAGCGGTACGTCGTCTCCATGCTGGGTGCCGAGGCGCAGTGGGTGCGCAACCTGCGGGCCGACGAGGGACGCGCGGTGCTGCGCGCGCCGCACCCCGAGCCGGTGCGCCTCGTCGAGGTCCCGGTCGAGCAGCGGGCGCCGATCCTGCGCCGCTACCTCGACCTCGCACCCGGAGCGCGCCCGCACGTGAGCGTGGACCGGCGCGCACCGCTCGCGGAGTTCGAGAAGATCGCCGCGGACTACCCCGTGCTGCGGGTCGAGTCCGCCTGACGCGTCAGCGCCGCCGGCGCACGAGCCGGCGCACGTCGGTCGCGACGAGCGCACCGCCCACGAGCAGCGCCTGGAACGGGAGCCGCGCGAGGCGCTTGGCGTCGGTGTCCAGACCGAAGGCGTCGCGGTGCTCGACGAGCTGGGCGACGTTGCCGGGGAAGACGGCGACGAAGAACGCCGCGGCCGTCACACCGACCCAGGCCCGCGCGGGCTGGCGCCACGTCGTCGCCAGCGCCGCACCGAGGGCGAGCTCGACGACGCCCGAGCCGACGACCACGGTGTCCGGGTCGAGGGGCAGCCACGGCGGCACCTGGGCCCGGAACTCCTCGCGGGCCACCGTCAGATGGGTCGCGCCGGCCGTCAGCAGGATCGCTGCGAGCGTGAGCTGGCCCGCGGCACGTGCTACGCGCCCGCTTCGGGACGTTGCGGGGTCGGGCGGGATCGGTGATGTCGCCGTGGTCATGCCGTCGATCGTCGTCGTGCGCGGAGCGTGCCGCACCCGGGGCCGACGAACGGGCGGGCGTCAGGCGGGGGCGAGGAGCCAGTCCAGGACCTGGTCGGCGGACCAGCCGTCGGGGTGCAGCTCGGCGAGCCGCTGCGCGCCGGACAGGTCGGAGCCGAGGGTCAGGAGGGTCTCCTCGGCCTCCCCGGTCGGTCTCGTCTGACCGAGGCCGACGTCGGCGGACAGCGCGTTGCACAGGCAGACGCGGTTGACCGTGTCCTCGACGGTGCCGCCCTTGCGCACGTACATGTCCACGGGCTCGGCGGGGCACCGGAAGCCGACGCGGTTGTCGTCGCGCATGTAGGGCGTGCGCAGGTACCCGAGGTCGCACAGCCGCGGCCGGGCGTCGCGCAGCCCGAGGTCGGACAGCGTGCCCTCGAGCTGCACGACCTTGAACGGGAAGCCGGTCGGGGACGCCTCACCGTCGGTGAGGACCTCCAGCTCGCCCGCACGCAGCTTGGTCAGCAGCTGGTCACGCAGGTCCGGGGTGAGGCCGGAGTCGGAGCTCAGCGCGAACGCCGTGCCGACCTGGACGCCGACCGCACCGGACTCCACGGCGTCCCGGACGCCCTCGGGCGTGCCGCGCGAACCGGCGAGCCAGAACGGCAGGCCGACCGCCGCCATCTTCGCGACGTTCGCCTGGTCCCGCTCGCCGAACACCGGCTGACCGCGCTCGTCGCGCACGGGCCGTCCGCGCGGCGGCGCGTTGTGGCCACCGGCCAAAGGCCCCTCGACGACGAAGCCGTCGGGTCGGATCGACGGGTCGCGCATGAGGTAGGCCGCGAGGGCCTCGCTCGAGACGATCGCGAGGAACATCGGTCGTTCGAGCGGCGGCAGGTCGGGTCCGACGAGGTCGACGGGGTCGATCTCGACGGCGTGGTCCCCGCCGGGGTCACCGGCGACGTCGACCGGCATGCGCGTGGTGCGGTGCAGAGCGAGCTCGTTGAGCAGGTGCGGCAGGTGCCGGGGGATGCCCGCGCCGACGAGGACCGCGTCGACCCCTGCCAGCATCGCGCCGTAGGCCGCGGCCGGCAGCGCCATCTGGACCTTCTCGAGGAAGTTGATGCCGACGCGGCCGTTGTGGCCCTCCTTGGCGAGCCACACCTCGACGAAGTTGGCCAGGACGGTCAGCTCCTGCATCGCGCGGCTGGGACGCAGGCTCAGCCGCGTGACCGGCCGGTACGGCGCACCGGGCGCGCGGCCGCCGACCTTGAGGTGGCGGGCCAGCACGCGCTGGACGATCGCGGGCACGGGGAAGGCGGCCATCGCGCGTCGGATCGAGCCGTCCTGGTCGCCGTCCTCGAGCCGGCGCGCGAGCACGAGGTCCAGCGCGGTGCCCGACACGACGCCGAGCTGGCCGCGGCGCGCGACCGCGGACGCCAGCCGCCACGACGAGACCGCGACGCCCATGCCGCCCTGGATGATCGTCGGCAGGGCGTGCCGCAGCGGCAACGTCGGTGTGAGCGTGAGCGTGGTCATGGGCGCCTTTCCTGACCTACGGTGGCGTAGGTTACGCAACCGTAGGTCAGTGTAGGGCCGAAACCTGGGGACCAACGACCTCCGGTGCTACTGGCCCATCGCGTGCACGCCGCCGTCGACGTGCACGATCTCGCCCGTCGTCGCGGGGAACCACTCGGAGAGCAGCGCGACGACCGCGCGCGCGGTCGGGTCCGCGTCGCCGACGTCCCAGCCCAGCGGCGCGCGTGCGTCCCAGCCGGCCTCGATGCCCTCGAAGCCGGGGATCGACTTGGCCGCGGTCGAGCGGATCGGGCCGGCAGCCACCAGGTTGACGCGGATGCCGTCGGGACCCAGGTCACGGGCCAGGTAGCGCGAGGTCGCCTCGAGGGCGGCCTTCGAGACGCCCATCCAGTCGTAGACGGGCCAGGCGACGCTCGCGTCGAACGTCAGCCCGACGATCGACGAGCCCCGCGAGAGCAGCGGCCGGCTCGCCATGGCGAGGGCCTTGAGCGAGTAGGCCGAGACCTCCAGCGCGGTTGCGACATCCGGCCAGGGTCCGTCCAGGAAGTGCCCGCCGAGCACGGACTGCGGCGCGAACCCGATCGAGTGCACCACCCCGTCCAGGTGGTCGGTGTACTCGCCGACGGCAGCCGCGAGCCCCTCGAGGTCGTCGGAGCTCTGGACGTCGAGCTGCACGACCGGCACGGGTGCGGGCAACCGCCGTGCGATCACCTCGGTGAGCCGCATCTGGCGGCCGAAGGAGGTCAGGACCACCTGCGCGCCCTGCTCCTGAGCGATGCGGGCCACGTGGAAGGCGATCGAGCCCTCGGTGAGGACACCGGTCACCAGGACCGTCGTGCCGTCGAGCAGCGCCATGGAGCGTCTCCCGTCGAATGCGTGCCCCGGCGGTCGGGTGCGCATCCGACGGTAGTCGCCCGACGCCGTTCGCGGTGAGCCGTCCGGCCGCGATCACTGGCGCGCGGGGCCGCAGGTGTCTCACGACGTGACGACACCCGCGATCACGAGCGGGAACAGCACGGCCAGGAACACCCCGTCGTAGGCGTGCAGCAGCGTGCTCATCCACGACGAGCGGTAGCGGCGCATCAGGGCGGCGTAGACCCAGTCGCGCGCGAGGGTGAGCGGCAGCGTCCAGATCAGGTGCAGGTGGTAGGTCGCGAACAGCACGCCGTTGGCGACGACGTCCCAGCGCCCGAACACGCCGCGCATCTTGGGCAGCAGGATGCCGCGGAAGATCAGCTCCTCGCCCAGCAGGTAGTTGAAGACGAGGAGCACGGCCAGCACGCCCAGCAGCCACCACTGCCCGACCGTCCGGGGATCGGCCAGGTTCTCGATCAGGGCGTGCTCGGGCGCCTCGAGCGCCGGGAACAGCCGCAGGAACGCGTCCTGCAGCGGGCGCAGTGGCTCCAGGTCGTCGTAGGCCAGCAGCGCGAGCGCGACCGGGAAGGTCCACGCGAGCAGCCACCACGAGCCGCGGCCGGTGCGCGGGCTCGTCGGACGGTGCAGCCACAGCCGTCTGCGCAGCGCGGCCCACGTGAACGGCCGCACCTCGTGCCGCAGTACGACGAACGCGACGACGCCCTGCCAGACCAGCCCGCCGGTGGCGAGCAGCAGGTACACGAGCCCGGGGAAGTCGGCGCGCGGCACGACGAGCACGGGCATCACGAACCAGAGCATCGCGCCCATGGGCAGCGCGGCGGCGGCCCAGATCGCCAGGATCTGCCGGAGCCGGTACTGGCCGAACTCGGCGGTGAACGTGGCGTCGGCGGACGCCTGGCGCTCGCGGTGCGCGGCGCGGCGGTCGGCCCGCGGCCGCGTCCGCTCGCCGGCCCGGGGTGGGTGGGTGGTGGTGGTCATCGGGGTCTCCGGTCGTCGTCGGTGGTGGTTCCGACGAGAGCGTCTCGGCTGCGCCGACCCCCCGGCATCGGTGACCTCCCCGACTCCGGCCCGGAAGTACCGCGCGCCCCGCTCGGGGTCCGGCAGGCCCCGACCCTGAGCCGAACCTCGGGTGGCACTGTGAGCGGGGACTCGTCGCGGGCGGCAGGGCGGCGGGGCGCACGGCGGTAGAGTTGCCGCGCGCACGGTTCCGCCGCCCGGACCCCGGGCAGACCCGCGAGGAGCACCCACAGGTGACGACCCCCCGCCCAGCAGCCGTCATCGTCCTCGCCGCAGGCGAAGGCACCCGGATGCGCTCGGCGACTCCCAAGGTCCTGCACACGATCGCCGGCCGCAGCATGCTCGGCCACGCGATCGCCGGCGCCCAGGCGCTCGAGCCGGAGCGCGTCGTCGTCGTCGTGCGGCACGGGCGGGACCAGGTGGTCGCCCACCTGCAGCAGATCGCGCCGGACGCGCTCGTCGCCGACCAGGACGACATCCCGGGCACGGGTCGCGCGGTGCAGGTCGCGATGACCACGCTCGACGCAGCGGCGCAGGCCGGGGCAGTGGTCGCGCTGGAGGCGCCCGGGGTGCCGGGGTCGGCCTCGGACGTGCTGGCGCAGGGTGCGGTCGTCGTCGTCGCCGGGGACGTGCCGCTGCTCGACGCGGGCACGCTGGGCGAGCTGCTCGCGGCGCACCACGCGGACGGCAACGCGGTGACGATCCTGACGACCGAGCTCGAGGACGCCACGGGGTACGGCCGCATCGTGCGTGAGCCCGGCACGGGGGACGTGCTCGAGATCGTCGAGCACCGGGACGCGTCCGACGAGCAGCGCGCGATCCGCGAGATCAACTCCTCCATCTACGTGTTCGACGCGGCGGTGCTGCGCGGTGCGCTCGTCGGGCTCGGTCGCAACAACGCGCAGGGCGAGGTGTACCTGACGGACGTCGTCGGCATCGCGCGGGCGCAGGGCCGGCACGTGCGCGCGCTGCGCACCGACGACCCGTTCGCGGTCGAGGGTGTCAACGACCGCGCGCAGCTCGCGGTGCTGCGCGCCGAGCTCAACCGCCGGCTGCTCGACGACTGGATGCGCGAGGGCGTCACGGTGGTCGACCCGGCGACGACCTGGGTCGACGTCGACGTCGAGCTCGAGCGCGACGTCACGCTCCTGCCGGGTACGCAGCTGCAGGGCACGACCGTGGTCCGCGAGGGCGCGAGTGTCGGGCCGGACACCACGCTCACGGACGTCGAGGTCGGCCCGGGCGCGACGGTCAGCCGTACGCAGGCGACGCTCGCGGTGATCGGCGAGGGGGTCAGCGTCGGGCCGTTCGCCTACCTTCGCCCCGGCACGGTGCTCGGCCGCGGCAGCAAGGTCGGCACGTTCGTCGAGACCAAGAACACGCAGCTCGGCGAGGGCGCCAAGGTGCCGCACCTGTCCTACATCGGCGACGCCACGGTGGGGGAGCACACCAACATCGGCGCGGCCTCCGTGACGGTCAACTACGACGGCGTGCACAAGCACCGCACGACGATCGGCGCGCACGCCCGCACCGGCGCCGACAACATGTTCGTCGCGCCGGTGACGGTCGGCGACGGCGCGTACACGGGCGCCGGCTCGGTGATCCGCCAGGACGTGCCCGCGGGCGCGCTCGCGGTGAGCGCGGGTGCGCAGCGCGTGATCGACGGCTGGGTGCTGCGCTCGCGCGCCGGGACCGCCGCCGCGACCGCTGCCGCCGCGGCGGGCGCACGGACCGGCCCTGACGAGCTGTCGCCGCAGGCGCGGGCCGAGCTCGAGCGGGCAGCGACCGCCGCTCGCGGCATCCCGGTCACGCCGCCTCCGCGGCTGCCAGACCAGCCGGCGCACCTCTCGGAGCCCCGTACCCCCCCACCCGGCAACGCCCAGCCCGGCGCCGCCGGCACGACCGAGAAGGATGCACGATGACGGGGATCATCTCCCACGACGGAGAGAAGCGGCTCGTCGTGATGTCCGGGCGCGCGCACCCGGAGCTCGCCGAGTCGGTCGCGCAGGAGCTCGACATCGAGCTCGTGCCCACGTCGTCGTACGACTTCGCGAACGGCGAGATCTACACGCGCTTCTCGGAGTCCGTCCGCGGCGCCGACGCGTTCGTGCTGCAGTCGCACGCCTCGCCCGTGATCAACAAGTGGATCATGGAGCAGCTGCTCATGGTCGACGCGCTCAAGCGCGCCTCGGCCAAGACCATCACGGTCGTCGCGCCGTTCTACGGGTACGCCCGGCAGGACAAGAAGAGCCGCGGCCGCGAGCCGATCTCCGCGCGGCTGCTCGCGGACATGTTCAAGACCGCCGGCGCCGACCGGATCATGTCGGTCGACCTGCACACCGCGCAGATCCAGGGCTTCTTCGACGGGCCGGTCGACCACCTGTGGGCCATGCCGATCCTCGTCGACTACGTGCGCTCGCGGGTCGACCTCACCAACGTCACGGTGGTCTCGCCGGACGCCGGTCGCATCCGCGTCGCGGAGCAATGGGCCGACAAGCTCGGCGGCGGTCCGCTCGCGTTCGTGCACAAGACCCGCGACGTGCGCTCGGCGAACAAGTCCGTCGCGAACCGCGTGGTGGGCGACGTCGAGGGCCGCTCGTGCGTGCTCGTCGACGACCTCATCGACACCGCGGGCACGATCTCCGAGGCCGTGCGCGTCCTCAAGGAGGCCGGCGCCAAGGACGTCATCGTCGCCGCGACGCACGGCATCCTGTCCGACCCGGCCGTCGAGCGGCTCGAGAGCTGCGGCGTGCGGGAGGTCGTCATCACCGACACGTTGCCGATCGAGGACGCCCAGCGCTTCGAGAAGCTCACCGTGCTGTCGATCGCGCCGCTCATCGCGCGCGCGATCCGTGAGGTGTTCGACGACGGCTCGGTCACCAGCCTGTTCGACGGCAACGCCTGACCGCACCGCCTGAGCGCACCGACTGGCGGCGCCGCCTGAGCGCACGGCCGGCCGGGTGGGTGATGCGCCGGGTTCGGTGCCCTGTAGCCTCGGCGCGTGCTTCCGCGGATCTGGGTCAAGGCGTACGGCGGCTGGTGGGCGCACCGCCAGGTGACCGTCCGTGCCCGTGGACCGCGCCGCCGCATCGAGGCGTCGGTGCACAAGCTCTACCTCGAGGGGTTCGGCGGCTACATCTCGCTGCTGGCCACGTTCGACGGCGCTCCGACGTTCCCGCACAAGCCGATGGGGGTCTTCATCGCGCCGGGCGCGGTGGTCGGGAAGCGTGTGACGATCTACCAGCAGGTCACGCTCGGCAAGAACGACACCGAGACGAGCCCGCGGTTCGGCTCCCCGACGATCGGCGACGACGTGTACATCGGCGCCGGTGCCAAGATCATCGGCGCGGTGACGATCGGCGCGCGGTCCCGGATCGGCGCGGGCGCCGTCGTCGTGCAGGACGTCCCGGCCGACTCGACGGTCGTTGCAGCGCCCGTGCGGACCATCGCGCGACCCGCGGCCGGCTGAGCACGGCCGCTCGCGCCGCCGCGCGCGACCTGCCGGTTTCGGACCCGGGACCTCTTGCGGGTAAGATCCTCAGGTTGCCTCGGCGAGGGACGCCGGACGGTCCACGGACCGCCCCGGGTCCGTGATCGACCTGGCGAGCGCCTCCGCGTGCCCGTCCTGTGTCCCGCGTCGAGGCCACCGTCGGCCCCCGTGCCGCCCACGTCTGACTAGCAGTTCCTCTGCCGTTCGCCGCGCCCGGTCCATCACCGGGTGCCCTGCTCCTGGGAGTCCCCGTGTCCGAGGTCAAGCTCGCCGCCACCACCCGTTCCGAGTTCGGCAAGGGCGCCGCGCGCCGCCTGCGCCGGTCCGGCCAGATCCCGGCCGTCCTGTACGGGCACGGCCTCGACCCGGTGCACGTCGCGCTCCCGGGTCACGAGACGATGCTCGCGGTGAAGCACGCCAACGCGCTGTTCGCGATCGAGCTCGACGGCAAGACGACGCTCGCGATCACCAAGGACGTCCAGCGCGAGCCGGTCAAGAACGTCATCGAGCACATCGACCTGCTGATCGTCCGCAAGGGCGAGAAGGTCGAGGTCGAGGTGCCGGTCCAGGTCGTCGGCGAGTCCTACCCGGGCACGATCCACGTGGTCGAGACCCAGACGCTCGCGCTCGAGGCCGAGGCGACGCACCTGCCCGCCGCGGTCGTGGTCGACATCGAGGGCCTCGAGGCAGGTGCCATCGTGCACGCGGGCTCGATCACGCTGCCCGAGGGTTCGACGCTCGTCACCGACGCCGAGGCGATCATCGTGACGATCACGCAGCCGCAGGTCTCCGCCGAGGACCTCGGCGAGGCCACCGAGGGCGAGGCCGCCGAGGCCTGATCCTCGTCAGCTCACGACGCCCGGTACCGTCTGGTGCCGGGCGTCGTCGTCTCGGCGACGAGGGCCGCTCGTCGCCCGCTCACCCTGGAGGAAGCGTGACCGCCGGACCGTGGCTCGTCGTCGGGCTGGGCAACCCCGGCCCGCAGTATGCGGGCAACCGGCACAACGTCGGCCAGATGGTGCTCGACGAGCTGGCGCGCCGGACCGGCGTCACGTTCGGCGCGCGCGGGGGCGGGCTGCTGTCCAAGCGCCCCCAGGCGGCGGTCGCCGAGGCTCGGCTCGGCGTGCTGCCGGGCGGCGCGCCGGGGCCGCGCGTCGTGCTGGCCAAGCCGACGACGTACATGAACGTCTCGGGCGGACCGGTCGCCGCGCTCGCGCGCTACTACGACGTCCCGGCCGAGCGCGTCGTCATGGTGCACGACGAGCTGGACATCCCCTTCGCCGACGTCCGCCTGAAGAAGGGCGGCGGCGAGGGCGGTCACAACGGGCTGCGGGACACGACGAAGGCGCTGGGCACGAAGGACTACGTCCGCGTGCGCGTCGGGGTCGGGCGCCCGCCGGGGCGGATGGACGCCGCCGACTTCGTGCTGCGCAACTTCACCGCGGCCGAGGCCAAGGACGTGCCCTGGCTCGTGGACGCCGCGGCGGACGCGGTCGAGCTCGTCGTCGCACAGGGTCTCGAGGCCGCCCAGCTGCGCTACCACACCAAGGGCTGACGGCCGCCGGCTCGCCTCAGATGTTGGTGCGGGCGACGTCGCCGCCGTCGACCCACACGTTCGCCCGCAGGTCGAGCGCCCAGGCCGTCGGGACGCGGATCGCGCAGTTGCGGTAGAGCTGACCCCGGCCGAACGTGTTGTCCGCGAGCGTGACGCCGCTCGGCGCGGTCTCCATCACCTTGATGTTGACCGAGCACGCGCCGCCGTCGATCTTGTTGCCGGAGATGGTCAGGGCCGAGACGGCCCCGCTGTCCTGCGTGAGCATCACGGCGGCGTTGTTCGCGCCCGAGATCGTGTTGTTCCGGATCACGATGTCGGTCCCCTGCTGGATCTGGACCGAGTCCGCGTGGCTGGGGGAGCCGCCCCAGTTGGGGTCCTGCTCGTAGACCGAGTTGTCGTGCAGCCAGGAGGACTCGACGAGCACGTGCGATCCGTGGATGTGCACCGTGTCGACGACGTTCGAGATCTCGACGCGGCGCAGCGTGAAGTTCCAGCCCTTGACGCCGTCGACGTTGGGACTGGCCGTCTGGGCGGACAGCGTCGAGTCCTCGATCGTGACCGAGTAGGCGTCGCCCTGGACCCGGACCAGGTCGTTCGTCTGCGGTACGGCGGTGCCCCGGATGTAGCTGTTGCGGATGACGACGTTCTTCGCCCGGACCGAGACGTAGCCACGGATGTCCCAGCCGTCGATCACGGTGCCGTCGGCGGTGATGGTCACGTTGCCGTCCTGCACCTTGGTGATCTTGGTGCCCGGCGGGACGCCGATCGTCGTCGGCGTGGTGGGCACCGGCTGCAGCGTGCGGACCGTGACGTCGTCGTAGCGGATCGTCACGGGCGCCGTCGTCGCTTCCCGCGCGACCGACGCGGTCACACCGACCGCGCCGGCGCTCTGCAGGTTCGTCGTGGAGCTGGTGGTGCTGGACAGCCAGTCGGTGGGCTCGGTGGTTCCCGAGCGCCACACCTTCGCGCGGATGGTCGTCGGCGACGTGCCGGTGACCTGGACACGGACCTGGAGCTTGGCGCTCGTGCGCGCGGTGAGGTCGGGCAGCCGGACGCTCGCGACCGTGCTCGAACCGGCGACCAGTGCGACGGTGGAGGCGCGCGCCGACTGCAGGCGCAGCCGCACCCCGTAGTCCTTGCCGGCGATGCGGCGCCCCGAGAAGGTCAGCGTGGTCGCGCCGCCCCAGGGCAGCTTGTCGATCGCGACCGATGTGCGCAGGTCGACGTCGGTCGCGGAGATCGACGACAGGAGCGCGGAGCTCGTCGCGCCCGCGGCGAGCTTGAGCGTGCCGGTGGTGCCGGAGACGGCGAAGGGCGATGCCGCACTGGCCTGCCAGGCGCCGCCGACCTCGGCCGCGCCCCACCCGGTCGAGAGCTTGCGGGTGAACGTGTCGTTGGCGGCCACGGCCCAGGCGGTCTGCCCGCTCGGCTTCGCGGTGGCACCCGCGGCGGGGGTGATCGCGGCGGACGCGACGGCGGCGGCGAGCGCGAGGACGAGCGCAGTGCGCCCGGTGCGGCGCGCGTGGCGCGGGCGGGGCAACAGGGGCATGGCGGGCTCCAGTCGATGTCGGTCTGGAGGGGGTCTCGGCCCCGGGACCGGCACTCTTGAGCCAGCCGTCGCATTTCGACGATCTCGCGCAAAGGGGACAAATACGGTGAAGACGACCCTTCGGCTGATACCGCCGACCCGCTGACCAGGCGAGATACGGACGTGGCGCCTCGTCAAGTGTGGCGAACATCACAGTGTGTCACCGAGCGAACGGCGTACGAAATGGTGTCATTTGCGCTATCAGCGCGAAATGTCGGACTCGTGGCGAATGTGTCACCCGTCGTGGCGCAGCACGCGCGCCCGGGCACGCCGCCCCAGCGTGAGGACACGTGGGCGCAGGTCGCGCAGCTGCTGGCGGCGGCGTTGCCGGGTGTGGTCCGCGGCCAGCTCGCGCAGCAACCGCTCGCCGGCCGCCTCGTCGTCGACAAGGCCGCGCTCGGCCCAGAACGCGGCGAGCTCGGCGCGCGCGGCCTCGTCGAGGCGCGGCACGGCGTTGCGGTGCACGCCGAACACGGGTGCACCGCTCGAGCGGGCGGTCTCCACGACCTCACGCACGCCCTCGAGGGTCGCGGCGCGGGGCCACACGACGGGGTTCGCGTCGTCGGTGAGCTCGAGCGCGCGTTCGAGCGTGCCGTCGCGCCGCAGCAACCACCCGGCGTACAGGAAGTACTCGGTGAGCTCGCGCTCGACGAACTCCTGCGCGAACGGCCGGCCCGCGCGCGCGGCGACGTCCGCGGTCACGGCGAGCACGGTCGCCACCTCGAGCGTGAACGGCGTGACGGTCGCGGCGAAGCGGTCGAGTGCGTCCTCGACCGGCAGCCCGAGGTACGTCAGGACGTGCTCGAGCGCCGGCCGCAGCGGATGGGTCCGGTAGCCGTAGGCCCGCACGCGCGGTCGGCCGTCGGGTCCGACGAACGTGCCCGGTTCGGGCGCGGCGACCAGGTGGTTCTTGGCGTCGAGGGTCACGTACGCGGCGGTGTCGACGAGTGCGGCGACCGCGAGCTTGAGGACCTGCTGCGAGCGCCAGCCGGACGCCGTGGGCAGTGCGCAGACCTCGTCGGGCCGGAGCAGACGCACGGACCCGGCATGCGGTCCGTAGGCCGCGAGAAGTCGGCGACGAGCCTGCGCCGAGAGCCCGCGCGCGGTGTTGTCCAGCACGACGACCGGGTGACCGGGCTCCAGGTGACGGGCGAACGAGCGCGCCTGCAGCTCGAGCAGCAGCAGCTCCGCCTCGAACACCGGCGTCACGAACGTGAGCCGTTCCACGCATTCACCTCCGCCCCACCGTCGGACCGGAGCCTAGCGGCGCCGGTGCCGGATGAGCGGGCGGTCCGACGCGCAGGGCCCGCCCCCGCCGGAGCGGGAACGGGCCCTGCGGACCTCGGCCTGACGTCGAGACGTCAGATGTTGGTCCGGGCGACCACGCCGCCGTCGACCCACACGTTGTTGCGCATGTCGAGCGACCAGGCCGTGGGGACCCGGACCGCGCAGTTCTTGTAGATCTGGCCGCGGCCGAACACGTTGTCGGCGATCGTGACGTACGTGGGCGCGTTCGTCGTCGACTTGATGTTGATGCTGCACGCGCCGCCGTCGATCGAGTTGCCGGTGACCTGCAGGTTCGCCACCGCACCAGCGTCCTGCGTGAGCATGAGCGCGGCGTTGCCCGCCCCGGAGATCGTGTTGTTCCGGATCGTGATGTTCGTGCCCGCCTGGATCTGGATGGAGTCCGAGTGGCTCGGGGTGCCGCCCCAGTTCGGGTCCTCGAGGAAGTGCGCGTTGTCGTGCAGCCACGAGTTCTCCACGACGACGTTGCTGCCGTGGATGTGCACCGGGTCGATGACCGCGGCGATCTCGACACGTCGCAGGGTGAAGTTCCAGCCCTTGACGCCGTCCTGGTTCGGGGTCCTGGTGCTCGCGACGAGCGTCGAGTCCTCGACCAGCACGGAGTAGCCGTCACCCTGCACGCGCAGCAGGTCGTTCGTCTGCGGCACGTCCGTGCCACGGATGTACGTGTTGCGGATGACGACGTTCTTGGCCTTGACCGTCACGTAGCCGTGGATGTCCCAGCCGTCGATCACGGTGTTGTCGGCCGTGATCGTGAGGTTGCCGTCGTACACGCGCGTGATCGTCGTGCCCGCGGGCACACCGATGCTGCTGCCGGGCGCGACGACCTCCGAGTCGTCGGTGGTCGAGTCGTCGATGTTCGTCGCGGACGTCCCGGTCACGCGCAGGTCCTGGTAGGAGACCGTGAGCGGAACCGAGGTCGCCGCACCCGCGAGGTACGCGCTCAGCGCGAACGAGCCGGGCACCTGGTAGGCCGCGAGCGTGCCGGAGCCGGAGACCTGCCAGTCGGCGGGTTCCGCCGACGCGACGGGCCAGGCCTTGGCGCGCACGGTCGTCGGGGAGCTGCCGGTCACCTGCAGGCGGACCCGGAACTTGTCGCCCGGCTTGACCGCACCGAGCGAGATGCTCTTCAGCGCCGTGCCGCCCTCCATCGCCGAGAGCTGCGCGGTGCCGTCGGTGAGGTACTTGAGACGTGCGGCGTAGCCCTCGGAGCCGACGACGCGCCCGATCACGGAGACCTGCGCGGCGCCGCCGGTGGCGGCCTTGTCCACCGCGACCGTCACCTGCGAGTCGGTGTCCAGCGACGAGATCCCGGCGAGCGACGACGTGCGCGTGGAGCCCGCGGCCGTGATCACCTGGCGAGCCGTGCCGGCCGACGTCGAGTAGTTCGCCACGGCGCCGATGTGCGTCCAGCTCCCACCGCTGGCGGCGGCGCCCCAGCCGTTGCTGCGCGTCGCGGTGAAGGCGTCGGAGGCCAACGGCGCGGCGACCGGGGCGGTCACGGTGACCGTACGGCTCGTCGAGGCCGTGGCGCCGTCGTCGTCGGTGACCTGCAGCGCGACCGTGTAGGTGCCCGCCGCGGTGTAGGTGTGGCTCGTGGTGCGGCCGGTGCCGGTGGTGCCGTCGCCGAACGTCCACGCGTAGGACGCGACCGTCCCGTCGGCGTCGACCGACGTCGACCCGTCGAACGTGGCGAGCAGGTCGGCCGCGCTCGAGGTGAACGCGGCGGTCGGGGCCTTGTTCGGCTCGGTCGTCGTGACCGTGCGCGAGCTGCTCGTACGGGCGCCGCGGTTGTCCGTCACGGTCAGGGTCACCGTGAAGGTGCCCGCCGTCGCGTACGTGTGGGTCGCGGTGCGGCCGGTGCCGGTGGTGCCGTCGCCGAAGTTCCAGGCGTAGGCCGTGAGCGTCCCGTCGGGGTCGGCCGAGGCGCTCGCGTCGAGGTCCACGACCAGGTCCTGGCCGCCGGTCGTGAAGCTCGCGGACGGGGCCTTGTTCGGCTCGACCGCGGTGACGGTGTTGACGGTGGACGTCGTCGCCCCGTCGTCGTCGGTCACGGTGAGCGTCACCGGGTACACACCTGCGGCGGCGTACGCGTGGGTCGCGGTGCGGCCGGTGCCGGTCGTGCCGTCGCCGAAGCTCCAGCGGTACGCGGTGATCGTGCCGTCGGGGTCGGTCGAGCCGGCGGCGTCGACCGTGACGTCGAGGTCGTTCGCGGCGGTGGTGAACGCGGCCACCGGCGGCTTGTTGGGCTCGACAGCGGTGACGCTCCGGGTCGTGGTGGCGGTCGCGCCCTCGTCGTCCCGGACGGTGAGCGAGACGGTGTAGGTGCCTGCCGCCGCGTACGTGTGCGTCGCGGTGCGGCCGGTGCCGGTCGTGCCGTCGCCGAAGCTCCACGCGTAGGACGCGAGCGTGCCGTCAGGGTCCGACGAGCCCGCGGCGTCGACGGTGACGTTGAGGTCCTTGCCACCCGTGACGAAGGACGCGACCGGCGCCACGTTCGGTGCGCGGACCGCGACGGAGGCCGTCGCCCGGCCCACCGCGCCGTCGTTGTCGGTCACCGTGAGCGTGACCGGGTAGGTGCCGGTCGCGGCGTAGGTGTGCGTGGGCGTGGCCGACGACGAGGTCGCGCCGTCGCCGAACGTCCAGGCGTACGACGACACCGAACCGTCGGTGTCGTACGAACCGGTGCCGCTGAACCGCGCCGTCAGGGCATCGACCGACGACGTGATCACGGCGGTCGGCGGTGCGTCCAGGACGGCGACCGGAGCGGTGGTCGTCACCGCGAGATCGTCGTACGCGAACGTCAGTGGGGCGTTCGTGACACTGCCCGACAGGTATGCCGAGAGGCTGACGCCGCCGGCCGTCTGCAGGCCCGCGGTCGAGCTCGTGGCGGTGACCTGCCACGCGGCGGGCTCGGCGGTGCCGGCGCGCCATGCCTTGGCGCGCACGGTCGTCGGGCTGGTGCCCGTGACCTGCAGGCGCACGGTGAGTCGGTCGCCGGGGGTGACGGTGCCCGGCAGCGCCACGGCGGTCCCGGCGGTCCCGGCGTCGACGGTCGCGAGCGTCGCGGCTCCGCCGGCGGTGAGCCGCACCTTGGCGCCGTACTCGAGCGTCCCGACGAGGCGGCCGACGAAGGTCAGGTGCGTGCCGGAGCCGGTCTGGACCTTGTCCGGCGAGACCGTCACGGTCATGTCGGTGTCGGTCGACGAGACGGACGGCAGGCCGGCACTGATGGTCGAGCCGGCGCGCGGCACCGTGAGGGCGCCGGTGCCCCCGGCAACCGCGAAGTTGGCCGAGGCGTTGTGCTTCCAGAGGCCGCCGGCGTCGGCGGCGCCCCAGCCGGTCAGGCCGGCGCGCGTGAACGCGTCAGCGGCGAGCTGCGGCCACTCGTCGCGGTAGACGGCACCTGCCGTGCCCTCGACGGCGAGGGCGCTGGAGGGTACGAGCGCGGCGACGACCGCGCCGGCGAGGGCGGCGGCGACCGAGGTGCGCACGATCCTGCGCGCCCGGGTGCGTCTTGTGAAAAGCATGAGACTCCCTTTGGAAACGGAAATTCGGGGACAAAGATCGACATTGCGGGGCGACCGAGGCGATTTACTACGCGTCAACGGTGACCTCGGTCAACTGCCGCATACGCGGACAAAGGTCCTCACGGTTGGGACCGGTCTCAGGGTGCAAAGCCGCTGACCAGGAGGTTCACCCAAAAGGAGCAACGCGCGTTGTGGCGGAAATCACAGGTGAAATGTGTTCACCCGATCGTGGAGATTTCTGTCCGTTTTGCCCCACCTGCGCACGCGATGTCCGGGTGGCATTCGGGCAGGAATGTCCGGTTCCCCCTTGGAGCGCTTCCTGAGAATGTCCTGGGAATGACATCGACGTGAGACGCGCGACCTGCGGCGACGCTCGACGAAGCGGATGCGGAGCCGCGGGTGCGGCCGCCGGCGAGGTGGGCGCACCAGGGGCTGCGCCCTTGCGCGCATCGGTGCGCGTAGGGACGCGCCGAAGGTCGGGGCGAGGTGACGGCTCGCGAGCCGCGCCCGAGGCCGAGGTCGAGCCCGGCGCGGAGGTCGGGCCGGGGCGGGGCGGGCGGGTGAACGCGCCCGCCGACCGGTGCCGTCGTGGTCGCCCGACCGGGTGAGGATCGCCCCGTACGGGGTGAAATCGGACAGAAGGTACTGACCGGTACAAGTCGGTCGCACTAGCGTCAGGCTGTCCACCTGCCCCGATCCGCCACCCGGCGGGTCGGCACGGCCGTCTACCTGGGGGATCTCGATGACGCTCACCGCGGACCGCGGATTCTTCGCGTTCGGCGACGACCTCGAGCGCCGTCGTCCCTCGCGTGAGCCGCGGCGGTCCTGGGCGTCGGCGGAGCCCTTCGTGCAGCGCAGCGTCCCGCTCGCCGCGACCGCAGGCGGGTCGGCGGGAGCCTGGCGTGCCGTGCGGGGTCGGTACGCGGCGACGGCCGCGACCTACGACGCGATGTGCGCCGCGGTCATCGCGTACATCGCGGTGATCGGACCGTTCTCGAGCACGATGGCGGCCATCGTGGCGCCGTCGGCGAGCATCGTCTTCGTCGCGCTCGTCGCGGCGTGCGGCGGGTACCGGCGCACCGAGCTGGGCGACGGACCCGGGGAGTTCCAGGCTGTCGCTCGCGCATCCGGCCTCGCGGCCGTCGCGGTCATGGTCTACGCCTTCACGACGGGGGCGCAGGTGCCGCGCGCCGGCGTCCTGGTCGGTGTCCCCGCGCTCGCCATGAGCGCCGGCCTCGTGCGCTACGTCCGTCGTCGTCGCCTGCACCGCGCACGCCGGGACGGCACCGCGATGCGCAGCACGCTCGTCGTGGGCGACCCGGCGTCGGTCACGCACGTCATCGGCGACCTCTCGCGCGAACCGCACCACGGCTACCGCATCGACGGCGTGTGCCTGCGCTCGCTCGACGGCCGCAGCGCCGTCTCGGGCGTTCCGGTCGTGGGCGGGCTCGCCGACGTCGTGCAGGTGGCGGTCGACCGTGCGGCCGAGGTGGTCATCGTGACCGGCTCGTGCCTCGGGGGAGAGGCGATGCGCCGGCTGTCCTGGGCGCTCGGCCGGGCCGGCGTCGACCTGGTCATGGCGCCCGACCTGCTCGAGGTGACGGGGCCGCGCCTGTCGGTGCGGCCGACCGCCGGGCTGTCGCTGCTCGAGGTCGAGCTCGACGCGCCGCGCCGACGGCTGCTCGCGAAGTCGGCGCTGGACATCTCGCTCGCGTCCGTCGTCGGGCTGCTCCTCCTGCCGTTCGTGCTGCTGCTCGCGCTCGCGGTGCGCTGCACGTCGCCGGGCCCGGCGTTCTTCCGGCAGCCGCGCGTCGGGGTCGACGGCGACACGTTCATGATCTGGAAGCTGCGCACGATGTACGTCGACGCCGAGCAGCGGCTCGCGACGCTCGCGCGGGCCAACCAGGGCGCCGGCGTGCTGTTCAAGATGCGCGAGGACCCGCGCGTCACGCCGATCGGCCGGCTGCTGCGCAAGTACTCGCTCGACGAGCTGCCGCAGCTCTGGAACGTCGTGCGCGGCGAGATGTCGCTGGTCGGGCCCCGCCCGCCGCTCGAGTCCGAGGTCGCGGAGTACGAGGACGCCGTGCACCGGCGGCTGCGGGTCAAGCCGGGACTGACCGGGCTGTGGCAGGTCAGCGGGCGCTCCGACCTCGACTGGGAGTCCGCCGTTCGGTTGGACCTGCGGTATGTCGACAACTGGTCCGTCGCGATGGACGTCATGATCCTGTGGAAGACGTTCCGTGCGGTGGCCACCGGATCGGGCGCCTACTGAACGTGGCGAGGACGCCGACCGACGCGGGCGCCCAGGGGCCGGCGGGACCGAACGACCGAAGGGAGAGGCGTGCCTGACGGGCCCCTGTCGATTGCGATGGTCGGCACGCGCGGCGTGCCCGCACGCTACGGCGGCTTCGAGACCGCGATCGAGGAGATCGGGCGGCGGCTCGTGCGCGACGGGCACCGCGTCGTCGTGTACTGCCGGCACGCCGACACCGGCACCGACGCCGACGACGGGCCGCGCCACCTCGGCATGGAGCGCGTGACGCTGCCCGCGCTGCGGCGGCGCTCGCTCGAGACCCTGAGCCACACCGCGCTGTCGGTCGCGCACCTCGCGGCGCACCGCACCGACGCCGCATTCGTCTTCAACGCCGCGAACTCCCCGCTGCTGCCGGTCCTGCGTGCCGCGCGGATCCCGGTCGCCACACATGTCGACGGGCTCGAGTGGAAGCGTGCGAAGTGGGGGCCCTCGGGCCGGCGGTACTACCGCCGTGCGGAGGCGCTCGCGGTGCGCTGGTCGGACGCGCTGATCGCGGACGCCCCCGGCATCGCCGCGTACTACCGCGAGGAGTTCGGCGTCGGCACGCGACTGCTGTCCTACGGTGCGCCCGTGCAGACCGCGCCGGGTCACGACCGGCTCGGCGAGCTCGGGCTGCAGCCCGGCGGCTTCCACGTGCTCGTCGCGCGTTTCGAGCCGGAGAACCACGTCGAACCGCTGGTGCGAGGATTCGTGGCGAGCGGCGCGACCCTGCCGCTCGTCGTCGTCGGGTCGGCGCCCTACGCCGACGAGTACACCCGCGCCGTGCACGCCGCGGCGGGCGACGACCCGCGTGTGCGGCTCGTCGGAGGCGTGTGGGACGCCGCGCTGCTGGACCAGCTCTACGCGAACGCGCGCACGTACCTGCACGGTCACAGCGTCGGGGGGACCAACCCGAGCCTGCTGCGGGCGATCGGGGCGGGCACCGCGACGATCGCGTTCGACGTCTCGTTCAACCGCGACGTCCTGGGCGACGACGGGCGCTACGTGCGGACGCCGGCCGACGTCGCACGCGAGGTCGAGGCGGCTGAGGCCGATCCCGCCGGGACTGCCGACCGAGGCCGGGCGCTGCAGGAGCGCGCGCGGCAGTACGACTGGGACGACGTCGCGCAGGGGTACGCGGTCCTGGCGGCCGATCTCGCGGCCCGCCGTGTGCCCGGGCCGCAGCGCGCGCGCCGCCGGCCGCACGCTGCCGGGGTGCTCGACGACCGCCCCGTGGGCGCGGAACCGGTGACCGCCGATGACTGATCTCGACCGCCGCAGCTCTCGGGCCGGGCGGGTGCGCGAGCCGTACCAGGTCACGGTCCGGCGGCTTGCCGACGCGCAGAAGCACGCGGCACGCGGCGCACCCGCGTACTCCCGCTTCGTGAACCGTCGGCTCGGACGGCTGCTCGCCGCGTGGGCGTACGGTCGCGGCCTGACGCCGAACCAGGTGACCGGCCTGAGCGCGCTCGCGACGTTCGCCGGCATCGCGCTGCTCGCGACGGTGTCGCCGTCCTTCGGGCTCGGTGCCGCGGTGACTGCCCTGCTCGTCCTGGGCTACGCGCTCGACTCCGCCGACGGACAGGTCGCGCGACTGACCGGCACGGGCAGCCCGGCAGGAGAGTGGCTCGACCACATGGTCGACGCGACGAAGGTGGTCACGCTGCCGATCGCGCTCGCGGTCGGGCTGTACCGGTTCGACGTCGTCTCGATCGGCTGGCTCGCGCTGCCGCTCGTCCACGCGGTCGTCGGGAGCGTGCTGTTCTTCGGGATGATCCTGACCGAGCAGCTGCGACGCGCGCGCGGCACCGTGCCGCTCGCGCCGGCCGCCGGGCGAGCGGCCTGGCTGCGGTCGGTGCTCGTGATCCCGACCGACTACGGCGTCCTGTGCTGGAGCTTCCTGCTGCTCGGCGTGCCGGTCGCGTTCGTCGCCGTGTACGGCTTCGTCGTCGTCGCGACAGGCCTGTTCACCTGCGCGGCAGCGGTCAAGTGGTACCGCGAGCTCAGCTCGACCGGAGACGCCGAGTAGCGCCGCGACCCGTTCGAGTGTGTCCAAGATCACATCCGAACGGGTGAAAGTTCATCCGCCGGGGTGAACTCGCAGGTGGGGCGACCTCTTCGCATTCGCCCTGTCGTGTCCGTTTCGTTACCTGGAGCGTCCTGCTGCTGTCACCCGTTCGGCCGTACCCCTAGGCTCCCTGCAGCAGAGGCGACGCAACCCGTGGCGCCGGCATCCGGGAGAAGCTGTATGGCGACGAGAAGCGCGCGCGGACGTGGGTGGAGAGCGGTGCTGGCGGGCGGAGTCGTCGGCGTCCTGACCGGTGTACTCGTCGTCTCGCAGCCACTCTCGGCGCAGTCGGCCGACACGTACCGGCTGGATCAGCGCCTCCTGACCTCGACGGTGATCCGTCCCAGCGCCTCGATCGTCGTGGCTCTGCCCATCCCGTCCGATGCCACGGCTGTCTCCCTCGTCGTGGCCGGCAGCGGCGCCTGGCGCCCGGCGCGCCTGTCGCTGTGCCCCGGGTCGACCGCGACGGCGGCCTGCACGGCCAAGCCACAGCTCGTCACGCCGACCCTGAAGGTCGGCTACGCCAGCGTGGCGCTGGACGTCAAGGGCGCCGGTCGCCGGATGGTCGTGCACAACGAGGACGCGAGCGTGAGCGTGACCATCCGCCTCGCGACGTACACGGGGCCGACCGCGCCCGGCGCCACGCCGACGCCGACGCCGAGCGCCACCACGCCGACGCCGACGCCGACCGCGACGCCCAAGCCGACGCCGACCGCGACGCCCAAGCCGACGCCGACCCCCACGCCGACGCCGACCCCCAAGCCGACCCCGACGCCGACCCCCAAGCCGACGCCGACGCCCACCCCCACGCCCACGCCCACCCCCACGCCGGCCCCGGCCCCGACGCCGGGGAAGATTCCCGGCCCGTCGAACACGGGCGTCCCGGCGGGCACCAAGCTGACGGTCCACCAGGGTGACCTCACGATCAGCAAGGACGGCACCGTCGTCGATGCGCTCGACGTCCGGGGGTTCGTCCGCGTGACCGCGAAGGACGTCGTGATCAAGCGGACCGTGATCTCGGGTCGCCACCTGACGTCGAGCCTCGGCCTCGTGATGGTGATGCCGGGGGCCAGTGTCACGATCGAGGACTCGGAGATCTACGCGGCCGAGCGTTCGCCTTACGTCCGCGCGATCATCGGGCACGACTTCACGCTGACCAGGGTGAACATGCACACCGTGGTGGACCAGCTCATGATCACCGGGAGCAACGTGCTGGTGCAGGACTCGTGGCTGCACGACAACATCTACTACACGTCGGACCCGACGAACGGCGGTAACGCGACGCACGACGACAACGTGCAGATCTCGATCGGCAGCAACATCAGGCTGCTGCGCAACACGCTCGAGGACACGCACAACGCCGCCGTGATGGTGACGCAGGACCAGGGCAAGGTCAGCGGTCTGGAGCTCACGGGCAACACCATCGGCGGCGGCGCGTGCTCGGTGAACCTCGCGGAGAAGTCCTACGGCTCGATCGCCGGCGTCGTGATCCGCCAGAACGAGTTCCTGCCGACGCAGGTGTTCAAGAACTGCGCGATCATCGCCGACTCCGGCACGATCCCGCTGCTCTCGCTGAGCAAGAACACGTGGGAGTCGGGCGCGGCGGTCACGGTCACGCAGCGGACCTGACGGGCCGTCCGGCGACGAGCGCATCCAGCTCGTCGCGCACGACGGACGCGTAGCGCGCCGTGCTGAACCGGTCGAGCGCGTCGGCCCGGCCTGCCGCGGCGAGTCGTGCGCGCAGCGCGCGGTCCTCGTGCAGCCGGCGCAGCGCGTCCGCGAGCGCGGCGGCGTCACCGGGAGCCACGAGCAGGCCCGTGCGCTCGTCGTGCACCACCTCGAGCAGCCCCTGAGCAGCGGAGGCGACCACGGCGCGTCCGGCCAGCATGGCCTCGACCGCGGTGTTCCCGAACGGCTCGACCCGTGACGGCACCAGGGCGACGTCCGCACCCGCGAGCTCCGCCCACGGCGGGTGCACGAAGCCGAGGAGCGTCACGCGATCCGCGAGCCCGAGCGCGTCGATGCGCGTCCGCAGCTCGTCCTCGAACCACTCGTAGCCGTCGAACGTGCTGCCCGCGAGCCGCAGCCGCACGTCGAGACCCTCCCGCACGAGCAGCCCGACCGCCTCGACCGCGACGTCGGTGCCCTTGCGCGGCGACAGGCGCCCGACGAGCACGAGCCGCAGGTCGTCGTCGGCGGCGACGCGGGCGGGCACCGGGCCGGCCGGCGGCCCGGGAACGCCGTTCGGGACGACGCGCGTGCGCTCGCCGAGACGCCCGAAGACCCGCGCGAGCGCGTCCCGGGCCGCGGCGCTGTTGGACATGATGCGGTTCGCCACGAGCAACGGCGCGGTGAGGCCCGCGGTGACGAAGCGCGACTGGTCCGACTCGGCCTCGTGCACGTGGCACAGCACGGGCACCCGGGCGAGGCGCGCCGCGAACAGCCACGACGGGATGGTCACGGTGCTCACGTAGAGGGCGTCGGCACCCTCCCGGCGCAGCCACCGCGCGGCACGCCACATCGCACGCGCGCTCGCCGCCGCGAGCCCGACGAGCCCGCGTGGCGAGAGCAGCGACTTGCGCAGCACGGGGAACGACGCGACGACGACGCGTGCGCCCCGGGCGGCGCCGCGCTCGGCGAGCGGACCGGGTCCCGGCAGCACGAGCGTCACGCGCCAGCCGCCGTCCACGGCGGCGGTCAGCGACTCGAGCATCTGCTGGTCCGCGCCGTAGAGCTCGGTGGACGGATGTGCCACGACGAGGTGGCGGGCGGGCGTCATCCGACCTCGCCGGTGGCCGCGCGGGCCGCGCCCGTGGCGCCGGTCGCGTCGAGCGGCCACGCCGGCCGACGACGCCGGGCGTAGCGCAGGCCCGACAGCGTGCCGCGCGTGACCGCGAGCAGCGGTCCGGGGCCGCGCAGGAGCTGACGCCGGCCACCGCGGAGCACCACGGCGCGCCCCCAGCCGATCGAGTGCCGCGACCACCGCCGGCGTCCGGCGCCGTCGAGGTGGTGGGCCGCGAACATCAGGCGGTTGCGGCAGTTCTGCTCGTAGTACATGTCGGAACGTCGCCGCGAACCGGCGTGCTCCTGCGTGCCACCGACCTCGTGCATCGTCGTCAGGTCACGCCGCACCGCGAGACGGAGGCCGGCGGCCCGCGCACGCCAGGACAGGTCGACGTCCTCCCAGTACAGGAAGTAGCGCTCGTCGAACCCGGCCAGGAGCTGCCATGCGTCGTCGGAGACCGCGAGGCACGCGCCGGAGAGCCACGCCACGTCGTCGTCGCCCGCGGTGCCGGTCGCCCGGGTCCGACCGAGGCCGAGGTCGAGCGTCCCGCCGGAGAACCACGTGCTCCCGTCCGCGCGCAGCACCACGGGCGCGACGAGCGTGTCCGGCCTGGCCCGCACGTCCGCGAGCAGCGCGGCTGCTGTCGACGACGACAGCGAGAGGTCGGGGTTGACCATGAGCAGCGAGCGTGCGCCGCGCGCGAGCGCGTGCCGGGCGGCGAGGTTCACGCCCGCACCGAAGCCGTCGTTGGGCGACTCGACGACGTGCCAGCCGCGGCTCGCGCCGAGCGCGACGGTCGCCGAGCGTTCGTCGTCGTCCGGCGAGTTGTCCACCACGACGACGTCGGCGTCGAGCCCGTCGACCGTCGCGGCCAGGTGCCGGGCCAACAGGTCGCTCGAGCGGTGGCTCACCACGAGCACGGCGGCATGCGCCGGGATCGGTGCGCTCACGAGCGACCTCCGGTCGGGGGTGGGACCGGGCCCGGTACCGGGTGGAATCGGACACGGTGGACTGCACGGATGCTAGCCCAGCGGGTACTGTCCGGACCGGGGCGGACAGGGTGAACCGCCAGGCAGGAGGCGTGCGGGAGCCGCACGTGGACCCGGGGCGGGGTGGTGCGGGTGGCAGTCACGGCGCAGTCCCGCGCGCGGTCCGACGTGCAGCCCCGGTTGCGCGTCCTGCAGTCGTTCCGCACGCCGCGCACCACGACGAACCCGTACCTCGTCCAGCTGCGTGACGCGCTCGGTGCGAGCGCGGACGTGCGCACGTTCTCCTGGCGCGCCGCGCTTCTCGAGCCCTTCGACGTGCTGCACGTGCACTGGCCCGAGGTGGTCGTCGAGCGGCGCAGCCGGGTGCGGCACCTGGCTGCGTGCGTGCTGTTCGCGCTCGCGGTGCGCCGTGCGTCGAGCCGAGGTCGTGTGCTGGTGCGCACGGTGCACAACCTCGCCCCGCACGAGGAGCCGGACCGCGCGAGCGCCGCGGTGCTGCGCTCGTGCGACGCCCGTACGGCGTGGTGGATCCGCCTCACGGACCGGACGCCGGTGCCCGACGAGGCGCGCGTGACGACCGTGCCGCACGGGGACTACGTCGCGTGGTTCGCGGACCGTCCGCGCGCCGAGGTGGTCCCGGGGACGATCGCGTACGTCGGCCTGATCCGCCCCTACAAGGGGGTCGAGGACCTGCTCGACGTGGTCGCCACGATGCCCGATCCGGGGCTGCGGCTCGTCGTGGCGGGCAGTCCCGCGGACGACGAGACCCGGCGCGTGCTCGAGCAGCGTGCCGCCGCGGACCCGCGCGTCGTGCTCGACCTGCGCTATCTCGACGACACCGCGCTCGTCGAGCGGCTGACGTCCGCCGAGCTCGTCGTGCTGCCGTACCGCCGCATGCACAACTCGGGTGCGCTGCTGCTCGC
This sequence comes from Cellulomonas composti, assembly GCF_007990245.1. GTDB lineage: Bacteria > Actinomycetota > Actinomycetes > Actinomycetales > Cellulomonadaceae > Cellulomonas > Cellulomonas composti. Next base: position 111,607 of record NZ_BJWG01000006.1, on the reverse strand, counting down.
GCTCTCGCTCGGGCGCCCGGTGCTCGCGCCCCGCACGGACGTGAACACCGACCTGGCGCACGAGGTCGGCGAGCGGTGGGTGCAGCAGTACGACGGCGACGTGTCGGCGGACGCGATCCGGCGCGCGCTCGAGGCGGTGCGCGCCGACCCGCACCCCGCGCCGCCCGACCTGTCGGCGCGGACGTGGCCGGTCGTCGCGGACGGGCACCTGGCGGCGTACCGCGACGCGCTGGAGCTGGCGCGGGGACGGGTGGCCCGATGAGCACGGTGGGTCCGATGCGCACGGTCGGTCCGGTGCGCACGGTGGTGGCGATGCTCACCTACCGCAGGCCCGACGACCTCGCCGTGGCGGCGCCGGCGTTCCTCGCGCAGGCCGCGGAGGTGGGCGCGAGCCTGCTCGTCGTGGACAACGACCCCGACGCCTCGGCGCGGGTGTGGGTGCAGGGACTCGACGACGACGCCGTGCGGTACGTGCACGAGCCCCGCCCGGGCATCGCCGCCGGCCGCAACCGCGCGCTCGCCGAGGTGGGGGACGCCGACCTGCTGGTGTTCGTCGACGACGACGAGACGCCCGAACCCGGCTGGCTGCGCGCGCTGCTCGCCGAGCACGAGCGCTCGCGGCCGGCGGCGGTCGTCGGTGCGGTGGTGTCCGAGTTCGCCGGGCAGGTCGAGCCGTGGGTGTCCGAAGGCCGGTTCTTCGAGCGCCGGCGCCTGCCGACCGGGACCCCCGTGGACGTCGCGGCGACCAACAACCTCCTGCTCGACCTGGCCCAGGTGCGCGCGCTCGAGGTGACGTTCGACGAGCGGTTCGGGCTCAGCGGCGGCAGCGACACGCTGTTCACCCGCACGCTCGCGCGCCGCGGCGGGCGGCTCGTGTGGTGCGACGAGGCGGTTGTCGTCGACCACGTGCCGGCCGATCGCGCGACGCCGCGGTGGATCCTGGCGCGGGCGCGGCGCAGCGGCAACTCGGCCGCCCGCGCGGAGGTCGCGGCGACCCCGGGCCGGCTCGGGCGCGTCGTCGTGCGTGCGCGGTTCCTGGCACGCGGCGGGGTGCGGATGATCGGCGGCGGGGTGCGCATCGCGCGCGGCGCGCTGACCGGATCGCAGGTCGCACGGCTCGTCGGGCGTCGCAACGTGCAGCGGGGGGTCGGGATGCTCGGCGGAGCGTTCGGGCACGTCGTGGTCGAGTACGGCCGTCCTGCGCCGGTCAGCCGCGAGGCCGACGCAGCGCCGCAGTGACCGCGGCGCGCAGCGTGGCGACGTCGCGGCGGAACGGCGGCGCGAGCGCGAGCAGGGCCGCGGCGCCCAGTCCGGCGAGCAGTCCGGCAGCGACCTGCAGCCACGGCGACCCGTCCCGCAGGCACCAGGCCGCACCGGCGGACGCCAGCCCCGCGACCGCTCCGATCGTCAGCGAGCGGCCCGCACCGCGGTAGAGCGCCGCGACCGGGAACGGCGTGAGCCGGTTCAGCCACCACAGCGACAGCGGCCACGCGATCATCGGCGCGATCGCGTACCCGGCGGCGACGCCGACGACGCCCCAGAAGCTCCCGACGAGCACGCACGTGATCCGGATGACCGCAGAGACGGTCGAGTACTGCAGCAGCTGGCGGGTCAGCCCCCGCGCGAGGTAGACCCAGTAGCCGACGTACGAGAGCGTCTGGAAGATGCCCGCGACCGCGAGCAGCCGCAGGATCGGCGGGACCTGCGCCCACGCGTCGCCCAGCAGGATCTCGACCGTGGGGTGCGCGATGCCGATGAGGATCGCCAGGCCGATCGCGACGGGGTAGGCGAGCGTGAGCTGGCCGGCCCGCACGATCCGGTCGAACTGCGGGGTCGTGCCCGCGCGCGAGAGCACGGGCAGCGCGACGGTCGTGGAGGGTGCGCGAACCTGGTTCAGCGGGTTCATCAGGAGCTGGAACGCGCGGTTGTACAGGCCCAGCGGGGTCGGGCCGAAGCGGTGCCCGATCGTCATGGAGTCGATGTTGTTGGCGAGGTAGCCGATGAGCTGGGACCCGAGCAGGTAGCCGCCGAACGAGTACAGGTGCCGCATGGGCGCCTTGCGGTCGAACCGCCCCGGCAGCCAGCGCCCGACGATCGCGAACGCGACGAGCCCGACGGCCGCGCCCGTGAGCTGCTGCGCGACGAGCGCCCAGTAGCCCGCGCCGATCACGGCGAACACGATCGCGGCGACCAGCGCCGCAGCGGGCGAGAGCACGTCCACGAACGCGACCGCGCGGAAGCGCATCGCGCGCACGAGCGAGGCGCGGTACTGCGTCATCATCCCGTCCAGCAGGAACATCCCGGCCAGCGCCTGCGTCACGGGTACGAGCGCGGGGGTGTCGTAGAACGCGGCGATCGGCGCCGCGGCGACGAACGTGACGGCCCCGAGCAGGAGGCCGATCGCGCTGTTCGTCCAGAACAGGTTGTTGCGCTGGCCGTTCGACAGGTGGGGGGCCTGCACGGCGGCGGCGCTCAGGCCGAAGTCGCGCAGCAGGTCGCCGACCCCGACGATCGCGAGCACCATCGCGACGACGCCGTAGTCGTGCGGCGAGAGCAGCCGCGCGAGCACGACGACGCTGCCGACCTGGATCGTCAGACGTGCGCCGAGCCCGATGACCGTGACGGCCGCGCCACGGGCGGCCCGTCCGGCGAGGTCGCCGGCCTGCTCCACGTCGCGGTTCACGTCGCCGTTCACGTCGTCGTTCACTTCGTCGTTCACGTCGCGGCTCATGTCTCCCGCGCGACCCCCGCGCGCACGCGCCGGAAGGTCCCGCGCGCCGTGCGGACGGCGGCCCGGACGTCGCCCGCCGCGAGCCTCAGCAGGCCGAACCCGCGGTAGCGCGGGACCCGGGCGCCGCCGAGCCGGGCACCGACCAGGCGTCCGGCGAGCGTGCTGCGGCGGGCGCGCTGCAGCGGCTGGACGCCCACGACCTCGTCGGGCTCGACCGGACGTCCCGCCAGGACGCCCGCCGCGAACGCGCGCTGCACGATGTCCAGCCCGCGTGGTGTGCGCGCGACCAGCGCACTCACGCCGTCCGACTCGGCGAACAACGGGTAGCCGCGTTCGTCGGTGGTCCACAGGTCCCCGGCGGTGACGTCCGCGCTCTCGCCGATGCCGTCGGGGCACACCTTGCAGCGCCACTGCACCGCCGGGCCCAGCGTGGTGCCCCAGGACTCCTCGTACGACGCCGACGCCTCGCGGCCGTCGTCGGTCGTGGCCGTGAACCGGCCCGGCCAGCCGTGACCGCGGTACCAGAGCGACGCGAGCGGTTCGTCGGGGCCGATGCCGAGGTCGGCGAGCACCGCGTCGGTGGCCCGCTGGGACGGGGTGCCGGCGCAGAAGAAGGAGAGGAGCACGGGCGCCGGGCCGCCGGCCGTAAGCGCTCGCAGCGCGCTCACCTCGCACGGCTTGCCGACGGTCACGCCCGCGGCGTCCGAGGCCGCGGGTTCGGCGCACACGGCCACCGGTGCGTACCGCGAGCCCGCGGCGGCGAGCGCCTCGTCGCGTGTCGTGATCTGCACCGCGACCGTCCGACGGGGGTCGGGCGCGGCACCCGCGGCGACCGAACGGACGGCCTCCCCGGTCTCGACGAGCCAGGCCTGCAGCGCGGTGAGCACGCCGCCGCTGCTGCCCTGCCGGCGCAGCTCCGGGTCGAGCGCCCACGCCTCCCAGCAGCCCAGGACGGGACCGAGCAGCGGGTGCCGGGTCGCGCCGGGCGGCCGTTGCGCGGCGACGTTCCGGCCCGGGCAGACCTGGTCGAACCGCCGCACCTGCGAGGACGCCGCGGCCGAGGAGGTGGTCGCGGCCGCGGGCCGGGTGCGCCCGGGTCGCGCGAACCCGGCCGCCGACATCCGCATCGTGAGGCCGTCGTCGAGGAGCGTGCACGCGCCGCAGCCCGAGCAGAGCCCGGCCGCGACGACGCCGGCGATCGCTGTGTCGAGGTCGTGCCTCACCGGGGCGCCCCCGCCGCCTGCAGCGTCGCGGTCACGGGCTCGAGCAGCTCGTCGGCGCGGTGCAGCACGCCGGCCACGTCGTCGGAGAGGGGCCGTTGCGCGACGTCGAGGACCTCGTCCACGGGCGCCGACGACGAGCGCAGGTCGACCGTGTGCGCCCAGCCGAGGTCGGCGAGCAGCGGCGCGAACTTGCGTGAGTACGCGAGCGGGACCGCCGGGGTGCCGGTCGAGAGCGCGTTGAGGCACGCGTGCATGCGCGAGCCGATGACGAGCTGCGCGGACGCCGTGAGCTCGCGCACGTGCGTGAGGTCGTCGGGGACCAGGACCGCGACGTCGGGGTCGTCCAGCAGCGTGGCGGCCTCACGCACCGCGGGGACGTCGTTGTCGGGCCCGGCGGCGTCGAGCACGTGCGCGAGCAGCGAGACGTGCCGCCCCGACGCGACGAGCTTGCGGCTCAGATCGAGCACGGTCTCGCGGTAGCGCAGGTGGTCCACGTGCGGGTTCGGCGTCCAGAGCAGCCCGGAGACGTTGAGCAGCACGTCGCGTGTGCGCTCGACGGCCGGGCGGGGCAGCGCGAACACGACGTCGGTCGCCAGCAGGTCGACGGGTCGTCCGAGCCGCTGTGCGTACTGCGCGCTCACCGCGTCCCGCGCGATCACGGCGGCGCTGTGCCGCAGCGTCCAGCGGGCCATGGCGCGGCCTCGGCGCGAGTCGAACGGGCCCACGGTCTGCGGACCGAGGACCACCGGGGTGCCGGCGCCGACCGCGAGCTGCGCGACGAGGCTCTGGCTCAGGAGGCGCCCGCGCCCGTAGATGTCGGCGAACGAGTCGCCGCCGCGGGTGTCGATCGCGACGTCGAAGTCCGCGAGCCAGTCACGCAGCGGGAGCCGGGGGTCGAACCGTGCCTGCACGAGCCGGCGCCAGCTGCCCAACGGCATCGGGCTGACCGCCGAGCCGTAGTAGAGGTGCACGACCTCCGCACCCGGCCACGACCGCTGCGCGAGCTCCGCGGTGCCCGCGGCGAGCGCGCGCACCCCGAGATTGGTCGAGCGGTCGTCGGCCCACAGGACCAGCACCCTCACGTCGGCCTCCTCCGGCTCGGCTGCCGCCGACAACGGCGTGAGTCTAGGTTGGCGCTGTCCCTTCTCGGTCGACTTGTCCGAGAGATCACCCGGGTGCTTGTGTCCGCCGACGCCACCTCGCGCCGCAGGTGAGCGTCATACTTGCGGCCTGCGGGCTGCTGGACGGCCGCCCGGGGAGGGGTGGGGAAGATGTCCGACGAGGCCGAGCCGACGAGCTCGCGGCGTTGGTGGTGGATCGGCGGCACCGCCGTGGTCGTCGTGGCTCTCGTCGCGGTGCTCGTCGGGGTGAACGCCGCGTCCGACGACGACGCGACCCCCGATGCCGGCTCGTCGTCCACCGGCCCCGCGACCGCGTCGCCCACGCCGTCGCCGGAGCCGACCGTCGCACCCACCGAGGCGCCCACCGCCGACGCGACGCCTTCGCCCGAGCCGACGCCCGAGCCGACCCCCGACGCGACGCCGCCCGACGTCCCGCTGGTCCCGGTCCCGCCGATCGACGACCGTGAGCCCACGCAGCCCCCGCCGGGTGAGCCCGGGGTCGTCGGCGGGGTCGCGGCCGAGGTCACGCAGGTGAAGGACGTCGAGTCGCAGGGGACCGGTCCCGGTGAGGTCTCGGGTCCCGCCTACGCGCTCACACTCGTCCTGCGCAACGACTCGTCGGAGCCCTACGACCCGTCGACCCTCCAGGTGAGCCTGTTCGCCGGCGCCGCGGGCATCCCGCTCGCCTCGGTCGACTCCGACCCGCGCGTCTCCGTCCCCACGGCCCCGCTCGCACCCGGGACGAGCGCGACCGCGACGTACGTCTTCGCCGCGGGCGACCCCGACGACCTGCCGCTCGCCGCGTTCGTCGACCTCGCGCCGGATCTCGCCCCGATCGTGTTCCAGGGCCTCGTTCCGCGCTGAGGCAACCGTCGGGAGACCCTCCCGGGTGAATCCGCCCGGTGGTGCGGGTGAACTGCGCCCAGCACCCTCGGACGCGTGTCCAATGTGCGTATATCGTCCGCCTTGTCCGAAATATGCAGTCGTGCGTGCGTGCACTCGTTCGCACGCGGCGAAGGGCGGGGCCGAATGCTCAGGAACACGAAGACGGCGCGACGCCTCGCGGCGGTCGTCGCGGTCGCGGCGATGACGACGATCGGCCTCGCCATGCCGGCGAGCGCGGACACCGTGCCGTTGGACCCGACCAGCCCGAGCACACCGCCGACGGTCTCGACCGACGCGCTGCCGACGGTGCAGATCGACGGTGTCGTGTGGGACCAGGTCGTGGTCGGCACGACCGTCTACGTCGCGGGCAAGTTCACGACGGCCCGGCCCGCGGGGGCTGCGCCCGGTGTGAACACCGTCGTGCGCAACAACCTCCTGGCGTTCGACATCACGACCGGCAACCTGATCCAGAGTTTCGCGCCCAGCCTCGACGGGCAGGCGCGTGCGATCACGCGTTCGCCCGACGGCAGGCGCGTGTACGTGACCGGCGACTTCAACAAGGTCGACGGCGTCTACCACGTCCGCGTCGCGGCGATCGACACCGCCACCAACCAGGTGGTCGCGGCCTTCCGGCCCACCCTGGCGTCGGCGGGCCTGGCGATCGCGGCGAGCAACACCACCGTCTACGTGGGTGGGAACTTCAAGTCGGTCGCGAGCCAGACGGGCGGGACGCTCGTTCCCCGGATGTACCTCGCGGCGCTCGACGGGCAGACCGGAGCGCTCACGTCGTTCCAGGCCGACGCGAACGCGGCGGTGACGTCGCTGGCCTACTCGCCCGCGGCGGACAAGGTCTTCGTGGGCGGTCGGTTCACGCAGCTGGCCGGCACGTCGTTCTACGGGCTGGGCACGGTGGACCCGGTCACGGGTGCCGCGATCCCGCTCCCCGCCAACTCGACGATCCGCAACGCGGGCAACGCGTCGGCGATCCTCGACCTCAACGTCGACGGCGCCAAGGTCTACGGCACGGGCTACCACTTCGGCTCAGGGGGCAACGTCGAGGGCGTCTTCAAGCTCGACGCGCCCTCCGGCACGGTCGACTGGGTCGCCGACTGCCACGGCGACGGCTACCAGTCGTTCACGATGGGCGGCGCGGTGTACCTCGCGACGCACCAGCACTACTGCGGCAACATGGGCGGCTTCCCGCAGACCGACCCGTGGCAGATCCACTACGGCACGGCGTTCAGCGAGCAGGCCACCGGCGTCAACACCGCGGACATCTACGGCTACCCGGACCACGTCGGCGAGCCCGCTCCGTCGCTGCTGACGTGGTACCCGGACTTCATCTCCGGCACGTTCACCGGTCAGGGCCAGGCCGGCTGGAGCGTCACCGGCAACGATCAGTACGTCGTGTTCGGCGGCGAGTTCCCGGGTGTGAACAACAAGGGGCAGCAGGGTCTCGTCCGGTTCGCGGTGCCGAGCATCGCGCCGAACCAGCGTGGTCCGCTGACCGCGGACGTCGAGGGCAACCCGTGGACGGCCGGCGCGTCGTCGTTCGTCAAGGGCCAGGTGCGCGTGACCTTCCCGACGACGTGGGACCGTGACAACGAGACGCTCACGTACCGCGTCTACCGCGGCTCGACGAGCACCACACCCATCAGCACCAAGACCATCACGGCCAAGTTCTGGAAGCCGGTGACCACGCTGGTCAACGACACCGGGCTCCCGCTGGGCAGCACGCAGCAGTACATCGTCACCGCGACCGACCCGTACGGGAACGTCGCGCGGACGCCTGCGGTGAGCGTGACCGTCAACTCGACGGACGAGCTGAGCGCGTACGCCGGCGCGGTGTTCGGCGACGAGGCGACCTCCTTCTGGCGGCTCGGTGAGCCCTCGGGCTCGGGCGTGACCGACTGGGCGGGCGGACTGCCGGCCGTCGCGGGCAGCGGCGTGACGCGCGGCGTGACGGGTGCGATCTCGGGCGACCTCAACACGGCGGCGCACTTCGACGGCTCGACCAGCGGGTTCGCGGCGACGCAGACCTCGATCTCCGGACCGCAGACGTTCTCGATCGAGGCGTGGTTCCGCACGACGACGACGGCCGGCGGCAAGATCGTCGGCTTCGGCAACGCGAAGACCGGCAACTCGAACAACTACGACCGGCACATCTACATGGACACGTCGGGCCGGCTCCTGTTCGGCGTCTACCCCGGCTCGTCGCAGACGCTGCAGAGCAGCAAGTCCTACAACAACGGTCAGTGGCACCAGGTGGTCGCGACCCTCGGTGCGGGCGGCATGCAGCTGTTCGTGGACGGGACGCGCGTGGGCCGGCGCACGGACGTGACCTCGGCGCAGTCGTACTCGGGCTACTGGCGCATCGGCGGCGACACGCCGTGGTCCGGTGCCGCGTACTTCTCGGGTGACATCGACGACGTGTCGCTGTACCCGACCGCGCTCACGACCGCTCAGGTCGACGCGCACTGGGTCGCCTCGGGCCGGACCTCGACGCTTCCGACCGCACCCGCCGACGCCTACGGCGCCGCGGTGTTCGGGCTCAGCCCGGACCTGTTCTGGCGGCTCGGCGAGGGGAACGGCGTGAGCACGGCGGCCGACTCGGGCGCGTTCGGCAACACGGGCACGTATCGAGGTACCGTGACGCGCAACGTGGTCAGCGGCGTGCAGGGTCCGGCGAACAACCGCGGCGTGTCCTTCAACGGGGGGGCCAACAACCTCGTCAGCGCCGTGAACGCGGCCGTCAACCCGACGACCTACAGCGAGGAGCTGTGGTTCCGGACGAGCACGTCCAACGGTGGCAAGCTCATCGGCTTCGGCGACGCGACGACGGGCACCTCGAGCAGCTACGACCGGCACGTCTACATGGAGACCGACGGCCGGCTGACGTTCGGCGTCTGGACCGGGACGACGAACACCATCACGACCAGCGGCACGTACCGCGACAACGCCTGGCACCACATGGTGGCGACCCAGTCGCCCGACGGCATGAAGCTGTACGTCGACGGCACGCTCCAGGGCACGAACCCGCAGACCCAGGCGCAGGCGTACACCGGCTACTGGCGCATCGGCGGCGACACGACCTGGGGACCGCAGCCGTGGTTCAACGGTGCGATCGACGAGGTCGCGGTCTACTCGATCGCGCTCACGCCGGCGCAGGTCGCCCAGCACTACGCGCTGGGGACCGGGACCGTGCCGAACCAGGCGCCGACGGCGTCGTTCACGAGCACCACGAGCGACCTCTCGGCGCAGTTCACCTCGACGTCGACGGACACCGACGGCACGGTCGTCGGCTACGCGTGGACGTTCGGTGACGGCGGCACCTCGACGCTGGCCAACCCGTCGCACCTGTACGCGGCGGGCGGCACGTACGCGGTGACGCTCGTCGTGACCGACGACGACGGCGCGACCGCGACGGCGAACGGATCCGTCACGGTCACGCCGCCCAACCAGGCGCCGACAGCCGCGTTCGTCCCGACGGTGGACCACCTGACGGTCGACGTGGACGGGTCGACGTCGAGCGACGTCGACGGCACGGTGGCCTCCTACCAGTGGTCGTTCGACGGCGTGGTCTCGGACGAGCACGGGCCGACGGACTCGTTCACGTTCGGCACGCCGGGTGACCACACGGTCTCCCTGGTGGTGACCGACGACGACGGCGCGGTGAGCGTGGCGTCGACCCAGACCGTGACGACGTTCCCGCTCCCCGTGAACCAGGCCCCGACGGCCGCGTTCACCTGGACGCCGAGCGATCTGACGGTCAACGTCGTCGGCACCAGCTCGACGGACCCCGACGGCACGGTGGTGTCCTACCGCTGGGCGTTCGACGGTGTCGTCGGCGGAGGCTCCGCCTCGACGGCCAGCCACACGTTCTCGACCGCCGGCGACCACACGGTGACGCTGGTCGTCACCGACGACGACGGCTTGGACAGCTCGGCCACCACGCAGACCGTGACCGTCACGGCCCCGACCGGGCCCGTGGTGTTCGGGTCCGAGACGTTCACCCGGACCTCGGCCAGCGGCTGGGGCACGGCGGACACGGGCGGCGCGTGGACCCTCGCGGGTGCGGCCTCGCTGTTCAAGGTGACGGGCACGACCGGCACCGTCACGGTGAACGCCGGCTCGACCCCGAAGGCGCGTCTCGACGCGGCGTCGGGACAGGACGTCGACGTGACCGGGACGCTCGTCCTGGACAAGCTGTCGAACGTGGGCACGGTGAGCGCCTGGGTGTCGGCCCGCACCGGCGGCAGCTGGACGTCCGAGTACGCGCTCAACGCGAAGGTCACGCAGACGGGTGCCGTCTCGGTGCAGCTCCTGCGGCGACTGTCGTCGGGTGAGACGACCCTCGCGACGGCGACGCTGACCGGTGTCACGTACGCACCGGGCACGCAGCTCAAGTTCCACCTGCAGGCGGTGGGCTCCGGGACCACGACGATCCGCGGGAACGTGTGGACCGGCGCGACCGAGCCGGCCACGTGGCGGCTCACGGCGACCGACACGACGGCCGAGCTGCAGGACGCCGGGGGTGTCGGACTGGGCCAGTACGTGGCAGCGTCGACCACCAACGGGCCGGTCCTGTTCACCTGGGACGACCTGAAGTCGGTCGGTGTCGAGTAGCGAGGAGAACGGCGGCGGATGAGGTCGTCCGAGCAGGACCTCGCGGCGGAGCCGAGAGAAGTGACCGACGGCGGAGCCGCCGGGGCGGAGGTCGCCCCGGCCGCTCCGCCGGCGGCGCGCGTGCGCATGGAGTGGATGGACACCCTGCGCGGCACCGCGATCCTGCTCATGCTGCTGTGGCACGCGACCTCCCTGCCGAGGATCGAGGGGGTCGCGGTCCCCGCGGCGGTCGTGGCGTTCAACGACGCCCTGCTGCCGTATCGGATGCCGACACTGATGTTCCTGTCCGGCCTGCTGCTGCCGCGATCGCTGAACAAGCCTCTCGGGCAGTACTACCGCGGCAAGATCGCGCTGATCTGGTGGCCGTACTTCGTGTGGGCGTTGGTCTTCTTCGCGATCAAGGGCACCGACTACCCGCTGTGGAACCCGCACCTGTACATCGCGACGTCCTACCTGTGGTTCCTGTTCTACATCGGCTGCTACTACCTCGTCGCACCGCTGCTGCGCCGGGTGCCGGCGGCCGTGCCCCCGCTCGTCTGTCTCGTCGGCGCCGCGCTCGTGGACGCTCCGCAGCAGCACCGGATGCTCTTCTACGCGGTGTTCTTCTTCGGCGGCGCGTGGGCGGTGCAGACGCTCGGGGACCTGCCGACGTGGCTGCGGGGTCGTCGGGTGCTGGTCGCGGTGATGGCGGTCCTCGCGTTCGGGTTCGCGGTGGCCTCGGGGATCAACCGCGACGTGAACTACCGGTCGCTGTTCGTGCCGCTGTCGGTGGCCGGCATCCTCGTCGCGGTCGTCGTCGCCGCGCGGCTGGGGCACCGGTGGACCGGACGGCTGCGGCACGTCGGCCGCAACTCGATCGTGTACTACACCTCGCACTTCCCGGTGATGCTCGGTGCGGTCGCGGTGCTCGTCGAGCTGCGTGCGCCGTGGTGGGTGATGATCCCCGCGCTGTGGATCTCGGGGCTCGTGGTCGGTGCCGTGCTCGCCTCGTCGCGTGACCGGGTTCCCGTGCGGTGGCTGTTCGAGGCGCCGTTCCTGCTCGGCCGGACCCGGTCCGGGCGGTCGGCCGGCGATCGGGGGGCGGTCGCAGCGCCCGCGCCGTGAGGCTGCGCCCCGTCGGGTGAGCGCGCCGGGCGGAAGGGTGAAGATGCGCCCTGGATGTCCGGTTTGAGCCGGTCACGGGCGCATACTGGCGCCCCGGGCGCGCGTGCGCCGACGTGCGGAGGAGGTGGCATGACTGCGGCGCTCTCGAGTGTGGACGGGCTCGCGATCCTGCTCGTCCTGCTCGCGCTCGGCGCCGTGTTCGTCGTCGTCGTGCGCGAGGTCCCTCTGCTCGGTCTGTGCGCGTGCCTCGCGTTCATGTGCTTCGTGCCCCCGTGGGTCGGGGGCTCGTTCGTCGTGTTCGTGACGCCGTTGACGGCGGCCTTCCTCGGCAGCATCCTCGCGCTGTGGTCCGGGTCCGGCATCCGGTTGCGGGCGTTCGACGCAGTGATGCTCCTGGTGCTCGGCGTCATCGCGGTGTCGTTCGTCGCCGGCTTCGTCACCCTCGAGCGCGCGTTCGCGGCGGTGTTCGGCTGGGGGGTCGCCTACCTGGCCGGCCGCGTGCTCGGCATGCGGGTCCGCGAGGACGTCGTCGCCACGGTGATCGCGGTCGCGTTCGGGGTCGTCGCGCTGCTCGCGATCCTCGAGTTCGTCACGCAGCACAACCTGTTCGTCGGGCTGCATCTCGGGGGCGGCGCGGGGTATGCGCGGTGGTCCGGGATCCGGTGGCGCGGCGGAGTACCGCGCGTCGAGGGGGCGTGGGGCAGCGCGATCGCGCTCGGCGGCGGCCTGGCGATGTCGGTGCCGTTCGTGTGGTGCAGTCGGCTGCGGCCGGCCCTCAAGGCGGCGACCCTGGCGGCGGTCGGGTTCGCCGCGGTCGTCACCTTCAGCCGCATCGGCATGGTCTCGACGGTGCTCGCGTTCGTCGGCTGCCTCGTGCTGCTGGGCGGCGCGGTCTCGCCGGGCTTCCGCCGCGCGGCGGCCGCCCTGTTCGTGGTCGGCGCGGCCGTCGCACTGCCGCTCGCGCGGGACGTGTTCACCGCGGCCGGCTCGGAGGCGTCGAACAGCGCGGACTACCGCGGCGACCTGCTCTCCCTGGTGCCGTCGATGAACTGGTTGGGCCGCACCTCCGAGGTGACGACGGATGCCGCGGGCGAGACCCGCTACGGCGCGTTCGGCTCGATCGACAGCGCGCCGATCCTGCTCGGACTGGACTACGGGATCCTGCCGCTGCTCGTGCTCCTCGGTGCGGCGGTCGTCGCCGCCGTCGCGCTCGTGCGCGCGAACCGCAGCGCGGCGCTCGTCGCGGTCGTCGCGCTCCTGCCCGGGCTCACGAGCGTCGCCTTCATCACCCAGCTCACGCCGATGTTCTGGTTCGTCGTCGGGCTGGCGGTCGCGCACGTGGACGTGCTCGCCGGTCGCGACCCGGCGAGCGACGTCGCAGCCGGCGCACGAAACGACCCCCGAGCCGTCGACCGCCTCGTGGCGGCCGGTGGTTCAATCGCAGCAGGACGCTAGGAGAGGCCCCCCCATGTCGTTGCGAGACTTCGTGACCGCAGCCCGCAAGCACTGGGTGATCGTGCTGCTGCCCGTGCTCGTGCTGGGTTCGCTCGTCGGCTACATGTCGATGAAGGCGACGCCGCAGTACCGCTCGTCCGCGACGATCTTCGTGTCGCTGAGCTCGAGCGGCTCGGCGACGGACCTCAACCAGGGTTCCAACTACACGCAGTCGCAGATGCTCTCCTACTCGGAGCTCGCAGGGCTGCCGATCGTCCTCGATCCCGTGATCGAGCAGCTCGGCCTCGACGTCAGCGCCAAGCAGCTCGGGAACCGGGTCTCCGCGAGTGCGCCCAGCGGCACCTCGCTGTTGACCGTGTCCGTCACGGGCAGCTCGCCGCTGGACACGACGAACGTCGCGAACGCCGTGGCCGGCGAGCTCGTCCAGGTGATCAAGCAGCTCGCACCCGTGAGCGACTCGGGGCGCGGCACGGTCACCGCGACGATCGTGCGGGGCGCCTCCGTCCCGCTGTACCCGTTCTCGCCCAACACCAGGCGCAACCTGATGGCCGCGGTCTTCGCCGGTCTCCTGCTCGGCCTCGTCGCGGCGTACCTGCGCGAGACGCTCGACACGCGGGTCCGTTCGGCGCGCGACGTCGACGACGCGGTGGGTGTCCCGGTGATCGGGTCGGTGCGTTCGGTGCGCAAGTCGGCGCCCTTCGTGCTGTCCGAGCTCGAGGCGACGGGCGGTCCGCAGGGCGAGGAGTACCGCAAGATCCGCACGAACCTGCAGATGATCGGGCGGGCGGGTGTCCCGAAGGTCTTCGTCGTCTCGTCGGCGCTCGCGGGTGAGGGCAAGTCGTACACGTCGCTGCGCACGGCCGCCGCGTTCGTAGCGGCCGGTGAGCGGGTGCTCCTGATCGACGCCGACCTGCGCCGCCCCAGCCTGGCTCCGACCCTCGGCCTCGAAGGTGGCGCCGGGCTCACCGACTGCCTGGTGGGCAGGGCCACGTTCGACGACGTCTCGCAGGTGGTCGGTGACCGACTGACCGTGCTGCTCTCGGGGCCTGTCCCGCCGAACCCGAGCGAGCTGCTCACGTCCAAGGAGTTCGAGGAGATCGTCGCGTTGGGTCGCGAGCGGTTCGACGTCGTCGTGATCGACGCGCCGCCGCTGCTGCCCGTGTCCGACGCGGTCGTGATCGCGCGTCTCGCGGTCGGCGTCGTGCTCGTCGTGGATGCGTCCCGCGTGCGGCGTGCCCAGATCAAGCGCGCGGCGGAGAGCGTGCGGCTCGGCGGCGCTCGCGTCGTCGGCGTGGTGCTCAACCGCGCCCGGGTCGCGTCCGACGAGTCCTCGTACTACGCCGCGAGCCCGCAGGCGCACAAGCGCCGGCGTCGCAGGCGGGACAAGGGGCGCGCCGCGGCGCCGGCGCCCGTGCTCGCCACGGTGGGTGCCCCGGCCGCCCGGCACGCGACCGAGCGCACCGCCGCGGGCGCACCCCCGGTCGCGATCGTCTGGCCGCCCGCGTCGGGCGACGATCGCGCGGCGGCGCCGTCGGCGCCCGTAGCCGCGCCCGACGCGCTGGCCGTGCCTGACGGGGTGGCTGCGTCTGGCGGGGTGGCCGTGCCCGACGAGGTCGTCGCGCCCGCGCCGTCGACGTCCGCCACCGAGCCGGAGGCGGGGTCGGCCGTCGAGACGGACCTGCCGGTCGAGCACGCAGAACGGGACCCCAAGCCCGACGAGCAGCCGGTGCCCGAGCAGCCGGACGCGGCGGCCGTCGCCGACGGGGCCGACGGCGGTGGCGACGAGCCCGACGGTCGTGCCGACGGGCCCGCCGAGGGCGACGACGCGGCCGTGGGGCCCGACGAGGACGCGGCGATGGCCGCCGGCACGGCTGTCACGCACCACGCCTGACGTCCCCCGGACGTGGCAATTCACCCGTACGACGTCTGCCCGACATGTCCGATTCGGCCTAGTCTCGTCGTATTCGCCGCCGCCGATGCCGGCACCCGTTTCCCGGACAGGAGTGCAACGCATGGTGCTTCGCATCGGTTATGCGCCGGGGGCCTACGACCTCTTCCACGTCGGTCACCTCAACATCCTTCGCCACGCACGCCAGAACTGCGACTACCTGGTCGCAGGCGTCGTCAGCGACGAGATGCTCGAGCTCGCCCGCGGCAGGCGGCCCGTCATCCCGCTGAACGAGCGGATGGAGATCGTCCGGCACATCGGTTTCGTCGACCGGGTGCACGCGGAGGTCGTCCCGGACAAGCTCGACACCTGGCGCGAGCTGGGTTTCGACGTGTTCTTCAAGGGCGACGACTGGCGCGGCACCGCCAAGGGGATCGATCTCGAGCAACGGTTCGCCGAGGTCGGGGTGGAGGTCGTCTACTTCCCGTACACCGTCCACACCTCGAGCACGGCGCTGCGCCGTGCGCTCGCGCTGCTCGAGGGCGTCGACGAGGACCTCGCCGCGGTCCCGTGAGGCTGCGGTGACGGATGCCCGGGCCCGCGAGCGCGCACCCGTGGCGGTCGCGCCGAGAGGCGTCCGTCTGGAGTGGATCGACGCGGCGCGCGGCTACAGCGTCGCGGCCGTGGTGCTCGCGCACGTGGTCCTGTGGCACGCTGCGGACCCGGGCGTGCCGGTCGCGGACGTCGGCGCGAGCCTGTGGGACCGCGTGTACTCGGTGCTCGGCAGCGTCCGGATGCCGGTGCTGCTCGCGGTCTCGGGTCTCGTCGTCGCGGGGCGTGTGCGGGCGGGGTTCCGCGCGGGGGGTCTCACGGTCCGGGTCGCCCGCAACTACTACCTGTACGTCGTGTGGTTGCTGATCTACGCGGTGTTCTACGCCGTGGTGCGCGAACCGGGGCTCCCGCACCGGGTGGACGGGCCGCTCGACGTGCTACGCCAGCTCGTCGTGCCCGGAACGACGCTCTGGTACGTCTTCGCGCTCGCGGTCTACATCGCGGTGCTCGGTGCGCTCTATCGCGCACCCGCCTGGGCGGTCCTGGGAGGGCTCGCGGTCCTCAGCGTCGTCACGGCGACGTTCACGACGTCCGACCAGGTGTGGAGCAAGGTGCCCGAGCTGGCGGTGTTCTTCGCGATCGGCGTGTACGGCTCGGGCGTGCTGCGCCGCCTCGCGGAGCGAGCGAGCGTGCCGCTCGCGTTCGCCGCGGCGTTCGTCGCGGCAGGCGTGACGGCGCTCGGTCGCTTCACGGCCGGGCACGACGTCGCCGGGGCGGTCCTCTCGCTGGCCCGGGGCACGGCGTTCCTGGTGGTCGCGGTCCTCGTCGTCGTGCTCGCGGTGCGGTGGAACCCGGTGCGGCGTCTCGGGCTCGCGCTCGGTCGGCAGACGCTGCCGATCTACGTGCTGCACCCGCTGTGGATCGCGCTGCTGATCGTGGCCGCCGGTTCCGTGGGCCACGACGTCGAGGCCGCCGTGCTCGGCAGCACGCTCGGGGCGATCCTGTACCCGGCGGTCGTCGGTTCGGTCGTCGTCGCGCTGTGCCTCGCCGTCGGGACGGGCGTGCGGCGCGTGGGGCTCCAGGTCCCGCTGTTCGCGATGCCGGCGCGGTGGTCGCAGGCGTTCGAGCGGGCCGATGCGCGCACCGCGGAGCCGCACGAGCGGTGACGCCCACCGCCCGGGCGCGCCGTGCGGCGAGAGCCGCAGGTCACGGGCCGCAGGTCACAGACCTGTGGTGGTCGATCCCGGCCGGGAGCCCGTCGACTCGCCGCCGGTGTCCGCGGCGAGCACGGAGACGGGGTCGGCGCTCGCACCGACGGTCGCCGTCTCGGACGCGATCTCAGGCAGCTCGGCGGGCGCCTCCTGCGCGCGCGCGATCGCCGGGAAGCCGTGCCGGCGACGCACACCCATCCACGCGAACGGCGCGAGCACGAGCACCGCGACGAGCATGACCGCGGTCTCGATGTTGCCGACGCCGAGCATCTTGAGCGCGGAGGCGAGCAGCACGAACCCGAGCGCCCGGCGCACCAGCCCGCCGGTCATCCGCGCGGACATCTGCGCGCCGATGAACACTCCGGGGATGCTGCCGATGAGCAGGGGCCAGGTGATCGCCATGTCGAGGTCACCGAACAGCGCGTGGGCGAGCGCGGCGGACGCGACGAGCGGCACGGCCTGCACCAGGTCGGTCCCGACGAGCTGGCTCGCCTTGAGACCGGGGTAGAGCATCATCAGGCCGATGATCACGAGCGAGCCGGATCCCACGGACGTCAGCCCGACGATGAGGCCGCCCGCGATGCCGAGCGCCACGGTCGGGATCGGGCGCACCGTGACGACCGGCACCGCGGTGGGCAGCGGGAGCTGCCCGTCGCGCTCGCGGGCACGTTCGGCCAGGCGCAGGTAGGCGCGCACGACGAGGCCGAGCGCGGTGACCATGAGCGCGATCCCGAGCGCGATCTTGATCATGTGCTGGATCTGCTCGTCATCGGCGAACGCCTGCAGCAGCACCACGCCGAGGAACGCGGAGGGGACCGAGCCGATCACCAGCCACATCACGAGCTTGAGGTTCACCGTGCCGTGGCGCAGGTGCACGAACGAGCCGACGGGCTTCATCACGGCGCTCGCGACGAGGTCGGACGAGACGGCCGTGAGCGGTGGGACGTTGAAGAACAGCACGAGCACGGGCGTCATGAGGGCGCCGCCACCCATGCCCGTCAGGCCGACGACGATACCGATGAAGAACGCCGCGGCAGCCATGGTCCAGTCCACCGGAACAGGGTGCCCGTCCCGCGGCGAAAAACCAACCCCAGCGCTCGCCTTTGGACGCGGACGCGGATGCGGACTCGAGCGCGTCACGGTCCGGTCGTCCGACGAGCACCGCACGCCGGCGGCCGGGCGCGACCGTGTCGGTGCGCGCTCGTAGACTCGTCGGGCACCCCGCGTTCATCCGGATCCGGGGCGTTCGTGCTGCCTGGCTGTGCCAGGACGAACCGCGAAAGGCCGTGCATGGACCTCACCGGACTGCTGCCCCTCCTGCTCGCCGACCCGGCCGCCACCGCGGCCCTCGAGGCGTTGCCGGCGCGCGGCGAGCTCGACGTCGTGGGTCCTGCGGGTGTGCGGCCGCCCCTGCTGGCGGCGCTCGCGGACGGTGTCCCGGGCGGTGCGGGCGCGGGTCGCGCGGGCGGTCGGCCGCTCGTCGTCGTGACCGCGACGGGACGCGACGCCGACGAGCTCGCGGCCGCGCTGCGCTGCTACGTCACGCCCGACGAGGTGGCAGTCCTGCCCGCCTGGGAGACGCTGCCGCACGAGCGGCTCTCGCCGCGTGCCGACACCGTCGCCCGCCGGCTCGCGGTGTTCCGCCGGCTCGCGCACCCGACCGACGAGCCCGGTCCGGCCGGTCCGGTCCGCGTGCTCGTCGTGCCCGTGCGCGCGCTGCTGCAGCCCGTGGTCGCGGGGCTGGGCGACCTGCGCCCCGTGGAGGTGTCGGTGGGGGACCGGGTCGACCTGGAGGACCTCACGGTGCGGCTCGTCGACGCGGCCTACAGCCGGGTGGACATGGTCGAGAAGCGCGGCGAGTTCGCGGTGCGCGGCGGGATCCTCGACGTGTTCCCGCCCACCGAGGACCACCCGCTGCGCGTCGAGCTGTGGGGCGAGGACGTCGAGGAGATCCGCTGGTTCTCGGTCGCGGACCAGCGCAGCCTCGAGGTCGCGGACCACGGCGTGTGGGCGCCGCCGTGCCGCGAGATCCTGCTGACCGACGAGGTGCGCGCGCGGGCCGCGGCGCTCGTCGAGCGGCTGCCGGGGGCCGCGGACATGCTGGACAAGCTCGCGGCGGGCATCGCGGTCGAGGGCATGGAGTCGCTCGCACCCGCGCTCGTCGACGACCTGGTGCCGGTGCTGGACCTCGTCGACGACCGTGCGCTGCTGGTCCTGATCGACCCCGAGCGCATCCGTCGCCGCGCGCACGACCTGGTCGCGACGACGCAGGAGTTCCTCGAGGCGGCCTGGACGTCGGCCGCCGCGGGCGCCGCGACGCCGCTGGACCTGTCCGCCGCGTCGTTCGCGACGTTCGCCGACGTGCGAGCGCTCGCGGCGGTGCGCGGGCTGGGCTGGTGGACGCTGTCGGGCTTCACGCTGGACGCGGGCGCCGACGACGACGAGGCGGCGGCCGCCGTCCGCGGTGAGGACGCGCACACGCTCGTCGTGGCGGCGCGCGACGTCGAGCGCTACCGCGGCGAGCTCGATCGCGCCGTGGCGGACCTGCGCGCGCTGCAGCGGGCCGGCTGGCGGCTGGTGCTCGCGACCGAGGGGCACGGGCCGGCCCAGCGCATGGTCGAGCAGCTGCGCGCGGCGGACACCCCGGCGCGGCTCGTCACGTCGGTGGACGAGGAGCCCGAGGGCGGCGTCGTGCTCGTCACCCCCGCGCCCGTGGGTCCGGGCTTCGTCGCCGAGGGGCTGCGGCTCGCGGTGCTCTCCGAGGCGGACCTCACGGGCCGCGCGGGGGCCAGCACACGCGACATGCGGCGGATGCCGAGCCGGCGGCGCAACGTCGTCGACCCGCTCGCGCTGCGCGCGGGCGACTTCGTCGTGCACGAGCAGCACGGGGTGGGCCGGTTCGTCGAGCTGGTGCAGCGCACGATCGGGTCGGGCGCGAGCGCGGCCACGCGCGAGTACCTCGTGATCGAGTACGCCTCGTCCAAGCGCGGCCAGCCCGGCGACCGGCTGTTCGTCCCGACCGACCAGCTCGACCAGGTGACCAAGTACGTGGGCGGCGAGGCGCCCTCGCTGAGCCGGATGGGCGGCACCGACTGGGCCAAGACGAAGAGCCGCGCCCGCAAGGCGGTCAAGGAGATCGCGAGCGAGCTGATCCGGCTGTACTCGGCGCGGATGGCGACGCCGGGGCACGCGTTCGGGCCGGACACGCCCTGGCAGCGCGAGCTCGAGGACGCGTTCGCGTACGTCGAGACGCCCGACCAGGCGGCGACGATCGACGAGGTCAAGGCGGACATGGAGAAGCCGATCCCGATGGACCGGCTGGTGTGCGGCGACGTCGGGTACGGCAAGACCGAGATCGCGGTGCGCGCCGCGTTCAAGGCCGTGCAGGACGGCAAGCAGGTCGCGGTGCTCGTCCCGACGACGCTGCTCGTCCAGCAGCACCTCGACACGTTCGCGGAGCGCTACGCGGCGTTCCCCGTGAACGTCAAGGCGCTGTCGCGGTTCCAGACGGACAAGGAGGCGAAGGCGGTCGTCGAGGGCCTGGCCGACGGGTCGGTGGACGTCGTGATCGGCACGCACCGGCTCCTGACGGGCGAGATCAGGTTCAAGGACCTCGGGCTCGTCGTGGTCGACGAGGAGCAGCGGTTCGGCGTCGAGCACAAGGAGACGCTCAAGGCGCTGCGCACCAACGTCGACGTGCTCGCGATGTCGGCGACGCCGATCCCGCGCACGCTCGAGATGGCCGTCACCGGCATCCGCGAGATGTCGACGCTCGCGACCCCGCCGGAGGAGCGGCACCCGGTCCTCACGTTCGTCGGCGCGTACGAGGAGAAGCAGATCACCGCCGCGATCCGCCGGGAGCTGCTGCGCGAGGGCCAGGTGTTCTACGTGCACAACCGCGTGGAGTCGATCGAACGGACGGCCTCGCGGCTGGCCGAGCTCGTCCCCGAGGCCCGCATCGCCGTGGCGCACGGCAAGATGCACGAGCACCAGCTCGAGCGCGTCATCGTCGACTTCTGGGAGAAGCGGTTCGACGTGCTGGTCTGCACGACGATCGTCGAGACCGGGCTGGACATCTCCAACGCGAACACGCTCATCCTGGAGCGTGCCGACCTGCTGGGCCTCTCGCAGCTGCACCAGCTGCGCGGCCGGGTGGGCCGCGGGCGCGAGCGCGCGTACTCGTACTTCCTGTACCCGCCCGAGAAGCCGCTCACCGAGACCGCGCACGACCGGCTCCAGACGATCGCCGCGAACACCGACCTCGGCGCCGGCATGGCCGTGGCGATGAAGGACCTCGAGATCCGTGGCGCCGGCAACCTGCTGGGCGGTGAGCAGTCGGGGCACATCGAGGGCGTGGGCTTCGACCTGTACATCCGGATGGTCGGCGAGGCGGTCGCGGCGTTCCGCGACGACGTGCCCGAGGAGCAGCCGGACGTCACGATCGAGCTGCCCGTCGACGCGCACCTCCCGCACGACTACATCGCGCACGAGCGGCTGCGGCTGGAGGCCTACCGCAAGATCGCGGTCGCGGCCGACGAGGCGGCCCTCGCCGAGGTGCACGCCGAGCTGGTCGACCGCTACGGCGCCGTGCCCGAGCCCGTCGAGGCGCTGTTCGACGTCGCGCGGTTCCGCCAGCACGTCCGACGAGCGGGCCTGACGGACGTCACCGCACAGGGCCGCTTCGTGCGCTTCGCGCCCGTCGAGCTGCCCGAGTCCGCCCAGCTCCGCCTCAAGCGGCTGTACCCCGGCGCAGTCCTCAAGCCCGCACTGCGCACCGTGCTCGTGCCCTTCCCGACGACCGCGCGAGTCGGCGGCAAGCCGCTGCACGGCCGCGCGGTACTGGCCTGGGCCCGCCAGCTCGTCGACGCCGTGATCCTGGGCGACGTCGCCGCGGCGGCCGATCGCGGCACCCGGTGA
Source organism: Cellulomonas composti (assembly GCF_007990245.1). Classification (GTDB taxonomy): domain Bacteria; phylum Actinomycetota; class Actinomycetes; order Actinomycetales; family Cellulomonadaceae; genus Cellulomonas; species Cellulomonas composti. The sequence continues at coordinate 89,894 of NZ_BJWG01000006.1, read as the reverse complement.
GTCCTGGTGTTCCAGTACACGTCGCGTGAGCAGGCGTACGAATTCTTGGCGCATGTGCGGGCGCGGGAGCCGTTCCGGTTGCAGGAGTTGGCGCAGTTGATGAGCGACTCGGGTGGCCCGGTCGGGTCGATGGATGCCTCACCGCAGTCGCTGGTCGAGCTGTGGCCCTGGTTCCTTGGGTTCGCGCGTGCAGGTTGTCCGGGCGTGCCGATCGAGAGCGTGCCGGCTACGTGGCCTGGCGCATCGGGCTTCTTGGAAGACACCGAGGCGAACCGGTGCCGCGTCGCTGAGAGCAGGCGACGGTACTTCGCGAACGAGAGCGTGCAGCACTACCTTCGCTTGGTCTGCGAGCGCGCGTTCGGGTCGGCCGCGTGGGCCGTTCTGGCGGCGCCGCTCGTCCCGGTCTCCATGCTCGCTCATGGTGAGATCGGCGTCGTCCTCGATCGGGGCCGAGGGTGGTTCGAGCCGATGAGGCTCGATGCGATTCTTCGAATGGCCTTCGATGGTGTCGAGGCCCAGATGGCTGATGACGCTCTGTTGTCGTGGTCGGAGCGTGTGGCGTCGTTGCCGCGGTCGGGGCCGCGGGGGGAGTCGGTGCTGGTGCCGTTGTTGTCGGTGGATCTGGGTGAGCCGCCGGAGCTGGTGCGGGTCTCGCCGGTGTGGTCGTGGCCGGGTGAGTGGTGGAAGCCGGGTCCGAGCGTGCCGCGTGGTCCGCGGGTGGGGCAGGAGCTGGTGCTGGCGGCGGGGACGTTGACGGGGCTGGACGCCAAGCCGTGGTTGTTGGCGCCGTTGGACGAGGTGGGTGCGGCGCGCGCGTTGAACCTGGCGCGGTTCTGTGGTGAGGGTGGTGCGGTGCTCTCGGCGGCGGACCTGCTGGTCGGCGGGCGTGAGCTGGGGCATCGTGACGAGGCGGCGTCGGTGCTCGTGCAGGTGCATGGTGGTCGGCTGCGGGCGTTGTACTTCGAGCCGGATGTGGGTGTCACGCAGGAGCGGTGGGACCTGGTGATGGCGGAGCTGGGTCGGTTCGCGCGGTCGCAGGGCGCGATGATCGGCAAGGAGGACGACTTCGGCGCCGGCGAGTACGAGGACGACTCGAACTGACCGGCGCCGAAGCGGACCCGCGGCGTCAGGGCCGCTGGACGAGGTGCTGGGTGTAGGCCGGGATGGTCAGGAACGTGGGGAAGTCCTCGGCCAGGGCGACCTGCTCGAAGAGCCCGGCGGCGTCGTCGTACCGGTCCTGCGGCGAGCGCGGCAGATCGGCGAGGACGTCGGCGAGCACGGCGCGCACGTGGGCTGGCGTGATCGTCGTGCCCGAGTCCGTGACGACCTGCTGGTGCACCCACTGCCACACCTGGGACCGGGAGATCTCGGCCGTGGCGGCGTCCTCCATGAGGTCGTCGAGCGCCGCCGCCCCCACGCCGCGCAGCCACGACTCGAGGTAGCGCACGGCGACCGAGACGTTGCCGCGCAGGCCGGCGTCGGTGACGGCACCGGGCTCGCTGCCGCCCGCGGACGAGATGTCGAGGAGCTGCGCCGCGGTCACGCGCACGTCCTCACGGAGCCGGTCGCGCTGGTCGACGCGGTCGCCGAGCGCCTCGTCGAACACCTCGCGTGCGACGGGCACGAGGTCGGGGTGCGCGACCCACGTCCCGTCGAACCCCTGGCCGGCCTCGCGCTGCTTGTCCGCGCGGACCTGCTCGAGCGCGCGGGCGGTGACCTCGGGCGAGCGGCGGTTGGGGATGAACGCGCTCATCCCGCCGATGGCCTGCGCGCCGCGCCGGTGGCACGTCGCCACCAGCAGCTCGGTGTAGGCATGCATGAACGGCACGGTCATCGTCACGCGTGAACGGTCCGGCAGGACGAACCGCGGGCCGCGGTCCCGGAAGTTCTTGATCACGCTGAAGATGTAGTCCCACCGACCGGCGTTGAGGCCCGCGCAGTGCTCGCGCAGCTCGTAGAGGATCTCCTCCATCTCGAACGCGGCGCCGATCGTCTCGATCAGTACGGTCGCGCGGATCGTGCCGTGCCGCAGGCCCAGGTACGTCTCGGTGAACCGGAACACGTCGTCCCACAGTCGCGCCTCCAGGTGCCCCTCGAGCTTGGGCAGGTAGAGGTACGGCCCGCGGCCCGCGTCGATCAGCGCGTGCGCGTTGTGGAACAGGTACAGGCCCGCGTCGACGAGCGAGGCCGACGACGACGAGCGCTGCCCGGCGCGGTCGACGAACGCGAGGTGCTTCTCGGTGAGGTGCCACCCGCGGGGCCGGAAGACGATCGTCGGGGTCTGCTCGCCGACGCGGTACTCCTTGCCCTCGGGCGACGTGAAGTCGATCTGGCCACGGATCGCGTCGAACAGGTTGAGCTGGCCGCCGACGACGTTCTCCCAGGTGGGGCTCATCGCGTCCTCGTGGTCCGCGAGCCACACCTTGGCGCCGGAGTTGAGTGCGTTGACGGTCATCTTGCGGTCGGTCGGGCCGGTGATCTCCACGCGACGGTCCTCCAGGCCCGGGCCGGGTCCGGCGACGCGCCACGTCCGGTCGGCGCGCACGCCCGCCGTGATCGGCAGGAACTGCGGGTCGACGCCGTTGCTCCAGGCCTCGCGACGACGCTGCCGCGCGAGCAGCAGGTCGTGCCGGCGGCCGGCGAAGCGGGCGTGCAGGTCGGTGACGAAGTCGAGCGCCTCGGACGTGAGGATCTCGTCGGTCCCGGCGACGGCGGCGCCGGTGATGTCGATCCGGGGACGGGCGTACGGGTCGGTGAGGGTGCTGCTCGGCAGGGCGGTGATGACGGTCATGGCGGGCTCCTGACAGGGAGTGCGGGCGAAGGGGACGGTGGGCTCAGTGCGTGAACTGGGCCGTCTCGGTGGAGCCGGCGAGCGCGAGGGTGGCGCTCGCGGGGGAGATCGCGGTCGCGACGCGGTCGAAGTAGCCGGTGCCGACCTCGCGCTGGTGGCGGGTCGCGGTGTAGCCCGCGTCCTCGGCGGCGAGCTCGGCCTCCTGCAGCTCGACGTACGCGCTCATGCCGCGCTGCGCGTAGCCGCGGGCGAGCTCGAACATCGAGTGGTTGAGCGCGTGGAAGCCGGCCAGCGTGATGAACTGGAACGCGTAGCCGTGACCGGCGAGCTCGCGCTGGAAGCGGGCGATCTGCTCGTCGGACAGGTGCCGGCGCCAGTTGAACGACGGCGAGCAGTTGTACGCGAGGAGCTTCCCCGGGAACTGCTCGTGGATCCGCTCCGCGAACTCGATCGCGAGCCCGACGTCCGGCGTGGCTGTCTCGACCCAGAGCAGGTCCGCGAACGGCGCGTAGGCGCCCTGCCGCGCGACGACCGCGTCGAGGCCGGGCGTGACCCTGTAGTACCCCTCGGCGGTGCGCTCGCCCGTGAGGAACGGGTGGTCGCGCTCGTCGGCGTCGCTCGTGAGCAGGTCGGCGCCGAGCGCGTCGGTGCGCGCGACGATCACGGTCGGCACGCCCGCGACGTCGGCCGCGAGCCGCGCCGCGCTCAGGGTGCGCACGTGCTGGCTCGTCGGGACCAGGACCTTGCCGCCCAGGTGGCCGCACTTCTTCTCCGCGGCGAGCTGGTCCTCCCAGTGCACCCCGGCGGCGCCGGCCGCGATCATCGCGTGCATGAGCTCGTAGGCGTTCAGCGGGCCGCCGAACCCGGCCTCCGCGTCCGCGACGATCGGCGCGAGCCACTCGTGGCCGCGGCGGCCGTTCTCGGCGACGTCGATCTGGTCGGCGCGCAGCAGCGCGTTGTTGATGCGACGCACCACCGCGGGCACGGAGTTGGCCGGGTACAGGGACTGGTCCGGGTAGGTCTGGCCGGACAGGTTCGCGTCCGCCGCCACCTGCCAGCCGGACAGGTAGATCGCCTCCAGGCCCGCCCGGACCTGCTGCACCGCCTGGTTGCCCGTCAGCGCACCGAGCGCCGGCACGTGGGTGCGGCTGTGCAGCAGCTCCCAGAGCCGCTCGGCCCCGCGCCGGGCGAGCGTGTGCTCCTCGCGGACCGACCCGCGCAGCGCGACGACGTCGGCCGCGGAGTGGGTCCGGCGCAGGCCGGCCCATCGCGGGTCGAGCTCCCACTCGGCCGCGAGCTGCGCCGCCGTGGTGGTCTGGTCGCCGGTGCGGGGGTGACCCGGCCGCTGCGTCGCGGTCGGGTCGGTCTGCGTGGTCATGGTGTCCTCCGGTTCGAGTCTTCTTCTCGGCCGTTCGGCCTGACCACCACGTTCGCGCACCTCGAGCGGTTCTTCTCCGACGAATCTGCGAGAAGATCCGCGATACTTCTGCTGGACGGAAACCTGGGCGCCGTGTGACGGTGGACGCATGACGGCGACGACGACGACTGCGGCGACGACTGCGACCACCACCGCGCTGGACACGCTCGTGCTGGGCCGGCGCATCCGTCACCTGCGCACGCAGCGCGGCCTGACGCTCGAGGACCTGGGCACGGCGATCGGCCGTGCCCCCTCGCAGGTCTCGATGCTCGAGAACGGCCACCGCGAGCCCAAGCTGAGCCTGCTCGCGCAGATCGCCGAGGCGCTCGACGTGCCGCTCGCTGAGCTGCTGCGCACGGAGGCCCCGAGCCGCCGGGCGGCCCTCGAGGTCGAGCTCGAGCGCGCGCAGCGCGGCCCGCTGTTCGGCCAGCTCGGCCTGCCGACGGTCAAGGTCGCCAAGTCGCTGCCGTCCGACGCGCTCGAGGCCCTCGTCGCGCTGCAGCACGAGGTCGAGCGGCTGCTCACCGAGCACGCGGCGACGCCCGAGGAGGCCCGGCGCGCCAACACCGAGCTGCGGGCGCAGATGCGCGAGCGGGACAACTACTTCGCCGAGCTCGAGGAGCACGCCGCGACGCTGCTCGCGGCGATCGGCCACACCGGCGGCCCGCTGTCCCAGCGCGCGACCGCCGACATCGCCGGCCACCTCGGCTTCACGCTCCACCACGTGCCGGACCTGCCGCACTCCACGCGCACGGTCACGGACCTGGCGCACGGCCGGATCTACCTGCCGCAGGGCGACCGCGGGCTCAGCGACTCGCGCTCACCGCTCCTGCAGGCGCTCGCGAGCCACGTGCTGCGCCACACCGAGCCGCGCGACTACCGCGACTTCCTGCGCCAGCGGGTCGAGGCGAACTACCTGGCCGCGGCGCTCATGCTGCCGCGCGACAGCGCGGTCGCCTTCCTGCGCGCGGCCAAGGACGAGCGCCGCCTCTCGGTCGAGGACCTGCGCGACGCATTCGCCGTGCCCTACGAGACCGCCGCGCACCGGTTCACCAACCTCGCGACGAAGCACCTCGACCTGCCCGTGCACTTCATGAAGGTCCACGAGAGCGGGTCGCTGCACAAGGCGTACGAGAACGACGGCGTCGCCTTCCCGTCCGACCCGCTCGGCGCGATCGAGGGCCAACCCGTGTGCCGGCAGTGGACCGCGCGCGTGGTGTTCACGCTGCCGGACCGGTTCTCGCCGTACTACCAGTACACCGACACCTCGTCGGGTACGTACTGGTGCACCTCACGGGTGCAGCCGTCCTCGCAGGGCGCGTTCTCGGTGTCGGTCGGCGTGCCGTTCGCGCACGTGCGCTGGTTCCGTGGCCGCGAGACGACCGAGCGCTCCAAGAGCCGCTGCCCCGACCCGTCGTGCTGCCGGCAGCCCCCGGCCGAGCTGTCGCAGCGGTGGTCCGGCTCGTCGTGGCCGTCGGCCCGTCCGCACGCGAGCCTGCTCGCCGCCCTCCCCGTCGGCGTCTTCCCGGGCGTCGACACCACGGAGGTCTACGAGTTCCTCGACCGCCACGCCCCGAGCTGACGGCCGGGACCCCGGCTGGGGTGGGGCTGGGTCTCGTCAGGGGTGGAGGCGAGCGCGGAGGGAGGCCAGCTGGGCGGCGAGCTCCGGCGGGAGGCGGTCGCCGAAGCGGGCGAAGAACTCCTCGGTCAGGTCCGCCTCGGCGGCCCACGCGGCCGGGTCGATGGCGAACAGGGCGGCGAGGTCGTCGTCGGGCAGGTCCAGGCCGTCGACGTCGAGCGCACCGGTCGCGGGTCGCAGGCCGACGGGGCCGGCCACCGCACCCTCGTCGGACCCGGCCCGTGCCGCGTCGACCTGGCCGACGATCCACGCGAGGACGCGCGAGTTCTCGCCGAAGCCCGGCCACAGGAACCGGCCGGCGGCGTCCTTGCGGAACCAGTTGACCTGGAACACCTGCGGGCGTCCGGCGTCGGACAGGCTCGCGCCGACGCGCAGCCAGTGCGCCCAGTGGTCGGCCATGTTGTAGCCGCAGAACGGGAGCATGGCGAACGGGTCGCGGCGCAGCTCGCCGACCGTGCCCTCGGCCGCGGCGGTCTGCTCGGAGGCGACCGTCGCGCCCATGAACACGCCGTGCTCCCAGTCGAGCGCGCGCGTGACCAGCGGGACGTTCGAGGCGCGTCGACCGCCGAACACGATCGCGTCGACGGGCACGCCCTGCGGCGAGTCCCACGAGTCGGCCATGGTCGGGCACTGCGCGGCCGCGACCGTGAAGCGCGAGTTCGGGTGCGCCGCGGGGCGGCCCGTGTCGGGCGTCCAGGACGCGCCGGTCCAGTCGGTCAGGTGCGCGGGGACCTCGGGCGTCAGGCCTTCCCACCACACGTCGCCGTCGTCGGTCAGCGCCACGTTGGTGAAGATCGTGTCGTGCTCGAGGGTCGCGATCGCGGTGGGGTTCGTCGTGACGCCCGTGCCGGGGGCCACGCCGAAGAAGCCGGCCTCGGGGTTGATCGCGTACAGGCGGCCGTCGTCGCCCGGGGTCAGCCACGCGATGTCGTCGCCGATCGTCTCGACGGTCCAGCCGGGGAGGGTGGGCTGCAGCATCGCGAAGTTCGTCTTGCCGCACGCCGAGGGGAACGCCGCGGCCACGTGGTAGCGCCGGCCTTCGGGCGACGTGACGCGCACGAGCAGCATGTGCTCGGCCAGCCAGCCCTCGTCGCGCCCGATCGCCGAGGCGATCCGCAGCGCGAAGCACTTCTTGCCGAGCAGCGCGTTGCCGCCGTAGCCCGAGCCGTAGGACCAGATCTCGCGCGTCTCGGGGAACTGCACGATGTACTTGGTCGGGTTGCAGGGCCACGGCACGTCCTCGTGCACGGTGCCGTCCGGCCCGACGAGCGGCGCGCCCACCGAGTGCACCGCGGGGACGAACGGAGCACCCGCGTCGATCAGGTCGAGGACCGCGGTCCCCATGCGCGTCATGATCCCCATGCTCACGACGACGTACGGCGAGTCCGTGAGCTGCACGCCGAGGCGTGCCAGCGGACTGCCGACCGGCCCCATCGAGAACGGGACGACGTACATCGTGCGCCCGCGCATCGAGCCGGCGAAGACCTCCGCGAGCTCGGTGCGCATCACGACCGGCTCGCGCCAGTTGTTCGTCGGGCCCGCGTCGGCCGCGTCGGCGGAGCAGATGAACGTCCGCGCCTCGACGCGTGCGACGTCGGCCGGGTCGGACCGGGCGAGGTAGGAGCCGGGGCGATGCTGCGGGTCGAGCGGCAGCAGCGTGCCGCTGACGACCATCTGGTTCACGAGCGAGCGGCGCTCGCGATCCGATCCGTCGCACCACACCACGCCGTCGGGCTCGGTCAGCTCGGCGACGGCCTCGACCCACGCGTGCAGGTCGAGCGGTGCGTCGGCGGCGACCTGCGGCAGGTGCGGGATGCGGACGGACATGGCGGTCATCGGGTGCTCCCGGGCTGCGTGGCCCGGTGGTCGGGCCTCCTGGTTCGATCCTTCGTCAACTCCGCGGCGATCGAGCGGCGGGAAGGGTGTCAAGTTTGGGGCTTCTTGACGTAGGGTGACGTTTCGTGGCATCCGACGACGAACGCCTGACGGTCGGCCGGCGCATCCGGCATCTGCGCACGGCGCGGGGACTCACGCTCGACGCGCTCAGCCAGCGCGTCGGCGTCTCGTCGAGCATGCTCTCGCTCGTCGAGAACGGCCGGCGCGAGCCCCGCCTGTCGCTGCTGCGCGACCTCGCGGACGCACTCGGCGCGAGCGTGAACGACCTGATCGACCCCGAGCCGCCGTCGCGTCGCGCCGCGCTCGAGATCGCGCTCGAACGCGCGCAGCGCTCAGGCTCGTTCCAGCGACTCGGCCTGCCGTTGGTGCGCCCGGCGCGCGGTGTGCCGACGCCGGTCCTCGAACAGCTCGTCGGGCTGCACGACGAGCTGGCGCGACGCGAGCTCGAGGCGATCGCGACGCCCGAGGAGGCGCGCCGCGCCAACACCCAGCTCCGGCTCGAACGCCAGGAGCGCGACAACTACCTGCCCGAGCTCGAACAGCTCGGCGAGCGGATGGCCCGCGCCGCGGGCTACACCGTGGGCCCGCTGACGCACCGGTCGGTCACGCGCATGGCCGAGCAGCTCGGGCTCGAGATCCGGCACGTCGACGACCTGCCGCAGTCGACGCGGACGGTGACCGACCTCGCGCACGGCCGCATCTACCTGCCGCCCGCCTCGACGCCCGGCGGGCACGGGTTGCGCTCGCTCGCGCTGCAGGCGATCGCGCACCGCGTGCTGGCACACCAGCGCCCCACGTCCTACGAGGAGTTCCTGCGCCAGCGCCTGCAGATCACGTACTTCGCGTCGTGCTGCCTCATGCCCCAGGGGGCCGCGGTCGAGTTCCTGGAGCGACGCAAGCGGGACAAGGAGCTCGCGATCGAGGACTTCCGCGACGCGTTCGGCGTCACGCACGAGGCGGCCGCGCAGCGGTTCACCAGCCTCGCGACGCACCACCTCGACATCCGGGTGCACTTCCTGCGGGTGTCCGACGACGGCGCGATCTACCGCGGTTACGCCAACGACGGCCTGCCCCTGCCGGTGGACGTCACCGGGGCGATCGAGGGGCAGCCCGTGTGCCGCAAGTGGGGTGTGCGCGCCGCGCTGACCCGCCGCGACCACGCGACCGAGTCCTACCAGTACACGGACACGCCCGCCGGCACCTTCTGGTGCTCGACGCAGGCCGGCGCCGCGCCCACGGGCAAGTTCGCGCTCGCGCTCGGCGTGCCGTTCTCGTCGGCGAAGTGGTTCCGCGGACGGGACACCGCGGTGCGTCGCACGTCCACGTGCCCTGACGAGGCGTGCTGCCGACGGCCCGCACCGGACGTGATCGCGCGCTGGTCGGACCGCTCGTGGCCGAGTGCGCGCATCCACCAGCACGTGTTCTCCGCGCTGCCCACCGGCGCGTTCCCCGGCGTCGACCGCTCGGAGGTCTACGCGTTCCTCGACCGGCACGCGCCTCGGCCCACCGAGGGTTCGCCTGCGAGCTCACCTGCGAGCTCGCCCGGCACCTCGCTGGGAAGCGAAGGCGCCCACGGCTGAGTGCCGCGCGTCACGGACACGGATCGTGGGCCTACGATGACGGCGATCGACGGGCGAAGCAGCAGGAGGTCAGGGTGCGCAAGGTGAGGCTCACGGCGAGGCCCGTGCGATGGCTGGTCGTCGGCGCGCTGGCCGGCGCCGCCACGCTCCTGTCCGGCTGTGCCGGCACGCCCGGCGCCGCGGCGGTCGTGAACGGGGACGTGATCAGCTCCGAGGACGTCCGCGTCGCGGTCGAGCAGCTCGGTGCGCTGTACGACGAGGTGAACACCGTGAACGTCACGACCGTGCTGATCCAGGAGCCGATCCTGACGCAGGTGGCCACCGAGCACGGCATCGGCGTCTCCGAGAAGGAGACGGTCGATCTGCTCAACACCCGCGCGACGCAGGCGGGGGTGGACCCGCTGGACGAGTACGCACCCTCCACGCTCGCGGTCGCGCGGTACGCACTGACCAACAGCAAGATGCAGGACGCCGACGACGCCGACGACCTCAGCACCGAGGTCGCCACGCGGATCACGGACGCCGACATCGACGTCAACCCGCGCTTCGGCGAGTACGACCCCGAGACGCTGCAGCTGACCGCGCCGAGCGCGCCGGCCTGGATCTTCGTCCCCGCGGCGTCCGTCGCCGAGTGACCGCGACGTGACCGACGCGCTCGACGAGCTCGTGGCGGTCATGGACCGCCTGCGCTCACCGGGCGGGTGCCCGTGGGACGCCGAGCAGACGCACGCCTCGCTGGTCCCGTACGCGCTCGAGGAGGCGTACGAGCTCGCGGAGGCCGTCGAGCACGACGACCGCGCGGGGCTGCGCGAGGAGCTCGGCGACCTTCTCCTGCAGGTGGTGTTCCACGCCCGGATCGCCGCCGAGCACCCTGACGAGCCGTTCACGGTCGACGACGTCGCGCGCGACCTCGTCGACAAGCTCGTCCGGCGCCATCCGCACGTGTTCGCGCCCGACGAGACCGACGACGCGTCCGGCGACGCGACCGACGCGACCGACGACGAGGGACGCAACGTCCGGTGGGACCGGATCAAGCGGGCCGAGAAGCAGCGCGCGTCGGCGCTCGACGGCGTCCCGCTCGCGCTCGGCGCGCTCGCGCGGGCACAGAAGGTCGTCACGCGCGCGGACCGTGCCGGGCTGAGTGCACCCGCGCCGGCCGGCGACGGGTCGCTCGGCGCGCGCCTGTTCGCGCTCGTGCTCGAAGCGCGTGCCACCGGCCTCGACGCCGAGGGCGAGCTGCGTCGCACCGCGGCGGACTGGGAGCGCGAGGCGCGCGCCGCCGAGGGGCGATAAGTCACCTTCGTCCCCTCTTGTCCACCCGGCCGCCGGAGCGTCACGCTGGACGGGACGCGACGGTGCGGGGGTGGAGCATGGCGCGGACCGAGGACGAACGGCTCACGGTCGAGCTGACCGGCCTGGTGCTGGAGCGCGAAGCGCCCGACGAGCTGGTGCTGCTCGACGGCACGAGCACCGAGTACTTCGACGACCCGCAGGCCGCGCTCGCGGTACGCAGCCGGGACGAGGCCCTCGGCTTCGGGCTCGAGCTCGCGCTGCTCACGCCGTACGTGCTCGCGATCGCGTCCGCGGTCGTCCAGGTGCTCGTCGAGGTCGCCAAGGGCGTGCTGGGGGACGCGGCGAAGAAGGAGCTCACGCCGCACGTGGTCACCTGGGTGCGCCGGGTCATGCGTCGCGACGAGCCGGCGGCCGGGACCGTCCCGGACGGTGCGGGCGAGGGTGCGGGCGAGGCGGGGCCGGCGCTCACCGCGCAGCAGGCCCGCTCGGTGCACGACCTGGCACATCGCCGGGCGCTCGATCTCGGCCTCGACGAGAACCGTGCGGCACTCCTGGCCGACGCAGTCGTCGGCGGTCTCGTCGTCGCGGGCTGACCACCATGGCCGGCGAGGTGCCGCCGCGGCCTCGGGTGCTGGCCTACCCGACGCCGACCTCGGTGCACCTGCTGGTCCTCGTGCTCGCGGTGCTCGCGGGCGGGTTGTTCGTCGGGTCGTGGTCGTTCAACATCGCCGCCGGGTCGCGGTGGGCGCGCACGGTCGCCGCGTGCCTCGAGGACCCGCCCGCCGACCCGTTCGCCGCGCAGGCGGCGTTCTCCGCATGCACGTCGGGCGTCGAACGTGAGCGGGCGGCGAGCGCCGTCGCCGGTGCGGTCGTCGTCGTGCTCGTCGCGCTCGTGATGCTCGTGGTCCTGCGCGCGTCGTGACCCGACGACGAGGTCTGCGCCCGCTGCCGGCGGCCCTCGCGACCGTGGAGCAGCGGGTCGGGGAGCTCGCGCTCGAGGCGGGGGTGCGCCGCCCGCCCGCGCTGCTCGTCGGACGACTGAGCCAGCGCGACGCGTTCACGTTCGGCCTGCCGGGGCGCTACCGCGTCGCGCTGCCGCCCAAGCTCGCGGCGCGGCACGGTGACGCGGCGCTGTTCGACCCGGTGCTGCGCCACGAGCTGGCACACGTGCGCCACCACGACGTCACGCTCGCGTGGTTCGCGCGCACGGTGTGGTGGGCGTACTGGCCGGTGCTGATGGTGCCCGCGGTCGCGTCGATCGCCCGACGTGACGTGGGCGTCCTGCTGCCGTACCTGTGGCGGGCCGCGCTCGTGCTCACCGTCGTGCGCCTGGTCACCGCGGCGCTGCTGCGTGCGCGCGAGCACGACGCGGACCTCGCCGCCGGGAGCGGGCCGAAGCTGCCCGCGCTGCGGCAGCTCCTGGCGGGCCTGGTCCCCGCCCCGGTCGCACCGCGTCGTCGCCCGCTCGCTCAGCACCCCGCGGTGGCCGAGCGCGTCGCGGTGCTCGACCAGCCGGCGCGGCTCGCGCGCTCGTCGGGCGTCGACGCGCTGACAGTCGCGTTCCTCGCCGGGACGGCGTTCCCGTCGGTGATGTCGGTGGCGGTGGCCGGGCTGACCGGGACGGGGCGCGACGACCTGGCCCGCGTGGTCGCGGCGCTGGTCGTCGGCGCGCCGCTCGGGGTCGTCCTCGCGCTCGGGCAGTGGCGCGCGTCGCTGTTCGGCCGGCTCGGCGGACCGGGCGCGCGTGTCGGGCTCCCCGCGGTCGCCGTCGGGATCGGACTGGCCGTGGGCGGCGCGATCGACCCCGTGCTGCTGGCCGGTGCGCCGTTGGGGGCGGTGCGGCCCCAGCACATCGTGGCGAGCATCCTCGTCGGGACCGGTGCCACGGTGCTGGTGACCGGCGCCGGCGAGCTGTGGGCGCAGGCCGCCCCGCGGGTCCGCCGCGCGCGCACGCACTGGTGGGCCGCCGCGCTCACCGGGGCGCTCGTGCTCGCGGGCGCGACGTGGCTGCTCGACCTGACCGCGTTCGCGACCGAGCAGATCGACTGGGCGTTCGGGATCACGGCACTGTCGGTGTCCGGTTCGGGCGTGCTGACCGCGGGCGCCGCACTGCTTGCGGTCGGGGCAGCGGTCCCGCTCTGGCTTCGACGCGGGACGACGACCGCGGTCGCACCGGCCTGGGCGCTCGAGGCGGGCGACGACGTGCCGTGGCCCGGTCCGCGCGGTCCGCGGCTGTGGACGGTGCTCGCCGCCGTGCTCGGCTCGGCCGCGTCCGCGGTGCTCGTCGTCGCGCTGCTGCACCGTGCGCCCAGCGGCGTCGACGACGCGGTGCTGCGGATGCAGGGCTACCTGCTCGCCGCCGAGCTGGCGGGCGCGGCCGTGGTGCTGGCGCTGTCCGTGGTCGCGGGTGCGCCGGGTGCGGGTGCGGCGCTCGGGGCAGCGCCGGTCGCGGCGCTGCTTGCCGCCGGCGGGCTCGTGCTCGTCGCGCACGACGTGCTCGGCGGCGGTCGACAGGCGTTCTGGTTCGTACGCGACGCGGCCGCGCTCGGCCTGCTGCTCGGGATGCTCGGCGCGGGCGTGGGCGCGCTGCCGCGCGGCGGGACCGGCGCGACGAGCCGTGCGGCGACGAGCCGTGCCGCGACCACGCGAGTCCTCGCCCCCGTACTAGCAGCCGTCTGCGCGGTGCTCGTCGCGGGAGCGGCGGTCGGGCTCGCGGTGCAGGGTCGCGACCGGCTGTACGGCGCGGGCATGGCGGCCGACACCGGGTCCGTGGACCAGACGAACGCCGACGCGAGCGCCGACCTCGTCTATGCGCAGGTCACCGCGCCGGCGCTGGCGGGCGGCTTCGTGCGGCTCTCTGAGCTCACGCAAGCCCTCGACGCCGATCCGACGATCCCGCCCGCGCGCCGCGCCGAACGCGTCCGCAGCGAGGTGCTGCCGGTCGTCGCCGAGCTGTCGGACGGGGTGGCCGACGACCCGGGCGGCTCCGAGCGCGTCGCGCAGATCCACGAGCATGCCCGCACCGCCGTCGCGTTCTACGAGCACGGGTTGACGGCCTACGCCGACGCGCTCGACGCGGGCGACCAGGCCGCGCTGGTCGCCGCCGCGACAGTCGTCGGCCAGGGCGCCGCGGAGCGCGACCGGTGGACGACCCTCGTCGTCGCGCTGCAGGGCGACCTCGGCATGGGCTGAACGGCATGGGCTGAACGGCACGGGCTGAACGGCATGGGCTGAACGGCATCGGCCGACCCGCACGAACGGCCCGGACGCGGGCGGGACGCTCGTCCCGGGGGAACGCCACCGGCATCGATAGGGTCGGGCCCGGAGCGGGCCGAGAGCGGCCTGCGAGGGAGGGTTCGCGTTGACCAGTATCGGCATCCCTCAGGAGGCGGACGTCGGCCAGCGGCTCGTCGCCGCCACGCCCCGGACCGTCGCCCAGCTCGTCGCACTGGGGTACGACGTGCTCGTCGAATCAGGTGCGGGTGAGCGTGCGACCTTCGCCGACGCCGCGTACGTCGACGCGGGTGCGCAGATCGTCGACGCCGCCCGGGCGTGGGGCGCCGACGTCGTGACCGCGGTCGACGCACCGACCGACGCGCAGGTCGCGCTGCTGACGCGCGGCGCGATGCTCGTCGCGCTGCTGGCACCGGCCGCGAAGCCCGAACGCGTCGCGACGCTCGCCGCGGCCGGTGTGACGGCCCTCGCGCTCGACGCGGTGCCGCGCATCTCGCGGGCGCAGGCGCTCGACGTGCTCTCCTCGATGTCGAACGTCGCCGGGTACCGGGCCGTGATCGAGGCCGCCGACGAGTACGGCGGCATGTTCTCCGGGCAGGTGACCGCCGCGGGCAAGACGCCGCCCGCCAAGGTGTTCGTCATCGGCGCGGGTGTCGCCGGCCTCGCCGCGATCGGCACCGCCGACTCGCTCGGCGCGCAGGTGCGCGCGTTCGACGTGCGGCCCGAGGTCGGCGAGCAGATCGAGTCGATGGGCGCGCAGTTCGTCCGCGAGCCGCTCGCGCAGCAGGAGATCAGCGCCGACGGCTACGCCAAGCCGCTCACCGAGGCGCAGGAGGCCGCGGCGCTCGACGTCTACGCACGCGAGGCGGCCGAGGCGGACATCGTCGTGACCACCGCGCTCGTGCGCGGGTTCGCACCGACGACGATCACGGCCGAGATGGTCGCCGCGATGCGGCCCGGCTCGGTGATCGTCGACCTGGCGGCCCCCGGCGGCGGCAACTGCGAGCTCACGGTCCCCGGCGAACGCGTGGTCAGCCCGAACGGCGTGGTCGTGCTCGGCTGGACCGACCTCGCGGGGCGGATGCCGCAGCACACCTCGCAGCTGTTCGGCACCAACGTCGTCCACCTCATGCAGCTCCTCACGCCGGGCAAGGACGGCGTCCTCGTGCTCGACCTCGAGGACCCGGTGCAGCGCGGCATGACCGTCGCGTCGGGCGACGAGGTGATGTGGCCACCGCCTGCCGTCGCGGTCTCGGCCGCGCCGGCGGGTCCGGCCGGGCCGAGCGAGGAGGAGCTCGCCACGGCGCGGGCCGCCGCCGCCCAGGCTGCCGCGCTGCGCAAGCAGCGCCGCACGATCGGGTTCGCGCTCGCGGCCGTGCTGCTCACGCTCGGCATCTCGTTCGCGCCGACCGCGTTCCTCGGCCACTTCACCGTCTTCGTGCTCGCGGTCTTCGTCGGGTACTACGTGATCTCCAACGTGAGCCACTCGCTGCACACGCCGCTGATGGCCCAGACCAACGCGATCTCGGGCATCATCCTCGTCGGCGCGCTGCTGCAGATCGGGTCCGACGACCTCGTCGTGACGATCCTCGCGTGCGTCGCGGCGGCCGTCGCGAGCATCAACATCTTCGGTGGCTTCCTCGTCGCCAACCGGATGATCCGCATGTTCCGGAGGGATGCCTGAGATGACGCTCGTGTCCCTGGCCCAGGCCACGTACCTGCTGGCCGCCGTGCTGTTCGTGCTCTCCCTCGCGGGGCTGAGCAAGCAGGAGAGCGCGCGCCGCGGCAACGTCCTCGGGATGGTCGGCATGGTGCTCGCGCTGGCCGCGACGATCGCGCTCGCGCTGCGCGAGTCCGTGCGACCCGCGCTCGTCACCGCGGTGCTGATCGCGCTCGTACTGGCGATCGGCGCCGTGATCGGCACCTGGCGCGCGCGCCGCGTCGAGATGACGCAGATGCCCGAGCTCATCGCGATGCTGCACAGCTTCGTGGGTGCCGCCGCGGTGCTCGTCGGCTACAACTCCTACCTCACCGAGGAGCCCGACGCGGTGCACCTCGTCGAGGTCTTCCTCGGCGTGCTCATCGGTGCGGTGACGCTCACGGGCTCGGTCGTCGCGTACCTCAAGCTCTCCGGCCGCACCTCGTCGGCCCCGCTGAAGCTGCCGGGCCGCAACCTGCTCAACCTCGCCGCGCTCGTCGTCTCGGCGGGTCTGATGGTCTGGTTCATCGTCTCGCCGTCGCTCGTGCCGCTGGTCGCGATGACCGTGATCGCGCTCGCGCTCGGCTGGCACCTGGTCGCGTCGATCGGCGGCGGCGACATGCCGGTCGTCGTGTCGATGCTGAACTCGTACTCCGGCTGGGCAGCGGCCGCCGCGGGCTTCATGCTGAGCAACGACCTGCTGATCGTCACCGGCGCGCTCGTCGGCGCGTCCGGCGCGATCCTGTCGTACATCATGTGCCGGGCCATGAACCGGTCCTTCGTGAGCGTCATCCTCGGGGGCTTCGGCACCGAGGAGGGCACCGTCGTCGCGGGCGGGCCTGTGGGCGAGCACCGCGAGCTGCAGGCCGCAGACGTCGCCGCGCTGCTGCGCGACGCACGCTCCGTCGTCATCACGCCCGGCTACGGCATGGCGGTGGCCAAGGCGCAGTACCCGGTCGCCGACCTGGTCAGGCGGTTGCGCGAGCGCGGCGTCAAGGTGCGCTTCGGCGTGCACCCCGTGGCCGGACGCCTGCCCGGGCACATGAACGTGCTGCTCGCCGAGGCGAAGGTGCCGTACGACATCGTGCTCGAGATGGACGAGATCAACGACGACTTCGAGGACACCGACGTCGTGCTGGTGATCGGCGCGAACGACACCGTCAACCCCGCGGCGCTCGACGACCCGGCCTCGCCGATCGCCGGCATGCCGGTGCTCGAGGTGTGGCACGCCAGGGACGTCATCGTGTTCAAGCGCTCGATGGCCACGGGCTACGCGGGCGTGCAGAACCCGCTGTTCTTCCGCGACAACACGGCGATGCTGTTCGGCGACGCCAAGGACCAGACCGACAAGATCCTCGCCGCGCTCTGACGGCTCGTCGCCTGCCGATCGGCGTCCTACCGCGTGGCGGAGGGTGTCCGGTGGACGGAGGTCCCGGCGCACCGGGCCGCGGACGCTACTAGGGTGAGGACGACAACCGACACATCCTTCGAAGGAGCACCATGGCCAGCATCGAGGCCGTCGGCGCCCGCGAGATCCTGGACTCGCGCGGCAACCCCACAGTCGAGGTCGAGGTCGCACTCGACGACGGCACCATCGCCCGCGCGGCCGTCCCCTCGGGTGCGTCCACCGGCGCGTTCGAGGCCGTCGAGCGCCGCGACGGCGACAAGTCCCGCTACCTGGGCAAGGGCGTCGAGCAGGCCGTCAACGCGGTGATCGACGAGATCGCCCCGGAGATCACGGGCTTCGACGCCACCGAGCAGCGGCTCGTCGACCAGGCGCTCATCGACCTGGACGGCACGCCCAACAAGGGCAAGCTCGGCGCGAACGCGATCCTCGGCGTCTCGCTGGCGATCGCGAAGGCGGCGGCCGACTCGGCCGACCTGCCCCTGTTCCGCTACGTCGGCGGCCCCAACGCGCACGTCCTGCCCGTGCCGATGATGAACATCCTCAACGGCGGGTCGCACGCCGACTCGAACGTCGACATCCAGGAGTTCATGGTCGCCCCGATCGGCGCCACGACCTTCCGCGAGGCCCTGCGCACCGGCGCCGAGGTCTACCACTCGCTCAAGTCGGTGCTCAAGAGCAAGGGCCTGGCCACGGGCCTGGGCGACGAGGGTGGCTTCGCGCCCAACCTGTCGTCGAACCGCGCCGCGCTGGACCTCATCCTCGAGGCCATCGAGGCCGCGGGCTTCGTGCCCGGCCAGGACCTGGGCCTCGCGCTCGACGTCGCGTCGACCGAGTTCTTCAAGGACGGCGCCTACCAGTTCGAGGGCAAGGCGCAGACGCCCGAGTTCATGATCGCGTACTACGAGCAGCTCATCCGCGACTACCCGCTGGTCTCGATCGAGGACCCGCTGTCCGAGGACGAGTGGGACTCGTGGAGCCAGCTCGTCGCCGAGGTCGGCGACCGCGTGCAGATCGTCGGCGACGACCTGTTCGTCACCAACCCCGAGCGCCTCGCCAAGGGCATCCAGCTCAAGGCCGCGAACTCGCTGCTGGTCAAGCTGAACCAGATCGGCACGCTCACCGAGACGCTCGACGCCGTGACGCTCGCGCAGCGCAACGGCTTCACGACGATGACCTCGCACCGCTCCGGCGAGACCGAGGACACCACCATCGCCGACCTGTCGGTCGCCACCAACGCCGGTCAGATCAAGACCGGCGCCCCGGCCCGCGGCGAGCGCATCAACAAGTACAACCAGCTGCTGCGCATCGAGGAGGAGCTGGACGACGCCGGCCGCTACGCCGGCCGTTCCGCCTTCCCGCGGTTCCAGGCCTGACGCACCACGCACCACCGGCGGTCCCCCCGCCGACAGAGAGGCCGGTCGCCCACGCGACCGGCCTCTCTGCCATCTCCACTATCTCCGCACCGTCTCCACTGCCGCCGCCCTCACCTCATCCCCGTCTCCGCCCGCCGCATCTCGAACGATTCGGGTTCTGCGCCCTCGCGGTGGGGGAGGTGGCGGCGGTGGGCGGACGGGGAGGGTGGATGTTCGGTGTGTCGTCGTGAACAGTAGTGCGGGGTGCGTAGTAGTGTGCGATGCGCGGGCACGCAGGGGGTGTCCGCGCACCGGGCGACGACGTCGTGCCGGACGAGGACCGACGAGGAGGGCGCGTGGACACGACGCAGCTGCTGAAGGGGGTGCTCGACGTCGCGGTGCTCGCGGTCGTCGAGGGGGAGGACGGCTACGGCTACGACGTCGTGCGACGACTGCGCGCGGCCGGCCTCGAGGAGGTCGGCGACGCCTCGGTGTACGGGACGCTGCGGCGGCTGTACGCGTCGGGCTCGCTGACCTCCTACGTCGTGCCGTCCGACGAGGGACCGCACCGCAAGTACTACGGGATCAACGCTCAAGGGCGGGCGACGCTCGCGACGCAGCGCAAGGACTGGCACGAGTTCGCGGGCACCATGGCGCGCCTGCTGGGGACGGGGGAGGACAGGTGAGCGTCGTGGACGTCTCCGAGCAGACCGAGGTCGCCGCGTACGCGGCACGCGTGAGGGCCGCACTGGCGGACCTGGGGCCGGAGCAGGTCGAGGAGCTGACGGACGGGCTCGAGGCGAACCTGGCGGACGCGCTCGCCGACGAGCGCCGCCCGCACGGATCGACCCCCGCCGACGAGTTCGGCCCGCCCGCGGCCTACGCGGCCGAGCTGCGCTCGTCGGCCGGGCTGGAACCGGTGCCCGTCCGCCGCACCCGCAGCATGCGCCGAGCGCTCGGCGCCCCGGTCCGGGCCGTCGTGCGCCTCGGCGAGCGGACGCTCGCACGGCTGCGTGCCACCCGGTGGTGGGCACCCGTCGAGGACTTCCTCGTGGTGCTGCGACCGTTCTGGTGGGTCGTGCGCGGCTGGGCCGTCGCCGGGCTCGCGCTGCGGATGCTCGGCACCGAGCCCGGCGGGAGCTGGTGGCTGCCGGGCAGTGCGCTCGGGTGGGCGGTGCTCGGTGCGGCGGTCGTCGCGAGCGTGCAGTGGGGCCGCGGCCGGTGGAGCACGGGGCGGCGCTGGCGCATCGTCCTGCTCGTCGTGAGCTGGGTCGCGGGGTTCGCCGCGGTCGTGCTCGCGCTGTCGATGGCGGGCGGTCAGGACGCGGTCGTCGAGTCGTACGACCCCGCCTGGTACGCACCCGAGGACGGCGTCGTGGTGGGTGGCGAGTACGCGACCAACCTGTTCGTCTACGACGCCGCGGGCCGGCCGGTCGCCGGCGCGCAGGTGTTCGACCAGGCGGGCCACCCGGTGCTGCTCACGCCCGACCAGACGGTGAGCTCCCTGAGCGACCGCATCGGGAACACCAAGTTCGTGCGCATCGGCGGCGTCGACGGCGACGGGTTCACGATCGGCAACGCCTACCCCTGGCTCGCCGTCGAGGCGGGTTCCTACAAGGTCGACGTCGACACGCGCCTGGTCCGCCTGCCCTCGCCGGACTCGGCGGTGGTCGTGCGGACCGGGTGGCCGTTCGCTCTCGTCCCGGAGCTCGGCGTGCCCGGGGCGTTCTCCGGGTCCGACGAACCCGCGACCTCGCCGTCGGTCGAGCCGTCGACCACGCCGTCGGTCGAGCCGACCGGCTCGCCCACGGGGACGCCGACGACGACACCGAGCGCGAACGCCTCGGGCACGCCCGCGCCGAGCACGACGTCGGGCGCCACGCCGAGCCCGTCGGTGTCACCGGAGCCCGCACCGGCGACGACGCCCTGACGCGGGACACGACGAGCGGGCGGTGGGTGCGCGGGTATCCGGGACTGCGCAGGCAGAATCAAGGCATGCCCACCGCTCGCCGCCCGCTCGACCCGCGCTCAGCGGGCCGCCCGGCGAGCGCGCGACCGGTGGCGCGCCCCGCCCGGCCGCGCCCGACGACGGGCGGGTCGGCGGTGCCGGAGCCTCAGCCTTCCTCGATGCAGACCTCCTCGGCGCAGCCCTCTTCGACGCAGCCCGCGTCGAGGCAGCAGGGGGCGAAGCCGCCCGCCGCCGCGCAGGGCACGTCGAAGTCGTCGGCCTCGAAGCCGTCGGCCCAGATGCCGTCGACCTCGAAGCAGTCCGCCTCGGAGCCGTCGGCCTCGAAGCCGCCCGCGGCGAAGCGGCCGGTTCGGGTGCCGTCGCCGACCGCCGCACCGCGCTCGAGCGGTCGCACCGCGGGCTCCGGCCCGGCGGGTGCCCGCCCGACGAGCCGACCGGGCGGCCGCCCGGCGACGCCACCGCGCGGGATCCGCGCGGCGCGGGTGCAGGCCCGCGCGCCGCGGCTGCTCACGGTGCGTTCGATGGTCCTGGGCATCGTCGCGGTGATGGCGTTCGTGCTCGTCTACCCCACGCTGCACACGTACCTGCGCCAGCAGTCGGACGTGCGCGAGCTGCGCGCGCAGGTCGCCGCGGCTCGTGAGCGCAACGAGGACCTGCTCGCGGAGTCGGCGCGCTGGGACGACCCGGCGTACATCGCGGCACAGGCGCGTGAGCGGTTGTCGTACGTGATGCCGGGCGAGACGCCGTACCGGGTCGTCGACCCCGAGATCATCGCGGACGCACCCGAGACCACCGACGAGCCGGCCACCGATGCGGAGGCGGCCGCGCCGCTGGTGCCCTGGTACACCGCGGTGTGGGACTCGGTGACCGTCGCGGGGACGGTCGGGACCGCCGATCCGTCCGACGAGGCCGGCGCGACGGTGCCGGACAGCAGGCCGAGCACGGCGCCGAGCGTCGCGCCGAGCGCGGGAGGCTGAGCCGTGCCGTCCACACCGGTGACCGACCGTGACCTCGAGGTGCTCGCCGAGCAGCTCGGCCGCCCGCCGCGGGGCGTCGTCGGCGTCGCGGCGCGCTGCGTGTGCGGTCGCCCGCTCGTCGTGCGCACGGCACCGCGGCTCGACGACGGCACGCCCTTCCCGACGACGTACTACCTGACCAACCCGCAGGCCGTCGCGGCGGTGAGCACGCTCGAGGCGTCGGGGCTGATGAAGGAGTGGACCGCCCGGCTCGAGCACGACGACGAGCTCGCGGCGGCCTATCGGCGCGCGCACGAGGCCTATCTGGCGGACCGCGAGGAGCTCGGTCACGTCGAGGAGATCGCGGGCATCTCGGCCGGCGGGATGCCGACGCGCGTCAAGTGCCTGCACGTGCTCGTCGGGCATGCGCTCGCGGCGGGACCCGGGGTGAACCCGCTGGGCGACGAGGCGCTCGCGCTGATCCGCGAGACCTGGCGGCCCGACCGCTGCACCTGCTGAGCGCTCGGCGCGAACGTCTGACGCGAACGGCTCGGCACGAACAGCTCGGCGCGAACGGCCCGGCGAACCGGTCGGCGAACCGGTCGGCACGGCGTCGCTCGGGGATGCGAGGATGTCCGCCGTGACGCGCGTGGCAGCCATCGACTGCGGGACGAACTCCATCCGGCTCCTGGTCGCCGACGTCGACCTTGCGGCGGGGACGCTCGTCGACCTCGACCGGCGTCAGGAGGTCGTGCGGCTCGGCCAGGGGGTCGACCGCACCGGCCGGATCGCTCCGGAGGCGCTCGAGCGGACGCTGGACGCGACGCGGCGCTACGCGCAGCGGTGCGAGGAGCTGGGCGCGGCCACGGTGCGGTTCGTCGCGACGTCGGCGTCGCGGGACGCGGAGAACCGGGCGGACTTCGTCGCCGGCGTGCACGCCGCGATCGGCGTCGAGCCGGAGGTCGTGGCCGGGACCGAGGAGGCACAGCTCTCGTTCCGCGGTGCGACGGGCGTGGTCGCCGCGCACCACCCCGGCCCCTACCTGGTGGTCGACCTGGGCGGCGGCTCGACCGAGCTGGTGCTGGGCGTCGACGCACCCGAGGCGGCGTGGTCGATGGACGTGGGCTGCGTCCGGCTGACCGAACGTCACCTTCGCGCCGACCCGCCCACGCCCGACGAGGTGGCGGCGGCGACCGCCGACGTGCGGGCCGCGCTCGACGAGGCGGCGCGCGTGGTGCCGCTGGGTCGCGCGGTCACGCTCGTCGGGCTGGCCGGTTCGGTGACGACCGTGACGGCGCACGCGCTCGGCCTGGCGACCTACCTGCCGAGCCGGATCGACGGCGCGCAGCTCACGGTCGAGCAGACCCTCGCCGCGTGCGACGACCTGCTGCACCGCTCACGTGAGCAGCGCGCGGCGCTCGGGTTCATGCACCCGGGTCGCGTGGACGTGATCGGCGCGGGCGCGCTCGTGTGGGGCGAGGTCGTGCGCAGGGTGCGTGACGAGGTCGCCGCCGCCGGCGGGACGCTCACCGGCACGGTGACCTCGGAGCACGACATCCTCGACGGCATCGCGTGGAGCGCCGCGGAGCGGTTCGTCGGCTGAGCGCGGCGCAGGGCACCGGCCGTGAGAAGACTCACATGCCCGGAGCCGTCGTTGTGCGCAGCGTCACCGCTCCCGGCCGCTGCGGTCTGCGGACACACGGATACCGTTGAGGTATGCCGCATTCTGCCCCGAGCACGATCGACTCCGTCGAGACCGCAGCGAAGGCCCGCGTCGGCAAGCCCCGCAAGGTGCCCCGCGTCGTCATCCTCGGCGGCGGCACCGTCGGGATGTACACCGCACGCCGGCTGCGCAAGCGTCTGGGGCGCCGCGAGGCCGCGATCGTCGTCGTCGACCCCCGCCCGTACATGACGTACGCGCCGTTCCTGCCGGAGGCTGCGGCGGGTTCGATCGACCCGCGCAACGTCGTCGCCCCGCACCGCCGCGCGCTCAAGGGCGTCGACGTGCTGCAGGGCAAGGTCTCGCAGGTCCACCACGCCGAGCGCACGGTCGAGATCACGCCCGAGGAGGGCGAGCCGTACTGGATCACCTACGACCACCTGGTGGTCGGCCTCGGGTCGGTCGCGCGCACGCTGCCGATCCCGGGCCTGGCGGAGCAGGCGGTCGGGTTCAAGAACGTGGAGGAGGCCATCGCGGTCCGCAACCACGTGCTCAACCGCATCGACCTGGCCGCCTCGACCTGGGACCCGGAGCTGCGCCGCCGGATGCTGACGTTCGTGTTCGTCGGCGGCGGCTTCGCGGGCGTCGAGGCGCTCGCCGAGCTCGAGGACATCGCGCGCTACAACGTCCGGCACTACAAGCAGGTCGAGCAGGACGAGCTGCGCTTCGTGCTCGTCGAGGGCAGCCCGCGGATCCTGCCCGAGGTGTCCGAGGAGCTCGGCGGCTACACGCTCGAGCAGCTGCGCAAGCGCAACATCGAGATCCACCTGTCGACCTTCCTGTCGAGCTGCGTCGACGGCCACGTCGTGCTGTCGACGGGCGTGGAGCTCGACGCCGACACCATCGTGTGGACCGCCGGCGTGAAGGCCAACCCCGTGCTGCAGCAGTCCGACCTGCCGCTCGACCAGCTCGGCCGCGTCACCACCAACGCGCGGCTGCAGGTCGTCGAGGCGGACGGCACCGTGGTCGCGGACGCGTACGCCGCGGGCGACTGCGCGGCCGTGCCCGACCTGTACAACCCCGGCCAGTTCTGCCCGCCGAACGCGCAGCACGCGCTGCGCGAGGGCAACCACCTCGGCGACAACCTGGCACGCGTGCTGCGCAGCGCCGAGCCCACCGAGTACAAGCACCGGAACGTGGGTGCGGTCGCGTCGCTCGGGATGTACAAGGGCGTCGCGCAGATGTTCGGCAAGATCAAGGTCCGCGGCTTCCCGGCGTGGGTCCTGCACCGCACCTACCACGTGTTCGCGATGCCGACCGTGAACCGCAAGTTGCGCATCATGGCGGGCTGGACCGGCTCGCTCCTGCTGCGCCGCGAGGTGGTCCCGCTGGGTTCGCTGCACGACCCGCGCGCGGAGTTCCGCGCCGCGTCCGTGCCGCCGCGGCCGCGCGTCGTCGAGCCCGGCGAGAAAGACCCGTCGGTCGGCGGCGCGAGCACGGCCAAGAACGCGAGCTGACCGCCTCCGACGAGTGCGTCGCGCGAGCCCCCGCGCCGGGAGACCGGCCGGGGGCTCGTCGTCTGTCAGGATGCCGCCAGGCCCCCGTAGCCCAATCGGCAGAGGCAGCCGGCTTAAACCCGGTCCAGTCGCGGTTCGAGCCCGCGCGGGGGCACGTTCGCGTCACCCCGTCCGACGAGAGCGCCCGACGAGAGCGTCCGACGAGACCGCCTCGCTCAGCCCAGGCCGGCGGCCGCCTCGGCCTCCTCGATCGAGGTGGACCACTGCGCCTTGGCGCGGCGCCAGCCCTCGTCGTCGACGCCGAGGCGCCAGTACCCGGAGACGGACATGCGCTCGCGGGGGACCGCGCGGTCGACCCGCAGATAGCTGCGCAGGTCGCGCACCGCACCGGCCTCGCCGTGCAGGAAGACGCCGACCGTCCCGTCCGGCCACGGCAGGGCGCGCGCTGCCGCGACGAGCCGCGCACCCGGGACGTCGTCGTCGGTGTGCACCCAGTGCACGCGGATGCCGGACGGGGCGTCCAGCGCCAGCTCGTCGTGCGCGTGCTGGACCTCGATCACGGCGTCGCCGCGCGTGTCGCGGCCGAGCCGCTCGAGGCCGACGGCGATCGCCGGCAGCGCGCTCACGTCGCCGATGAGCAGGTGGTGGTCGACTGCCGGGTCGGGCGACCAGCCGCCACCGGGCCCGAGAACGAGGGCCTCGTCGCCGGGTCGCGCGCTCGCCGCCCAGGGTCCCGCGAGACCCTCGTCGCCGTGCACGACGACGTCGAGCGTGAGCTCGAGCGCCGCCGCGTCGAAGGCGCGCACCGTGTACGCGCGCAGGCGGGGGACCACGCCGTCGGGCAGCGCCGCCTTGACCGTGTCCGCGTCGAGGCGGCCGTCGGCGGTGAGCGGACGTGGCCCCGGCGGCAGGAACATGAGTTTGACGTAGGAGTCGGCGTGCGGGTTCGGGACGAACGGCGCGAGCGTCTCGCCGCCGAGCACGACCCGGACGAGGCCCGGGGTCAGCCGCTCGGTACGGACCACGTGGCTGAGGGCGGGTGCGGGTCGGGCGGGGCGCCCGCCGGTGTCGGTCATGGTAGGTGAGCCTAACCTCGGTTCCAGTGTGCGGCGTCCGGGTCGTGCCCCGTTGGGCACGCCCTGGGGTGTCGTCAACGCCCTATGCCTCGGTCGAGGGAGTCGTTGAGGCGGGCCAGCGCGTCCGCGAGGACGCGCCGTTCGGCGTCGTCCCAGTCGGCGAGCAGCTCGGCGTAGACGCTCGCGCGCGCCTCCCGCGTGCCGTCGAGCGCGGCGCGGCCGGCGGGGGTCATCGCGATGACGGAGCGGCGCGCGTCGGCGTCGTCGCGGCCTCGGCTCACATACCCCGCCGACTCCATCGCGAGGACCTGCCGGGTCACCGTCGACGCGTCGAGGCGCAGGTGCTCGGCGATCTCGTTGATAGCCAGCGGGCCGACCTCCGCGAGCCGCAGGAGGGCGAGGTAGGCGGAGCGCTCGAGCGTCCGGTCGAGCCGGACGTTGCTGCGCCGGTTGCGGTCGGCGAGCCGCAGCAGCATCGCGACCTGCAGCTCGACGTCCCTGACCGCCTCGTCCATGCCGACCCTCCGGAGGTAGGTGTATCGTCCCACGAGTTACCTGCATCATACAGAGAACTAGGACGGCCGCGTGACCACCACCGCACGACGCAACGAACCGCACCGCACCGCGATCCTCGCGACCGCCCTCACCGCGTTCTTCGCGATCGCGGGCATCGCGATCGTGGACCCCATCCTGCCCGCGATCGGCGCCGAGCTGGGCGCCAGCACCTGGCAGGTCGAGCTGTTGTTCACGGCGTACATCGCGGTGATGGCCGTCGGCATGATCCCCGCCGTGATGCTGACGGGACGGTTCGGCTACAAGCGCGTGCTCTCGCTCGGGGTCAGCGTCGTCGCGGTCTCGGCGATCCTCGCGTCGCTCGCGGGCAGCATCGGCCAGCTCGCCGCGCTGCGCGGCCTGTGGGGGCTGGGCAACGCGATGTTCTTCGCCACGGCGATGGTGCTCCTGGTCTCGCTCGCGAACGACCGGGCCTGGGCCGTCGAGCTGTTCGAGACCGCGCTCGGCCTGGGCTTCGCGCTCGGCCCGCTGCTCGGTGGCCTGCTCGGCCAGATCAGCTGGCGGTTCCCGTTCCTGCTGTGCGGGCTGTTCATGATCGTCGCGCTCGTGCTGTCCGTGACCCGGCTGCGCGACCCCGAGGTGATGCCCGCGTCGCTGCGGCTGCGCGAGGTGTGGCAGCCGTTCCGCCGCACCGGGTTCGTGCTGCTGTGCGTCATCACCGGCACGTACAACTTCGTCTTCTTCGTCGTGCTCGGCTACACGCCCGTGTTCCTCGGGCTCGGCGTGGTCCCGCTCGGGCTCGTGTTCACCGCGTGGGGTGTCGGCATGGCGGTCGGCATCCTCGTCGTCGGGCACCGCCTGGCGCACCGGTTCGGGGCCGTGCAGACCGTCGGGTTCGCGCTCGTCGTCCTGCTGGGCACGCTCGTCGGACTGGCGACGAGCCACGCGACGCCGGTCGCGGTCGCGTTCCTCGTGCTCGCGGGCGTGTGCATGGGCGTCGCGAACGCGAACCTCACCGACCTGGCGCTCGCGACCGGCTCACCCGACCGGCGCGTCACGACCGGGTCGTTCAACCTCGTGCGGTGGGGCTGTGCCGCGCCCGCGCCCGTCGTGGCCGGCATCCTGGCCGAGCAGGTCGGTCCGACCGCTCCGTTCTGGCTCGCGTTCGGCGTCCTGGCGTTCGGCGTGCTGACGTTCCTCGTCGCCGGCCACGTCATCGCGCACGGCATCGGCGAGCGCGTCCTGTGGTCGCGCGCGAACGCGGGTGCGCGCGCGGCGGAGGGCTCACCCGAGGAGGCCCTCGAGCTCGTCTGACGATCACGACCACGAGCACGACGACGGCCGCGTCCCACCTCGGGGCGCGGCCGTCGTCGTGCGTCGGAGCGGGTCCGGTCAGGCGTCGCGGCGCTTGAGCTGGATCGCCGCGGCGCCCAGCAGTACGACGACGTAGGCCCACAGGACCGCGAAGCCGCCCCAGGCGGACAGGCCCTGGAGCTCCTCGCTGGCGGCGTTGCTGAACTCGATCTGCGCGTCGGTCGCCATGATCTGGGTGCCCGCGACGTTCGGCAGGTACGGGAACATCGTGTGCAGCGGGTCCCACGGGATCGCGCTGAACACGATCGGCAGCACGATCAGCACGGCGAGCGCGATGCCGAGCGTCGCCGCCGAGTGCCGCAGCAGCGCCCCGAGCGCGAAGGCCAGCAGCGCGATCGTCGCGAGGTAGAGCGCGGTGCCGAGCAGCGCGCGCTGGATCTGGGAGTCACCGAGGTCGACCGACAGGCCCTTCGAGTCGAACAGCAGACGCTGCAGCGACATCGCGATCCCGA
Organism: Cellulomonas composti; assembly: GCF_007990245.1. Classification (GTDB taxonomy): domain Bacteria; phylum Actinomycetota; class Actinomycetes; order Actinomycetales; family Cellulomonadaceae; genus Cellulomonas; species Cellulomonas composti. The sequence goes on along the minus strand of NZ_BJWG01000006.1, from coordinate 62,068 downwards.
CGGCCACCGCCGAGACGACGAACACGACGACCCAGACCACGATGGCCTTGGCCCACAGCACGCCCAGGCGCCGCGGCGCGGCCGCGAGGCTCGCGCGGATCATTCCGGTCGAGTACTCGCTCGTGATCGCGAGCGCGCCGAGCACGACGACCGCGACCTGCGCGAGCTGCACCACGGGCTGGAGCACGGCCAGTGCCGCGACCGGGCCGATGCCGGGGTCGACGCCCTCGTCCGACGCGTTCGCGAAGGCCAACGAGATCAGCAGCGCGAGCCCGACGAACCCGACGAAGAACGTGCCGAGCGTCCACGTGGTCGAGCGGACCGTGAACAGCTTGATGCGCTCCGAGCGCAGCAGGCGCGGGAAGGTGACACGGTGCGTCGCCGCACCGACGGCCGGTGCGGTGGCCGGCGTGGTCGTGGCGGCGCTCATCGGACCTCCTCCGTCGTGCTCGTCGCGCCCGTGGCCGGAGCATCGGTCGGCGCGGACTCGTGCGGTGCCTCGGCGTGGAACTCGACCTCGTCCTGCGTGAGGCTCAGGTACGCGTCCTCGAGCGAGCCGCGCACCGGGGTGAGCTCGTGCAGCGTCAGGCCCGCCGCCGCGGCGGTGTCCCCGACCTGCTCCGCGCTGGGCCCGAAGACCTCGAGCAGCCCGGGCTCCGTCGCCGTCACGACGACGTCCGGCCCCGCGAGCAGCTCGGCGAGCCGGGTCGCGTGCGGCGAGCGCACCCGCACGGTCGAGCGGGTGCCGCGGGCCACGATCTCGGAGACCGGGCCGCTCGCGATGATCCGGCCGCGCCCGATCACGATGAGCTCGTCGGCCGTGAGGGCCATCTCGCTCATGAGGTGCGACGACAGGAAGATCGTGCGGCCCTCGCTGTGCGCGAGGAAGCGCACCAGGGTGCGCACCCAGAGCACGCCCTCGGGGTCGAGCCCGTTGACCGGCTCGTCGAGGATGAGCGTGCGCGGGTCGCCGAGCATCGCCGCGGCGATGCCGAGGCGCTGACCCATGCCGAGCGAGAACCCGCCGACGCGCTTGCCGGCGACCTCCGAGAGGCCGGTCATCGCGATCACCTCGGTCACCCGCTTGTCGCTGATGCCGTGGGTCGCGGCGAGCGCCCGCAGGTGGTTGCGCGCGGAGCGGCCGGTGTGGACCGCCTTGGCCTCGAGCAGCGCGCCGACCTCGGTGAGCGGCGAGCGCAGGCTCGCGTAGGGCTGCCCGTTGAGGTGCACGTGCCCGGCGGTCGGCCGGTCGAGGCCCATGATCATGCGCATGGTCGTCGACTTGCCGGCGCCGTTCGGGCCGAGGAAGCCCGTCACCTTGCCGGGCTCTACACGGAAGCTGATGTGGTCGACGGCGAGCTTGTCGCCGTATCTCTTGGTCAGGCCCTCGGCCTCGATCATCGCGTCGTCCTTCGTCGGGAACCGGACACTCGACCCTAGAGGGCAGCGCGCGCGTTCCGGTATCCCCCCACGGTCGTACCCACAGGGAACGCCCGGGTGGCCGCGTGCGTTCCGTACAGTGAATCCCACCAGAGGATCCGACCGCCCGCGGCGCGACCGCGGCAGAGCCGTCCGGAGGACGACGTGGCCAACCCGGTCTTCAGCAACAGCCCGACCTTCGGGGACCCGCGCGACAAGCGCGTCTCCGGCACCGCGGGCACGACGACGGCGCCCGACTCCACGGTCGACGCCGCGACCCTCGAGCAGCTGTACGGCGCACCGAGCGCGACCACCCGCGAGACGGGCCGGCTCAGCTACGACGACGTCATCGTCAAGACCGCCGGCCTGCTGGCGCTCCTGATCGCGACCGGAGCGGTGACCTGGGTGGTCGCCCCCGGGCTGTGGATCATCGGGGCGGTCGTCGGGCTCGTGCTCGGCCTGGTCAACGCGTTCCGGCGCGAGCCGAACCCCGTGCTCATCACGCTCTACACCGTCGCGCAGGGCGTCTTCCTCGGCGGGATCTCGGCGTTCTACGAGGCGCGGTTCCCCGGGATCGTCGGGCAGGCCGTGCTCGGCACGCTCGCCGTCGCCGCGACCGCGCTCGCGCTGTTCCGCTCCGGCAAGGTGCGCGTCACGCCCAAGTTCACGCGCTGGCTCATCCTGTCGATGGTCGGCTACCTCGTGTTCTCGCTGGTCAACGTCGTGTTCATGATCTTCGGCAACTCCGGCGACGGCTTCGGGCCGCTGCGCGCGGGCGGCTGGGGCGTCGCGGTCGGCCTGTTCGCGGTCGGCCTGGCCGCCGCGAGCTTCATCGTCGACTTCGACGCGATCAAGCGCGGCGTCGACGCGGGCGCCCCCAAGAAGATGGCCTGGTCGGCCGCCTTCGGCCTCATCGTCACGCTCGTCTGGCTCTACCTCGAGATGCTGCGCCTGCTGGCGATCCTGCGGAACTGACACCGCGCCTGCGCGCCGGACCTCGGTCCGGTGCCGGGACCATCGACCCGTTGCCACCCGCCGACCTCGCTAGGGTCGGCGGGTGGCCCTCTTCGACCTGCCGCTCGACGAGCTCGAGCGCTACCTGCCCGAGCTCGACGAGCCCGACGACCTGGACGCGTTCTGGGCCTCGACGCTCGCCGAGGCCCGCCGTCACCCCGTCCTCCTCGCCGCCGAGCCCGTCGACACCGGGCTGCGGCTCGTCGAGACGCTCGACCTGACGTTTGCCGGGTACGCCGGCCAGCCCGTGCGCGCGTGGGTCACGCGGCCCGCGGGCTCGTCGGGGGACGCGCTGCCCGCGGTCGTGGAGTACCTCGGCTACGGAGGGGGACGCGGCTTCGCGCACGAGCGCCTGGCGTGGGCGAGCGCCGGCTACGTGCACCTGGTGATGGACTCGCGCGGGCAGGGCTCGTCGTGGGGCGCGGGCGGCCACACGCCCGACGAGGGTGGCAGCGGACCCGCCGTACCGGGCGTCATGACGCGCGGCATCGAGGACCCGCACGACCACTACTACCGGCGCCTGATGACCGACGCGGTGCGGGCCGTCGATGCGGTGCGCGCGCTGCCGGGCGTCGACCCGGCGCGCGTCACCGTGGCCGGGATCAGCCAGGGGGGCGGGCTGGCGCTCGCCGCGGCGGGCCTGTCGGACGGCCTGGTCGCCGCGATGCCGGACGTGCCTTTCCTGTGCCACATCCGCCGGGCGGTGGGGATCACCGACAGCTTCCCGTACGGCGAGGTCGTGCAGTACCTCGCGGTGCACCGCGGCGCGGTCGAGTCCGCGATGCGCACGCTGTCGTACTTCGACGCGATGCACCTTGGCCGGCGAGCGACCGCGCCCGCGCTGTTCTCGGTCGCGCTGCGCGACACCACGTGCCCGCCCTCGACGGTCTACGCGGCCTACCACCACTACGCGGGTCTCGCACCGACGCGTCCCGCGACGCAGATCGAGGTCTACGAGTTCAACGACCACGAGGGCGGCCAGGCGCACCAGCTCGACCGCCAGCTGCACTGGCTGCGCTCGCTGGTGGGCTGACGTCGTGGATGTCGGCGGTGGCTGGCACCATGGTCGGGCTGCCCGACGTCGACGGGCGCGCACCTGACAACCCGACGCAAGGAGCCCTCCATGTCCGCAGCACTGCCCGACGCCTCCGGCTCGTTCGGCCAGAAGCCGTCCCTCACGTTCCCGGACGCCGCTCCCTCGGGTGAGCTCGAGATCGTCGTGCTGAGCCGCGGCGACGGCGCGCTGGTCGAGGCCGGCGACGACATCGAGGTGCACTACCTCGGCCAGTCCTGGGGTGGCGGCGTGTTCGACAACTCGTACGACCGGCGTGAGTCGATCAGCTTCCCGATCGGCGTCGGCGCCGTGATCGCGGGCTGGGACGAGGGTCTGGTCGGCCAGCAGGTCGGTTCCCGCGTGCTGCTGTCGATCCCGTCGCACCTCGGTTACGGCGACCGGGGCGTGCCGCAGGCCGGTATCCGCGGGGGCGACACGCTCGTGTTCGTCGTCGACATCGTCGGCACCTCGAACTGAACCCCCCGCCCGGCGTGTGCGGGTGACCTGGACCATGGTCCGGCTGGGCGTGGACACCGGATGCGTGTCCGGTCCGTCCGGTTCTACGGTCTGTCCTGACGGTTCGTGAGGCACGACGAGGTGCTTCACGTACCGTCGACCGAGCAATCTCGGAGCCGCTGCATGGGCCACGGGGGACCAGTGTCGGCGGACCTGGACGGGCGGTCGGCTACGGGGCAGCCGACCGCCCGTTCGGTCTGTTCGGACGGGTCGGTCCGTTCTCAGGGTCGGTCCGTTCTGCGGGTCCGTCCGCTCAGGCGGGGACCGGACGCTCCTGCCGGGGTGCGGTGGGTGCCGGCAGCGGTGTGGCGGGCTCGTCGGGCACCTCGACCATGACGGTGGGCAGCGCGCGGTCCAGCCAGCGCGGCAGCCACCAGTTCGCGCGGCCGAGCAGCGTCATCGTCGCGGGCACGAGCACCATCCGCACGAGCGTCGCGTCGAGCAGGATCGCGGTCGCGAGCCCGACGCCGAACATCTTGGTGGCGGCGTCCGCGCCGAGCACGAAGGCGAGGAACACCGAGCCCATGATCAGCGCCGCCGAGGTGATGACCCGCCCGGTGCGCGCGATCCCGTCCACCACGGCGCGGTCGTTGTCGCCCGTGGCGAGGTAGCTCTCCCGGATCCGCGAGAGCAGGAACACCTCGTAGTCCATGGACAGCCCGAACAGGATCGCGAACATGAACATCGGGATGAAGGACACGATCGGCACGGTCGCCTCCAGCCCGATGAGATCCGCACCCCAGCCCCACTGGAACACCATCACCATGACGCCGTACGACGCGGCGATGCTCAGCACGTTGAGGACCACGGCCTTCAGCGGCACGAGCACCGAGCGGAACACGAGCATCAGAAGCAGGAAGGACATCGCGAGCACGGTCGCGATGAGCAGCGGCAGGCGGTCGTTGACCCGCTGACCCACGTCCGCGAAGCTCGCCGTCTGACCGCCGATGTGGGCGCTCGCGGCGCTGCCCTCGAGCGCGGCCGGCAGCACGTCGGCGCGCAGACGGGTGATCGTCTCGCGCGTGGCCTCGTCCTGCGGCCCGGTGCTGGGCACGACGACGACCGTCGTGACGTCCCCGGAGGCCACGGGCTCGCGCACCGCGGCGATGCCGGGATCCTGCGCGACCGCGTCGGCCACGCGGGCCGCGGCGTCCGGGTCGCCGGCCGTCTCGATCGCGAGCACCAGCGGACCGTTGGCGCCGGGACCGAACCCCTGCGCGACCAGGTCGTACGCCTGGCGCTGCGTGAAGCTCGGCGGCAGCGCACCGTCGTCGGGGATCCCGACGCGCAGCCCGAGCACCGGCGCAGCCATCGCCATCAGCAGCACGACGACCCCGACGAGGTAGGGCACGGGGTGCCGCGTGACGTGCGTCGACCACCGGCGCCAGCCGGCGCCCTCCGCGGCGGCGCGCGCCTCGGTGCGCTCGGGGTGCCGACCGTCGACGCGGTGACCGGCCAGCCCGAGCAGCGCGGGCAGCAGCGTCACGGACGCGGCGACCATGACCAGCACGACGACCGCGATCGCGATGCCGCCCGCCGTCATGAACGGCACCCGCGCGACGGCCAGGCCGAGGATCGAGACCACGACGACGCCGCCCGCGAACACCACCGGCTGACCCGCGGCGGCGAGCGAGCGCGCGACCGCCTCCGGCACGGGCAGGGCGCGTCGCAGGTTGCCGCGGTGCCGGGAGACGACGAACAGCGCGTAGTCGATCCCGACGCCGAGGCCGACCATCGCCCCGAGCGTCGGCGCGTAGGACGGGATCTCGATGGCGTGCGCGATCAGCGGCATCGCGCCGACCCCGACCGCCAGGCCGACGAGCGCGACCCCGATCGGCAGTGCGGCCGCCACGAGCGAGCGGAACGCGACGAGCAGGATGACCAGCGCCGCGATCAGGCCGATGAGCTCACCCGCGCCCGCGGGTGGGCTCTCGAACGCGAAGTACAGGTCGCCGCCGGCCTCGACGCGCAGCGGTCCGTGCCCGTCGACCTGCGCGAGCACGTCCTTGAGCCGGGTGAGGTCGGCGGCGGTCAGCGCCTCGCTCGTCGGGTACTGCACGCGGACCAGCGCGATGCGACCGTCGGCGGAGACGCCGTCGGCGGGCGTCGCCGACCCGGCGACGAGCGCACCCGCCGGGTCGCTGACACCGAGCACCTGCGGCAGCGCGGCGACGTCCGCCTCGAGCGCGGCGAGCGCGTCGCGTGCCTCGGGCGACGCGAGCGTCGCGTCGGAGTCGGTCGGTGTCACGACGATCTGCGCGGTGAGCCCGGCCTGACCGGAGCCGGCCTGGGCGAGCAGCTCGTTGGCCCGCTCGGAGTCGAGCCCGGGCACGCGGAACGAGTCGCGCAGCTTCTCGCCCACGGCCTGGGACGCGCCCACGACGAGCACGGCGAGCAGCACCCAGGTGCCGATGACGAGCCAGGGACGCCGGGCGCTCGTGAGCCCCAGCCGGTACAAGGCGTGCGACAGCATGCGGATCCTCCAGGGTCGGGCCCGGACGGGCCGGTCACCGGCGGGTGCCGGCTCTCGATCGTCGCGAGACGTCGCCCCTGGTCACATCGGCCGTCGGGCCGCAGTCGGCTCGGCCGCCCGGCCGGGTGCGGGCTCGTCCTTCCGGCCGATCCGCGGCCGCGCCGGGTTCTCTACGCTGACCTCGTGATCGCCTCCGCCGCACGCCGACTGTGGGCCGTCCCACGTCCGGTCGGCGCACCCGTGCGGGTGTGGCGCGACTGGGCGCTGGTCGCGCTGTTCGTCGGGCTCGCGATCCTCGAGACGTTCCTGCGGCCCGAGCTGCCGTGGCGCCCGGTGGTGCTGGTCGAGGCCGTCGCGCTCACGTCGACGCTGCTGTGGCGGCGCACCCGCCCGCTGCTCGCGGTGCTGGTCGCCTTCGGCGTCGTCGTGCTGGTCGACCTCGTCGCGTACGTCTCGGGGGTGGACACCTCGGTCGGGCTCGCCTCGATGGGCTACGTGCTGATCCTCGTGTACGCGCTGGTGCGCTGGGGGTCGGGCCGCGAGATCGTGCTCGGCTCGGCGGTCGTGATGCTCGCCGCAGCCTTCGGGGTCGTGCGCGACCCGGGTCCGTTGCCCGACGCGATCGCCGGGTTCGGCATCGTCGTGTTCGCGGGTCTGCTCGGGCTCGCCGTGCGCCAGACCCGCGTCTCACGCTCGCGTGAGCTGGACCAGGTGCGGCTTCGCGAGCGTGAGCAGCTCGCACGTGAGCTGCACGACACGGTCGCGCACCACGTCTCGGCGATGGTGATCCGTGCGCAGGCCGGGCAGGTCCTCGCGGACGTCGACCCCGCGGCGGCGCGCGACGCGCTCGCGGTGATCGAGGCGGAGGGTTCGCGCACCCTGACCGAGATGCGCTCGCTCGTCGGGGCGTTGCGGCAGGGAGACGCGGACCTCGTGCCGCAGGGCGGTGTGGGGGACCTCGAACGGCTCGCGGCGGGCGTCCCGCTCGCGGTCAGCATCGAGCGCACGGGCGAGCTCGACGACCTGGGCGCCGCGCTCGACGCGGCGGTCTACCGCTGCGTGCAGGAGTCGCTCACGAACGCGGCCCGCCACGGCCGCCATGTGCGCCAGGTGCGCGTGCGCGTCGCGGCCGACGAGCGCGAGGTGCATGCGTCGGTGAGCGACGACGGCGACCCCGTCACGCCGGGTCGCGTGGGCGCCGGGTACGGGCTGCTCGGGATGACCGAGCGGGCGGCGCTGCTCGGCGGCACCATGACGGCGGGCCCCGGTGCCGACCGGGGGTGGCGCGTCGACGTCGTGCTCCCGCGGACCTTGTCGTGAGCATCCGGGTGCTGGTCGCCGACGACCAGGAGCTGGTCCGCACCGGGCTGCGGATGATCCTCGACGCGCAGCCCGGGATCGAGGTCGTCGCCGAGGCCGCCGACGGCGCGCAGGCGGTCGAGCTGGCCCGCTCGCTGCGTCCCGACGTGTGCCTGCTCGACATCCGGATGCCGGTGCTGGACGGCCTCGAGGCGACCCGACTCCTGGCGGGCCCCGGCGTCGCCGACCCGATCGCCGTCGTCGTCATCACGACCTTCGACCTCGACGAGTACGTGCACGGCGCGCTGCGCGCGGGTGCGCGAGGCTTCCTGCTCAAGGACGCAGGCCCCGCCCTGCTCGCGCAGGCGGTGCGTGCCGCCGCGGACGGTGAGGCGCTCATCGCGCCCCAGGTCACCGTCCGCCTGCTGGCCGCGTTCGCCGGGCGCCCGACGAGCGCGCCCGCCCAGCCGATCGAGCCCCTCACGGGCCGCGAGGAGCAGGTGCTGCTCACCGTCGCGCGCGGCCTGACGAACGCGGAGATCGCCGACGAGCTGCACATCAGCCTGGGCACGGTGAAGACCCACCTGACGGCCCTGATGACGAAGCTCGCCGCCCGCAACCGCGTGGAGATCGCCATGTGGGCCCACGAGACGGGCCGCCTGCACCCCTGAGCACCACCCCCACCCCCGCAGCCGCGATCGTTCGAGGATGTGGCCACGAATCGTGGCCGATTCCTCGAAAGATCGCGCCGGCGTCAGGAGGGGAGAGGGCAGGCGACGCCTGTCGAGTGGACCGGGCAGTAGCCGTGCGGGTTCTTGTCGAGGTACTGCTGGTGGTACGGCTCGGCGTAGTAGAAGGGCCCCGCCTCGGCGGCCGGGCGGACCTCGGTGGTGATCGCGCCGTAGCCGGCGGCGGCCAGGCGCGGGGCGAACGTGGCGCGGGTGCGCTCGACGGCCTCGGCCTGCTCGGGCGTCGTCGGGTAGATCGCCGAGCGGTACTGCGTGCCGACGTCGTTGCCCTGCCGGAAGCCCTGGGTCGGGTCGTGCGCCTCCCAGAACCGGCGCAGCAGCTCGTCGTGCGTGAGGACCGCGGGGTCGTACGCGACGAGAACCGCCTCGGTGTGCCCGGTCATGCCGGTGCAGACCTCCTCGTACGTCGGGAACGGTGTGTGCCCGCCCTGGTAGCCGACGGCCGTCGTGACGACGCCGGGGATCTGCCACAGCTCGCGCTCGGCCCCCCAGAAGCAACCGAGCCCGAGCGAGAGCGTGGCGGTCCCGGCGGGCCACGGGCCCTGCAGCGGCGTGCCGAGCACGGTGTGCGTCGCGGGGACCTCGAACGCGTACCCGTCGCGACCGGCCAGTGCGCGCTCGGGCTCGACCATCGTCGAGCGCAGCGCAGATCCGAACAGCCAGCCCATGACCACTCCTCCTGGGGACCTGCGGGGCCGCCCTCACGGCGCCGGGTCCACCGGTCAGCACAACCGGCGACGGCGCGAGCATGTTCCCCGTCCGACGAGCGTCGGGACCGTAGCCTGGGGCGATGACGACTCCCCTGGGGCACGACGACGTCGAGGTGGCCGCCGTGCCGCCGGGCCGGGCCGCCGACGCGGTGCCGATGTCGGTCCAGCGCGCGGCCGAGTGGTCGTGGCGGCTGATCCTGATCGCGATCGGTGGGCTCGTGCTCGTGTCGGGAGTGATCTACCTCAAGCTCGTCGTCGTGCCGATCGCGGTCGCGCTGCTGGTCACGGTCCTGCTGCACCCGCTGGTCGGGTTCCTGCAGCACCGACTGCGGCTGCCGCGGGCGGCGGCGTCGGCGGTGGCCGTGGTCGGGCTCGTGCTGTTCGTCGTCGGCCTGCTGGCGGTCGCCGGGCACTCCGTCGTCGTCGGCATCGCGGACCTGTGGGACCAGGCGCAGGAGGGCATCGACAAGGTGCTCGTCTGGCTCGCGGACGGTCCGTTCCATGTGTCGACCGTCGACATGGAGGCATGGATCGAGCAGGCCCGCACGGCCGCGACCGAGAACCGCGAGTCGATCGTCTCGGGCGCGGTCGCGGCCACCGTCACGCTGGGCCACGTGCTCGCGGGTGCCGTCATCGCGCTGTTCTGCACGTTCTTCTTCCTGCTCGACGGCCGCGGCATCTGGTCCTGGCTCGTCGGGCTTGCGCCGCGCGGCAGCCGCGAGCACATCCACCAGGCGGGTCGGCGCGGGCTCGTCACGCTCGGCGCGTACACGCGCACCCAGATCCTGGTCGCGGCGGTCGATGCGACGGGCATCGGCATCGGCGCCGCGATCCTGCAGGTGCCGCTCGCGTTCCCGCTCGCGATCCTCGTCTTCGTCGGGTCGTTCATCCCGGTGGTCGGTGCGGTGCTGACCGGCGCCATCGCGGTGCTCGTCGCGCTCGTGGCGCAGGGGCCGTTCGTCGCGCTGCTGATGCTCGCGGTGGTGCTGCTGGTGCAGCAGATCGAGGGCCACGTGCTGCAGCCGTTCCTCATGGGCCACGCCGTCTCGCTGCACCCGGTCGCGGTGCTGCTCGCGGTCGCGGCGGGCTCGTTCATGGCCGGCATCCTCGGTGCGCTGTTCGCGGTGCCGGTGGTGGCGGTGGCCAACACCGTGGTCCTGTACCTGCACGGGCACGACAAGTTCCCGCAGCTCGGCCGGGACGACCACGTGACCGTGCGCGAGCGAGGGCATCCGATCCTGGACCGTGAGATCGCGCGGATGGCGGAGCTCGACTCCGAGGGCGCAGCCGGTTTCGACGACCGCGACCTGGGCGAGGAGCCTGCCACGGGGGCCGACGAGGGTGCGGCGGTCGACCTGTCCGACGCCGGCGACGAGACATCGGGGCAGCGGTGACGACGACCCTGGCCGACGTGCTGGCGGCCGCGGACCTGCTCGCGGGCGTGGCGTCGCGCACACCCGTCGAGTCGAGCCGGGCGCTGTCCGAGATCGCCGGCGTCCCGGTGCTGCTCAAGTGCGAGAACCTGCAGCGCGCGGGCTCGTTCAAGATCCGCGGTGCGTACGTGCGCATGGCACGCCTGTCCGACGACGAACGCGCGCACGGGGTCGTGGCGGCCAGTGCGGGCAACCATGCGCAGGGGGTCGCGCTCGCCGCGCGACTGCTGGGCATCGAGGCCGTCGTGTTCATGCCGGTGGACGCCGCGCTGCCCAAGATCGCGGCGACGCGTGAGTACGGCGCACACGTCGAGCTCGTCGGGAGCAGCGTCGACGAGGCGCTCGTGCACGCCCGCGCGTACGCGCAGCGCACGGGCGCCGCGCTGATCCACCCGTTCGACCACCCGGACGTCGTCGCGGGACAGGGCACGATCGCGCTCGAGATCGTCGAGCAGGTGCCCGACGTGGCGACCGTGATCGTCCCCGTCGGCGGCGGCGGGCTGGCGGCCGGCATCGTCGCGACGCTCGCGGAGCTGCGCCCGCAGGTGCGGGTCGTCGGGGTGCAGGCCGCGAAGGCCGCGGCCTACCCGGCCTCTCTCGCGGCGGGCCACCCGGTCAAGGCACCCGAGCTGCGCACGATGGCCGACGGCATCGCGATCGGGCTGCCCGGCGAGGTGCCGTTCGAGGTGCTCGCGCACGCCCACGCCGAGGTCCGCACGGTCTCCGAGGAGGACCTCTCGCGCGCCCTGCTGCTGGTCGCCGAGCGCGCCAAGCTGCTCGTCGAGCCGTCCGGCGCGGCCGCCGTGGCGGCACTCATGGCGGCCCCGGGCGACTTCGAGGGGCCCGTGGTCGCGATCCTGTCCGGCGGCAACATCGACCCGCAGGTGCTGCTGCGCGTCGTGCGGCACGGCCTCGCGTCGGCGGGCCGCTTCCTGTGGCTGCACCTGCGCATCGCGGACAGTCCCGGTGCGCTCGCGGGGCTGCTGCGCGACCTCGCCGCGACCGGCGCCAACGTCATGCACGTCTCGCACGTGCGCACGCAGGGCGAGCTCGCGGTCGACGAGGTCGCGATCGAGGTGCAGGTCGAGACGAAGGGCCCCGACCACTGCGCGGCGGTCCAGCACGCGCTGCGGGTCGCCGGTTACCGGCTCACCGACTGAGCTGCCGGCTCACCGCCTGCGCTTCCCGCCCGTCGACGGGCACGCCGGACGCCCGGACCGCAGCCGGTCCGGGCGTTCGCCGGTCTCAGCCCGCGTAGGGGGTCGCGGCGAGGATCTTGGCCTCGATCTCGCGCCCGTTGGGAGCGGTGTAGCTCGTCGTGTCGCCGACCGAGCGGCCGTTGATCGCGGCACCCAGCGGAGACGTGGGGGAGAACACCGACAGGTCGGTGGTGCCGGCCATCTCGCGCGAGCCGAACAGGAACTGCTCCTCGTCGCCCGCGATGAGCGCGGTCACGAGCATGCCGGGCTCGACCACGCCGTCGTCGGCCGGGGTGCCGATCTGCACGTTGCGCAGCTTGGCCTCGAGCTCGCGGACGCGGGCCTCGTTCTTGGCCTGCTCCTCGCGGGCGGCGTGGTAGCCGCCGTTCTCCTTGAGGTCGCCCTCGTCACGCGCGGCGGCGATGCGGCGCGTGATCTCGTCGCGTCGGGAGCCCTTGAGGTCCTCGAGTTCCGCGCTGAGGCGGTCGTAGGCCTCCTGCGTCAGCCAGGTGCCCGCAGTCGTGTCGGTCACGATCGCTCCTTCCATGCTCAGGTGGTCCCGCACCAGGTCGTGGCGGCATGCCACGGAGGATGTCAGGACGGGGGTGTCGCCGTTCCGTTCCGGTCGCGTCGACCGTCGGGTCCGGGCGTCAGGCGACGGCCGGGGCGGCGTGCGAAACGCCCAGGATAGCAACAGCACGCCCGTCGGCCCCGTTCGGGTGGCCGCGAGCGGTCGCCGAGCGGTCAGACGGTGCAGGACTCGACGGTTCCGGTGACCGCCAGCTCGGCGGTCGGGACCGTGGTCGTGACGCGCTGCGAGCGTGCGCCGGGACCGACCTCGACGTCCACCACGCCGACCTCGGCGTAGGACTGCGAGAGCGCCTGCACGCGGCACGTCGCGGTCGCGTCGCTCGCCTTGGTGACCTCGAACGTCACCTCGACCGAACCCGCGTCGTGCACGACGAACCCGACGTCCTTCCACTGCACCGGGTCGCGCGCCGCGCCGATCGCGAGCCACGTCACCACGACGAGTCCGACGACGACCGCCACCGCGATCGCCGCGATCAGCGCGGGCGACCGGCGGGAGCGCTCGGGCCCGTAGCGTCCGGCCGGCGGGGTGGCCGCGGGCGGGGTGGCGGTGGTCACGGCAGGCTCCTGGTCGTTTCGTCGGCGAGGCTCGGTTAGGCGATCATTGTCGCGTGCCCGAGCAGCAGAACCACGCGACCGACGAGCCGTTGCGCCTCATGGCGGTGCACGCGCACCCCGACGACGAGTCGAGCAAGGGTGCCGCGACCACCGCCCGCTACGTGGCCGAGGGCGTCGAGGTGCTCGTCGTGACGTGCACGGGTGGAGAGCGCGGCGACGTGCTCAACCCGCAGTACGGTCCGCTCGACCCGGAGCACATGGGCGAGATCCGGCGCGCCGAGATGGCCGCCGCGGCCGCCGCGCTCGGCGTCCGGCAGCAGTGGCTCGGGTTCGTCGACTCGGGTCTGCCGGAGGGCGACCCGCTGCCGCCGCTGCCCGACGGCTGCTTCGCGCTCGTCCCGCTCGAGGAGGCGACCGCGCCGCTCGTCGAGGCCGTGCGCGCGTTCCGCCCGCACGTGATCACGACGTACGACCCGAGCGGCGGCTACCCGCACCCCGACCACGTGATGTGCCACCGGGTCTCGGTCGAGGCGTTCGCGGCAGCCGGCGACCCGCAGCGCTACCCGGGTCTGGGCGAGCCCTGGACGCCGCTCAAGCTCTACTACAACCACGGCTTCTCGCTCGCGCGCCTGCGGGCGCTGCACGAGGCGCTCGTCGAGGCGGGCCGGGAGTCGCCGTTCGGCGACTGGATCGAGTCGCGCGTCGCGCGCGAGATCCCCGAGCGGCAGGTCACGACGACCATCCGCTGCGAGCAGTACTTCCCCGCGCGCGACGACGCGCTGCGCGCGCACGCGACGCAGATCGACCCCGACGGGTTCTTCTTCGCGATCCCGCGCAGCGTCGAGGCGGCGCAGTGGCCCACCGAGGAGTTCGAGCTCGCGGAGTCGCGCGTCCCGACGACCCTGCCCGAGGACGACCTGTTCGCGGGTGTGCGGTGATCGGCCTGCTGCTCGCGGTCACGCCCTCGCCGGGCACGACGAGCGTGCCCGCCGGCGGTGGCTCGCCCGGCTTCCTCGGCTTCGTCTTCACGTTCGCGCTCGCGATCGCCGCCGTGTTCCTGTTCCTGTCGCTGACCCGCCAGCTGCGTCGCGTCGACCGGCGCGCGCGCCAGCAGGAGGCCGACGACGCCGCGGCGGCCGCGCTGGTCGCGTCGGACGCCGTGGTGCAGGACGAGCCGACCGAGCCCGACGAGGGCCCTGACGCAGGCCCCGCGCCGACGGGGGACCGTTGAACGACCGGCCCGCGCCGCCCACGCGACCCGCGGTCCGTGTGACGATCGCGCAGGTCGCGGCGTCCGACGACCACGGCGCCAACCGGACCGCCGTGGCCGACGCGTTCGAGGCCGCGCACCGGGTCCGCGCCGACCTGCTGGTGCTGCCGGAGTACGCCTCGGGCTTCGACCCGCGCGGTGTCGGCCGCGAGCACGCCGAGCCGTTGGGCGGGCCGTTCGTCGGGCTGCTGCGCGAGCGCGCGGCGCGCACGGGCGTCGCGGTGCTGGCCGGTACGACGATCCCGGCGGACGCCGAGCCGGGCGCGGCGGATGACCGCGCGGTGAACGCCGTCGTCGCCGTGGACGGCACGGGCACGCTCGTCGGGACGTACCGCAAGGTGCACCTGTACGACGCGTTCGGTACCCGCGAGTCCGACCGCCTGCAGGCCGGGCCGCCCGACGCCCCGCCGCTCGTGCTGACCGTCGCCGGTGTGCGGTTCGGCGTGATCACCTGCTACGACCTGCGGTTCCCCGAGTCCGCACGCCGCCTCGTCGACGCGGAGGCGCAGGTGATCGTCGTACCGGCGGCCTGGGCCGACGGCGAGCTCAAGGCGATGCACTGGCGCGCGCTCGCCGTGGCCCGCGCGATCGAGAACACGGCGGTCGTGCTCGGCGTCGGCATGGCGGGCAAGGGTGTGATCGGTCGTTCGCTCGTCGTCGGGCCGGACGGTGTCGTCGGGCTCGAGATGGACGAACGACCCGCGATCCGCACGGTCGACCTCGACCCGGACGACCTGGACGCGGTCCGCGCGGCGAACCCGTCCCTCGTCAACCGCCGCTACACGGTCGCCCCCCGGTCCTGAGGGGCGGAGTCCCTAGCGCAGCGAGTAGCTCGCGATCGAGACGGCGATGTAGTGGCACGTGTAGCCGACGACGGTGAGCACGTGGAAGATCTCGTGGAAGCCGAACCAGCGGGGGCTCGGGTTCGGCCACTTGGTGCCGTAGACCACCGCGCCGAGCGTGTACGCGAGCCCGCCGGCGGCGACGAGCCAGACGATCGCCGGCCCGCCCGAGCGCCAGAACTGCGGCAGGAACGCGAGCGCGACCCAGCCGAGCGCGACGTAGATCGGCACGTAGACCCAGCGCGGCGCCCCGAGCCAGAAGATGCGCGCGAGCAGTCCGACGATGGCGCCGGACCACACCACGATCAGGAGGTTGCGGGCCGTCTCGGTGGGCAGCAGCAGCACCGCGAGCGGCGTGTAGGTGCCCGCGATGATGAGGAAGATGTTGGTGTGGTCGAGCCGGCGCAGGACGGCCGCGACGCGCGGCGACCAGTGCCCGCGGTGGTAGACCGCGCTCGTGCCGAACAGCATGACCGCGGTGACGCCGAAGATCGCGGTCGACCACTTCGCGGCCGGCGTCGGGGACAGCACGACGAGCACGATCGACGCGACCAGCACGAACGGCGCGACCCCGGCGTGGATCCACCCGCGCAGGTGCGGCTTGACCGCGTCGGCGGCCTTCTCGATGGCGCCTGGTGCGCTCGACGCGGCACTCATGCGGGGGACTCGCTCTCGTCGGACGCGGCAACCTACGAAAGCGTAGGTTACGCGAGCGTAGGTTGGATGTCGAACGCCGCCGGTCGCGGCGGCAAGCCGTGTCCCGCGCGCCTCGCACGCGTCGCGCGACGGTACGGTGGAGCCGCCCTCGTCCGTGTCCCGAAGGAGCGCGCGTGCGCCTGCCCCACCCGCTGTACGGGTTGTACGAGCGGCGCCTGGCCGCCTCGCTGCCCCCCGATCGGGTCCCGCG
This sequence comes from Cellulomonas composti, assembly GCF_007990245.1. GTDB lineage: Bacteria > Actinomycetota > Actinomycetes > Actinomycetales > Cellulomonadaceae > Cellulomonas > Cellulomonas composti. The sequence continues at coordinate 46,037 of NZ_BJWG01000006.1, read as the reverse complement.
GCACGTGGGGGTCATCCTCGACGGCAACCGGCGGTGGGCGCGCTCGTCGGGCAAGTCCGCGGCGACCGGCCACCAGGCGGGGGCCGACAAGATCGCCGAGCTGCTCGGGTGGAGCGAGGACGTCGGCGTCGAGGTCGTCACCCTCTGGATGCTCTCGACCGACAACCTCAACCGGCCGCCCGCGGAGCTGGCGGACCTGCTCGGCATCATCGAGGACGCCGTGCGCGCGCTCGCGGCGACCCGGCGCTGGCGGCTGCAGGCGATGGGCTCGCTCGAGCTCCTGCCGGAGCGCACCGCGCAGGCGCTGCGCGACGCGCAGGAGGCCACGCGCGACGTCGCCGGGCTGCACGTCAACGTCGCGGTCGGCTATGGCGGGCGGCGCGAGATCGCCGACGCCGTGCGCTCCTACCTGCGTCACGGCGCCGAGAAGGGCATCAGCCTCGACGAGCTGGCGGAGTCGTTCGACGTCGAGCACATCGCCGCGCACCTGTACACCAAGGGCCAGCCCGACCCGGACCTGGTCATCCGCACGTCGGGCGAGCAGCGGCTCGGCGGGTTCCTGCTGTGGCAGTCGGCGCACTCGGAGTTCTACTTCTGCGAGGCGTACTGGCCGGACTTCCGCCGGGTCGACTTCCTGCGCGCCGTGCGTGCGTACGCCGCGCGCGAGCGTCGCCTCGGCCGCTGAGCGACCCCCCGACGACGAGATCGGGGCGCTCAGGTGAACTTTGCGTTTAGTCGTGCGGCACGCCGACCGTGTTGCGCACGTCACACCCTGGCGCGGGGTTAGCGTCCGGGTGAGGACGGCACCCCGCCGTCCCCGGGAGGCCAGCCCATGGAGCATCCGCTCCGGGAGGAGGGCCGGTCCCGGCCCTGCTCGTCAGGGCCCGGCCGACCTCGACCCGTCGCCGATCGCCGGCACGTGGTCCCGCTCGCGCGGGGCGCCGGCGCGAGGCGCCTCTAGCGGCGCGACACCAGCGCCGGAGGGAGCACGCCGTGGTCAGGAGCGCTCAGCAGCAGGGCACCGCACCGTCGTCGGGGATGTCGTCGGGGTCGTCGGGAACGGGCCCGCTCGAACCTGAGGACGGCCGCCGCACGCACGTGCTCGACACGTCGGTCCTGCTCTCCGACCCCCGCGCGATCTACCGGTTCGCCGAGCACGACGTCGTGCTCCCGGTGGTCGTCGTCACCGAGCTGGAGGCCAAGCGCCACCACGCCGAGCTGGGCTACTTCGCCCGGTCCGCGCTGCGGATGCTCGACGACCTGCGCATCCAGCACGGCCGGCTCGACGCGCCGATCCCGCTCAACGAGATCGGCGGCACGCTGCGCGTCGAGCTCAACCACACCGAACCGGACGTGCTGCCCGCGGGCTTCCGGCTCGGCGACAACGACACGCGCATCCTGGCCGTCGCGGCGAACCTGTCGGCCGAGGGCCAGGACGTCACGGTCGTGAGCAAGGACCTGCCGATGCGGGTCAAGGCGTCGGCGGTCGGGCTGCGCGCCGAGGAGTACCGCCACGAGCTCGCGGTCGAGTCCGGCTGGACCGGGATGGACGCGCTCGACCTCGCCGAGAACCAGATGGGCCAGCTCTGGGAGCACGAGTCGGTCCCGCTCGCCGACGTCATGCCGTCGTCGTCGGACCTCGCGGGCGGTCCCAGCCGCAACCCGAGCGACCTGCCGTGCCACACGGGCCTGGTGCTGCACAGCCCGCGCGGCTCGGCGCTCGGCCGGGTCACGGCCGACAAGCACGTCCGGCTGGTGCGCGGCGACCAGGACGTGTTCGGCCTGCACGGCCGCAGCGCCGAGCAGCGCATCGCGATCGACCTGCTCCTCGACGAGGAGATCGGGATCGTGTCGCTGGGCGGGCGGGCCGGGACCGGCAAGTCCGCGCTCGCGCTGTGCGCGGGGCTCGAGGCGGTGCTCGAGCGTCGTCAGCACCGCAAGGTCATGGTGTTCCGGCCGCTGTACGCCGTCGGCGGGCAGGAGCTCGGCTACCTGCCGGGTTCCGAGGCCGAGAAGATGAACCCCTGGGCGCAGGCGGTGTTCGACACGCTCGGCGCGCTCGTCAGCCGCGAGGTCGTCGAGGAGATCATGGACCGCGACCTGCTCGAGGTCCTGCCGCTCACGCACATCCGCGGCCGGTCGCTGCACGACGCGTTCGTGATCGTCGACGAGGCGCAGTCGCTCGAGCGCAACGTCCTGCTCACGGTCCTGTCCCGGATCGGCCAGTCGTCGCGCGTGGTGCTCACGCACGACGTCGCGCAGCGCGACAACCTGCGGGTCGGCAGGCACGACGGCGTCGCGGCGGTGATCGAGGCGCTCAAGGGCCACCCGCTGTTCGCGCACGTGACGCTCACCCGTTCGGAGCGCTCGCCGGTCGCCGCGCTGGTCACCGAGCTGCTCGAGGGTATCGAGGCCTGAGACTCACCCGCTCGGACCGACGACACGCGCCGCCTCGCACCACTACTGTCGGCGCGTGTCGTCGGGCCGTCCGGTCCGGGCGCCCACCTCTGGAGGATGACGATGACGTATCCCGACCCGGTCCCGCAGTCGGTCCCGCAGGCGCAGCCGTGGCACGGCAACGACGTGAGCTCCCGGACGATCCTGCCGGCCTTCCTGCTGTGCTTCTTCCTCGGCACGCTCGGCGCGCACCGCTTCTACGTGGGCAAGATCGGCACCGCGATCGCCATGATCTTCACGCTCGGCGGCCTCGGCGTCTGGACGCTGATCGACCTGATCATGCTGGCCGTGGGCTCCTTCAAGGACAAGGAAGGCCTGCCGCTCAAGCAGTGGACCTGAGCCGGCTCACGCCTCGACGAGGCGTCCGTCGGCGAGGTGCAGCACGCGGTCGGCCAGCGCGACCATCAGCGGGTCGTGCGTCGAGACGATCGCGGTCATGCCCTCGGCCTCCACGACCGCGCGCAGCAGCGCCATGACGGCCGTACCGGTCTCGGTGTCGAGCTGACCGGTCGGCTCGTCGGCGACGAGCAGACGCGGCGAGTTCGCGAGCGCGCGTGCGATCGCGACCCGCTGCTGCTGCCCGCCGGACATCTCGCCCGGGCGCTGCTGCGTGTGGTCGCCGAGCCCGACGAGGTCGAGCAGGAGCTGCACCCGCGCCTCGCGGTCCGCGGCGGGTACGCGTCGCAGCCGCAGCGGGACGCCGACGTTCTCCGCCGCCGAGAGCACCGGTACCAGGCCGAACGTCTGGAAGACGAACGAGACGACGTCGCGCCGCAGCTCGACCAGACCGGCCTCGTCGAGCGAGGAGACCTCGCGGCCGTCGACCAGCACGCGTCCCGTGTCGGGCCGGTCGAGCCCGCCGATGCAGTTCAGCAGGGTCGTCTTGCCGGACCCGGAGCGTCCGACGAGCGCGACGAGCTCGCCCGGCGCGATCGAGAACGAGACGTCGCGCACGGCGTGCACCGCGGTCGCGCCCGAGCCGTAGGTGCGGGTGACGCCCTCGACGAGGACGGCCGCGCGGGTTCCGACGGTGGTGCTCATGGCTGCTCCCGGTGTCGACCGTGCTTCGTGTCAGGTCCGGGGTCCGGGGCGGGCTCCGGACGGCCGGACGGCCACACGGACACGTGCGACTCCTCGAGCGCGAGCCGCACGCGTCCGACGAGCGCGAGCGCGTCGCGGTACTCGCGCGGCAGCTGGACCCGCCCCGCGCGGTCGAGCACCGCGAACTCCTCGGCGACGACGTGCTCGGAACCGTCCTCGCGGGTGTGCGTGCGCCGCACGACCTCCGAGGACGTGCGGCCGTCGCGGATCGCGACGGTGCGCTGCACGTGCTCGGAGACGCCCGAGTCGTGCGTGACGACCACGACCGTGGTGCCGAGCTCGCGGTTGGCGGTGCGCAGGCCTTCGAGCACGTCGTGCGAGGTCGCGGTGTCGAGCTCACCCGTCGGCTCGTCGGCGAACAGCACCTGCGGCTCGTTGGCGAGCCCGACCGCGATCGCCACGCGCTGCTGCTCACCACCGGACATCGCGCCGGGCCGACGGTCGGCGCAGTAGCCGACGCCGAGCACGTCGAGCAGGTCCTTGGCGCGCCGGGTCCGCTCGGCGCGCCCGACGCCCGCGAGCGCGAGCGGCAGCGTCACGTTCTCCGCCGACGTCAGGTACGGCACGAGGTTGCGCGCGGTCTGCTGCCAGACGAAGCCGACCATCCGGCGCCGGTAGTCGACGCGCTGCCGCGGCGACATCGCCATGAGGTCCCACGGCCCGACGCGCACGCGGCCTGCGGTCGGTGCGTCGAGGCCGGACAGCACCGACAGGAGCGTCGACTTGCCGGACCCCGAGGCCCCGACGATCGCGACCAGCTCGCCGCGCTCGACGAGCAGGTCCAGGCCCTGCAGCGCCTGCACCTCGATGCCCTCGGACTGGTAGATGCGCACGAGCGAGTCGCACACGATCAGCGCGTCCTCACCGAACTCGCCGTTGCGCGTGCGGGCCCGCTCCTCGAGCGCGCCGAGCGTCGTCGTCATGCCGCCTCCCTCGTCGGACCGTGCCGTCTGCCTCGTCGTACCGCGCGACCGTTCATCGTTCGCCCACCCGCAGGACCTCGCCCAGCCGGTCCCGACGGCGCACCGCGGACTCGACGAGCACCGCCACGACGAGCGCGACGACGACCGCCGCGACCGCCGCGACCAGCGGCCACCAGCCGACGCTCGTCGCCGGCGGACGCAGGCCACCGGTCGCGACGTCGAGCCCGAGCGCACCCGACAGGAGCCACGGGATCCCGACACCGATCACCGTCCCGGCGACGAGCGCGGCGCCCGCGAGCGGAGCGACCTCGGCGAACGTCAGGGCGCGCGCGGTGCGGCCGTCGAGCCCGAGCGTGCGCAGCGCGGACAGCGTGCGGCCGCGGTCGCCGGACGTCGCGACGACGAGCAGCACGAGTGCGAGCGCCGCGTACGCGGCGAGGATCGCGGCCGTGGCCCGCAGCAGCGTGACCAGGCCGTCGTTGAGCGGGGTGGAGGACCAGTCACGCAGCCAGTCGGCACGCGTCGTCACGGTCACGTCCGGCCGTTCGGTCAGGGCCAGCGCCACGACGGCCGCGGAGGCGCCGGGACCGTCGACGAGGATCGTCGAGGGCGCCGTCGAGGTGCCCTGCGCCGCGTCGAACGTCGCGCGGTCGACGAGCAGGCGCCCCGTGGCCGCCGGGCCGGTCGTCGTGACGTACGGCTCGGCCCCGAGGAGGCCGACGACGGACAGCTCGAGCCGCCCGTCCGCGGCGCGCAACGTCGGCCGCACGAGCCGCGTCGTCGGTTCGACCGACGCGCTGACCAGGGCGGGGACGGTCCCGTCCGTGGCCACCAGGTCGGTCAGCCCGGGGATCGGGTGGTCGTGCGTGGCGCCGATCGTCGCGAGCTCGTCGGCGTCCGCGAGGACCACGTCCACGGTGACGCCCGTGCTGCTGCCGAGGCTGCGCGAGCCCAGCACCGCGAGCGCGGCGACCGACGTCACGCCGTCCGCGGCGCGCAGCGCGGTGACGTCCTGCTCGGTGAGCTCACCCTCGACGCGCACGTCCGCACCGATCCGCTCGAGGGCCGCGGTCGCCTGGCCGGCCTGGACCGTGACGGTCGTGGTGCCGGAGAACACGAGCAGGCCGACGGCCGTCGTGAGCGCCATGAGCGGTACGACCGTCCCGGCGACCGTGCTCGCGCGAGCGGTCGCGACGAGCGGGACCACGCCGCGCGTCCGGCCCGCGGCGTTCGCGGCGGCGCGCAGCAGCGGCGGCAGGGCGTGCACGACGACGATCGTCGCGGCCGCCGCGACGAGCAGGGGCGCCGCCGCCAGCAGCGGGTCGACGCCGCCGCTGCCGGTCGTGAGCAGCCCGCGCCGCCGCACGGACACGACGGCCGCGACAGCCAGCGCGATCAGCGCGAGCTCGGCGACCCAGCGGCGGGCGCGACGCCGGCTCGCGACCCGCGCGCGGTCCGACCGGTTGGCGGGCTGCCGCCGACCCGACCAGGCGCGGCGCACCGCGAGCACCGCGACCACGGCGGGCGCCGCCGCGGCGACGGCGACAAGTCCCGCCGCGACCGACCACAGGGTCGGTCCGGGCAGGACGAGCCCCGCGGCCAGCAGCCCGAGCCCGCCTGCGAGCAGCGCCAGCGGGACCGACTCGACGAGCGCGCGGACCGCGACCGACGCGAGCGAGGCCCCCCGCGCGCGTTCGGCGAGCAGGTACGTCTCGCGCCGCGTCACGAGCAGCCGCGCGGCGAGCACCAGGACGAGCGCGGCGACCCCCGCGATGCCGAGCACGACGACCGACTGCTGCGCGCGGGCCGCCGCGAGCCGCCCGCCGATCTCGTCGAGCGCGGTGCCGAGCGCCGTCGTCACCGTCACGTGGCGCCCGTCGGACTGGCGCAGCGTCGTCGGGTCCGCCTGCACGCGCGTGATCGCCGCGCGCACCGCGGCGCGGTTCGACGTGTCGATCGCGTCGGGGTCGGTCGGGTAGCGCACCTGTGTCAGGAGCGTCGAGTCGGTCGCGTTGAGGTTCACGTCGGGAAGGGAGCGCGGCGTGACCAGCAGCGCCGCACGGCCTTCCTGCTGCGTCGGGTCCGCGGCGGGCTGCGGTCCGACGAGGTCCTCGAGGCCGACCCAGGCGACGTCGTGCTCGTCGGCCACGGTGTACAGGCCGGTGACCACGACGTCCACCCTGTTGCGGGTCGTGAGGCGGCCGCGCACCTCGTCGCCGACCTGGACGCCGAGCAGCTCGGCGGCGTCGGCCTGCATGCCGACCTCGATCTGGCGCGGCGCGACGCCCTCGGACGCCGGGTCGTCGGGCTCGAGGTCCGCCGCGTCGGGTGCGCGTCCGTCGACCCACTCGACGAGCCCGTCCTGCCGGCCCTCGTCGGGCACGCCGACGTACACGAGCCGCGTCGCGATCGGCGTGGTCCCGGCGATCGCGTTGACGACGTTCGTCGCGACCGTGGCCGTGCCGGGCCCGACGACCGCCGCGAGCTCGGGGGGCAGTGCGTCGTGCACCTTGCTCACGGTGCGCCGCAGCTCGGCGGCGTCGTTCGGGTTGCGCGAGCCGACGTCGGACGACTCGAAGCCCGGCGCGGTGTTCGTCCCGATCCGCGCGACGAGGTCCGCCGACGTCCCGATCGCCGCGACGCCCTGCTGCACCGCGTCGTCGGCCGTGCGGGCGACGGTGCGCGGGATGACGACCGACAACGCGACGCTCACGGCCAGGACCGTCGCGCCCAGCGCGAGCAGGCCGGCGTCCGCACGGGCGCGGCGGCGCGCGACGAGCAGCGCCCCGGCGGTCGCGGCCCGGGTCGCGACCCCGGTCGAGGAGCCCGGGCGCGGCGGGGCGGCGGTCTCGCGCGGCGCGGTCATCGCTCGTCCCCCAGTCGCAGCAGCTCACCCGACGCGCGCTTGAGCAGCAGGTTCGTCGTGATCCCGACGACGAGCGCGCCGCCGACGACGAGCGCGCCGACGAGCGCGACCTGCGCGGACCAGCCCTCGTGCACGACGACCCCGGGCACCGGCGTGGACCCGGTGGGGGAGAGCGTGACGAGCGGCGCGACGACGCGGCCCAGCAGCGCGCCGAGCGCGATGCCGACCGCCAGCCCGATGACCGCGACGATCGCGTGCTCGACCAGCACCGAACGCACGAGCCCGGCCCGCGCCGCGCCGAGCGCCTGCAGCCGCGCGAGCTCGAGGCGGCGCATCCGCACGGAGACGGTCGCGCCCATGCCGAGCCCCGCGACCGCGAGGGCCAGTGCCGCCGCGACGACGATCCAGAGCGCGGCCTGCACACCGACCCGCAACGGGCCGTCGGTGGCCTGGGTGCGGGCATCCATCCGGGTCAGCGTCGTGCCGACGCCCTCGAGCGCGCTCGCGACCTCGCCCTGTCGATCGTCGGGGACGACGAGCCACCACTCGTCGACCGGCGGCAGGCTCTCGCCCGAGGTGATGGCCTGTCGGCCGAGCAGGTCCGCGTCGGTGAGCATCCCGGCGCCCGTGGGCACGCCGGGCAGGTACGGCACCGTGCCGGTGACGACGACGTCGAGCGGGCTGCCGTCGACGACGACGCGGAGCCGGTCGCCGATGTCCGCGCTGAGCGTCGTGAGCAGGTCCGGGGTGACGAGCGCGCTCACGAGCGGTTCGTCGTCCTCGCCGGGCGCGGCGAACGTCGCGGCGGCGAACGTCAGGGGGAGGCCGTAGAACATCCCGCCGGAGACGTCGCCCGAGAGACGGATCGCGTCGTCCGTGACGTTGCGCGTCGCGTCGCCGGCCGCGAGCCACTCGTCGGAGCCGAGTGCGACGGACCGGACGTCGTCGAGGTCGTCGAGCGTGAGGACCTGCTCGTCGACCGGCGCAGGACCCGCGGCGACGCGCGGGTTCCCGACCGTGACCGCGACCGTGACGTCGCCGACGGGCGCGTCGGCGGTCGGGTCCGGGACGACCCGCGCGCTGACGGCGACGAGCCGCAGACCGGCCACCGCCGCGGGCAGCGGTACGACCACGTCGGTGCTGGTGGCGCCCAGGTCCGTGGTCGGCAGCGCGATCGTCGTGCGGGCGCCTGACTCGTCCTGCACGACGAGGGACGTCGTGACGGTGCCGGCCACGGGCGCGCTCGTCGTGGAGCCCAGGTCGACCACGAGCGCGCGGGGCGCACCGGGCAGCGCCACCCCGCCCGCGGGCGAGGTCGGTCGCAGGCTGCGCGTGAGGTCCTCCCAGCTTCCGGGGACGCGGCCGCGCAGGACGTCGGTCGCGGCGACGGCCAGCAGCGTCGCCGTGGTCCCGCCCCTGGTCTCGTCGCGCGCACCGCTCGGCACGCCGATCGTGACGTCCTGGAACGTCACCGGGGTGACGGTCTCGATGCCGGGGACCGCGGCGATCCGCTGCGCCGCCTCGAGCGGGGACACGGTCGCCACGACGCGCGCGTCGGCGCCCGTCGCGAGGTCGGCCTGGTCGTGCTGCGAGACGCGCCACGTGGTGAGGAAGGACAGCGAGAACGTCCCGGCGCCCACGGCGAGCGTGACCAGCAGCACGGACGCCGTGGCGCGCGCGGGACGCCGTCCGAGCTCCCACGCGGCCAGCGGCGCGACGAGCGAACGGCTGCGCGTGGCGAGCCGTTCTCCGACGCCGGTGACGACCGGCAGGAGCCGCAGCGCGAGCACCGCGCCCGCGAGCAGCACGAGCGCGGGCGCGAGCACGAGCACGGGGTCGACCGAGGCGCTGTCCCCGACGGGGGTGCGGTAGGACGCGAGCTGCCACAGCGCGATCCCCGCGAGCACGACGAGCGCGAGGTCGGCCCCCGTGCGCGCGAGTGCCCCTCGCCGGTCCTGCCGTACGAGCCCCTGTTCGGCGTCCGACGTGCGTCGGCGCAGCAGCGGCGCGAGCAGCACGGCCGCGAGCCCGAACGCCGAGAGCGCGCACACGACCCACAGCGGTACCGGGAGCCCGGGATCGACGTGCAGGCCGCCGGCGCGCAGCGGGCCGTACCGGGTCACGAGCCGGTAGAGGCCGACGGCGAGCCACGGTGCGAGCGTCGCCGCGACCAGCGCGACCGCGAACGCCTCGAGCGTGGCGAGCCGCAGGAGCTGGCGGCCGGACGCGCCGCGCGAGGACATCAGGCTCTGCTCGGCCGCGCGTCGCTCCGCGAGCAGCCGGGCGGCGAGCAGCAGCACCGTGACCGCGAGCACGACGAGCAGGAGCGCGACGACCGTGATGACCACCTGTGTGATGCGCAGGCTGCGCACCGCGCCGTCGATCGTCCGGTGGAGCGCGGTGGAGACATAGGTCGTCGCGAAGTCGTCCGCCGTCAGCGCCGCGAGCCGCTGCTTGCCGTCGTTCGCGCGTGCGCGCAGGCCGTCGAGCGCGGCCGCGTCCTGGTCGGCGAGGTCGGGGTGCGCGAGCAGGTGGGCGAGGCCCAGGCTCGACGTGCCGTCCGTGAACACGGTGTCGTCGGCGACCACGAACGGGCCCCAGGCCTGCGTCGTCAGCATCCCGGCCGAGCCGAGCACGGGGTAGTCGGGCTCGTGCAGGGCGCCTTCCAGCACGTCGCGGTCCCACTCGGGTCCGGGGTCGTCGAGCCGGAAGGTCCCGGTCACGACGAACGTGCGTGGCGTGCGGTTCGAGCTGTCGAGCACGGCGACCTCGTCGCCCACGGCCCAGTCGTACGCGTCCGCCGCGACCTGCGGCACGGCGACGGGGATGCGTCCCGCGTCGTCGACGCCCGTCGTCGGGAAGTCGCCGCCGACCAGCGTGGCGTCGTCGCGCACGGCCGGCTGGGACGCGAGGTAGACGTACGGCGCCTGCCGGTCGGAGGTGTCCTGCGCCGCGTACATGGCGGAGGCGAGCCAGCGCTCGCGGGTCGCCGGGATGCCGTCGAGCACCTCGTCGAGGAACTGCTCGCCGTGCTCGACGAGCGAGGGGCCGTTGGCGGTGTTCACCGGACGCAGGACCGCGTCGATCTCGCGTTCGTCGGGCGCCGTGCGATCGAGCGCGACGCCGAGGAGCCGCTCCTGGCTCGTCACGACGAGGAGCGTGAACGCGCCGAGCAGGGTCGTCGCGACGAGTGCGACCGCGAGGACCGTCGCCAGCAGCGTCTGCTGGGCGCGGGCGCGGTGCAGCAGGAGCCGCGCGTTCCAGCTCACCCGGGCCCTCCTCGTCGCCGTCGACGGTCCGGGTCTCCGGACTGGTCGGACGATCGTAGGAGCGCCTCCTGGGTTTGTGGGAGCGATTCCACATCTCGAAACGATCACGATGCGCGAGGTTGACCCCATGCGGGTTCCGGGGGGTATATTCCAGCCGGAATAACTCGAACGGAACATCGAGCGACGGATGTCAGAGGTAGGGGGAGGATCCGGACATGGCTACGGGGGATCTCTCGGCGGTCGCGGTGCTGCTGCTCGCGCTGCTGCACGAGCAGCCCATGCACCCCTACCAGCTGCACCAGACGCTCGTGCAGCGCGGGGACGCCCGCCTCGTGCGGGTCAACCCCGGTGCGGTCTACCACGCCGTCGAGCGGCTCGAACGTGACGGCCTGGTCGAGGCGCTCGGCGTGGACCGTGAGGGCGGTCGGCCGGAGCGCACCACCTACCAGGTCACGCCCGAGGGGCGTGCCGCGTTCGGCACCCGCCTGCGCAGCCTGCTCGGTGACGACCACCCCACCTACCCGCTGTTCCCCGTCGGTCTCGCCGAGGCCAACGAGCTGCCCGCGGAGGTCGTCGCGCTCGAGCTGCGCCGCCGTCGGGACCGCGTGGCGGCCACCCTCGCGCAGCTGCAGGCACGGTACGACGAGGCCCGCGCGCTCGGCCTGCCGCGCCGGTACATGCTGGACGTCGAGCACGAGCTCGCGCTCGCCGTGGCCGAGGTCGCGTGGCTCGACGGCCTCGTCACCGACCTGGAGGACCAGGCCGACCCGCTCGACTGGACCGAGCCGTTCCCGCTCGCGTACGTCGAGGCGCGCAAGGCCGCCTGCGGCCCCCGGATCCCCGACCGCTCCGTGCGGTCCTGACCTCGTCCTGCCACCGAACCCGTCCTGAACCCCGTCGCGGCCGACCAGCCGTGACCGCCCGTCCCGGTGTCTCCAGCGCCGGCCCCGAACACGAAGGAACGACCATGTCCCACCCCCAGCCGGAGTCGCTCGTCGACCTGCACGGCCGCAGCCCGTGGAGCATCCTCCCGCCGCTGTGCCTCGGCTTCTTCATGATCATGCTCGACACGACGATCGTGAACGTCGCGGTCCCGAAGCTGATGGAGGAGCTCGACGCCGACGTCACCGCGGTCGGCTGGGTCAACAGCGCCTACCTGCTCACGTTCGCGGTGCTCCTCCTGGTCACCGGCCGGCTCGGTGACAAGTTCGGGCCACGGCCCGTGTTCGTCTCCGGCCTGGTGCTGTTCACGCTGGCCTCGCTCGCCTGCGGCCTGGCCGGCACCGTCGAGCTCCTCATCATCGCCCGTGCTGTCCAGGGCGTCGGCGGTGCGCTCATGACGCCGCAGACCATGTCGATGATCACGCGCGTGTTCCCGCCGATGAAGCGTGGCGCGGCGATGGGCGTGTGGGGTGCCGTCGCGGGTGTCGCGACGATCACGGGCCCGGTGCTCGGCGGCCTGCTCGTGCCGATCGGCTGGGAGTGGATCTTCTTCGTCAACATCCCGGTCGGCATCGTCGCGCTCGTGTTCGCGCTGCGGAACCTGCCCCGGCTGCCCACCTCGGACCGCACGTTCGACCTCGTGGGCGTCGGGCTCTCCGTCGTCGGCATGTTCCTGTTCGTGTTCGGTCTGCAGGAGGGGTCGACCTACGACTGGGGGACCATCCGCGGCCCGATCACCGTGTGGGGCGTGATGGCCGCCGGCGTCGCGCTGCTCGTCGCGTTCGGCTTCTGGCAGCGCCACCTGGGTGACGACGCGCTCATGCCGCTGCGGCTGTTCCACTACCGCAACTTCACGCTCTCCAACGTCGCCGGCTGGTCCGTGACGTTCGCGATGACCGGCATCTTCTTCCCGTTCACGATCTTCCTGCAGGTCGCTCTCGGCATGACCCCGCTGCAGTCCGCGCTCGTCGGGCTGGGCGGCTCGCTCCTGTCCGGCATCGTCGCGCCGTTCGCGGGCCGCCTGTCCGACAAGGTGCCCGGCAAGTGGATCGTCGCGACGGGCTTCGGCATCCTCGTCCTCGTCGTGTGGGCGCTGGCCGAGCTGGTGGCACCGGACGTGGCCGTCTGGAAGCTCGTCCTCACGATGTGCTTCTTCGGCATCGGCACCGGCTGCCTGTTCTCGCCGCTGGCAAACCTCGCGACGTCCGGTCTGGACCACCGCAACGCCGGCGCCGGGGCGGGTGCGTTCAACACCAACCGGCAGATCGGTGGGGTCATCGGCTCGGCGGCCGTGGTTGCGCTGTTCACGTCGCGTCTCGGCATCGAGATCCCGGCAGAGGCAGCCACCGCCGCGCAGTCGCTGCCCGAGGCGGCGCGGACCCCGTTCCTCGAGGCCTTCTCGCACATCGACCCGTCCGCGCTCGCGGGCGGCGGTGCCGAGGCGTTCCCGAAGCCGGACGGTGTCCCCGACGACGTCTGGGCCCAGGTCCAGACCGCCGCGGCCGACGCCATCCACGCCGGCCTGTCCACCGCCGTCGGCCAGACCCTCCTGCTCACCGTCGGTGTGCTGGCGCTCGGCCTGGTCTCGGCGCTCGTCATGTCCTCGGTCCGCCCCCACCACCACGGCGCCCCCGACCCGACGGCAGTGGCCACCACCACCGCCGGCCACTGACCCGTGAGTGCCGGCCACTGACCGTGAGCGCCGGCCACTGGCACCTGAGTGCCGGCCACTGACCCGTGAGGGGCGGCCCACGCCGCCCCTCACCCACACCGTCCCCCGTCTGGGCCCCGACGGATGCACCAATGGGTGCAGCACCCGGCCGCCCGACCCGCCGACATCCGCACTCATAGCTGCACCGAGGCCAGCACCCGCCACCCCGACGCCGCACCCCGCCCGCACCCCTCGCTGCGCCATCCCCGATGAGTGCAGCGATGGATGCAGGACTGACGGGCCCCACCCGCCAAACCCTGCATTCACTGCTGCACCGACGCCTGCACCCGCCACCGCCCCGGCATCGCCCAGCACCCCGGCGCCGTCCCGGCACCCCGGCGCCGTCCCGGCACCGCACCCCGCCCCGGCACCGCGCCCCGCCCCGCACCCGTCGCTGCGCCATCCCCGATGAGTGCAGCCATGAATGCAGGACTGACGGGCCCCACCCGCCGAACCCTGCATTCACTGCTGCACCGACGCCTGCACCCGCCACCCGATCGCCCCGGCATCGCCCAGCACACCGGCGCCGTCCCGGCACCGCACCCCGCCCCGCACCCGTCGCTGCGCCATCCCCGATGAGTGCAGTCATGGATGCAGGGCTGACGGGCCCCACCCGCCGAACCCTGCACCGATCGCTTCACCCACACACGAGTAGCCCGCGCCGCGCCCACCCCGTCCCGACGGTCGCCCGCTCGAATCACCCGTACCCGCGCCGACCGATCCGCGCCGACGCTGGTGGGTGCAGCGATGGGTGCAGGACCCGGCGGGTGGGGCCGGTGAGACCTGCATCGATCCCTGCACTCACGCCCGAGTAGCCCGCCCCCCACCCACCCGCGCCGACCGACCCGCGCCGACCCACCCGCGCCGACCGACCCGCGCCGACCGACTCGCGCCGACCGACCCGCGCGGACCCACCCGCGCCGACCGGCTCGCGCCGGCGCTGGTGGGTGCAGCTATGGGTGCAGGACCCGGCGGGTGGGGCCGGTGAGACCTGCATCGATCCCTGCACTCACGCCCGAGTCGCCGGCAACTCGCCCGTCCGGGCCCAGCCCCGCGCGCCGGCGCCGACTGATAGGCGCTGGTGGGTGCAGCTGTGGGTGCAGGAACGGGCGGGTGGGGCCGGCGAGACCTGCATCGATCCCTGCACTCACGCCCGAGTAGCTCGCCCCCCACCCACCCGCGCCGACCGACTCGCGCCGACCGACCCGCGCCGACCGACTCGCGCCGACCCACCCGCGCCGACCCACCTGCGCCGACCGGCTCGTGCCGGCGCTGGTGGGTGCAGCTATGGGTGCAGGACTCGGCGGGTGGGGCCGGCGAGACCTGTATTCATCTCTGCATTCAGGTCGGGGGGGCTGGCGGGGCCGGGGGAGGAGGGTCAGGGTTGGGGTGGGCGGGTCATGGTGAGGACGTCGAGGGCCTCGTCGAGGGTGGCCTCGGTGAGCTCGCCGCGCTCGACGTAGCCGAGGTCGATCACGGCCTGGCGGATCGTGATGCCCGCCTTGACGGCGTGCTTGGCGATCTTCGCGGCGGCCTCGTAGCCGATCACGCGGTTCAGGGGCGTGACGATCGACGGCGACGACTCCGCAAACGCCCGGGCGCGTGCCTCGTTGGCGACGAGCCCGACGACGGTGCGGTCGGCCAGCACCCGGCTGGCGTTCGCGAGCAGACGGATCGACTCGAGCAGCGCCGACGCGATCACAGGGATCTGGACGTTGAGCTCGAACGAGCCGGAGGCCCCGGCCCAGGCGACCGTGGCGTCGTTGCCGACGACGCGCGCCGCGACCATGAGCACGGCCTCGGGGACCACGGGGTTGACCTTGCCGGGCATGATCGACGAACCGGGCTGCAGGTCGGGGATGGCGATCTCGCCGAGCCCCGTGTTGGGGCCGGAGCCCATCCAGCGCAGGTCGTTGCAGATCTTGGTCAGGCTGACCGCGATGGTGCGCAGCGCACCGGAGAGCTCGACGAGCCCGTCACGCGAGGACTGCGCCTCGAAGTGGTCGCGCGCCTCGGTCAGCGGCAGGCCGGTGTCCTCGCGCAGCAGCGTGATCACACGCTGCGGGAAGCCTGCGGGGGTGTTGATGCCGGTGCCCACCGCGGTGCCGCCGAGCGGGACCTCCGCGGCGCGGGGCAGCGCTGCCTGCAGACGCTCGACGCCGTAGCGCACGGCGGCGGCGTAGCCGCCGAACTCCTGGCCGAGGGTCACGGGCGTCGCGTCCATCAGGTGCGTGCGGCCCGACTTCACGACGCCGGCCCAGGCGTCGGACTTGTCCTGCAGCGCGCCGGCGAGGTGCTCGAGCGCGGGCACGAGGTCACGCACGACGCCGGCGGTGGCCGCGACGTGCACGCTCGTCGGGAACACGTCGTTGGACGACTGCGAGGCGTTGACGTGGTCGTTCGGGTGCACGTCGCGGCCCAGGCGGCGCGTGGCGAGCGTCGCGACGACCTCGTTGGTGTTCATGTTCGACGACGTGCCCGAGCCGGTCTGGTAGACGTCCACCGGGAAGTGCGCGTCGTACGCGCCGCTCGCGACGTCGTCGGCGGCCGCGACGATCGCGTCGGCCACGTCCTGCGGCAGCACGCCGAGCTCGGCGTTGGCGCGGGCCGCGGCCTTCTTGATGCGGGCCAGGGCCTCGATGTGCCCGCGCTCCAGGGTGCTGCCGGAGATCGGGAAGTTCTCGACGGCGCGCTGCGTCTGGGCGCGGTACAGGGCGGCGGCCGGGACCCGGACCTCACCCATCGTGTCGTGCTCGATCCGGTACTCGACGCCGTCGTCGAGGGGTGCAGAAGTCATGCGCTCATCCTGCCGCACCCACGCGGACGGGAGGCCGTGAGCGTCGCCACACCGGCGTCACTCGCCGATGTCGCCGACGACCTCCGCGATCCGCACGCGGCCGTCGACGAGCGCGTACTCGAGCCCGACGATCGCGCAGCGGCCCTGCGTCACGGCCTCGGCGAGCGAGACGGAGTAGCCCTGCAGCATGCGGACGGTGTGCTTGACGTGCTCGTGCCCGAGGGTCGCGGCATCGACGCTCGAGAGGGGCTCGCCGTGCGCGACGAGCCCGACGATGCTCGGGATCACGCGGTCGACGACGGCGCGCACGAAGCCTGGCGGGACGCTGCCGTCGCTGAGCGCGGCGGTCGCGGCAGCGACCGCACCGCACGAGTCGTGGCCGAGCACGACGACGAGCGGGGCGCTGAGCAGCTCGACGCCGTACTCGATCGATCCGATCACGGTCGTGTCGAGTACGTGCCCGGCGGTGCGCACGACGAACAGGTCGCCGAGCCCGCGGTCGAAGATGATCTCGGCCGCGACCCGCGAGTCGGAACAGCCGAACAGCACCGCGAACGGGTGCTGACTGTCCTCGACCTCGGCGCGACGCCCGACGTCCTGGGACGGATGCTCCATCTCGCCGCGGACGAAGCGGTCGTTGCCGGCCTTGAGCGCGGCCCAGGCCTGCGCGGGAGTGAGGGGGGTCGTCACGACGCCCATCGTGGCAGCCGGGAGCGTCCTCGGCACCGGGGGATCGAAGGGCGGACGGCGCCGAAGTTCCGTCTCGGGGTGCGCACGTCCCCGCAGGGGTGTAACCAAGGACCAGGACACACCGGCGCAAGACGGACATGGGGGTCCACGTGCGACGACGTAGCCGCAACCTGGCGATCACCGCCGCGGTCGCTCTCGTCCTGCCGCTGGCTGCCTGCGCGGGCGAGTCCGGCCCACCGACGCTGATCTGGTACATCAACCCGGACAACGGCGGCCAGGTCGAGATCGCCAGGCGCTGCACCGATGCCGCGGCGGGCAGGTACACGATCACGACCGAGGTCCTCCCGCGCGACGCCGCCTCGCAGCGCGAGCAGCTCGCGCGCCGCCTGGCCGCCCACGACTCGTCGATCGACATCATGAGCCTCGACCCGCCCTTCATCCCCGAGCTGGCCGAACCCGGCTTCCTCGCACCGATCCCCGACGACGTCGCGGCCAAGGCGAGCGACGGCGTCGTGCAGGGCGCGATCGACGGAGCGACCTGGAAGGGCAAGCTCGTCGCGATCCCGTTCTGGGCGAACACGCAGCTGCTCTGGTACCGCAAGTCGGTCGCGGAGAAGGCCGGCCTGGACCCGTCCACGACGCCGGTGACGTGGCAGCAGATCATGGACGCGGCCCGTGACCAGGACAAGTTCCTCGGGGTGCAGGGCGCCAAGGCCGAGTCGTTGACGGTGTGGATCAACGCGCTCGTCGAGTCGGCCGGTGGGCACATCCTCGAGAACCCGGAGGCCCCGGCGGACGAGATCACGCTCGGCCTCGACACCGACGCCGGACGCGCGGCGGCGGACATCGTCGGCACCATCGGGCGCGACGGGCTGGGTGGTCCGGGCCTGCCCACGGCCGACGAGAACGCGACGATGACCGTCTTCCAGGGGGACCGCGGCTCGTTCATGGTCAACTGGCCGTTCGTCTGGTCGGCCACGAACGCGGCGGTCGCGGACGGCACGCTCGACCAGTCGTTGATCGACGACATCGGATGGGCGCTGTACCCGCAGGTGACCGAGGGCACCGACTCCCGGCCCCCGTACGGCGGCATCAGCCTGGGCGTGGGCGCGTTCAGCAACCACACCGACTTCTCGTTCGAGGCGGCGCAGTGCATCGTCGCGCCGGAGAACCAGTCGTACTACTTCGCGACGAACGGCAACCCGCCCGCGTCGGTCGCCGCGTACGACGACCCTCAGGTCGCCAAGGCGTTCCCGATGGCGGACGTGATCCGCGAGTCTCTCGAGCAGGCGGCGCCGCGGCCGCAGACGCCCTACTACAACGAGGTCTCGATCGGTCTCCAGGAGACGTGGCACCCGCCGATCTCGGTGAACCCGGACACGACCCCGCAGGAGTCGACCGACTTCATCACCTCGGTGCTCCGAGGGGAGGCGCTGCTGTGACCACCGCCGACACCGTCGTGACGGACGGGCGGGCGCGCCGGGCGCGCAAGCCCGAGCGTTCCGAGCGCGCACGTGACGAGGCGAGGCTCGGCTGGCTGCTCGCCGGGCCCGCATTCGTCGTGATGATCGCCGTGACCGTCTACCCGATCCTGCAGGCGTTCTTCGACTCGTTGTACTCCTACCGGCTGACGGCGCCCGCGGACCGGGAGTTCGTCGGCGGACAGAACTACGCGGTCGTGCTCACCGACCCGGTGTGGTGGGGCGCGTTCGGGGTCACGACCCTGATCACCGTGGTGACGGTGCTCGTCGAGCTGGTCCTGGGCTTCGCGCTCGCGCTCGTCATGCACCGCGCGATCAAGTCCGTGCGCACCATGCTGCGCACGGTGATCCTCGTGCCCTACGGCATCATCACCGTGGTCTCGGCGTTCGCGTGGTTCTACGCGTTCGACATCAACTCGGGGTTCGTCAACCACTGGTTCGACTGGGTGCCCGGAGTCGATCCCGACCTGAACTGGTTCGCCCACCAGGGCACGAGCCTGTTCGTCATCTGCATGTCCGAGATCTGGAAGACGACGCCGTTCATCTCGCTGCTGCTGCTCGCGGGGCTCGCCCAGGTGCCCACCGAGCTCGAGGAGGCGGCGCAGGTCGACGGCGCGACGTGGTGGCAGCGCATGCAGCGCGTCGTCCTGCCGAACATGCGCGCGGCGATCATGGTCGCGGTCCTGTTCAGAGCGCTCGATGCCTTCCGCATCTTCGACAACGTGTTCATCATGACGAACGGCGCGAACGGCACCGACGTGCTCTCGCTGGTGGCCTACCGTACGTCCATCGGACGCCTCGAGATCGGCATGGGTTCGGCGATCTCGGTGCTCCTGTTCCTGTGCGTGATCCTCATCTGCTTCGTCGCGATCAAGCTGTTCAAGGTCGATCTGGCCAGCGCGAGGGGGGAGAAGTAGATGCGCACGCTCTCGACGCGGGCCAAGGTGGCGTGGGCCGTCATCACGGTCGTCGTGATGGTCTGGGCGCTGCTGCCGGTGGTCTCGATCCTCGCGACGTCCTTCAAGCTGCCCAGCCAGCTCAACCTCGGCACGTTCTGGCCGAAGACCTGGACGACGACGAACTACGAGCAGATCTTCACCGGCTCCGCGAAGGACCTGTTCCTGCCCGCGCTGCGCAACTCGATCGGCATCTCGCTGATCGCGACGGCGATCGCCGTGGTGCTCGCGACGTTCGCGGCGTACGCGATCGCGCGGCTCAACTTCCGCGGCAAGAAGCTCATCCTGACGACCGCGCTCGGCGTCTCGATCTTCCCGGTGGTCTCGATCGTGACGCCGCTGTTCAACCTGTGGCGCTCGATCGGCCTGTACGACACCTGGCTCGGCCTGATCATCCCGTACCTGTCGCTCACGCTGCCGATCTCGATCTGGACCCTGGCGGCGTTCTTCCGGCAGATCCCGTGGGAGCTCGAGCAGGCCGCGCAGGTGGACGGCGCGACGCCGTGGCAGGCGTTCCGCAAGGCCATCGTGCCGATCGCCGCTCCGGGCGTGTTCACCACCGCGCTCATCGCGTTCTTCATCGCCTGGAACGACTTCGTGTACGGCATCTCGCTGACGTCCACGTCCGCGGCCCGCCCCGTGCCGGCCGCTCTCGCGTTCTTCACCGGCGCCTCGCAGTTCGAGGAACCGACCGGCGCGATCTCGGCGGCGGCCGTCGTCGTGACCATCCCCGTCGTCATCCTGGTGCTGCTCTTCCAGCGCCAGATCGTGTCCGGCCTGACCCAGGGCGCCGTCAAGGGCTGACCAAGGAGACTTCGATGGCTGCCATCACCCTCAAGGACATCGTCAAGCGCTACGGCGACGGGTTCCTCGCCGTCAAGGGCGTGAGCCTGGACATCGCCGACGGCGAGTTCGTCATCCTCGTCGGGCCGTCCGGCTGCGGGAAGTCGACGCTGCTGCGCATGATCGTCGGGCTGGAGGACATCACGTCCGGCGAGCTGCGCATCGGTGACGTCGTCGTCAACGACAAGGCGCCGCGTGACCGCCACCTCGCGATGGTCTTCCAGAACTACGCGCTCTACCCGCACCTGACCGTGTTCGAGAACATCGCGTTCCCGCTCCGGCTCACCAAGGGCAAGTTCACGGACGACGAGATCCGCGAGAAGGTCGAGCGCGCCGCGGCCACCCTCGAGCTGCAGGACCACCTGCAGCGCAAGCCGGCGAACCTCTCGGGCGGCCAGCGGCAGCGCGTCGCGATGGGCCGCGCGATCGTGCGGGACGCGAACGCGTTCCTGTTCGACGAGCCGTTGTCCAACCTCGACGCCAAGCTGCGCGGCCAGATGCGCACCGAGATCGCGCGCATGCAGCGCCGGCTCGGCACGACCACCGTCTACGTGACGCACGACCAGACGGAGGCCATGACGCTCGGCGACCGCGTGGCGGTGCTGCGCAAGGGCGAGCTGCAGCAGGTCGCGTCCCCGCGCGGGCTCTACGAGCAGCCGGTCAACCTGTTCGTCGCCGGGTTCATCGGGTCCCCGCCGATGAACTTCCTGCCGGGCGAGATCGACGGGGGCACGATGCACCTGCCGATCGCGGACGTCACGCTGTCCGCGGACCTGCGCACCCGGATCGGCTCGCGCCGCGTCGTGATCGTCGGGCTGCGCCCCGAGCACTTCGCGGACGCCGCGCTGCTCGAGGAGAGCAAGAAGGCCTCCGCGGTGACGTTCGACGCCGACGTGGACGTCACGGAGTGGCTGGGCTCCGACCTGTACGCCTACATCCCGTTCGAGACGAGCCACGCGGTCGCGGACAAGCTCGAGGAGCTCGACCGCGACCTCGACGGCGAGGGCATGCGCACGCAGCTCGTCGTCGCGCTCGACACCGAGTCCCGGGTGCGTGACGGGGACACCGCGACGCTCGCGTTCGACCCGACGAAGATGATGGTGTTCGACCCGGAGACCGGTGAGAACCTCACGTTCGACGCGGACACGGCACGCGCGATCGACGAGCAGAACGAGGCGGACCGCAAGGCCTCGCTGGCGCGGGTGCACCAGCGCGACGAGGGCCGCAAGGCCGGTTAGCGCGTCACGGCCCGGCGATCATCGCGAGCGCGAGCAGCTTGCCGAGGGAGGGCCCCGCGTACCGGGGCTCCACGCCTCGACGCACGACGTGCTGGTCCGCCTTGCGCAGCAGACCTTCGTAGACCAGCCGGGCCTGCGCGTCCTCGACCGACTCGGCGCCGCGCCGCGCGAGGTCCAGGAGCTCGGGTCCCTGGAACGGGCCGTGGAAGCCGACGTGCCGGGCGGCGCCCAGGCCGAGCTGGGACGGCCCCGCCGGGACGTCGCTCGGGCTCCCGAGCAGCGCGACGGGCTGGTCGATCTCGCTGGGGGTGAGCGGTCCGCCGGCGGCGGCCAGTCGCTCGGCGACCAGCCCGGGCGAGAGGGCCTTCTGGGGTGTCTCGTACGGCAACGTGGCCAGCTCGGGGTCCATGAGCGCCAGCAGCCCCGTCATCCGGGAGGGCTGCGCCCCGTACAGCAGCGCGGCTTCGCGGCGCTCACGCGGCGACCGACCGTCCACCCGCGCGTGACCCAGCCGCGCCAGTGCGACCTGGTCCAGCGGCCGCAGCGTCGTCATCGTGACGGCGATCGAGACGCCCGCGCCGTGGATGCCGTTGCGGAACGCTGCGTAGAGCAGCTCGCTCGCATCGGCCCAGCCCGGCTCGCCGCCCGCCGCGCGCACGCCCTTGGCCGACTGCGCGCGCAGTGCGGCCCGCTCGGCGACGAACTTCTCGGCGTCCGGCAGCAGCTCGGAGATCGACCGCCAGCCCCAGCCGCCCTTGAGGAGTCCCGCGCCGATGCCGTTGAGCCCGACCGCTCCGCGCTGCACGACAGGCTCCAGGAAGACCGTGTCGTAGAAGCCGAGCGTCGTGGAGGCCAAGGTGCCGAGCGCGTCGGGTCGCAGCTCGTCGCCCTTCGATCTGCGTGTGCCGTCACCGAGCACGAGTCCGTAGCGGTCGGCGACCCCTCGTGCCGCCACCACGTCGGGTGCGTGCCCGGCATCTCGGTCGACGACGGCGACAGGTAGCTCGGCGAGCACACCGCCGCGCAGCGCACCGCCGAGCAGCACCCGTGAGTCGTACCCACCCGAGAACGACAACCGCACGTCCACGTGCGGCGCGCGGACGAGCGCCGTCATCGTCCGCACGACGAACGCCGCGGCGGCGCGCAACGTCGCCACCTCGTCGACCTCGGCGTCGAGGAGGCGATCGGTCAGGCGGGCCCCGTCCTGCTCGCCACGCAGGGTGTCCAGCGGGATGCGCAGGCCCCGGCCGGCCGCCGCGTAGGAGACCTCCTGGACGAAGGTCTCCTCGCACGGTTGCTGCGCGCCCTTGTTGTTCGGGAACGCGCGCGCGAGCAGGTGCTCGGTGTTCTGCGTGACGGGCAGGCCCAGCCACCTGCGCAGGTCGACGAGCAGCAGCAGGGAGTCGCTCGCCGCGGTGATCCCGTCCCCGCTGGTCCACGCCAACCCCACCGACCCGGTGAGGTCGCGTCTCACGACGACCTGCGCCGCGTCCCACTCGACGAGCACGAACGTGCCCGCGACGCCGTGCGGATCTCGCCGCGCCTCGTCGGGAAGCGCGGCCCAGCCGCGGGGGCCGTAGGCGATCGCGCCGTGCTCCGGGGACATCGCGGTCCCGCGGAAGAACCTGCCCGGTGCCAGGCAGTCGGAGATGCCCGCGCTCACGACGACGAGCGTCGTGTCCGGCCCGATCCGCTCGACGTGCTCCTCGGACGGACTCGATCCCCGTTCGCGCAGCCAGGCCTCGACCCGCGTGACCAGGTCCGTGCGGACGACCGCCGTGAAGTAGTTGGACACGCCAGTGGTGCCGGGTCGGGCTCAGTCGAGCTCGTCGGCGCGCGGCGGGTTCGCGCCCGCGCGCGAGACGGTGATCGCCGCGATGCGCGCGCAGCGCGTCAGCACCGACTCGATCGTCGTGGCGTCGGCGTCGCGCAGCGCCTGGCGACGGTCGGCGCCCAGCAGGCCCGCGGTCCACAGACCGTCCACCAGCCCGCCCATGAACGAGTCGCCCGCCCCGACGGTGTCGACGACCGTCACCCGCGGCGCCGCGACGAACAGCCGCGCACCCGACGCGCTGACCGCGAACGCCCCCTCGCCGCCGTGGGTCACGACGACGAGCGCCGGCCCGCGCTGGGCCCAGTCGGCCGCGACCTCGCCGGGTGGGGTGCCGGGGTGGAGCCACGCGAGATCCTCGTCGGACACCTTCACGACGTCCGCGAGCGAGACAAGAGCGGTGACGTAGGGCAGCGCGTGGGCCGGGCTGCCCATGAGGGCCGGCCGCAGGTTCGGGTCGTAGGTGATCGTCGCGGTGTCGCGTCGGCGCTCCAGCTCCGCGCGCACGCGTTGCGCGCCCGGCTCGAGCACCGTCGCGATCGAGCCCGTGTGCACGACGAGCGGCGCGACCGGCTCGTCGTCCCAGGCGCCCGCGAGGTCCCACTCCAGGTCGAAGTCGTACGTCGCGACGCCCTGGGCGTCCAGGTGGGCCGTCGCGGTCGGCGTCCGGGTCGCGCTGCGGTCGCCCCGCAGGACGCGCACGTCCGACGAGCGCAGGTGCGCCCGGATCGCGTCGCCGTCCGCGTCGTCGCCGAGCCACGTCGCCAGGGCCACGTCGCGTCCGAGCCGGCCGAGGCCGATCGCCACGTTGGCCGGGCTGCCGCCCGGGTGACGCTCGCGCGAGCCGTCGGCGCGCTCGACCGCGTCGATCAGCGCCTCGCCGATCACCAGGGCCGTCCCGCCGCCGCTCATGAACCCTCCACCTCCGTCACCGTTGCCGATGAGGTCGTCGTCTCGCCGCGGGCCGCCGCGAGCCGCTCGCGTGCCCCGTCCAGCCACTCCTGGCAGCGGGCCGCCAGCGCCTCGCCACGCTCCCACAGCGCCAGCGACTCCTCGAGCGTCTCGGCGCCCGTCTCGAGCCGGGACACGACGGCGACGAGCTCGTCGCGCGCCTGCTCGTAGTTCAGCCCGCCGACGGCGTCCGTACCCTCGTCCACCCCGTCGCCCCCCGGCGTCGCCGTACCGTCGTCGCTCGAACCGCCCTTGCGCGCACCGCTCCTGCTCGTCACGGGCACAGTCAACCAGCACCCACCCTCACGGCGGGGTCACGCGGGCGGCGATCTCGCCGCGCGCGACGCGCAGGCGCAGCGGCTCGTCGGGCGACACCTCGTCGGGCGCGCGCACGACGTGACCGTCGCCGCGCTGCACGACCGCGTACCCGCGGTCGAGCGTTGCGGCGGGAGACAGCGCACGCACCTGCGCCGCGAGGCCGCGCACCTCGGTGACGCCCTGGGCGAGCGCGTGGTGCAACGCGCGGCGTGCGCCCTCGCGCAGCGCGAGCACCCGCGTCTCGTGCTGCTCGACGAGCGACTGCGGCCGAGCGAGCACCGGGCGCGATCGCAGGTGGTCGAGCTGCGCCTGCTCGCGCGCGAGCCGCTGCCCGAGCGCGGCCCGGGCGCGCAACCGCGCCTGCGTGAGCCGGGCGCGCTCCTCCGCGACGTCGGGCACGATGCGCTTGGCGGCATCCGTGGGCGTCGAGGCGCGCAGGTCCGCGACCAGGTCGAGCAGGGGCGAGTCGAGGTGATGGCCGATCGCGCTGACCAGCGGTGTGCGGCAGGCAGCCGCGGCCCTCACGAGGGTCTCGTTGCTGAACGGCAGCAGGTCCTCGAACGACCCGCCGCCACGCGCCACGACGACCACCTCGACGCGTGGGTCGGCGTCGAGCTCCGCGATCGCGGCCGCGACCTCGGGCACCGCGCGCGGGCCCTGCACCGTGACGCGACGGATCTCGAAGTTCACCGCGGGCCAGCGGGCGCGCGCGTTCGAGACCACGTCGTGCTCCGCGTCGCCCTGCTGCGCGCACACGAGGCCGACCACGGCGGGCAGGAACGGCAGCGGTTTCTTGCGGCGCTCGTCGAACAGGCCCTCGGCCGCGAGCACGCCCTTGAGCTGCTCGATGCGCGCCAGCAGCTCGCCGAGCCCGACGAGGCGCACGTCGTCGGCCGCGAACGACAGCGCGCCGCGCTTGAGGTGGAACGACGGCCGCACGTGCACGACGAGGTGCGCACCGTCGTCGACCTTGCCGCCGAGCCGCGCGATCGCGCCCGCGCTGGTGGTCACGGACAGCGACATGTCCGCGTCCGTGTCCCGCAGGGTCAGGAAGACGGTGCTGTTCCAGCGCTTGAGGTCCAGCACCTGGCCCTCGACCCACACCGGCGGCATCTTCTGCACGTAGTCGGCGATCTTGGGTGCCAGGTGGCGCACCGGCCACGGCCGGTCCGGGCTGGTGTCGGCCGCCTTCAGCGGCAGCGGGAGCCGGCCGCTGCTCGCGGCCACTGCCTCGTCGGGAACGCCCACCCGCCCAGCCTGCCGCATGCCACCTACATCCCGCTGCGGAAGCCCGGGGTCGGGGGATCCGCAAGCTCCGCCTCACCGGGCACCGCAGCCCCGGGGACCCTCGACGCGGGGCCGAACTAGACTCACCACGTGACTCCCACGAACGCCGACGACATCGCCACGCGCCCCAAGCGCGTGCTGCTCGCCGCTCCCCGGGGCTACTGCGCCGGCGTGGACCGCGCGGTCGTCGCCGTCGAGAAGGCCCTCGAGCACTACGGCGCGCCCGTGTACGTGCGCAAGGAGATCGTGCACAACAAGTACGTCGTCGAGACGCTCGCGGCGCGCGGCGCCGTGTTCGTGCACGAGACCGACGAGGTGCCCGAGGGTGCGCGCGTCGTGTTCTCCGCGCACGGCGTCTCGCCGGCCGTGCACGCGTCCGCCGCCGCTCGCAACCTGCAGACGATCGACGCCACGTGCCCCTTGGTGACCAAGGTGCACAAGGAGGCCGTGCGGTTCGCGGCCGAGGACTACGACATCCTGCTCATCGGCCACGAGGGGCACGAGGAGGTCGAGGGCACGCAGGGCGAGGCGCCCGAGCGCATCCAGGTGGTCAACTCGCCGGCCGCGGTCGACGACGTCGTCGTGCGGGACCCCGAGCGCATCGTGTGGATCTCGCAGACCACGCTCTCGGTCGACGAGACGATGGAGACCGTGCGCCGCCTGCGCGAGCGGTTCCCCGCGCTGCAGGACCCGCCGTCGGACGACATCTGCTACGCGACGCAGAACCGCCAGGTCGCGGTGAAGAAGATCGCGGCGCAGTGCGACGTGGTCATCACGGTCGGCTCCGCGAACTCGTCGAACTCCGTGCGGCTCGTCGAGGTCGCGCTCGAGGCCGGTGCAGGCTCGTCGTACCGCATCGACAAGGCGGCCGAGATCGACCCTGCCTGGCTCGTCGGCGCGACGACGGTCGGCGTGACGTCAGGGGCCTCGGTGCCGGAGATCCTGGTCCGAGACGTGCTCGACACGCTCGCGGCCCACGGCTTCGGCGAGGTCGAGGAGGTCCGCACGGCCACCGAGGACCTGATGTTCTCGCTGCCGCGCGAGCTGCGTGCCGACCTCAAGGCGGCCGGCACGCCCGTTCCCCGTCCGCGCCGTGACGGCCGCACGTCGCTGCAGGTCACCCCCACCTGATCCGCACGCCGCGCCCGGTCGCGCCGCTGCAGGTCAGGCGCCGGCTCGGCCATCCGCGCGCTCGACCGGCTCGTTCGTGACCGCCTCGGCCGCGAACGACTCCTCGTCACGCCGGGCGCGCGAGTCGAACCCGTCGAGCGTGACGATCTGCTCCTCGACCGAGGCCACCAGCTCGGGTGCCGTCACCGCGGACAGCTGCGGGTTGACCGGTGCGGGCGTCGGCAGCGCCTCGTCGACCACCTCCAGCGCCGCGAACCGGCGTGCCGTGACCAGCACGCGCGTCTCGAGCGAGGAGACCGTGGAGTTGTAGGCGTCCGCGGCGGACCCGAGCGAGCGACCGAGCCGCGCGAGGTGACCGCCCATCGTCGCGAGCCGGCCGTGGAGCTGCTTGCCGAGGTCGAGCACCGACTGCGCGTTCGACGCGAGCGCGTCCTGCCGCCAGGCGTAGGCCACGGTGCGCAGGAGCGCGAGCAGCGTCGTCGGCGTCGCGAGGATGACGTTGCGCGCCGCCGCGTACTCGATCAGGCCGGCGTCCTGCTCGAGCGCGGCCTGCAGGAAGGACTCGGCGGGAACGAACATCACGACGAACTCGGGGGCCGGGGTGAACTGCTCCCAGTAGCGCTTCGCCGCGAGCGCGTCGACGTGCGCGCGCACGTGCCGGGTGTGCGCGGCCAGTCGCTCGGTGCGCACCGTCTCGTCGGAGGTCTGCGCGGCCTCGAGGAAGCCGAGGAACGCCACCTTGGCGTCGACCACGACCTGCTTGCCGCCCGCGAGGCGCACGACGAGGTCCGGCCGCTGCAGGCCGTCGTCGGTACGCACCTGCTCCTGTTCGACGAAGTCGACCTGCGCGAGCATGCCGGCCGCCTCGACCACGCGCCGCAGCTGGAGCTCGCCCCAGCGGCCCCGCACCTGCGAGGAACGCAGCGCGGTGACGAGCTGTGCGGTCTCGGCTCGCACGGCCTGCGTCGCGGTGCGCATCGAGTCGACCTCCGAGCGCAACGCGGCCTCGGCTGCGGCCCGCTCGCGCTGCGCGGTGGTGAGCTGCGTGCGCACCTCGTCGAGCGTGCGGCCGAGCGGCTCGACCAGCTCGCGCACGGCCTGCTCGCGCTGCGCGAGCTCGCCGACCTGCGACTGCCGGTCGGCCGCGAGTCGCTGCGACGCGAGCGCGAGGAACTGCTCCGAGCTCTGGGTGAGCGCGTCCGCCGCCAGGGCGCGGAACTGTTCGGCGATGCGCTGGTCGTCCGACTGCGCGGCCGCGACCCGCTCGGCGGACGAGGCCCGCTCCGCGTCCAGCCGCGCGCCGGCCCGAGCAGCCTCGACCTGCGCGGCACGCACCGAGGCGTCCGCGCGCCTCGTCGCGACCGCCCACGCCACCGCGAAGCCCAGCACGACGCCGAGCAGCACTCCCACGACCAGCCCCGCCAGCACCTGTCCACCCATGCCCGCACCGTCCCACGAGCCACTGACAAGGCCGCCGCCCCGCGCCCCGGACGGCGGTCCCTATGCTGTCCAGGTGCCCGACGACGTCACGCCCGCCACCCCGACGCCGGCGCTCGCGCTGCGCGGTCTGTGGCGCCGGTTCGGGCCCAAGATCGCGGTCGCGGGCATCGACCTGACGGTGCCGGCGGGCTCGTTCTACGGTCTCGTCGGGCCGAACGGCGCGGGCAAGACGACGACGATCTCGATGTCCACGGGCCTGCTGCAGCCCGACGCGGGTCAGGTGCTCGTGCACGGCCGCGACCTGTGGGCCGACCCTGTCGCCGTCAAGCGCACGCTCGGCGTGCTGCCCGACGGCGTCAAGCTGTTCGACCGGCTGACGGGCGAGCAGCTCATCACCTACGCCGGCCTGCTGCACGGGCTCGACCGGGACACCGTCGCCGGGCGCTCGCGCGAGCTGCTGACGGCGTTCGACCTCGTCGACGACGCGCGCACGCTCGTCGTCGACTACTCGGCGGGCATGACGAAGAAGGTCGCGCTCGCGTGCGCGCTCGTGCACGCGCCGAACCTGCTCGTGCTCGACGAGCCGTTCGAGGCCGTCGACCCGGTCTCGGCCGCGAACATCCGCGACATCCTCGCGTCCTACGTGCGCGGCGGGGGCACTGTCGTCGTGTCCTCGCACGTCATGGACCTGGTGCAGCGCATGTGCGACCACGTCGCGGTCGTTGCGCGCGGCCAGGTGCTCGCCGCCGGGCCGGTCGAGCAGGTGCGCGGCGACGGCAGTCTCGAGGACCGCTTCGTCGAGCTGGTCGGCGGGCGGGTCGCGGCGGAGGGCTTCGCGTGGTTGCGCACCTCGTCCGACTGAAGCTCGCGCTGCTGGGCAACGGGCTGCGCCGCAGCGCGTGGCAGGTCGTCGGGCTCGTGCTCGGACTGGTCTACGGGCTGCTCGTCCTCGGGCTCGTCGTGGCGGGCCTGGCCGCCCTCAGCACGCAGGACACCGCGCTGCGGCAGACCGTCACCGTGGTCGTCGGGTCGGTGCTCGTCCTGGGCTGGTGGTTCGTGCCGCTCGTCGCGTTCGGTGTCGACGCGACGCTCGACCCCGCGCGCTTCGTGACGTTCGCGATCCCGCGGCGCAGCCTCCTGACCGGGCTCGCGATCGCCGGGCTCGTCGGGATCCCGGGCGCGATGAGCACCGTCACGTCGCTCGCGATCGGGTTGACCTGGTGGCGCGACCCGCTGACCGTCCCGGTGGCGCTCCTCGGTGCGGCCGCCGGCCTCGCGCTCGCGGTCGTCGGCGGCCGCGCGATCTCGACCGTCGCCGCGCCGCTGGTCGCGCGCCGACGGGTGCGCGAGCTGCTCGCCGTGCTCGTCGTGCTGCTGCTCGCGTCGATCGGGCCGGCGCTCGGGTCGCTGTCCGGTGCCGCGGTCGTGTCGGTCGACGAGCACACGTTCGACCGCCCCGCGCAGGTGCTCGCCTGGACGCCGGCCGGTGCACCGTGGGCGGCAGCCGGCGACGCCGCGGCGGGTCGGTGGGGTCTCGTCGTCGTGCGCCTCGTGATCGCCGCGGCCGGGCTCGTGCTCGCGTGGTGGGTGTGGGGCCGGGCGACCGCGCACGTGCTGGTCAACCCGCCGCACCAGGAGGCGGCGGGCCCGCGCAAGGGGCTCGGTTGGTTCGGCCGGCTGCCGGCCACGCCGCTCGGGGCCGTCACCGCGCGCTGCCTGACCTACTGGGTGCGCGACCCGCGCTACGCGCTGGCGCTCGTGATGGTGCCGCTGACCCCCGTGCTGCTGTGGGTCGTCGGGCGCGGGTCCGCGCTGGTGCTGATCTCGGGTCCGATCGCCGCGTTCTTCGTCGGCTGGGGGATCTCGGCGGACCTCAGCTACGACGGGACCGCGTTCTGGACGCACGTCGCGGCACCCCTGCGCGGGGTGACCGACCGGCTCGGGCGCGTGCTCGCCTCCGCGACGATCGGCGTGCCCGTCGTCGCCGCGATCGTCGTGTCGACCGCCGCGGTCGTCGGCGCGAGCGACGACCTGCCCGCGCTGCTCGGCGCCAGCCTCGGCGTCCTGCTCACCGCGTACGGCGGCGCGAGCGTGGTCTCGGCGCTCGTCGTCATGCCCGTGCAGCAGCCGGGGGAGAACCCGTTCGCGACGAGGCAGGGGACCTCGCTCGCGGCGTTCCTCTCGCAGACCGTCGGCTGGATGGCCGTGATCGTGCTCGCGTTGCCCGAGATCGTGCTGGCATGGCTCGCGGTGCGCGGCGGCCCGGCGGCGCTCGGTGTGGCGGCCGCGCTCGTCGGGCTCGTGCTGGGCGCGATCGTGCTCGTCGTGGGCGTGCGGACGGGCGGACGTGTGCTGGACCGGCGCGCGCCGCTGCTGCTGCACCGCCTGGTCTCGTTCTCGTAGCCGGCCGCGCGCGGGCACGCCCGTAGACTTGCCCGTCGTGGCACTCACCATCGGCATCGTCGGCCTGCCCAACGTCGGCAAGTCCACCCTCTTCAACGCACTGACCCGCGCGCAGGTGCTCGCCGCGAACTACCCGTTCGCGACGATCGAGCCCAACGTCGGTGTGGTCCCGCTGCCCGACCCGCGGCTGCAGGTGCTCGCCGACCTGTTCGGCTCCGAGCGGATCCTGCCCGCGACGGTGTCCTTCGTGGACATCGCGGGCATCGTCAAGGGTGCGTCCGTCGGCGAGGGCCTCGGCAACAAGTTCCTCGCGAACATCCGCGAGGCGGACGCGATCTGCCAGGTCACGCGCACGTTCGCCGACCCCGACGTCGTGCACGTCTCGGGCGCGGTCAACCCGAAGGACGACATCGAGATCATCAGCACCGAACTGGTGCTGGCCGACCTGCAGACCCTCGAGAACGCGATCCCGCGCCTCGAGAAGGAGGTCCGCGGCAAGAAGACCCCGCCCGAGGTCCTCGACGCGGCCCAGCGCGCGCTCGCGGTCCTCGAGACCGGCCGGACCCTGTACGTCGCCGGCCTGGCCGACGACGAGCACGTCCGCGCGCTGCAGCTCATGACCGCCAAGCCGTTCATCTACGTCTTCAACACCGACGACGCGGGCCTGGCCGACACCGCGATGCAGGACGAGCTGCGCGCGCTCGTCGCGCCCGCGGACGCGATCTTCCTGGACGCCAAGTTCGAGTCCGAGCTCGTCGAGCTCGAGCCCGACGAGGCAGCGGAGATGCTCGAGGCCAACGGCCAGACCGAGGCGGGCCTCGACCAGCTCGCCCGCGCCGGCTACCACACGCTCGGCCTGCAGTCCTACCTGACGGCCGGCCCCAAGGAGGCCCGCGCCTGGACGATCCGCCGCGGCTGGACCGCCCCGCAGGCCGCGGGCGTGATCCACACGGACTTCCAGAAGGGCTTCATCAAGGCCGAGGTGATCAGCTTCGACGACCTCGTCGAGGCCGGCTCGGTGCCCGCCGCCCGCGCGGCCGGCAAGGCCCGCATCGAGGGCAAGGACTACGTCATGGCAGACGGCGACGTGGTCGAGTTCAGGTTCAACGTCTAGCGCTCATCACGCATCGCGTCATGTGCCGACCAGTGGCAGAGCTGTGTCGTGTGGACGGATGTCATCTCACCCGAGCGGAGTCGGGTTGCCTTCGCTGTCGCGCGCTTGTTCGCGTCCGAGATCATGCCCGCGTCGGCGACGATCACCACGTCCGCGAGCCGACCGATCGCTACGCCGGGCGCTCGTAGGTCCTCGGGATGTCCGGGTGCTCCCGTGGTGGGTGAAACGCCAGGTCCGGTGATGTCCCACGGGTGGGCGGTCCGGACCTAGGTCCCTCAACTCCGCGCGCGGACGAGCCGAGGAAGAGCCCACGGCGGGCCCTTCCGGCGACCGCCCACACCTCAAGGGGGAGACCGTGAGTTCGTCGTCGTGGAGGTCCGGCGCGGTGGCTGGAGCCGTCGCGGTAGTCGTCGTTCTCGGCGCACTGCCCGCGGCCGCCGCGGAGTCGCCCCAACCGCCCGTGCGGATCGTGACGGAGCCGTCGTCGCAGACGGTCACGGCCGGCGCGGACGTCTCCTTCGAGGCGCAGGCGCTGGACGTGGCGGACGCGGACGTCCCGGTGCTGAGGTGGGACGTCCAGCCGGAGGGCGGCTCGTGGGCCCCGGTGTCGCAGAGCGAGGGGGACGCGACGCTCCTCGTCGAGGACGTCACGGCCACGGTCGACGGCTCGTCGTACCGCGCGGTGTTCGACGACGGGCTCGGCGGCACGATCGCGACCACCCCGGCGGTGCTGAGCGTGCAGTACGCGCCGGTGTTCGTGACGCAGCCGGTGGGTGCGACCGTCGCACCCGGCGGGGCGTTCAAGCTGACGGTCGCCGTGCAGGCCCGTCCGGCGGCGACGGTCGTGTGGCAGGTGGCCGACGGGTCGAGCGGACCGTGGACCGTCACGGAGACGACCGGCACGACCTTCTCGGGCTCCGTGAGCACGTCGCCGAAGGTCACGCGGTGGTACCGCGCGGTCGCGACGAACATGATCGGGCAGGTCGCGTCGCAGGTGGTCGCCGTCACCAGCAGCCAGCTCGCGCCGAAGGCGGTGTCCTCGCTGCAGGTGACGAACCCGAAGCCGACCACGATCACCGCGAGCTGGAAGGCACCCGCCGACGGCGGTCCGGTCAGCACGTACTCCGTCACCCTCAAGCGCTCGTCGACCGTGGTCACGACGAAGTCGATCAAGGGGACGTCGATCACCCTGACCGCGCCGGCGGGGACGTACACGCTGGTCGTCCGGGCGGTCGGCCCCGGCGGTGAGGGCCCCGTCAGGTCCGCAGGCGTCACGGTGCGCAAGCTGACCCAGACGCTGACGTTCAGCGCGTGGAGCTTCTACCCGTTCCCGGACGGCTACCGCGACTCGGTCACCTTCAAGGCCAGCTCGACGTACGCCCAGGCGGGTGCGATCAACGTCGTCGACTCCAAGGGCGCAACTGTCCGGACGCTGAAGCTCGCCTCGGCGAAGTCGTGGTCGGTCAAGTTCGACGGCCGCACGTCGAGCGGCCGCGCGCTCACGCCGGGGACCTACAAGGTGCGCCTGTACCTGGATGGCGTCGCCGTCGCCGACAAGCAGCTCAAGGCTCTCGCGACCGATGCGAAGCCGACGTCGGCCGCCTGGTCGGTGACGACCCTGTACCCGGTTCGCGACGGGTACGTGGACACCGCGCAGCTCACGGTGTCCAGCTCGCTTCCGGCGACCGCGCAGATCACGATCACGAAGGTGGGCTCGACGAAGGCTGTCGCCTCGGCCACGCTCGCTCGCGCCCAGTCCTGGAACTACCGGTGGACCGGGCTGGTGGGCAGCACGCCCGCCCCGGCCGGCACCTACCGCGCGACGATCGTCGTGAAGGGTGGCGACGGCCCGGCGCGCACCACGACCCGCGACATCGTCGTCTCGGCCAAGAAGATCACCGCGACGGCGTCGACGTACAGGATCGACGCGGCCGACGCCGCGACGGCCGTCCTGTCGGGCAACCCGTACGACGTCGACGGCAGCGCGTGGTTCTACTCGTCGCCCTACGAGAGCGACATCGCCGCGTTCGCGGCGAAGCTCGACGCGTCGTTCCAGAACAAGTACTCGGGCCTCACGCTGTACGGCTGCCTGGACAGCCCGGTCTCGGACAACCAGGTCGCCGCGATCCTGTTCGACGAGTACGGCGACCTCGCCGAGGGCTTCGCGATGGGCGACAGCGGCTGCGCGGGCGTCAGCTTCCCGGCCGCCTACGTGCTGGACGGCTGGGTGGAGTGGATCGCCGGCAACGCGTCCGAGAACTACGACTACGGGATCATCGACTACTGGAAGATCAGCTACACCCGGTACGTGCTGAAGTAGGTCCCGCGACACCGGGCAGCGGCGGACGCGCACACGCGCACCGCCGCTGCCCGGACGTCAGGACGCCGCCTGCTCGATCAGGGTCGCGATGCGGGCCTCGTCGGCCGCAGTGAGCGTGGTCAGCGCGTAGGACGTGGGCCACATCGCGCCCTCGTCGAGCGCCGCCGCCTCCTCGAAGCCGAGCGTCGCGTAGCGCGACTTGAACTTCGAGGCCGCCTTGAAGAACACGACGACCTTGCCGTCCTTGGTGTAGGCGGGCATGCCGTACCAGGTCCGCGCGGCGAGGTGCGGCGCCTGCGCCTGGACGATCGCGTGGATGCGCCCGGCGAGCGCACGGTCGTCATCGGGCATCTCGGCGATCTTGGCGAGCACGTCGGCCTCGCCGTCCGCGCCCTTCTTCGTCGCGCGCAGCTCCTGGGCGCGCTCCTTCATCGCGGCGCGCTCGTCCTCGGTGAAGCCGCCGGTCGGGGTGGTCCTGGCCATCGTCGGCCCTCCTCTGTCTCGTCCCCTGATCGTAGGAACGCGGCGGCACCCGTGCTTCTCGATTCCTGACGGGTCCGTCGCCGGCGGTATGTCCTTGCGGGACGACGACGGGTACGCCAGGGTCGCGCCATGACCAGCCATCTCGTCGACCTGTGGCCGCCGGCCGGTGTTCGTGTGACCTGCGGCGACCTCGAACTACGCTTCCTCGACGACGGGCTGTTGGCGGCGCTCGCGGACCTCGCTGCGCAGGGCGTGCACGACCCCGACGCGATGCCTTTCGTGGTGCCGTGGACGCGGGGGACGCCCGACGAGGTGCGCCGCAGCGTGCTGCAGTACCAGTGGAAGCTGCGCGCGGAGGCGAGCTCGGCCAGGTGCGGGCTCGAGCTCGGCGTGCTGCGCGACGGCGAGCTGCTGGGCGTGCAGGGCCTGTACACCGAGCGGTTCGCCGTGACCCGGACGGCCGAGACGGGCTCGTGGCTCGGCCGGCGGTTCCAGGGGCAGGGCGTCGGCACGGCGATGCGCCTCGCGGTGCTGCACCTGATCTTCGACGGCCTCGGCGCCGAGCGCGCCACGACGACGGCGTTCGCGGACAACGCCCCGTCGAACGGCGTGACCCGCCGCCTGGGCTACCGCGACAACGGCACCGACGTCGCCGTCCGGGACGACGCGTCCGTCGTCTCGCGCCGCTACGTCCTCGACCGCGCGACGTGGAGCGCCCGGTCCGACGAGCAGCGTGCGCCGGTCACGCTCGAGGGCGTGGATCGGCTGCGGGAGTTCCTCGGCGTGAGCTGACACCCACACCCGCACCCGGACGTGCGGGTGTGGGTGGTCGGGGTGAGCATGGCGGGATGACACTCACCGGAGACCAGATCGAGAACGAGGGCCTGACGGGTTGGGCGAACCTGGGCGGCTCGCTGCGCACACGGGTGCGCACGGGGTCGTTCGTGGCGGGCCTCGCGCTCGTCGACGCGGTCGGCGCGGCCGCCGAGGAGCAGGGCCACCATCCCGATGTCGACCTGCGCTACCCGCACGTCGACATCACGCTGACCAGCCACGACGCGGGTGGCCTCACGGAGCGGGACGTGCGGCTCGCGCGCACGGTGACGGCGCTCGCGGCAGGGTCGGGCCTCGAGCTCGACCCCGGTGCCGTCTCGCGCCTGGAGCTGGCCCTCGACACGCCGGACCGGGCGGCGGTGCTGCCGTTCTGGCGGGCGTTGCTCGGGTACCAGGGCCAGCCCGGGTCCGACGACGAGGTCCGCGACCCCGCCGGCGCGCTCCCGCCGGTCTGGTTCCAGGAGTCGGGCAGCGAGGAGCCGCGGCAGCGCTGGCACCCGGACGTGTGGATCGATCCGACCCAGGTGCAGCCGCGCATCGACGCGGCGCTGGCCGCGGGCGGCACGCTGGTCGACGCCGAGCAGGCGCCGAGCTTCTGGGTGCTGGCCGACCCCGAGGGCAACCGGGCATGCCTGTGCACCTGGCAGGACCGGGGCTGAGCCGGCCCCTGCCAGGGCGTCAGCGCCTCGGTCAGGCGGTGATGGTGAACGGCGCGACGAGCTGCGACTCCGGCACGGACGACGGCCCGACCCGCAGCTCGAAGTCGCCGGCCTCGACCACGCGCCGCCCGACGGCGTCGACGATCGAGCACTCGGCCGCAGGCAGGTCGATCTCGACGACACGGGACTCGCCGGGCGCGAGCGTGACCTGCCGGTAGGCCTTGAGCTCGATGTCCGCCCAGGTCACGGACGTGACGAGGTCGCGGATGTAGGCCTGCACGGTCTCGACCGCGGGCCGTGACCCGGTGTTGCGGACGGTGACCCGGGCACGCAGCACGTCGGCCGTCTCGACGCGCGGCTCGAGGATGCGCAGGTCGTCGTACTCGACGGTGGTGTAGGACAGGCCCTCGCCGAACGCGAACGTCGGTCGCTGCGTGAGGTCCGCGTACCGCGAGCCGTGCTGGCCGCGCACCTGGTTGTAGTAGGTGGGCTGCTGACCGGCGTGCCGCGCGAACGAGATCGGCAGGCGCCCGGTCGGCTCGACGAGCCCGAGCAGCAGCTCCGTGATCGCCTGCCCGCCGCGCATGCCGGGGTTGGCCGCCCAGACGATCGCGGCGGCGCCCAGCGCCGAGTCCGGCAGCACGAGCGGCTTGGAGGCGATCACGACGACGACCAGCGGCGTCCCGGTCGCGGCGAGCGCGTCGAGCAGGGCGACCTGCCCGCCGACGAGCTCGAGCGTGGCGGTCGACTTGCCCTCGCCGACGAGCTCGATGCGGTCGCCCACGACGGCGACGACGTAGTCCGCGTCGCGTGCCGCGGCGACGGCGGCGGCGATCTGCGTCTCGTCGGGCTCGGCGGGCACGACGACCTGGGGACGCGGCTGCCCGTCGGGGAAGAACGCGCCCTCCGGGTCGGCCTCGAGCGTGAGCACCTGCGCACCCGGCTCGTGCACGACCGACCAGCCGGCGGGCACACGCGCGCGCAGCCCGTCGAGCACGGTCTCGGTCATGTGCCGCGGGTGGCCCTCGGGCAGCCAGTCGGCCTGCCCGGACGCGCCGGCCCAGTCACCGAGCTGGGTGTGGTCGTCGTGCGCGTTGGGCCCGACGACGAGCACGCGGCGCGACTGCGCGGCCTCCGGCGCCACCGCCCGCTGGGAGGGTCCGGCGGTGCAGCCACCCGCGAGCGGCAGCACGCCGTCGTTGCGCAGCAGCACGAGCGAGCGGCGGGCGACCTCGAGGTTGAGCGCGGTGTGCTCGTCGCAACCGATCACGGCGGCCTGCCGCGCGGCATCGGGGCGCCGCGGGTTCTCGAACAGGCCGAGCTCCATCTTGAGCGTGAGGATGCGCGACACGGCGGCGTCGAGCGCGGCCTCCTCGACCAGGCCCCGGCGCACGGCGTTCTGTGCACCCTCGAAGAACTCGGGCGTCGTCATCACCATGTCGTTGCCCGCCCGGATCGCGGCTGCGGCGGCATGCGTGTGGTCGGGCTGGGTGCGCTGCTCCCAGACCATCCGGCCGACGTTGTCCCAGTCGGTGACGAGCGTGCCGGTGTAGCCCCACTCGCCGCGCAGCACCTCGGTGAGCAACCAGTCGTTGACGGTCACGGGGACGCCGTCCATCGACTGGTAGCCG
This sequence comes from Cellulomonas composti, assembly GCF_007990245.1. Lineage (GTDB taxonomy): Bacteria > Actinomycetota > Actinomycetes > Actinomycetales > Cellulomonadaceae > Cellulomonas > Cellulomonas composti. Next base: position 8,361 of record NZ_BJWG01000006.1, on the reverse strand, counting down.
AGCATGAAGGTGCGGCAGCCCTCGCGCGCGACGCGCTCGAACGGCGGCAGGAACCACGAGCGCAGCTTGCGCCGTGAGATGTCGGACTCGCTGGCGTCGCGTCCGCCCTGCGTCTCGGAGTAGCCGGCGAAGTGCTTGGCGGTCGCGAGGACCGCGGTCTCGTCGTGCAGGCCCTCGCCCTGGTAGCCACGGACCATCGCGGCCGCGAGCTCGCCGATGAGCACCGGGTCCTCGCCGAACGTCTCGTCGACCCGGCCCCAGCGCAGGTCACGCGCGATGCACAGCACGGGGGAGAAGGTCCAGTGCACGCCGGTCGCGGCGACCTCGACCGCGGTCGCGCGGGCCGCGCGCTCGAGCAGGTCCGGGTCCCAGGACGCCGCCATCCCGAGCTGCGTGGGGAAGATCGTCGCGCCGACCCAGAACGAGTGCCCGTGGATGCAGTCCTCGGCCACCAGGAGCGGGATCTGCAGCCGCGTGCGCGCGGTGCTCTCGTGCGCCGCGAGGACCGCAGCAGGCTTCGCGTGCAGCAGGGAACCGGCGAACATGTCCTCGACGAGGCCCTCGACACCGTCGCGCGCGTCGAGCTGCAGCATCTGCCCGACCTTCTCCGCGAGCGTCATGCGTCCGACGAGGTCGGCGACGCGATCCGCGACCGGCAGGGCGGGATCGAGGTAGGGCAGCGCCTTGGTCGGGGCAGCGGTCACGGAGAAGTCCTCTCAGGCGAACGGCGGCGTTCGGGGACCATGGTGCCACAGACTTACTTACGAGTCAGTAAGTCCTCCAGGTAACGGACACGAATCGTTGCGACCCGTGGCGACCGGCGCTTCCCGACAAGGAGGTGGTCGCGCGGCGCCGCCTCTGGCCTGCGGATATGGCAATCCGCCAAGCTGATTTCTCAGGATCCGATACGTACCAGTCAGTATCAATCACGTAACGATCGCCGTCCGTGGCACCACCTGTCCGATTTGTCGTCTTCTGCTTGACTAGCGTTGCTCCAAACCCTGGCGGGTCCGTCTGCTTGCGCCGTCCTCAGGACGGGGCGGACGACGGTCCACCACCTTCCCAGGAGGAACATTGAAGATCAGGCGATCCATTGCCGGTGTCGCGTTCGTCGCGTCCGCCGCACTCATCCTCACCGCGTGCTCGAACGCACCGGAGGACTCCGACGAGACGACCGCTCCCACGGCCGAGCCCACGGAGGCCGCCACGGGCGGCACCCTCACGGTTGCTGAGACGAACCAGTTCTTCTCGTTCAACTCGAACACGAGCAACGGCAACGTCGACATCAACGCGAAGGTCACCCAGTACCCGACGCGTGCGTGGTTCAACTACGTCGACGGCTCCAGCTTCGCGGCCGGCAACCCGGGCGTGGCCAAGGACGAGTCCTTCGGCACGTACGAGGTCGTCTCCGAGGACCCGCTGACGGTCAAGTACACGATCAACGAGGGCGTCGTCTGGTCCGACGGCGAGCCCGTCGACGAGGACGACCTGCTCCTGTCGTGGGCGGTCGACTCGGGTCACTACAACTCGACCGACGGCTCCGTCTCGTACTTCGACTACGCGGGCGACACGGGCACGCTGGGGCTCACGGACTTCCCGGAGTTCGGCGACGACGGCCGCTCGATGACGGTCACGTACTCCTCGCCGGCGGCCGACTGGGAGTACGCCCTGGCCGCCGAGGTCCCCGCGCACGTCGTCGCCAAGGGCGCCGGCCTCGCGGACGGCCAGGCGCTGATCGACCTGTTCACCAAGCTCGCCGACACCGCGCCGACCGCCACCGCGGCGGACCCGGACCTGCAGAAGGTCGCCGACTTCTGGAACACGGGCTTCGACTCCACGATCCTGCCGTCGGACCCGTCGCTGTACCTGTCCTCGGGCCCGTACATCATCTCGGACGTCGTCGAGAACCAGTCGGTCACGCTCGTCCCGAACGAGAAGTACGCGGGCGACCTCACGGCGAAGCTCGACTCCATCGTGATGCGCACCATCCCGGACGCCACGGCGGCCGTGCAGGCGCTGCAGAACGGTGAGGTCGACGTCATCTCGCCCCAGTCCTCGGCCGACACGCTCACCGCGCTCGACGCCCTCAGCGGTGTCACGGTGCACAAGGGTGACCAGCTCGCCTACGACCACGTCGACCTGACGTTCAACAACGGCGGCCCGTTCGACCCGGCGACGTACGGTGGCGACGAGGCCAAGGCCCTCAAGGTGCGCCAGGCGTTCCTCAAGGTCATCCCGCGCCAGGCGATCCTCGACGCGATCATCATCCCGCAGAAGGCGGACGCCTCGATCCTGAACTCGCAGCTGTTCGTCCCGGCCCAGGCGGCGTACGCCGACTCGGTCGCGAACAACGGGTCGGACCAGTTCCCGGGCGAGCCGGACATCGAGGGTGCCAAGGCTCTGCTCGCCGAGGCCGGCGTGCCGAACCCGACGGTGCGCTTCCTGTACAACGTCAACAACCCGAACCGCGTGAACGCCTACACGCTGATCGCGGCGCAGGCCACCGCGGCCGGCTTCAAGGTCGACGACCAGGGTGACGCCGAGTGGGGCAGCCGCCTCTCCGACGGCTCGTACGACGCGGTCGTGTTCGGCTGGATCAACTCCGGTGTGGGTGTCTCCGGCGTGCCGCAGATCTTCGGCAGCACCGGCGGTGGCAACTACAACGGCTTCGCGAACGCCCAGGTCGACGAGCTGGCCAACACGCTGGTCAAGACGCTCGACCCCGACGAGCAGGTCAACCTGCAGAAGCAGATCGACCCGCTGCTGTTCGCGGACGCCTACGGCCTGCCGCTGTTCCAGTCGGTCGGCGTCGACGCGGTCAGCGACCGTGTCGGTGGCATCGCGGACTACAACCCGAGCCAGTCGGGTGTCTGGTGGAACGTGTGGGACTGGACCGTCAACGACGGCTGATCCCCTGAGCTCCCCGGCATGGTGACGACGGTGCCGGGACCCGAACCCTCGGGTCCCGGCACCGTCGCGTCCGGCTCCGACGCTGCCCGCTTCCGCGTCGGCGCTAGAGTCCTGTGCCTATCGAGGTCGGCGATCCCGACCTCGACCGCCCGACGCGTCGCGCGCACCACGTGCGGCGTTCCTGACCACCCCGCGTCCCTCCGGGGACGCTGCCGAGACCGCAGGCGTCGCACCCCGACGTGCGGTCTTCATGCGAGAAGCGAGAGTTCATGGCTTCCTTCGTCCTGCGACGCCTGGGCGTGTCGCTGCTGGTCCTGCTCGGTGCGTCGTTCCTCGTCTACCAGCTCGTCGCCATCTCCGGCGACCCGCTGCAGGAGTACCGCGAGTCGAACAGGCCGAACAAGGAGCAGCTGATGCAGGCGCGCATCAACCTGCTCAACCTCGACGTGCCGGCTCCGGTCCGCTACTTCATGTGGCTCGGCGGCGCGCTCAAGTGCGTGATCCCCGGCAAGTGCGACCTCGGCAAGACGCTGCAGGGCCAGGAGGTCACCGACGCGCTCTCTGCGGCGATCCCTTCCACGCTGCAGCTCGTCGCCTCCGCGACGATCCTCGCGATCGTCATCGGCATCACGATCGGCATCGTCACCGCGCTGCGGCAGTACTCCGCGCTCGACTACTCCGTCACGTTCATGACGTTCCTGTTCTTCTCGCTGCCGGTCTTCTGGGTCGCCGTCCTGCTCAAGCAGTTCGGCGCGATCCGGTTCAACGACTTCCTCGCCGATCCGACCGTGAGCGTCGGGGTAGCCCTGGGGATCGGCATCGTCGCCGGCCTCATCTGGGCGCTCCTGCTCGGCGGGACGATGCGCCGCCGACTCGTCGTGTTCGCCACAGCCACCGTCGTGACGGCCGGCATCATCTGGTACCTCGGCTGGTCGCAGTGGTTCAGCTACCCGGGCCTGGGTCCCGCCGTGATCGCGGTGACCGGCGCCGGGATCGCGATGGGCGCGACCGCGCTGCTCGCGGGGCTGCGCAACCGCAAGGCGCTGTACTCGGCATTCATCATGGTGGCGCTCGCGGTGGTGATGGAGCTCGTGCTCGTGCCGCAGCTCGACGACGCCGGGTTCTGGCTCATCGTGCTGCTCGGGCTCGCGGCGATCGGCGCGGGCCTCCTCGTCGGCTGGCTGATGGGCGGCTACGACCGCGGCCAGTCGATGAAGATCGCAGCGCTGACGTCGTTCCTCGTCGCCGGGCTCGTGCTGCTCGACCGGTTCATGCAGTCCTGGCCGGAGTACTTCAAGGCGACGCGCGGCCGCCCGATCGCGACGATCGGCTCCGAGACGCCGGGCCTCGACGGCGACCTGTGGATCACGGGCATCGACAAGTACGCGCACCTGCTGCTCCCGACGATGGCGCTCATCCTCATCTCGCTCGCGTCGTACACCCGCTACTCGCGGGCGTCGATGCTCGAGGTGATGGGCCAGGACTACGTCCGCACCGCGCGCGCGAAGGGCCTGCCCGAGCGCACGGTCGTCGTGCGGCACGCGTTCCGCAACGCGCTGATCCCGATCGCGACGATCGTCGCGTTCGACATCGGCGGCCTGCTCGGAGGTGCCGTCATCACCGAGAACGTGTTCTCGTTCAAGGGCATGGGTCAGCTGTTCATCCAGGGGCTGTCCCACCAGGACCCGAACCCCGTGATGGGCGTGTTCCTCGTGGTCGGCATCACCGCCGTGACGTTCAACCTCATCGCGGACCTGACGTACTCCGCACTCGACCCGCGCGTGAGGGTGAAGGCATGAGCGACCAGCCGAACGACACCATCCAGACGCGGCAGCGGTTGACCGACGAGCTGGACTCCCTCGAGGTCGCCGCCGACCTCAAGGGCAAGAGCCAGGCCGCGCTCGTCCGCAAGCGCTTCCTCGGCCACACCGGCGCGATCGTCTCGCTCGTCGTGCTCGGCTGCGTCGTGCTGCTCGCGGTCACGTCCGTGGGCATCGGGCCGTGGCACGGCTGGTGGAAGTACTCCTGGCTCGACACGCCCCCGCTGCAGAACGGCGGCAAGCCGACGCTGAGCCTGTTCCCGCTGTCCGCGGGTGAGCACCCGTTCGGCCAGGACACGGTCGGACGCGACTACTTCGCGATGACGATGCGCGGCACGCAGATCTCGCTGCTCATCACGCTGACCGTCGGCATCATCTCCGCGGTCGTCGGCGTCGTGTTCGGCTCGCTGTCCGGCTACTTCCGCGGCGGGGTCGAGACGGTGCTCATGCGCCTCACGGACATGGTCATCATCATCCCCGTGCTGCTCATCGGCGCGGTGATCGGGTACAACACGAACAGCGGCATCCTCGTGCTCGGGTTCCTGCTCGGCCTGACGACCTGGACCGGGATGGCGCGCCTCGTGCGCGGCGACTTCCTCAGCCTGCGCGAGCGCGAGTTCGTCGACGCGGCGCGCCTCGCGGGCGCCTCGGACCGGCGGATCATCTTCAAGCACATCCTGCCGAACGCGGTCGGCGTCATCACCGTGAACACCACGCTGCTGATGTCGTCGGCGATCCTGCTGGAGACGTCGCTGTCCTACCTCGGCATGGGCGTGAAGGCGCCGGACACCTCGCTCGGCCTGCTGATCAGCCAGAACCAGGCGGCGTTCTCGACGCGGCCGTGGCTGTTCTGGTGGCCGGGCCTGTTCATCGTCCTCATCTGCCTGTGCATCAACTTCGTCGGCGACGGCCTGCGTGACGCGTTCGACCCGCGCCAGCGCAAGATCCGCCTGCGCCGGATGTCGGAGACGCCGCACGACGACGTCGAAGGTGCCCTGCTGGCCGCGGCGGTCGTCTCTCCGGGCGCGGTCCGCAGCGGCTGGGAGGACGACGCACCCGGCGGCCCGCTGGGCGAGACCCCGAACGAGGAGCACCGGTGAGGACCGGGTCGACTCCGAGCGTCGAGCGGTGCGCTCGCGGCTCAGGTGAGCAGCAGGAGCACGATGCCGAGGGAGCCGAGCGCGACGACCGCGGCGATCGCCGCCAGCTCGAGCCCGTGCGCGACGGGCATCTCGTCCGCGACGCCGAGCTCGAGCTCGCCCGACTCGACGAGGTGCTCCCAGCGGCGGCGGGTCTCGGTCGCCACGATCGCGGACGACGAGCTGCCGATCTCGCCGATGCTCACGGACCGCATGCCGTCGAAGGCGCTGTCCCGCACGGCACGCAGGTCGACGACCGATGCGCGGCCCGCGACGTGCCGGCCCGGGCCGGGCGCCGCGAAGGCCTCGACCACCCGGTGCGGTGTCACGAACGTGCATGCGTAGCGCGTGCGGATCTCGACGAGCGCGGCCCACGGGATGTCGCTGGTCGTGAACGGGTTCACCACGTGCACGCCCGCCTCGTCGAGCGCGACCGTGGGCCGGTAGAACACCAGCCAGAGGGTGAGGCACGCCGCGAGGGCGAGCGGCAGTGCGCGGCCGAGCGCGGCGACGCCCCCGCCGTAGGCCTGCGCCGCGGTGAAGCCCGCGACCACCAGCCAGCCACCGATCGTGATCGGCACCGCGCTGCGGGGTCGGTACGTCCAGGTCTCGTCGTCCGTCGGCACGAGAACATGATCCCAGGAGCACACTCATGACCACGCCGGAGACGACGACCCGCGAGCCGGTGCTCGAGGTCACGGACCTGTCGGTCGACTTCGCGGTGGACCGCAAGTGGGTCCCTGCCGCCATCAGGCTGAACTACCAGGTCGCAGCGGGCGAGGTCCTCGCGATCGTCGGCGAGTCCGGTTCGGGCAAGTCGGTGAGCTCGATGGCGATCCTCGACCTGCTGCCGCGCAACGCGCGGATCTCCGGGTCGATCAAGCTGCGTGGCCAGGAGCTGCGCGAGCTCGGCGGAAAGACCATGCGCCGCATCCGCGGCAACGACGTGGCGATGATCTTCCAGGAGCCGATGACGGCGCTGAACCCGGCCTACACGGTCGGGTCGCAGATCATCGAGACGCTGCGCCTGCACAACGCGATCTCGCCGGCGCAGGCCAAGGAGCGGGCCCTGGAGCTGTTGTCCATGGTCGAGCTGCCGGACCCGGAGAAGGCGTTCCGGTCCTACCCGCACCAGCTCTCGGGCGGTCAGCGCCAGCGCGCGATGATCGCGCAGTCGCTCTCGTGCGACCCGGCGCTGCTGATCGCGGACGAGCCGACGACCGCGCTCGACGTCACGGTCCAGGCCGAGATCCTCGACCTCATGCGCAACCTGCGTGACCAGCTCGACTCCGCCGTCATCCTCATCACGCACGACATGGGCGTGGTGGCCGACCTCGCCGACCGGATCGCGGTCATGCGCCGCGGGCTCATCGTCGAGATGGGCACGTCCGAGCAGATCTTCTCGAACCCGCAGCACCAGTACACGCAGGAGCTGCTGGCCGCGGTGCCGCACCTCGGCGGTTCGGAGATCGACCTGACGGCCGCGCTGGCGAGCGCGACGGGTGCCGAGGACCTCGTCCTGGACGTGTCGCCCGAGGAGCTCAAGCGCCGCGAGGAGGAGAACGCCCGCCGCCTCGACGACGCCCGGCGCGTCGAACGCGCCGCGGCGCACGACGCGATCGCGCCGATCCTCGAACTGGTGGACGTCGCGATCGAGTACCCCAAGCAGGGCCGGATCCCGGCGTTCCGCGCGGTCGAGGGTGCCAACCTCGTCGTGCGGCCGGGCGAGGTCGTGGGCCTCGTCGGCGAGTCCGGCTCGGGCAAGACGACGATCGGACGGGCCGCCGTCGGGCTCCTGCCCGTCGCGGAGGGCAAGCTCACGGTCGGGGACATCGACGTGTCGTCGGCGGACCGCAAGGTCGTGGCCCGCCTGCGCCGCAAGGTCGGCATGGTGTTCCAGGACCCGTCCTCGAGCCTGAACCCGCGACTGCCGATCGGTGAGTCGATCGGTGAGCCGCTGTTCCTGGCCAAGATCGCCAAGGGCGCCGAGCTGCAGCGCCGCATCGAGGAGCTGCTGGACCAGGTCGAGCTGCCGCGCGAGTACCGCAACCGGTACCCGCACGAGCTCTCGGGCGGGCAGAAGCAGCGTGTGGGCATCGCCCGGGCGCTCGCGCTCTCGCCCGAGCTGCTGGTGGCCGACGAGCCCACCTCGGCGCTCGACGTCTCGGTGCAGGCGCACGTCCTCGAGCTGCTCCAGGAGCTCCAGGAGCGGCTGAAGTTCGCGTGCCTGTTCGTCACGCACGACCTGGCGGTCGTCGACCTGCTGGCGGACCGGATCGTCGTGATGCAGCGCGGCCGGATCGTCGAGCAGGGCACGCGCGACGCGATCCTGCGCAACCCGCAGGACCCGTACACGCAGCGCCTGATCGCCGCGGTCCCGCTGCCGAACCCGGAGAAGCAGCGCGAGCGCCGCGAGCTGCGGGCGCTGCTGGCCGAGAAGAGCTGAGCCGACGAGAGGCTGAGCAGCACGTTCCCCGCGACGGCGGGCGACC
>NZ_BJWG01000005.1 GCF_007990245.1 Cellulomonas composti | reverse complement strand
CCAAGTCGGGTTGAATCCCAACACGAGTAGCGGTGCCGGGATAATCGCCGAGTAGAAGATCTTGTAGAAGCGGTCGTCGGTCAGCCCCGACGCCGCCCGGAACGTGGCATCGAGGCGCGCGATGCGGTCGATGTCTGGCGGGTCCACGGTTCCCATCCGAGATTATCGCTGTGAGGACCGTAGCCGCTACTGAAACGGTATTACATGCGGTGCCCCTCACCGCTCGAGGGCGAGGGGCACCGCAGGGTGTGGATCAGGCAGCCTCGGGCTCCTGCGGCGGCTCGAGCTCGGCGAACTTCTGCTTCATCGTCTCATTTCCGCGCGTGAGAGAGCGGATTGTCAGGTCATTCGCCCGACCGCTGGCCGTGTTGAGGTGCTTAACCCAGAGACGCAGCGCCTCCTTGGTGCCTTCGAGCTTCTTGATCGCGTCGTCGATCGTGTCGATGGCCTTGTCGTACTGGGTCGCCGCGTCGCCGACGTTCTTGGTGAACCGCGTCTGGAAGTCGAACAGCTTCGACTCAAAACCTGTGATGTCGATGTTCTGCTGCTTGAGCTGCTCCAGCTCGGCCTTCACCTGGATCGTGCCCTGCGTTGCGTTGCGGAGCAGGGCGATGATGGCGAGGAAGAACTGCGGCCGGACGACGAACATCTTCGGATACTCGTGCGAGACGTCGGTGATGCCGGTGTACAGGTCGGAGTCATCTTCGAGCATGGACACGAGCACCGCGTACTCGCAGCCCTTGTCGCGACGGTCCTTGTCGAGCTTGGCCAGGAAGTCGACGTTCTTCTTCTTGGTGGCCGAGGTGTCGGCCTCGTTCTTCATGTCGAACATGATCGAGATGAACTCGACCCCGTCGTCGCTGAAGTCGCGGAAGATGTAGTCGCCCTTGGTTCCGGTGGAGACGTCGTTGTCCTTGCCAAACTTGGCATTCGGGAACGCCATCGCGCGGACGCGGTTGAACTCGGTCTCACAGTGCTGTTCGAGGGACTCGCCCAGCAGCTTCACCGACTGCTTCGCCTTGAAGTCTCGGTACTGCTCGACCTGCTCGCGGAGGAGCGCGACCTCCTTGGAGTGCGATTCCTTGAGCGCCGACTCCTTGACCTGCTGCTCGACGGCCTGAAGCGCGAGCTGGCTCTCGGCCGCGATGAGCTTCTGTCGCACCTCCGAGACCGCCTTCGTAACGGCCAGCTCCTGACTGGTGCCGGCCCCGTCGATCTCGGCGCGAAGCCGCAGGATCTCGGCGTCCTTCTCGGCTGCCGCCTTCTGGGCCTCCTCAGCGACCTTCGCGACCGCGAGGGCCTGAGTGGTGCCAGTGCCCTCCAGCTCGGCCTTCAGCCGCTCGAGTTCGGCGTCCTTAGCTCCGAGAGCCTTCTCGGCGTTCGTGGCGGCCTCCGCGATCGCGAGCGCCTGAGCGTTGCCGGCGCCTTCGACCTCGTTCTTCAGGCGCTGAATCTCAGCGTCCTTCTTCGTGGCAGCGTCCTGCGCTTGATGGGCGACCTTCGCTTCAGCAAGCGCGATCTCGGCCTTCTTGGCCTTGTCGGCCTCGGCGAGCCGGGCGTGGAGCTCCATCTCGAATTCCGCCGTGCGCACCTGCTGCACGAGGCTGGCGTACTCGGCCTCGTCGATGGTGAACGCGGCCCCGCAGTGCGGGCACTTGATCTCGTTCAATGGCTACCTCCTTCCTGTGTCACATAGGTCAATCCGACCTGACCAGGAGGATGTAAAGCCTCAGTAGGCGAATTCCTCCTCGTCGGCGGCGAAGATCTCGGTTTGCTCGATGACGAGCTCGATGGCCTCGAGCTCGGCGTCAGGCGGGTAGTCGTAACGGACAAGGATGCGGCGGACGGCCGAGCGCATCGTGGCGCGCACGCTCTCCTTGACGTCCCAGTCGATGGTCCAGTTGTCGCGGATCGTGCGCACGAGGTCGCGGGCAATCGCCTTAAGGGTCTCGTCGCCGAGTTTGGTAAGTGCCGACTCGTTCTGCGCTACGGCGTCGTAGAAGGCGATCTCGTCTTCGCGGAGGCCGAGGGCCGTGTGCCGCTGCATATCGTCACGCATCTGCTTGGCGAGCGTAACCAGTTCGGCGATGATCTGCGCTGAAGTGAGCGACCGGTTGTTGTACCGGTTGACCGCCTCCTCGAGCATCTCGGAGAACTTGCGCGTCTGTACGACATTGCTGCGCCTGATCGTGCGGATGCGGTCGTCGAGCAGGCGGCGCAGTAGGCCGATCTGAAGATTCGGCTGGTCCTTGTCCGCCAGGCCGTCGAGGAACTCGTCCGAAAGTATCGACAGCTCGGGAGTCTCGACGCCGGCGAGTTGGTAGATGTCGATCACTCGGTCGCCCGACACGGCCTCGTTAACGAGTTGCCCGATCGCCGTGTCGACATCGACGGCGCCCGATCCACTGCGACCCGATCCGGGATCGAGGATCTTCAGGATCGCGGCCCGCACACCAACGACGAGACGAACATCGTTGCGGATCGCGGTGGCCTCGTCCCGTGCCCCGCAGAGCGCGAAGGCCTTGGCGAGGGCCAGCACCTGGTCGTTGTAACGCTTTGTGCGATCAGGGTCGGCCATCACGAAGTCGAGCACCTTCGCGTACTGCGCGAGGCGTTCGGACGCTGGCAACTCAGGGGATGAGTCGAACATGACACCGTGCAGCAGCGCGCTCACGATGTCGTGCTTCTCGAGCATTACCGTGATCATCTCGTCGATCGGCACACCCGCCTGATCACGGTCGGACGGCGAGTACACCTTGAGCGCCTCTTGCAGGCTGGCGTACACGCCGATCAGGTCGACGATGAGACCTCCGGGCTTGTCGCGGAAGGTCCGGTTCACGCGGGCGATGGCCTGCATGAGACCGGCCCCTTGCATCGTCTTGTCGACGTACATCGTGTGCATGGAGGGCGCATCGAAACCGGTCAGCCACATGTCGCGGACGATGACGAGTTCCAGTTCGTCGTCGGCGTTCTTCGCCCGGAGTTGGATCTCCTTGCGTGTCGCCTTGTCGTGCAGGTGCCGCTGGAAATCCTGCGGGTCGGAGGCCGACCCCGTCATAACGACCTTGATCTTCCCCGTGCGGTGGTCGTCAGTGTGCCAATCGGGGCGGAGCGTGACGATCTTCTCGTAGAGCTCGACGGCGATGCGGCGGCTCATCGCGACGATCATGCCCTTGCCGATCAGCGACTCGCGCCGCTTCTCCCAGTGCTCGACGATCTCACTGGCGACAAGGTCGAGCCGCTCTTCCGCGCCCACGATCGCTTCGAGGCGGGCCCAGCGTGACTTCGCCGCCGACGCGGCGGTCTCTTCGACCTGCTCGGTGATCTCGTCAGCGAGGTCGTCGAGTTCCCCGTACGCGGAATCGCTAATACCAACCTTGACGAGTCGGGGCTCGTAAAAGATCTTGACCGTCGCCCCGTCCTCGACCGCGCGGGTAAGGTCATAGACGTCGATGTAGTCGCCGAAGACGGCACGGGTCGACTTGTCGGCGGTATCGATGGGCGTGCCGGTGAACCCGAGGCAGGTGGCATCGGGGAGCGCGTCGCGCATGTGCTTGGCGAGCCCGGACTTCAGGCGGCCCTCGGCGTCGAGTGTCTCGCTGAACCCGTACTGAGAGCGGTGGGCCTCATCTGCGACGACGATGACGTTGCGCCGGTTCGTGAGCACGGGGTTGGTGTCGCCCCGCTCCTCAGGCGCGAACTTCTGGAGAGTGGTGAAGATGATTCCGCCGGATGCCCGCGTGAGCAACTCTCGCAAATGCGATCGGTGCTCTGCTTGCACCGGCTTCTCGGGGAGGATCGTTGCGGGTGAGAACGTCTCGCCGAAGAGCTGGTCGTCGAGGTCGTTCCGGTCGGTGATGAAGACAAGCGTCGGGTTCTCCATCCGCGGATCGCGCATGATCCTGGCAGCATAGAAGACCATCTCGAGGCTCTTGCCCGAGCCCTGGGTGTGCCAGACGACGCCGCCTCGCTTGTCGCCTTCAGGGCGCGCGGCCTTGACGGTCGACTCGACGGCCGTGTTCACGGCCCAGTACTGGTGGTACTTCGCGACGCGCTTGATGAGCGATCGCATCGGCTGGCCAGTAGCCTTGTCAGTGATCGTCTCGTCGCTGAAGACGACGAAATGGCACAGGACGTCGAGGAACCGCTTGGGCTCGAACACGCCTCGGATGAGCACTTCGAGGGAGGGGCGGTCGGTGACGACATCGCGGCCGTCGATCGTCTTCCAGGGTGCGTAATGCTCGAACGCGCCGGTGAAGGAACTCATCGAGGCACTCGGGACGCCGTCAGAGATGACGGTGACGGCGTTGAAGTCGAAGATCGGAGAGATGTCGCGGCGATAGGTCTGGATCTGGTTCCAGGCGCCCTTCATGTCGGCGTTCTCGTCGGCGGGGTTTTTCAGCTCGAACAGCGCCAGGGGCATGCCGTTCACGAAGACGACGACGTCGGGCCGGCGATTCTTGCCGTCCTTGGTCACCGTGAACTGGTTCACCGCCACCCAGTCATTCATCTCGGGCGCTTCGAAGTCGATCAGCTTCACGCGGACAGTGCGCGCCTGACCGTCCGCGTCCCGGCGCTCGACGGGTACGCCCCCGATGAGGAACTGGTGAATGCGGTAGTTCTCGTCGACCGGGTTCTGCGACTCTGCGCGCAGCAGGCGCTTGATCGCCTGGTCGATCACGGTGTTGTCGAAGTCGGTGTTGAGTCCACGCACGATCGGCAGTAGCCGGTCGATGAGGATCACATCGGCGAACGAGTCGCGAAGCCAGGGGCCGTCCCCCCCGGGGGAGATGCTCGGTCCGTGAAGGGTCTGGTAGCCGAGCTCGGCGAGCCACTCCAGAGCGGCGTTTTCGACCACGGATTCGTTGAAGGCGGTCACGCGACAGCCTCCGCGGGGACGTGAATACGTCCGGCGAGGAGCTCCGGAAGGAGAGTGTCGCGGACCCTGATCAGGCGCGCGGTCTCGTCGGCGCGGCTCCTATAGAGCGCGAAGAGCGTCGCCAGGTGCTGCTCGAGGGTCCGGAACGCCGTTCCGGTCGGGAGTTCCACGACTACGGACTTCAGGTTGCCCATACTTACCTTCGCCTGCACCGCGCCGGTCACGATCGGACGGATGTCGCTACGATCAAGTGCGAGAAAGAGCAGTTCGTCTGAGATACCCCGGCCCGTCAGCGGGTGTGCATGGTTGTTGATCCATGCCTTGCCCCAAATGTACTGGAGCACCGGTCCGCCATCCTCGCGGACCACACTGCCGTCCTCGCCCACGAGGACGAGGACCTCGTCAAACAGGGCCTCGTCGACGTACCCGAAGATCCCCGTGGCGCCGTAATACGGGATGTCGCCGACTCGAGCCTCTCGTTCCTTGCTCGACAGTGGGATACGGCGCCGATTGTGAAATTCGGCAATGTCGCCGATCGGCACGCGCCGCGCTTCGCCCGAGACTGAGGAGTCGAGAAGCGCTCGGGCCAACTTCATCAACATTGTGGTCACACGTTGATTGGACTCGATCTTGTCGTCGATGGCGCCAAGCGTTGCCGCGATCGCCCGCTGCTCAGTTAGTGGCGGCATGGCCAACGGCAGCCGTAGCACGTCTTCTTTGCTCACCCGCTGATGGCTGCCCGTGGTCCCTGTCACGGCCTCCTGGATCTTGGTCACGTTTGACCACATCAGGTAATACAGGTATCGCAGGTCAAGGCCCGGGCCGTTGGGCACAATCTGCAGGAACTCAGGTGAGCAATACGTCTGCTCATCCGGGTGGCGAAGAAGCCAGATTCGCGGGATGCGAGGATTGAGCTTCGACAAGAGAACACAGGGAGAGCCGACCTTCGATTTCCCGGAGCCTATTTTCGAAGGTAGCATCGTCTCTGGGGTCCTGGCGTTATCGTAGCCCGGAATGCTGAATATAGAAACTGGGTCAGCGCCCATGCGAGATGGCGCGACTTGCGACGCGGTGATTTCGGCATAGTCGCCGAGAACGCTCATCGTGGATTCACCGCCGATAGTCGTGCACGAACCTCGTCCTCCAACTCGCGGCCGCGTGTGAACTCACTGAACAGCTCGTTGGTGAGTCGCTCGACCTTGTCCTCGACGGGCTCGTCGTCGTCGTCGAGCTCCACAGAGCCGACGTACCGGCCGGGGGTGAGGATGAAGCCGTGGCCCTCGATGTCGTCGAACGTTGCGGCGTTCGCGAAACCGGCGATGTCCTCGAAGTCGCCGTCGTGGTTGCGCCACGAATGATACGTCCCTGCGATCTGTTCGATGTCGTAGTCGGACAGCTCGCGGAGCCGACGGTTAACCATGGCGCCCAGCTTCCGGGCGTCGATGAAGAGCACTTCGCCCTTCCGAGCACGGTGCTTTGCACTGCCGCCGCGGTCGCGGCTGACGAACCAGAGGCTGACGGGGATTCCGGTGTTGAAGAAGAGCTTGTCAGGCATCGCCACGATGCAGTCGACGAGGTCGGCCTCGACGAGCTTGCGGCGGATCTCGCCCTCACCGCCACTCTTCGAGCTGAGTGATCCGTTCGCAAGCACGAAACCGGCGGTCCCCCGGGGGCTGAGGTGGTGGATGAAGTGCTGCACCCATGCGAAGTTCGCGTTGCCGTCGGGCGGCGTGCCGTACTTCCAGCGGGGGTCGTCGGCGAGCTTCGCGTTCCACCAGTCGCTGACGTTGAACGGCGGGTTGGCGAGCACGAAGTCCGCGCGTAGGTCGGGATGGAGGTCCTGGGTGAAGGAGTCGGCTGACCTGTCGCCGAGGTCGGCGTCGATGCCCCGCACTGCGAGGTTCATCTTCGCGAGCTTCCAGGTCGTAGCGGTGAACTCCTGGCCATATACGGAGATGTCGTTGCGCTTGCCGCCGTGCGCCTTCACAAACTCGGCGGACTGCACGAACATGCCGCCTGAGCCGCACGCCGGGTCGAACACGCGGCCGTGGTACGGCTCCAGCATCTCGACGAGCGTCTTGACGACCGAACGAGGTGTGTAGAACGCGCCCGCGTCCTTGCCGGTCTCCTTGCCGGCGAACTGCCCAAGGAAGTACTCGTACACGCGGCCGAGCACATCGTCGGAACCGTGGTCATCGCTGGGCGTGAAGCCGATGGAGCCGATGATGTCGACGAGCTGGCCGAGGCGGCCCTTGTCGAGGTCTTCACGGCCGTAATTGCGGGGAAGCACGCCGCGGAGCTTCGGGTTCTCCCGCTCGATAAGGTCCATCGCGTTGTCGATGGACTCACCGATCTCGGGCTGCTTAGCGGACTTCTGGATAACTCCCCAGCGCGCGGCAGCGGGGACCCAGAACACGGAGTGGCTGGTGTACTCGTCGCGGTTCTCGACGAGGCGCTCCACCTGCTCGGGCTTGAGCCCTTCGGCGATGAGTTCGATATCGATCTCTTTGCGCCGACCCTCGAACCGATCGGAGATGTACTTGAGAAACACCAGGCCGAGCACGACGTGCTTGTACTCGCTCGGCTCCTGGTTGCCTCGTAGGGCGTCGGCGGCATCCCAGAGCTTCTGCTCCAGGGTCTTCGTCTCGATCCTGCGCGCGACTCTTGCCATGCGGCGCCTCCCTTCGTGCGTGTTGTCGTCTTGCCTATCGGTCGGACACCAAGACCAACCCGGCTTGGCTCGGCCGATGTAAAGCGCTGGTAGCTACTCGGCCTTCGCGGTCTTCGCGCGGCGCTTCTTGACCGCCGCGGAGAGAATCGCGTGCTCCTCCTCAGTGGCCTGGTCGAAGAAGTCCTCTGGCCACTCCTCTATGCCGCCGTACTCGTTCTGCTGCACGAGGTCGTAGGTGGTCGCCCCATTGACGCGCTTGGCGAAGTAGATGCCGATCGTGTCCTGGAGGCTGTCATTCTCGTCCTCGGCAACGCGCCGCCGCAGCCGTGAGATCAGGTACTCGCTATGCGTCTCGACGATCAGGTGCCGCCCGCTTTGCGCGATCGTCAGCAGGAAGTCAGCGAGCCGTTGCTGCACCTTGGGGTTCAGGTGCAGTTCAGGCTGCTCGATGAGGAGGAGCGAGCCGACAGAGGCCTGAACACACATGACGATCACCGGCAGCAACTGACTGACACCAGTGCCAACGCTGGTCAGATCGAGGTCGGCTTGAACGCCAGCCTGTCGCACCTGCATCTGGATGCCAAAGCGGCCCTGGTCAGAGACGGAGAAGCTCTCGCCGATGTCGAGGTACTTTGCCCAACGGTTCACCGCTGTCGTGAGCTGGAGCGGGCGACGAGGCGTCTTGATCACTCCGTCGTCGTCGGGTGTCGGCACGCTGACCTTGCGGTCGCCGTGCCGCTGGAGCACAGAAGCAGTGAACTCGCCCCGCGGCCCGACGTAGCTGTCGTCGCCTTCGGGCGAGTCGGCATACGCGGCGCGCGGCTCTTCACGGAGCGGTCCCAGATAGCGGATGCCCGACCTCAAGTAGGACGACGCGATTTCAGAGGCTCTGCCGAGGTCGTCCAGGCGGTGGGGGAACGGGACTTCGCCTTCGACGCCGCCCTTGGTCAGCGTCTTGACGATCGTGTCGCTGAACGTCTCGGAGGACGCGCTATTGAGATCGATCCTGGAGCGCGTCGCAGGCGGTCGGGAACTGAGTTCGAATCGCACGGCGTCTGCGTAGTCTGCCTTGGCGGCGGCGGCGGTCGCGTGGATCGCGAGCAGGTCGCGGCTGACCTCGTCGATCGCGTTCGCCACAGACAGAAGATCCGGCTCGATCTCATCCCGTTCGCGGATTGACCGACGTAGGAGTGTGTCACGCCAGGTCTCAAACAACACCTCGGCGCGTGGCCGCATCACTGAGGCCTCGAGCGGGAACCCTCCGGTAACGAGGATGTCGACAACCTCCATGAGGTTCCCGTTGGCCCCGGCGAACTGGCCAGAGAAGTAGTGCGGGATCGAGACCGCCTCGTCGTCCTCGTCAAATGGCACCAGTTCCTCGGCGTCGTCATCGGCGATCGCGAGCACCCACGCCCGGTCCAGGCGCGGAGCGTTTCGCGGCAGGGTGTCTGGATCTTGGGGCTTCAGGTCGACGTTGAGACGCTCGATCTTGGCAATGCCCTTCTGCTGCGAGGACTCGCCGAGCTTCACCTCCCAGGACAGAGTCGCAAGCACCGGCGCGGATGGGCCGGAGGCGATCGATCTGCCTTCTCGAAAAACGCCGCGCGGAACTTGAATCTCGAAGTCGGCCCCGATGCCGAGTGGTTCGTCGTCGCTACCCGGACCGCGGTACTTCACCTCGTCCACCGTCCCGAGACGAACCCCCCGACCGTTGAGCGGATATAGATAGCCTGCGGTTCCGGTCGCCTGACTCGCGGCTCGGATGCTCTGGAGGAGCGTGCTCTTGCCGGCGCTGTTCGCGCCCACCACAACGGTCAAGGGGCGAAGCTCGATCTCGGCGTTTCGCACAGACTTGAAGTTATGTAGGCGCCAGACGCGAAGGGTGATACCCCTCCGCGTGGCAAAAACGCGACGCTCGCCAAGTGGGTTATTCATGCGTGAACCTCTCGGTACTGGGTGACGCGCGCGCTGGCGGAGACGAGGCTTACTTGGAAGAGGCGTCCGTCGCGCGTCCGAGCGGCGCGCGCCTCAATCGGGCCTCTGACATCGGTGGATCGGCTGAGGAGCCAAAGGGACGAATGCCCGGAGGCTGCCGTCGTATCGACCTGGAATTGATGAAAGTGCTCGAGACGAGTACGCGACGGGTGGTACGCGGCCGGTACGTCGGCTGTGTCGGCCACCTTCCAGAGCAGCCGGAGCGAATTGTAGAGGCCCGCCGCCCGATACGAGGCAACGAGGTCGGCATCCAGTGCGATGTCGACCAACCACCCGGGAACTCGGGCTGTGCCGCGCTCCACACTCTCGACGACCTCGACAACGAACTCCTCGAATGCTGCAATCTCGGTTTCTGTGAAGGGGACGCGGAGGGCGTGCGGGTCGATCGACACCACCCGCTCGCCGTCGATCAGTTCTCGGGTGCAGTCTGCGGTGAGTCGTTGCAGACGCTTTAGTTCGTGGATCTTAAAGTTCCAACGAGGGTCGTCGCGGCCGACTACCGGCGGGCCAGCAACCGGGCGACCGATTGCCCCTTCGTCGCGAAGCTCGGTGAGCGCCGTCAGCACGCTTGGTTCCACCCGGCCAACGCGCCGATCAATTTGGACGACCCAGACGTACCCAAAGATGTCGGACTCCGCGAGAAGGCCGTACGTGCGGCCAATCTCGTCTCCCGAGAGGACGATGTCCGCGCTGGAGCCAAACTCGATGTCGGGGCTCAAGAGCGTCACCGTGAGTGACTGCGTCGCGTCGTCGAAGTCGGTGACGAGGACCAATGCGGAGGGCGTGTCGCGGTCCATCGCCACAGTGCGGTAGATGCCACCGATCTCGATGCCGGTCATGGTGCACCTCCTCCCGCCTTGGCGATCACGAGTGTCTGAAGGCGCCCGAACACATATCCGACGACCGCCTCGTTCTGCGAGGTGAGTTCGTCGCGAACCTTGGAGTACGCGGACTCCTTGTGCTTCGCTGCTGTGGGACGGCTCACGCCGAGGCGGCGTGCGATGTCGCCGTCGGAGTCTCCGATCCACTTGCCCGCAAGCAGCGTGGCTTCCTCGCGCGTGAGGGTCGTGATCAGTCGCTCAGTGATGTCGTTCGCCATGATGCGGTCGCTTGGGTCGAGTTCGCCGGACCGGTCTTCAGTCCCGGCGTCATCAGTGACAACCTCCGCTGTTGCGAAGACTGTCAACGACTCGTCGAGAATCTTCCTGAGATCGAGTTCCGTGACCTCGCCCACTGCGGCACACACGACGTTCAGCGCGTCCGTGAGCGTCTCCGTCGTCCAGATTGCGCTAGCACGTTCCGCTCCGTGTCCGGGGAGCCTCGGCAGCGCCGCGAGCGCCGCGGTGAGCCGCCGCGAGTACGGTGTGGGCTCGGCCGTCGAGCCACTGAGACGCCAGGAACGGGGCTTCTTCCCTGCCTGCTTGAACGGCGGAGCACTGAGACACTCGACCGCCCGGTCGAAGAGGTTGTCGACTGCGGTCCGCTGTCGGCGGTCGATCAGGGTCATCTTCACCTGGCGGTAGATCAGGGCGCGCGCGTGGCCGAAGTCGTTCGCGGTGTCGCAGATGTACTCGGCCTGACCCTTCACCAGCATGCGCTCGACGACATCCTGCACGAGGTCCCTGATGGCGTCGTCATCCCACTCGAAGCTGCGAGCGTAGACGGCGGGCGGGTAGCGGCGCGCAACACGTGGAACAGCAGTCTCGATCTCACGGAGCCACAGAGGCCCGAGCTTCTGCTGGATGTGCTCGTCGATCAGGGCTTGCAGGTCGCCCGTGCTCACATCGCCGAGGTCGAGTTCCTCGTTAATCTCGCTCAGCGGGCTGTCGGGGATCACTTCGTCTGCCATCGCGCCGCCTTCACCGCGTCGATGGTCGCCTGGTCGTCTTCGAAGCACATACGGTGCGCCTCGTCGAGGTCGTCCTTGGCGATGGGCAGGGGTCGGGACACGATGATGTTCCCGTCCTCGCGGAGCCAGCACTTTGGCCGGTCGTCGCGGTGATCGTGGGCCGGGTTGAAGACCTCGATCCTGTATGTCTTCGTCGTTCGGGCGAACACGACCGCAATCGCGCCGGTTGGGGCCCAGTGGCGCAGGATCACAGGTCGCATCGCGCTGGGCTTCTGAGGAGCGAACCCCACGACCGATTCGGTCTGCTCAAACCACGCGCCAGTGAGCGGGCTCATGTTGAGCACCCGAGCAAGGTCCTCCAGGCCGATCCCCACCGTCATCCTCCGCTGCCGAAGCGGAGCCCGGCCGTGTGAGTCATTGCGAAGTACCTGAACCGCCCCAGGTTCCCTGTCGCTTCTATGCGGGCGAACCTGCTGGCTGAGAGCAGCGTAGTCGGCCCGGGTCACGCTTCGGGGTGATCTCGAAGCGGTTGGTCTGAGAGATGCGAACGCTAGACGCTCCGGCAGGTCGGCGCGGTCGACGGAGTCACGAGCGAACCTCTCCGCCAGGTCGAGACGCTGGCGATGGAACAAGCTTCAGATTCCGGGTCGCTCGTGTGTTCTGCACGAAGGACGAGAGCGGACCGCCATGCGAACCGCCATCCGAAGCAGTCTAGGATCTCGTTGTCGACGGCGCGTGAGATCACCCGACCGCGACGTCCCATCTCCACACCCCGTGATCTACCAGGAGTGTTGCGACGAACCCTCGAACCCGCCCGTCGCCAGGGGGTTCACTTTGGGCCGTCGTTGACACTCGTCACTGACCTCGCGTGGATCAGCGGATCCACCGAGCTGCGCTGCACCTGGCAAGCGCGCTGGAAGCGACGGCCAGCGAGTGCCGGCTCGGTCCCCCAGAGCCGCGGAGACCTCAACCGGTGCACTCTGTCGAGGGCAGCGCTCATCGCCAAGGAGCGGATCGCAGGGGCGTAGCGTATGAGGGCGAGGGCGGTCCGCAGCGACCTCCAGACGAACGGCTCAGCGTGGGAGGGTGCCAGCCTCCACTCCGCCGGGCGAGCGTTGACCACGTCAACAACACGTCTCCTGAGGGCTTTGGACCCAATCTGACCGTCCGGTAGACCCACTGGTCAGTTCGATAGCGGACCCACCCGACGACGCCGCCAGGCAGTTTCCAATCCCGCCACCTCCACTTCTGTCAGCGCCGCGGCCTTCGTCATCCCGACGAGGGCCGTTGGTGTTGGTGTTCCAAGGAGGCTGTGATGCCCGAGACGGTGGCGTGGGTGGACCCGCGCGAGCAGATCGAGTTCTCCGTGCTGCTGGCCAACGGCCGCCTGGCGGGCCGCCGCTTCGCCTCGCGTGAGTACGCGGAGCGCTGGGCGCAGCCGGACGAGCAGGTCGTCGAGTACAAGCTCGTCTGCGAGTGCGCCGTCTGACAGGCCTCGCCCTTCCGTGAGTTCGAGGTTCTGGCTCCGATCCGCGACCAGAACCTCGAACTCGCCCCCACGCGTCGGGCTGCGCTGGCACGGGGCCAGCCTGGGCGCCCGGCGCCGGCGGGCTCCGCACGTCGGAGCAGGAGCGAAGGGGATCGGGCGAGTGACGTCGTGGCGCTCCGGGGCCACACTGGTGATGGCGGCCGGCCGAGAGGACGCGCGATGGCGACAAAGACCCCGAGCTCCAGCGCCGCGCCCGACGAGCAGGAGCGGGCGTCCCGCGAACCGATCGAGAGCCCCGCACCCGAGCCCACGGCTAGGTCACGCCGGACGAAGCGCGCACCGCAGGCTGCAGACACCGCGCGGGATCGACTCCGGATCGAGGTGTCGCTCGGCGACGTCGTGGCGGCCGCGGCCGACGTCCTCGTGGTCCCGGCGTTCCAGGACGGGCCGGTCGCGGGCCAGTGGGAGAGGGTCGTCGGCCGGCTTGGGGTATCGGATCCTCCCGGCCGGGTTCGGTCCGGGCAGGTGGTGCCGGTCGACGTCGCTCCCGACTCCGGTCGCGAACTCGTCGTGCTCGCGGGCACGGTGCCGCCCGATCGGGTCGCAGGCCGGGTGACGCTGAACGCCATCGAAGAGGTCGGGGCGGCACTCGGCCGGCACCTCGCCGACCGTGGCCTGCGTACCGTGGCGACGCCCGACCTCGTGATGAGCCTGCCCGGCGCCTCGGCCGTGCCCTGGATGCGGTCGCTCGAGCAGGGCTGGCGTTCCTCCGCGCCCGACGACGCACGCCTCCTGGTCGTGGTCGACGACGAGGCCGCGTTCGACGAGCTGGCGAAGCTGTACCCGACCGCGGCTCGGGACCCCGCCCGCGAACCGGCTTCGACCCCGACACCGGACCCGACCCTGGCACCCGAGCCCGCGCAGGTCGCCGCGGGTCTGACGAACCTCGTGCACGACCAGCCGGCGTCGAGCGACGAGCTCGGTCGAGCCTCGCTCGCGAACGAGCTCGCGAGCCTCTTCCGCGAGCTCGCCGCGGCCCACGACCGGCCCGAGGCGTTCGCCGCGCACCTCGACGCACCCTGGGGCGCGGGCAAGAGCACGCTCGTCGGCTTCCTCGCCGACGCGCTGCGCACGGGACCACAGCCGTGGACGATCGTCAGTCTCGACGCCTGGCGCTCGTCCCAGCTCTCGCCGGCGTGGTGGGCGCTGCTCGGGCAGCTGCGTACCGACGTGCGCTCGTCGCTCGGGTTCTGGGCGCGCCGGCGCTTCGACGTGACCAGGTTCGCGCAGGCGTTACGGCGGCTGTGGCGCATCTGGCTGCCGCCGATGGTCGTCCTCGTCGTGCTCGGCGTGCTGTGGGCCCGCGCGGTGGACGTGAGCGCGACGATGAGCGTGGTGACTGCGGTCGTCGCGTTCGCCGCCGCCATGGGCGGTCTGGGCAGCAGGTTCCTGTCGCTCGGCTCCGTGCAGGGCGCGCGCGTGCACGAGCGGCTGACCGACAACCCGATGGACGAAGTCGCCGACCAGATCTGGTCCATCCGCCGCTCGTCGCCACGGCCGATCCTGCTCGTGCTGGACGACCTGGACCGCTGCAACGACGTGTTCGCGGTCGAGCTGCTCGACGCTGTGCAGACACTCCTGCGGCACGCGCCGTCCCGACGGCGGCCGGACCACCAGCCCGAGGCGCTCATCGTGCTCGCAGTAGGCGACGGCCGCTGGCTGCGCGCCGCGTACGAGCACGCGTACGAGGTGTTCTCCCCGTACGTCAGCGAGCCCGGCCGCCCGCTCGGGCACTTGTTCCTCGACAAGCTGTTCCAGCTCCGGATCGAGCTTCCGCGGCTGAGCGGGTCGCAGGTCTCGGGCTACCTGACCCGGCTTCTCGACCTGCGCGAGGAGGCGACCGACACCGCCGGTCGCGCCGCGAACCTCGCCGCCCAGATCTCGGCGGCTCCGGAGGTTGCGACGACGAAGGCACAGTCGCTCGACGCCCTGCTCTCGGACGTGATGTCGCAGGCCACCGACCTCCCCGCGCAGCAACGCGAAGAGCTCGCGGACGCCGTGCTCCGCACGCGCCGCTCGGACACGCACCGGACGCAGCGCCAACGCCACCTGCTCGAGCAGTACGCCCACCTGCTCGAGCCGAACCCTCGCGCCACCAAGCGGTTCCTCATGTCCTACAACGTGGCGTTCGCGGCGCGGATCACCGAGCCCGAGCCGATCGAGCCGGCCACGCTCGCGCTGTGGACCGTGCTGTCCACGCGCTGGCCGGCGCTGGCCGAATGGATCCGCGACGCGCTCCCGCTGGGCGGCGAGGTCCGCGCGTCCGACGAGAGCGGGCATCCCAGCCGCCTGCTGCTCGAACCGCCCGTCCGCGCGGTCATGGACTCACCGCTCGGCGGCCCGCTGGACCGCGTCCGCATGCTCCGTTGCTGCGGCTACCCGCCCGACCCAGGCCTCCAGATGCGCGCCGACGGCGTGGAGTCCGGGGGCTCACCGCCGGCGTGACGGCCGGCCTCGCTCCGGCATCGCTAGAAGAATGATGTGACCGTTCGGGCGATCCGGTACCGCGCGGCCGCCGTGACGCGTCGAACCGAGCGCCGGGCCGTCATTGGCGAGCTCATCGAGGGCAACCGTGGACTGTTGGAGCGGCTCTCTCGATGACCGCCACGCCCGTCGTCCACCCCGAGCTCGCCGACGCGCTCGACGTCTGCGAGAAGCGCGGACTGCACATCCGCGACGTCGGCGCACTGGCCTCTGCGATCGACGGCCCCGCGCAGGTGGTGTGGGGCGAGGAGGCTTACGTGGGAGTCCACGCGAAGGGCGCTGCTCTGCTGGATGCGGTCAACCGCTCGCACCCGCTCGTCGATGGCAACAAGCGACTGCCGGTCGTGCTGGTGATGCTGCTCTACCGGATCAACGGGCTCGATCTCGTCATCGGCCCTGAAGAAGGGGACGACTTCATCCGCGAGTTGGCGGGGGACGTGCATCCGGAGCTGGTCAAGATCGCGTCGTGGCTCGAGGACCGGGCGTTCCCACTCGCCGCGTTGTGACGTCGCCGGGCGCCGATCCGCCTCAGCAGACGTGCAGGTCAGGCGGTCGCGCTCATCCGCGGGTGCGAAGAGACGGTGGCTGGGTGGCCCGCGTGAGCAGATCGAGTTCTCCGTGCTGCCGGCCAACGGCCGCCTGGTGGACCGCCGCTTCGCCTCGCGCGAGGACGTAGCCCGACGAGCAGGTCGTCGAGCCTCCCCGTGAGTTCGAGGTTCTGGCTCCGATTGGCGACCAGAACCTCGAACTCGCACCCACGCGTAAGGGGCGAGTCGTCAATGACGGCGGTCGGCGCTGTCGTCCAGCCCGGCGCGAAACGCGTGCAGGACTCCGGCGGTATCGGCGACCGTCGTGGGCATGTCGGCGACCAGCCGGGACAGGTTGTCGTCGTGCAGCACCGATGTCAGCCGGGTCGTCCCTGTGCCGAGGACGCCCGTGACGTCGCGGCCGAGCCGATGGGCCGAGGCGAGATCGGGGTCGAAGTCGTAGGCCTCGAGCAACGCGATGTCGGTTTCGTACAGCTCGTCGAGCAAGGTGCCGCGCCCGTACCACCCGATGATCGTCTGGAGGTCGACGGCATCACGACTCGTCTCCAGGCGCCGGTCAGACCATGCCATGAGCTTGAGCAGCGTGAGACCCGCGACCGAAGGCACGCGCACGCGAACGCCGCCGGGGAGCGCCACCTCGACACCCGCGTCGTACGACTCCCGCAGCCCGAACGCGCTCATGCTCCCGCCGTCGCGCCAGTCGATCGTCCGCGCCGGCGTCTCGATCGCTCCGAATGGAACGACGTCTACGGGGAAGCCCGCGACGCGATAGGTGTGCTCACGGCGTCCGACCCGGTCGAGACGCGCCGCCAGGGAGCGTACGCCGCCCAGGACGGGACTGCGATCGCGATGTCGACGTCAGCGGTGGCCCGGCTCGGGGGCTCGCCCGTGACGCCGACCGAGAGGATGTCGCGAGCGGTCGCCCCGATGACCATGAGTGCTGTCCCGGGGCTGGCGATCGCCGCCTGGACCTCCGCGATGACGTGGCTGGCGACGGCGATCCTAGGTTCGGTCGAGCTCGACAAGTCGATCGTCAACTGCCCGGATCCTCTCTGCGTGCTCGCGCTGACGGGGGTCGCCCGACGAGACGAGGTCCGCGTAGATCAGCGGCGACGGGACGCGCTCGCCGGTGTCGTCGGGTCTGTGCCAGAAGCGTGAGCGGAAGCGAACCACACCCGCCTCGTCCGGACGCAAGCGGTATCTCGCGACGAGCGTGCTCGGCAGCTCGTCGACGTAGAACGTGGACGTCGACGGGTGCAGGTGGGCGTCGAGCCTGCTCGCGGCCAGCTCGCCTCCGAGCTGTGCCCCCACGCCCAGCAGGTCGGCCTCAAGAGCGGGTATCCGGTCCAGGTCAGCGATCCCAAATGACGCGATCGCCAGCCGCCGTGCCAGCGTGACGGTGTAGGCCTCCGCCCACCGGCCAAGCAGCTCGCCACCTCGGTTCAAGGCCCGCCCTTGCGCGCCGTCACTGAGGTAGCCGGCCGCCGCAAGGTCGTGAAGCACGCCGTGCACCGTGCCCACGGCGACGCCGCACGTCGCGGCGATCTCCCGCACGGGTCGGCTTGGCAGATCCGTCCAGCTGAGCAGCGCGAAGGTCACCATCGAGCCAGCACGGCTGAACGCGCGGGCGGCGGTGCGATCGGCGATGCGAGGGGGCACGGACGTCCGTGGCGGGCGTCCCCGCACGTCGATCAGTAGTCCGTCCCAGGCGAGTCGGGTGTTGCCCGCGGCATCGGCGTAGTCCACGCCCCTGGCGCGCAGCACCTCACCTACGGCGTCGCTGATGTGGGGTGCGAGCAGCAGCAGCGGACGGACCGTGGGCAGATCTAGGGCAGTCGCGAGCCGCGTGTCGAGGCGCCCGAGCCTCACGACCGCTGGATATGTGGCGTGTCGTCCCGAGCCGGCATCGATCCGGACGCGGAGCTCCGGCACATACGACTCGGCGACTGTCGGCTCGCGGGTGACGCCGGCGATGCCGGCGTGCCTGAGGGCGGTGGTGACGTCGAGAACGAGAGCGTTCATCTGAGCCACCTGTTCAGTCTGATTGAACACTGCTCCATAATGAACGAACCGAGATTGATGCGCAACACCGTGTCCGACTACCTGGCGCGGTTGGGTGCACCCTCGCGCCGAGTGTGTGATGCCGCACTGCGCAGGCGTCCGAGCTCGGCGTCGACCACTAGGTTGGCGTCGGCGAGAGCCATCTCCGCACCTAGCGACAACTCAGCCTCAGCGCGCTGAGCGGCCCTTCCGCGCCGGTGAAGCACGTACCAGGTCATGCCGGAGGCGAGGACGAGCACAACAACTCCTGCAGTGACGAGGGGGTGCCCCTGCGCTGCGCGGGCTACCGCTTGAGCCGCCCCCGCTTCACGCGCGGGAACGCTCTCGATGTGCACGCCGGACGTCGGAACGATCCGCGCGCCACTGACAACCTGCTTGGTGTGGGCATCAACCAGCCGCGTCGTCAGCGCGCCACCCATCAGCAGAACCTTGCCGGAGGCGAAGTCTGCAGCATGTGCGTCGGGAATCTCCAGCAAGAGCCGGGGTAGGGGGATGGACATGGACACGACGAACCTCCTTGTTCGGCAGCGGGCTAGGTTAGTCGCCTTGCGAGCAACTTAGTGACTAAGACGCGATGGGTCAAGGCTAGCTGAGCTACAGTTGCGCCATGGCGAGCTACTCACTTGAGGCACTAGGACTCGTCGTCCGCGACGCTCGGCGCCGGTCGAACCTCACCCAGGAGGAGCTTGGACGGGCTTCGGGTTATGGAAGGGGGGCCGGCGTCTCGATCTCGCGCCTGGAGAGCGGGCAACTCGAGCCAAGCGCGGAGCGGTTCTCGGGTGTTGCCGAGGCGCTAGCGCTCAGCCCGGAAGAGTTGATTGCTCTCGCGGCGGCGGCGACGTCGACCCATGAGGACGGCGCGCAGCCCAACGCCGCGAACCTCAGGGAGCGCGGGACTCGAATCCAGAGCGAGTTGCACCGCCGCGCCGACCTCGTCGAACACCTGGGACAGGAGTTCAACGACGCCCATGACCGAGCGAGGGACGAGTTTCTTCTCAGGCTCGTCGACACCGCTACTCGCCTGAGCGGAGCCCCACGCCCGGACCCGGGCCAACTCCTGGGCGACCCCATCCCCGATACGAACGCCACCGAGGCAGAAGCCACATACAGCCTTCGGTTCACCAAGTTCGGCGTTGCCCAGGCGCTTGCCACGATTCCCGGTCTAGGAGCTCCGCGGGAAGCCACGACCCCCGATGTCTTCTCAGCGTTCACGGCAGCGGTAGCGGGCGGGACCT
This sequence comes from Cellulomonas composti, assembly GCF_007990245.1. Lineage (GTDB taxonomy): Bacteria > Actinomycetota > Actinomycetes > Actinomycetales > Cellulomonadaceae > Cellulomonas > Cellulomonas composti. The sequence goes on along the minus strand of NZ_BJWG01000005.1, from coordinate 221,354 downwards.
TCACTGGGACGACGACCGACGGTCTGACGGCAGCAGCGGCGGCCGGCGGTGTCCTTGCCGCGTCACGAGTTGCGGCACTGTCCACTCGCCGAGCTCCCACGGCCGGTGGTGCCGCGATCCTTGCTGGGCTCGTGGCACCGTTCGCCATCGGCGCCGCCAGCGGTCTGATCCTGTTCGTGCAGCAGCGCAATCGCAGCCAGCTGCGGGAACTGGCGGTGAGACTGGACCAGGTAGAAGCAGAGCTAGCCGCCACTCGGCCTCGAGTCGAGGCGCTTTCTAGCCTCATGCCCCGCGCAACTTCAGTGCTCGACTACATCGCCGTGCACGCCGGGCACGCTCTCGGCAGGTGGCAAGCCCAGGTTGGGGCAGGATCGCTCGACTGGGACACGCTCGGCGAGGTCGAGCGTGTCCGCTACCACGAGTTTGTCGAGGTGGCCGCCGCCCAGTTCGCCGTTCTCGCGATCGACTTCCAGTCGCTGCTGTCGGCCTCTGGCACCGAACTCATGCACTCGGGATCGCTCGCCGACGAGACCCTGATCCAGTCTCACAGGGTCATCACGTCTTGCGTCTGACCGGGTTCACGGTTCTGCGCGACACCGATCGAGCGTTGCATCCCAGGTGGCGCGCACGCGCCGATTCCACCACCCGCGAACCCAGTGCCGCGGCCTTTGTCATCCCAACGAGCGTTGCTGGCGTTCGTGATCCGGGGAGGCTGCCATGCCCGAGACGGTCGCGTGTGTGGACCTGCGCGAGCAGATCAACCTCCGCGTCCTGCTGGCTCACGGTCGCCGGTTCGCCTCGCGCCAGGACGCCGAGAGTTGGACGGAGCCTGATGGGCCGGTGGTCGGGTGTGACCTCGTCTGCGAGCGAGCTCGTCGCGGCGCCCGACCGCGACTGAGGCCGCGCGCAATGCCACCGCGTGCGTAGACCTTGGTGATGCTGGCGCGACCGTCCGAGGCGCGCCAGCCGGCTCGAGCCCGAGCGCGGCGGCGTGTCCGCTCTGCATGAGTTCGCGCCCTGAATCGACACCACGCGGTCGAACCAGTGGCTACGCTCGGACGTACCAATGACGGTGTGCGCGTCAGTATCTCGGCCGGCGACGGCGTGGAGGTCGACAGCATGGACGGGGCAGGGCCGGAGCGTTGTCGGCCGACGCCAGACGCCGGCCCGCCACACACCCACCTCCCCGCAGCGCTCAGCCCGGCGGAGGAGCAGTGCCTGCGCTGGCAGATCCGCCTCGAGGCGGCCGCTGCCCGGCGGGCGGCGGCGCTGTGCCGGTTCGGCACGCCGTTCGACGTGGTGCTCGCCAACGTGTGCGACGAGCTGGACCGGTCCTTCTGGACTCGCGACGAGTGGGGCTCGTCGTTCGACCGGGAGCACTTCGCGCGCACGGTCGTCGGGCTCGTCGAGGGACCGGGGTGCTGTCTGGATCCGGTTCTCGTGACCGCGGTGCTGGACTGCCTGGAGTACACCCTCACGAACCCGGTCGTGTACGGACCCGGGAACGTGGCCTGGCCCGAGAAGCGGTGCACCACCTACCACGAGGACACGGTGGCCGCGGACGCGGTGGCGGCGATCTTCGAGGCGCACTCGCGGACGTCGCGGTGACGTCCCGCGGCATGGTCTGAGCGGCCGGCGGGGGCCGCGGCGGGCTCGGAGGGACTTCAGTCCCCTCATCTGGCCCTTGGGCGAACTTACTCTGCGAGTGACCCTATTGGGCCTGTGAGGAATGCAACGAAGCCCCTCGCCAGCCGTCCGACCTGCGACGACGTCGTCGGAGCCGCAAGTCGTGGCCGTCCCGGAGCCGTCCGCACGGTCCAGTCCACGACTCGCCCTCTGGACGCGCACAGTGACTGCTGATCAGCCGAAGTACCCGGGCCTTCCGGACGTCATCAACGGGAACGGTGCCGTGGCCCACGTGATGAAGCACGTGTGCGGCGGTGTCATCGGCTACCCGATCACCCCCTCGACCGAGATCTCCGAGACGTTCGAGGCGGCCCGGGCCGAGGGCCAGCTCAACGTCTGGGGCAAGCACCCGTTCTTCGTCGAGGCCGAGGGTGAGCACTCGGCGCAGAGCGGCGCGCTGGGTGCGGCGCTCACCGGCGCGAACTTCATCTCCAACGCCTCGTCGAGCCAGGGGATCCTGTACGCGCTCGAGTCGCACTACGTCACCGTGGGCAAGAAGATCGGCGGCTTCGTGCTGCAGGTCGCCGCCCGCGTGGTGAGCAAGCACTCGCTCAACGTGATGGCCGGGCACGACGACATCTACGCGCTGCTCCCGGCGGGTTACACCATCCTGTTCGGGTCCAACCCGCAGGAGGCCGCCGACCTGGCGGCGATCGCGTACCGGACGTCGTCGCTGTCGCTGATCCCCGTCGCGAACACGTTCGACGGCTTCGCGACGAGCCACGTCATGAGCGAGGTGCTGCTGCCGGAGCCGGAGCTCCTCGGGGAGTACCTGGGCGACCCGGCCGGGCGGATCCCCTCGCCGACCGTGGCGCAGGAGATCCTGTTCGGCGCCAAGGGACGCGTCTTCCAGCTGGGCCAGTACCTCGATCGGCACGCGGTGGACTTCGCGCCCGACGACCTGGCGGCGCTGCGCGCCCACCTCGCGGTGATCGCGGACAAGATCGAGGCCGACGACGCCGGCGACCTCGTCGGCGAGACGGCGGTCTGGGTGCCCGACGACCTGCAGGCGCAGTGGCGTCGCGCGTGGGTGAACGCGTGGTCCAAGGGCACGCGGCAGCTGGTGCCGGCGCTCGTCGACCCGCACAACCCGGGCCTCACTGGTCCGGTGCAGAACCAGCCCGACTTCCAGGCCGGCGCGGTGGACCACCGCACGCACTTCGTCTCCGCGGTGCCGTCGCTGGCCCGCCAGGCGATGGCCGAGTACGCCGAGCTGACCGGCCGCGAGTACTCCCCGGTCATGGCGTACGACTGCGAGGACGCCGACTACGTCATGGTCGGCCTCGGCTCGATCACCGACGACGTCCGCGCCGTGCTGCCCTACCTGCGGTCGCAGGGGCTCAAGGTCGGCGTCGTCTCGGTCAAGATGCTGCAGCCGTTCCCCGAGGCCGAGCTGGTCGCGGCGCTGGCGAGCGCCAAGGCCGTCACGGTCCTCGAACGGTCCGACGACAACGCGCTGACCCGCCTGGTGACGCAGGCGCTGTTCCACGCGCGGTCGAACGCGTCCCACCCCGACGAGTTCCCCGGCGTCCCGGCGCTGACCGCGAGCCCGCGCCTGACGACGGCGATCTTCGGCCTCGGCGGGCACGACGTGCAGCCGCGGCACATGGTCGCCGCGTTCCGGAACATGGTGTCACCGACCGGCTCGCCGCTGGTCTACATCGGCTCGCAGTTCTTCAGCGACGCCCCGTCCGGCGAGCTCGCCGGGATCCAGGACCGGCTGCGCGCCGCGTACCCGGAGACCGAGCTGATGGCGCTGGTCACGGAGCCGAACCCGCAGGTGCTGCCCGACGAGGCGCTGCGCATCCGGTTCCACTCGGTCGGCGGCTACGGGACCATCGCCACCGGCAAGCTCCTGACCGACATCCTCGCCGGCGTGCTCGGCATGTACTCCAAGTCGGCGCCCAAGTACGGCTCGGAGAAGAGCGGCGCGGCGACGAACTTCTACATCACCCTGTCGCCGGAGCCGGTGCTGCTCACGAACGCCGAGCTCGAGGACGTCGAGGTCGTCGTCTCCCCGGACCACAAGGCGTTCATCCACACCAACCCGCTGAAGGGCCTGGTGGTCGGCGGGACGTTCATCATGCAGTCCGACCTGGCACCGGTCGACGTGTGGCGCAGCCTGCCGGCGCACGCGCGGCGGACGATCCGCGAGAAGAAGATCACGCTCCTCGTGATGGACGCCTTCAGCGTCGCCAAGAAGCACGCCCCGACGCCGGAGCTCGAGACCCGCATGATGGGCATCGCATTCATCGGCGCCGTCGTCGGCTGGGTCGACCGGATCTCCCAGGGCGCCACGCGCGACGAGATCCTCGAGAAGGTGCGCCACGAGCTGACCAAGAAGTTCGGCCGCAAGGGCGACCGGATCGTCAGCTCCAACATGGCGGTGATCACCGACGCGATCGCGGCGATCAGCCCGATCGACTACGAGACCGACGAGCTCGTCGCGGTCGACGCCGAGCCGGCCGCCGTGCGGACCCGGTCCGTGGCCCTGTCGGCGTCGATGTGCCCCGTCGCGGCGGAGCCGCGCGCCACCGCGCTCTTCGACCCGGCGTACTACGAGGACCTCGCCGCCCGCCCGTTCCGCGAGGGCACCGTGGGCGAGTCTCCGGTCCTGCCGGGCGCCGGCCTGTTCATGCCGGTCGGCACGGGCCTCAACAAGGACAAGGGCATCTTCCGGCGCACGGTGCCGGTGTTCGACCCGACCGCCTGCACCGGCTGCCTCGAGTGCGGCATCGCCTGCCCCGACGCGGCGATCCCGAACACGCTGCACGAGATCCACGACCTCGTGCTGTCGGCCATCGACCAGGTGGACGCGCCCGAGCCGCAGCGCGAGGCGCTGCGCGCGGTGGCCTACGTCTGGGCGGAGCAGATCCGCGCGGGGTTCCGGGCGGACGGCGGCGCGACGTCGCTCGCGGCGGTCGCCGCCAAGACCGTCCCGGACACCGGTCAGCGGGCGCTCGCCCGGCACGCCGACGCGGTCGTCGCGGCGCTCGCGGCCTTCCCGGTCGCCCGGACGCGTCCGTTCTTCGACTCGATGGAGAAGGAGACGCCGGGCACGGGTGCGCTGTTCTCGGCCGTCGTCGACCCGTGGAAGTGCACGGGCTGCCTGCAGTGCGTGGACGTCTGCGGCCCGCACGCGCTGGTCGCCGCGGAGCAGGACGCCAGTCTGGTCGACCTGCTCGAGCAGCGGTTCGAGACCATGGCCGCGCTGCCCAACACGCCGAAGCGGTTCGTCGCGGACGCCGCGACGCCGGACGGCGACATCAAGCGGATGGTGCTCGACCACGCGAACTACTACGCGATGGTCGGCGGCCACGGCGGCTGCCGCGGCTGCGGCGAGGTCACCGCGATCCGCCTGATGACCGCGCTGTCCAGGGCCCTCGGCGAGGAGCGCAAGCGGGCGCACGTCGCGGAGCTCGAGGACACGATCGAGCAGCTCACCGCCAAGCTCGCCACGGTTGAGGACGCCGACCGCCGCGACCACCTCGGCTCGCTCGTCGGCGCGCTCGACAAGGCGCTGTACCTGTACGAGGGCGGCCCCACCGGCAGCGGGCCGGCGCCGACGGTGATCGCGAACTCGACCGGCTGCTCGTCGGTCTACGCCTCGACGATGCCGTTCCAGCCGTACCTCGACCCGTGGGTCAACAGCCTGTTCCAGGACGCGCAGCCGCTGGCCGTCGGCATCTACGAGGGCCTCGCCTCGCAGCTCGTCCCGGAGGTCCGGGCGCTGCGCGACGCGGCGCTCGAGCTGGCCGACGCCTACGACCCGGCGGTGCACGGCAAGGCCGGCGCGACGCTGACGTGGCACGAGCTCACGACGCAGGAGCGCACGCTCCTGCCGAACGTCCTGACGATCGGTGGCGACGGCGCGTCCTACGACATCGGCTTCGGCGCCATGTCGCGCGTGCTGACCAGCGGCACGCCGATCAAGGCGCTCGTGCTGGACACCGGCGGCTACTCCAACACCGGCGGCCAGGCCTCGACGGCCTCGCTCACCGGCCAGGACGCCGACCTCGCCCGCTACGGCAAGGCCCACGCGGGCAAGCGCGAGGTGCGCAAGGAGATCGGTGTCATCGCGGCGTTCCACCCGAACGTCTTCGTCGCCACCACCGCCACGGCGCTGCACGGGCACTTCCTCGCCGCGGCGATGAACATGCTCGAGTTCGACGAGGGTGCGGCGATCATGGAGATCTACGCCCCGTGCGGCACGGAGAACGGGATCGCCGAGGACCTGTCGAACCGCCGCTCGCGGCTCGCTGTCGAGAGCCGGGTCAGCCCGCTGTTCGTGCACGACCCGCGCAAGGGCGGCACGCTGCCCGAGCGGTTCAACCTCGACGGCAACCCGGACGTGGACGCGCTGTGGAGCACCTCGACCCTCGAGTACGTCGACGAGAGCGGGAACCTGCAGCTCCTGCAGGGGCCGCTGACGCCGGCCGAGTTCGCGCTCGGCGAGGTGCGCTTCGCCAAGCAGTTCACGAGGCTCACGGACGCCGACGACGCCCACCTGGTCCCGATCGCCGAGTTCGTCGAGCTGCCGGCCGACGAGCGGGCCGGCAAGGTGCCGTTCGTCCACGCGACGGACGCGGACAAGCACCTGATCAAGGTCGCCTGCGCATCGGGCATCGTGGCGCTCGTCGAGGACCGCAAGCACCACTGGCAGACGCTGCAGTACCTCGCCGGGTTCGGCGAGGCGCGGCTGTCCGCGGAGCACAGGGCCGAGCTCGCCGACCTCACGGCCAAGTACCAGACGGCGTCCACGGCCCGGGAGGCCTCGCTCGACGAGATCGCCGCGGCGATGGCCGAGCTCGCCTCGTCCTCGGCGGCCCCGGCGAGCCTGCCGGCGTTCTCGTTCGGCGGCGGCGCTGCCGCTGCTCCGGCCGCGGCGCCCGCTGCGGGCGCGGCGACGGCGTTGGCGGACCGGCCGGTCTGGCTGGACCCGGCAGACGAGCACCTGTGCAACGACTGCGGCACCTGCTACCAGGAGCTCCCGGCGCTGTTCGAGAAGGCCACGGTCGTCATCGACGGAGAAGCGCGCGTCGTCGGACGACTGAAGGTGAGTGCGCTCGACGGCCTCGAGGTCACCCCAGAGCTGGCCAAGCGGATCGCCCGAGTGAAGGCCACCTGCGACGCGGAGATCATCCACTGATGAGCGCCACCGACACCCCGCCGCGGCCGGCCGGCCAGGACGACGTCCTGCGCTGGGTCGGGGCGCGCACCGCGCTCGACGCGACGCGCGACGAGGTCGAGGCTCTCGACGCGACCCCCGGGGTCGCCACCTTCCGGAACGAGCTCGACCTGCTCCAGCGCCGGCTCGTCGCCGACCCGCGCGCCTTCCGCGACCTGTTCATCGCGGACGGCATGGCGGCCGTCGCCTGGGAGTTCCGGCAGCCCGAGCTCGGCCGCGACTTCGTCGTGCGCCTGTGGGACATGCTCCTGCGGGACGACGACGTCTCGACGCTGCTCATGCGGTTCGTCTGGGACCTGCCGCTCGGCAAGAAGCGCCTGTTCATCAAGGCGGTCGACGCGCACCTGTCCGAGCGCTACCCGATGCTCAAGGGCCTGTCGACCGGCTGGCCCGCCGAGAGCACCATCCAGCCGTACGTCCGCGAGGCCGACGACCGCGCCGAGGACTTCGGCCTGGTGAACAAGGGCTTCCTCGGCTACATGGACCTCGGCTACACCCGGCGGGAGGTCGACCTGCTCGTCTGGCTCGAGGCGATCCGCGACAAGCAGTGCTCCGACGCGCCCTGCGAGCTCGGCGTGTTCCTCGAGGCGCACAAGCCGCCGAAGTACGGCTGCCCGGTCAAGATCCACATCCCCACGATGATGGAGCTCATCGGCACCGGTCGGTTCCAGGAGGCGCTCGAGCTGCTGCAGTCGTGCAACCCGCTCCCGAACGTCACCGGCCGCGTGTGCCCGCAGGAGCTGCAGTGCCAGGCGGCCTGCCTGCACAAGACGTCGATGCAGATCGGCCAGCTCGAGTGGTTCCTGCCGGAGCGCGACAAGCTCGTCAACCCGGGCGCCGACGCGGCGCGGTTCTCCTCCTTCCCGAACCCGTGGACCATGGCGGCCAAGCCGCCGGTGGCGATCGTCGGGTCCGGCCCGTCCGGGCTCATCAACGCCTACCTCCTGGCGGCCGAGGGCTTCCCGGTCACCGTGTTCGAGGCGTTCCACGAGCTGGGCGGAGTGCTGCGCTACGGCATCCCCGAGTTCCGCCTGCCGAACCAGCTCATCGACGACGTCGTGCGCAAGATCCGTCTCCTCGGCGGCCGCTTCGTCACGAACTTCGTCGTGGGCAAGACGGCCTCGCTGCAGGACCTGCGCGACGCGGGCTTCTGGAAGATCTTCGTCGGCACCGGCGCGGGCCTGCCGATGTTCATGAACGTGCCCGGCGAGCACCTGCTCAACGTCATGTCCGCGAACGAGTTCCTCACGCGCGTCAACCTCATGCACGCCGACTGGGAGAGCACCGAGACGCCGCTGCCGTTCGTGCAGGGCAAGAACGTGCTGGTCATCGGCGGCGGCAACACCGCGATGGACGCGGCGCGCACGTCGCGACGCCTCGGCGGACACGTGACTCTCGTCTACCGGCGCACCCGCGCCGAGATGCCGGCCCGCGTCGAGGAGCTCGAGCACGCGCTCGAGGAGGGCATCGGCCTGCTCCCGCTGCGGTCGCCGTCGGAGTTCCTCGGTGACGGCAACACCGGGTTCGTGAAGGCGGCGACGCTCGACGTCATGGAGCTCGGCGAGCCGGACGCGTCCGGCCGTCGTCGTCCGTTGTCGACCGGCAGGACCGAGCAGGTCGAGGCCGACCTGGTGATCATGGCGCTCGGCAACTCGTCGAACCCGATCATCAAGGACTCCGAACCGCGCATCGACGTCTCCAAGTGGGGGACGATCAACCTCGCCGCGTCCGGGACGCAGGAGACGACGCTCGAGGGCGTCTACTCGGGCGGCGACGCGACGCGCGGCGGGTCCACCGCGATCAACGCGGCCGGCGACGGCCAGGCGGCGGCACGCGAGATCATCGGCGACGTCGACGTGCCGTTCGCCGACGTCAAGCGCATGGTCAAGGCCGCCCACGCCTATACCGACATGGCGGCGTCGGACGCGGTGATCCTCGCCAAGCGGAACCTCTCGCCGGGCATCGAGGAGCTCGTCGTGCGGGCACCGGTCGTCGCGAGGTCGGCGCAGGCGGGTCAGTTCGTTCGGGTGTTCCCACGGCTGGGCGGCGAGCTCATCCCGCTCACGCTGGCGGACTGGGACGCGGAGGCGGGCACCGTCTGCCTCGTCGTGCAGGCGATGGGCGTCAGCTCGATCGAGATGAACGCGATGGAGCCCGGCGACGTCCTCGCGGGCATCGCCGGCCCGCTCGGCCGGCCGTCGGAGCTGCACCGCTACCCGGACGACGAGACCGTCGTGTTCACCGCCGGCGGGCTGGGCCTGCCACCGGTGTACCCGATCATGCGCGAGCACCTGCGGCTCGGGAACCACGTCACGCTCATCGCCGGGTTCCGCACCAAGGACCTCATGTTCTGGACGGCCGACGGCGAGCGGGTGGCCGCCCTCCAGGCCGAGTTCGGTGACCGCATCGAGGTGGTCTACGCGACGAACGACGGTTCGTACGGCGTCGAGGGCTTCGTCACGAAGCCCCTGCAGGAGATGCTCGAGGCCGGCCGGAAGATCGCCGAGGTCGTCACCATCGGCCCGCCGCTGATGATGCGGGGCGTCTCGGACCTGACCAAGCCGTTCGGCGTGCGCACGGTCGCGTCGCTCAACTCGATCATGGTCGACGCGACGGGCATGTGCGGGGCGTGCATGGTGCCCGTGGTGATCGACGACAAGCTCGTCCGCAAGCACGCGTGCATCGACGGGCCCGAGATCGACTCGCACCTCATCGACTGGGACAAGTTCCTGCCGCGGTTCGGGCTGTTCAAGGCCCAGGAGCAGGAGGCCCGGACGCGCCACGGCCTGTAGACGACTCGACCCGTTCAGACGCCGGTGGGCGCGCCATGGACGCGCCCACGTCTGTCCGGGGCCGGCCGACTGTCGAGGTCTCCGGCCTTGTCCGGGCACGGTCGGCGAGCACTGGAGATATTGGGTCGCATCGGCGACTATTAATGGCATGAGCGAGATGACGACGTCTGACGCTGCCGAGCGGCTGCACGTGTCGCAGCGGCAGGTCCAGCGCCTGATCCGCTCCGGGGAGCTGCCCGCACGTCGGACGGCCGGCGATGCCTGGGTGCTCGACGCGCTCGCCGTCAACGCCTTGTCGCGATCGCGCCCGTCACAGGGACGGCCTTGGTCGTCAGAGTCCGCCTGGGGCGCCCTGTGGATGCTCTCGGGGCTCGATGCCGCTCGGATCGACGCTCGGACGCGGACGCGCCTGTCGAGCCGCCTCAAGGCGATGGACGCGGAGGCTCTTGTGCATGCGTGCCGTCGCAGGGCTGAGGTCTGGCGGTGCCGCGCGAGCGAGTCCTTCCTCGACGAGCTCAGGACTGGTCTCGTTCTGTCGGGAACAAGTGCCGCCGGACAGTTCGGCCTCGTGGGCGAGACGTCGAAGGTCGAGGGCTACTGCGCTTCGGCGGCGTGGACAGCGATCCGTTCCCAGTTCAGGCTTGTCGACGACGCCAGGGGCAACGCGACGATCCGAGTCACGACGCAGTCCAGCGTCTTGCGCGGCGGGTACACGACGATGCCGAGTGCAGTGGTCGCCGTCGACCTCGCAGAGTCGTATGAACCTCGCGAACGGGCGGCGGGCCTGCGCGCCCTACAGGAGATGCTCGGGTGAGTGATCTCACGATCGTCGCGCCACCGGGGGGCTGGGGGCCGCCCTGGCCGCTTGTCGTCGAGGTCTCCGCAGCGTTGCCCGTCGGCTCGTGGGTGCTCGTCGGTGGCCTCATGGTGCAGCTTCAGGCACGCGCCGCCGGCATCGACGAGGTGCGGACTACGGATGACGTGGACGCGCTCGTCGACGTCATGGGCACGGGTGTCACCGTGCTGTTCGTCGCCAGCCGTCTTCGCGACCTGGGCTTCGAGGTCGTCGAACCGGGTTGGGACGACGCCTCCGCTCACCGGCTCCGGCGCGGTACCGACGTCGTGGATCTTCTCGTCGCAGACCACCTGCCCAAGCACAAGCGGCCGCAGTTGGCGGGTCGTGCGGTGTTGGCGACTGAGGGCGGCGCCCAGGCGCTCGCACGGACGCAACGTGTCACCGTCATCGACGGTGACACGCACGTCGAGCTGGCCGTGCCTGATCTGCTCGGAGCGCTTGTTCTGAAGGCCGCCGCGCACGCCGCGGACAGCCGTGATCGCGGGCGGCACCTGCGTGACGCAGCGCTCCTGGCCGCACTCATCACCGACCATCTTCGCGAGCTCGCACGGCTCCAGGGGTCCGATCGGAAGCGCCTGCTCCGACTCCGAGACGCGCTCGCGGACCCGCAGCAGGATGCTTGGTTGCTCCTTCCCGAGGGTCTCCGACAGCGGGGTCAGGACACCATTCGGATCCTTGCGGAGTGAGTCCTGCTCATCCGCGTCGCGCGCGGGCTCTACCGGCTCCGGGACGGCTCGTCGGCACCCGCAGTCCCCGCTGGTCGCGGCTCCGGGAATGCGTCGACGAGCGAGTCCACGCGACCGGTGAACGTGCCGGAGGAGAGCCTGCAGTCCCTGTTCTGGTCCTACCTGGCGACGCGCGATCGAGCGGCGCGGTACGCGTCCTTCGACTACTGCCACAACCACTTCCAGCACGCTCGCGAGGTCGGCGATACGGCGGGTTTGGCCGCCGGGACGGCGCTGGAGACTTCGTGCCTCCACCTCGGCTTCTACTTGGCCAGCTGGGGGATGCTTCGGGGTTCCGGCGAGCTCTTCCACCGAAGTCTTTGGGGTCTGGTTCCCGTCGTCGAGTGCATCGCGTCGGAGCCGCGGTCGTCGTGGGAGCTCGATGTGGACGTCTACGAGTCCCGCCTCGACGACGTCTTGGCTCTGTGCGAACGAGTCAGGGCCGCTCTGCCCGGCTCGGCAACGGACACCCTCGTGACGAAGACCGTCCTCGGTGTGTTCGGCGCTGTGCCAGCGTTCGATCGCTACTTTCGCAGGGGGTTCGGGGTGTCTTTGTACGGTCGGGCTCGTCGGAACCCCCGCCGAGACGCCACGGAGGTGCAGCAACGCGGGCCGGAAGGCACACGCCCAAGCGGACCTCGACGCGATCACCGCGGGTGGAGGTGGCACCGCCCAAACCATTCCCCGAAGGCTGGGTGCAGTACACGGAGCACAAGCCGCAGGGTCTGGAGCCGTCCGCCGTGCCGTGAGCACTCGAGGATCGTCCACCTCCGTGACTGGGTCACGTCGTCGGCACCGAGCAGCACGGCGTCGTCGTCGGGCCGGGTCTCGAGAACGGGGGTCTCGACGAGCTGGACGCCCTCGCCCTGCCAGTCGACCGCCCAGCCGGAGGGCAGGTCGGGGAAGGAACCCGAGTACGGGAACACCGCGCCGGGTCCGACGAGGTCCACGACCGCATCGAGCACGCCCGGCTCGTGACACGACCGCACGGCCGCGAAGACGGAGACGTCGGACAGGTAGCGGCGGGCCAGCTCGTTGCCCTCCGAGAGGTGGACGTGGCGCCCCGAGAGCGAGTGCCAGGCGGGGTTGGCCCGGGAGCGGCGACGCGACCCAGCGCGTCGGCGCGCTTCGTCGCAGGTCGTCATCGATGCTGGCAGGGTTCCGGACGAGGGGGTGGCGTGGTCAGACGCAATCGTGCGCGCGAGATCGCTCGCAGGTCGGGGCCGGGAGGAGCTGGGCCCGACGAGCCGGGCGCGACGCCGGCGCCGGCCGGGGCCGCGGCCGAGGTTCGCGTCCCTGTCGGGGTGCGGCGCGTCGAGTCCGACGAGGAGGCGCGTGAGCTCGGGCACCGGCTGCTGACGCCGGGACGGCGCTGGCCTGTCGCCGTCGTCAGCGTTGCGAGCGGTGAGACCGAGCCGTTCGTCGACGTCGAGGTGCTCGCGGACGACCTGCGCGGGCTCGTCGAGGTCGTCGTGCTGCCGACGACGGACACGTCCTGGGCGCTCTCGTCGGCGATGCCGGACATGACGCAGGTGTACGGCGGAGCGTCGCGGGTCTACCCGGTGGACCTCGGCTGGGTGTCGGCTCCACGCCTGGCGCGACTGCGGTTCGCGTACTCGCTGCGCGAGCGGTATGCGGTGACCGAGCACCTCGTCTCCGACGGCATGGCGGCGGCGCTCGCCGCAGGGCTGTACTCGAGCACGGGCACGTCGGCCCGCCCGGTGGTCGGCGGGGTCGTCGGGCAGATCGTCGGGACCCGGGCGCTCGTGCGGCTCGACGACGGCGCGATGGCGACGCTGTGGGAGGAGCTCACCGGCTTCGACGTGCCGCTCGTGCGGGTGGTGCGGCCAGGGCAGCGGGTCGAGGGCGAGCTCGACGCGGACGCCCGACGGCTCGACCTGCGTACCGTGCCCGGCGGCGTGACCGGCGAGCTGCCCGCCGGGTACGGCGTCGGCTCGGCCGTGCTCGCGGCGGTCGCGAGCGCGCGCGTCGACGGGCTCGTGCTGCGGCTACGCCCCGGGCTCGACGTCGAGGTCCCCGTCTCAGCGGTGACGACGAACGAGCTCGACCGGCTGGACGCCCTGTTCTCGGAGGGCGACGTGGTCGTCGCGCGGATCTCGTCCACGCACCCGCTCGCGCTGTCGCTGCTGGACCTCGACGACGACGAGACGGTGCTCGAGGCGCCGAGCCTGCTGGCGGGCGGTCCGCCCTGGCTCGAGCCTCCGCCCGAGCCGGAGGTCGGCCCGGCCACGGTCGTCGTCCCGGTCCCGCCGGCACGTCCGGCGCCGCCCGCACGTCCGGCGTCCGACGAGGCCGCGCGCGTGCTGCCGGCGCCCGACGCCGAGCCGGCCCTGCCGGCGCCCGACGTCGAGGCGGCCCCGCCGGCGCCCGCGGTCGGGTCCGACCTGCCCGACCAGCCTGCCCTGCCGATCGCGCCGGCGCCGGTGCGTGTGACGCCGCTCGACCTCGTCGCGGGTCGGCGTCCCGGCCCGGTCGCACCGCGACCGACGCTCGTCCCCGCGCCGGGACCGGCACCGACGCCTGTAGCGACACCGACGCCTGTGGTGACACATGGACCCGCCCCGGCGCCGGCGCGCGGGGCGGTGAAGGACCTGAGCCTCGCGCTCGAGGCGGAGCGGGCGAAGGCCGCCCGGCTGGAGCGCGAGCTGACGCACGAGCGCGGCGCCGCGCGCGAGCTCGCCCGCGTGCGCGACGACGCCGCCGAGCTGCGCGACGAGCTCGCTGCGATCGAGAAGGACCGGCGTGCCTACCGCGACAAGTACCGGAAGGCGGACGTGCGGCGACAGCAGCTCGAGCGCCGGCTCAAGGGCGCGGCCGGTGCGGTGGCCGAGGAGGACACGCGCGGGTGGTTCGCCGACCCCGAGGAGGACCTGCGGTTCGCGGTGGCGCTGTCCTGGGCGCGGCGCGTGCCCGCGGGGGAGAAGGCCGGCCAGCCGCTGGGGGACTGGACGATCGGGGAGCGGTTCGTCGGGTCGCTCGACAACCTCGGCACGGTCTCGTGGCGCAAGCTGGCCGACGTGATCGTGGACGTGGTCGTCGCCGACCCCGCGCGGCTGGGGTCGCGCGAGCACCACGAGCTGCGCACGGGCGAGGGCGGCAACGCACCCGCGGTCGTCCGCGACGACGGGGCCCGGTGCTTCCGCGTCGCGCTGCAGCGCAGCTCGCCGTCGGCGCGCCGCCTGCACTACTGGCGCCGTGGCGACCTCGTCGAGCTGTCCCGCGTCGTCCTGCACGACGACACGCAGCCGTGAGCGCTGCTGTGAGCTCGCGGATATCGTCGCGGGAGGGGACCGACGCCGCTCCGCCGCGGCCGGGCGTCCCGCACCCGAGCGAAGAGAGCGACCATGGCCGACCAGCTCACGTTCGACAACCCCGTCGAGCGGCATGCCCACATCAAGCCGCATGCGTCGTGGCAGCCGCTGCCCGGGCTCGACGCGGAGCTGGACCCGAAGGCCGACCACGGCGAGACCAGCTACCGCGGCACGGGACGGCTGCCGGGCCGCAAGGCGCTGATCACCGGCGGTGACTCGGGGATCGGCGCCGCGGTGGCGATCGCGTTCGCGCGCGAGGGGGCGGACGTGGCGATCAGCTACCTGCCGGCCGAGCAGGTGGATGCCGACGCGATCGCGGCGCTCGTGCGCGCGGAGGGGCGCACCTGTGTGCTGATCCCGGGGGACATCCGCGACCGCGAGTTCTGCCGCGCGATGGTCGCGCAGGCGGTGGCGGGGCTCGGCGGGCTCGACATCCTCGTGAACAACGCCGCGCACCAGGTGTACCACCGCTCGTTCGACGAGCTCGACGAGCAGGATCTCGACCGCACCGTCCAGACGAACCTGTACGCGATGTTCTGGATCACGCGTGACGCGCTGCCGCACCTGCCGCCCGGCGCGACGATCATCAACAGCACGTCCGTGCAGGGGTACAACCCGTCGCCGATGATCATCAACTACGCGTCGACGAAGTTCGCGATCATCGGGTTCACCAAGGCGCTCGCGGCCGACCTCGCGCCGCGCGGGATCCGCGTGAACGCGGTCGCGCCGGGCCCGGTGTGGACCCCGCTGCAGGTCACGGACGGTCAGCCGGCGGAGAAGCTGGAGGGGTTCGGCGAGTCGTCGTGGCTGGGCCGGACAAGCCAGCCCGTCGAGCAGGCGCCCGCGTACGTGTTCCTCGCCTCGCCCGAGTCCAGCTTCGTGGTGGGGGAGGTCATCAACGTCAACGGCGGCGCCAACGTCCCGTGACGAACTCCCGCGCGCCACTCGGGTCGGACCGGCCAACCGTGGCTGAACGCACGGACCAGGTTCGACCGGGCGATCCGGCGAGGCCGATCAGGAGGCCGTCGGGACCTCGGCCGCCCGCTCGACGACGCGCGCGTGTCGTCGGCTGCGGAGCGAAGTCGAAGCGGGCACTTGACGCGAAACGGACACCTCGGCATAGGATCACAGTCAGGCAATTTGGTAGGGCTACTTACTAAATGCTCAGGTCAGAGCCGCCACTGAGTCAGCCATCCCCCGGGAGTGCCAGATGCGTCGATCTCGTCGTACCGCCACCACCACCGCTGCCGTCGTCGCCCTCGGTCTGGGCGCCGCGCTCGTCGCACCGCTCCCGGCACAGGCCGGCTCGTCGAGACCTTCCCCGGACGTGCCGAACAAGGTCCTGACCGCCTACTTCGCGGACTGGGACGTCTACGGTCGCGGCTACTACGTCAAGGACATCCCCGCCACGAAGCTCAACGTCATCCAGTACGCGTTCGGCGTGCCCGGGTACGACGCCGCGACCGGCAAGGCGAGCTGCGACGTGCTGGACCCGTGGGCCGACTACCAGCAGGTCTACTGGACCGGCGAGAACACCGTGGACGGTGTCGCCGACGACCCGGGCAACCCCGACCAGCACGTGTTCGGCAACTTCAACCAGCTCCGCAAGCTCAAGGCCGCGAACCCTCACCTCAAGGTGGAGATCTCGCTGGGTGGCTGGACGAAGTCGACGTGGTTCTCCACGCTCGCCTCGACGCCGCAGCTGCGCACGGCGTTCGTCTCGTCGTGCATCGACACGTTCATCAAGGGCGACCTTCCGGGTGGCGGCTGGCCCGAGAACGCGGGCGGCGCGGGCGCCGCGGCGGGCCTCTTCGACGGCATCGACCTCGACTGGGAGTACCCCACGCAGGTCGCCGACGGCAACGTGAACCCCACTGCGGCCGACCGGCACAACGCCACGCTGCTCGCCGCGGAGTTCCGCAAGCAGCTCGACGCGTACGGCAGGACGACGGGCAAGCACTACCTGCTCACGGCTGCGCTGCCGGCGGCGACGAGCTCGACGAAGTACTACGAGCTGAAGCAGTTCTCGTCGTACCTCGACTGGGTGAACGTGATGACGTACGACTTCAACGTGGCGAGCGGCCCGAAGGCCTCGCACAACACGCTGTTCACGCGGGATCCGCGCGACCCGAACGCCTCGAACCTGACCTGGAACACCGTCGGCACGGTGGTGCACTACCTGGCCAACGGCGTACCCGCGAACAAGATCGTGGTCGGCGTGCCGTTCTACGCGCAGCAGTACCTGCGCACCAGCACCAGGAACAACGGCCTGTACAGCGCGTTCGACAACACCGGTACGGACCCGAACTCGCTCACGGTCGACGTGGCGCCGCAGCCGAGCTACCACGCGCTGGTGGACGAGGGCGGCTACGTGAACGACGCGGGCACGGTCGGCGGCGCGGGCTACACGGCCCACTGGAACCCGCTGGCAGGTGAGCCGTACCTGTTCAGCCCGGCCGCCGCGCACCCGAACCTCACCACCGGTCCCGCCACCGTGCCGACGTTCATCGCCTACTCGAGCCCGCGCTCGATCGGCGAACGGGCCAAGCTCATCCGGGCGCTGCACCTGCGCGGTGCGATGGCGTGGGAGCTGAGCCAGGACTCCGACAGCCACGCGCTCATCTCGGCGCTGGCCCCGGTGCTGCAGTAGGTAACCGCCCGCAGGCGCCGAACCGGCGGGCGCTAGTCGATGCCGAGCGTGCGCTGCGTGGCGAGCAGCGCGTCGGCGGACGCATGGAACAGGTCCGCCTCGGCGTCCGTCATGGTCAGGTCGGGCACGTGCAGGACGCCGGCCGCGCCCACGACGCTGGGCACGGACAGCGCCACGCCGTGCAGGCCGCGGAACCCGTCGAGCACGGTGCTCACGGGCAGCACGTCGTGCTGGTCCTCCAGGATCGCCTCCACGACCCGTGCACCCGCGAGCCCGATCGCGAGGTTCGTCGCACCCTTGCCCTCGATCACGCGGTAGGCGGCGTCGCGGACGGACTGCGTGATCTCGTCGAGCTCGCGCGGGGTGAAGCGGTGCCCGTCGGGCGCCTGCCAGTCGAGCACGGGCGTCGAGCCGATCCGCGCCTGTGACCACAGCGCGAACCCGGTGTCGCCGTGCTCGGCGACGATGTCGGCGTGCACGCTCGCGGGGGAGACCTGGGCACGCTCCGCGACGAGCCAGCGCAGGCGAGCGGTGTCGAGCACCGTGCCCGACGAGACGACGCGCGAGGCCGGCAGGCCGCTGATCCGCTGCGCGGCGACCGTGAGCACGTCGCACGGGTTGGTGACGATGCAGTAGACGGCGTGCGGGGCGTGCTCGAGCAGGGTGGGCATCAGGGTCTGCAGGATCTCGAAGTTCGTGCTCGCCAGGTCGAGCCGCGTCTGGCCCGGCTTCTGCTTGGCACCCGCGGTCACGACGACGACGTGCGACCCGGCCGCGACCGACGGATCGGCGCCGCCGATCACCTGGCTCGACCCGCTGAGCCAGGTGCCGTGCGCGAGGTCCAGCACCTCGGCCGTGACCTTCGGCTCGTCGATGTCGTACAGCGCGATCGTGCGGGCCGACCCGCGGATCAGCGCCGCGTACGCCACGGCCACGCCGACGCTGCCGGCTCCGACGACGGTCAGCTTCGAGTTCTCGATGCGCACCATGGCGCCACGGTAGACGCCGCGGGCGCGAAATGGACGAGAGTGTCGTCGCCGGGGGCGCTCACGTGGTCGAATGCCCACGTGACGAGCGGTCTCGCACGAGCGGTGCCGGTGTCGATGCGGGGGTACCGGGCGTCCTGGCTCGGGCCCGACCTGATCGCGGGCGCGACGCTCGCGGCGGTCGCGATCCCCGAGGTGATGGGCTACACGTCGATCGCCGGCACCCCGATCGTCACCGGTCTGTACACGATCCTGGTCCCGACGGCGCTGTTCGCGCTGCTCGGGTCGTCGCGTCTGCTCGTCGTCGGAGGCGACTCCGCGACGGCCGCGATCCTCGGCGCGGGCGTGGCCGGGGTCGGCATCGTCGGGCTGCAGCCCGGCTCGAGCGAGTGGCTCGCACTGTGCAGCCTCACCGCGGTCGTCGCCGGTCTGCTCCTGGTGGTCGCGCGGCTGTTCAGGCTCGGGTTCCTGGGCGACTTCCTGTCCGCGTCCGTGCTGATCGGTTTCCTCACGGGGGTCGGTGTCCAGGTCGCCGGCGGTCAGGTCCCCGAGATCCTCGGCACCGACAAGGACGAGGGCGGCTGGTTCGCGCAGCAGTGGCACTGGATGACGCACCTCGCGGACGTCCACCCAGCGACGCTCGCGTACGGGCTCGCGACGATCGTGCTCATCGTCGGCTTCGAGCGGTTCCTGCCCCGCGTCCCCGGCGCGATCGTCGCGGTCGTCGGGCTGCTCGTGGTCGCGACGATCACCGACGCGTCCAGCCACGGCGTCGACGTGGTCGGCTCCATCGCGGGCGGGCTGCCGCCGTTGGGTCTGCCCAGCGGTCTCGAGTGGAGCGACGTCGGCAAGGTCTTCGCGATGGCGCTGGGCTGCGCGGTGATCATCCTCGCGCAGAGCGCCGCGACGAGTCGCAGCTACGCCATGAAGCGCGGCGACCGCGCCGACATCGACCGCGACCTCGTCGGGCTCGCCGCCGCCAACCTCGGTGCGGGGCTGACCGGCGCGTTCGTCGTGAACGGGTCGCCGACCAAGACCGCGATCGTCGACCGGCAGCGCGGCCGCAGCCAGGTGGCGAACCTCGTGGTGGTCGCGATCACGCTCGTCGTGCTGCTGTTCTTCACCGACCTGCTGGCAGAACTGCCGAAGTCCGTGCTCGGCGGGATCGTGCTCGTGATCGGCATCGGACTGGTGGACGTCACCGGGCTGCGCCGGCTGATCAGCCGGCGGCGGGGCGAGTTCTGGATCGCGCTGGTCACCGCGCTCACGGTCGTCGGGATCGGTGTCGGCGCCGGCATCGGCGTCGCGGTGTTCCTGTCGATCGCGGACGTGATCCGGCGGCAGTACGGGACGCGCGGGTTCGTCGTCGGGCTGCGCGACGACGGTTCGCACGTCTACCAGGACGCGGAGCCGGGCGCCCAGAGCCGGCCCGGCCTGATCATCTACCGCTACGACTCCGAGCTGTTCTTCGCCAACGCGAGCCGGTTCGTCGACGACGTGGAGAGCGTCGTGACGCACGCCCCCGACCCCGTGCGCTGGCTGGTGCTCGACGCGTCGGGCATCGGCGACGTCGACTACTCCGCCGGGCTCGCGCTCGTCGGGCTCATCGAGTTCGTCGAGGCACGTGGCATCCACTTCGCGATCGCGCGAGCCGACCCGTCGCTCGTCGAGACCCTGACGCGGTACGAGCTGTGGCAGCGCCTGCCCGCGGACTCGATCTACGACCACTTCTCCGGGGCCGTGACCGCCTTCGAGGCCTCCGACTGAGCGCATTGCCGCACGGCTGCCGGTGTCGGCCGGGTTGCGCGCTCACGGCCGGGGTTCCCGGCGTGGGCGCGCAACCCGGCACCGGTCACAGTCGCGGGTTCGCGTTGCGGACGAGCTCGAGGGCCATCTGCGGGAACCAGTCGCCGGCAGCCGGGTCGGCGGTGCCACGGACCGGGTCGATGCCCGCGGCCGGGTCGGCCCAGCGGGTGCACTGGCCGTCGGACTCACCGGGGATCTTCACCCACAGGTACGCGTCGACGTACGACTCGCCGGTGCTCGTCGTCGGGCGCAGTCCGAGACCGCGGTCCGGCGGGTTGCACCAGACCTGCGGGTCGCCCGCCGGGTGGTCGGCCGGGGGCGTCCACGGGCCCTGGCCGTTGCGCGAGGTGTCGATCACGGCGGCCGCGAGGACCTCGGGACCCGACGGCGGGTTGGGGCCGTTGGTGACGTTGTCGACGTACCACTGGTCGGTCAGGCCCCAGGTGCCGAAGTCGTTGGGGTCAGCCGGGTAGTACTGGCTCGCGCAGTAGTCGAAGTGACCCACGCGCCAGCCGCCCTCGGCGGTGTTGGTGCCGTACCAGAGGCACTGCGAGATCCAGCTCGCGAACTTCACCTGACGCTCGGTGACCTCGTAGTTCGACACGTTGAGGAAGAAGCCGTCGGTGCGCTCGACGCCGGCCCTGTGCAGGCGGTCGGAGATGTCGCCCACACCGAGCCAGGCGCTGTGCGTGCCGTCGAGGTACACCGAGACGTTCGGCAGCGCGGCGAGCCGGTCGACGGCCCCGTTGAGCTGCTCGAAGCGGTTGGCCGCCGCGGTCGCGGAGTCGGCGTCGGCGGGCTGGCACCATTCCTGCGCGCCGTTGATCGTCGTGTACCAGGGGATGATCCCGAGGCCGTCGGGCTCGAGGAGCACGATCGCCTTGCCGGAGCCGATGCCCTTGGCCAGCCCGTCGATCCAGGCGAGGTAGGACGCCGTGTCAGCGGCGCCGCCCGAGGAGTACTGCGAGCAGTCGCGGTACGGCAGGTTGTACGCGACGAGCACGGGGACGGCCTTCTGCGCCTTCGCCGAGCGCATCGTCGACTCGACGGAGGTGCGGACCTGCTTGGGCGTGCCCTTCGTGAACCACACCGCCTGCGGCGTGGCGAGCATCTTGCCGATCGAGGCGGCGTCGGCCCACTGGCGGTGCCGCAGGAGGTCGACGACCTGCTTGGCGGCGCCCTTGTCGGGCGGCGGGGTGTACAGCCGGGTGGCGGCGGGGGGCCGCGGGTGCCCCGACCCGTGGGCCGAGGCAGGCACCGCCGTCATGCATAGGAGCGCTCCCACGAGCGCGACGGCGGCCAGGGGGGTACGAAGGCGAGTCACTGATGTCTCCTACGTCGTTGTCGGATGACGGGTGTCGCTGCGGCGGCCGGGGACCCGGCGGCCGCCCCCCAGCCTGACGATTCCGACGAAACAGCGCAATACCCCCACGGCGACGGCCGCCGTCGACGCGTCGGGTCGGTGCCGTTGGTACCGCCAGGGCGGTCACCGTGCCCGGTCGGACTGCGAGGTCGACGTCGTCGAGCACCGTCCGGTCGCCGGTCCTCGTGGTCTCCTGTCTGCGGCCGGGATCGGGCGGTTCAGGGGCGGCCGACGACGACGTTGCCGTAGCCGGTGCTGGCGTGGATCTCGGCCGTGGCCTCGTCGTCCACCGGGCCCTCGCCGGGTGTGAGCCGGTTGCGGACGGTGCCGTGCTCGGAGGTGACGTCGAGCCACGCGGCGGTGCCCTCTGGCACGCCGACCTCGATCGACCCGTACGACGACGTCAGCCGGACCGTGCCGGACGCCACGGATCCGACGTGGATCCCCGCGTGCGCGTTGCGGGCGGTGAGCGTGCCGTGCACGACGCCGACCGCGACCTCGGCGTGCGCCCCGACGACCTCCAGCGATCCGACGAGCCGCCCGACGTTCGTCGTGCCGTTGCTCGCCCGGATGGTGCCGTCGCCCACGAGCTCGGAGATGCGCACGGAGCCGGCGCTCGCGCGCACGTTCGTCGGACCTGTCACGCGGCCGACCGTGACCGACCCGGCGGTGACCTTGAGGTCCAGGCGGGCCGCCTCGTCGAGCCGGGCGTCGCCGCCGTTGAGCGCGAGGTCGACCGCGCCGAGCCGCCCCTCGGCGTGCAGTGCACCGGCCTTGCCGCGCAGGTCGGAGCCCGCGGGGAGCTCGATCGTGACGATCGCGCCGCCTGCGGCGAACGGCAGGACGTACTGCTTCCAGGCCGCGGGGGCGGTGATGGTCACGGTGTTGCCGTCGCGCTCGACGCGCGTGGCCTCGGCGGCACGCACCGCGCCGGACTTCGCGGGGTCGGCGGGTGTGACCGTGACCACGACGTCGTCGCGCTCACCGGCGACGAGCTGCAGGTTGCCGAAGGGGACGTCGACGACGACCGGGACGGGTGAGGGGGCGGGGAAGGTGGGCATGGGGTCCTCCGGGTGCGGGTCGGTCGGGGTGAGGGCGGGTGGCGCGGTCAGCGCATCCAGCCCGTGACGTGGTGGTCGTTGCGCTGATCGGGTCCGGCCTGGGCAGCGCGGGTGGGCTGGCCGAGGGCGCCGGCCACTGCGCGCACGAGCCACGTGTTGACCGAGACGTCGTCGCGCGTGGCGGCCGCCTCGACCTGCGTCTTGAGATGGTCCGGCAGGCGCAGCGTGGTGCGGGTGCTCGAGCCGTCGTCGGTCCCGGCGACGGGCGCCAAGCCAGGGGCCGGCACGGGGACCGAGGCGGTCGGCGCCGACGCGGGCGCCTGCGGCAGCGCGACGACGAACTCGGGGTCGCCGGCACGCAGCCGCACGTCCACCGATCCGGGCGCGAGCTCCGCCGAGATCTCACCGGCGGCGGCCGACAGCGCGTCGAGCAGCGTCAGGCGGACGGCGGCCTCCAGCGGTGCGGTCAGGCGCTCGGCGAGCCGTCGGGCGTCGTCGCCGCCGGCCGCGGCGGCGGTCACGAGGCGCTCCTGGAGATCGGTGATGTACGGGTCGAGGTCCATGACATCACTATGACACCACGGCTGGTGTCACGACAACACCACGTTGGTGTCGTCTCTTCTCGTGGGCTGGTTCCCGCGCGCGGAGGGGCCTGCGAGGACCATGATGGGAGGCGACGAGGAGGAGTCCACGATGGGGTCCGACCACAGCAAGGACGAACGTCGGCGTCGCAGGCCGAGCCTGTACCGCCTGATCGTCGCCACCCTCACGATCGCCGCGATCGTCAAGGAGCTGCGCCTACCCGCCGAGGAGCGCACCTGGAACGGGATCGTCGCGGGCTTCGTGCCGTACGACTTCCGGATGCCGACGCTCGAGCGCGTCCGCGAGCGGCTGTGGGACCCCGAGGGTGCCCACCTGTTCAGCCCGCACGTCTTCGGCGTCGGCTGGACCGTGAACCTCGGACGCGTCTTCGCGCTGGTCCGCGCGAAGATCGCCGACTCGGCTCAGTAGCCGCCCGGCGTCCAGGCCTGGGCGTCCGCGAGCCGGCGACGGGTCGCCTCGCCGCCCAGCTCCTCGACGAGCACGCGCGGCCCGACGACGACGAGCAGCATCCGGGCGCGCGACAGACCCGTGTAGAGCAGCGAGCGCGCGCGTTCGAGGTCGCGGAAGCCGTTGACCGCCACGACGACGAGGCTGCGCTCGAGCCCCTTGAAGTTCAGGACGTGTCCGTAGAACACGTCGGCCTCGGCGAAGAACTCGTCCCAGTACGCGTCGTAACCGCCGCTCGTGAGCTCGACCTGCAGCGGGTGGCGCCGGCCCGTGGCCAGCAGCGCGATACGCCCCGGCTCCCAGCCCTCGGCCAGCAGCGCCTCGACGACGTCGTCCGCCGCACCGATCGCCGCCTCGACCGGGACGTCCACCACCCGCACGGGCGCCCCCGGCCAGCCGCGCGGGCGGATCACGCCGTCGTGCATCGATCCGCACAGCTGCGCGATCTGCTTGGTGGAACGCAGGTTCTCGTCGAGCACGACCGGAGCGACGTCGATCGGGGCGACGCCGTCGCGCGCGAACACCCGCTGCGCCTCGTCGAGGAACACGTACAGCCGGCCCGCGTCCGGGTCGCGCAGGCACCGCATCAGCGAGGTCCACCACGCCTCGCCGAAGTCCTGCGCCTCGTCGACGACGACCGTGTCGAACAGCTCGTCGCGCGCCCGTTCGTCGGCCAGCCGCCCGAGGTGCGCGGGGAGCTCGACCTCCCAGTAGGCGCTGTCGTCGTCGTCCCCACGGGGCGCGCCCCACGCGATCGGCAGCTCGTGGAACAGCCCGACGAACGCCGGACGCTCGTCGCGGCGCCAGGTCTGCGTGACGCGCGTGAGGTAGCGGGCCAGGCCGCGCGAGTAGCACAGCAGCGCGACCCGGTCGCCCTCGCGGGCTCGTCGTCGGGCCTGCTCGAGCGCCAGCCACGTCTTGCCCGTGCCCGCGCCGCCGACGACCTGCAGGCGCCGGAACGCGCGCAGGTGGTCGAGGATCTTGGCCTGGTCCCGCGTGAGCTGCTCGAGGTGGTCCTCGTGCTCGGCGGCCGTGGCGAGCACCTCGACCTGCGAGGGGAACTGGCCGCACAGGTACTCGACGAGCGCGTCCGCGTCCTGCGGCTGCAGCGGGGTGTGGTGCGCACCGTGCGTCTCGATCGCGCGCTTGACGAGCGGCGCGGCGTGGTCGACGTCGTCGCGGTCGATGAGCATCGTGCGGGGCAGGTCGGGCTGGTCGAGGTCCCGCGGGACCGGGGTGTGGGGCAGCGCGACGAGGTGCGCCGTCCTGGCCCGCGCGGCCTGCAACCCGTTGAGGTGGAGCAGGTCCGTCAGGAGGTGGCGTGCGCGCTGGACCTGCGAGACCGGGTCGATCGGGTGCCGGTCCGCTCCGCTGCCCTGCCACCAGCGGCCGTCCTGACGTGTGACGTGGCCGCCCTTGACCTCGATCGCCGCCAGGCCGACGCCGGGCCAGGCGACCACCAGGTCGATCTCGCGCTCCTCGTTCTCGTCCTGGAGGGCGACGTTCGCGAAGACGATCGCGTCGTCCGGCAGCTGGTCGCGCAGCGCCTCCCACAGCGTTCGCTCGGCCGTGCCGCCGTCGCGGAAGTCCGGCTCGTCGGGGTAGAGGCGAGGCATGTGTCAGGTGTAGCGCACCCGGCCGACTCTCGGCACCGGCCGGCCGCGGTGTCGGGCGGCGAGACCGTGGCGTGCCTGTGCACAGGTCGGTTCGACGTGATGACATCTCGACGGGTGTCGGATTCCGGGTGTCGCCGTTCGTCGTGAGTTCGTACGGTGCGAACAACGCGAAGGAGGACACCGTGGAACATGTCATGTTCGTGATCGACCACGACGAGGCGCAGGCGGAACCCACCGGGGAGCTGCTCGCGCAGCACGTCGCGTGGCTGGAGTCCGTCGAGGGCGTGCGGGTGTTCGGCGCGCGGCTGCGGCTGCCGTCCGACGCGACAGTGGTGCGGCGGCGCGGCGACGAGGTGCTCGTCACCGCCGGGCCGTTCGCCGAGACGACCGAGTGGATCGGGGGCTTCGACGTGCTCGAGGTCCCGACGAGCGACGACGCGATCGTGATCGCCGCACGGCACCCCGGCGCCGCCGACGGGTGCGTCGAGGTCCGGGCCGCATGGCCGTTTGAGGCGTGAGGAGCGAGACGATGCAGTTCATCTCCCTGGTCATCGAGGACCCCAGCGCCGAGCCGTACGACCCGGCGCTCGACAACATCCAGGACTGGGTGCGCGAGGGCACCGAGCGCGGCATCCTGCTGCGCGGCGACCGGCTGCGGCCCGTCGCGGAGGCGCAGGTGGTCGCGCGTCGCGACGGCGAGGTGCTCGTCACGCAGGGTCCGTTCGCCGAGCTCACCGAGCTCGTCGCGGGCTACGACGTGCTCGAGTGCACCGACCTCGACGAGGCGATCGAGTTCGTCGCCCGGCACCCCATGGCGCGGTTCGGCGCGATCGAGCTGCGGCCCGTGTGGCCGTTCGACGAGGAGGCGTGACCTGACCCCGGCCAGCGCCGCTGCGGTGCGCGCCGCCCTGGCGAGCGCGCACCGCAGCGACTGGGGCGTGGTGTTCGGGACCGTCGTGCGGCTCACCGGCGACTGGTCGCTGGCCGAGGACTGCGCGCAGGACGCGTTCGTCCGGGCCCTGGACGCGTGGGAGCGCGACGGCGTGCCGGCCAGGCCGGGCGCGTGGCTCGTGACGGCGGCGCGCAACCGCGCGATCGACGTCCTTCGTCGTCGTCGCACCGAACGCTCCCGTCTCGAGGCCCTCGAAGTCGCCGCCGCCTCCTCCGCCTCCTCCGCCGCCTCCGACGACGGCGCGGCGACCGATCCCGGCGACGAGCTCCTGCGCCTCGTGTTCACGTGCTGCCACCCCGCGCTGCCGCTGGAGGGCCGCGTGGCCCTGACCCTGCGCGCCGTGCTGGGTCTGACGACCGCCGAGATCGCGCGGCTGTTCCTCGTCGGGGAGTCGACTGTCTCGCAGCGCATCCTGCGTGCGAAGCAGCGGATCGCGCACACGGGCATCCCGTACCGCGTCCCGCCCGAGGGGCTGCGCGAGGACCGGCTGCACGGCGTGCTCGTCGTCGTGTACCTGGTCTTCACCGAGGCGTACGCGCCCACCGGCGGCGCGGACGTGCGCGACGACCTCGCGGCCGAGGCCATCCGCCTCGGGCGTCTGCTGCGCGCCGAGCATCCGCACGACGCCGAGACCGCGGGCCTGCTGGCGCTGATGCTGCTGCAGTGGTCCCGACGAGCCGCCCGGTTCGACCCCGCGGGCGACGTCGTGCTGCTCGAGGACCAGGACCGTTCGCTGTGGGACTCCGACGCCGTGCGGGAGGGGCTGTCGTTGGCGTACGCCGCGCGGCGTGACGGCTCGGCCGGGTGGTATGCGCTGCAGGCCGCCGTCGCCGCCGAGCACGCGCGGGCGGGCAGCGCCTCCTCAACGGACTGGGCGGCTGTCGTGGGCCTCTACGACGAGCTCGTGGCGATCCGTCCGTCGCCGACCGTGCTCCTGGCCCGGGCCGTCGCCGTGGGCATGCGCGACGGACCCGACGCCGGGCTGGCGGCGCTCGACGCGCTCGGCCGTCCCGCCGAGCTCGCCGGGACGCACTGGTTCGACGCCGTGCGCGGTGACCTACTGCGTCGTGCGGGGCGCCCGGCCGAGGCGCTCTTCGCCCTGCGCGCCGCCCGCGCCCAGGTCCGCTCTCCGGCCGAGGCCCGCTTCCTCGACCGCCGCATCGCCGACCTCGGCCTCAGCCGATCACCGTGATCGGGCAGCGGTGCGCCGACGAGCGTGCGAGACGGGCGTCCGCGGTGACGAGTGTCAGGCCCGCCCGTTCGGCGGCGGCGACGTAGGCCGCGTCGTACGTGCTGAGCGTGCCGCGCAGCTGCCACATCCGCGCCAGCAGCTCCTCGGTGGGGACGGTGGCGACCGTCAGCCGGCCGAGCAGCCGGACCGCTCGCGTCGCGTCGCGAAGCTTGCCGCCGCGGTCCAGGCCGCGCAGCGCCGCGCAGACCTCCACGCGCCAGTGCTCGGGCACCAGCCAGGCCGGGTCGTCGCTGAGCACCTCGCGGGCACGGGCCGTTCGTGGCTCGCTCGTCGGGTCGCAGAACAGGAGCGTGGCCGCCGACGCGTCGACGACGATCACGCCGGGCCGCGCTCGCTGCGTGACTCGTCGAGCGCCGTGACCACGTCGACCGCCGTCGCGGTACTGCCGCTTGTCCAGCTCAGGTCCGCCAGCAGGGCGGCGTTCCGCGCGAAGCCCGCCTCGCGGTTGACCAGCGCGAGCAGGAACGCCTGCAACGACTGCCCTTGCGCGTCGGCGCGCGCCGCGAGGGTGTCGCGCACGTCGTCGGGGACGTCGCGGATCTGGAGTGCGACCATGCATGCACTTTACATGCGCTCATGGAACCGACCAACGGGGCTCGCGAGCGGTTCGGCCGCAGACACCCTCGACGGCGTGTAGTGCCGTCGTCTCTGACGCGCTCCCAACTCGACGATGCGATCAGATAATCGGATACTCTTGTGGAGTGCGCACCATGACAGCGACCCACGCGTCACGCGGGTTCTCCGAGGTGCTCGATGCGGTCGAGCACGGCGACACCATCACGATCACTCGAGGTGGTGTGCCGATCGCCGAGATCAGGCCGGTTCCCGCGGCGACCGGCCACAAGCTCGCGCTCGCGCTGGACGAGGTGAGCGCGACGCTCGACGACGATGTCGAGCGCGACGTGGCGGCGGCGACGGCGCTGCTCGTGGCCGAGAGCGACCCGTGGCGCGACGCCTGATCCTCGACACGACCGCACTCATCGCGTTCGAGCGCGGGACGCTGGACCGGGCGGCGCTGGCCGAGGACGACATCGCGATCGCCGCTGTCACCGTGGCAGAGTTCCGCGCGGGGATCGAGCTTGCCGACACGCCCGCGCGTGCTGCGGCGCGTCAGGCGGTCTTCGCGGCGATCGTCGCCGCTGTGCCCGTGCTCGACTACACCGCGGCTACGGCGGCGGCGCACGCGCGGCTGATCGCGCACACGCGGCGTGCGGGTCGCCCCCGTGGAGCACACGACCTGCTGATCGCGGCCGCAGCGCGCGAGCACGGCCGGATCGTCGTCTCGTCGGACGCGAGGGCGCGGTTCGACGACCTGCCCGACGTCGACTGGCTGGCGACGACGAGTCTGGGGCATCGCGGTCCGACGGTCTGAGCGTCCGCCGGAGGACCCTACGTCGCGTGGGGCAAGCTGAGGCGGTCGACGACGCCGGGCCGGTCGGCTGACGGCTGTGGATCGCACGAACCGCGCGTGGGTGCGCCGTGGCACGATTCCGGGCGTGCCCAGTCCCGCAGCTGTCCCGCCGCGCGTGCCGCTCGAGGTGATCGAGGACTGGGTCGACGAGGGCGCGTTCGAGCGGGGGCGCGGGTACTACGCCGAGGGCCGGGTGGTCTCGGTCGACTGGCAGCCCGCGAACCGCACGCTGACGTCGCTGGTGCGGGGGAGCGGTGCACGGGCGTACCGCTGCATCGTGGTGCTCGACGCGCGGCAGCACGTGGTGCGCGACCACTGCTCGTGCCCGCTGGGCGGGGCGTGCAAGCACGTCGTCGCGACGCTCCTGCAGACGCACGGACCCGTCGGTGGTCGGTCCTCGGGCAGGGCTGCCGCGTCGGCGCCGGCCGCGTGGCGAGGGAGCCTCGAGAGGCTGGTGCGGACGGCTGCGGTGCCGACGGCGAGCGTCGCCGACGAGCCTGCGAACGTGGCGCTGCAGTTCCGCGTGAACGGGCTGCCCAAGCAGCCGGGTGCGGGGTGGTCGCCGTCGGGGCTGTCGCTGTCCGTGCGGCCCGCGAAGCGCAACACCAAGGGTGCGTGGACGGGCGGGCAGGACGTGTCGTGGGAGGCGATCCGGTACGAGTACAGCTGGCGGCGGACGACGCTGCGGCCGCAGGAGCGGGCCTGGTTCCGCGACCTGTACTCGCTGCGCAGCGCGGAGCGGTACTACGGGGGCACCGCGTGGCTCGACCTGAACGACTGCTCGCGGTGGCTGTGGCCGCACCTCGGGTCCGCGGCGGAGTCGGGGATCGCGTTCGTCGGAGGCGCGAAGTCCGACGAGGTGCGCCTGGTGGACCAGGCGACGTTGCAGCTCGACCTCGTCGAGCTGCCGGACGGCTCGGTGCGGGTAGGGCCGCGGCTCGAGCTCGGCGGCGCGGTGGCGGGCACGCCGGTCGTCGGGGCGGTGGGTGGCAGCGGACTGTTCGCCTGGGACGAGCGCTCGCCGCGCACGTTGACGCTGGGCCAGTCGGCGCCGCTGACCGAGCCGGTGCGGGCGCTGCTGGACCTCCCGGCGGTCGTGGTCCCGGCGCGGGACGTGCCTGACCTGATGGCCGACGAGTACCCGCGGCTACGCCGCGCCGTGCCGGTGACCAGCAGCGACGCGAGCGTGCGGCTGCCCGAGCCGGAGCGGCCGGTGTTCGTCGCCACCGCCGACTTCGCCGCCGTGAACCTGGTGCGCCTGGCGTGGGACTGGGAGTACGCCACGGGCGAGGCGCGCGCACGCCGCCCGCTCGTCGCGACGGCGCAGGACGCGGGAGTGCGTGACCTGGAGGCCGAGCGCGCCACGGTGGCGCGCCTCGAGCACGACGTGCGTCGGGTGCCGGGCTTCGAGGCCTTCCGCGTCGACGGGCAGCGGGAGTTCGCGGGGATCGCGGCGCTCGACGTCGCACAGGTGCTCCTGCCCCGGCTCGCGGAGCTGGACGGTGTCCGGGTCGAGACGGGTGACGTCCCGGACTACGTGGCGCTCGAGGAGGCGCCGCGGATCAGTGTCGCCGCGCGGGACACCGAGGACGCCGACTGGTTCGACCTCGCGGTGACGGTGAGCGTCGAGGGCCGGGACGTGCCGTTCGCGGAGCTGTTCCGGGCGCTCGCGGTCGGTCACGAGCGGCTGCTGCTCGCGGACGGGGGCTGGCTGCGGCTGGACCAGCCGGTGTTCGACGAGCTGCGGCGCCTCATCGAGGAGGCCGCGAGGCTCGAGGACCGGCCCGGGCGGCTGCGGATCAACCCGTACCGGACCAGCCTGTGGGCGGACCTCGAGGACCTGGCCGACGAGGTGGAGCAGTCCCAGTCGTGGCAGCGCAAGGTGGACGGGTTCGTCCGACTGCTGCGCGAGGGCGCGGCGCCGGATGCGGACCGCCCGCCGCCCGCGGGGCTGCACGCGGAGCTGCGGCCCTACCAGCGCGAGGGGCTGGCGTGGCTCGTCATGTGCTGGGAGCACGGGCTCGGCGGCGTGCTGGCCGACGACATGGGCCTGGGCAAGACGCTGCAGACGCTGGCCCTCGTCGCGCACGCGCGTGAGCGGGAGCCGGGGGCTGCGCCGTTCCTCGTCGTCGCGCCCGCGTCCGTCGTCGGGAACTGGCAGTCCGAGGCCGTACGGTTCACGCCGGACCTGAAGGTGGTCGCCGTGACCGAGACCGCGCGGCGCTCGGGCGTGCCGTGGGAGCAGGCGGCAGCGGGCGCCGACGTCGTCGTGACGTCGTACGCGCTGTTCCGCATCGAGCACGACGACGTGAGCGCGCTGGACTGGGCGGGCCTCGTGCTCGACGAGGCGCAGTTCGTCAAGAACCATGCGACGCGTGCCAACCAGCACGCACGCGCGCTGCGCACGCCGTTCAAGCTCGCGATCACCGGCACGCCGCTGGAGAACGACGTCATGGAGCTGTGGTCGACGCTCGCGATCGTCGCGCCCGGCCTGTACCCGTCGGCGACGAGGTTCCGCGACGACGTCGCGCGGCCGATCGAGGCCGCCGCGCGGCCGTCCGCCGACGACGACGCGCGCACCCACGCCGGGCAGGTGCTGGAGCGCCTGCGCCGGCGGCTGCGGCCCGTGCTGCTGCGGCGCACCAAGGAGCAGGTGGCGCCGGAGCTGCCGGACCGCCAGGAGCAGGTGCACCTGGTGGACCTGGAGCCGGCGCACCGGCGCGCGTACGACACGCACCTGCACCGCGAGCGCTCGCGGCTGCTGGGGCTGCTGGACGACTTCGACGCGAACCGGCTCGCGATCTTCCGCTCGCTCAACATCCTGCGGCGGCTGGCCCTGGACGCCTCGCTCGTCGACGAGAAGTACGCGTCCGTGCCGTCCAGCAAGCTCGACGCGCTCATGGAGCAGCTCGAACCCGTGGCGGCCGAGGGGCACCGGGCGCTGGTGTTCTCGCAGTTCACGAGCTATCTCGGGCTCGTCGCGGACCGGTGCCGGGCGGCCGGGCTGGCGTTCGAGTACCTGGACGGGAGCACGCGGCGACGCGCGGACGTCGTGGACCGGTTCCGAAGCGGGTCCGCCCCGTTGTTCCTCGTCAGCCTGCGCGCGGGCGGGTTCGGGCTGAACCTGACCGAGGCCGACTACGTGTACCTGCTCGACCCGTGGTGGAACCCGGCCGTCGAGCAGCAGGCGATCGACCGCACGCACCGCATCGGGCAGACGCGCAAGGTCATGGTGAACCGGATGGTGTCCCGCGGGACGATCGAGGAGAAGGTGATGGCGCTCGCCCGGCGCAAGCGCGCCGTGTTCGATGCGGTGCTCGGCGACGACGAGCACGCGTTCTCCCGCGCGATCAGTTCCGACGACGTGCGCGCACTGCTCGCAGAGTGATCGTGAGCGTCGGACCGACGCGGTATGACCCGGTCGGAGTCCGATCGCATCGCTGCCGAGCGGTACGTGGACGAGCTCGAGGGCGCGAACCTGACGCGGCGGATCGACGACGCGATCGCGCTCGCGCTCGCCGGGCCGGGCGAGGAAGCCGAGGAGTTCCGGCGCGCGGCCGGCGCGGTTGTCTCAGAGGACGACTGGTGACGCAGCGCGGCGACGTGTGCTGGGTGAGCTCCGGCGATCCGCGAGGGAGCGAGCCCGGCAAGCGGTGCCCGGCTTTCGTCGTTCAGTCCGACGCGCTCCACGCGGCCCGGGTGCTCCGACTATGGATCGTGGATCACGCCCTGGAGGTCGACGAAGCGCGCGGGACGGAGCGGCGGACCCGCCGCCAGATCGTCGAGAGCGGAGAGGACCAGGTCCAGCCCCGCGAACCCGCGGTTCGGAACGAACTCGAGGACGGCCGGGAGCGGGGCGGCGTCGTGCCCCTGTGCGGTGAGACCGCGTGCCACGCGAGTGAACGGGTTCTCACGCACACCCTCCGCGTGGAGCTGCAGGAGGTTGCGGCGGGCCTCAGCGACGTGGCCGGCCCACGGTTGCTCGAGCTGGACCCCATCGAGCTCACTCTCGTGCTGCTCCCATGCGTCGCCGATGGTGTGCACGTCCCAACCAGGCCAGTAGGTCGCGAACTCGCGCGAACGCGGGCTGTGCTCCCAGGTCGCCCACCAGAACAGCTCGCGCTTCTGGGTGTCGAGGTGCAGCCCCCAGCCCGGCCAGTCGTCGTCCGCGATCATCTCGGCCGGGAGCCAGTGCTTGCCCCATCCGTCGCCGACCGAGCCGTCGTCGCGAGCCCGGCGTGCCACGGCCACGATCTCGTCGGGGCCGTAGCACGCGATATCGGACAGGTCGGTGTCCGCACCCCACAGGACGACGTCGCCGTCCTCGAGGCGAACAGAGAGCGGTACGGGACACATGTGGTCGGAGCGCGGCGTGAACCAGGGGTTGTCCGCGACGTGCTCACGCTCCAGCGTGCGTAGCTGCGCGAAGAGCGGCGCCGGGTCGGCCCCAGCGAGGTGGATGATGCCGGCGACTCCCGCAGGCGACCAGATGGCGGTCCAGCCCGGCCAGGTCCGCTCGATCAGGTGGTTCGCGATGCGCGGGAGCACGAGGCCGTCACCCTCCTCGGCCCAGACCAGGCGATGGTTCGGGACGTCGATCAGCATCGAGCCCTCCATCCAGGTCGCGCTCGACCACTCCGCGACGCTCGGCTCTCCCATCGGGCTCATGGAGCGCACCCGCTCGAGCGTCGACCTGAACCCGGCGAGCGCTGCATCCTGAGCCAGCCGCTGCGCGGCCCAGTGGTCGTAGAACAGCTCCACGCCGCCGTCGGCGTCGATGACGACGATCCCCGCCCGCGATCCCATTTCCGACCCTTCCTTGCGTGCCGCGATCAGCCCGCTCCGGCGATCAGCGACGCTACGGGCGACCTCCGACATCGGTCGGGAGCGTCGGGCGAGAGTCCGTCGGTTGGGGGTGCGGGGGGAGGCCGCGGGGAGCAGGGTGGGATCGACGGGAACCGCCCGTCGGCCCGCACCCGAGTCCCGAACCCCAGACCAGAACGAGGACATCATGAACGACAGCACGCCAGCCAAGAGCGCGACGGCACGGCCGGCCAGCGCCCTGGTGAGCGCCGAGGGCACCACGACGATCGCCGACACCGTCGTCAGCAAGATCGCCGGCATCGCTGCGAAGGAGGTCACCGGCGTCTACGCGCTCGGCGGGGGCGGCGGGCGTGGGCTCGGCGCGATCCGCGAGCGCATCCCGGGCGCCCGGACCAACAGCGCGCAGGGGGTGTCGGTCGAGGTCGGGGAGACCGAGGCGGCCGTCGACCTGGACCTCGTCGCCGAGTACGGGGTGTCGATCGCGGACCTGGCGTCCGGTATCCGGCGCAACGTCATCTCGGCGGTCGAGAGGATGACCGGCCTGCACGTCGTCGAGGTCAACGTCGTCGTGAACGACGTGCACCTGCCGCAGGAGGACGTCGTCGTCGAGCCGGTGGAGGCTCGGGTCCAGTGACCGATCCGGGCGTCGCGCCGCTGCGCGGCGCGCTCGATCCTCCGCGCGATCCCTCGCTCGGCCCTCCGCTCGGGACGGCACCGACCGAGCCCCTCATCGTCGTCGGACCCGAGCCGCGCGATCCCGCCGAGGAGGTCGCAGCGGCCGTGCTCGCGGTGCCGGGCGTGGTCCGGCTCCACGGCGGGCGGTTCGGCGGGCTCGGCACCTACCTGCCGGGACGGCGGGTCACGGGCGTCCGCATCGACGAGGCCGGCACCGAGGTGCACGTCGTCGTCTCGGGCGTCGCCCCCGTCCCGGTCACCGTCGGGCGCGTGCAGCGCGCCGTGTCGGCGATCGCCCCCATGCCCGTGCACGTCCACGTCGAGGACATCGACGTGTCATGAGAAGGAGCTGACCATGTCGTCTGTCGCCACGGGGCTGTTCGCCGGCATCCTGCTTGCCCTGGTCGCCGCGGTCGGGGGGTTCTCGATGTTCCTGCTGGCCCTCGTGCTCGGTGCGCTCGGGGTGCTCGTCGCCCTCGTGCTCGACGGCCGCCTCGACCTGAGCGGGGTCGTCTCCGGCCGACGCCGTGGCTGAGACCGTGGCCGAGAACGAAACCATCGTCGAGCCCGAGCCCGAGCCCCAGGTCGAGCCCGAGGTCGTCGACGAGGGCGTCGCCGACGTGCGGCCGGACCGCGGGTCGCTGACGATCACGGACCACGCGCTGCGCCGGATCGCCGGTCAGGTCGCGCTGGGCGTGCCGGGCGTGGCTCCGACGAGCCCGAGGGTCGACTGGCAGCGCCTGGGCCTGCGCGCGCGGGTGTCGCTCGAGGTCTCGCTCGTCTGGCCCGCGTCGGCCGCGGTGGTGACCCGCGAGGTGCAGGAGGCCGTCGGTCGCGAGCTGGTGCGGCAGGCCGCGCAGGAGCTGGACGCGGTGAGCGTCGCCGTGCGCGACGTCGAGCGGCCGCCGCGGGCGGCCCCCGCGCCGAGGGTCCGATGAGCATCGCTCCGGCGCCGCCGGCCACGCGCGCCGGGCGGGTCGGCTGGGTCGGGGTCGTGCTCGCGGCGCTCGTCGTCGCGCTCGGTGTGCTGGTGATCCGGGACGCGCTGGTGATCGACGGTCGGATCGACGGGAGCACCTGGCTGGTGCCGCTCGTCGACTCGACGGACGGCGTGGAGCCGTCGCCCGCGCTCACCGCGATCGGGTGCGTCGTAGCGCTGCTCGGGCTCTGGCTCGTCGTCGTCGCGCTCGGACGTCGCGTGCGCAACCGGCTGCCGCTGGACGTGCCCGGCGCGAGCATCGGCATCGCCGACGTGGCGCGCCTGGCCGCCGCGGCGGCCGAGTCGGTGCCGTACGTGCTCTCCGCCGAGTCGTCGGCGCGGCGCACGTCAGTGAAGGTCACCGTCACCTCGCTCGAGGGCGACGACGTGGCCGACGAGGTGCGCGCGCTCGTCGAGCAGCGTCTCGCGCGGCTGGCGACGCCCATGACCGTCCGGGTCGAGAACCGGCACGTGGCGGGGTTGCGATGAGGCGCGGCGTGCTCGGCCTCGACCGCGTGCTCGTGCTCCTGCTCGGGCTCGTGCTCGTCGTGCTCGGGGTCGCGGCGATCGGCTGGCAGACCGGGTTCCTGGCTGACGTCTGGCCGGACGTGCCGGACTCCGTCGACGTCGACTCGTCGCGGGTCACGGGGTCGTCGTCGTTCGTCGCGATCGCGCTGGCGGTCGGCGTCGTGCTCGTCGGGCTCGGTCTGTGGTGGCTGCTCGCGCACCTGCCGAGACGCGGGGTCGCACCCCTGCGCCTGCCTGCGGGTCCGCTGCCCGGCGTGCTCACGGTCGAACCCGGACCGGCCGTCGCGACGGCGGCAGACGTGCTCTCCGACGATCCGCGCATCCTGTCCGTGCGCGGCGCCGTGCTGACCGAGCGCGGGCGGCTCGTCGTGCGCCTGCGGGTGACCGCGTACCCCGACGCCGACCTGGCGGACGTGATCGGTGCCTGCCACGACGTGCTCGCCGACCTGGCCCGCGTGCTCCCGGAGGAACAGCTCACCTCACGCGTCGAGATCACCGTCCTGCGCCGCGCGGCGGCCCGCGCGCGCGTGCGCTGACCGTCGGGTCGCTCGTACGGCCCTTGCCCGGCGGCCGGCGGGGCTGGTGAGCTGGTGGCGTGGACACCGTCGCCGAAGCCGCGCTGCGAGCGCACGTCCTCGCGTGGGTGCGAGAGCGCGCCGAGGCCAACGGGGGGTTCCTGCGGCGTGACGAGCTGCTCGGCTTCCGGGTCGGGGAGCGAAAACTGCCGATCATCGACTACTCGCGCGGCATCCGGAACCCGGCGGACTTCGGCTCGACGCTCGCGATCGTCTCGTCGGTCGACGGTCCCTACGACGACACCGAGGACCCGGACGACGGCTTGCTGCACTACGCGTACCGCGACGGCGACCCGTTCGGGGGCGACAACGCCAAGCTGCGCAACGCGATCACCACGGGGATGCCGCTGATCCTGTTCCGCAAGGAGGTCGCGAACGTCTACACGCCGGTGCTCCCGGTGTACGTCGTCGACGACTACCCCGAGGAGCGGACGTTCCTCATCGCGCTCGAC
The DNA here is from genome assembly GCF_007990245.1 of Cellulomonas composti. Taxonomy (GTDB): domain Bacteria; phylum Actinomycetota; class Actinomycetes; order Actinomycetales; family Cellulomonadaceae; genus Cellulomonas; species Cellulomonas composti. The sequence goes on along the minus strand of NZ_BJWG01000005.1, from coordinate 184,595 downwards.
GAGGCGTTCCGGTACATGGGCGACCTGCGTGAGCTGGGTGCCGAGCAGCGGGCCTACGCGCGACGGCTCGCCAAGCAGCGGCTGCACCAGCCCGCGTTCCGCACCAGGGTGCTGCTGGCCTACGAGACACGGTGCGCGATCTGCCGGCTCGCTCACGGGTCGTTGCTGGACGGCGCGCACATCGTCCCTGACAGCGAGGAGCACGGGCTTCCGACGACGACGAACGGGCTGGCGCTGTGCAAGATCCACCATGCGGCCTATGACCAGGACCTCCTGGGCGTCAGCCCGGACTACGTGGTGCAGATCGACCGCGATCTGCTCGACGAGGTCGACGGGCCGATGCTCCGGCACGGTCTGCAGGACATGCACGGGCGAAAGATCACGTTGCCGCGCCGCCGCGCCGACCACCCGGATCGAGACCTGCTCGACTGGCGCTGGCAGCGGTTCGTCGACAACGCGGCCCGGCCCACGCGAGGATGACGGCGTGCGCACCCTGCTCAACATCATCTGGCTCGTGCTCGCCGGGTTCTGGCTGGCCGTCGGCTACGCATTCGCCGGCGTGCTGCTGTGCATCCTGATCTTCACGATCCCGTGGGGCATCGCGTCGTTCCGGATGGCGAGCTACGCGCTGTGGCCGTTCGGCCGCACGGTGGTCCCCAAGCCGGGCGCGGGTGCGTGGTCGTTCCTCGGGAACGTCGTGTGGGTGATCCTCGCGGGGTGGTGGCTCGCGCTCGGGCACATCGTCTCGGGTGTGCTGCTGTGCCTGACGATCATCGGGATCCCGCTCGGCATCGCCGACTTCAAGATGGTGCCGATCTCGCTGGCACCGCTGGGCAAGGACATCGTCCGCGTCCCGTGACGTCGTCCTGCCGCGCCCGGCTCACGCCCGCGCGGCGTCCCACCAGGTCAGCACGCGGGTGCCGATCAGGGTGAGCCACCTCGACGGCTCACCCTCCGGGGCGTCGACCTCGAACCAGGTGCGGCCGGGCAGCGGTGCTCCCTGCAGCCACGTGCCGTCCGGTCGGCGCGCGGCTCGCACGACGTCGATGGCGCCGGCGAGCCGTTCGTCGGGCGGGGTCCCGTCGAGCAGCGACGCGTCGCGGAAGTGGTCGAGCGCCGCGAGCGCGCTGTAGCGGTGGCGGTTCGGGTAGACGAACCTCGTCGCGAAGTCGCCGACGAGAGTGCCCGTGGACGCCCGGTAGAGCAGTCGACGCGAGAGCAGGTACTCCTCGCCGCCGTGCCGCGCGGCCCGCAGCGCGGAGTCTCCGGTGAGCCGCTCGTAGGCCAGCATGCCGCGCACCGCGTTGAGCGTGGAGTGGAACGACGACCGCGTCGAGCGGCCCTCCTCCGCCTCGCAGTTCCAGCCGCCGTCGGCGAGCCGGTGGGCCGGGAACCACGCGGCCAGGGCGGCGACGTCGGCGCCGAGCCAGGCGCCGCTCGCGAGCGTGTACGAGTTGATGCAGACGTCGACCTCGCCGCCCCAGTAGGGCAGGTCGTCGTACTCCCAGCGGCAGCTCGCCGCGAGCCGGTCCGCGGTGCCGGCGAGCACCGCGGCGTCCAGACCCCACTCGCGAAGGTCCTTGAGGACCCACGTCGTCGCGATCCACGGCTGCCCGGGTTCGTCGGCCTCGGGACTGCCGAAGAAGCCGGCCGGGAAGAACGCGCCGCCGGCCCACCTGCCGTCCGGGTCCTGCCGCGCGAGCAGCCTCGCGCCGAAGCCCTCGGTCGCGACGCGGGCGCGCGTCGCCTGCCACGTCTCGTCCGGGGTTCCGACGAGGTCGCGTTCGACCTGCCAGCGCAGCGCCGGGTCGGAGTCGAGCAGCCAGTCGACCGTGCGCGGATCGGATGCCACCGCACCACGCTAGCGACGAGGCCTGACGACGTCAGGCGCTGCTGCTCACACCGGCGTGGTGCGCCGTGTGTCAGGAGCCGGCGTCGAGGCGGTGGCCGGTGGCAGTGGTGAACCGCCAGCCGCCCGACTTGCGGCGCCGGATCTGCAGGTGCAGTCGGTGGACCACGTCGTGGTGGTGGTAGCACAGCAGGATCCCGGCGTTGGCGTCGGTGCTGCCGCCCTGGCTCCACGGCACGACATGGTGGAGCTCGCCGAGCGAGGCAGGTGCACCGCAGCTCGGGTAGCGGCAGGTCTGGTCCCGCGCGACGATCGCGCGCCGCCGGGCGGCCGTGAACCGCCGCTCCGAGCGCCCGACGTCGATGAGCTCGGAGGCCGGCCCGAAGACGAGTCTGCCGATCGCGCCGTCGCACGCGAGGCGCTGCAGCACGTGACCGGGGACGGGTCCGGCGCCCACGATCTCGGTGACGGCGAAACGTTCCTCGTCGGACACCGGCCGCAGGCGCCCGAGCCGGACGCCGCGCGGGCGCGCGAGATCCTCGGGGTCGGCGTCGGCCGTCTCGTCGAGGCGCTGGTCGAGATTCGCGCCGAGGCGCTCGTAGAGACGCTCGTCGAGCGGGCCCTCGAGCAGGTCGTCGAGCGGGCCCTCGAGCGGGCCCTCGAGCGGGTCGTCGAGCGGGTCCTCGAGCGGGTCCTCGAGCGGGTCGTCGAGCGGGTCCTCGAGCGGGTGATCGAGCGGGTCGTCGAGCGGGTCCTCGAGCGGGTGGTCGAGCGGGTCGTCGTGGTGGCACCTAGGCGGGTCGTCGTTGTGCCGGCGGTCGGGTGGGTCGTTGTGCGGACTGCCGGGTGGGTCGACGTGTCGACGGTCGGGTGGGTCGTTGTGCCGACTGTCCGGGGGGTCGTCGGGTGGGTCGTCGAGTCTGGCGTCGAACGGGTCACGGGTGCTCTCGTCCTCGACGAGGCGCCTGAACGTGTCGTGGTCGACGACGCAGGAGACGTGCGGACGGATCCGCGCGCCCGCGCCGGTACCGACGAGCCCGTGGTCGAGACCGAGCCGGGACAGGTCGGCCAGGGCCTGGGCTCGGCGCTGCGTCGTCGTGCGGCGGTCGTCGGGTGCGGGTGTGCCCATCAGCGAGTCGAGCGCCGCTCGCAGGCTCGCGCCGTGCTCGGTGGTCAGGAACCCGGACAGGTGCATGCCGTTGGTGGTCGGCGAGATCGTGAAGAACTCGCGGTCGGTGGCCTTGCGGTACCCGCGCTCATCGGCACCGGTGTCCGCCGCGGCGGCCCAGCGCCGCACCAGTCGCGTGAACGTCTCGGGCGCGAGTCCGCGCGCGTGCTCGGCGAGGAAGGGCTCGCCGCACGCGTCCGCAGGCTGGGCGAGCGCCTCTCGTCGGAGCTTCGTGGTCGGCGCGAGCCGGGCGAGCGTGAGCGCGTTGTCCACGGGGATCTCGCCGGCCACCGCGCCCGCGGCAGTCTCAGGCAGATCGGACGCGAAGGCCCGACCCATGCGCACTATCCCCGCCGCCCGTGCCCAGGGCATGCGTGCGGCACCTGCGAGCCACGTCGTGACCGTGCGCGCCCCGCGCAGCGCCCACCATCCGTCCGCCTCGACGACCGGCAGCAGCGCCGCCGCGATCGCCGTGAGCCGTCCCGCGGCAGTGGCGAGCGCGACCATCGTCTCCGTCGCGGACTGCCCGTCGAGGCTCGTGCTCGCGCCCGGCACCAGGCCCGCCAGCGCATCGATCGCGAGCTGCAGGGCCGCCACCTCGGGGATCGGCCCGACGCCCGAGGTCTCGTCGGAGACCGCGACGAGCGCTCGGCGCGGTTCGTCGTCGGGCGTCGCCCCGTCTGTCATTGCGCTCATCTCGCCCCCTCTCTCACGAGCACTCGAACAAGTGTACGAGTGGCCACTGACACGCGGCGTGGCGGCTGTGGACGGGAGGGGTCGGCGACCGGGCGGGGCGGGTTACCGGGCGGGGCGGGTGACCGGGCGGGTGCGCGGCGGGATGGTGGACGGTGGCTGGCGCGGTCGTGCGTGCGTGGGTCCGTGCCGTCTGCGGACTTGCTCGTCGTCTACGGACCGCTGGAGCGTCGCTGGACCTCGCCGACGAGGGGTCCGCAGGCGTCCGCGGGGTCCGTGGACGCGCGCGGGGTCCGTGGATGGGTGAGGGGCACAGCGCGTGGTGGAGGTGTCATGGGGCGGCTGGCGCCCGGGTGCGTGGACGCGTGAGGGGCGGTGGGCGGTGGCTGGCGCGGTCGTGCGTGCGTGGGTCCGTGCCGTCTGCGGACTTGCTCGTCGTCTACGGACCGCTGGAGCGTCGCCGGACCTCGCCGACGAGGGGTCCGCAGGCGTCCGCGGGGTCCGTGGACGTGCACGGGGTCCGTGGATGGGTGAGGGGCTGGCGGGGCGGGACAGTGCGGGCAGGGGCCGGCGCGAGCGGGCAGGAGGCGGCGGGGGGTCCGTGGATGGGTGAGGGGCTGGCGGGGCGGGGGTGGGGAGCGGTGACGTGAGCGGGAAGGTCGGCGCGGCGGGGCGGCGGGAACGGGAAGGGCGCGCGGGGGAGGCTGTGGGGCGTGTGCTCGGGGGGCACGCCTTCAGATCAGTCCTCGATCGCCTCGACGCCCTCGTCTGCGAGCCGGCGCAGGTGGTCGAGCATGGTCTGCAGGACCTCGGGCGGGTGGGCTTGCCACGTGACCTCGCCGAGCACGCGCACGGGGGAGAGCGTGCGGTACGAGCGGGTCGGGTTGCCCTCGAACCGCTTGTCGGTGAGATTCGGGTCGTTCTCGATCTCGCCGAGCGGCTCGACGCGGTACACGCGGCCCGGTCCGGTGCCGGCGGCGAGCTCGGCGCCCCAGACCGCCGCGTCGGTCGTCGCCGTGAGGTAGACGAACTTCGCCGCGCGACCGCTGCCGTAGTTGGAGGAGCGCCCGGGCTCGAGCAGGTCGCCCGGCCGCAGGTCCGCCTTCGTACCGTGGAAGAACGGCCCGGGATCGTCCACCCGGACCGTCGATGGCTCCTCTGCCATGCGTGCCTCCCGCTCGTCGTGACGCGTCGAGACGATTGTGGACCAGGCCGAGCGTCCTCGTCGTGCGGTGCGTCGACAGGCGGGCGGGCGGACGGGCACGGTCGCCCCTGAACGACCGCACCCGCCCGCTGGCCGCCTCAGGACACGGCCACCTCGACGCCGCCGGAGAAGGCGGAGTCGTGGAGGACGAGCGTCGCCGGCGTGGCGTCCGCCGGGATGTCGAAGACGACGGTGCCCTCGACACTGACGCCCGGGTTGATCTGGTCGAGGATGCTGTTCGCGTCGTCGAGGTAGATCGCCGCCTCGGTCGAGGCGGAGTGCGTGCGGCCCTCGGTGTCGACGAGCTCCTGGCTCGAGCCGTCGAAGTACTGGGCCTCGTCGCCGATGTTGGTGACGGTCACGTGCACCAGGACGAACTGCCCCTGCGCGTCGAGGCTGAGGATGTCGTCGCCGACGCTCGGCACACCCGTCTCGACCGCCGTGACGGTGAACTCGAACTTCCCGTCACGAACGGGCGTGCCGATGCCGGCGGAGTCGCCGGCCGGCTGCTCCTCGGGCTCCTTGGGCGCGTCCTCGGTGGCGTCGTCGGCGGGCTCGGTGGCGTCGTCGGCGGGTGCCTCGGTCGGGTCCTGGGCCGGCGCCGACGTGGTCGCGCCCGGTGCGGCGTCGTCGGCCGCGTCGCCGCCTCCCTGGGCGACGTTCACCGCGATCGCCACGACGGCGACGACGCCGATCGCCGTGAGGATCTTGTGCCGGGCGAACCAGGAGCGCTTCGGCTCGGGCGCGGCGGCGGGCGGGGGGAGCGGCTGGCCGCTCGGGTCGGTGGTGCTCATGGTGTCCTCCTGACGGGACGGGGATCGTTGCGGTGTCGATGCTCCTGACCGGGCCGGGCGCGCCGGATCGGTCGATCGGCTCGATCGCAGTAGACGAAGGTCGAGGTCGTGGGCGCCGGGTCGAGACCTTTGGACGGCGAGACGTGTGGGTGCGCGCGCGTACTGTCCGGGCATGAGCTCGCCGTCCCCGCCTCCGGGTCCGTACCCGCCACCGGTGGGGCACCCGCGGCCGTGGCCCCCGCCGCCCGGGTACGGCCACGCACCATCGGCACCGGGTGCCGCGCGTCCCGCACCCGGGTACGCCTACGGGCCGCCTCGGCAGGGTCCGCTGCCGCCGCCGCACGGGCCGGCGCGGCCGGCGCGGGACAACCGGCGGACGTGGTCGCGGGCCGGGACGGTCGGGGCCGTGTCGGCGGTCGCGTTCTCGGGGCTCGTCGCGGTCGCGTTCGACTCGCTCGGGCGCGGCGACGGGGCGTGGGCCGCGCTCGTCGGGGTGATCGCCTTCGCGGTGGTCGGGGCCAACGCGACCGCGATGGTGTGGCGGGCGCGCTTCCCGGTCGTGATCTGCGCCGCGACCGCGGCCGCGGCGGTCGTCGTGCCCGTGGACGCGCTCGCGCCGCTGATCGCGCTGAGCTGGGTGATCGCGACGCGCCGGGCGCGCACCGCAGTGCTGTGCGGCCTCGCGACCGCCGCGGCCGTCGGGGTCTCGCTGGCGCGGGACGCGGCGCGCGAGGGCGAGGCGGTGGTCTTCGCGGTGACCTCGTCGACGACCGACGAGCGCTCCTACCTCCTGCCCGCCGGCTACGTGGCCCTCGGGGTGACGTTCCTGGTGGTCGCGGTCGCGGCCGGGATGGTGCGGCGCACGCTGACGTACGAGCGTTCTGTCGCGCAGGTCGCCTCGCGGCGCGCGGACGAGCTGCGCACGCAGGCCGACGAGCTGCGCACGGAGCTCTCGCGGCAGGACGAGCGCGAGCTCATCGCGCGCGAGATGCACGACACGGTGGCCCACCACCTCTCGCTCGTCTCGCTGCACGCCTCGGCGCTCGAGGTCACGGCACCCGATCCCGAGGTCGGTGAGGCCGCACGGTCGATGCGGTCGTCCGCACGGCGCGCGCTCGACGAGATGCGCGCCCTCATCGCGTCGCTGCGCACGCAGGGTGAGACGTTCGACGGCCCGGTGCCCACGCTCGCGGACCTGGCGCGGTTGCTCGACGAGGCGCGGACCGCCGGGCTCGACGTGGCGCCGACGTTCTTCGTCTCCGACGCGGTGCAGGCGCCGCCGGCGTTGACGCGTGCCGTGTACCGGATCGTGCAGGAGGCGCTGACGAACGTCATCAAGCACGCGCCCGGTGCGCGGGCCGACGTGTCGCTCACAGCCGCGCCCGGCGCCGGTGTGGACCTCGTGGTGCGCAACCGCCTGCGGGCGGCCCCGGCCGACGCGACGGGTGCGCGCGCGGGGCTGGCCGGGATGCGGGAGCGGGCCGAGGCGCTCGGCGGGCGGTTCGACGCCGGCATCGAGCGTGAGGACTTCGTCGTGCGCGTGCACCTGCCCTGGGAGCGGCCGAGCGCCTGACGGGGCCGGGTGACTGACGGGGCCGGGTGACTGGCGGGGCCGGGTGACTGGCGGGGCCGGGTGGCTGGCGGGGCCGGGTGGCTGGCGGGGCCGGGTGGCTGGCGGGGCCGGGTGGCTGGCGGGGCCGGGCGACTGGCGGGGCCGGGCGACTGACGTGTGGGTGCGCGGCGCTAGGGTCGCTGCCGTGGTCAGGGTGATGGTCGTCGACGACGACGCGATGGTCCGACGACTGCTGCGCACCATCCTGGGCGCCGCGGGGATCGACGTCGTGGCGGAGGCGGCCGACGGCGACGAGGTGGTGGGCGCGATCCAGGCGCACCACCCGGACGTCGTGCTGATGGACCTGCGGATGGCCCGCGTCGACGGCATCCGCGCGACCGCGGCGGTGCGCGCGATGCGGGAGCCGCCCGGCGTCCTGGCGATGACGTCTTTCGACACGGAGGAGGCGATCCTCGCCGCCGTGCACGCCGGCGCAGCTGGGTTCCTGGCGAAGGACGCCGAGCCGGCCGAGCTCGTCGCGGCCGTGCGCGCGGTGGCCGCGGGGGAGGGTGCGCTCTCGCCGCGCGCCGCGCGGACGATGGTCGAGCGCGTCGCGACCGACGCCACGGGCCGCGGGCGGCGTGAGTCGCGCGCGATGCTGGAGGCCCTCACGGAGCGTGAGCTCGAGATCGCACGCGGGGTCGCGGACGGGCTGTCCAACGCCGAGATCGCGCGCCGGTCGTTCGTCAGCGAAGCGACCGTGAAGTCGCACCTGACCCAGGTGATGGGCAAGCTCGGCGCGACGAACCGCGTCCAGGTCGCGCTCGTGGTCGATCGCGCGGCGCTGCCCGCCGAAGCAGGTTGAGGCGACTACCAGCGCTGTTCGACGTCCTCCGCGGAGCCCAGCAACCCGTCGAGGACGAGCCGCTCGCCGTCGTCGAGCATCACCGACCCCGACCAGTGCCCGAAGCACTGGTGCGTCGAGGAGCGCACGACCCACGCGTCGGTGAGCGCGACGCGGTCGTGGAACGGGACGAACGTGAGGTCCACACCGTCGCCGGTCACGTGCCACGGGTCGGTCCACCGGCCCGGCGGCCAGGTCCACGTGAGCTCGGTGCGCAGCTTGTGCAGCCGCCCGTCGACGACGACGGCGTTCTCGGCGGACCCGGTCCCGTCGGTCCACCGACCGCCGAGCTGGAGCGCGACGTCGCGCCCGTCGACCCCGCCCACCCCGGCCTTGCCGGCGCCGAACCCCCAGTTCCACGCGAGCGAGCGGGGCCAGTACCCGCGGCCGTGGTCGAGCACGGCCCACGAGCCGGGGCCGACCTCGACGTCGACGTCGTCCACGCGCAGGCGGCCGAGCGCCGGACGGCCGACGTCCTTGACGGTGTACTGGAAGGTGCGCTCGTCCCACGGCACGACGACGCCGAGCCGCTCGCGCCCCGGCGGCAGCGCCGCCTCGACGTCGAGCCGCACGCGCGGGGTGCGGGCGCGCAGCCGGGTCCCGGTCGCGGTCTCGTCGAAGCTGACGTGCACGCGGCGGGTCGAGGCCGTCGCGGGACCGTCGCCGAGCGAGCCGGGCAGCGTGGTGCCGCGTGCGAACGGCGCGACGACGACGGCGTCGACGTCCTCGCCGGTCGCGCGGTCGAGCACCCACACCTGGGTCAGCCCGAGGTAGTCGAGCGAGGACACGGTCAGCCCGACGACGTGCGTCGGGGTCAGGAGCGCCCAGTACTCCCAGCGCTTGGCGCGGCCCCAGCGCCGGGGCACGCGTCCGACGAGCGCGGTGTCGTGCAGCGGCGAGCGCGACCAGCCGACCGCGTCGGGGTTCAGCCGCCCGTCGGGGAGCTGGAGGTCGACGGGCCGGGTGAGCTCGCGCGCGTCGACGGGCACGGGTAGCGGCATGGGAGCATCCTCACAGGTCACCCCTGGCGGGTCATGCGACACGCGCGCCGGGGGAGCAGGCTCGGGAGCGCCCGCGGTGCGTCCGCCGGACGCACCGAACCGCCGGAAGGAGGCGTCACGACCGTGGCGACCATGCAGGAGCGCGTGTCGGCACCCGTCGAGCCAGGTCGGGCGCCCGACGAGCCCGCGCCGCCGGTCGGGGCGCGGCTGACACCGTTCACGCGGCGGACCGCAGCGGTCGCGACGGTCGTCGTCACCGCGATGGCGGTGTGGCAGCTCGTCGGGCTGCTGCTCCTGCTCGTCGCGCCCGGGTTCGTGCACGACGTCGCGACCGTGCTCGAGGTGCTCAACGTGCCCAGCGAGCCGGAGTTCTTCGGCCTCGTGCTCGTCGCGGCGGTCGCAGCGGGGCTGCGGCGCGGGCTGCGGTTCGCGCTGTGGTTCGTCGTGCTCGTGTGGCAGCTTCCGGTCGCGCTGGCGACGCTTGCCGCAGGGGTCGTCTGGCTGGTCGGGGACGACGCGGCGCGTACGGAGCTGGGCCTGGCACCGCTGGACGTCGCCGCGGGCGTGGTCGCGATCGTCGCCGTCGTGCTGCTCGTCGCGGCCCGCGGCGCGTTCCGTGCGCGCCTGCAGCGCGGCGCGTGGTGGCGGGCCGGGCTGGTGATCGCGGGCGGCATCGTCGTGGCGACGGCGGTTGGGCTCGTGCTGCTGCGGCTGGTCGACGACACGCTGCAGACCGCGGCCGACAGGGTGCGCTGGTCGCTCGCGCACGCGATCGGCATGCCGTGGCTCGTGGCGGCCGACGGGACGGCGCCGTGGTGGGTCGGGTTCGTCGTCGCGGTGATCTCCGGCGTCGCGCTGCTCCTCGGCCTGCTGCTGTTCCTGCGCTCGCGCGAGCGCGTCAGCGAGGAGTCGGTCGACGACCGCCTCCTGGTGCGCCGGCTGCTGCTCGAGTTCCCGTCCGACGACTCGCTCGGGTACTTCGCGACCCGCGACGACCGCTCGGCCCGGTTCTCCGCGAACCGCCGCGCCGCGGTGTCCTACCGCGAGATCGCCGGCGTGAGCCTCGCGGCCGGCGACCCGGTAGGCGACCCCGCGGCGTGGGGCGACGCGATCGAGCGCTGGCTCGCCGAGGCTCGCGAGTACGGCTGGGTCCCCGCCGCGACCTCGACGACCGAGGCGGGAGCTCGCGCGTACCAGGCCGCGGGCCTGCACCCCATGTCGATGGGCGACGAGGCCGTCATCGTCACTCGGTCGTTCGACCTGGCCAACCCCGCTCTGCACGGCGTGCGTCGCTCGGTCGACCGGGTCACCGCGGCGGGCTACACCGTGCAGGTGCGGCGTCAGGAGACGATCGAGCCCGACGAGCTCGCGACGCTCGTCGGGTTCGCCGAGGCGTGGCGGCACGGCGAGGAGCGCGGCTACTCGATGGCGCTCGACCGGCTCGGGGCGCCGCAGGACCCGCGCGAGGTCGTCGTGACCGCGCACGACGCGGGCGGTGAGGTGCGCGGGCTGCTCTCGTTCGTGCCGTGGGAGCGCCGCGGGCTCTCGCTCGACGTGATGCGCCGCTCGCCGGACGCCGTTCCCGGCGTCACCGAGTTCATGGTCGCGAGCCTCGCCGGGCGATCCGGCGACCTCGGCGTCGAGCGCATCTCGCTGAACTTCGCGATGTTCCGCCAGGTGTTCGAGCTCGGCGAGCGCATCGGCGCGACGCCGATGCAGCGGTTCAACCGGCGCGTGCTGCTGTTCGCGTCCCGGTTCTGGCAGCTCGAGTCCCTGTACCGGTCGAACGAGAAGTACCTGCCGCACTGGCAGCCGCGGCTCCTGTGCTTCGAGTCCGCGGCGCAGCTCACGCGCATCACAGCGGCGCTCGGCGAGGCCGAGGGGTTCCTCAACAGGCCGCGCTGGTGGCCGCAGCAGGCGCCCGTGACGCCCCTCGCTCCCGACGAGGCTGCGGTGCTCGCCGTGGCCGTCGCCGCGCAGGAGCAGGAGGTCCTCGCGGTCACTGCCCCGCCGCGGGTACTCACGCAGCAGCAGCGGGCGCGGCACGCGAAGCTCGACGTGCTGCGCGCCGCCGGGATGGACCCCTACCCGGTCTCTGTGCCGCGCACGCACACGATCGCGGTCGCGCTCGACGTCCCGGCGACGCCCGACGCCTCGGGTCCGGTGGTCTCGGTCGTCGGACGCGTGGTGCGGCTGCGCGACCTCGGCGGCGTCGTGTTCGCGGTGCTGCGCGAGGGCGGTGCGCAGGTGCAGGCGCTGCTGTCCGCCGACACCACGGCCGACATCGCGCTGTGGCGGGCCGCGGTGGACCTCGCCGACCATGTCGGCGTCACGGGCGCGCTGACCCACAGCCGTTCGGGCGAGCTCAGCATCGCGGTGACGTCCTGGTGCATGGCCGCCAAGGCGCTCACGCCGCCGCCGGACAAGCACCGCGGCCTCGTCGACGCCGAGGCGCGCGCGCGGCTGCGGCACATGGACCTCGCGCTCGCGGACCGCCCCGAACAGCTCCTGCGCGCGCGGGCGGCGGCGGTCTGGTCGCTGCGCACCTCGCTCGTCGGACGGGGCTTCATCGAGGTCGAGACGCCGATCCTGCAGCGCATCCACGGCGGCGCCAACGCGCGACCGTTCACCACCCACATCAACGCGTACGACCTGGACCTGTACCTGCGCATCGCGCCCGAGCTGTTCCTCAAGCGGCTCATGGTCGGTGGCGTCGGCAAGGTCTTCGAGCTGGGCCGCAACTTCCGCAACGAGGGTGCCGACTCGACGCACAACCCCGAGTTCACGTCGCTCGAGGCGTACGAGGCGTTCGGCGACTACACGACGATGCGCGAGATGACGCGTGAGCTCATCGTCGCGGCGGCGATCGCGGTGCACGGCGAACCGGTCGCGCACCGCCCCGGGGGACAGGTCGTCAGGCTCGACGGTGCCTGGCCGACGATCCCCGTGCACGAGGCGGTCTCGCGCGCGCTCGACCGCGAGATCTCGCCCGACGTGCCGCTCGCCGATCTGCGCGAGGTGTGCCGGGTCAACGGGATCGCGTTCGAGGCGACCGAGACCCACGGTGCGCTGGTCACCGAGCTGTACGACAGGTTCGTGGAGGCCGAGACGACCGCGCCGACCTTCTACACCGACTTCCCGGTCGAGACCTCGCCGCTGACCCGCGCGCACCGCGTGGACCCGCGGCTCGCGGAGCGGTGGGACCTGGTGGCGTTCGGCGCCGAACTGGGCACCGCGTACTCCGAGCTCGTCGACCCCGTCGAGCAACGCCGCAGGCTCACCGAGCAGTCGATCCTCGCCGCCGCGGGCGACCCCGAGGCGATGGAGGTCGACGAGGAGTTCCTCGACGCGCTCGAGTTCGCGATGCCGCCCAGCGGCGGTGTGGGGATCGGTGTCGACCGGGTCGTGATGATGCTCGTCGGAGGCTCGATCCGCGACACGCTCGCGTTCCCGTTCCTGCGGCCCTCCGGTCGTTCGCGTGGTCCCGGCTGACCTGCTGGGCCTCGAGGTCGGGGTCGTCGACGCGCCGCTCACCTCCTGGTGGACGGTCGTCGCGCTCGCGCTGCTCGCGGTCCTGCTCGTCGTGCTCGCGGTGCGGCGACGCCGCGCAGAACCCCGGCGCCGCGCCTGGCCCGCGGCGGTCGGTGCCGCGCTCGTCGTCGTGCTGGCCTTGGCCGTGGGGGCGAACGCGTACGTCGGGTACATCGCGACGTGGGAGGGCCTGCTCGCGCACCTCGGGGTGCACCGCGACGCGCAGCCGCCGTGGACGCCGCAGACCCGCCCGACGCCCGACTCGCCGCAGGTCGCGCAGATCGGCGACCCGCCCGTCGAGGGTTCGGGGCACTTCGGTGTCGCGCGGATCCCCGTCCCGGCCGAGCGGAACCTGCCGACCACCGACACCTGGATCTACACGCCGCCGGGCTTCGACACGTCGGGCGAGACGCTGTACCCGATGGTGATCCTCATGCACGGCTCGCCGGGCCGGTCGGTCGACTGGTTCTCCGCGGGCGCAGGGGACGTGCTCGACGACCTCATCACCACCGGGCAGCTGCGACCCGTGATCGTCGTCTCGCCCGACGTGAACACGCCGGGAGCGTCCGAGGCGGCGTGCCTCGACTCGACGCTCGGCGGGGCGCAGGTCGAGACCTACCTGCAGGAGGACGTGCGGCCGTGGGTCGAGGGCCACTACCCGATCGCGACCGACCGCACCTACCAGGCGATCGGCGGCATGTCGTCAGGGGCGTTCTGCGCGCTGGACCAGGGGCTGCGGCACTCGTCGGACACGGGCACGATCCTGGCGCTGATGCCGTACGGCACGCCGGGTGCGGGTGCGGACGGCCAGCTCGAGGGGCAGGACCAGATCGACGCGCACAGCCCGTCGGTCTACGTCGACACGATCGACCTGACGAGCCCGACCGCGGTGTTCCTCGCGTACGGCGAGAACGAGCGCGACGACGAGGTGGTCGAGACCGCGCACCACCTCGACGAGCGCCTGCGGGCCCGCGGCGAGCCCGTCGAGCTCGTCGTGCTGCCCGGTGAGGGCCACACGTGGCGCGCCTCGATCGCGCTGCTGCCCCAGGCGATGGCGTTCTGGGAGCGGCAGATGGCGGCCGGAGAGGCGTCGTGACCGTCGGGACGGAGCCGGCGCGGACCGGGACGATGAGCCGCTGGACGCTCGCCGCACTCGTCGTCGGGTCGATGGTCGGCGCGGGCGTGTTCTCTCTGCCCGCGCAGTTCGCGCGCGGCACGGGCGCGCTCGGTGCGGCCGTCGCGTGGCTCGTCGCGGGCGCCGGGATGCTCATGGTCGCGCTGACGTTCCTGCGCCTGGCCGATCGCCGCCCGGACCTCGACGCCGGCGTCTACTCCTACGCGCGCGAGGGATTCGGCCGGTACGCGGGGTTCCTGTCCGCGACGGGCTACTGGCTCACCGCCGTGGTCGGCAACGTCGCGTACTGGGTGCTCATCATGTCGACGATCGGCGGGTGGATCCCCGCGTTCGAGGGTGGTTCGACGCCCGCGGCGATCGCGCTCGGCTCTGTCGGGATCTGGGTGTACCACTGGCTGCTCACGCGCGGCGTGCAGTCCGCCGCCGCGGTGAACCGGATCGTCACCGTCGCCAAGCTTGTGCCGCTCGTCGTGTTCGTCGTGATCGCCGCGACCGCGTTCGACCCGGGCGTGTTCGTCGACAACCTGCGCGGCGAGTCGGGCTCGATGCTCGAGCAGGTGCGCTCCGCGATGGTCATCACGGTGTTCGTCTTCATCGGCATCGAGGGCGCGAGCGTGTACTCGCGGTACGCGCGGCGGCGCCACGACGTGGGCTGGGCAACCGTGAGCGGGTTCCTGGCGGTGCTCGCGCTGTTCGCGTCCGTGACGATGGTCAGCTACGGGATCCTGCCGCAGGCGCAGATCGCGGCTCTGCCCGACCCGTCGGTCTCGGGGGTCCTCGAGCACATCGTCGGATCGTGGGGGGCCACGTTGATCGGCGTCGGCATCCTCATCTCCGTGCTCGGCGCGTACCTGGCGTGGACGCTGATGAGCTGCGAGGTGCTCGTCACCGGGGCGCGCAGCGGCGACATGCCCGCCGCGCTCGCGCGGCAGAACTCCCGCGGCGCACCCGTCGTGGCGATCACCGTGACCAACGTGCTGGTCCAGGCGTTCCTGCTCCTGGTGCTCGGCGCGCCCGACGCGTTCTCGCTGGCCGTCGCGCTGTGCTCGTCGCTGATCCTGGTGCCGTACCTGCTGTCCGCCCTGTTCTCGGTGCGGGTGGCGTGGCACGACCGTGCGGCGCGGGCCGCGGGCGCGCGGTGGGTCGTCGTCAGTGTCGCGACCGTCGCGTACGCGACGTTCCTGGCCTGGGCCGGCGGCTGGCAGTACCTGCTCGCGACGTTCGTCGTCTACGCGCCCGCCAGCGTCGCGCACGTGTACGTGCGACGACACCAGGACGGGATCGGGCGCCGGGAGCGGATCGCGCTCGTCGTGGTCGTGGCCGTCGGGGTCGCCGCGGCGGCGGCGATCGTCGCAGGCGACGTCGTCATCTGACGGGCCATCAGGTCGGCCGTCGGGCGCTGCCAGCATGAACGCGGGGCGTCACGCGGGCTCGTACGTAGGCGGTCGCGCTGTGCGGCCGGTCGCCGACCACACTCGGCACGGCCCGAGGAGCCAGCGCTGGGCGGCCTCGATCCTGCGGGCGTCGGTATCCGTGCCGGCGACTCTGTCCCAGACGACGTTCGGGTCGACGAACGACTCCTGGATCATCGCAGCGACGTAGGCGTGGTCCTTGGCACGATTGGCGAGGAGCTTCGCGGCACAGAGGTCGTGGATCTCCAGGCACCACCCGGTGCTGCTGTCCGCGCCGGCAACCTTCACCGCCACGAGGCGATCGGTCCAGCCCGGCGCGAGAAGCGCCGTCTCGCGTCCGACGCCTTGGATGTAGAAGCCGTGCGTCTGGTGGAACCTGGACAGCTCGCCTATCGCGCCGTCGAGCTTGTCCGCGAGGGTCTCGGCGTCGTCGTCGTGCATGGGGCAGATGTCGATCTCGGTGGACATCGTGGCCGCGGCCGGCAACTCGTCTTCGTCCCACGAGGCGAGTGCAGCCTGCGACCCGATGATGATCACCGACGGCTGCTCGACGACAGCGGTCGAGGCGCGGATCGCGTGCACAAGATCCGCGCGGGTCACCACTCGCGCGCCCGCCGGATCGCCGCCACGCGGTCCTCGGCACTGAGAACACCGGCGAACGGGGAGACCTGGCGCATGTCGACGCCGTGCTCGTCCTCGCGCACGAGCAAGTCGATGAGTGCGCCGGTCGGCCCCTCCAGGGCCTCGCTCCACTCGCGCACCCACGCGCTAGCCTGCGGGCCTCGCACCGTACGTGAGACCTTCTCCAGGTTTGCCTTCGCCATCTCACGGACCTCGGGGCCGTCTGCGCGCACCCGCCGTGCCACCGCACGGTGGAGCTCGAGGGAGACACGCTCCTCGCGCCGCTGGAGCGCGGGGCGTCCGCGCGTCCGGCTCGGCGCCCTTCGACGATGGTGCGCGGGCTCGCGCTCGACTCCGGTCAGAGCGACGCACAGGTCCAGGGCCCCCGCAACGGCCAGGACCGTGCGCACAGTGCTGCCCTGACCCGCCTCCAGCCGGCGCAGCGAACTGGTACTGACGCCGGCCAGCTCAGCCAGGTCGCGCTGATCCAGTCCGCGTGCGAGCCGTTCGTGGCGGACGGCGCCGCCTAGCTGCCGCTCGTCGGTGATCGTGAGGCCCATTAGCCGATGATGACGCAGTATCGCTCGAAAAGCAACGATTATCTGCATTGGTGAGGGGCGCCCAGGCGTCGCCAACCTCGTCGAGCCCAGGTGGGTAGCCTGCGCGGATGGCCATCAAGCTCGAGAACGTCGGGATCGCGGTTCGGGACCTCGAGGCGGCGATCGCGTTCTTCACCGACCTCGGGCTGACAGTCGTGGGCCGTGACACGGTCAGCGGCGAGTGGACCGACACCGCCGTCGGCCTCGACGGCAACCACGCGCGCATCGCGATGCTGCAGACCCCGGACGGGCACGGCCACCTCGAGCTGTTCGAGTACCTCCACCCGGAGGCGATCGAGACGGAGCCGACCGCACCCAACGAGATCGGCATGCATCGCGTCGCGTTCTCCGTCGACGACATCGACGAGGCTCTCGCGATCGCCGCGACGCACGGCTGCCATCCCCTGCGCGGCGTTGCTACCTACCAGGACGTCTACAAGCTGACGTATCTCCGCGGCCCGAGCGGCATCCTCGTCATGCTGGCGCAGGAGCTGGACCGGGCCTGACGGTTCCTCACGCGGCTGCGGGGCGAGCTTTCGACGTGACGCGCGGTCGGGGGCGCGGCAGGCAGAGCAGGCCGCCGACGAGCCCGAGCACGAGCCCCAGGACCGCAGCGGCAGCCGGCAGCTCGGGCGGGATGCCCAGGTAGACCGTGATGCCGAGGATGCGGCTCAGGCCCCACGGCAGCAGCGCCATCTGGTCGTTCCACACGGTGAGCGCTTCCTCGAGCCCGATCGCGGCGATCCACCCACCGAGCAGCGCGAGCGTCACACCGAGGCCGACGAGCGTGCCGCCCAGCGCGCGCCGCGAACCTCGCCCGTAGCAGCGGCGCAGCGCGATCGTCGCGACGACGAACAGCCAGCAGAACGCCGCGAACGCGACCGTGACGTACGCGGCGCGGGCGCTCGGGTCGGTCCAGAACCCGAACCAGTAGCGGCCCGGTCCGCGCAGCGCGAGCGCGCCGAGCAGCAGGACGGTGCGCAGCAGCGCGACGCCGCCGAGCGCGGCCCACAGGTGGAACGGGTCGCGCCGGCCGATCACCGCGCGCAGGACCAGCGCGAACAGCAGCCACGCGCCGAGCGTGACGGCCAGGTGCGCGGGCGCCGCGAACCAGGTGTAGATGCAGCGGCTGAGCACCAGCACGGCGGCGGGCAGCGCCCAGACGACGACGCGGTCGGCGCGCCCGCGCGGGGACACCTGCGCGAGGCGCCACGGCCGCGTCGCGGCGACGAGCAGCGCGTGGAGCGCGCCGGCGCCGGGCGCGCTCGTCAGCCGGAGTCGGCGCTGCACACGCGTCGAGCCGAGCGCGAGCCCCACGAGCAGCACGACGAGCAGGCCGCGGGCCGCCCACGCCATCGCGGGGTCGCGGTCCGCGCGCTCGCCGCCGAGGTCGGCCGCGGTGAAGTTGTACGCCGGCGTGTCCAGGTCACCCTGGTAGCGGGCCACGTGTGCGGCGCGCGCCTCGCGGTAGTCCCGCTCGGCCGCGCGCCACTCGTCGTATGCGGTGCGGCTTCCGGTGTCGAGCCACTCGACGTGCCGCAGCACCGTCGTGCGGTACGCGCCGAGCGTGCGCAGCAGGTCGGTCTCGTAGTCCAGCGCGGCGACGAACGACGCGTACAGCTCGGGGGAGTGCCAGGTCGCCGGGTCGGTCGCGGCGACCTCGTCGTGCATCGCGGCCGCGACCCCGATCGCGCGGTCCCCGTCCGCGACCGCCTCGTCGAGCTCGTCGCGGCTGACCGCGTAGATGCTGTCCAGCGCCGCGGAGTCGCCCGTGACGATGTCCCACTCGAAGATCCACATCATCGGCGGCGGCTCGAGCCCGAGCGCCTGCACGGACTGCTCCGCGTACGTGCCGATGTACAGGCCGCGCGTGATCGCCTCGCGCGAGCGCCCGAGCGCGGCGGTGACGGCGGCGGCCGTGGCCGGATCGTCGGACAGGACCTGCCGCACCCAGTCGGCGCTGACCTGCGCGGGCGACGCGGCCGGGTCCCACGCGAGGCGGCCCACGCCGTACGTGTTGAGGTCGTAGAGCTGCCAGAAGCCCGTGCGCAGGTACAGCGTCATGGGCCCCGCGCGCAGCGGCCCGCCGTCCTGCGTCCAGTTCCACACGCCCTCGACGTGCGGGTTCGCGGCGAGGAACGTCGTCAGGGCCTGCGCCTGCTCCGCGACGAGGTCGTTGGGCAGCGACCCGAAGCCCTCGAACTCGCGCCGCGCCTGGAACTCGACGATGCGGCGCTGCGAGCCGGTGAGCAGCGTGGGGTTGAGCGGCAGGTGGCTGTAGAAGTCGCCCGACGTGTACTTCGTCGACACGACGAGGTGGGGGTCGTCGAGGTCGCCGAGCACCGCCTCGTACGAGTCGGGGTTGGTGTGCAGGTCGCCCACCGCGCCGACGCCGACCGTCCAGCTCCGGAAGATCACGTCCTTGTCGCGTGCGCCGGCGGTCGCGAGGAACGCGTCGAGCATCGCGCGCACGGACGCCTCGGTGGTGACCGCCAGCTCCGACGAGAAGTCCCACCCGGCCTGGTAGACGCCGCCGCCCTCGCCGATGCGGACCATGAGTCCGTCGAGGAACGGCAGCTCGTCGAACAGCTCGTCCAGGCCCGCCTGGTACACGGACCACAGCCGCGGGTCCTCGACCGCGAGGCCGCCGACCGTCCGCTCGAGGTAGTCCTGCAGCGGCGGCGAGACCGCGAGCATGTCGGTGAGGAGGTAGACGTGCATGCCCATGTCGTGCGCGTACCGGAACACCGGCCCGAACGCGTCGACCATCGCCTCGGCGCGCGCGACGTGGTCGTCGCCCTGGGGGTAGACCTCGTGGCCGTCGCCCACGTCCCGGAACGTCACGTACTCGAGGAAGCCGGGCACGACGACGCCGTTGTAGCCCTGCCGCAGCGCGTGCTGCACGAGCTGGCGGAACTGCGCGTCGATCTCGTCGACCACGTCCTGGTCGACCCACGGCGCCTGCGGCAGCACTGCGCCTGCCACCACGTCCGTGTTGAGCGAGTAGTCGTCGCCCGCGGCGAACGCCGCCGGGTCCGCCTCGCGGCCCACCGAGCCCGCATCCGTGAGGCGCAGGCCGAGCCGGGGCTCCTGCACCACGCCGTCGGTCCCCGCCGGGACGAGCGCGGCGCCGGACGCGATCCGGTCCGCGAGCGCGTACAGCCCGCCCGCCGCGGCGCCGGCGCCGTTGCCCGCCAGCCACCAGCCGACCGACCGGGTCTCGACGCGGTACGCCTCGGCGGAGCCGTCGAGCGGCACGTCGGTGCGGACGAGCAGGCCGTCGAGATCCAGGAACGCCCGGTCGGCGAGGGGGTCGTCCTCGGGGTACTCGGAGATGGTCGGCGCGACCTGACCGCGGGCCTCGAGCGCATCGGAGAGGGCCGCGGCGGCCAGCGTGACGCGTTCGTCGTCGGGAACGACGATCTGTGCGATCCGGGGCGCGTCGACCGGGGCGACGCTCGCACCGGTCGCGGCGGTGGGTGGAGTCTGCGACGGGCTGTACCGCAGGCCGAGCGCCTGCCCGACGCCCGCGGCGACGAGCGCACCGAGCAGGAGCAGGCAGACGGCCGTCACCATCGACGGCCGGGCGCGAGGCGTGGGCACGAGCGCATCGTACGGAACCGCACCGACGGCGGGTCGCGGCCCGGTTCACGCGCGCACGGCCCCGGTATCCGCGAACATGGCCCCCTACGTCTCGCACACACGGGGGTCCACGGTGGGGTTGCTGCGCACGAAGTCCGTCGAGCAGTCGCTCGCGGACGCCGACGCACCGGAGTACCAGCTCAAGCGGACGCTGAGCGCGCTCGACCTCGTCGTGTTCGGCGTCGGTGTCGTGATCGGCGCCGGCATCTTCACGCTCACGGGTCGCGCCGCGCACGACGTCGCGGGGCCGTCGATCGTCGTGAGCTTCGTGATCGCCGCGTTCTGCTGCGCGCTCGCGGCGATGTGCTACGCCGAGTTCGCGTCCACCGTGCCCGTCTCCGGCTCGGCGTACACGTTCAGCTACGCGAGCCTGGGCGAGATCTTCGCGTGGATCATCGGGTGGGACCTGATCCTCGAGATGTTCCTCGGCGCGAGCGTCGTGGCCCAGGGTGGAGCGCGTACCTCGGGGTGTTCCTCGAGAACATCGGCGTGACCATCCCGCCGTCGATCGCGTACGGCGGGGTCGTCGACCTGCCCGCCGTGCTCCTGGTGCTCGCGCTCGGCGTCCTCGTCACGATCGGCATCAAGGAGTCGCTGCGGGTCAACCTCGTGCTCGTCGGGATCAAGCTGTTCATCGTGCTGTTCGTGGTCGTCGCGGGCATCGGGTTCATCTCGGCGGAGAACTACCACCCGTTCGTCCCGCCCGCGCAGGCGACCGAGGCGGTCACCGGGCTGACCCAGCCGCTGCTGCAGGCGCTCCTGGGGCTCGAGCCGACCGCGTTCGGTGTCGGCGGGATCTTCGCGGGCGCCGCGCTCGTGTTCTTCGCGTACATCGGCTTCGACGTGGTCGCGACCACGGCCGAGGAGACCCGCAACCCGCAGCGTGACCTGCCGATCGGCATCATCGGCTCGCTCCTGATCTGCACCGTCCTGTACTGCGCCGTCGCGATCGTCGTGACGGGCATGGTGCCCTACGACGAGCTCGACCCGAAGGCCGCGCTCGCGAGCGCGTTCGAGGCGCACGGCGAGAAGTGGATGGCCACGCTCATCTCGGCGGGGGCGGTCGCGGGCCTGACGACCGTCGTGCTGACGCTGATGATCGGCGCGAGCCGTGTCGTGTTCGCGATGTCGCGCGACCACCTGCTGCCCGCCGGGCTCGCCAAGGTCCACCCGCGGTTCCGCACTCCGTGGGTCATCACGATCGTCGTCACGCTGGTCACGCTCGTCGTCGCGGGGTTCACGCCCGTCGGGGTGCTCGAGTCGATGGTGAACATCGGAACGCTGAGCGCGTTCGTGCTGGTCAGCGTCGGCGTCATCGTGCTGCGTCGCACCCGGCCCGACCTGCCGCGGTCCTTCCGCGTGCCGTGGGTCCCGGTGCTGCCGCTCGCGGCCGCCGCGATCTGCCTCTACCTCATGCTCAACCTCGAGGTGGAGACGTGGCTGCGGTTCCTCGTCTGGCTCGCGATCGGCTTCGTCGTGTACTTCGCGTACTCGCGTCACCACTCGCGCCTCGAGCGGAACCCGGACGGTGACCCCGACGTTCCACAGGTGAGCGAGGGCCGGTAACGGCCACGCGCGCGGGGCGTAGCGTCGCATCGGGCCCACGGTCCGATGCGTCACGAACGAGGAGACACGGTGGAGACGAGCAGGATCCACGTCGAGGCGGGACCTGGCGGGACGATCGTGCACCTGGAGGGCGAGATCGACTCGGCGCTGCGTGCGCAGGCGAGCCTGTCCATGGCGACGGTGCTCGGCGGCGACGGGCCGGTGCTCATCGACGCGACCGAGGCGACCTTCGTCGACTCGACCGGCATCGCGTTCGTGCTGCAGGTGCAGCACGCCGCGAGCGAGGCGCTCATGGACATCACGCTGCGTGACCCGCACCACGTGGTGCGGGACGTGCTCGAGGTGCTCGGTGCGTCGCACCTGCTCCGGGACGCCGACGGCGGCGCGGTCGCGGCGGTGCGCTGACCAAGCCGGGACCAAGTCCCGGCAAGGCACGCTTCCCAGGATCGCGGAACGTGATCCACCAGACAGGTGACGTCGTTCGATCCGACGAAAAAGCGCTGACCGTGGCCCTTCGAATCGTTACGATCTTCCCCGTCGGCCGAATCGTTTCGACCCCGCCTGGACAGCGACCGGCGACGCGTCCTCGGCCGGCACCCTCGTCTCGTCGTACCCGGAGCTCCACCCCCCATGTCGCACGCCCTCACCACCGGCCGCCCCTGGCGTGTCGTGCTGGTCTTCGCGATCCCGCTGCTCGTCGGCAACATCGTCCAGCAGCTCTACCAGGTCACCGACGCGTTCGTCGTCGGTCGCACGCTCGGCGTGGACGCGCTCGCCGCGGTCGGCTCGACCGGCAGTCTGCTGTTCCTGCTGCTCGGGTTCGCCTGGGGCATGACCACGGGCTTCGCGATCCCGACCGCGCAGGCCTTCGGTGCGCGTGACCACGCGGCCGTCCGGCGGTCCGTCGCCGCGGGGACGATCCTGTCCGCCGGATCGAGCGCCGTCCTGACCGTCCTGGCGCTCGCGCTGACCGGCCCCGCGCTGCGGCTGCTGCAGACTCCCGCCGAGCTCGTCCCGCAGGCCACGACCTTCGCGATGGTGAGCTTCGCCGGCGCGGCGGCGACCGTCTCGTTCAACTACCTGTCGGCCGTGATCCGGGCGACCGGCGACTCGCGCACCCCGCTCGTGTTCCTCGCGATCTGCTGCGGGCTCAACGCCGCGCTCGTCGTCCTGCTCGTGCGCGTCGTCGGGTTCGGCGTCGGCGGCGCGGCGGCCGCGACCGTCGTCTCGCAGGCCGTCTCGGTCATGCTCTGCCTCGAGTACGTCCGCCGACGTGTCCCGGTGCTACGGATCGGCCGCGCCGACCTGCGGGCCGCGCGCGGTGACCTCGGCCGGCACCTGCGCATCGGTCTGCCGATGGGCTTCCAGGCCTCGATCATCGCGATCGGCACGCTCGCGGTGCAGCTGCGCCTCAACGAGCTCGGCCCCGACGCCGTCGCCGCGTACACCACCGCCGCGCGCGTGGACGGGCTCGCCGTCGCGCTGCTCGCGTCGCTCGGGTTGGCGACCTCGACGTTCGTCGCGCAGAACCTCGGCGCGGGCCGTCCCGACCGGATCCGCCGCGGTGTCTCCCAGGCGCTGATCATGTCCGTCACCGGCGCCGTCGCGATCGGCGCCGTGCTGGTGACCGGCGGTGCGTCGATCGTGCGCCTGTTCGTCGGACCCGACGAGCAGGCGGTGGTCGACATGGCCGCCCAGTTCCTCACCGTCAACGGCGTCGCGTACGCGGTGCTGGGCGTGCTGTTCGTGCTGCGCGGTGGGTTGCAGGGCCTCGGCCACACCTTGGTGCCGACCATTACGGGCGCCGTCGAGCTCGTCGCGCGGGTCGGTGCGGCGATCGTGCTGGGTGCGGCGTTCGGCTACGCCGGCGTCGTGTGGGGCAACCCGCTGGCGTGGATCGGTGCGGTGGTCATCCTCGTCCCGGCGACGGTGCACGCGCACCGCGCGCTGAGCCGCACGCCGGCCGCTGACGCTTCCGGGCAGGCCGCTCCGGCCGACGAACCGACCACGGTCCCGGTCGTCGTCGACGGCCCGATCGAGGACGCGATCGTGCTCGACGCGATCGTGCTCGACCCTGCCGTGCTCGACCCTGCCGTGCTCGACGTCGCCGTGCCGCACCAGCGCGGCCCGCTCGAGGTCGGCGCCGGCACGCGCTGACCGGAGGTTCAGGCCAGCGCGGGATGGTCGCGCCAGGCGGGCATGGTGGCCATGTACGCGCGCGTCTGTGCCTCGAGCTCGGTGCGCGGGGTGCCGGGACTGCGGCGCTCCTGCCACGCGACCATCCGCTCGAACCGCACCTCGAACTCCTGCAGGTGGCCGTTCTCGTCGGTGCAGTGGGTGCAGTAGCGGCCGCTCTCGATCGGCATGCCGCAGCTCTCGCAGGTGACGTCCATCAGTGGTGCTCCTCGTGCATCGGTGGGATCTTGTGCGTCGGTGGGGTCTCGTGCATCGGGTGGGTCTCGTGCATCGGGTGGGTCTCGTGCAGAGGGTGGGTCTCGTGCGGGGGCCGGGCGTGGTCGTCGGCGGCCAGGAGTGCGCCGAGGTCGTCGAGCAGGCGGTCGAGCCGTTCGTCGTCGACGTGCCGTGCCGCCGCGCTCACCAGCGCGGGGGACAGCACGCGCCGGTCGTCGTCGAGGGCGGCGAAGCCCGCGGGTGTGAGCCAGACCAGCGTGCGGCGACGATCGGCAGGGTCGTGCTCGCGTGCGAGCAGACCGTCCGACTCGAGGTGACTGACGATCTCGCTCACCACCGACTGCGCACGGCGCAGGTGCAGCGCCGCCTCGCCGACGGTCAGCGGTCCGGTCATGGCGAGGTGCTGCAGCACGGCGCGCGACGCACCGGCCAGGCCCGAGCGCGGCGCGTCCCGGCGGTGGAACCGCAGGTAGGCCTGCTGGAACAGCTGCTCGAACCGGACCGCGAACGCGTCCGACGAGGTCTCGCGGGAGCTCATGCCGCCACCGTCCTGCGCGCGCGATCCATCGTCAATCCCGATGCGTCGGGGGCTGCGAGGCGGTGACGGCGTCCCGGTCATCGCGCGTCCGGGAGCTGGGGCGCCTCGAAGCCGTCGCCGGTGCGCAGCAGGCTCGCCCTGGTCAGGGTGCGTGAGCCGAACCGGGCGGCGATCTCGTCGCGTGCGGTGTCCAGACCCCCGTCGGGCCCACCGCCGTCGACGTCGCGCCGCGGCTCGTCGAACGCGAAGGACTGCTGCACGAACCGGTGCGGCTCGAGCCCGGTGACCGCGACCCCCACGAGCGTCACACCGCGCGTGAGGATCAGCGGCGCCGCCGCGTCGAGCAGGGCGCACGCGACTGCGGCGAGCAGCGCGCCGGAGTCCGTGGGCACCGGCAGCGAGCGCGACCGCGTCGCGCGCGAGTAGTCGTCGAACCGCAGCCGCAGCACCACGGTGCTCGCGAGCCGCTCGCCCTCGCGCAGCCGCCGGCTCACGCGGTCCACGAGCCCGAGCAGCGCGGCGCGAACGAAGTCCGCGGCGTGCGGCCCACGGCCGATCGCGCGTTGGGCACCGACCGAGCCGCGCCGACCGTCGGTCACGATCCGGACCGGTGTGCGACCGTGCACGACCGCGTACAGGTGCCGGCCCGCGGCGGGGCCGAGCATGCCGCGCAGGACGCCCTCGGGCAGTGCCGCGACGTCGCCCGCGGTCGCCAGGCCGCGGTCGCGCAGCTTGGTCGCGGTCACCTCGCCCACACCCCAGAGCAGCTCGACCGGCAGCGGGTGCAGGAAGGCGTCCTCGCCGGCCGGGTCGACGACGAGCAGGCCGTCCGGCTTGGCCACGCGGCTCGCGACCTTGGCCAGGAACGGCGTGCGCGCGACGCCGACCGTGATCGGCAGCCCGACCGTCTCGCGGACCCGCCGCCGCAGCCGCGCCGCGACCTGCGGCGGCGGCACGTCGATGTGCCGCAGGCCCGCGACGTCGAGGAACGCCTCGTCGATCGAGACGCCCTGCACCTGCGGCGTCGTGTCGCGGAAGATCTCGAACACCCGCCGGCTGGCCTCGAGGTAGGCGTCGAACCGCGGCCGCACCACCAGCAGGTCGGGGCACAGCGCCCGCGCCTGCCGGCCGCCCATCGCGGTCCTCACCCCGCGGCGCTTGGCCTCGTACGAGCACGCGAGCACGACACCGCCTCCGACGGCGACGGGCCTGCCACGCAGCGCAGGGTCGTCGCGCTGCTCGACCGACGCGTAGAACGCGTCGAGGTCGGCATGCAGGATCGCCGCCGCCCGACGCTCGTCGGACTGCTCGTCGGACTCCTTGCCGGACTGGACCAGGGACACGAACACATGTTCGAATATGTGCGTGCCCCGCGTCAACCGTCACGTCCCGACGACCGTCCGGAATCGTCCCACGGGTCGACAACCGACTCAGGTCCCGGGTGCGCCGCGCTCAGGAGTCGTAATCTCCGAGTCAGGTGTCAGCCATGTCTTCGTGAAGTACGACTCGCGACAAGACCCTTCGAGGAAGGAGTGACCGTGGGCGCCATCCCGACGGTTCACCTGCCGGCAGCCGTACG
Source organism: Cellulomonas composti (assembly GCF_007990245.1). Lineage (GTDB taxonomy): Bacteria > Actinomycetota > Actinomycetes > Actinomycetales > Cellulomonadaceae > Cellulomonas > Cellulomonas composti. The sequence goes on along the minus strand of NZ_BJWG01000005.1, from coordinate 158,395 downwards.
TGCGGCGGTCGACGCGTCCCGCAACGTCATCGTCCCGGCCTCGCGTGAGGACCTCTACCGGCTGAGCCTCGGCCCGTACGGCGGGCCCGAGCACAAGGTCTCCTACGACGTCGACGGTCGCACGATCGTCGAGGCGACCGTGACGCGGTGCCGCAACGGCATCGCGGTCAACTTCCTCGAGGACTACATGCGCCGGCGCGACCCGGACTGCATGCGTATCGCCGACGACCTGCCCACCGACAAGCCGCGATACCGCGACGTGTTCGACGAGGAGTTCGCGCCGACGAAGGCCGCGACGCTCGAGTGGCTCGGGCAGCAGGACCTCGTGGTCGTGCCGTTCAAGGCCGGAGGCCCGCAGTTCGGCTACCCGTCGCTCGCGATCATGCCCGCCAACGCCGCGTTCTTCGCGCTCACGCTCGTCGACCTGCAGGGCTGGGTCACGTTCGACGAGCTGGGCGAGTTCACGCCGCGCTCGATCCTCTACGTCGCGCCGCCGTTCCGGCACTCGACGTTCGGCGGCCGCCAGGTCGTCGTGCACGACCGCACGGCCGACCTGCACGAGGTCTTCGCGTACAACCTGTACCCGGGTCCGTCCGCCAAGAAGGGCGTGTTCTCGGTGCTGCTCGACATCGGCGAGCACGAGGGCTGGATCACCGCGCACGCGTCGTCGGTGCGCGTCACGACGCCGTACGACAACGAGACCGTCGTCATGCACGAGGGCGCTTCCGGGGGCGGCAAGTCGGAGATGTGCCAGGAGCTGCGGCGCCAGGAGGACGGCCGCATCCTGCTCGGCACGAACACCGTGACGCAGGAGCCGTACGTCATCACGCTCAACGAGGCGAGCTCGCTCGCCCCGGTGACCGACGACATGACGCTGTGCCATGCGTCGCTGCAGGACGACTCCGGCCGGCTCGTCATCGCCGACGCCGAGGCCGGCTGGTTCGTGCGCGTCGACAACCTGCGCTCGTACGGCGAGGACGTCATGTTCGAGCGTGCGTGCATCCACCCGACGAGGCCGCTCGTCTTCTACAACATCCAGGGGATGCCCGACGCGACGGCCCTGCCGTGGGAGCACACGCCCGACTCCAACGGGAAGCCGAACTCCAACCCGCGCGTCGTCATCGACCGCTCGATGGTCCGCAACGTGCTGAGCACCCCGGAACCCGTGGACGTGCGCACGTTCGGTGTCCGGATGCCCGCGTGCACCAAGGACAACCCGACCTACGGGATCATGGGCATCACGCACTTCGTGCCGCCCTCGCTCGCGTGGATCTGGCGGCTGATCGCCCCGCGTGGTGACAAGAACCCGTCGATCGGCGAGTCGAAGTCCGAGGCGAAGGTCATCAAGCACGGCGGGCTCGTGTCCGAGGGCGTCGGCTCGTACTGGCCGTTCTCCACCGGCACGAAGGTCGCCGCCGCCAACCTCCTGCTGCGCCAGCTCCTCGAGGCGTACAACACGCGTTACGTGCTCACGCCGAACCAGCACATCGGCGCGTACCAGGTCGGCTTCTCGGCGGAGTGGATCACGCGCGAGTACGTCGCCCGGCGCGGTGGCGGTCGCGTGCGGCGCGAGCAGCTCACGCCGGCGCGCTGCGCGCTGTTCGGCTACACGCTCAAGGAGATGAAGCTCGACGGGCAGCACATCCGCCCGACGTGGCTGGCCCCCGAGATGCAGACGTTCGTCGGCGTCGAGGCCTACGACAAGGGCCAGGAGATCCTCAAGGCGTTCTTCCGGGCCGAGCTCGAGCAGTACCTCACCGACGAGCTCGACCCGCTGGGCCGCGCGATCATCGAGCTGGTCCTCAAGGACGGCTCCGTCGCCGACTACGAGGCCCTCACCCCCATGCACGTCTAGCCCCGACGCCGTGCCCGCGCCTCGACCGGTCGCGGGCACAGCGGATGTCCAGGCGCTCCCCACCGGCGTGCCAGGCGGCCTGCCTAGACATGCCGCATGGACACGGACATCGAGATCGAGGTCGGGCGCCCGCCGCGACGCCGGCGGCTGCGGCGAGCGTTGCTCGCGAGCGGGCTCGCGGTCGTGCTGGCTGCCGGGGGAGGTGCGGCGTGGGCGCTCGACCGGTTCGTCGTCGACCACGTCGAGATCGACGACGTCGACGCGTACGTCGCGCAGCAGGCCGCCGCCGACGCCGCCGACGACACGACCGGCAGCACGACCGGCGACGACGCCTCCGCCGCCGGCGAGCTGACGGACACGACGTACACGTCCGACGACGCGAGCATCGGCGTGAGCACGGTCGTCGTCGGCAGCGGTGACGACCAGGTGACGTACTACGTCGCGGACGTGGTGCTCTCGGACGCGACGGTGCTGCAGTCGGCGTTCGCGCACAACGAGTACGGCACGAACATCACCGAGACGACGTCGCAGATCGCGGCCGACAACGACGCGGTCCTCGCGATCAACGGCGACTACTACGGCTTCCGCGACACGGGCATCGTCATCCGCAACGGCGTCGTGTTCCGCGACGAGGGCGCGCGCCAGGGTCTGGCGTTCTACCGCGATGGTCACGTCGAGGTGTACGACGAGACCGCGACGACGGCCGACGAGCTCGTCGCGGCCGGCGTGTGGAACACGCTGAGCTTCGGCCCGGCGCTGCTCGAGGACGGGCAGGTCGTGGCCGGCATCGACGACGTCGAGGTCGACACGAACTTCGGCAACCACTCGATCCAGGGTGAGCAGCCGCGCACGGCGGTCGGAGTGATCGACGACAACCACCTGGTCTTCGTCGTCGTCGACGGTCGCAGCAAGGGCTACAGCGCCGGCGTGACCATGACCGGGCTGGCCGAGATCATGCAGGACCTCGGCGCGCAGACCGCCTACAACCTGGACGGCGGCGGCTCGTCGACCATGGTGTTCGGCGGCGACCTGGTCAACGACCCGCTCGGCAAGGGCAAGGAGCGCGGGACGTCCGACATCCTGTACGTCGCGGGTCTTGGCACTGCGACGCGGACGGACGGCGCAGCGCCGTGATCGTCCTGATCCCCGCCTACGAGCCCGACGAGCGGCTCCTCCTGCTGATCACGCGCCTGCGCCGCGCCCGCCCTGACCTCGGTGTCCTGGTGGTCGACGACGGCAGCGGACCCGCGTACGCGACGGTGTTCGACGCGGTCGGCGCCGCGGGCGCGACGGTCGTGCACCACGACGTGAACCGCGGCAAGGGTCGGGCGCTCAAGACCGGGTTCGCCCACGTCGCGCAGCACCGGCCCGACGAGGCGGTCGTGTGCGCCGACTGCGACGGCCAGCACACCGTCTCGGACATCCTCGTCGTGGCGGACCGGGTGGCGGCAGCTGACGTCGACGTGGTGCTCGGCGCGCGCCAGTTCACGGGCGACGTCCCGCTGCGCTCCCGGTTCGGCAACAGCGCGACGCGCACGGCGTTCCGGCTCGGCACGGGCGAGGCGGTGCAGGACACGCAGACGGGGCTGCGGGCCTACCCGGCGCGCCTGCTCCCGTGGCTCGCGACGGTGCGCGGCGAGCGGTTCGAGTACGAGCTCGTCGTGCTGCTGCGCGCGGTCGCCGAGGGGATGACGATCCGCGAGGTCCCGATCGCGACGGTCTACCTCGACGCCAACGCGTCCTCCCACTTCCGCCCGCTCGTCGACTCGGTGCGCGTGTACGGGCCGCTGGCCCGGTTCGCCGCGTCGTCGCTGCTCGCCTTCGTCGTCGACGCGCTCGCGCTGCTGGTGCTGATGTCGCTGACGGGCTCGTTGGTGCTCTCGGTACTCGGCGCTCGCGCCGTGAGCTCGGCCGTGAACTTCGCGACGAACCGGCTGTGGGTGTTCCGCCGCCCGACACGCGACCCCGTGGGCCGCGAGGCCGTGCGGTACTGGTCACTCGCGGCGGTGCTGCTGGTCGCGGGTTACGGCGCGCTGTGGGCGCTGACGCACCTGGGTGTGCCGCTGCTGGCGGCCAAGGTGCTCACCGACCTGACGCTGTTCGTCGTCGGCTTCGAGGTGCAGCGCTCGCTCGTCTTCGTCCGGCGCCGTCGCGCGCAGCGCAACGAGGCGGCCGTGGCGGAGCAGGCGACCCGACCGGCCCGCTGAGCGACCTCACGCAGGCGGTGCCAGACTCGAGGGCATGACCCGACGACGGGCTCCGCTGGCCGCTCGTAGGCTCGCGGTCGACCGGCTCGCCGCCCTCCCGGAACATCGTCGGCAGATGTTCCTCGCGCGTCTCGACCGCTGGTGGGGCGACCTGGCGGCGGGCGTGCGCGGGGCGTACGCCGACGCCGCCGACGAGACGTGCCTGCGGCTCGTCGGGCTCGCGGCGGACGCCTACGCGCAGCGCGACGACGATCTGCACGACCTGGACCTGCGCCGGATGCTCGACCCGGCGTGGTTCCAGTCGCCCGCGATGCTCGGCTACGCCGCGTACGCGGACCGGTTCGCGCGCGACCTGCGGGGCGTGGCCGACGAGGTCGACTACCTGCGCGAGCTCGGTGTGACGTACCTGCACCTCATGCCGCTCCTGGCGCCGCGCGAGGGCGACAACGACGGCGGGTACGCGGTCGCGGACTACCGCACGGTGCGCGCGGACCTGGGCACCGTCGAGGACCTGCGCGCGCTCGCGGGGACGCTGCGCGCCGGCGGGATCAGCCTCGTCGTGGATCTCGTGCTTAACCACGTCGCGCGAGAGCACGAGTGGGCGCGGCTCGCGCGCGAGGGATCGGCGCGCCATCGCGCGTACTTCCACGTCTTCGACGACCGCACCGGACCGGATGCGTACGAGCGCACGCTCGTCGACGTGTTCCCGCAGTTCGCGCCCGGCAGCTTCACCTGGGACGACGAGCTGGCGGGCTGGGTGTGGACGACGTTCAACTCCTGGCAGTGGGACCTGAACTGGGCCAACCCGGACGTCCTGGTCGAGATGGCGGACGTGGTGCTCTTCCTGGCGAACCTCGGCGTCGAGGTGGTGCGGCTCGACGCGATCGCGTTCCTGTGGAAGCGACTGGGCACGTGGTGCCGCAACGAGCCGGAGGTGCACGCGATCACGCAGGCGCTGCGCGCGCTCGCCCGCATCGCGTGCCCCGCGCTCGCGTTCAAGGCGGAGGCGATCGTCGGGCCCGACGACCTCGTGCAGTACCTCGGCGTCGGCGCGCACGCCGGCCGGGTCAGCGACCTCGCGTACCACAACAGCCTCATGGTGCAGGTGTGGTCGATGCTTGCCGCGCAGGACGTGCGCCTCGCCGCGCACGCGCTGCGCCGACTGCCCGCCGCGCCGGCCGGGACCGCGTGGATCACGTACGTGCGGTGTCACGACGACATCGGCTGGGCGATCGACGACGCCGACGCGGCCGCCGTCGGGCTCGACCCGTACCTGCACCGCACGTTCCTGTCCGACTGGTACAGCGGCGCGTTCCCGGGCTCACCGGCGCGGGGCCTCGTGTTCCAGCTCAACCCCGAGACCGGTGACCGGCGCATCAGCGGCACCGCCGCGACGCTCGTCGGGCTGCCCGCCGCGCGCGCCGCGGGCGACCAGGTGTGGATCGACGAGGCCCTCGCGCGGCTGCGGCTCGCGCACGCGGTCGTGCTCGGCTGGGGTGGGGTGCCCGTGCTGTGGTCCGGCGACGAGCTGGGGCAGGGGGACGACGAGGCGTGGGCCGACGAGCCGGGGCACGAGGCCGACAACCGCTGGGCGCACCGCCCACGGCTCGACCGCGCCGCCGCCGCCCGCCGGCACGACCCGACGAGCGTCGAGGGGCGGCTGTTCGGCGACCTCGTGCACCTGGCCCGTGTGCGCGCGGCGCTGCCGCAGCTCGACGCGTCCGTGCCGGCGCAGGTGCTCGAGCCCGACGACCCGGGTGTGCTCGTCGTGCTGCACGAGCACCCGACGGGTCCGCTGGTCGCGGTGCACAACGTGACCTCGTCGTGGCGGCGCTTCCCCGGCTGGCGCTGGCGCGCCGTGGGGCTCGACGACGCGGTCGACGCGCTCACCGACGAACGGATCCGTCCGGGCGACGACGACCAGGTGTGGCTCGCGCCGCTGTCGGTGCGCTGGCTCGTCGGGTCCGCGCCTGGTTCGCCCGGCTGAGCGGCGGCTACGCGGCTCCGGCGTCGCGTGGGACCTTGGGTGTCCGGCTCGGATGTCGCGCGCATATACGGTTCGGGCATGGCCGATCCCCGGGGCTTCCTGCGCACACGTGACCGTGAGCTGCCCGCCGACCGAGCAGTTTCCGTCCGGATCCTGGACTGGGCCGAGGTGCACGGGCCGAGCCAGGCCGGCGCGATGGTCGCGCGGCAGGCGGGCCGCTGCATGGACTGCGGCGTGCCGTTCTGCCACCACGCGTGTCCGCTCGGGAACGTCATGCCGGAGTGGAACGACCTCGTCTGGCGCGGGCAGTGGCAGGACGCCGCGGACCGCCTGCACATGACGAACAACTTCCCGGAGATCACGGGCCGGATCTGCCCGGCGCCGTGCGAGTCGGCATGCGTGCTCGGCATCAACCAGCCGCCCGTGACGATCCGCAACATCGAGCTGAGCATCGTCGAGGAGGCGTTCGAGCGCGGCCTCGTGCAGCCGGCGCCGCCGCACCGGATGACGGGCCACTCGGTCGCGGTCGTCGGGTCCGGGCCCGCGGGCCTCGCGGCAGCCCAGCAGCTCACGCGCGCCGGGCACACCGTGTGCGTGTACGAGCGCGCCGACGCCCCGGGCGGCCTGCTGCGCTACGGCATCCCCGAGTACAAGCTGCCCGCCGCGATCCTCGAGCGCCGCCTCGACGTCATGCGTGCCGAGGGCACCGTGTTCCGCTGCGGCGTCGACGTCGGTGGTGACATCACGGGCGACGAGCTGCGCAGTCGCCACGACGCCGTGCTGCTCACGGTCGGCTCGACGATCCCGCGCGACCTGCCCGTGCCCGGCCGCGACCTGGCCGGGGTGCGCACCGCGATGGAGTACCTCGTGCCCGCGAACCTGGCCGCGCTCGGCCAGGCGCCCGTGGGCCAGCCGCTCGCGACCGACCGCGACGTCGTCGTGATCGGCGGCGGTGACACCGGCGCCGACTGCGTCGGGACGGCCGTGCGCCAGGGCGCCCGGTCCATCACACAGCTCGAGATCCTCGCCGAACCGCCGCACGAGCGGCCGGCCGGCCAGCCGTGGCCCACCTACCCGCAGGTCTTCCGCGTCAACAGCGCGCACGAGGAGGGCGGCGAGCGCGTGTTCGCCGTCAGCACGCTCGCGATCGAGGGCGACGACGGGGTGGTCACGGGCCTGCGGCTCGTCGACGTCGAGCGCACGGCCACCGGGTTCTCGCCCGTCGCCGGCACCGAGCGCACGCTGCCCGCTCAGCTCGTCGTGCTCGCGCTCGGCTTCGCCGGTCCCGAGCGAGGGGCGATCGTCGAGCAGCTCGGTGTCGAGATCGACGGCCGCGGCGTCCTGGTGCGCGACGACGACTTCGCGACCCCCGTCCCGGGTGTCTACGCCGCGGGCGACTGCGGACGCGGTCAGTCGCTCATCGTGTGGGCCATCGCCGAGGGCCGCGCGGCGGCCGCCGCGATCGACCGTGCGCTGACCGGGGCGACTGACCTGCACGCCCCCGTGCGCGCGAGCACGATGGCCCTGCGCGCCTGAGCGACGAAGGACTGCGCCGGGCGGCCGGCTCCATGGTCGTCAGGGGCAGAGCTCGTCGAGCTTGACGGCCGCGAGCGTCACGAGGATGTCTACGGACGCCTCCGTCCCCGCCGCCGGGTCCTGGCTGCACACCTTCCAGTTGCGATCGAGCACCTGCACCCGGCCCAGCCCCGACGCGTCCTGCTGGTCCATCGCGTAGGAACCGAGGCTCTGCAGCAGGTCCTGGGCGTCCTGGAGGTTCGCGCCGACGACGTCCGGCATGGTGAAGGTCTCCGGTAGCGCAGGAGTTGCAGCCGGCTCCGACGGCTCGGGCTCCTCGATCGGTTCCGACGGCTCGGGCTCCTCGGTCGGCTCCGACGGCTCGGGCTCGGCGGACTCGATCTCACACGTTCGGTCGACGACGACCCGCACGGCCACGGCAGGCTGTCCCGGCGCCGGGTCCTGTTCGCAGACCTCCCAGTTGGACTCGTCGACCACACCGAAGGCGCCTCCGCCGACGACCTCGACCTCGTCCTCGGGGACACCCGCGCGCGTCAGGTCGCTCAGTGCGACATCCAGGCGCTGGCCGACGACATCCGGCGTGGTGGGCGGTGGAACGTCCTCGCCCTCGGAGCCGCACGCGCCGAGGAACGCGACCGCAAGCAGCGCGGTGAGGGCGACGCGCATGGGGTGCTTGTGCATGGCGAACTCCTGGTAGGGCAGCAGGTTGTGCCCATGACATCGACCGGTGGGCCGAACTTCTTGACCATGCGCGCGGCTCGGTCGCCGTGTGGGTGGCGTGCGCGACGATGTCCGCATGGTCGAGTACGAGTTCGACGCCGATCTGCACCTGTGGGACGCGCGCAAGCACGACTCGTGGACCTTCGTGGACGTGCCCACCGACGTGGCCGACGAGATCGCTGACGTCGCCGCCGGGGTGACCCGCGGGTTCGGCTCTGTGCGCGTCGAGGTGACGATCGGCCGCACGACGTGGCGGACCTCGATCTTCCCGGGCGCGACGACGTACGCGTTGCCCGTCAAGGCGGCCGTGCGGCGCGCCGAGTCCGTCGGCGCGGGGGACCACGCGCACGTGCTGCTCCGGCTGGTGGACGTGTGAGCACGACGAGCCCGCGATCGGTGCCGAGCGGCGCCACGGGCGCCTACCATCGGCGCGTGACGTCAGCCTCCGCAGCCCACGGTCGCGCGCGCCTCCTGCGACGCCGGACGATCGCCCTGGCGCTCGCGGGCGCGCTCGTCGGCGCGCTGCCCGCTGCTCCTGTCGCGGCGCTCGGGGTGGCGCCGAGCGGGTCCGAGGTCGACCCGCGGCTGACGCAGCCGCTGTACGTCGACACCGAGAGCCAGGCGCTCGAGGCGGTCCGGGCCGCGAAGGCCGCGGGCAACACCGCACTCGCCGCGAAGCTCAAGATCATCTCGTCGGCGCCGCAGGCACGGTGGGTCGGCGACTGGGGCACGCTCGAGCAGACGCGTGCGTCGGTCGCGCAGTACGTCAAGGCCGCACGGACCGCGAAGCGCACGCCGGCGATCGTCGTCTACGCGATCCCGAACCGGGACTGCGGCGGGTACTCAGGGGGCGGCCTGACACCCGAGACCTACCCCGGCTGGATCGCGCAGATCGCGAAGGGGCTGACCGACGGTGCGGTCAGCGGGAGCAGCCGCGCGATCGTGCTGCTCGAGCCGGACGCCCTCATGTCCGACTGCGCCGACGCCACGCGCAACCGCCTCCTCAAGGACGCCACCGCGGCGCTCGCCGCGACGGGCGCGTGGGTCTACCTCGACGCGGGGCACTCGAACTGGCGCAGCGCGACGGACACGGCCGCCCGCCTCAAGGCTGCGGGCGTCGGCAAGGCGCGCGGCTTCTTCACCAACGTCTCCAACTTCAACGCCACGTCCGACGAGCAGGCCTACGGACGCGACGTCGGCACCGCGCTGTCGAGGCTCGGCGTCGGCTCGGCGCACCGCCACTTCGTCGTCGACACGTCGCGCAACGGTCAGGCCACGGCGAACGGCCAGTGGTGCAACCCGCCCGGACAGGGCCTGGGCCGGCGGCCCGCGCTGTCCACGGCCGGTTACCCGCTGGACGGGCTCCTGTGGGTGAAGCGCCCGGGTGAGTCCGACGGCGCCTGCAACGGTGGGCCCGCGGCGGGCCAGTGGTGGCAGCAGTACGCGCTCGACCTGGTGCGTCTGCGCGCGCGCTGACGACTCCGCGCGCTGACGGGTCGGCGCGCAGCTCACAGCGAGCTCCGAGGCCACGCGCAGCCCGCGTCCGGTTCGCGGAGGTTCTCTGTTCTCCAGGCGCCCCCACCGCGGGCGGCGCGAAGGAGGACTGGACCATGACGGAGCAGACCACCCACCAGCCGGTCGAGACGCACCGCTCGTCGCCGCGCACCCTGCGGCTCGTGGTGCTCGGCATCGCCCCGGCCGTCGCGCTCGCCGTGGCGCTCGGCGTGGCAGCGGTCGTCCGCTCCGCGACCGAGGACACCAGCGCGTCCGCCTCGACCGCGATCAGCACGGCGAACGGGACGGCGCAGGGCGCCGCGTACGGGTTCCCCGGCGGTTCGAAGGACGGTGGCGCTCAGAGCGGTGGGGCAGCGGGTGGCTGGTCCGGCGGCCCGGCGGGCGATGCCGTCGGCGGTGGCACCGACGGCTCGTCGTCGGGGTCGACCGCGGGCGGGGTGACGTCCGCCGTCGCGGCCGACGCGGAGCAGGAGGTGGGCGTGGTGACGATCGTCAGCACGCTCGGCTACGAGCAGGCCACGTCCGCGGGCACGGGGATGGCACTGACGTCGGACGGTCTCGTGCTGACGAACAACCACGTGATCGAGGGCGCGACGTCGATCGAGGTCACGGTCGAGTCGACCGGCGCGACGTACACCGCGACGGTCGTCGGGACGGCGCCGGACGCGGACGTCGCGGTCCTGCAACTCGAGGGTGCGAGCGGGCTCGCCACGGTGACGATCGACGACGACGGCGTGGCCGTCGGCGACGCGATCACCGCGATCGGCAACGCCGAGGGGACCGGCGACCTGGTCGCGGCCGTCGGTGTCGTGACCGCGCTGGACCAGACGATGACCGCGACGACCGAGGGCGCCGGCACCGAGACGCTCGACGGGCTCGTCGAGCTGCAGGCCGACGTCGTCTCCGGCGACTCCGGAGGGCCCGTCGTCGACGCGGAGGGTGAGGTCGTCGGCATCACGACGGCCGCCTCCAGCGGGTCGTGGGTGACCGTCGCGTACGCGATCGACATCCAGGACGCGCTCGCGATCGCCGAGCTCATCGAGTCCGGCGAGGGTGGCACCGGCATCACGCTCGGCTACCCGGCGTTCCTCGGCGTCCAGCTCGCGAGCACGACGACCGGCTCCGGGGCGTCGGCCGGCACCACGAGCGGCGCGACGATCGCCGGCGTCATCGACGGCACACCCGCCGTCACGGCCGGGCTGGCCGCCGGCGACGTGATCACGTCGGTCGGGGGGGTCGCGGTCTCGTCGTCCGACGAGCTGAGCGCGGCACTCGACGGCTTCCAGCCCGGCGACGAGGTCGCGCTCACTTGGCTCTCGGCGAGCACCGGTGCGACGGCGTCCGCGACCGTGACGCTCGTCGCGGGCCCGGCCGACTGAACCGTGCGAGCCGCACGGTCCCCGCGCCCGGCCGGAGATCTCTGCCAGGCTGGGCGTCGACGCACGAGGACACCCGGGCGACGACGAGGAGGCCGACCGATGGCGCTGGTGACCTGCCACTTCTTCTCCGAGGTGCTCGAGGAGAGCACGTCGATCACCGTGCTGCTGCCGCAGGCCACCCGTGCGCAGATCGGGCTGGCGGGGGTCGCCTCCGACGACCCGCCACCCGTGCTGTACCTGCTGCACGGCCTGTCCGACGACGAGACGATCTGGACGCGGCGCACGTCGGTCGAGCGCTACGCCGACGAGAGGGGTCTGGCGGTCGTCATGCCGCGCGTGGGCCGCTCGTTCTACGCCGACGAGCGGCACGGCGCCGCGTACTGGACGTTCCTGTCGCAGGAGCTCCCCGAGGTCGTCGCGTCGTTCTTCCGGGTCTCGACGCGGCGCGAGGACACGTTCGTCGCGGGGCTGTCGATGGGCGGGTACGGCGCGCTCAAGTGGGCGCTGCGCGAACCGCACCGGTTCGCCGCGGCGGCCTCGCTCTCGGGAGCGCTCGACATCGCGCCCGACGAGGGCCTGCGCACCCAGACCGTGCCGCACGTGTGGGGCGGTCTGCCGCCCGGGCCCGACGACGACCTGCTCGACCTGCTCGACCGCGCCGATCCCGCGACGCTGCCTGCGCTGTTCGTCGCGTGCGGTACCGAGGACTTCCTGCACGACCAGAACCTGCGGTTCCTCGCGTGCGCCGACGAGCGCGGCATCCCGGTGCACCGCGACGTCGACGGCCCGGGCGCGCACGAGTGGGGCTACTGGGACGAGCAGGTCCGTGCGGTCCTGGACTGGCTGCCGATTAGCCGCTGAGACCGCCCGGCCGGGCCAGGCCGCTCGCGCGCTGGACGGGGCGTCGGACCGCTGCCCGCACCGCGGCCTCGCTCCCGACGACGCGGATCAGCTCGCGAGCACGCGTCACGGCCGTGTACAGGAGCTCACGCGTCAGCAGCGGCGAGCCGGCGGGCGGCAGGAGCGCCGTGACGCGCGTGAACTGGCTGCCCTGGCCGCGGTGCACCGTCATCGCGTACACGCTCTGGGTCGCCGGGAGCCGGTGCGTCGGCACGGTCACGACGGCGTCCGGAGCGCCGAACGCGCAGGTCACGCCGTCCGGCGTCGCGACAACGACGCCGGTGTCGCCGTTGTAGAGCCCGGTGGCCCGGTCGTTGCGGGTGACGATGAGCGGTCGACCCACCGGGAACGGCGCAGACGACCGCCCGCCCGACTCCTGGGCGACCCAGTCCTGCGTGACGGCGGCCCAGTGCGCGACGCCCGCGGGTCCGCGGCGGTGGGCCAGCAGCAGCCGGTGCTCGTCGAGCGCCGAGAGCGCCCGTGCCGCATCACCCGCGCGCGCAGCCTCGACGAGCGCCCGACCCGTCGAGCGGACGTCCGCCTCGAGGCTCGCGACGTCCGTCGCGGTCGGCACCGGCCCCGTCGTCGGCACCCACTGCACGTGCCGTCCGCCCGCGCGCAGCAGCGCGATCGTGAGGTCGTCGTCGCCGGTGCGGATCGCGCGCGCGAGAGCGGCCAGGTCCGCCCCGAACCGGTGCTCGCGCGTGAGCTCGACGACGCCCTGATCGAGCCCGGCGACCAGGTCGCCGAGCACGGCGCCCGCCTCGACGCTCGCGAGCTGGTGGGCGTCGCCGACCAGGACCAGGCGGGCGTCGGGCCGCACGGCGGACATCAGCCGCGCCATCAGCGACAGCGACATCATCGAGCACTCGTCGACCACGACGACGTCGTGCGGGAGGCGACGGCCGGGTCCGTGGGCGAAGCGCGTCGTGCTGCCGGCCCAGCCGAGCAGGCGGTGCACCGTGCCGGCGTGCAACTCGCCGGCACGTTCGCGGTCCTCGTCGTGCGCGAGCGCCCGTAGCTCTGCGTTGACCGACTCCTGCAGGCGCGCGGCGGCCTTGCCGGTCGGCGCCGCGAGCGCGACCCGCAGCCCTGGCCCCGCGACGTCCTGCAGCGCGGCGACGAGCCGCGCGACCGTCGTCGTCTTGCCGGTGCCCGGCCCGCCCGTCAGCACGGTCAGGCGGGAGGTCGCGGCCGCGCGGACCGCGGCCTGCTGGCGGTCGTCTTCGGCGCGCGGGAACAGCCGATCCACGGCCGCGTCGAGTCGGTCGGGATCCACCGGGACCGGGACGAGCCGCTGCGCGACCTGCGTGCGCACCTCGACCTCGTCGCGCCAGTACCGGTCGAGGTAGAGCCGGCCGTCGCACCACCGCAGCGGCCGGTCCGCGGGTCCGTCGGCGCCGTCCGCGACGGCCGGGCTGGCGCGCACGGCCGCGACCCACGCCGCAGCCTCCGGCCACGGCAGGTGCACGGGTGTCGGTGCGGGGGAGCTCGGGTCCGCGTCGTCGTCCTGCGCGGGTTCGACGACGAGCGTGGCGGCCTCCGCGAGCACGACGCACACCGAACCGGCGCGCAGCGCCCGGACGGCGAGCGCCGCGGCGAGCTGCACGCTCTCGTCCTGCTCGCCGCACAGTCCCGTGACCCGCCGGGCGACGTGCACGTCCGCCGACGTCAGCACGCCCGCGGCGGCGAACGGCCCGAGCAGGCCCGGCACACGCCAGGGCACGTCGGCGCGGGGATCCTCGACGAGCGGCAGCGGTGCGGTCATGAGGTACCCGCCAAGAGGTCGGAGAGGCCGAGCACGAGCGCGGTCGGCGGGCGCCACGCCAGCACGCCCGTGGGCGTCGGCCCGCCGGGACCGTCGACGACCGGGGTGTCCGGGCCGAGCATCCCCCGGACGAAGAGGTAGAGCCCACCGCCCAGGTGCGCACCGGGGTCGTACGTCGGCATGCGCCAGCGCAGGAACCGGTGCAGCGCGACCGAGTACAGCAGCAGCTGCAGCGGGTAGTGGTGCTCGGACATCGCCTCCACCATCGCCGCGGGCCGGTAGTGCCACGTGCTCAGCGGCTCGTCGAACGACCCGAGCCGGTTCGTCTTGTAGTCCACGACGAGGAACGCGTGCTCGTCGGGCCGGGTCGTCGAGGGCACGCGCAGCACGGCGTCGATGCTGCCCGTGAGGTATCCGCGCAGCACGCCGGCGGACAGCGCCGGGTCCTCGAGCCGGTCCGCGTAGGACGCGAACGCGTCGTCGTCGGGCAGGTGCTCGCGCAGCAGGGTGGCGACGTCGCGCAGGCGGGCGGCGGCGCGTGCGCCGACGTCCCCGCCCGCGAGCGGGAGCTCGAACTCCAGCTCCGCGAGCCGGTCGGACGGCGCGACGTCCGCAAGCGAGCGGCCGCCCGCGAGCCGGCCGAGCGGGGTGTGCAGCGACGGGAGCAGCGCGTCCGCGAGCTCCTGCGGACCGACGGGCAGCACGCGGGCGCGATCCGCCTCGCCGCAGCGCAGCGCGACCTCCGCCGCGAGGTCGCTCGCTCGCGTGTCCACGTGCTCGAGCACGTGGTGCACCAGGGTGCCGAACGCCGTCCCCGCGGGCAGGTCGGCCATCGGCGAGAGCAGCGTCCGCAGCTCGGCCACCTCGTCGGGCGTCGCCGGCGTGCCCGGCCCCGCCGTCGGCGCCGCTGCCGGCGACGCCGACTCGGGCTCGTCCTGCACCCCGAACGCCTCGGGCTCGGCCGCGGGCGCGACGTGCCGCGCGTCGTACGCGCCCGACGTCAGACCCGTGTACGACGTGCGGCGCCACGAGGTGTCGAGCCCGCGGTCCCACCGCGCGAGCGACAGCGCCGGGACGGGGGCCGCGGGTGGCGACCACCGCGCCGCGGGCCGGGCGGTGGCGACGACCTCGTGCACCAGCGCCCCGTCGGTCCGCGCGGCGAGGGCCGCGAACGCCGCCGTGACGGCTTCGTCGGCCGGGACCGGCACCTCGGTGGCGGGTGTCCCGTCGGCGTCCCGCTGCGCGAGCAGCAGCCGCGAGAGCGGGCTGCGCTCGGAGTTGCGGCTCGGCGCCCACCACACGACCACCTGACTGTGCGCGCGCGTCAGCGCGACGTACGCGAGCCGCAGCTGCTCGCCCGCCTCGTCCTGCTGGTGGGCGACCAGGTCCTCGCCGTAACCCGGGCTGCCGGGCCCTCCGACGTGGAGCGTGCGCACGTCGTCGCGGTGCAGGTGCAGCACCTGAGGGCTGGGCTGCACCCACGCGTCCCACGCGAACGGCACCATCGTGACCGGGAACTGCAGGCCTTTGCTCGCGTGCACGGTGATGACCTGCACGGCCGCGGCGTCGGTCTGCAGCCGGCGGCTGCGTTCCTCGGTGTAGTCGCGGGCCGACTCGTCGATGCGTGCGCGCAGCCACTCGAGCAGCGCGCTCGCGCCGAGCCCGT
Source organism: Cellulomonas composti (assembly GCF_007990245.1). Lineage (GTDB taxonomy): Bacteria > Actinomycetota > Actinomycetes > Actinomycetales > Cellulomonadaceae > Cellulomonas > Cellulomonas composti. Next base: position 142,862 of record NZ_BJWG01000005.1, on the reverse strand, counting down.
CGCGCACCGCCGCGGCGTGCAGCGACTCGCCGACGTGCCGCAGGTCGGTGAGCTCGCGTTCGCCGTCGTCGGTGCGCATGACGCGCTCGCGCATCCCGGTGGCCGCCGCAGCCTCGAGCACCGCCGCGACGCCGTGGCCGGCGAGCGTGCTCGCCCATGCGCGGACGCGTTCGGTCAGTCGGTCCCGCGCGGCGTCGTCCGCGAGCCCGAGCTCGTCGGGCGTCCAGCCGAGGAACGGGGTCAGCGCCGCGCCGGCCGCCCGTCGCGCGTCGTCGGGGCGCGCGAGCGCCGAGAGCAGGGTCAGCCAGTGCTGTGCGGCCCGCGTGCCGAACACGCTCGTGAGCCCCGAGATCACCGCCGGCACGCCCGCGGCCGTCAGCGCCTTCTGCACCTCGCGCGCGTCGCGGTTCACGCGGACCAGCACCGCGATGTCGCCCGGTGCGACCGGCCGGCTCGTGGGAGCGGCGCCTGAGTCGACGTCCACCCGGCACGTGCGCAGCGTCTCGACGACCTGCGTCGCGACGTCGGCGTACAGCAGCGTGCGGATCTGACCGATCAGCGGCACCTTCGTCGTGCCGAACGCCGCGCGCGTGAGCTGGCGCAGCACCACCGGCGGGCCGCCCGAGAGCCGCCGGCCGACGCGGCGGGCCTGCACCGGCCGCACGACGATGTCGCGGTGGCCGAGCGCCGCACCCTCGAGGATCGGTCGCAGCCCCGCCAGCACCGGAGGGTCCGCGCGGTGGTTGTGCGCGAGCGTCTGCCGCCGGCCCTCGCGCGCAGCGCGCAGGTAGGTCGCCACGTCGGCGCCGCGGAAGGCGTAGATCGCCTGCTTCGGGTCGCCGATCAGCACGAGCGTGCGCCGGCCGTGGAACGCGGTGCGCAGGATCTGCCACTGCACCGGGTCGGTGTCCTGGAACTCGTCGACCATCACGACCCGGAACGCCGAGCGCACCCGCTCGACCGCCGCGGCCCCGGTGACCGGGTCGAGCAGCGCGTCGCGCACGAGCGTGAGCAGGTCGTCGTAGTCGACGACGCCCGAGGCGCGCTTGCGGCGCACCATCTCCTGCTGCGCGACCTGGGCGAGGCGGAACCGGTGGAACTCCGCCGTCCCCGGTTCGGCCGCGTGCGGCTCGAGGACCGCCTCCTGGTCGGACATCGCGGCGTGGGCCAGCTCGCGCGCGTCAGGCACGGTCACGAGCGGCGCAGGGTCGGCGGCGTACTTGCGCAGGTACAGGTCGTCGACGACCTCCGCCTCGAGGTCGGCCACGTCGGGCAGGAGCGTCGCGCCGTGGTCGACGTCCGCCGTGGTGCCGAGCATCGCGAGCATCTGCTGGCAGAAGCCGTGCGTCGTCGTGATCGTCGCAGCGTCGAACTCGGCGAGCGCGCGGGCCAGGCGCGCGCGGCGCAGCGCGACCTCGCCGGGCGCCGCGTCGGCGAGTAGCGCCACGACCTCGTCCGACGACGAGCGCGCCGCGGGGGTCCGCAGCGCGCGCTCGACCTCGAGCAGCCTGGCCCGGACCCGGTCCCGCAGCTCGCCGGTCGCCATCCGGCCGAAGGTCACGAGCATGAGCTCGGGCAGACGGACGTCCTGCTCCGCGACGTAGCGCACCGCCAACGAGGCGATCGTCCACGTCTTGCCGGTGCCGGCGCTCGCCTCGAGGACCACGGTCTCGACCCCGGGCAGCGGGGCCCGGACGTCGAACACCTCGAGGTCGCGCGGCTCGCCGCTCACGGTGCCTCCTCGAAACGCTCGTGCAGCAGCAGCTCACGCCAGACGCGGGAGGCCAGCGCCCCGAACCGCGTGGGCTCGTCCGGCCGCGCCGCCACATCGGCCGGCGTCGGCGTGCCGAGCAGGTCGTCGAGCTCGAAGCCGTCGCCCCACGCGAGCGTGTGATAGGCGTCGGCGCGCTCGTAGCCGCCGCGGCCGTTCTCGGCCGCGTCGAGCGTGCCGAGCTCCTTGCGTGCGTCGGCGAGCGCCTCGCGCGTCGATCCGCCCTGCCAGCGTCGGCTCGCATACGCGTGGCTGGTCCGGGTCAGCAGCGGGATCGGTTCGCGCATCGCCTCGCCGTGCACGGCGAGCAGCTCCGCGAGGACCGTCCGCGCGTGCTCCGGGTCGGGTGCGCGCAGCACGGAGACGCTCGCGCCGCCCTTCTGGCGCCCGATCGTGATCGCCGACCGCACGCGCGGCGCGTCCCCGGGCTCCGACGCGGCCAGCAGCAGCAGCCGCAGCCACGAGCGCAGCAGGTGCTTGGGGGCGAGCGTCGAGTAGGTGGTCGACACGAGCCGGCCGTCGTGCACGCCGTCGACGGTTCCGGTCAGGTCCCGGCCGGCGATCCGGACGCGCGCGTCGAGCGTCCGCTCGGCGCCCGTGACGAACGCGCGGGCCGACTCGAGCACCGGGACGACGCCGTCGAGGATGCGCGCCATCTCCGCGCTGCCCAGCTCACGCGGCGGCAGGTGCCCCCGCCGGCGCTGGGCGTCCGCGGCGGCGGCCAGGTCGACGCCGCCGAGCGAGGCCCGTACGAGCCGGTCGCCGACCTGCCAGCGTGCCAGCGGGTCGAGCTCGAGCGGCATCCGGTCGTCGAGCTGCGGCGAGTCGCTCGGCAGGCGCGCGCCGAGCCGCTGGACGAAGAAGGCGCGTGGGGCGTGCTGGAGCGCGCGGACCAGCTCGTCGACGTCGGTGCCCTCGACCGTCGGTGCCGGCGGCAGCGGGGTCGTCACCAGGGGTCCCGCGGGTGTGCGCGGGCCGCCCGCCGCCCGCGCCGCCGCGAGGTCGAGCGCGTCGAAGCCGAACGGTCCGGGCCGGCCGAGCGCGCCCGGCTCGAACGTCCGCGGGTCGGCCGGCTGCAACGGGTGCTCGACGACGAGCGCGCCGCGCGCGCCGCCGGGCAGCTCGGCGGCGTCGTCGAGCGCGTCGAGCAGCTCGCCCACCGGGACGCATGGCGGCCGGTGGGCACCCGTCCGCTCGTCGGCGCCCGAGTGCAGCACGACGAGGTGCTCGGTCGCGGACGTCACCGCGTCCAGGAACAGCTGGCGGTCCTCCTGGCGCCGGTCCCGTTCGCCGACGAGCGGGTCGCGGGCCAGCACGTCGTCGCCGTCGCGCCGCCCTGCGCGTGGAAAGGCGCCGTCGTCCATCCCGAGCAGCGCCACGACCCGGTGCGGGACCGCCCTCATCGGCGCGAGCGAGCACACGGTGAGCGCGCCCGTCCGGAACCCGGTCCGCGTCGCGCGGCCCTCGAGCCGGGGGAGCAGGAGCGCGACGACGTCGGGCAGCCGCAGCACGGCACCGTGCCCGGCCGCGGCGGCACGCGCGTCGGCGAGCACCCGGCCCGCCTCGCCCTCCTGCCACCTGTCGGCCGGGGCCACGTCCGTGAGCAGCACCAGCGCACGTTCGAGCGTGTCGAACCAGTAGCCCGCGTCGTGCTCGCCCGCGAGCGCCGCCAGGACGGCCGTGAGTCGGTCGAGCAGCTCGACCACGCGCCCGACGAGCGCGACGTCGGACGAGCCGACGTCGTCGACCGGCAGCACCGCCCCGACGTAGCGCTGGTCCTCCTCGGCCATCGCGACCCCCAGCAGCAGGCGGTCGAGACCCGCTGACCAGGTGCCCTGCGGCACGGTGCCGAGCTGGTAGCGCGCCCGGCGGTGCTCGTCCTCGCCCCAGTGCACGCCGGCCTCGAGGGTCCACGCACGGAACCGGTCCAGGGCCTCGTCGTCGAGCGAGAACCGCCGCCGCACCGGTTCGGTGCCCGCGAGGTCGACGACCGCGGACGCGGTGACGCGCGAGCTCGCGAGCTCGAGCACGGTGGCCAGGACCGCGAGCACTGGGTTGGCACGGGCCGGGGCGCGGTCGGCGATCCGTACGCGCAGCGTCCGGCCGGGGTGCTCGGGCGTGACGGCCTGGCCCGCGACCTCCGGCGTGGGCCCGAACACCGCATGCACCAGCGGCGCGAACGCGTCGACGTCCGGGCACATCACCACGACGTCCCGCGGCTCGAGAGTCGGGTCGTGCGCGAGCAGCCCGACGACCACGTCCCGCAGCACCTCCACCTGGCGCGTCCGACCGTGGCACGCATGCACCTGGACCGACCGGTCGTCGGGCGCGGGGACGTGGCGCGGGACGGTGTCGTCGTCGCCGACGTCCGCGCGCAGGCGCGCCTGCAGCGCGCCCAGCACGCTCGTCGCCGGGGCAGGCGTCGCCACCTCGTGGACGCAGGGGTTCGACGCGGCCACGCGCGCGGCGAGCTCGACCGCGTCGTTCGCGGTCGAGCGCAGCAGCGCGTTCCGGGCGGGTGAAGGCACCTCACGACGGCGTGCAGGGGTGGCGAGCGGGGCGACCGCGCGCCAGACGGCGAGCGACGGCTGGGGGAGCCACAGATGCACCTCGCGCCGCTCGGCGAGCGCGGCCAGGACCCGCAGATGCGCGTCGGGCAGCGCGGTGGGCCCGAACACGCTCAGTCGCGCGGGGAGGTCGACCAGCGCCGGCTCCTGCTCGAGCCGGGTCGTCGCGTCGTCGATCCGCAGCGCCGGGGGCGGCCCGAGCCGGGCCTCGAGCTCGCGCCACAGACGCGGCTGCCAGCGCAGGTCGGCGGGCAGCGGGGAGCCCGCGCCGTCGTCGTCCCCGCCGTGCGTCCACGAGCGCGCGAGTGTGGGCCGCCGCGCGTCGTACGCCGCGAACAACGTGGCGACCCGTTGCGCGAGCTGCATGCGCCGTCCGCGCCGCAGCTCGAGGCGGTGCTCCGGCGCGGTGCCGGGGTGGCCGAGGTGGTGGGCGACCGCGCCGAGCCAGGGCTCGTCGCCGAGCTCGTCGAGAGCGTCGAGCATGTGCCACGCGAGCTGCTCGGGCCCCCACGGGTCGTCCTGGTCCGTGTGCCCGGCGACCGCGGCGAGCACACCCGCGACGATCCGCGCGGGCGAGTCGAAGCGGACGTTCGCGCACACGCCGTCGTCCCCCTCCGCGGCGCCCAACCGGTGCGCGAGGCGTTGGCTGACCCAGCGCTCGACGCCGCGTGTCGGTACGGCCACGACGTCCGGCTCGAACGGGTCCGCCGGCGGCACGACGAGCACATCCCCGAGCGCCGCCACCAGCGCATCGGCTCGCTCGGCGACGTGCACGTGCAGCCGCCCCCGCAGCTCGCGCGCCCCGTCGTCGTCCACGCACCGCACCCTAGCCAGCCGCACCGACAGCCGGGGCCGATCGCCCCCGTACCCTGTGGATGTGCGGTGCTCGTACTTCGACGCGGGGGTGTGCCGCTCCTGCGGCTGGATGGGGCAGCCCTACGACGAGCAGCTCGCCGCCAAGGAGCGGCACTGCCGCGACCTGCTCGCCGCGCACGACCCGCACTGGCTGCCGACCGTCGCGAGCACACCGGAGGGCTTTCGCACGAAGGCGAAGATGGTCGTCGGGGGCAGCCTCGACGCGCCGACGCTCGGCATCCTCGACGCGGACGGCCACGGCGTGGACCTGCGCAGCTGTGGGCTCTACCCGGCCGACCTGCGCGCGGCGTTCCCGGCGCTCGCGGACTTCGTCACGCGCGCCGCGATCGAGCCCTACGACGTGCCGACGCGGCGCGGCGAGCTCAAGCACGTGCTGGTCACGCAGGCGCCCGACGGCGCGCTGATGGTGCGGTTCGTGCTGCGCTCGCAGGAGCCGGTCGCGCGCATCCGCAAGCACCTGCCGAGCCTGCTCGTCGAGCTGCCGCAGGTGCGGGTCGTCGCCGCGAACATCCTCCCGGAGCACAAGGCGGTGCTCGAGGGTGCGCTCGAGATCGCGCTGACCGAGCAGCAGTCGCTGACGATGGACGTGGCCGGCGTGCCGCTGCACCTGCGGCCGCGGTCGTTCTTCCAGACGAACACCGCCGTGACGGCGGAGCTGTACGGGCAGGCGCGGGACTGGGTCGCCGCGACCGGCGCGCGCACGCTCTGGGACCTGTACTGCGGGGTCGGCGGGTTCGCGCTGCACGCGGGTGCCGCGCACGTCGTCGGGGTCGAGACGAGCGAGGAGGCGGTGGCCTCGGCGCGCGCGACCGCCGCCGCGACCGGGCACCCCGACGCGCGGTTCGTCGCGGCCGACGCGACGACGTGGGCGCTGGCCAGCGCACCCGCGGAGGCTCCCGACCTCGTCGTGGTGAACCCACCGCGCCGGGGGATCGGCGCGGACCTGGCCGCGTGGCTGGACTCGTCGGACGTGCCGCACGTCGTGTACTCGAGCTGCAACGCGGTCTCGCTCGCCGCCGACCTCGCCGCGATGCCCGCGCTCGCGGTGCGCGAGGCGCGCGTGTTCGACATGTTCCCCCAGACGACGCACTACGAGGTGGCCGTGCTCCTCGAGCGGGTCTAGCGTCGCGTAGGGCGCCAGCCCGACGACGAGAGGGGCGCGGTCGTGCGACTCGGGGTGCATCTCATGCGGTTCGACTCCGTCCCCGCGGCGCAGCTGCGCGCGGAGCTGGCCGACACCGCGGCGGCGGCCGAGGAGGCCGGCGTCGCCTGGGTCTCCGTCATGGATCACTATCTCCAGATGGAACCGGCGGGCCTGCCCGCCGACGACCCGATGCTCGAGGCGTACACGACGCTCGGCTACCTCGCCGGCGTCACGGAGAACGTCGAGCTCGGCGTGCTGGTCACGGGCGTGACGTACCGGTACCCGGGGCTGCTCGCGAAGATCGTCGCGACCCTCGACGTGCTCTCCGGGGGCCGCGCCGTGGCCGGGCTCGGCGCGGCCTGGTACGAGCGCGAGCACCTGGCGCTGGGCGTGCCGTACCCGCCGCTCGCGGAGCGGTTCGAGCGGCTCGAGGAGACCCTGCAGATCTGCGGTCAGATGTGGGACCCGACGAACGACGGGCCGTACGAGGGACGCCACTACCGGCTCGCGGAGACGCTGTGCCGGCCGCAGCCGCTCGTGCGGCCGCAGATCATGGTCGGCGGGTCGGGCGAGCGCAAGACGCTGCGGCTCGTCGCGCAGTACGCGGACGCGTGCAACCTGTTCGCGAGCACACCCGACGAGGTCGCGCACAAGATCGACGTGCTGCGCGGACACTGCGACGACGCCGGTCGCGACCTCGCGACCGTCCGGATCACGGTCCTGCACGGCGGCGCGCAGCTGCTCACGGGCGACGTCGCGGGGTTCGTCGACGAGATGGCGACGTACCGGGCGCTCGGGGTCGAGACCGTGATCCTGCGTCCGCCGACGACGAGCCTGGCGGCCTGGGTGCGTGACGCGGTGCACCCGGCCGTGGCCCCTGTGGCCGACCTCGGCTGAGGACCGCCGTCGGCAGCGAGCCGACGGCGAGGTTCGACGGCCGGTCGGTCCCTGCCCTGGTGGGCGGACCGGACTACGCTCGCGCACGGATGCGTCCCGGCGGAGACCGGGCGCCGACGAAGGGGTCACGACGATGAGCACGCCGAACCAGGGCTCGACGACCGGCGCGACGCCGGCCGGCAACGGGTCTGCCGCCAGCGAACCGACCGACGCCGGCTGGTACGGCCTGAACGCGCCCGGCGGCGGCAACCCGTTCGCGGGCGTCCCGGCCCGCGACTTCATCACCGACGGCGTCGCGTTCCTGCTGCTGTGCCTGTCCTTCTCGCAGGGCTGGCGGTTCGGCGAGGCGACGACCGACCGGATCGACGTCGTCGTCGTCACGGTGATCTCGATCCTGTCCCTGGCCGCGTTCTACCTGGTGCGCGCAGGGGTGTTCCCCGCCATGTCCGACCGGCGGTCGATCGTGCTGCGAGCGCTGCTCAACCTGCCGTACGTGCTGGTCGTGGCCGTGTACCTGGTGCTCGACGCGACCGCGACGCTGACCGCGCCGAGCGACGTGCGTGGCGGGCTGGGACCGGCCATCGGCATCGGGCTGGCGGGTGTCGCGCTCGCGGTCGCCCCCCGTGCGGTCGAGCTGGCCGACGCCGCGACGGCCGCCCTGCTGGGCCGGGCCGTGCGGATCGCGCTGATCAGCCTGGGCGCGCTCGCCGCCGTGCTCCAGCTCGTCGGCCTCGTCTTCCTCGTGCGCCGGCTCGGGGACCTGTGGGACTTCCCGAGCTCGTGGTGGAGCGTGCTGAACTGGCTCCTGGGCCTGGTGCTCCTCGGCGCCGTCGCGATCGTCCCGGTCGTGGCCACCGTGCGCCGCTCGCAGCCCTGGCGTTGGGTGCTCGTCGCCGTCGGCGCGACCGCGGTGCTCTACCTCGTCGCCCACGACGCGATCGTCGGGCGCGCGTCCGGCCTGGTCCACACCTCGCTGTCGACGATGCTGGGCAACGGGGCGGTCGTGCTGCTCCCGGCCGCGGGGGCGCTCGCGGTCGGCGCCGCCACCGCCGGGATCCTCACGCCCGTGCGGCCGCGGGTCGCGCAGTGGTTCCGCACCGCGTCCGCCGCGTGGGTGTCGATCGCGGTCGTCGCGGGTGCCGGCGCGTTGTCGGTGCTGCTCAGCCTCGTGGCGAACGCTGTCGCGCCCGTGGACCAGGGCGGTTCCGGGGTCGACATGGGTCTGATCGTCCAGTTCGTGCTGCTGGCGTTCGTCGCCGTCGGCGCGCTGGTCGCGCAGGCGCAGGTGAGGATCGCACCCGTCGCCGGGCGGCCGTTCGCGCTCGTCGTGACCGTCGTCGTGGCGGTGCTGGGCCTCGTCTCGGCGGGTATCAGCCGCTGGGGCCTGCCGAACGGCTACCTGGAGCGCATGTCGGTGTCGCTGCCCGAGCTGCTCATCTCGATCGGCCTGCCCCTGCTCGTGCTCGTCGTGCTGCTCGTCCCGCGCGAGATCCGTCAGCTCGACGTGCTCGCACGCCGCGCTGCCAGCGGTCCGCGCCCGCAGCCGGCCGCCGCGCCCGCAGCGCCCGCGCCCGCAGTGCCAGTGGCCGCAGTGCCCGTGGCCTCGGCGCCGGCATCGTTCGTGGGGACGACTGCGACCGATCCCGGGGCTCTCACGGACGAGAGCCTCGCGGTCGACGAGGACGCCGTCGGTGGCGCCGCGCCCGCATCCGACGAGCACCCCTCGCTCGACGAGTCCGCAGCCTCGACCGCGCCCGACGAGACCGGTACGCCCGACGAGACCGCGACGCCCGACGAGAGCAGCACTCCCGACGAGGCCGCGACGCCAGACGAGAGCAGCACTCCCGACGACAGCAGCACCCGCGACGAGAGCGGTACGCCCGACGACGCCGCGACCTCCGACGAGCACGCCACGAGCGTCGAGACCGTCGAGGCCGTCGAGCACCCTGTCGCATCGAACGCACCCGTGACCGAGCCGACGCCGGCGACGCCGTCCCACGGCTGGACGGCCGAGCAGGCGGCGGACCCGCGTACCGAGCTCGCCGACCTGGCGACGATCGCCGCGCAGGCCCCCGAGCTCCGTGTCCACCTCGCCGAGAACCCGTCGACGTACCCGGACCTCGTCGAGTGGCTCCGTCAGCTCGACGACCCCGAGATCGCAGCGGCGCTCGCCCGCCGGCACGACTAGCAGCCCGCCCGGTCCGGGACTGCGTCGACCTCAAGGTCCTGACGCCGGGCGGCTGACCACGATCGACGACGAGGGACGGACCGGAGCCCCGGCCCGTCCCTCGTCGTGGGGTCACGCGGCGCGTACGGTCGCGACCGGCCGCACGCCGCTCGGCAGGCGCAGGAACTTGTCCGGCGTGCCGGGTACGGCGATGACGTGCGCGGACCTCTCCTGCTCGCGTCCGCCGTCCACCGCGAGTGCGGCGACGAACATCGGCGCGAGCAGCGACTGCGCGCGCCGACGACCCAGGCTGAGGTACCCGAAGGCGAACATCTGCGGGTCGACCTCGACGTCGCCGAGCTTGCCGCCGAGCGCCTTGACCAGGCGGGTCACCGCATCCGTGGCGGCCTCCTCGGTCCCGCGGATGCGCGTCTTGGCGAGCACGTCGCCGGAACCGTCGCCAGCGAACCGGCGCAGCGACAGGGACAGGCCGGAGACCTGGCCGCTGCCGGTGACCTCGACGTGGGCCGAGGCCCGGCCCAGCACCGGCAGGCCCCGCACGGTGTGCCGGAACGCACCGATCGCGCGCGTGGTCACGGGTTCGCTGCGTCGGCCCTTGCGGTCGCCGCCCGCGGCCTTGAGCTTCCAGAGCCGCTCGAAGTCCAGGGCGTCCTGCGACGGGTCGACGAGGCTCGCGAACCGCAGGGGCTCGGCCGCGGTCAGGACCGCTTTGACGAGCGCGTCGTCGGGCGGCGAGCCGTCGAACAGGTCCTCGAGCGGTGCGATGCCGGACCGCACCACGAGCGCGCCGGAGGCGTGGAACGTGACCGCGCGGCCGCCGTCCTCGCCCTGGTAGGTCGTGCGCTCGCCCAGGCGCGTCGCCTTCGCGACGTCCAGGCGGATGCCCGTGACCTTGGCGTACGTCTTGATGAGCTTCTGGTTGCGCTTGACGGCCTGCTCGGCGGGCAGGCTCGTCAGCTCCAGCACCTCACCGGCGCGCGGGACGTCGCCCGCCAACCGGACCAGCCGTTCGGTGATCTCCTCGATGGAGGTCATGGTCGTGCTCCTTGTCGTCGTCGTGTGTGCGGAACCGTGCTCGTCGACGGCCCGTCAGCCCTCGGCCCATCGCCACAGCAGGCAGCCCTGCTGGGCGGGTGCGAGGTCGGCGGAGACGGAGCCCTCGCCCCACAGGTGGTCGATGTTGTGCGGGCTGAGCGGCCAGATCACGCTGCCGCCGTTCCACGTCGTGCTCGTCGCGGGGCCCACGACGACGGGGTGGTTGTCCACCCACCAGTCGGACACGCCGTCGATCCAGGCGTCGCTGACCCGGTCGCCGTCGGTCAGGTCGTCGGCCACGTCCGAGCCGCACTCGTCGGTCGTGATGCCGTCCCACATGTTGTCCCAGGCGCCGCAGTACAGGTGGAGCCTGGCGAAGATGTTCCACAGCCCGGTGAGGGTGCCGAGCGGCGCGGTGTCGCAGGAGTAGGCCATGATCCACTCGGCGTTCCAGTCCTCGCCGAGCTGCCACTGGCCGGACCACGTCCGCCACTGGTCGCGCGGGATGTCGTACAGCAACCGCGCCTGGCCGTCGGCCTCGTGGTTGCCGTGCGTCTCGATCCAGAACAGGTCGACGTTGTCGGCCCACGTGCGGTCGTCACCGCCGCCGCTGGTGTCCTGGAGGTCGTTCTCCCAGACGTTCTGCTCGGACCAGTAGAACGCGCGGGTGTGTCCCGCGGAGCGCAGCTCGGAGTCGAAGCCGTTGCTGCGGTTGAAGGTGTAGGTGAGGTCGGCCGCGCTCGAGACGCCGTTGGCCCTGGCGTTCCCGAAGTGGCGGATGGCCTCGACCCCGAAGGTCGCGCCCATGATGTGCCTCCTGTCGCGCACGTCCGTCGTGCACGACGAGAAGGAGGATCCGCTCGCAGCCCTCGATACCGGGTTTCCCCTGGTTCGTCGGGTGAGGCGGCGTCAGGCGGTGCGACCCGAGGTCGGCTCCCACGTGACCGAGATCGGCGCGGCGGCGCTCCCGTCGCGCTTCTGCGCGATCGTCGTGTAGACGAGCTTGCCGAACAGCAGGCCGAACGAGTCCTGGCCGATGCTCTCGGGCGTCGCGCCGGTCGCGTAGTCGACGACGGTCACCGCGCTCAGCTCCCAGCGCTGGTCGACGTGCTCCTCACGCGGGGAAGCCACCGTGTGCTCGATCGTCACCGACTTCAGGTGCGTGCCCCTGACGCACGCGAGGAGCACGAGCGGCGAGTGCGGGCCGACGGGTGCCGAGAGCTGGACGGCCTGGGCCGTGACCTTGCCGGCCCCGCCGCCGGGCGTGGGCATCGTCGTCGTGCTCGACGCGAGCGACCACGACACGCTCGACGCGTCGACCCAGCCCTCGTGACCGCGCGAGGTCCCGGCGCCCTTGATGCTCTCGAGCCGCACGTACAGGCCCATCGTGACTCCTCGCGCCTGGCCCCGCGTGTGCGGGACGCCTCGTGCAGCATGGCACCGCACGCCCCGCGAGGACAGGGGGAGAACCCGGTGCGCGCGTCAGGCGGACGTGGCCCGGATGGCGGTCAGCATCGCGTCGACGACCGCCGCGGACCGGTCGGCGGCGTCGTCGACGTGCGTCGCGAACTCGCCGGCCTCGACCGGGCTGCAGAGGTCGCTGATCGCGCGGACCGACGCGAACGGCACCCCGAACAGGTGCGCGACCTGCGCGAGCGCCGCGGACTCCATGTCCGCGGCCGACGCGTCCGGGAACGTCGCACGCAGCGCGTCGACGAGGGCGTCGTCGACGAACACGTCAGCCGAGGCCACCGCGCCGGTCACCGCGCGCACCGGCGGCTGCGCGGGCCAGGCGAGCCCGGCCGCCGCGGCCATGGCGGCCTGCCGCAACGTCTCGTCGGCCCGGTAGCGCACGGGCATGCCGGGGACCTGACCGCGCTCGTAGCCGAACGCGGTCGCGTCCGCGCCGGCCAGCACGTGGTCGGTGCCGACGACCACGTCGCCGACCCGCACCCCGACACCCAGGCCGCCCGCACTGCCCGCGCTGATCAGCGCCGCGGGGGGGAAGCGCGCGAGTGCGACCGACGCCGCCGACGCGGCGTTGACCAGGCCGATCCCCGCGCGCACGAGTAGCACCCGGGCGGCCGGCAGGCGCAGCAGGTGCGCGCCGGCCCCGCCCCGGAGCGCGACCTCCTTCGTCTCGACGGCGCGTGCGAGGAAGGGCGCCTCCTCGGCCGGCATCGCGACGACGACGATCGCGTCGAGCGGCTCGTCGGGTGCGGCGTACCGCCCACTCATGCGCCGGCGCCGCTCGCGACCTGGTCGGCCGTCACCTGCGACCACGTCGCGCGCTGCGCCAGGAACTCCCGTGCGGCGTCCTGCGCGCCCGTGAGCGTGTGGTTCGCGCCCCAGCCGCACTGGATCTCGTTCGCCGCCGGCACCTCGTCGGCCGTGAGCACGTCGCGCAGCGTGGCCTCGACGAGGTCGAGCACGTCGTCGTACGCCCACGTGCCGGCCAGCGTCAGGTAGAAGCCCGTCTGGCAGCCCATGGGGGAGAAGTCGATCACGCGGTCGCTGTGGTTGCGCGAGTGCTCCGCGAACAGGTGCTCGAGGGAGTGCACCGTCGGCATCCCGAGGTGCGCGACGTTCGGCTGCGTGAACCGCACGTCGTACTTCTCGACGACGTCACCAGCCGGCAGCGTCTTGGTGTCCGCGAGGCGCACGTACGGCGCGGCGACACTCCGGTGGTCCAGGTTGAAGGACTCGACGTTCATGCGTTCGGTCACGGCTGCTCCTCGGGTGGGCTGCCGACATTCTCGCCCAGCGCACAGCTCGCGCGCGACGCGCACGTGCTACCGCGTAGCACTCGGTGCTACCTTCGACCGTATGGCAACCCGGCAGATCAACCAGCGCGACCTGCGGACCCGGTCGCGGGAGATCATGGACGCCGTGGAGCATGGCGAGACGTTCACCGTCACGCGTGACGGGCGGGAGATCGCCGAGCTGGCGCCGCGGCACGTGAGGCGGTTCGTCGCACGGCACGACTTCGCGGCCGCCTCACGGACGGCGCCACATGTCGACCTCGTGAGGTTCCGTGCCGAGCAGGGCGAGGCGTTCGACCTCGACGACCCCTATGCCCGCTGAGGCCCGACGCGGGCTCGTGGACACCAACATCCTCATCCTGCGTCGACGGATCACGGCCGAGCACCTGCCGGACGAGCTGACCATCAGCGCCGTCACGCTGGCGGAGCTCTCCGCGGGCGTGCACATGGTGTCGGGCGACGACGCCGCAGCCCGCGCCGAGCGCGCGGCCCGGACCGCGTTGCTCCAGCAGGTCGAGCACGAGTTCGACCCGGTGCCGTTCGGGGCACAGGCGGCCCGCGTGTTCGGCCGGATGAGCGCCGCGGTGCTGGCCTCCGGTCGCACACCCCGACGGCGCGCGACCGACCTGATGATCGCGGCCAGCGCCGCGGTCGAGTCGTTGCCGCTCTACACCACCAACCCGGGCGACTTCGTCGGGCTCGACGGGCTCGTCACGGTGGTGGCGGTCCCGTACCCGACGACGCCCGACTGAGCGTCCGGGCCCGGTCCCGTCAGCCGAACCAGGCCGCGACCTGCGCGGTGATCGTCCGGTCGAACGCGTCGTCGTCGTGGCGGTCGCGCAGCCAGCCGGCGAAGCTGCCGCCCGCGGCGACGTCGAGCTCGGCGCGGCAGTCGGCGGTCTGCGTGAGCGCGCGGTGCAGCAGCTCCTCGGCCTGGGCGGCCGTGCGGAAGAAGTACGGGTAGTGCGCCGGGAGCAGCGCGTGCGCCCACGGCAGGTCGGGGAAGATGCCGATCGCGCCGGCCACCATCGCCTCGACGTACTCGAGCCCGTAGGACTCCTCGGTCGACGTCGCGAGGAACGCCGTGGTGTGCGCGAGCGCCTCCCAGTAGTCGTCCCGGCTCGCGGTCAGCGGACCGACCCACGCCCACTCGCGCTGCGAGAGCTTCATCGCGGGCTCGGAGACCAGGTGCGTCTCGTGCAGACGCGCCTCGACCTTGAGCGGCGTGCGCCGGGCGACGCGGTCGACGACGTCGAGGAAGAGCTTGGGCTGCTTGCGCTCGGAGACGTAGATCGCGGGGTACAGGACCACCGGGACGGCGGGCTCCATGCGCGGCCGGACGTGCTCGAGCCGGATGCCGAGGTTGACCCAGCCGGCGCGGGCCTTCTCGGCGAGCACCTGGGACACGTGCGCGCCGACGATCTCGCGGACCTCGGTCGCCGTGCGCTCCGAGTTGGAGAACGTGGGGAACAGCGCACAGGACATCGCGAGCGACGCGCGTTCGACCGTGTGCCGGAACTGCGACGTGTTCCACCACACGAAGTTCATGATCCGCGGCTCGCGCTGACCCACGGCGAGCGTCCGCCACACGTCGCACGAGTCGATCACGTCCATGTTCACCACGACGGTGTCCGTGACGTCGACGAGCTCGAGCGGGAGCACCTCGAAGCCGTCGGCCCGCAGCGGTTCGGGTCCGACGAGGACCGAGCCGGGGAACACCCGCAGCAGGCGCCGCACCAGGGTCGCGCCGGCGTCGTGCCCCGCGACGTGTCCCTGCCCGTCGACGAAGGCCTGGCTGCACCGCACGGCGATCTTCATCATCAGCTCCTGCCGGCCGACGCGACCTCGTCGGACGAGTTCGGGGTGGTGGCGGTCGAGGTCGATGCGTCGGCGACGACGTCGTCCGGGGCCGTCGCGGGCTGGGGGACGAGCGGGGCGTCGCCCGGGTCCTCCAGCGGAGTCGTGATCCGCATCCGGTAGAACGAGCGCCAGACGAACACGGTCGAGGTGAGGAAGAACGCCGCCGCCAGCAGGTGCACGAGCGTGCCGCGACCGTCGTCGGTGAGCGAGACCGCGAGGTCGACCGCGAGCAGCCCGAACAACGTCGTGAACTTGATGACCGGGTTGAGCGCGACCGACGACGTGTCCTTGTACGGGTCGCCGACGGTGTCGCCCACGATCGTCGCGTCGTGCAGTGCGGTGCCCTTGGCGTGCAGATCGGTCTCGACGATCTTCTTCGCGTTGTCCCACGCCCCGCCCGCGTTGGCCATGAAGATCGCCTGGTAGAGGCCGAACGTCGCGATCGAGACGAGGTAGCCGATGAAGAAGTACGGCTCGACGAAGGCGAACGCGAGGGTCGCGAAGAACACGCCCAGGAACATCGTGAGCATGCCCTGCTGCGCGTACTGCGTGCAGATCTCGACGACGCGACGCGAGTCCGCCTCGGAGGCCTTCGTGACGCCGTCGAGCCGGATCGTGTCCCGGATGAACTCGACCGCCCGGTAGGCGCCGGTCGTGACCGCCTGGATCGACGCACCCGTGAACCAGAAGATCACGGCACCGCCGGTGATCAGGCCGAGCAGGAACGGCGGGTGCATGAGCGAGAGGTTCTCGATGCCCTCGGTCAGACCGGCGGTCAGGCCCATGATGATCGAGAAGATCATCGTGGTGGCGCCGACGACGGCCGTGCCGATGAGGACGGGCTTGGCGGTCGCCTTGAACGTGTTGCCGGCGCCGTCGTTCTCCTCGAGCATGAGCTTGGCCTTGTCCCAGGTGGGCTCGAAGCCGTACTCCTCGAGCAGCTCCTCGTCGATCCCGTCGATGTCCTCGATCTGGGAGAGCTCGTAGACGCTCTGGGCGTTGTCGGTCACGGGTCCGTAGGAGTCGACCGCGATCGTCACCGGGCCCATACCGAGGAAGCCGAACGCGACAAGACCGAACGCGAAGACCGCGGGCGCGGCCATGAGCTCGTCCAGGCCCTGCTCGCTCATGAGGAACGCGCCGCCCATGAGGCCGACGATCGTCATGCCCAGCCAGTACGCCGAGAAGTTGCCCGCGACCAGGCCGGACAGGATGTTGAGCGACGGACCACCCGCACGCGAGCCCTTGACGACCTCGCGTACGTGCTTGGAGGACGTCGAGGTGAACACCTTGACGAGCTCGGGGATGAGCGCGCCGGCGACGGTGCCGCACGAGACGATGATCGCGAGCTGCCACCAGTGCCCGCTCGCGCCGGACTCGGACAGCACGAACCAGGTGGTGATGAACGTCGCGACGATGCACGCGGCGGACGTCAGCCAGACCAGGCTCGAGAGCGGGGTCTCGAAGTTCATCCGGTCCGCGTTGCGGTAGCGGTAGGTGGTGTACGCGTCGTTGAGCAGGTACGACGCCGCCGAGGCGACGATCATGACCGCGCGCACGACGAAGATCCAGACCAGCAGCGAGGCCTGCACGGCCGGATCGGGCACGGCGAGGAGCACGAAGGTCACCAGCGCGACGCCCGTGACGCCGTAGGTCTCGAAGCCGTCGGCCGACGGGCCCACCGAGTCGCCCGCGTTGTCGCCCGTGCAGTCGGCGATCACGCCGGGGTTGCGGGCGTCGTCCTCCTTGATCTTGAACGCGATCTTCATCAGGTCGGAGCCGATGTCCGCGATCTTGGTGAAGATGCCGCCCGCGATGCGCAGCGCGCTCGCCCCGAGGGACTCGCCGATCGCGAAGCCGATGAAGCACGCGCCCGCGATGTCGCGGGGGAGCACGAGCAGGATGAGCAGCATCATCGTGAGCTCGAGGCTGATGAGCACCATGCCGATGCTCATGCCCGACTTCAACGGGATGCGGTGCAGCGGCAGGGGCTTGCCGCGCAGGCTCGCGAACGCCACGCGGCTGTTGGCCAGCGTGTTCACGCGGATGCCGAACCACGCGACCGAGTACGAGCCGGCCATGCCGATGAGCGAGAACGCGATGACGATCGCGACCTTGCCCCACGCGAACTCCACGAGCACCTTGTAGTAGACGACGATCACCGCGGCGATGAACGCCCACAGCACCATCAGGAACTTGCCCTGCTGCGTGAGGTACGCCTTGCAGGTCGAGTAGATGAGCTCGGAGATCTCGCGCATCGAGGAGTGCACCTCGAGCTTGCGCATCTGCAGGTACGTCGCGACGCCGAACGCGAGGCCCGCGGCGCAGATGACCAGCCCGAGCGCCAGCAGCACCGTGCCGGACATGCCGCCGAGCACGGTGACCGAGCTCAGGTCGGGCAGCACCAGGCTGGCCTCGCCGCCGTGCCCGGAGTTCTCGGTCGCGCCGGTCGACTCGCTGCAACCCGCCAGCACGGCGAGGAGCGGGACGAGCAACGCGAGGGCGCGAGCCCGGCGGTGACGGCGGTGTGACGTGTGGTCGACGGTGTCCACGAGATCCCCAAGGAAGGTCCGGGCGGTGCAACGGTGAAACTGCTCTCACCGCCGACCGTAGGAGCCCCCGTCAGGGCATTCGTGAGACGAAGGTCACCCCTGCGATCCGCCCGGGTCCTCTCACGTCGACCGCCGCGGCGTCAGCGGTCCTCGAGGGCCGGGACGATCGTCGTCGGGATCGCGAACGCGAGCGAGATCGCCACGATGCCGCCGAAGAAGACCCACGGCCGGGCGGCCTCGACGACGTCGAACGAGATGGCGAACGCGCCGAGCCCGAGTGCGAAGAGCACGAACGCGAAGAACACCATCACGGCACGTGAGGCGGAGGCGGACAGGTCCTCGTCGCGGTGCTGCACGGGTTCGCTCATGTCCTGCTCCTGGTGTGGGTCGGGGTCCGGCCGGCGCGCGTTCCCGCGGCCGGGACCAGTCTGGCTGGCTCTCGCCGGTCTGCCAACCGACTCGCCTGCGCGACCTCAGTGCCCGCGCAGGCGCTCGATCATGCGGCGGTCGCGTTTGGTCGGACGGCCCGCGCCGCGCTCGCGCGAGCCGGCGAGCGCGACCTGCTCCTTGGGCGGGACGACGGGGGACCGGTCGAGGTAGCAGGTCGCGGCGGCCTCCGCGGAGACCCGCTTGACGATGGTGCGCTGCACGATCACGATCCGCTCGCGCGCACCGCCCCGCACGTGCACCTCGTCACCCGGCACGACGATCGTCGCGGGTTTGGCCCGTTCGCCGTTGACCCGCACGTGCCCGGCGCGGCAGGCGGCGCCCGCCGCGGTCCTCGTCGGGAACAGCCGGATCGCCCAGCACCACGCGTCGACCCGTGCCCGCACCCCGTCCACGCGCCCAGGGTGGCACACCCCGGCTGGGGTGGCGGGTCAGCCGGCGGTTCGCGTGATGCGCACGGTCCAGGCGTCGGGGCCGTCGACGAGGACCTCTGTCTCGATCGGCGCGCGCTCGGCGAGCTGCGCGAGCAGCGGACGCGGCAGGTGCGGCGCGATGATGACGAGGGAACCGCCCGGGGCGATCGCGTCGAACGCGCCGAAGACCGTCGCGTGCCGGATGGCGTGCGGGATCGGTCGCACGTCGAGCACGGGCTCGGGCTCGTCGTGGCCGCCGCAACCGCAGGTGTGCGCGGCCGGCGCCGGCGCGTTCGTGATGTCGATGTGCTGCGCGGTCATGAGACCTCCTGGCTCGGGGTGTTCCTCACAGGATCACCGCTCGTCGTACCATATGCCACGGCGAGGACCGTGAAAAAAGGCCGAAAGGCCCAGTCAGGCGTCCGCGGTGTCGCGGCGCAGCTCCAGCACGCAGTGCTCACGTCCGACGAACGGGCGCAGCGCGTGCGCGGCGATCGGCCCGCCCGCGGTCTCGAGCACGCCCGACACAAGCCCGAGGTGCACGCTGCACACCACCTCCGGGCGCTCGCGCGCGAGCTCGAGGAACGGGCAGCGCCACAGGTCGATGCGCAGCGCGCCGTCGCGACGCTCCGGGTCGAAGCCGAGGCGGTCGAGGTGCGCCTCGAGCGCGTCGAGCTGGCGTGCCTCGCGGTCGGTCGCGCTCGCGTCGACGGGCACCGTCTGCTCGATGTGGGGCTCGAGCTGACCGCCCGGACCTGTCAGGGCGTGGCCGGCCTCGCGCGCCGCGTCGCTGGTGGAGCCGAGGTCCCGGCCGAAACCGTCCAGCAGGACGCGGGTCAGGGCGACCTGCGCGATCGACTCCTCGAGCCGACCGACGGCAACGGGGTCGACGCGCGCGTCGTCCGCGGTCGACGCCCGGTAGAGCATCCGTGGCCGGCCGCGCACCGCCCGGCGCTCGGGGGCGCGCACCGCGTACCCGTCGGCGACGAGCCGGGCCAGGTGCTCGCGTGTCGTGTTCTCGTGCAGCCCGGTCGCAGCCGAGAGCTCGTTGACCGTGTGGCTGCCACCCCGCTGCAGCAGATGGAGCAGGTCGACGCGGCTCGCGGACGCGAGCGTGCGCTCGGCGTGGCTGCGTCGTGGGGGACTCATCCCTGCAGTATCCGACGTCGCACAACGAGCGCACAGGGCCGACGTCCCGATCGTGCGGCGCGTGTCGGTGGTGAGCTCCCGCAGGGTCCGGCCTACTGCTGGTCCGCCGGCCTGCCGACGATGGACGTGGAGGTCGCCGCCCGCAGACCATCGCTGGCCAGGGACCTCCGTCCCACGTGCGCAGCGCGCCGATTTATACGGTGATTCCGTGGAAAAGCCGTCCAGGCGCACGCCGCCGCTGCGCATCGCCCTCCTGCTCCCGGCGGGTCTGGCGATGCTCGCCGGGCTCGACTCGGCGTTGCTGCTGCTGGGTCTGCCCGCGCCGGTGAGCACCGAGCGGCTCCCCGTCGTGCACGGGCCGTTGATGGTGCTCGGTTTCGTCGGGACGCTCGTCGCGCTCGAGCGCGCCGTCGCGCTGGCGCCCGCGGGTGCGGGGGAGCGCGCGAGGCCGTGGGCCTGGGCCGCGCCCGGGCTGCTCGGGCTCGGCGCGCTGCTGCTCGTCTCGTCGGCGCCGCTCGCCGCGGGCCAGGTGTGCCAGATCGTCGGGGCGGGCGTGCTCGTCGCGCTGTACGTCGCGGCCTGGCGGCGACGGGCCGACGCCGCGATCGCGGTGCAGGGCCTCGGTGCGCTCGCGGCGCTCGGGGCGGCAGCACTGTGGGCGGCGGGCGTCCCCGTCCCCGCGCTGGCACCCTGGCTCGTCGCGTTCCTCGTCCTGACGATCGCCGGTGAGCGGCTCGAGCTCATGCGGATCACGCCTGTTCCGCCCGTGGCCGAACGCGGCCTGGTCGCGGCGTCGCTCGGGCTCGTCGGCGGCGCAGCGGCGGCGCTGCTGTGGCCCGCGCCGGGCACCGCCCTCGTCGGCGCGGCGCTCGTCGGGCTCGTCGCCGTGCTCGTGCGGTTCGACGTCGCCCGGCGGACCGTTCGGGGCCGCGGGCTGCCGCGGTTCATGGCCGTCGCCATGCTCGCGTCGTTCGCCTGGCTCGCCGTCGCGGGAGCGATCTGGCTGGTCGGAGGGCCGGCGACCGGCGGCGTGCGGTACGACGCGGTGCTGCACGCCGTCTTCCTCGGCTTCGTCATGTCGATGGTCATGGCGCACGCGCCCGTGATCCTGCCGGCGGTGCTGCGCCGCCCCCTGCCGTACCGGCCGGTCATGTACGTCCCACTCGCGCTGCTCCACGCGACGCTCGTGCTGCGGCTGCTGGTGGGTGACGCCCACGATCAGGCCTGGGCCGTGCGAGCCGGCGGAGTCGGCAACATCGTCGCCGTGCTGGCGTTCGTCGTCGTCGCGGCGTCGAGCGCGCTGCGGGGCGCACCGGCCCGCACGCCTGCACCGGCCCGCCCGCCCGCACCGGCCCGCCCGCCTGCGCGGGCCCGCACGGCCGCCGTGCCCGACGTGGCGAGCGCGCAGGTCCCGGCATGACGCGCGCGACGTGGCACCTGCGGGCCAACTCGCTCGTACTGGCCTGGCTCGCGGGCGCCGTGGCGTTGACCATCGCCCATCGCTGGATCCCTGCGGCTCAGTGGCTCATGGTGCACGTGCTGCTGCTGGGCGCCGTGAGCACCGCCATCCTGCTGTGGAGCCAGCACTTCGCCGACACGCTGCTGCGCCGGCCGGCGCCGGGTGGCCCGCGCGGGCTCACGGTGCGGATCGGCGCGCATACGGCCGGTGCGCTGCTCGTCGTCGCAGGTCTCACGGTGCCGAACCTCGGGCTCGTCGTGGCCGGTGCGGTCCTCGTCGCCGCGGTCGCCGGCACGCAGGCCGTCGTCATCGGACGTCAGCTGCGCGGCGGCTTCCCGACCCGGTTCGCACCGCTCGCGCGGTGGTACGTGGTCGCGGGTGCGCTGCTTCCCGTGGGCGTGGCCTGCGGCGTGGTCCTCGCGCGCGGCACGATGGGCGACGAGCTGCACGGGCGCCTGTACGTCGCGCACGTCGTGATCACGCTCGTCGGCTGGGTCGCGACGACCGTGCTCGGCACGCTGCAGGTGCTGTGGCCCACGGTGCAGCACGCGCGCATCGAGCCGTCCGACGAGGCAGCGGGGCGCCGGTCGTTGCTCGTGGTGCTGGCCGGGCTCGGTGTGATCGTCGTCGCCGTCGCGACGGGCCTGCGCGCTCTCGTGCCCGTCGGCTGCGTCGTGATCGCCGGGGGTGCGGCCCTCGTCGGCGCCTCGATGTGGCGTCAGCGCCGGGCGGCCGCCCCCGTCGTGGCCGCGAACGCCGCACGCGACTTCGTGCCGCGGACCGCACCGGTCCACGTCCCGCCGGTGTACGCGCCGGCCGCGCTCGCGGCGTCGCTCACGTGGTTCGTCGGCTCGGTGCTCGCGTTCGGTGCCGTGGTCGCCGCCGCACCGGGCTGGGACGTCGCCGCGGACCGGGTGCGCGGGCTCGTCGCGCCGTTCGCGGTCGGCTTCGCGGCACAGGTGCTGGTCGCCTCGTTGTGCCACCTGCTGCCGGTCGTGCTCGGCGGCGGACCGGCGGTCTCGCGACGCACGGCGGCCGAGCTCGACCGCGGGGCCGTCGTGCGGCTCGTGCTCGTCAACGGCGGGTTGCTGCTGTTCTGCGCGCCCGTGCCGAGCACGGTGCGGGTCGTCGTCTCGCTCGTCGTGCTCGGCGCGTTGGCGGCGTTCCTCGTGCTCGCCGTGCGCGCGGTGCTGATCGCCGGCCGGGCTCGTCGCACGCCCGTGCCCGCGGACGCCAGCTCGACCCGGCGACCCGCGACGTCGGGCGCGCTCGCGGTCGGCGTCGGGGCGCTCGCGCTCGCCGTCGTGCTCGGAGTGGTCGCCGACCCGGCCGCGGCCGGGCTCGCGACGGCCGACGCGAGCGACGGGGTCGTGGCGACGGGTCGCACGACGACCGTCGACGTGCAGGCGCAGGACATGCGGTTCTCGCCCGCGCGCATCGAGGTGCCCGCGGGCGACCGGCTCGTGATCCGGGTGACCAACGCCGACACCGACGTGCACGACCTCGTCGTCGAGACCGGCGCGACCTCCGGGCGTCTCGCGCCGGACGAGGTCGCGGAGGTGGACGTCGGCGTCGTCGGCGCCGACCTCGACGCCTGGTGCTCGGTCGCGGGTCACCGGCTGATGGGCATGACGCTCCAGATCGTCGCGACGGGTGACGCCGTCGAGGCAGCCGCGGCTACCAGCGCCGACCCGAGCGCCGACCCGACGGCCGCAGACGAGCACGCGCACCACATGGACCCGACGACGGACGCGAGCACGCCCTCGGCCGCGCAGGATCTGGACCTCATGGCCGAGCCCGATGCCTCGTTCGTCGCACGCGACGCGGCGCTCGACCCGCTGCCTGCGGACGACGGCCCCGTGACGCACCGCATCACGCTGACGGTGCAGGAGGTGGTGCGCGAGGTCGCGCCCGGCGTCACGCAGCGGCTGTGGACGTTCGGCGGGCAGGCGCCCGGGCCCGTGCTGCACGGCCGGGTCGGGGACACGTTCGTCGTGACGCTGGTCAACGACGGCTCGATCGGCCACTCGATCGACTTCCACGCCGGCGCGCTCGCCCCCGACGACGTCATGCGCACCATCGCGCCGGGCGAGACGCTGACCTACCGGTTCACCGCCACGCGCTCGGGCATCTGGATGTACCACTGCTCCACGATGCCGATGTCGGTGCACATCGCCAACGGCATGCTCGGTGCGGTCGTGATCGAACCGGACGGCCTGCCCGAGGTCGATCGGCAGTTCGTGGTCGTCCAGCACGAGCTGTACCTCGGGGCGCAGGGCGGCGAGGTCGACGCCGCAAAGGTCGCCGGCGAGGTCCCCGACCTCGTGGTGTTCAACGGGTACGCGAACCAGTACCGCGACCGGCCGTTGACCGCGGTCGCCGGTGAGCGGGTCCGGTTCTGGGTGCTCGACGCCGGTCCCAACCGGCCGAGCGCGTTCCACGTCGTCGGCGGCCAGTTCGACACCGTCTTCCGCGAGGGCGACTACACGCTGCGGGACGGCGGCTCGACCGGTTCGGGCGGTTCGCAGGTGCTGGCCCTGCAACCGGCCGAGGGCGGGTTCGTCGAGCTGACCTTCCCGGCCGCGGGCACCTACTCGTTCGTGACGCACGTGATGTCCGACGCCGAGAAGGGAGGAGTGGGCCGGGTGCTGGTCGCACCGTGACCGACGCCGGCGGGTGAGGGCGGTCGTGCGCCCGCACCCGCCGGCGTCATCGGCCGGGCGCTGTCAGGAGCGCAGCTCCAGGTACGTCGCGATGAGGGACCGCGTCGAGGGGTCCTGCGCCGCGAGCGCGGCGGCGTCGCCCTGGACCGCGGGCGCGATCTCGAGCGCGAGCTTCTTGCCCAGCTCGACCCCCCACTGGTCGTAGGAGTCGATGCCCCACACCGCGCCCTGGACGAACGTGATGTGCTCGTAGAGCGCGATGAGCTGCCCGACGACGGACGGCGTGAGCGCGGCGGCGAGGATCGACGTCGTCGGCCGGTTCCCGGTGAAGACGCGGGCCGGGACGATGTCCTCGGCCGTGCCCTCGGCGCGCACCTCGTCGGCCGTCTTGCCGAACGCGAGCGCCTTGGTCTGCGCGAAGAAG
Organism: Cellulomonas composti; assembly: GCF_007990245.1. Taxonomy (GTDB): domain Bacteria; phylum Actinomycetota; class Actinomycetes; order Actinomycetales; family Cellulomonadaceae; genus Cellulomonas; species Cellulomonas composti. The sequence goes on along the minus strand of NZ_BJWG01000005.1, from coordinate 118,655 downwards.
TTGGCCAGGAACAGGCCGTGCACGTCGACGCCGCCGTCCTGCAGCGGGTGCGCGGGGTTGGCGACCGCGATGAAGTCCGCCGGGATCAGGCGCGTGCCCTGGTGGATGAGCTGGTAGAACGCGTGCTGCCCGTTGGTGCCGGGCTCGCCCCAGAACACCTCGCCCGTCTGCGTGGTGACCGGCGTGCCGTCCCAGCGCACGGACTTGCCGTTCGACTCCATCGTGAGCTGCTGCAGGTACGCCGGGAACCGGTGCAGGTACTGCGCGTAGGGCAGCACGGCGTGCGTGTGGGCGCCGAGGAAGTTGACGTACCAGACGTTGAGCAGGCCCATCAGGACGGGCACGTTGCGCTCGAACGGCGTGGTCGCGACGTGCTCGTCGACCGCGTGGAAGCCCGCGAGGAAGTCGCGGAAGCCGTCCGGCCCGATCGCGATCGCGATGGACGTGCCGATCGTCGAGTCCACCGAGTACCGGCCGCCGACCCAGTCCCAGAACCCGAACGCGTTGGTCGGGTCGATGCCGAACGCCGCGACCTTGTCCAGCGCGGTCGAGACCGCGACGAAGTGCTTCGCGACGGCGGCGGTGCGCGCGTCGTCGTCGTCCGCGATCGCGCCCGCGGCCACGAGCCGCTCCCACAGCCACGTGCGCGCCAGACGGGCGTTGGTCAGCGTCTCGAGCGTCCCGAAGGTCTTGGACGCGACGATGAACAGCGTCGTCGTCGGGTCGAGGTCCTTGACCTTCTCGGCGAGGTCGGCGGGGTCGATGTTGGAGACGAACCGCACCTCCAGGCCGTCCTGCACGTACGGCTTGAGGGCCTCGTAGACCATCACGGGGCCGAGGTCGGAACCGCCGATGCCGATGTTCACGACCGTGCGCACGCGCTCGCCCGTCACGCCGGTCCACTCGCCCGAGCGCACCTTGTCCGCGAACGCCGACATCTTCGCGAGCTCCGCCTGGACGTCACCGTCCACGTCCTGCCCGTCGACGACGAGCGCGGGGGAGGCCCCCGCCGGCCGCCGCAGCGCGGTGTGCAGGACCGCGCGGTCCTCGGTCACGTTGATGTGGTCACCGCGCAGCATGGCCGCGAGCCGATCGGCGACGCCGGTCTGCTCGGCGAGCTGCACCAGCAGCGCGAGCGTCTCGTCGGTCACGAGGTTCTTCGACAGGTCGACGTGCAGGTCGGCGAGCTGCAGCGTGAGGCGCTCGGCCCGGCCCGGATCGGTGGCGAACCAGCCGCGCAGGTCGGGGGTGAGCGCCGCCTCGTGCTCGGACAGCGCCTCCCAGGCGCTCGTCGTGGTGGCGTCGATCGGGTGCGTGGACACGTGTGGTTCCCTCCGGGGCGGCGGTCGTTCAGCGATGGTTCCGCGATGGTTCCGCGGTGGTTCCCGACGACGGCGCCGGGCGGGGCCGCTGCGCGCGGCCGAGGTCCAACCTAGTGCGACCCGCCGGGCGGCTGCACAGGACCACCGGGCGGCAGGTGGCGCTGCCAGATCCCCATCGAGCCGTCGGGCGCGAAGCCCATCGCGACGTTGATCGCGAGCATCGGCGCGTTCTCGTCGGCGTTCACGGTGTGCACGCGCTCGAGGTACGGGCGGCGCCGGACGGCCTCGCGCAGGTTGGCGAGCTTGATCCGCAGGCCCAGCCGCCGGCCCCGGTGCTCGCGCAGGACGAGCGTGTCCTGCTGGAACGCGAACGGGATGTTCTCGAAGTCGGGCAGCTGCAGGATGGTGAACGCCGCGAGCGTGCCGGTCGACCGGTGCTCCGCGACGGAGAACAGCAGGATCTGGCGCTGATCGTCGTGCGCCGCGAGGTGGGCCTGTACGCGCGCGGCGTCCCAGGCCGCCTCGTCGACGTCGAGCCCACCCGTGGGGGCGTCGGTGGACATCCGGCCGAACAGGACCGCGAGCTGCTCGTGCCACTCCTCGGGGACCGTGTGCCACCACGTGTGCACTGTGTACGCGTCGGCGTCACGCGCGGCCGTGACCTGCGCGTCGAGGCGTGCGAACGTCTCGTCGGGAACGGGCAGGCGCAGGCACGACGAGCGGGCGACCTGCTCGAGCGTGTACCCGCGCCGCCGGGCCAGGCGCGCGGCGGGCGTCGTCGCGCCCACCCGGCCGCTGCCGGTCGAGGGCACGACGGCACCAGGCCCCGTGGGCGGCTCCGGCTCGGCGGCCGACTGGGCGATGACGGTGGTCCTGCCCTCGCGGGCGGCGATCGCCTCGCCGTCCGCGAGCAGCGCGGCGCCCAGGCCGTGACCGCGCGCCGCCGGTCGGACGAGTGCATACACCGACGCCGTGCGGGTGTTGTCGTGCCGGGGCAGGAAGGTCACGGCGGCGCCGATCACGTCGTCCGCCGTGGGGGTGGGACCGGTGCCGGAGCGCACGGCGACCCGCAGCACCCGCCGCTCGTAGGAGTCGTCGCGCAGGATCCCGACCCATACGGGCAGCGGAGCCCAGTGGTCGACGTACCCGCGCGAGTCCTGCTCGACCTCCCACTGCACCGCCGAGAGGCCCGCCTGGCCCCAGGCGACCTGCGGGTCGTCGAACGGCGTGCCCGGCCCCGTCGGGATCTCGAGGAGGTCCCAGGTGGGGGCCCCGCCGACGGGCTCGGCGGGGGCGGTGGGTGTGTCGGCAGGGGGCGTGGACGTGTCGGCGCTGCTCACGGCGTGCATCGTGACAGGTACGGCGTCGCGCTCGCACGACGTTTCCGACGGTGCGGGTGCGCGGATGCGCGGGTGCCGCGATTCGTCCGGGTGAACGGATGGTCACGATGTGGTCACGGTCACAGATCGGGGTTGACTTTGATTAATAAGGAAGTTCTACTAACAAACGTGACCACGACGACGAGCCCCGCCGCGATGCGTGCCGGAGCACCCCGCCGGGCCCTGCGGCCCACGGCGAAGGCGCTGCCCGAGCACGCTCGGGCGCACAACCGCTCGCTCGTCCTGGCGCACCTGTTCCACGAGGGTGCCTCGTCCCGTGCCGACATCGCGCGCTCCACGTCGCTGACCCGGGTGACCGTCTCGGGCCTCGTGGCAGACCTCATGGCCGAGGGCCTCGTCGAGGAGCTCGGCATCCGTGCCGAGGGCAAGGTCGGCAAGCCGGCGACGTTCGTCGCGATGCGCACCGAGTCGTTCCAGGTGGTCGCCGTCGACCTCGCCGACGACACGCGGATGCAGGGTGCCGTCGTCTCGCTCGTCGGGGAGGTGGTCTCGCGGCGCGAGGCGCCGCTCGACGGTGTGACGGGGGACGCGGCGGTCGACCTGCTCGAGACGCTGTGCCGCCAGCTCCTCGCGGACGCGCAGCATCCCGTGCTCGGCGTCGGCATCGCGTCGCCCGGCGTCATCGACACCGACGGCCGCGTCGTCGCGGCCCCCAACCTCGGCTGGTCCGACCTGCCGCTGAGCGCCCTGTTCGAGCGGCGGCTCGGCGTGCCGGTGCACGTCGCGAACGACGCCAACACGCGTGCGCTCGGCGAGTTCACGTACGGCACCGCGTCCGGTTCGGGCGCGATCGTCGTGACGGTCGGCCAGGGTGTCGGCTCGGGCGTCGTCGTGGACGGCGCGCTCGTCTCGGGCCGCCACAACGCGGCCGGCGAGATCGGCCACGTCACGGTCGTCGACGACGAGACCGCGGGCGAGACGCCCTACCCGTGCGCCTGCGGACGCAGGGGCTGCCTCGAGACCGTGCTGAGCGTGCCGGCCCTGCGCCGTCGCATCGCCGGTCTCGACCCCCAGGACTCCGACGCCGCCCTGGCGTCGGTCGGACGGTTGCTCGGCATCAGCCTGGCACCCGTCGTCAGCACGCTCGACCTCGAGGAGGTCCTGCTCTCCGGCCCGCCGGAGCTGCTGGACGGCCCCTTGCTCGAAGCGGCGCTCACCACCATCCGCGCGCGGACCATGCCCGTCATCGGGCACGAGCTGACGATGCGGATGGGCTCGCTCGACGAGGACGGGGTACTGGCCGGTGCGGCAGTCCTGGTCCTGTCAGGGCAGCTCGGGGTCACGTGACGACCCCGAGCCGCCCCCTTGCAGGTCGAAGCACCACCCGGCGACCGCCATCCGGCGTTCGCCTCGCTCACAGGAGGAACCCCAACGTGAAGATCCTACGTTTCGCGGCCCTCGGTGTGGTGGCGGCGCTCACGCTCACCGCGTGCAGCGGCGACGACACGCCGTCGGAGACGCCCACGGCCGGCGGTGAGACCTCCGCCGCCCCTGAGGCCGCCGAGATCACCCTCTGGCTGACGCCCGACACGATCCCCGCCGTCGGTGACTACCTGACGACGACGTTCGCGGCCGAGAACCCCGGTTCGACGCTCAAGATCGAGGAGGTCTCCTGGGGCGACCTCATCACCAAGCTGACGACCGCGCTGCCCGACGCCGCCAACACCCCCGACGTCGTCGAGATCGGCAACACCCAGTCGCCGACCTTCACGACCGTCGGTGCGTTCCGCGACCTGACCCCGATCTACGAGGAGCTCGGCGGCGAGAACCTGCTGCAGTCCTTCGTGGACGCGGGCACGGTCGACGGCAAGGTCTACGCGGTGCCCTACTACTTCGGCTCGCGCTACATGTTCTACCGCAAGGACATCTGGACGGCCGCCGGCCTCGAGGCGCCCAAGACGCTCTCCGAGTTCAGCGAGTCGGTCGCCAAGCTCCGGACCGACACGCAGTCGGGCTTCGCGATGGGCGGCCAGGACTGGCGCAACGGCATCTCGTGGGTCTTCGCCAACGGCGGCGAGCTCGCGACGGTGGACGGCACCACCTGGACCTCGACGCTCTCGGACCCCAACACCATCAAGGGTCTCGAGCAGTGGCAGGAGATCTACAAGACGGCGTCCAACCTGCCCTCCGAGCAGCGCGACGTGGCGTACTGGGACTTCCTGAACGACGGCACCAACGGCGAGCCGCCGGCCGCCGCGACCATCATGGCGCCGGGCTGGGCCCGCTGGTCGATCGGTGACATGACGACGAACGACGCCGGCGACGAGGTGCGCGACGGCATGGCCGACGACACCAAGTTCGACATCTTCGCCCTGCCGGGCGTCGACGGCGGCGTCGCGCCGGTGTTCGCGGGTGGCTCGAACCTCGCCATCTCGGCGAAGTCGGAGCACCCGGAGCTCGCGGAGAACCTGCTGCGCATCATGTTCACGCAGGAGTTCCAGGAGCTGCTGGGCAAGAACGGTCTCGGCCCGGCGAACAAGAACTACGTGAGCTCGCTCGGCGACGACAAGTTCGCGCAGACCGCGATCGAGACGGCTGCGAACTCCAAGCTCACCCCGGCCGCGCCGGGCTGGGCGGCCATCGAGGGCGCCTTCGTCTACGAGGAGCTCTTCCAGAAGATCGCCGACGGCGGCGACGTGGCGGCGCTGGCGACCGAGTACGACGCCAAGCTCACGCCGATGCTCAACGGTGGCGCAGCGGGCTGACGCCCGCCCCGTCACCCACGCCGGGGGCGCTCGCGCCCCCGGCACCCGGGGATCCTGCCGGACAGGGTCCTGATCCGGATCCTGACCCCCTCCGTCCGCGGGGACCGCACGGTCCCCGCGGACGGGCCCCGGCCGCACCGCTGCGGCCGAGCGCAGGAGAGAGAACCCCCCCATGTCCCAGAACGTCGCCCTTGGCGTGCCCTCGAGCGGGTCGCCGGCCCCCGCGGCCGGGCCCGCCGCGCAGGTCCCCGTGCCCTCGCGCCGCACCTTCAAGGCCAGCCCGTACCTGCTCCTGATCCCCGCGGTGGTCATCCTGCTGCTGGGCCTCGGATACCCGATCTACTGGCAGATCCTCAACTCGATGCGCCAGTACGGCCTCGAGCAGCAGTTCGGTCAGCCGGCCGTCTTCGTCGGGCTCGACAACTTCGTCCGGGTCTTCACGGCCCCCGACCTGTGGGCCGTCGTGGTCCGCTCGATCGCGTTCTGCCTGGTCAACGCGTTCCTCACGGTTGCCCTCGGACTCGGCTTCGCGCTGTTGATGCGCGCGGTGAACAAGGTCGTCCGGATCATCCTGCAGGTCTCGCTCCTGCTCGCCTGGGCGATGCCGATGGTCGCGGCCGTCACGGTCTTCAAGTGGCTGTTCGACTTCCGCACCGGTGTCGTCAACTGGTTCCTGACCTCGATCGGCCTCGACTTCTTCCAGGGCTTCTCATGGCTCGCCAAGCCGTGGAGCTTCTTCTTCGTCGCGACGGTCATCATCGTGTGGATGTCGGTGCCGTTCGTCGCACTGTCGATCTACGCGGGCCTGACGTCGGTCCCCGACGAGGTCCTCGAGGCCGCCCGCATCGACGGCGCCGGCCCCTGGAACATCACGATGCGGATCCTGCTGCCGATGATCCGGCCGGTGATCTCGATCGTGCTGCTCCTGCAGATCATCTGGGACCTGAGAGTGTTCGCGCAGATCAACCTGCTGCAGCAGTCCGGGGCGCCCGTCTCCGAGACGAACCTTCTCGGCAACTTCATCTACCAGATGGGCATCGGCAAGGGTGACTTCGGCGGGGCGGCGGCAGTCGCGCTCTTCGTCCTCGCGCTCACCGTCGTGCTCAGCTGGCCGTACGTCCGCAGCCTCATGAAGGAGGACGCGCTGTGAGCACCGCGACCGCCCCGTCGATCCACCTGCACGCGAGCGACGTCGCCCGCACTCAGCACGCCCCCGGCGCCCGGCGCCGCAAGATCGGCAAGATCCTGCTGAGCCTCCTCGCGATCGGCATCTCGCTCGCCTGGATCTTCCCGGTCTACTGGATGGTGCTGTCCGCGTTCACGCCGAACGCATGGCTGCGCACGACGACCCCGGAGTTCCTCCCCGTCCACGCGACGCTCGCGAACTTCCGCGCCGCGATGTCGGGTGACGGCTTCTCGAACTCGCTCAAGATGAGCGTCGTCATCACGATCACGACGGTCGTCGCAGTCCTGGCGTTCGCGTTCCTCGCGGCGCTCGCGATCAGCCGCTGGCGGTTCAAGGGCCGCACGACGTTCATCCTGGCCGTGCTGTTCGTCCAGATGCTGCCCGCGGAGGGCCTGTTCATCGCGCAGTACAAGATGCTGTCGAACGCCAACCTGCTGAACTCCGTGATCGGCATCTCCGTGCTGTACACCGCGGCGATCGTGCCCTTCACCATCTGGATGCTGCGCGGCTTCGTCGCCGGCGTCCCGGCGGACCTGGAGGAGGCCGCCATGGTCGACGGGCTGTCCCGGTTCCAGGCCTTCCTGCGGATCACGTTCCCGCTGCTCGCGCCGGGTCTCGTCGCCTCGGGTGTGTACGCGTTCCTGCAGGCCTGGAACGAGTACACCGTCGCGCTGATCGCCCTGCCGTCCGGTGACCGGGCGACCTTGCCCCTGTGGCTGAGCAACTTCCTGTCCGCATCCGCGCAGCGCGGTGTCGACTGGGGTCAGGTGATGGCCGCGTCTACGCTCATCGCGATCCCGGTGATCGTGTTCTTCCTCTTCGTCCAGAACCGGATGACCTCCGGCCTCGTGTCGGGTGCCGTCAAGGGCTGACGCCCGGCACCGCGAGCTGGCCGGCATCGAGATTCGGGACGAGAGGACGGACGTGAACAGCACCCAGTGGTCGGTGGGCGTCGACATCGGCGGCACCAAGTCGCTGGCGATCCTGCTGGACGGGGCCGGGAGCGTCGTGGCGGAGCACCGCACGGCGACCCAGCCCGGCGCCGCGGCGGTCGCGGCCGGCGTCGTCGCGGCGGTGCGCGTGCTCGCGGCACGGATCGGGCTGCGGCCCGAGGACCTCGCGGGTGTCGGCGTCGGCGTGCCCGGGGTCGTCGACCCCGAGCACGGCACGGTGGAGAACGCCGTGAACCTCGGGATCGAGGTCAGCGTGCCGCTGGCGGCGATGATCAGCGAGCAGCTCGGCGGCGTGCGTGTGCGGGTCGAGAACGACCTCAACGTCGCGGTGCTCGGCGCCGCCCACCTCATCGAGACCGCCGGCGAGGGCCCCGCGGACGACCTCGCGTTCGTCGCGCTCGGCACGGGCCTCGCGGCCGGGCTGCTGCTCGAGGGGCGGCTGCGCCGCGGTCCGCACCTCGCGGCGGGCGAGATCGGTCATCTGCGCTACCTGCCCGACGGGCTGCCCTGCAAGTGCGGTCAGGTCGGTTGCCTCGAGCGGTACGCGTCCGGCTCGGCGCTCGACGCCCAGTGGCCCTCGCGCACCGGCCGGCCCGCCCCCGCCGAGGTGTTCGAGGCCGCGGCCGGCGGCGACGCGGTCGCGATCCGGATCCGCGACGAGTTCGTCGCGGCCGTCGCCGCGGCCGTGCGGATCCTGGTGCTGACGTGCGACGTGGACCGTATCGTCATCGGCGGGGGCGTGAGCTCGCTGGGCGCGCCGCTGCTCGACGCGCTCGTCGGTGAGCTCGACCGGCAGGCGGCGAGCTCACCGTTCCTCGCGGCGGCAGACCTCGCGAGCCGGGTGCGGCTCGCACCGCTGGGGGTGCCGGTCGGTGCGGTCGGCGCCGCCCTCGCAGGACGGAAGGATTCCTGATGGAGGTCGTCATCGCGCCGGGCCCCGAGCTCGCGCGCATCGCCGCCGACGCGATCGAGAAGCTGCTGCGGGTCCGTCCGCAGGCGGTCCTCGGCCTCGCGACCGGGTCGAGCCCGCTCGCGGTCTACGACGAGCTCGCCCGCCGCCACGAGAGCGACGGCCTCTCGTTCGCGCAGGCCAGCGCGTTCATGCTCGACGAGTACGTCGGGCTGCCGGCCCAGCACCCCGAGCGCTACCGCAACGTCATCGAGACCGAGATCGCGTCACGCGTGGACTTCGCGCCCGGTGCGGTGCACGGCCCGGACGGCCTGGCCGACGACCTCGTCGCGGCCTGCGCCGCCTACGAGCGGGCGATCGCGGACGCGGGCGGTGTCGACCTGCAGCTGCTCGGCATCGGCACGGACGGGCACGTCGCGTTCAACGAGCCGGGCTCGTCGCTCGCGTCGCGCACGCGCATCAAGACGCTGACGCGCCAGACCCGCGAGGACAACGCGCGCTTCTTCGGCGGCGATGTCGACCAGGTGCCCACGCACTGCCTCACGCAGGGCCTCGCGACGATCATGTCGGCGCGCCACCTCGTGCTGCTGGCGCAGGGCCGGGGCAAGGCGGAGGCCGTCCACCAGCTCGTCGAGGGGCCCGTCTCGGCCATGTGGCCGGGCACGGTGCTGCAGCACCACCCGCACGTCACGGTGCTCGTCGACGACGCCGCGGCCTCCCGTCTGCAGCTCGCGGACTACTTCCGCGAGACGTACGCGGCCAAGCCCGCGTGGCAGGGCCTGTAGCGGACGGCTCGTCGTCGTGTCGGAGCCCCGACGTAGACTCGCGGCCATGAGTGAGCCCCTGTCCCAGCCGTCCGGACCCGACGACCCGTTCGGTCCGGACCAGGGGAGCGGGGCCGGCACGGGCACGAGCGTCCTCGAGCGCATCGAGACCACCGAACAGACCGAGCCCGGGGACCACGAGCGCTTCGCGCACTACGTGCGCAAGGAGAAGATCACCGAGTCTGCCGTGACCGGCAAGCCCGTCATCGCGTTGTGCGGCAAGGTCTGGGTGCCGGGCCGTGACCCGAACAAGTTCCCGGTGTGCCCCGCGTGCAAGCAGATCTACGAGGGCCTGCGCCCGCCGCAGGACGGCGACGAGGGCTCCGGGGGAGCAGGCGGGGGCGGCGGCTCAGGCCGGCGCTGGGGCTTCGGTCGCGGCTCGTCCGCCCGTTGAGCGCGGACCCGCAGCCGCTCCCCACCAGCCACGCGTCGTCGTCGGCGGCATCGCACCTGCCGCCGGCGTTCCCGTCGCGTGCGCCGTGGGGAACGGCCGACAAGCTGCGTGCCTGGCAGGCCGACGCGCTCGTGCAGTACCGCGCGGCCGCGCCGCGGGACTTCCTCGCGGTCGCGACGCCCGGGGCCGGCAAGACGACGTTCGCGCTGCGTATCGCGACCGAGCTGCTCGAGGCGCGCATCGTGCGTCGCGTGACGGTCGTCGCACCCACCGAGCACCTCAAGCGCCAGTGGGCGGATGCGGCGGCACGTGTCGGCATCCGGCTCGACCCGGCGTTCACCAACGCGCAGGGCCGGCACGGCCACGGCTTCGACGGCGTCGCGGTGACGTATGCGCAGGTCGCGAGCAAGCCCGCGCTGCACGCCGCGCGCACGTCCGCCGCGCCGACGCTCGTCATCCTCGACGAGGTGCACCACGGCGGCGACGCGCTGTCCTGGGGCGATGCGGTGCGCGAGGCGTTCGAGGGTGCGACGCGACGGCTCTCGCTCACGGGAACGCCGTTCCGCTCGGACACGGCCTCGATCCCGTTCGTCACGTACGCGCCGGACGGCGAGGGCATCCGCCGGTCGGTCGCCGACTTCACGTACGGCTACGGCGACGCGCTGCGCGACCACGTCGTGCGCCCGGTGCTCTTCCTGTCCTACAGCGGCAGCATGCGCTGGCGCACGCGTGCGGGCGACGAGGTGAGCGCGCGGCTCGGCGAGCCGCTCACCAAGGACCTGACCGCGCAGGCCTGGCGCACCGCGCTCGACCCGGGCGGCGAGTGGATCCCGAGCGTGCTGGCCGCCGCGGACCGCAGGCTCACCGAGGTACGCCGGACGGTGCCGGACGCCGGCGCGATGATCATCGCGACCGACCAGACGGACGCGCGCGCGTACGCCGGGCACCTCGCGCGCCTCACGGGCGCCTCGCCCACGGTCGTGCTGTCCGACGACGACGGGGCGAGCGACCGGATCGACGAGTTCGCCGCGGGCGACTCGCGCTGGCTCGTCGCGGTGCGGATGGTCTCGGAGGGGGTCGACGTCCCGCGGCTCGCGGTGGGCGTGTACGCGACGAGCACCGCGACGCCGCTGTTCTTCGCGCAGGCGGTCGGGCGGTTCGTGCGCGCGCGGCGGCGCGGTGAGACGGCGTCGGTGTTCCTGCCGTCGGTGCCGCAGCTGCTGGCACTGGCGGGCACGCTCGAGCTCGAACGCGACCACGCACTCGACCGCCCCAGGACGGCGGAGGAGGACGGCGAGGGGTACGACCCCGAGGCCGGCCTGCTCGCCGCGGCGAACGCGGAGCGCAACGGGCCCGACGCCGTAGGCCCGGACGGTCTGCAGGGCACGTTCGAGGCGCTCGAGGCGCAGGCCTCGTTCGACCGGGTGCTGTTCGACGGGGGCGAGTTCGGCACCGGCGCGGACGTCGGGTCGGACGAGGAGCTCGACTTCCTCGGGCTACCTGGACTGCTCGAGCCGGACCAGGTCTCCGCGTTGCTGCGCCAGCGCCAGGCGGACCAGGTCAGCGGCCGGCGCAGGAGCGCCGCGGCGGCCGTGCCCGTCGAGGAGATGGACCACCGCAAGCAGGCCGAGCTGCGCAAGGAGCTCGCCCAGCTCGTCAGCGCCTGGGCGCGACGCAGCGGACAGCCGCACGGTTCGGTGCACTCCGAGCTCCGGCGCCGGTGCGGCGGTCCGGAGGTCGCGCTGGCCGACCCGGACCAGCTCACCGCGCGGGTCGCGATGGTCCGCGGGTGGTTCGTCGGCAAGCGCTGATTCATACTCCTGCCGTCGAAGGGACGGCAAGGGTTGTCTCAGAACGCGGACACGAGCACGTCTGGCGTCGTCGCAGGTCAGCGCGCTGGACAAATGCCCACGTAGCAGCGACGGGCGAACGCGCAAGTTCTGCACCCCGCGTGCGGGGGGCGCGCTCCGCTGCGAGGCTCGTCGTATGTCAAGGGTGCCGGGTACCCCCGGGGAACGCCCTTCTGGTGACCGTACGAAAGGGTCAACCCATGCCCGCCTGGCTCATCCTCATCCTGGTCGGCGTCGTGCTGCTCGTCCTGGGCGTCGCGACCAACATCGGCTCGTTCCTGATCTGGATCGGCGTGATCGTGCTCGTCGTCAGCCTCGTCCTCGGCCTGGTGGGCCGAGGACGCAGAGCCTGACCCGACCGGCTGCGGCCGGTCGCACGCGCGGGGTTCAGCCCTGCAGCCTCAGCTCCACCGTCGGCACCGCGGCCTCGTCGGCCGACAGCCGCCGCGCCCCGCGCGGCAGCTCGTCCCGCGAGGCGCGGTGCCGACGTGCTGCGGCCACCACGGCGTCGGGACCGATCCGGCTCGGGTCCACCACGCCGGCCGAGATCAGCGGCACATGCAGCGCACGCAGACGGTCGGCTCCCTCGACGCCCTCGTCCCCGCCGGCAGGGGCGGTCCACGCCCGCACGAGCTCGTCGGGCCCCTGGACCAGCACCTCGGCCACCGCGCGACCGTCCGCGCCGAGCCGGCGTGCCGCGGCCTTGCGACCACCGACCGACGTCTTCGCGGTCGACGCCTTCGCGACGGGCCGCATCCGGCCGTCGACCTCCTCGCGTGCGACGAGCTTGTAGACCATCCCGCACGTGGGCGCGCCCGAACCCGTGACGACGGAGGTCCCGACCCCGTAGACGTCGACCGGCGCGACCGCGAGGGCGGCGATCGCGTGCTCGTCGAGGTCGGAGGTCACGACGATCTTCGTGTCGTGCGCACCCGCGGCGTCGAGCTGGTGGCGCACCTCGCCCGCCAGCCCGGCGAGGTCGCCCGAGTCGAGCCGCACCGCTCCGAGCGAGGTCCCGGCCGCCGCGAGCGCGCGCTCGACGCCGGCCCGCACGTCGTACGTGTCGACGAGCAGCGTCGTCGCGGCGCCGAGCGAGGCGACCTGGGAGGCGAACGCGGCCGCCTCGTCGTCGTGCAGGAGCGTGAACGCGTGCGCGGCCGTCCCGATCGTCGCGAGCCCGTAGCGCCGCCCGGCCTCGAGGTTCGAGGTCCCCGCGAACCCCGCGACCACTGCCGCACGTGCGGCAGCCACCGCCGCCTCCTCGTGCGCGCGTCGCGAGCCCATCTCCAGGCACGGCCGGTCGACGGCGGCGCTCGTCATGCGCGAGGCCGCGGACGCGACCGCTGAGTCGTGGTTGAGCACCGAGAGCGCGAGGGTCTCGAGGAGGACGGCCTCGGCGAACGTCCCGGACACCACCAGCACGGGCGACGACGGGAAGAACACCTCGCCCTCCGCGTACCCGACGACGTCGCCCGTGAACCGGTAGTCGGCGAGGTAGGCGAGCGTCGGGTCGTCGACGATGCGCTCGTCGGCCAGCCAGTCCAGCTCGGCGGTCCCGAACCTGAAGTCCGCGAGCGACTCGAGGAACCGGCCCGTCCCCGCGACCACGCCGTAGCGGCGGCCGGGCGGGAGACGGCGCGTGAACACCTCGAAGACGCAGCGGCGGCTCGCGGTGCCGTCGCGCAACGCCGCCTGCAGCATCGTGAGCTCGTAGCGGTCGGTGAGCAGCGAGGTCGGCGACATGACCCCACGCTAGGACCGGGGCGGTGCCGACCGCCCGTCGGCGTGCCTAGAGTGGGCGCGTGACCGCCGCTTCGCCTGACGTCGACGAGGTCGTCGAGACCTCGGCGGACACGCGCACCGACGACCCGTGGGTGACGATCGTCTGGAACGACCCGGTCAACCTCATGAGCTACGTCTCCTACGTGTTCGAGACCTACTTCGGGCACCCGCGGCAGGAGGCGGAACGGCTCATGCAGCAGGTGCACACGCAGGGCAGGGCGGTCGTCTCGCGCGGGACGCTCGAGGCGATGGAGGTCGACGTGCAGGCGATGCACGGGTTCGGCCTGTGGGCCACCTTCCAGCGTTCGGGGCAGTGACGTGCGGCCGTTCGTCGCCCGGGACGGGCACTACGTCGCGCGTCTCGACGAGACCGAGCGCGCGGTCCTCGCGGACCTGACCGAGGGCGTCGCGACGCTGCTCGGCGCCCCGGACCTCGACGACGAACCGGCCGCGCGGGACTGGCCGCCCGCGTGGGCGGCGGAGGGTTCCGACGAGGACGCCGGGCGCTCGCCCGACGCCGCCGACCACTCGGACCCCGCCGTGCGCCGGCTGCTGCCGGACGGTTCGCGCGACCCCGCGGAGGCGGCCGAGTTCCGCCGGCTCGCGGGCGAGGACGTGCGCCTGCGCAAGGTCGACGGCCTGCGGACCTGGCGGCGCGCGCTGCACTCGCCCCAGGGCCGGCGCGGCAACGAGGTCGTCGTCACGCCCGCGCAGGCGGACGCGGTCGCGGCCGCGCTGACCGACCTGCGCCTGGTGCTCGCGGAGCGCCTCGAGATCCGCACCGAGCAGGACACCGACCGCCGCTACGCCGAGGCCGCGGCCCCCGACCCGCCCGGGCTCGACGAGGCCGAGATCGCGCGACGGGCCGTGCGCCGCGCGTTCGTCGCGATGTACGACGTGCTCTCGGTCCTGCAGGAGACGCTCGTCACGGCGATGCTCGCCGACGCGAGGCGACGCACGTCACGGGGCCGGGCCGGCGCCGGTTAGGCTCGACGGCGTGAACGACGCCCCCATCGGGATCTTCGACTCCGGCGTCGGGGGGCTGACGGTGGCACGCTCCATCCTCGACCAGCTGCCGCAGGAGTCGACCCTCTACATCGGTGACACGCTCAACACGCCGTACGGCCCCAAGCCCCTCGCGGCCGTGCGTGCGTTCGCGCTCGAGGTCATGGACGACCTCGTCGACGCGGGCGTGAAGGTGCTGGTCATCGCGTGCAACACCGCCTCGGCGGCCATGCTGCGTGACGCGCGCGAGCGGTACACGCTGCGCCGTGGCATCCCCGTCGTCGAGGTGATCCTGCCCGCCGCGCGGCGCGCGGTGGCCGCGACGCGGACCGGGCGCATCGGCGTGATCGGCACGCGCGCGACGGTCGAGTCGCTCGCGTACGACGACGCGTTCGCGGTGGCCCCCGGCGTCTCGCTCACGACGCAGGCGTGCCCGCGTTTCGTCGAGCTGGTCGAGGCGGGTGTGACGTCGGGACCGGAGGTGCTCGCGGTCGCGCACGAGTACCTGGACCCGGTGCGCGAGTCGCAGGTCGACACGCTCGTCCTCGGTTGCACGCACTACCCGCTGCTCACGGGCGCGATCTCCTACGTCATGGGCGAGGAGGTCACGCTCGTCTCGAGCGCGGAGGAGACCGCCAAGGACGTGTACCGCACGCTCGTCGCGCACGGGCTCGAGCGCGCACCCGAGGCCGGCGCGCCGACGCACCGCTTCCTCGCCACGGGCGACCCCGAGGGTTTCCGCACGCTCGCGCGTCGGTTCCTGGGCCCGGAGGTCGACGCCGTCGAGCCCGCGGGAGCGCTGCGATGAGGCTCGTCGTGCTCGGGTGCGCCGGGTCGTACCCGGCGCCCGACGCCGCGGCCTCGTCGTACCTCGTGCAGGCCGACGACGAGGACGGCCGCACCTGGTCCGTGCTCCTCGACCTGGGCAACGGCGCGCTCAGCCCGCTCCAGCGCTTCGGCGACCCGACCGCGCTCGACGCGATCGCGCTCTCGCACCTGCACTCCGACCACGTCGCGGATCTCGTCGTGCTCAACGTCCTGCGCCGCTACCGGCCGGACGGGCCGCTGCCACCCGTGGACGTGTGGGGGCCCGTGGGGACCGCCGAGCGGCTCGCGCAGATGGCGGGCAAGGACCCCGCGACGGACCTCGACGGGCAGTTCCGGTTCCGCACGTGGGACCCCGCCGCACCCGTCGTCGTCGGGCCGCTCACGCTCACGCCCGTCCCGGTCGAGCACCCCGTGCCCGCGTTCGGTGTGCGCGTGACCGGACCGTCCGACGAGCTGCCCGCACGCACCGTCTCGCTGGGCTACACGGGCGACACCGACGAGTGCGCCGGCCTCGACGAGCTCGCGGCGAGCGACCTGCTGCTGTGCGAGGCCGGTTTCCGCGACGTGCTGGACGACGAGCTTCGCGGCATCCACCTCACGGGCGCGCGGGCCGGGGCCGCGGCGGGCCGGGCCGGCTCCGGACGGCTCGTGCTCACGCACCTGACCGCGTGGGAGGACCCCGCCGAGGTCGTGTCCTGCGCCGCGCGTGCGTACGCCGGGCCGATCGACCTCGCGACCCCGGGGGCCACGTTCGTGCTGTGACTGGTGGGGAGACCGGTGGGGTGACCGGTCGCGGTCACGGAGGTGTCGGTCGCGCTCGTTAGGCTCGGGGCCATGTCTGCTTCTGCTGCGAGCTCCGTGCGCCCGGACGGGCGTCAGTCCGACGAGCTGCGCCCCGTGACCATCACCCGCCGGTTCCTGTCCGCCGGTGAGGGCAACGTCCTCGTCGAGTTCGGCGGCACCAAGGTGCTGTGCGTCGCCTCGTTCACGGCCGGTGTGCCGCGCTGGCGCAAGGGCTCCGGCGAGGGCTGGGTCACCGCGGAGTACGCGATGCTGCCGCGCGCGACCGACTCGCGCTCGGACCGCGAGTCCGTGCGCGGCAAGATCGGCGGCCGCACGCACGAGATCTCGCGGCTCATCGGCCGCTCGCTGCGCGCGGTCATCGACGTCGCCGCGCTCGGTGAGAACACCGTCGTGCTCGACTGCGACGTGCTGCAGGCCGACGGCGGCACCCGCACGGCCGCCATCACGGGCGCATACGTCGCGCTCGCCGACGCGGTCGCCTGGGCCCGTGAGCGCGGCCTCGTCGCATCGGACCGCAAGGTGCTGACCGACTCGGTCTCGGCCGTGTCGGTCGGCATCGTCGACGGCGTACCCGTGCTCGACCTGCCGTACGTCGAGGACGTGCGCGCCGAGACCGACATGAACGTCGTCGTCACCGGGTCCGGCACGTTCGTCGAGGTGCAGGGCACGGCCGAGCACGCGCCCTTCGCGCGCTCCGAGCTCGACGCGCTGCTCGACCTCGCGCTGATCGGCACGTCGCGGCTCGCCGCGGTCCAGGCGGCCGCGCTCGCGGCCGAGCCGGGCGACGGGTCCGCGACGCGCGCTGCCGGAGACCTCGCTGCCGGAGACCTCGCTGCTGGAGACCTCGCTGCCGGAGACCTCGCTGCCGGGGACGGCGCGTGAGCGTGCCTCCTACCGTGCCCACGGGTGTGCGGCTCGTCCTCGCGACGCACAACGCGCACAAGGTCGGCGAGCTGCGCGCGATCCTCGCGCCCGTGCTGCCGGGGCTCGACCCCGCCACGGTCGTCGGCGCGCGTGACGTCGGCGCCCCCGAACCCGTCGAGGACGGCGTGACCTTCGCCGCGAACGCGCTGCTCAAGGCGCGTGCCCTCGCGGCGTTCACGGGGCTGCCCGCGGTCGCCGACGACTCGGGCCTCGCGGTCGACGTGCTCGGGGGTGCGCCGGGCATCTTCTCGGCCCGCTGGGCGGGTCGCCACGGCGACGACGCGGCCAACCTCGCGCTGCTGCTCGCGCAGCTCGCCGACGTGCCCGACGAGCACCGCGGTGCGCGGTTCGTGTGCGCGGCCGCGCTCGTGACACCGGACGGGTTCGAGCACGTCGAGACGGGTGCGCTCGTCGGGACGCTCACGCATGCGCCGCGCGGGACCGGCGGGTTCGGGTACGACCCCGCGCTCGTGCCGCTCGGCGAGACGCGCACGTGCGCCGAGCTCACGCCCGACGAGAAGAACGCGATCAGCCACCGCGGCCAGGCGTTCCGCGCGCTCGCGCCGGTCGTCGCGCGGGTGCTGGGCGGTGCCTGAGCCGGGCGTCCAGCTCGTCGCGGACGCGGTCACGTTCGGCTACCCGGGTCGGCCCGTCCTCGACCGGCTGGACCTGACGGTCGCTGCGGGTCAGCGCATCGGGCTCGTCGGGGAGAACGGCGCGGGCAAGACGACGCTGCTGCGGGTGCTCGCGGGCGACCTCGTGCCGTCCTCCGGGCAGGTGCGGCGCGCCGGCACGCTCGCTGTCGTCGACCAGGAGCTCGAGGTGCGCCCCGGCGAGCGCATCGGCACGCTCGTCGGGCAGACGGGTGCGCGCGTACGTGCCGCGGCCGCCGCGCTCGACGCGACGATCCAGGGGTTCGACCACGAGGCGGGCGACCTCGGCGCGCTGACCGCGGCGCTCGCGCGCTACGAGCACCTCGCGGCGTGGGACGTCGACCGGCGCGTCGACGAGGCGCTGAGCCGGTTCGGCGCGCCGCGCGACCCCGATCGGCCGCTCGCGACGCTCTCGGTGGGCGAGCGCTACCGCGTGCGCCTCGCGTGCCGGATCGGCGAACGCGCGGACGTGCTGCTGCTCGACGAGCCCACCAACCACCTCGACGCGGCCGGGATCGACCACCTGACGCGCGTGCTGCGTGCGTGGTCCGGCGCGGTCGTGATCGTCACGCACGACCGTACGCTGCTCGACGACGTGATGACCGCGATCCTCGACCTCGACCCCGCGATGGACGGCCGACCGGCGCTGTACGGCGCGACGAGGTACGCGGACTACCGGTTCGCCAAGGATCAGATGCTGCGGCGGTGGCGTGCGCGGTACCGCGCCGAGCGCAAGCGCGCGGTCCGGCTGGCCGAGCGGCTCGACGCGTCGTACGAAGGGCTGTCCGACGAGTGGCGGCCCGGCAAGGGGTCGCAGAAGCACCGTCGGGCCACGCGTGCGCGGATCCACGTCAAGGCGGCGGACCGGCTGGTCCAGAAGCTCGAGGCCGAGGCCGTCGCGGTGCCGGTGCCGCCGCTCGCGCTGACGTTCCCGGACCTGCCGAGCCTGCCGCGGCGCGCCTCCACGGGCGCGGATGCCGACCGTCCGCTCGACCCGTCCGCCGACCACCGCACCGCCCACCGCGGCCCGCTGCTCGAGGTCCGGGCGCCGCGCGTCGCGGGTACGGGCCGGCCACGGCTCGACCTGCCGGGGCAGCGGATCGCGGTCGAGCCCGCCGGGCGGCTGCTCGTCGTCGGGCCCAACGGCTCGGGCAAGTCGACGCTGCTCGCGGCGCTGACCGGCGCTGTCCCGCTCGACCGCGGCACCCGCTCGCTCGCCGTGGGCGTGCGGCTCGGTGTGCTCGCCCAGGAGGGTCCGACCGAGCTCGCCGACCGGGCGCCCCGCACGGCGGGCCCGTCGGCCGGCTCGTCGGACGGCGTGACCGCGTTCGACGCCTACGCACGCCATGCGCTCGACCTGCTCGAGGCGGGTCTGCTCGACCCCGACCAGCTCGTCCCGGTCGCCGCGCTCGGCCTGCTCACCGAGGAGGACCTCGAGCGGCCGGTCCGGGAGCTGTCGGTCGGTCAGCGGCGCCGGTTCGACCTCGCGTGCGCGCTGCTCGCCGCCCCGCACGTGCTGGTCCTCGACGAGCCGACGAACCACCTGTCGGTCGGGCTCGTCGACGAGCTCACGGCCGCGCTGCGGGTCACGTCGGCCGCAGTGGTCGTCGCGACGCACGATCGTCGGATGCGGGCCGACCTCGCGGACTGGCCGGTGCTCGAGCTGGCGTAGGTCAGGGCAGGCGGCCGACGAACGCCATCGCCTGGCGCAGCAGCAGTCCCTGACCGCCGTTCATCTCCGCCTGCACGGCCTCGCCGCACACCTCCTCGGGTGTGAGCCACGCGAGGTCGATCGCGTCCTGCTGCGGGCGGCAGTCGCCGGCCACCGGCACGACGTAGGCGAGCGAGACCGCGTGCTGACGGGGGTCGTGGTAGGGCGTGACGCCCGGCGTCGGGAAGTACTCGGCGACGGTGAACGGCTGCGGTGACGCCGGGACCTGCGGCAGCGCGACCGGGCCGAGGTCCTTCTCGACGTGCCGCAGCAGCGCGTCGCGGATCCGCTCGTGGTACATCACGCGACCCGAGACGAGCGCGCGGGACATGACGCCCTCGCGCGTGACGCGAAGCAGCAGGCCCACTGCGACGACGTCGCCCGAGTCGTCGACCCGCACCGGCACCGCGTCGACGTACACGAGCGGCAGGTGCGTGCGGGCGTGCGCGATGTCGGCGGGGCTGAGCCAGCCCTCGCGGTCCTCGGGGTCCGTGGGGAACTCGGCGGAGGCGGTCACCGTGCAGTTGTACCCGCCCTCGTCGGGAATACCCAACCGCCGCGCGGCGCTGTACGGGCCGGACACCCCGATCGAAGGAAGCGTGATGGCGACCACCACCCTGACGGCCGAGAGCATCGGCCAGACCCTTGCCGAGAACGACATCGTCCTGGTCGACTTCTGGGCCGCGTGGTGCGGTCCGTGCCGGATGTTCGGCCCGGTCTTCGAGGCCTCGTCCGAGAACCACCCGGACATCGTGCACGCCAAGGTCGACACCGAGGCCGAGCAGGAGCTCGCCGCCGAGCTGCAGATCTTCTCGATCCCGACGCTGATGGCGTTCCGCGACGGCATCCTTGTCTTCAACCAGGCCGGCGCCCTGCCCGGGCCGGCGCTCGAGCAGGTCGTGCAGGCGGTCAAGGAGCTCGACATGGACGAGGTCCGTGCCAAGATCGCCGGCCAGCAGGACGCGCCCGCCTGACCGGACGGCGGGTAGGACCTTGGTCCCGGATCGGACGGGGCCGCGGCCGTGAGGATCACGGCGTGGTGACCACCAGCCCTGCGTCGACGGCGTCCCGGCGCCGCGGTCCCGGGTGGGTCCCGCGCGAGCACGGTGCGTGGGCGATGCTCGTCGTCCCCGTCGTCGTCGGCGCCGTGATCGCCGGGGCCACCTGGCGGCACGCCCTCCTGCTGATCACGTGGCTCGTCGCGTACCTCGCGTTCCACACCACCGGCCTCTGGCTCAAGGCCTCCCGCCGACCCCGCTACCTGCCGCCCGTGCGCGCGTACGGGGTGTCGGTCGTCGTCCTCGGGACCGCGCTCGTGGCGTCCGACCCCGCTCTGCTGCGCTGGGCGCCCGTCTACCTCGGGCTGCTCGCGGTGAGCTGGTGGTGCTCCGCACGACGAGCGGACCGTTCGTGGCTGAACGACGCCGTGACCGTCGTCGCCGCGTCGCTCATGACGGTCGTCTCGGCGGGGCTCGGCATCCCGACGACGCCCGCCGGCGCCTGGCCCGCGGCCGCGGTGCTCGGCGCCTACTTCCTGGGCACCGTCCCGTACGTGAAGACCCTCATCCGCGAGCGCGGTCGGCGATCCGTGCTGATCGTCTCCGTCGGGTACCACTCCGCGCTCCTGGCGGCCGCGGTCGCGATCGCGCTCCTGGGCGGACCGCTCTCGCTCGTCGTCCTCGCCGCGGGCCTGCTCGCCCGCGCCGTCCTGGTCCCGCGCCGGCGGCCGTGGCCCAGCGCCAAGGCGATCGGCCTGGGCGAGATCGCCGCGACGGCCGCGGTCACCGTCGTCGTCCTCACCCTCGTCTGAGCGGGGCGCTGCGAGCGGGAGCGGCTCGTCGAGCCCTGTCGGGTCGGCGACTGGGCCCTGGTCGTCGCCAGGGTCCCGGGTCGTGCGCGAGGCGGGACTTGAACCCGCACGCCCTTGCGGGCACCAGGACCTAAACCTGGCGTGGCTGCCGTTTCACCACTCGCGCGCTGCGCACCGACGAGTCTGGCACGTCGGCCGCGTCAGGCCAGGCCGAGGTCCCGGCGCAGCTTCGCGACGTGACCCGTCGCGCGGACGTTGTACTGCGCGAGCTCGACGCGCCCGTCCGTGCCGACGACGACTGTCGAGCGGATCACACCCGTGACGGTCTTGCCGTAGAGCTGCTTCTCGCCCCACGCACCCCACTCCTGCAGCACGGTGCGCGACTCGTCGGAGACGAGCGGGAACGTCAGGTGCTCGTCTGCCGCGAACCGCGCGAGTTTGTCCACCGGGTCGGGGGAGACGCCGACGACCGCGAAGCCCGCACCCTGCAACGACGCCAGCGAGTCGCGGAAGTCGCACGCCTCCTTGGTGCACCCCGGAGTCCCCGCTGCGGGGTAGAAGTACACGATCGTGCGGCGGTCGCGCAGGTCGGACAGCGTCAGGCTGCCGCCGTCCGCGGTCGGGAGCGTGAAGTCCGGGGCGGTGTCGCCGACGGCGAGGCGGGGCACGGGGGCTCCTTCGGTTCGGTGGCAGTGCCCGGTCAGCCTACGCAGTGCGGGTAGCGTCGGTGGGCGTGAGCCCCGCCGCCGACGACACCGCCCTGCCCATCCGCATGCTCAACGACCGCCTGCTCGTCGCGATCGACGGCGAGGCGGGGGAACGACGCTCGTCGGCGGGCATCGTCATCCCGGCCACCGCGGCCGTCGGCAAGCGGCTCGCGTGGGCGCAGGTGAAGGCCGTCGGGCAGCACGTCCGGCAGGTCGAGGTCGGCGACCGCGTCCTGTTCGACCCCGACGAGCGCGCCGAGGTCGAGCTCGAGGGCCGCACCTACCTGCTCCTGCGGGAGAAGGACGTGCACGCCGTCGCGACCCCCGGCGTGGCCGGTGAGGGCACCGGGCTGTACCTCTGAGGCTCGTCGCACCGCTGGGCTCGCCCCTGGCGGCGTGCTGTCCGGGGCGCGAAGCACCTGTGCGAGATCCGTGTGCAACCGCGTCCGGGTCTTGCCGTCGCGGGCGTGCGATGGTGGCATGGGTCGACGGACCGGCCCTGGGAGGTGCGATGAGCGAGCAGCAGCACGACGAGTCGGCGCGCGCTCGTCGGCAGGTCGCGGACATCCTCGCCCGGCACGACCTGCGCGCGGAACGCGCTCCGCTCACGCTGCTCGCGGACCTGTTCGGCCCCGGGGCGCCCGCGGCGGCGCAGATCCTCGCCGAGGAGGAGACCGCCGGTGACGACGCCGCCGGTCTCCCGTCGACCGGGCCCGTCACGGGGGTACCGCGTTCGCTCCCGTGACGCTCGTCACGCACCGCGGTCCCGGTGGCGTGCGAGTTGGCTGCGGGGCCCCTCAGGCTGCTAATGTTCTGCACCGCGCGCCACTAGCTCAATTGGCAGAGCAGCTGACTCTTAATCAGCGGGTTCGGGGTTCAAGTCCCCGGTGGCGTACCAGCACAAGGCCCGTGACCAGCGACAACGCAGGTCACGGGCCTTCGTCGTGCCGACCCTCCGCCGCTCGTCGGGGCCGCTGGGTACGCTGCACGCGTGACCCAGGACCAGAACGCGCGTCTCGCACTCGCCACCTGCGCCGAGCTGCCCCACCTCGATCCCGACGACGTCCCGCTGCGGGAGGCGCTCGTGGCGCGGGGCGTGCCGACCGACGTCGTCGTCTGGGACGACCCGACCGTCGACTGGGGCGCGTACCAGCACGTCGTGATCCGCTCGACCTGGGACTACACCTCGCGACCCGTGCAGTTCGCGGACTGGACGCGACGCGTCGAGGTCGGCACCACGCTGCTGAACCCCGGCGCCGTCGTGCGGTGGAACATCGACAAGACCTATCTGCGCGACCTCGAGCGGGCCGGTGTGCCGACCGTCCCGACCATCTGGCTGGACCCCGAGCGCAACCTCGACTCCCGCGCGATCCACACCAGGTTCCCGGCGTTCGGCGACTTCGTCGTCAAGCCCACCGTCTCCGCCGGCTCGCGCGACACCGGCCGCTACCGCGCCGACGAGACGCCGCAGCGCTCGCAGGCGATCATCCACGCCAAGAACCTGCTCTCGGTGGGCCGGCACGTGATGATCCAGCGCTACCTCACCGCCGTCGACAGCGTCGGCGAGACCGCGCTCGTGTTCGTCGACGGCACGTTCAGCCACGCGGTGCGCAAGGGTGCGCTGCTGCGCGGACCGTTCCGCGAGGGGGACCAGGAGGGCACGCTGTACCGCGAGGAGCAGATGAGCCCGCGCGAGGCGAGCGAGGCCGAGCAGGCCGTCGCGCGTCAGGTCATCGACGCGCTCCCGGGGATCCTCGGCCTCGACGCGCCCCTGCTGTACGCGCGGGTGGACCTCATCCCCGACGACAACGGCAACCCCGTCCTGCTCGAGCTCGAGCTCACCGAGCCGTCGCTGTTCTTCGATCACGCGCCCGGCGCCGTCGAGCGGTACGCCGACGCGATCGTCGCGCGCCTCAAGGCCTGACCGCCGACCAATCACCCGCCGGCGGTCGACTTCCCGGCCGTGTCGCCGGGGGAGCGGTCGCTCGGTGATCGCCATCACCGGCATCCTCGGACGACCCGCCGGCAGCGCGCGGGCCTGCGGCTCGACCACGTCGGCCAGCGACCCCTTCGCCCGACGCCCGTCCCTCGGCGGAACATCCCCGGCCAAAGCTCGGCGCACCGTGTTCCTCGAGACACCCGGCCGACGGCCGATCGCCTCGAGCGCCATCCCCTCGACCCGGTGCAGTCGACGGGTCTGCGCCCTGCCCTCCACGGTCGCCGCCCTCCTCGGCGTGACCGTGCGGCGGCTCCCGTGACGCTCGCGTCACGCCGATCCGGACCCGTGACGAGCGCATTCGCTCCGACGACGCCCGCGCCGTGGGACGTTCGCTGAGCGCGAACAGGGTTGCCCGGGTGGCCGACGTCGGCAAGAATCGAACAAGTGTTCGATATCTATATGGGG
Source organism: Cellulomonas composti (assembly GCF_007990245.1). Taxonomy (GTDB): domain Bacteria; phylum Actinomycetota; class Actinomycetes; order Actinomycetales; family Cellulomonadaceae; genus Cellulomonas; species Cellulomonas composti. The sequence continues at coordinate 94,483 of NZ_BJWG01000005.1, read as the reverse complement.
GCGAGATGATCAGCGGAGTCGGGGTGCTCGACGACCCGCCGGCGCGTGCACGCGCACTCGACGCGTGGATCTGGGAGGACGTCACCACCGACTCGTACGCGCGGGGCCTGGTCGACGAGAGCGACGTCGACGGTCCGGGCGTCCCCGGCCGCGGCGAGGCTTCGTGGCCGTTCACCTGCGACGACGACGAGTGGGCCGCGCGCCAGGCCGTCTGGGCGGCGGACGAGGCCGAGATGGCCGCGGGTGTGGCGGGCTCCCGGGTGCCGGCGTTCGGTTGTGCGGAGGTCCGCGACCTCGGACCCCACCTGCTCCCCGAGGGCATCGAGGAGCTCTGGCCCTCGCCGGCGCTGCTGGCGCAGGGTCGCTCGGGTGCCGAGCTCGCCGCGCTCCTCGAGTGCGTCGACCTGCCCAGCCAGACCGACGAGGGTGTCGTCGAGGCCGTGGCCGCGTGGGAGCGGCTCGCCGCCTGGGCGTTCCGCGGGGCCGCTCTCGCTGCGGCGCACCTGTCCGGCCGTGCGTCGATGCACCCGCCGCTCGAGCGCACGCGGGACCGGCGGTTCGGCTGCTCGGCCGGCGACGAGATCGCCCTGCGACTCGGGTGGTCGGGCCGGGCCGGCGCGCGCCTCGTGCGCGACGGTCGCGCGTTGGAGCAGGCGCTGTCGCCGCTCGCGGAAGCGCTCGCTGCCGGCGAGCTGGGGCCGTCGAAGGCGCGTCCGATCCTGGACCGGCTGCATGACCGCGCACCCGGTCTGGCGCTCGCGGTCCAGGACAAGGTCCTGCCGCACGTCGGCACGATGACGCCTACCGAGATCGGCCGCGCCGTCGACCGGGCCCTGCTCGAGATCGACCCGGACTCGGCGCGCGAGCGCCACGAGCGGGCGCAGGCGCGTCGTCGGGTCGACCCGCCGCGCTCGCTGCCTGACGGCATGGCCGGCATGTGGGCCGTCCTGCCGGCGCACGCTGCCGCCCTCGTGGAGGCCACGCTCGACGCCACGGCGCGGGCGGCCCGTTCCGACGGTGACCCGCGGACGCTCGCCCAGCTGCGCGCGGACGTGCTGGTCGGCATCGTCGCCGGCGACTCGCTCCCAGGTGCGTGCGGCGGCCCGGACAGCGCCGAGCCGGCGCCGGGGGAGGCGTTCGGCCGCGCCGGTGGCGGTGTGGGCCCTGGTGAGCGCCCCGTCGGCACCGAGCCGGGCGACGGTCGTGGGCCGGGCGACGGTCGTGGGCCGGCCGGCGATCGGGGACCGGCCGGCGGTCCCGGCGACGCGTCGGGGGGCGAGGGCTGCCCGACTTGTGCGCGCGGGCGGGCGGGCGGTGTCGCGGTGCGGCGGCCGCGGCTGCAGGTCAACGTGACGGTCGCCCTCTCGACGCTGCTCGGACTCGACGACCAAGCGGCCGAGCTCGACGGCTACGGCGCCCTCTCGGCCGAGCAGGCACGGGCACTGGCTCTCGCGGGACCGTGGCGACGCATCGTGCTCGATCCGCTGGACGGCACCGTGCTCGACGTCGGTCGGACGCGCTACCGGCCGCCTGCGGCGATCGCCGACCACGTCCGCGCGCGGGACAGGGTGTGCGCGTGGCCGGGCTGCGTCGTGCCCGCTGAACGTGTCGACCTCGACCACACGCAGGAGCGGCAGGACGGTGGAGTGACGGCCGCGCACAACCTGGGGCCGCTGTGCCGACGGCACCACCGACTCAAGTCGGGCGGTGACTACGTGCTGGAGCAGCCCGAGCCGGGCGTCTTCGAGCTGACCTCGCCGACCGGCCAGCGGCTGCGGACGCAGCCCGGCACCGGTGCGCTGGTCGAGCGGCTGCCGTCGGCGACGGTGCCGACCCGTCCGCGCGCCACGCCACGAGCCGCGGCGTCGTGGGCGAACCGCCATGACGACGACGTCCGCCGCCGTTCTGAGCGCGAAGTGGGCCGACCTGGCACGATCTGGGGCGACCCTGGGGCGACCTGGGGGAATCGAGTCGGGAGCACTCCGGGGTTGCCGGTACACTTTTCGACGGTCGCGCTCGATGGGCGCGTCATGGTGGCTATAGCTCAGTCGGTAGAGCACCTGGTTGTGGTCCAGGGGGTCGCGGGTTCAAGTCCCGTTAGCCACCCCACACTCCGAACGCCCGGCCCTCAAGGGCCGGGCGTTCGTCGTCGGGCCGCAGTGTCGGCGCGGCCAGGTCGGTGTTGTCGACGACGAGGTGCGCGCGTGCCGCGGGCGCGCATCGCTCGTCGTAGAGGCGCTGGCCCTGCACGTAGCGACGGTTCGCGGGGTCGGCGGGATCGGCCGGGCAGCCGTCGCGTACGGCCATCCGGGCGTACGTCACGGCGGTCGGCACGGCGAGGTAGACGGAGAGGTCCCACGCGTCGACGAGCTCGTCGCGGTGCAGGAAGATGCCGTCGACGAGCAGCACGCACCGACGCCCGGCTCGCAGGCGAGGCGGGTCCAAGGCCTCGTCGGTGCGCACGTCGTGCGCGGCGGTGCGGTACTCGCACGACCCGTCGGGCGCGAACGGGTCGAGGACGTCGGCACGGAAGCGGTCCAGGTCGTACGAGTCGAGGAAGTAGCCCTCCGGGGAGTCGGCGCCGCGTGCGTACCGCTGCGACCGGGGGCGGTGGAACCCGTCGATCGAGACACGCACGACCTCGGTGCCGCCTGTGCGCAGCACGTCCGCGAGCTCGTCGGCGAACCAGGTCTTTCCCGCGCCGTCGGTCCCGTCGACCCCCACCCGGACCGGCCGGCCCAGCCGGGTCGGGTCCGGGACGCGCTCGGCCACGCGCGCGAGCACCGCTCGTCGGCGAGCACCCGTCGTGGGTGTCGCGGCCGCCGACATCGCGGGCGCCGTCAGGCCGTGGGGTTGCGGACGCTCGTGGCGGCGATCTCGGCGGCGATGCGCCTGGCGGTGGTCGAGTCGGGTCCCGGCGCGGCGGGGAACAGCGCCGCGCGGTAGTAGCGCAGCTCGTCGATGCTCTCGAGGATGTCGGCCAGTGCGCGGTGACCGCCGTTCTTCTGCGGCGACGCGAAGTACACCCGCGGGTACCAGCGCCGCGCGAGCTCCTTGATCGAGGACACGTCGACGACGCGGTAGTGCAGGTGGCCGACCAGCTCGGGCATGTCGCGATCGAGGAACGCCTTGTCGGTGCCCACGGAGTTGCCCGCGAGCGGAGCCTTGCCGGCGTCCGGCACCCAGCGGCGCACGTACTCGAGCACCTGCGCCTGGGCGTCCTCGAGCGTCGTCCCAGCCTCGAGCTCGGTCAGCAGGCCGGACGTGGTGTGCATCGTCCGGACGAAGTCGCCCATCTGCTCGAGCGCCTCGACGGGCGGCTTGACCAGCACGTCGACGCCCTCGCCCAGGACGCGCAGCTCGGAGTCCGTGACGACGACCGCCACCTCGACGAGCGCATCGGCGACGAGGTCGAGCCCGGTCATCTCGCAGTCGATCCAGACGATGCGGTCGGCGCTCTCGTGGCCGTTTCCGGGTTCGGGGGATGTCGTCGCGCTGGTCACGCGGCCACCCTACGCGTCAGGCCGGAGGCTCGCGGTCCGCTCCTGCGTCGGGCTCGTCGTCGGAGCCGGGCCGGGCCGGGACGGTCGAGGCGGCCCAGGCGGCCACGGGCACCCCGACGAGAACCGCCGCGCCCAGCCACAGGCTCGTCGAGTCGGCGACCCCGGCCCAGCGCAGTGCCGGCACGACGACGGCCGCGGCGAGGACGCCGAGTGCGACACGCTCGAGCCAGGCCAGCACGGCGGTCCTACGGTCGGTCGTCGTGTGGCCGGTCGCCGTGTGGTCGGTCGTTGCGCGGCGGGTCGTGGGGTGTGGGGACTGCGGTTCGGGCGGGCCCGAGTGGCGCCCCATCACGGCCGCCTGGCTGCCCGCACGGTGCGGGTCGGCGGCTCGGGGGCGGACATAGCGACATCGTGGCACGACGACGGGCGCGGACCCGACCGTCTGGTCGAGCCCGCGCCCGTGGGTGCCGTCCCGGGAGTCTGAGGACTCAGCGGGAGCGGTTCGTGAAGGTGCGCAGGGCCCAGGGCAGGGCCGTGCGCGAGAGATCCGGCGGACGGCCGGAGATCTCGTCGTAGGTATGGCGACGCTGGCGGTGCCGTCGATCACGCTCGACCGCGGCGACCAGGTCGCGCTGTTCGAGGTGGGCCAGCCCGACGGTGATCAGAGCAGACATGGGGGACTCCCGGTTGGTGGTGGTGGCTGTCGATGTCGACAGGAGCAGCCGACCACGTCCGGAATACCCGGGTCACGCCATTTTCGTCGTGCTGGGCGCCCCCGGCAGGACTCGAACCTGCAACCGGCGGATTAGAAGGCCGCTGCTCTATCCGTTGAGCTACGGGGGCCCGCGGCGCTCAGGGGTACTGGGGCCCGCGGCGCCCAGGGTAGTGGGCCGCGGCGTGCGTGCGGGGCGCGTACCGCGCCGGGCGGCGGCTGTCGTTTTCGCCCCGGTTCGCCGCGTGGCGCGTTTGGCCTGGTCACGTCATGCCGGGACAATGGGCGCGTGAGCGCCCCGCCCGGCAACGCCACGGCGCAACCTGCGCCTGGAGACGTCGTGGTCGCGCCCGGGCGGCACACGGCGGACGACCCTCGCGAGGTGCTGGCCCGCCCGCTCGCCGCGACATCTCTGCTCGACGCGATCCGTGACCTGCGCCGGGACGTCGAGGACACCGACTTCCCGCTCGCGCTGCCGAGCGCGGCCGGCGCGATCGAGTCACGTGACCGTCTGCTGCACCAGCTCACCGAGCACCTCCTCCCGCGCCTCACGGAGCTGTCGGCGCCGGCGGTCGTCGTCGTCGCCGGGCCCACAGGTGCGGGAAAGTCGACGCTCGTGAACTCGTTGCTGGGTCACCAGGTCAGCGACGCGGGGGTGCTGCGCCCGACGACCCGGCAGCCGGTGCTCGTGCACCACCCCGACGACCTCGACCTGCTCGCGGACCACCCGCTCGTCGCGTCGTCGCGGACGGTCGCCGACGTCGGGGTGCCGCGCGGGATCGCACTGCTCGACGCGCCGGACATGGACTCGGTGCTCGAGGCGAACCGCGAGACCGCGCACCGGCTGCTCGAGGCCGCGGACCTGTGGCTGTTCGTGACGACGGCCGCGCGCTACGGCGACGCGCTGCCGTGGCACGTGCTGTCCGAGGCCGCCGATCGTGGCGCCTCGGTCGCGATGGTGCTCAACCGCGTGCCCACGGCCTCGCTCCCGACGATCCGCGGCGACCTGCTCACGCGCCTGCGCGAGCACGGTCTGGAGGGCTCGCCGCTGTTCGTCGTGCTGGACGGCGGCCCGCAGGTCGAGCTGCTGGAGGCGTCCGCGGTGGCCTCGGTGAACCGGTGGCTGCTCATGCTCGCGGGGCCCGACCGCTCGCGCAGCGTGATCGGCCGGACGCTGCGTGGCTCGCTCGCCGCGCTGCGGGTCTGGGTCGACCGGCTCGCGGAGGCCGTGCAGGAGCAGGCCGATGCGGCGGCAGACCTGCTCGTGCTGCTCGAGGACGCGACGCGCGAGCACACGCGAGCGGCGGCAGCGGCGGCTCGGGCCGCGGACGGGGGAACCGGTGCGGTTGCCGTGCGCTGGGCCGAGCTCACGTCGGGCGACGGCGTGTTCGCGCGACTCGCGGGCCGCTCGGGCGGCGTGCGCGGATCGGGGCGGCACCGTCAGCAGCGGCAGGCTGCGGTCGAGCCCGTGCAGCACGAGGCGGTCCGCTGGGCGCAGGCCGTGATCGCCGCCGGGGCCGCCCGGGCACGCACGGGGCTGCGCGACGCGCTGTCGGCCCCGGACGCGCCTCCCGGGGCGGCACTGCTCCTCGAGACCTGGCAGCCGGCCACGGGGGACGGGGCCGACGAGGCCGCCGCGCGGGCCTGGGCCGGGCAGGGGCTGCGGACGCTGCGCGCCGCGCTCGCCGACCCCGCCGGTGCGGGCGGGCGCGAAGGCCGGCGGCGCGAGAAGGCGGTGCGCGTGCTCGGCGACGAGACGTTGGCGGCGATCGCTCTCGTCGGCGCGGCGGGGGTGCGTGACGCCGGGGCCCTGCTCGGCGCGCTCGTCGGACCCGGTGTGGCGACCCGCGTGGTCGACGAGCTGCGCGAGGACCTCGTCGCGCGTGCGGCGGCGCGGGTGGAACAGGCGCGCGCCGAGGCCGGGCGGCCGCTCGACGACGCCGACCTCGCACCCGACGCGGCGTCGCGCCTGCGGCTGCGGCTCGCCGTGATCAAGGGGCTGACGTGAGCTCGGGCGAGCAGACCGCGGAGCTGCTGGCACGGGCCGACCGGCTCGACGAGGCGATGCGACTCGCGGACGGCCGGCTCGACCCCGCCGCCGTCGACGACGCGCACACCGCGCTGGGCCGCGTCCGTGAGCGGCTCGCGCTGGGTGTGGACTCGACGGTCGTCGCGCTGCTCGGGGGCACGGGCTCCGGCAAGTCCAGCCTGTTCAACGCGATCAGCGGGCTCGGGTTCTCCGAGGTCGGTGTGCGGCGTCCGACGACGGCGCTGGTCGCGGCATGCGTGTGGGGGCACCCGGTCGACCCGCTGCTCGACTGGCTCGGGGTGGACAGCGACCGGCGGATCGCGCGCGAGAGCGTGCTGGACGGCGACGACGAGGCGGCGCTGCGCGGACTGGTCCTGCTCGACCTGCCCGACCACGACTCGATCGAGCAGCGGCACCGCGACGTCGTCGACGCGCTGCTGCCGCAGGCCGACCTGCTGGTCTGGGTCGTGGACCCGCAGAAGTACGCCGACGACGCGCTGCACTCCGGGTACCTGCGCGGGCTCGTCGGGCACGACACGTCGATGCTCGTGCTGCTCAACCAGTCGGACACCGTGCGCGACCAGGACCTCGGCCCGCTGCTGGCGGACGTGGGGCGGCTGCTGGCCGACGACGGACTGCCGGACGTGCCCGTGCGCGCCATCTCGGCGCTCACCGGCGAAGGCGTGCCCGCGCTGCGTGACGCGCTGGCGGCCGTGGTCGCGCAGCGTTCGCTCGCGGCGCGCCGCGCGGGCACCGAGCTGACCGTCGCCGCGACCGCGCTGGCCGACGGCCTCGCCCCGCGCGAGCCGTCGCCGACGGTGCTGACGACGACGCCCGTGGTCGACACGCTCGCGGACGCGGCCGGCCTGGTGGCTGTGGCCGATGCGGTGGCGGCGGCGGTGCGGGGGCGCGGCTCGGCGGCGCCCGTGCTCGCACCGGTGCACGGCGATGCCGTCGAGCTGGCGCGCTCGTCGTGGCTCGCGCAGGCGTGCGTCGGGCTGCCGCCGCGCTGGACGCAGGAGGTCGGGCGGCGTGCCGCGCCGGCCGCGGACCTGGCCGCGCACGTGCGCGGTGCGCTCGACGAGGTGACGATCACCGCCCGGCGCTCGTGGCTCGCGGGGGCACTCGTCGTGCTCGCGTGGGTGCTGGGGATCGGTGCGCTCGCGGCTGCGGCCGTCGCGACCGGCCGCGTGCTCGGCGGTGCCGACGCCTGGCGCGGGGCGTCCGCGGCGGCCGCGCTGGTCGGCGCGGTGCTCGCGGTCGCGGCCGTCGTCGCAGCGCGCGTGGTACGTCGACGCGCGGCCCGACTGCAGGCGGAGCAGGTGCGGACGAACGGGCGTGCGGCGATCGAGCGTGTCGTGCAGGCCGACCTGGTCGCGCCGGTGACGCAGGTCGTGGACGAGCACCGCAGGGTGCGCGAGCTCGTCGCGGCTGCGGCGGGCTGAGCCCACCCGCCCCCAGCCCCTTCGGGCGCGCGGCCGTCCACCGATCGTGCGCCCGCGGCAACGGCGCCCGCGTCGTCGTGGCCACAGTGGGTCGACGGCCGCGGCACCCGTTCGCGGCGCACCGACACCGGGGAGAACCGACATGGGGACGCTCGACATCACGATCACGGGATGGCTCGGCGGAGAGGTCACGCACCTGCCGGCGAAGGACGGCAAGGCCGCGTACTCGACCTTTCGGCTGGGTAGCACGCGGCGCTGGTGGAACCGCGCGGAGGGCCGTTGGGAGGACGGCCGGACCGAGTGGTTCCAGGTGAAGATGTGGCGCGCGCTCGCGGGCAACGTCGCGCAGTGCCTGCACAAGGGCATGCCGGTCGTCGTGCACGGCAGGCTGGCCACCCGCGAGTGGCAGGACGAGGGTGGCGCGGTGCGCACGTCGCTCGTCATCGACGCGCACGCGGTCGGTATCGACCTCTCGTTCGGGTCGGTCGAGCGGTTCCAGCGCACGCTGCAGGGTCCGGCCGCGCAGGCGCCCGACGAGGAGCGGCGCGAGCCGGTCGACCTGTCGTCGTTCGTCGACGCGCCCGACGAGGAGCTGGTGCCGTCGGACGAGGTCCTCGACGACCTCGAGAGCGAGCGCGTGAGCGTGAGCGTCTAGGCTGGGAGACCGAAACCCCGGCGATGCCCGGTCGTCGCGCGTGCGCGCGGGCCGGGCGTCGCCGGTGGGCACTCCCACCCGATCGAGCACCGAGGCGGAACCGAGCCAGTGGCTGAGTTCATCTACTCCATGTACAAGGCGCGCAAGGCGCACGGCGACAAGGTCATCCTCGACGACGTCTCGCTGAACTTCCTGCCCGGCGCCAAGATCGGCGTCGTCGGCCCGAACGGCGCCGGCAAGTCGACGATCCTCAAGATCATGGCCGGTCTGGACCAGCCGTCGAACGGTGAGGCGCGGCTGAGCCCCGGCTACACGGTGGGGATCCTGCAGCAGGAGCCGCCGCTCAACGAGGCCAAGACGGTGCTGGGCAACGTCGAGGAGGGCGTCGCCGAGATCAAGGGCAAGCTCGACCGCTACAACGAGATCTCGGCGCTCATGGCCGAGCCGGATGCGGACTTCGACACGCTGCTCGCGGAGATGGGCCACCTGCAGGAGGCGATCGACGCCGCGGACGCCTGGGACCTGGACGCCCAGCTCGAGCAGGCCATGGACGCGCTGCGCTGCCCGCCGCCGGACGCCGACGTGACCGTGCTGTCCGGCGGTGAGCGTCGCCGCGTCGCGCTGTGCAAGCTGCTGCTCGAGAAGCCCGACCTGCTGCTGCTCGACGAGCCGACCAACCACCTGGACGCCGAGAGCGTGCTCTGGCTCGAGCAGCACCTCAAGGACTACTCGGGCGCCATCCTCGCGGTCACCCACGACCGGTACTTCCTCGACCACGTCGCGGAGTGGATCTGCGAGGTCGACCGCGGGCGGCTCTACCCGTACGAGGGCAACTACTCCACCTACCTGGAGAAGAAGCAGGAGCGCCTCGCGATCCAGGGCAAGAAGGACGCCAAGCTCGCCAAGCGCCTCAAGGAGGAGCTCGAGTGGGTGCGGTCCAACGCCAAGGGCCGTCAGACCAAGTCGAAGTCCCGACTCGCGCGCTACGAGGAGATGGCGGCCGAGGCCGACCGGACCAGGAAGCTGGACTTCGAGGAGATCCAGATCCCGCCGGGTCCGCGCCTGGGTTCGATCGTCCTCGAGGCGGCCAACCTGCAGAAGGGCTTCGACGGGCGCATGCTCATCGACGGGCTGAGCTTCACGCTGCCGCGCAACGGCATCGTCGGCGTCATCGGCCCGAACGGCGTGGGCAAGACGACGCTCTTCAAGACGATCGTCGGGCTCGAGCCGCTCGACGGCGGTGAGCTCAAGGTCGGCGAGACGGTCTCGATCTCCTACGTCGACCAGTCCCGTGGCGGCATCGACCCCACCAAGACGCTGTTCGAGGTCGTCTCCGACGGGCTCGACTTCCTCAAGGTCGGGAACGTCGAGATGCCGTCGCGTGCCTACGTCGCGGCGTTCGGGTTCAAGGGTCCGGACCAGCAGAAGCCCGCGGGCGTGCTCTCCGGTGGCGAGCGCAACCGCCTCAACCTCGCGCTCACCCTCAAGCAGGGCGGCAACCTGCTGCTGCTCGACGAGCCGACCAACGACCTCGACGTCGAGACGCTCGGCTCGCTGGAGAACGCGCTGCTCGAGTTCCCCGGCTGCGCCGTGGTCGTCTCGCACGACCGGTGGTTCCTCGACCGGGTCGCGACGCACATCCTGGCGTACGAGGGCACCGAGGAGAACCCGTCGAACTGGTACTGGTTCGAGGGCAACTTCGCTTCGTACGAGGAGAACAAGGTCTCCCGGCTCGGGGCCGATGCGGCGCGTCCGCACCGCGTCACGTACCGCAAGCTGCGCCGCGACTGACGATGGCGCGCATCGAGGTGCCCGTCCAGCTGCGGTGGTCGGACATGGACGCGTACGCGCACGTCAACAACGTCGAGATGCTCCGCCTGCTCGAGGAGGCGCGCATCGAGGCGTTCTGGCGCCACCCCGCGGGCACGGACGGCGTGGTGCCCGACGCCGCACAGAGCTCGGCCGTGCTCGATGCCGGCCCCGGTTCGCGGCTGTCGACGTTCGTCGCGCACCAGGAGATCCAGTACGTGCTCCCGCTCGGCTACCGGCGCACGCCCGTGGTGGTCGAGATGTGGATCGGGCACCTCGGCGGTGCGAGCCTCGACGTCTGCTACCAGGTCCGCGACCTGCCCGCGGCGGACCCCGACTCCGTGGTCTACGCGCGGGCGATCACCACGCTCGTGCTCGTCGACGCCGCGACGGGCAGTCCCACCCGCATCGGCGCGGCCGAGCGCGAGGCGTGGTCGGCGCTCCTCGAGGAACCGGTCGCGATCCGTCGTCGGGGAACACGCTCCGGCTGAGGTCGGGTCCGGCGCGGGCAGGGACGACGACTCGGGCGAACGCCCGCACTTCGGGCGCAGATTCCGACATCCTGCTCAGGTGAGGCACGATGTGGGCCGATGCTTCCATCGGACCGAGGACGGTCCGTGCCAGGCGGAACAGAGGGGGGCGCGTGCGCACATCGTGGGGTTCCGCGACTGATCGCGGCCTCGTGCGCGAGGTGAACGAGGACGCGCTGCTCGCGTACCCGCCGGTCTTCCTCGTCGCCGACGGGATGGGCGGCCACGACGCGGGCGATCTTGCGAGCCGGATCGCGGTCGAGGAGTTCGCACAGCTCGCGGGGCAGAGCGCCGCGACGGCGGACGACATCCACGCCTGCTTCGCCCGCACCTCCGCGCGCATCCGTGCGGAGTTCACGCACGGCCGCCAGGGAGGCACCACGGTTGCGGGGGTCGCGGTCACCGTGCACGACGACACCGCGTACTGGCTCGTGTTCAACGTCGGCGACTCGCGCGTCTACCGGTGGGCCGACGACCAGCTCGAGCAGGTGAGCGTCGACCACTCGGTCGTGCAGGAGCTCATCGACGCCGGACGGATCGAGGCGCGCGACGCCGAGACCCACCCGGAGCGCCACGTGCTGACGCGCGCGCTGGGGACGGGCGAGCAGCCCGAACCCGACTACTGGCTGATCCCCGCCGGTCAGTACGACCGTCTGCTGGTGTGCACCGACGGACTGACGCGCGAGATCGGCGACGCGGCGATCGCCTCCGTCCTGGCGGAGGTCGCCGACGCGCAGGACGCGGCGTCCGACCTCGTGCGCCTGACCATCGAGGCCGGAGCACGCGACAACGTGAGCGCGGTCGTCGTCGACGTCGCGACCTCGCTCGGTGCGCTCGACGACGTGCACATCACGGTGCCCCGCGCGGGTTCCGAGCTCGGGCCGCACCTGTGGGACGAGATGCTGCACGGCGCGACCGTGCCTCGCGCGGGCTGGACCCGCAACTCTGCGACCGGCCCGGCGGCCGGCCTCGAATCGAGCAAGGAGGACCCGTCGTGAGCGTTCCGGAGTACCGCGTGGGGTCGTGGACCGCGGTGGCCCGCCCGGGTTTCGTCGCGCTCGTCGGACCGCAGGCCGCGGCCGGTACCGCCCGCTCGCTGTGGGAGTCGGCCGAGGACGGCGTCGTCGCGTCGCTCGGCGTGCTGGCGCACGACGGGTTCGTCGCGTTGCCGCCGTTCGCTCTCGTGCACGTCGAGGGCTCGCGGGTGCATCTCGCGCTGCGCGGCAGCGTGACGGTGCACGTCGAGTCCGGCGCCGGACCTCGGGAGGTGCGCTCGGGCGATGTCGGCACGTGGACCGAGCAGGTCATCGACGACGTGTACGCAGTGCGGATCGTGGCCGACGACGCACCCGAGGAGGACGCCGACGTCCCCGCCCTGCCGCTCGGCGACGGCGTCGCGACCGCCGGTGCGCTCGCCTTGACGCTCGGCGCGCCGCGCCGGACGACGATCGTGACCGCGCAGGTGCCGCTCGACGCCGCGGCGCCGGCGGAGCCGCGCCCGGTCGAGCCCGTGCCGGCCGCCGAGCCCGTGCCTGCCGCCGAGCCCGTGGTGCCGGTCGAGGTTGCGCTGCCGGTCGAGCCCGTTGCGGTGGAGGCGGAGCCGGTCGAGCCCGTCGCGGTGGAGCCGGAGCCGGTCGAGCCTGCGGTGGAGCCAGAGCCGGTCGAGTCCGAGCCGGTCGGACTGGTGGCGGTCGACGACGAGGTGCCCGCTGAGCCGGTGCTGCCCAGTGAGGCTGCGGTGCCGGCGTCGTTCGCGGCGCGCGACGGACTCGTCGACCTGGACACGGACGACACGATCACGGACGTCCGGGCCCTGGTCGGGGCGGTGTCGGCCGACGACCACGACGGCCTGACGATCCTGTCGTCCGACCTCGCGGCGATCCGCGACCAGCTGCCCGCCTGGGCGGCGCAGTGGCCGCAGGACGGCCCGACGCCCGGCCCGTACGACGTCCCGACGCCGGTCGTACCGCAGGTGATGCTCGCGCTGTCCACGGGAGTCGACGTGCCGCTGGACCGGACGGTGCTGCTGGGCCGGGCGCCGCAGGTGGCCCGCGTGACCAACCGTGAGCTCCCGCGCCTGGTCGCGGTGCCGAGCCCGGAGCAGGACATCTCGCGCACGCACGCCGAGGTGCGCCAGGAGGGCGAGCACGTGCTCGTCACGGACCTGCACTCGACGAACGGCGTGCACGTCTCGCGGCAGGGTGAGGGCGCGCGCCGCCTGCACCCCGGTGAGCCGAGCGCGATCTTCCCGGGCGAGGTCGTCGACCTGGGCGACGGCGTCACGTTCACGGTGCAGCGAGGCCAGTGACCAGGTGACCGCTCGACGCGAGGCCTCCGCGCCGCCAGTACTGCCGGGGTACGAGCCCGTCCGCACGCTCGGCCTGGGTGGCTTCGCCGACGTCTTCCTGTACCGGCAGGATCTCCCGCGCCGGGAGGTCGCGGTCAAGGTGCTGCTCGCGGGGAGCCTCGACGACGAGACGCGCGCGCGGTTCCAGACCGAGGCCAACCTCATGGCCCAGCTCTCGCACCACCCGTCGATCGTCACGGTCTTCCAGGCGGCGATCGCGGCCGACGGGCGGCCGTACCTGGTGATGGAGTACTGCTCGCGGCCGGGGCTCGCGGAGCGGTACCGGACCGAGCGGATGAGCGTCGCCGAGGTGCTGCGGATCGGGGTGCGGTTGACGTCGGCGGTCGAGACGGCGCACCGGGCCGGCATCCTGCACCGCGACATCAAGCCCGCGAACGTGCTGACCACGGACTTCGGCTGGCCCGCGTTGACCGACTTCGGCATCGCCGCGACCACCGGGCAGGCCGCGGGTGCGACGGTCGGCATGTCGATCCCGTGGTCGCCGCCCGAGCTGCTCGCGGAGCACCCGAGCGGCGACGAACGTTCCGACGTGTACTCGCTCGGAGCGACGCTGTACTCGCTGCTCGCCGGTCGCACCCCGTTCGAGATCCCCGGCGGCCAGAACGGCGCGCAGCAGCTCGTCGCGCGGATCGAACGGTCTCCGCTGCCGCCGACGGGACGCGAGGACGTCCCGCCCGAGCTGCAGGCACTGCTCGAGCGCGCGATGGCGAAGGTGCCGGCCCTGCGGTTCGGGTCCGCCGCGGCGCTGGGGCGCGCGCTGCAGCAGATCGAGGCAGACCTGCGGCTGCCGGTCACGACGTTGGACCTTCCCGACGAGCCCGCGCCGACGGGTCCGGCCGGGGCCGGTCAGGGTTCGGACGGCCCGGGCGCGCAGGACGCGACGCGGCTGCGCTCGATCGTCGCGATCCCGGCGCAACCCGGGCAGTCGTCACCCGCCGCCGACGAGCCGACCCGCACGAGCGGCCCGCGGGTGCTGAGCCCGCAGGATGCGCGCCCCGACTTCGTCGCGCCGCCGCCGGCCCCGCCCACGCCGCCGCCGATCGGCGAGCCGGAGCCACCGGCCGACCGTGCCGCGCGGGGACGGACCGTGGCCGCGGTCGTCGCGGGCGTCGTCGTCGTGGCGGCGATCGGCGTGGTGGCGGCCGTCGCGATGAGCGGCGGGGGAGGACCGAGCGCCGACCCGACCGACTTCCAGCAGGACCCGAACGAGGTGGTCGAGGCGGTCGTGCCCGCGCCGCGCTCGCTCGAGGGCACGCGCGAGGACGACGGCGACGTCGTGTTCACGTGGGTCAACCCCGACCCGCAGGACGGCGACACCTACCTGTGGGGAGTGCTCACGGCGACGGGCGAGCCGGACCTCGCGGTTGTCGCGACGCCGTCCGTGACCGTCCCGGCCGTGGACGCGACCGGTGAGGTCTGCATCGAGGTCTCGCTGGTGCGCGTCGACCGACGTGCGTCGGCCCACCCCGCACAGGCGTGCGTCGCATGAGGTGGCAGGGCGCGCGCCGCCGCGCGACGACGACGGCCGCGGTGGTCACCGTTCCGGCGCTCGTCGCGGTGCTCGCGGTGATGTCCCAGGGGTTCCCGCTCGCGCGGGTCGACCTCAACGACGGCGCGGTCTGGCTCACGGCGACCAGCCTGCACAAGCTCGGGCGCTACAACGTGCAGATCGACGAGCTGAACGCGGGCATCGTCACGGACAGCACCGACTACTTCGACGTGCTGCAGGACGAGGGCGACGTGCTGCTCGTCGAGTCGGGTCAGGTCTCGGTCGTCGACCCGCGGACCGTCTCGGTGACGACGCAGGTCGCGGCTCCCGACACGGTCACGAGCATGGCGGCGGGCACGGTCGCGATGGTCGACGGCGAAGGCGAGCTGTACGTGCGGACGCTCGCGGGCCTCGACGGGCTGCGCGTCGGGGACGACGACGCGGACGTCGAGCTCGGCGAGGGCGGTCTGGCGGTCGTGACGCACGACGGCGTCGCGCTCGGCGTTGCGGCGGACGGCACCGTGACGCGCGCCGAACCGACGGCCGGTGCGGCGCGCACCGAGTCGGCGGGTCAGCTCGAGGGCGCCGCCGGGTCGCCGCCCGAGCAGCTCACCGCGGTCGGTGACGAACCCGTCGCGCTGCGCGGTTCGACGCTGCTGACCACGCACGGGACCGTCGAGCTGCCGGGCGACGACCTGGTGCTGCAGCGGCCCGGGCCGGCCTCGTCGCGCGTGCTCGTCGCGAGCCGCACCGCCCTGCTGGAGGTCCCGATCGACGGCGGCGACGTCGTCGAGCACGCCACGCAGGGTTCCGGGGCTCCGGCCGCGCCCGTGCAGGTCGACTCGTGCGCGCACGGGGCGTGGGCGTCGGCGGTCGGCTCCTACCTCGAGCTGTGCGAGGGGAAGGCCCAGAAGCTGGTCGCGCTGAAGGAGATGTCCGCGCAGGACAAGCTCGTGTTCCGCGTGAACCGCTCGATGGTGGTGCTCAACGACACGGAGCGCGGCCGCCTGTGGCTGCCTCAGGAGGACGCCGAGCTGCACGTCCCCAACTGGGAGGACATCAGCAGGCAGGAGGAACCGCAGGAGTCCGAGGAGGAGTCCGACAGCCCGGACACGACGCAGGAGCTCGTCACCGAGTGCTCGTCGCAGTCGTCGCCTCCGGTGGCCGCCGACGACGAGTTCGGCGTGCGCCCCGGCCGCACCACGATCCTGCCGGTGATGGGCAACGACTCGTCGTCGGACTGCGGCATCCTCGTCGTGCGGGAGTTCGAGCAGCTCGACGAGAGCTTCGGCCGGGTCGAGGCCGTCGCGGGCGGGCGCGCGCTGCAGGTCGACGTCGCGGCCGGGGCGCGCGGGACCGCGCACTTCTCGTACACGATCGACGACGGCCGGGGCGTGAACCCGCCGTCGACCGCCACGGTGACGCTCGTCGCACGGGACGTCGACGCGAACTCACCCCCGCGCAGCCTGCACGACGGCTCGATGGACGTCGAGCTGGGCGGCAGCTCGACCTACCAGGCGCTCGCAGACTTCGAGGACCCCGACGGGGACGACATGCTGCTCGTGGGCGCGATCGCGGACCCCGCCGCGGGTTCGGTGCGGTTCCGGCAGGACGGCACGGTGACGTTCCGGGCGGACGGCGGCCGGCTCGGCCGTACCGCGGTGACGTTGCAGGTCAGCGACGGTTCGGACGCCGAACCGACCGAGGGCACGCTGTGGGTCGACGTGCGCCCGTCGGGATCGGTGCCGCCGCGGATCGACCCCGTGCACGCCGTGACCTACGTCGACCAGGCGGTGACGCTCGACGTGCTCGCGGCGGTCCGCACGACGGGGGACCAGCCCGCGCGGCTCGTGTCGGTCGACGACGTCGCAGGAGCGACCGTCGACGCCGACCTGCAGGCGGGGACGTTCACGTTCTCGACGCCACGGGCCGGTCCGTACTACGTGCCCTTCCTCGTGGTCGCGGGCGCGCAGCAGGCGACCGGCCTGGCACGCATCGACGTGCAGCCGTGGCCCGACGAGGTCCAGCCGCCCGTCGCGGTGCGCGACCGTGCGTTCCTGCCGGCCGGCGGCGAGGTCACGATCGACCCGCTCGCGAACGATTCCGACCCGGCAGGCGCCGTGCTCGTGCTGCAGTCCGTCGACTCCTCGGACGCACCGGGGCTCAGCGTCGCCGTGCTCGACCACCACCTCGTGCAGATCACGAGCGACCAGACGCTCGAGCGCGCGGTGGCGCTGTCCTACACGGTCTCGAACGGCGCGCGCTCCGCCGTCGGGCAGATCGTCGTGCAGCCGGTGCCACCGGCGACCTCGACCCAGCCGCCGATCGTCGAGAACGTCGAGGCGACCGTGCGCACGGGCGGTGTCGTGACGGTCCCGGTGCTCGACCACGCGTACGACCCGGACGGCGACGCGCTGAGCCTGGTGCGCGAGCTCGCGGAGTCCCCCGGCCCCGGCGAAGGACTGATGTTCGTCTCGGGTGACGTGCTGCGCTACCAGGCGCCCGCGACGCCGATGACGGTGCGCGCGACGTTCGTCGTGCAGGACGCGACCGGGAACCAGACCGCCGCGACCGTGACGGTCCGCGTGCACGACTCGGACCCGGAGACGAAGTCGCCGCCGCGCCCGCAGGACCTCGTGGGGCGCGTGTTCGCGGGCGAGCAGGTGCGCATCACCGTGCCGCTCGTCGGGATCGACGACGACGGCGACGGCGTCACGCTGCTGGGCGTCGCCTCCGCGCCGTCGAAGGGCTACGTCGCCGAGATCGGCCCCGACTGGATCGAGTACGTCGCGCTGCCGGGCGAGACCGGCACCGACGAGTTCACGTACGCGGTCGAGGACTGGGTGGGTCAGCGCGCCGTCGCGACCGTGCGCGTCGGCATCAGCCCGCGGCCCCAGGGGGTCGCGTCGGTCGTCGCACGCGACGACGAGGTGACGATCCGGCCCGGCGAGCGCATCGAGGTCCGCGTGCTCGCGAACGACACCGACTCGAGCGGCGACGAGCTGTCGCTCGACCCGACCCTCGAGATGCCCGCCGGCACGCAGGCGCAGGCGAAGGACCGTCGGATCGAGGTGACCGCACCCGACGAGGAGACGACGCTGCAGATCGTCTACACGGCGACGAACGCGCGCGGCGGGCGGGACACCGCGGTGCTGACCGTGCACGTCACGCAGCAGGCTCCCGTGCTGCCCCCGCTCGCGCGGGACGTCGTCGTGCCCGCGACGGAGACGTTCGGGCTGACCGAGGTCGTCGTGAAGGTGCTCGACGTCGCGCAGAACCCGAGCGGCCCGGCGAGTGACCTGCAGGTCGAGCTGCCCGCGTCCGTGCCGGCCACGGTCGCGCGCGTCGACGAGCAGGGTCGGGTCGTCGTGACGCTCGCCGACCAGACCCAGACGCTGCCGTACCTGCTGCGCAACGTGCGCGACCCCGAGCACGCGTTCTCCTACGCGTTCATCACGGTGCCCGCCCGCGACGCGTTCCCGCCGACGCGGCGACCGGGAGCGCCCGCGCTGCGGGTCGGCTCCGACGAGAAGCTCGAGATCTCGCTCTCGGAGCAGGTGAAGGTCGCGCAGGGGCGCTCGCCGAGCGTCGCCGACCCGCTCGCGGTGAGCGCGACGAAGGGGTCCGCGAAGGTCAAGAACGGTGACGCGTCGACGATCGTGTTCCAGCCCGCCGAGGGCTACGCGGGGCCGGCGTCCGTGACGGTGCCGGTGACGGACGCACGCGACGCGAGCGACACGACGGCCCGCACGTCGTACATCACGTTCCCGATCGAGGTCTTCGCGGTCGAGGACCACCCGCCGACGTTCGCACCCTCGAGGATCGACGTCGCGCCGGGGGAGGACCCGGTGCACGTCGACCTGCGCGTGTTCACCACCGGGCCGGAGGGCACGACGCCGACCGACGACCGTTACGACTACCAGATCTCGTCGGCCGTGCCCGACGGGTTCACCGTGACGATCGACGACGGCGTGCTCGACGTCTCGGCCGACGCGACCACGGCGAAGGGCACCGACGGGACGCTCGGGGTGCGCATCGGTTACGGCCGTGCAGGCAGCCTGGACGCGACCGTGCAGCTGCACGTGACCGCGAGCACCCGCCAGACCGCTCGCGTCCTCGACCGGCAGATCGACGATGCGCAGGAGGGCACCGAACGCACCGTCGACGTGCTCGACGACGCGTTCAACCCCTTCCCGGACTCGCCGCTGCGCGTGGTCGGCGCGACCGTCGAGACGCCCGGCGCGGGCACGACGCGGTTCACGTCCTCGCAGGTCATGGTGCGTCCGGCCGACGACTTCATCGGCTCGATGGTGGTCCGCTTCCGCGTGCGGGACGTCACCGACGACCCGGCACGCGAGACCGAGGGTCGCATCCGGCTCACGGTGCGCGGCGTCCCGGCGGCACCGGGCGTGCCGCGCGTCGTCGACGAGACCGACAAGGCCGTCCAGCTCGAGTGGGACGCGCCGGACAACCGGGGCGCCCAGATCGACCGGTACCGCGTCACGGCGCAGCCAGGCGGCGCGACGAAGGAGTGCGCGTCGACGGTCTGCACGATCGACGGGCTCACGAACGGGACCGCGTACCAGTTCACCGTCGAGGCGCACAACGCCGTCGGGTGGTCGCCGGCATCGCCCGCCTCCCGCAAGGCGACACCCGACGCCGTACCCGACGCCGTCGCGTCGATCACCCTCGCCAGCTTCGGTGACGGCACGCTGCGGTGGTCGTGGCCCGAGGCGACGTCGAGCGGCACGCCGGTCGACTCGTACACCGTGACGATCACCCCCCGGCCCGAGCGCGGCGAGCAGACCGTGACGAGGTCCGTGCCGAACGTCCAGTTCGCCAACCTCGTGAACGGGAACCGCTACCGGATCACCGTGGTCGCACACAACCGCGCCGAGGGCGGCTCGCCGTCGACCTCGTCGGGCGACGCCGTCCCGGCGCGCGAACCCGACGCGCCCGCGTCGGTGTCCGCGCGGCGCGAGGAGACCCCGATCGGCGGACGGATCACGGTGGACTGGACCGCTCCGGCATTCGACGGCGGCCACGAGGTGCGCGGCTACCGTGTCGTGGCGCACGGCGGCGACGGGCACGAGGTCGAGAGGAGCTTCGGCCCGAGCGAGCGCACGTGGTCCTTCGAGGGTGCGCGCAACGGCGTGGAGTACACGTTCTCGGTGCGCGCCTCGTCGGACGCAGGCGAGTCGACCGCGACGACCGCGACGGCGCTGACGTACGGGCTGCCGGGCACGCCGGTGCTCGACGACCCGGTCGCGCCGGCCTGGACCGGCACCGTCGCGCTGACGTGGCGCGCGGTGGACGACAACGGCGCCGCGGTCACGTACGACATCGAGATGGACGGCGTGGTCGCCCGCACCGGCCTGTCCGCGACGAACGCCTCCTTCGCGGACCTGGCCGGCGGCTCGCAGCACACCTTCCGCGTCATCGCGCGCAACGCCGCCGGCAACGGTGGCTGGAGCGCGCCCCGGTCGGTCGTCGCGACCACGCCGCCCGGAACGCCGACCGTCACGCGGGTCGAGGGGATCGAGCCCACGGACTTCGATCGCCCGACGAAGCTCGCCATCGCCTGGGACCCGGTCGCCTCGGGTGGGGGCACGGACCTGCGCTACGAGTACGTGGTGACGTTCGAGGGACGTTCGCGCACCGTGAGTGCGACCGACGTCCGTGCGACCTCGGCGGTCATCGACCTCTCGCCGACCGACATCTCGCCGGGCCGGGACGGCACGGTCGTAACCGTGACCGTGCACGCGATCGCGACCCTCGGCGCGTCGTCGCGCGCGGGTGCCGACGGCTCCGGTCGCGCCCGGGTCACGTGGGGTGCCGCGCCGTCGCCCGTGCAGTCGCTGACGCTCACCCCTGACGACCTGGCGGCGCCGACGACGCTGACGGCGGCGTGGTCCGCCCCCGCGAGCGACGGCGGTTCGTCGGTGCGGTACCGGTACTGCTGGTACGTCGACGGCGCCGAGGTGCGGTGCCAGAACACGAGCGACCTGACGGTGACGCGCTCGCTCGCCGACCTCGGGATCTCCCGGGACACCGACCACACCGTGAAGATCACCGTCTGGGCGACCAACAACAGCGCAGACTCCGATCCCGTCTCCGCAGAGCTGCCGATCCCGAAGACCGAGCCGGAGCCACCCGAGGGCGGCTGACGGCCCAGCCGGACGACCGGCCGCGCGAGCGGCACCTCACCCCGACCTGCCGGACACGGCACGAGCATGGAGAGCACATGACCCCCGAGCAGACCACCTGGTTCGCCGAGACGTTCTCGACGCTGGTGGACAACGTCGGCCTCGCGCTGCTGGGCAAGGAGCACACCGTGCGCCTGGCCCTGACCGCGATGGTCGCCGAGGGCCACCTGCTGCTGGAGGACGCGCCCGGCACGGGCAAGACGTCGCTGGCCAAGGCGCTGGCCGCGACGGTGCAGGGCACGCACCACCGCATCCAGTTCACGCCCGACCTGCTGCCGAGCGACGTCACCGGCGTGACGATCTACGACCAGGGCACGCGCCGGTTCGAGTTCCACCCCGGCCCCGTCTTCGCGTCGGTCGTGCTCGCGGACGAGATCAACCGCGCGTCGCCCAAGACGCAGGCGGCACTGCTCGAGGTCATGGAGGAGGGCAACATCACGGTCGACGGCGTCACGCACCCCGTGGGCCGCCCGTTCATGGTGATCGCGACGCAGAACCCGATCGAGCAGGCCGGCACCTACCGGCTCCCGGAGGCGCAGCTCGACCGGTTCCTCATCAAGACCAGCCTCGGCTACCCGGACCGCGCGTCGGCGATCGAGATCCTCGCGGGCGCCAAGGACCGCACCATCGGGCTCACGGCCCGGATCACCACCGAGGCCGTCGGCACCATGGCCGACCTCGCCCAGACCGTGCACATCGACCCCGTCGTGCTCGACTACGTCGCGCGGATCACCGAGGCCACGCGGGACGACGCGCAGACGGCGCTCGGGGCGAGCGTGCGTGGCGGGTTGGCCCTCGTGCGCTGCGCGAAGGTCTGGGCGGCGTCGCAGGGACGCGAGTTCGTGCTCCCCGACGACATCAAGCAGCTCGCTCAGCCGGTGCTCGCGCACCGGTTCGTGCTCGACGCCGAGGCCGAGTTCGCGGGCGTGACCGCGGGCGAGGTGCTGGCTCGGCTGCTGGACCAGGTCGCACCCCCGGTGCTGCGGACGGCCTGACGTGCGGATCTCGCCGCTGGGGTGGGGGAGTGCGCTCGCCGCGCTCCTCGGCCTCGTGCTGGGCCGGGTGCTCGGGTGGGCGGAGCTCGCCGCGCTCGGCACCGGCCTGCTCGCGGTGCTCGTCGTGAGCATGCTCATGACGGCCGGGCGGGCGCGGTACGGCGTCCGGCTCGACATGGCGGACAACCGGGTCCGGATCGGCGAGCGCGCGGTCGGGCGCCTCGAGATCACCAACGCCGCGCGGCGGCGCGCGCTGCCGTCGCGTCTCGAGCTGCCCGTCGGCGCTTCGGTCGCCGAGCTCGCGGTCCCCGCCCTCGCGCCGGGCGCCTCGCACGACGACCTGTTCGCGATCCCGACGGCGCGGCGCGCGGTCGTCGTCGTCGGGCCGGTGCGCTCCGTGCGGGGTGACCCGCTCGGCCTCGCGCGACGCAGCGTGCTGTGGACCCGACCCGTCGACCTGTACGTCCACCCGGACCTCGTCGCGCTGGGCGGTGCGAGCGCCGGACTGCTGCGCGACCTGGAGGGCCAGTCCACGCGCGACCTGTCCGACTCGGACATGTCCTTCCACGCGTTGCGCGACTACGTCGCCGGCGACGACCGGCGCTACATCCACTGGCGCACGTCCGCCCGCCGCGACCGGCTCATGGTCAAGCAGTTCGAGGACACGCGGCGCACGCACACCGTGCTCGCGCTCGCGACCGACCCGCGCGACTACGCGGGTGACGACGAGTTCGAGCTCGCGGTCTCGACGCTCGCGTCGATCGCGGTGCAGACGTTGCGCGACGAGCGTGACCTCGAGGTGCTCGCCGGTCCCGGCGCGCTGCGCGTGCGGACCCCCGCGCTGCTGCTCGACGACTGCTCGGGCCTGAGCACGTCGTCGTCCGGTGCGGGCGTCACGCTGCTCGGCCGTCGGGTCGTGCGTGAGGCGCCGCAGTGCTCGGTCGCGATCCTCGTGACGGGCAGCGTGCCGTCCGACGCGGACCTGCGGCTGGGCACGCGGCACCTGCCCGCCGGCACGCGGACCCTGGTGGTGGCGTGCGAGAGCGGCGCGCCCGTCGCGGTGCGCACGCAAGGCCGCGTGAGCCTGGCGACCCTCGGCACGCTCGAGGACCTGCCGCGCCTGCTGCGCCGGGCGGTCTCATGAGCGCGCGCACGGCGGCCGGTGCGGGAGCTCGCGACGGGGCACGGCTGGGCATCGACGCACTCGTGCTCGTCGCCGCGCTCGCGCTCGTGCTGTACCCGCTGCTCGACGTCTACGGCGGGAGCACGGCCGTACCGGCGATCGTCGGCGGGCTCCTGATCGGGGCGGGCATCGCGCTGGCCGGCGCCTGGCGCGGGTGGTCGGCGCTCACGGTCGTCGCCGGGACAGTCGTCGCCTTCGTGCTCGCGGGCGGTGCGCTCGCGGTGCCGTCGACGGCGATCGCCGGGGTGGTGCCCACGGGGAGCACGGTCGTCGCGCTGGCGCGCGGCGCGATCTCGTCGTGGTCGCAGGTCGTGACGCTGCAGCCACCCGTCGGGGAGGCGGGCGAGGCGCTCGTCGCGGTGTACCTGCTCGCGCTCGTCGGGTCGGTGGCCGCGGTGTCGGCCTCGGGTCGGCTGCGTGGCGTCGCCGCGGCGACGGGTGCACTCGTGCCGGTCGGCGTGCTCGTCGCGGTCGTGCTGCTGGGCGAGCGCTACCCGAGCATCCCGCCGGTCGCGACCGGGACCGCGCTCGCCGTGGTGCTGCTGCCCTGGGCGGCGTGGCGCACGGGGACGCTACGGGCGCGGCGCGTCGTCGCGTCCGCGACGCTGGTCGCGGCCGCGCTCGCCGGTGGGG
Source organism: Cellulomonas composti (assembly GCF_007990245.1). GTDB lineage: Bacteria > Actinomycetota > Actinomycetes > Actinomycetales > Cellulomonadaceae > Cellulomonas > Cellulomonas composti. The sequence continues at coordinate 70,926 of NZ_BJWG01000005.1, read as the reverse complement.
TCTTCGGCGCGCCGCTCGTCGTGGGGGACCAGGTCCGCTACGTCGTGCGCGACGAGATCACGCCGCCGTTCGACCCGCGGGACTACGCGAGCCCGCTGTCCGCGTACCGCAGCTACCTCAAGGAGCTCGACGAGACGACGCTGTTCACGGTGACCGGCCTGCCCGCCGGCGCGCGCGTGCGGCTCGCCACGCTCGACCGCTACGACGGTGTCGTGTGGAACGTGGCGGGCGACGGCTCGGCCGAGGCTTCGGGTGAGTTCCGCCGGGTCGGTGGACAGATCCCGACCGACGAGCAGGGCGAGGTTGCCCACGTCCAGGTGACGATCGACGGGCTGACGGGTGTGTGGCTGCCGACCGTGGGCCAGGCGACCGCCTTCGACACCGACACCGACACGGCCGACGACCTGCGCCTCAACGACGCGACCGGTGCCGCCGTCGTCACGGGTGGCGTGCACCCCGGACTCACCTACGCCATCGACGCGGTCGTCCCCCCGGTTCCGTCCGACGAGGAGATCGGCACGGCCGACCGGTCCGACGTCACCCTGCCGCCCACCGTCGGCGTGCCGGACGTGGTCGCGACGACCGCCGCCGACGTGGCCCGCAACGCAGGGCAGCCGGTCGAGGTCGCCCGCTCGATCTCGCAGTGGCTCACCGAGAACGGCTTCTACTCCGACGGCGGCGAGGACAGCGACGCGCTCTCGGGTCACGGCGCCGACCGGATGGCCTCGCTGCTCGGCGACTCGGTGATGGTGGGCAACGGCGAGCAGTACGCGTCCGCGATGGCGCTCATGGTGCGCGAGATGGGGTGGCCCGCGCGCGTGGTGCTCGGCTTCGTGCCGCAGGGCGAACCGGACTCCGACGGCGTGCTGGCCGTCACCGGCGATGATGTCGAGGCGTGGGTCGAGGTCGGCTTCACGGGCTACGGCTGGGTGCCGTTCGACGCGACGCCGCCGCGCGAGCAGACCCCCGACCAGAGCGAGGAGGAGCAGCCGCGCGAGCCCGAGCCGCAGGTCGTGCAGCCGCCCCCGCCCCCGCCCGGCGCCGTGACGCCGCCCGACGACGACACCGAGCAGCCCGCGCCGGATCAGGCTCCCGACGCGCAGGACGACGGAATCGACTGGGCCGGCGTCGCATGGGTCGCGCTGCTGGTCGGCGTGCCGTTGCTGCTGCTCGCGCTGCCGTTCGTCGTGATCGCGGCGATCAAGGCGCGCCGCCGCCGACGGCGCCGTCGGCGCGGCGACACGGTGACGCGGGTGGCCGGTGGCTGGGCCGAGGTCGTCGACGTCGCGCACGACCTGCGGCGTCCGGTCCCACCCCGCGCGACCCGGTCCGAGGCCGCACGTGCCCTGGCCGACAGCTTCGCGCCCCCGGCAGGCCGACCGGTCGGCAGACGCTCCGCCGAAGTGTCCACGCAGGTCGGCGTGCTGGCGCGCGAGGCGGACCGGGCCGTGTTCGCGCCGGGCGCCCCCGAGCCGGGCCAGGTCGACGCCTACTGGTCGCGTGTCGAGTCGACGGTCAGCGCGATGCGCCGGTCCGCCGGCTGGCGCCGGCGCGCCCGGAGCCGGCTGTCCACCGCGTCGCTGCGGCGGACGCGTCGGGGTGCGGGGCGCCGCCCGTGACCAGACCCAGACCCGGGAGACGGCACGCCGCCAGCTCGCCCACCGTCCCGTTGCCCTGCACTGTCGAGGAGTCCTCGTGACCGCCCAGCCACCGCCTCCCCCGCCGTCGCCGCCCCCGTTCCCACCGGCCCCGTTCGCACCGGTTCCGGTCGCGGCGGCTCCGCTTGCGACGGCGCCGTCCACGGCAGGGCGGGGCTCGCGTGCCGGGACGCGGCCCGCGTCGATGTGGCGCCGGTTCTTCGGCGGCGTCCTCGACGGGTTGCTGGTCATGCTCACCTCGGCGTGGGTGCTGCCGTTCATGCCCGTCGGCGCCGACCGCGATGCGGCATCCGTGCCGACCGCGCTGCTCGCGGCCGGCACGCTGCTCACGGTCGTCGTGGTGGTCGTGCAGTGGGTGCTGCACGGGCGGCTCGGCTGGACCGTCGGGCGCCGACTCGTCGGCATCCGCACGCTCGACGTGCAGACGCGCCGGCCGATCGGTCTGGGCCGCGTGCTGCTGCGCGGCCTCGTCGTCGCGGCGGGTGTCGTCTTCTTCTTCGTCGGGCAGTACGTGGTGCTCCTCTCGTCGCTGTTCGACGGCGCCGGGCGCAACCGCGGCTGGCACGACAAGGCAGCGCGCGACGAGGTGCTCGACGTTCGCGCCGGCCTGCCCGGTGCGCCGGCCGCACCGGCCCCGCCCGTGTCGTCGGACCTTCCCGCGCCGGCCGCTGCGCCGGCCGAGCCCGGTGCCGTCGGCGGACCCGCGACCGGCGCCGTGCCGGTGTGGGCGGCGGCCAGCGCCCGCGCGACGCCCGCCGAGCCGCCGCCGACGACCGCCTCTCTCGTGCTCGCGCCGCTCGCGCAGCACCGTGCCGGCCCCGACCTCGACACGCGCTCGATCCCGCTCGTGCCGCCCGCACCCTCGTCGGCTCCGCCGCTGCCGTCGACTCCGCCCGTGCCCTCGTCGGCTCCGCCTGCGCCCGCGCCGGAACCGGCGGACGACCCCGCCGACGAGGCCGAGGACGTCGAGACGACCCGTCGGGGGCTGCACGCGGCACCGCCCGGACCCGTGCCGCCGCCCCCGCCGCGCGCTCCGGTGACGGCCGCCTACCTGGAGATCAGCGACGGCCAGCGGATCGTCGTGACCCGGACGGCGCTCGTCGGGCGCAACCCCGCCGCGGCCGCACCCGGTGTGCAGCTCGTGCGCGTCGTCGACCCGACGCGGTCGGTCTCCAAGACGCACCTGCAGATCGCGGTCGAACCCTCGGGTGTGTGGGTGGCCGACCGCGGCTCGACCAACGGGACCGTCGTCACGCTGCCCGGGGGCGCGCAGGTCATCTGCCCGGTCGACCACCCGGTGCGGCTGCGGGTCGGCTCGGTCGTGATGTTCGGGGACTGCGTGCTGCGGCTGGTCGGGACGCAGGCCTGACGGCGGACCGGGTTGCGGACGGGCGCCGCCTTGGGGGTAGGGTGCGAGCGTGCTCAGGAACACCCTCCTTCTTCTGTGCCGCGGCGAGGCCTTCTAGGCCGGATCCTCGCCGCGGTGTCGCCGTGTGCCGGCTGACCACTCGCCGAGTCGAACCGCAGCGAAGGACCCCACCCCCATGAGCTACCTGGACACGAGCCCGCAGCAGCCGTCGGGCATGCCGATCCACAAGTACCGCCCGTTCCACGAGCAGATCCGCGTCGACCTGCCCGACCGCCGCTGGCCCGACGCCCGTGTCACGCAGGCCCCGCGCTGGTGCGCGGTCGACCTGCGCGACGGGAACCAGGCCCTGATCGAGCCCATGAACCCCGCCCGCAAGCTCGAGATGTTCGAGCTGCTGGTCGACATGGGGTTCAAGGAGATCGAGGTCGGCTTCCCGGCCGCGTCCCAGACGGACTTCGACTTCGTCCGCAAGCTCATCGAGGAGAACCGGATCCCCGACGACGTCGTGATCCAGGTGCTCACGCAGGCGCGTGAGCACCTGATCGAGCGGACGTACGAGGCGATCGCCGGTGCCCGGCAGGCGATCGTGCACCTGTACAACTCGACCTCCACGCTGCAGCGCGAGGTCGTGTTCCGGTCCGACGAGGACGGCATCGTCGACATCGCCGTCTCCGGCGCGCGGTTCTGCAAGAAGTACGAGGAGCTGATCCCGGACACCGAGGTCCTCTACGAGTACTCGCCCGAGTCGTACACAGGCACGGAGCTGGAGTTCGCGCTGCGGATCTGCAACGCGGTGCTCGAGGAGTGGCAGCCGACGCCGGACCGCAAGGTCATCGTCAACCTGCCCGCGACGGTCGAGATGGCGACGCCGAACGTGTACGCCGACTCGATCGAGTGGATGAGCCGCAACCTGCGCTACCGCGAGTCGGTCGTGCTGTCGCTGCACCCGCACAACGACCGGGGCACGGCGGTCGCCGCCGCCGAGCTCGGGTACATGGCGGGTGCCGACCGCATCGAGGGCTGCCTGTTCGGCAACGGCGAGCGCACCGGCAACGTGTGCCTGGTGACCCTGGGCATGAACCTGTTCAGCCAGGGCATCGACCCGCAGCTCGACTTCTCCGACATGGACCGCATCCGCCGCACCGTCGAGCGGTGCAACCAGCTTCCCGTGGGCGAGCGGCACCCGTACGGCGGGGACCTCGTCTTCACGGCCTTCTCGGGCTCGCACCAGGACGCGATCAAGAAGGGTCTGGACGCGATGGACGCGTCGGCGCAGCGCGTCGGCAAGACCGTCGACGACATCGTCTGGGCCGTGCCGTACCTGCCGATCGACCCCAAGGACGTGGGTCGCTCGTACGAGGCGATCATCCGCGTGAACTCGCAGTCCGGGAAGGGCGGCATCAGCTACCTGATGAAGTCCGAGAAGGACCTCGACCTGCCGCGCCGGCTGCAGATCGAGTTCTCGCAGGTGGTGCAGCAGCACACGGATCAGCACGGCACCGAGGTCACGGCCGACGACCTGTGGCGGATCTTCGTCGACGAGTACCTGCCGGTCGAGGCGGCCAAGGTCGCGACGCCCGCGCAGGAGTTCGGCGACCTCGTCCCGTGGGGCCGGTTCTCGCTGCGCGGCACGCGCACGACGAGCGCGCAGGACGGACCCGACTCGCTCTCTGTCGACCTGGTCGACCGGGGCGAGGTGCGCACGCTCGACGGCGCCGGCAACGGGCCGGTCGCGGCGTTCGTGGCCGCACTCGACCAGGTCGGCGTGCACGTCGCGGTGCTCGACTACGCGGAGCACGCCCTGTCCGCCGGTGGCGACGCGACCGCGGCCGCCTACGTCGAGTGCGCGATCGGTGACCAGATCCTGTGGGGGGTCGGCATCGACCCGTCGATCACGACGGCCTCGCTCAAGGCGATCACCTCCGCGGTCAACCGGTACGAGCGCTGACGCGCCCGACCTGACCCGACCGGATCCCCTGCGCCCCGATCTCGGGGCCGGGCGCCCCACCACCGCGCCCGGTCCCCGTGCGCGGGCTGCCGTCGGCGACCCCGACGAAGCCCGCGTGCCGGCCCGCGCCGCCGCCGCACTCCGCCGTCCACCACACCCCTGGGTGGGCTGTCGATCCGCGGCGGCGGCGCGAGCTCGTGCGTCGGTGGTGTCCGTGTCCGTGTCGGTGACGTGAGTGTCGGTGGCGCGGGGGAGGATGGGCCGGTGAGCCTCTACCGCGACGAGGCGATCGTGCTGCGCACCCACAAGCTGGGGGAGGCGGACCGGATCGTCACGCTCCTGACCCGCCAGCACGGCAAGGTGCGCGCGGTCGGCAAGGGCGTGCGGCGGACCACGTCGCGGTTCGGCTCGCGGCTCGAGCCGTTCATGCATGTCGACCTGCAGCTCTCGACGGGCCGCAACCTCGACATCGTCACGCAGGCCGAGACGCTCGGGCCGTACGGCCGGCCGTTGGCGGCGGACTACTCGCTCTACACCGTCGGCACCGTGATGCTCGAGACGGCCGACCGCCTCGTCGAGGCGGAGCACGAGCCCGCGCTGCAGCAGTACTGGCTGCTCGTCGGGGCGGTGCGGGCGCTCGCGACGCGCGAGCACGCGCCCGGGCTGGTGCTCGACTCCTACCTGCTGCGCGCGCTCGCGGTGGCGGGCTGGGCGCCGAGCTTCGCCGACTGCGCACGCTGCGGCGAGCCCGGGCCGCACCACGCGTTCAGCGTCGCGTCGGGCGGTGCGGTCTGCACACGCTGCCGTCCGCCGGGTTCGGCCTCGCCGGCACCCGAGACGTTCGCACTGCTCGCGGCGCTGCTCGCGGGTGACTGGGCGGTCGCCGACGCGAGCGCCGAACGCCATCGCGGGGAGGGCGCCGGGCTCGTCGCCGCGTTCAGCCAGTTCCACCTGGAGCGCCACCTGCGCTCCTTGCCGCACGTCGAACGCGTCTGACCGAGGGGAGCGAATGGACCTGCGGGTGGCCGCGTACGCGGTGATCACGGACGACGAGGGGCGCATGCTGCTGCCGCACTGGGGCGAGGGCGAGCTGCACGGGTGGACGTTGCCCGGCGGCGGGCTCGAACCGGGCGAGCACCCCGATCAGGCGGTGGTGCGCGAGGTGTTCGAGGAGACGGGCTACCACGTCGAGCTCGACGGCCTGCTGGGCATCGACTCGATCGTCGTGCCGAGCGCGGTGCGCGTCGACCCGACCCAGCCGGACCTGCAGGCGCTGCGGGTCATCTACCGTGCGCACGTCGTCGCGGGGAGCCTGACGGTCGAGGCCGACGGCACGACGGACGACGTCGGCTGGTTCGCGCCGCACGAGGTCGACGCGCTCGACCGCGTCCCGGCCGTCGACGTGGCGCGACGGTTCGCCGGTCTGCTCGTCGACTGACGGCACAATGGGCCGCGTGCCGAAGACCGCGCCGAAGATCGTCGTGCCTCCCTACCCGCACCCGTCCGGGGAGCGCCCACCGGCGATCCCGCGGCAGTTCGTGCCCCGCCACGTCGCCGTGGTCATGGACGGCAACGGCCGGTGGGCCAATGCCCGAGGGCTGAGCCGCGTCGAGGGGCACAAGGCGGGCGAGGCCTCGCTGCTCGACGTCGTGGCCGGTGCGATCGAGGTCGGCGTCGAGTACGTCTCGGCGTACGCGTTCTCGACCGAGAACTGGAACCGGTCGCCCGACGAGGTGCGCTTCCTCATGGGCTTCAACAAGGACGTGCTGCGCCGCCGTCGCGACGAGATGGACTCGTGGGGCGTGCGGGTGCGCTGGGCGGGCCGCCGGCCGCGGCTGTGGCGTTCGGTGATCACCGAGCTGGAGGAGGCCGAGCGCCTCACGAAGGACAACACCGTCTGCACGCTCACGATGTGCGTGAACTACGGCGGGCGGGCCGAGATCGCCGATGCCGCCGCCGCGCTCGCGCGCGACGTGCAGGCCGGCCGCGTGAACCCGGACCGGATCTCCGAGAAGGTCTTCGCGCGCTATCTCGACGAGCCGGATCTCCCGGACGTCGACCTGTTCCTGCGGTCGTCGGGTGAGCAACGGACGTCGAACTTCATGATCTGGCAGGCCGCGTACGCCGAGCTGGTGTTCCTCGACGAGCCCTGGCCCGACGTCGACCGCCGGCACCTGTGGCGCGCGGTCGAGGAGTACGCGCGCCGCGACCGGCGTTACGGGGGTGCGGTGGACCGGCCGGCGGGCTGATCCCGGGCGCCGTGTGGGTGGGCGTCGGTAGCGTGCCGGCATGACGATCTCGGTGGGAATGATCACGTTCGACACACTCGACGCACCCGCGCTCGCGCAGTGGTGGGCGCGGCAGACCGGCGGTGCGGTGGAGGGCGAGGGCGGCGGCGAGTACGTCATCGTGCGGCCGCCCGCGGGCCCGCTGCTCGCGTTCCAGCAGGTCCCCGACCCGACCCCCGGCAAGAACCGCGTGCATCTCGACCTGTCCGCGGCCGACCGGGACGCGGAGGTCGAGCGGCTGCTCGCCGACGGGGCGATGCTCGTGGCGCGTCACGACGAGGGCGACTTCGTGTGGGTGGTGCTCGCGGACCCGGACGGGAACCACTTCTGCGTCGCCCACGGGTGAGCCGCGGCGTCGCGGTCAGGAGCAGCCGAGCGCGGTGCGCAGGGTCGTGAGGTTGCGCTCGGCGACGGAGACGAAGTCGTCGTCGCCGGACACGTTCTCGATCGGGTCGAGCACGGCTGTCGTGGCGCCCACCTCCGCGGCGAGCTCGTCCGCGCCGCGGGGGTCGACGAGCGGTTCGGTGAAGACGGTCGTGGCGCCCGCGGCGAGCTCGCGGGCGGCTGCGGCGTCCGGCGTCGAAGGCGGGGTCGTCGGGTCGGTGCCGAGGATGCCGGCGGTGTGCAGGTTGTAGCGGGTCGCCAGGTAGCCGAACGCGTCGTGCGACGAGACGACCTCGCGTCGCTCGCAGGACAGCAGCCCCGACGCGTACCGGACGTCGAGGTCGGCGAGCTGCGCCGTCAGGTTCTGGGCGTTGCGTTCGTACGTGAGCGATCCGCTCGGATCGAGCTCGGTGAACTGCTCGGCGACGTGTTGCGCGAACGACGGCATGCGACTCAGGTCCAGCCAGAAGTGCGGGTCGGCGGGCGGTCCGGGCGTGCTCGGGCTGGGGGACGGGTCGGCGGACGGTTCGGCGGACGGGGGCGCTGGGGGGAGCATCGCGTGGTGGTCGTGGGCGATCGCGACGTCGCCGGTGTGGCTCGCGGCGTCGACCAGCACCGGCCCGTCAGCGCCGGTGTCAGAGCTGGTGTCAGAGCTGGTGACCGCGGTGTCGACCGCGGGCTGGAACCCGGAGAGGAACAGCACGACGTCGGCGTCGTCGAGCTTCGCGGTCAGCTCGGCGTCCAGCGGCGCGTCGTGCGGCTGGGTCCCGGGAGCGACGAGCCCGACGACGTGGACGCGGTCGCCCCCGACCTGCTCGGCGACGTACTGCAGGGGGTAGATCGCAGCGACCACCTCGAGCGGGCCGTCGTCCGCGGCATCCTGCGACGACGTGCACGCGGCGAGCGTGAGCGGGAGGAGCGCGGCGACGATGCCGGCGAGAAGTGTGCGCACGTCGGCCATTGTGGCCGTAGAGCGCTCCATCGCACCATGGCACGGGTCAGGCAGGCAGGGGCCGGATCAGCAGTCGGTGGGTGACGGCGTCGGAGTCGCGGGCTCGTCGGACACGGCGGCATGACGCCCGTGCTCGGTGTGCTCGTGCAGGTGGGTGGACTCGAGGTGCCGGTGCGCCGCGCGTTCGAGCCGGCGGCGGGCGATCCACACACCGAGCACCACGAGCACGACGACGGCGCCGAGCAGCGCCCACGGAGAGGTGGCGAACAGCGCGATCGCACCCCAGACGGCGCCGAGCCCGACGGTCGCCCACACCACCGACCAGACGATCGCGCCGGGGATCGTGGCGAGCGTGAACCGCAGGTAGCGCATCTTGATGAGGCCCGCGGAGGCGAAGACGGCGGTCTGCAGCCCGATCGTGAGGAACGCGAACATAACGGCGAGGGCGCCCCAGCGGCGGACCCAGTCGAGTCCGCGCTGGGCGGCGTGCGTGTTCGTCCATGCCTCCAGGCGCGTGATCATCGCGCGCCACCAGGTGAAGCCCCAGTCGCTCTCGTGCACGGTCTTGGCGCCACGGACCACGCCCCGGCCGGCCCAGTACGTCGCGTGGGACCGCGCCATGCCGATCACGAACAGGACGCCCACGGCAATACCGGCCGACAGCGTGCTCAGCCCGAGAAAGCCGATGGGGTCGTCGTCCACGCCGTGATCGTAGACGAGCGATCCGCGATGTCAGTCGCGCGTGTCCTCACGGGCGAGCACGACGTCGTCCGGCAGGTCGGGGTGGGGGTCGTGCGCCGGCACGGGGCGCCGCAGCGCGGGGCGCAGGCCCGCGGCGACGGCGTAGACGGCGATCGCGAGCACCACGATCGTCGCGCCGGGCGGGATGTCGTTCCAGTACGTCAGGACGAGCCCGACGACGCTCACGCTCACGCCGGTCACGCTCGCGGCCACCATCGTGCGGCCGAACGAGCGCGCGTAGAGCTGGGCGATCGCGACGGGCACGATCATGATCGCGCTGACGAGCAGGAGCCCGACGACGCGCATCGCGACGGTCACGGTCAGCGCGGCAAGGGTGGCGAGCGTGATCGCCAACCAGCGGGTCGGCAGGCCGCTGGCCCGCGCGAACTCCTCGTCGTGGCTGACGGTGAACAGCGCGACGCGCAGGCCGATGCCGACGACGAGCACGAGCGCGGCGAGCGCGACCATCCACCACAGGTCGGTGGTCGAGACGGTCGAGATCGAGCCGAACAGGTAGGAGACGAGGCTCGCGTTGGTCCCGCCGGCAACCTTGATCAGGAGCACACCACCGGCGATGCCGCCGTAGAACATCAGCGCCAGCGCGAGGTCGCCGCTCGTGCGGCCACGCTCACGGACCAGCTCGATGACGATCGACCCGACGACGGCCGCGACCACCGCACCGGGGATCGCGAGCGTGTCCTGCGGGACGAGGTCGGCCCACGTGCCGATCAGCCAGCCGAGCGCGACACCCGTCAGGGCCACGTGACCGATCCCGTCGCCCATGAGCGCCATCCGGCGCTGCACCAGGAACGTCCCGACGATCGGCGCGGTGGCGCCGACGAGGATCGCGGCGAGCAGTGCGCGCTGCATGAGCGGCGAGGACAGCATCTCGACGACCGCATCCCAGCTCACGGCGCCTCCATCCCGAGCGTCGGGCCCAGCGTGGGACCGAGCGCCGGTCCGGTGGGCGGCGGGTCCGGGTCGTGGTGCGCGTGCTCGTGGTGGTGCGTGGCACCGGCGTGGTCGAGCCGCGGTCGCGGTGGCAGGCCGTCGTGCACGACCCGACCGTGCCGCAGCACGACGGCGCGCTGGATGAGCGGCTCGAACGGACCGAGCTCGTGCAGGATCACGACGACCGTCGCGCCCTGGCCGTGCAGCCGGGCGACGGTGTCGACGAAGGTCGCCTGCGTCGGCACGTCGATGCCGGAGGTCGGTTCGTCGAGGACGAGCAGCTCGGGTTCGCGCACGAGTGCGCGCGCGATGAGGACCCGCTGCTGCTGACCGCCCGACATCTCCTGGACGGGCCGCCGCTCGTGCCCGGCCATCCCGACGGCGTCGAGCGCCGCACGGACCCGGGTCCGCCAACCCCGCGGCGGGCGCAGCGCGCGCCCGTGCAGCAGCCCGGAGGCGACGACCTCCACTGCGGTGGCGGACACGCCCGAGGACGCGGGCATCCGCTGCGGCACGTAGCCGATGCGTGACCACGGAGCGCGGGGCCCGAGCGGCTCGCCGAGCAGGTGGACCGTTCCGGCGCTGAGCGGGACCGCGCCGAGCAGCGCGCGCACGAGCGTCGACTTGCCGGAACCGTTGGTGCCGAGCAGCGCGACGACCTCGCCCGCGGGCACGACCACGTCGACGCCGAGCAGGATCCGCGACCCCCCGAGCGTCACCTCGACGCCGTGCGCCTCCACGGCGTTCGTCGGACCCGTCGCGTCCGTCCGGTCAGCGCTCACGAGCAGGACAATGCCACGCGCAGGGCGTCGAGGTTCGCGTCGGCCACGGTGAAGTAGTCCTCACCGGCGGCCAGCGCGCTCTCGCTGATGCTCTCGATGGGGTCGAGCACCGCTGCGTCGATCCCGAGGTCGTCGGCCAGGGTCTGCGCGACCTTGGGGGAGACGAGCGACTCGAAGAAGATCGTCGTGACCTGCTCGTCGCGCACGACCTTCGCGACCGCGGTGAGCCGGGCCGGGGACGGCTCGGCCTCGGGGTCGAGCCCCGAGATGCCGACCTGCTCGAGCCCGTACCGGTCCGCGAGGTAGCCGAAGGCGGCGTGCGCGGTGACGATCACGTCGCGCTCGCACACCGCCAGCCCCGACTCGTACCGCGCATCGAGCTCCGTGAAGCGCGCCGAGAGCGCGTCCGCGCGCGCCCGGAACTCGTCGCCGTGCTCGGGCGAGACCGCCGTCAGCGCGTCGGCGACGGCCCCGGTCACCGCCGGCATCCGGCTCGGGTCGAGCCAGAAGTGCGGGTCGAGGTCGCCGTGGTCGTGCTCGTCGTGGGCGTCGTCGCCGCCGAGGTCCTCGTCGGCGTGCTCGTCGTGCGCGTGCTCCTGCGCGAGCGTGAGGAGGTCGACGTGGTCGGCCGCGTCGACGACGTGCTCGGGATCGGTCTGCGCGACGGCGTCGTCGACCGCGGCCTGGAAGCCCGACAGGTACACGACGAGGTCGGAGGTCGACACGCGCGAGACCTGCGCGGGGGACAGCTCGATGTCGTGCGGTTCGGCGCCGGGCGGCGTCAGCGAGCTGACGTCGACGACGTCGCCGCCGACCTCCTGCGCGACGAGCTGCAGCGGGTAGAACGAGGCGAGCACCTGCAGGCGGCCGTCGGACGGGTCCGACGAGCATGCGCCGAGGCCGAGTGCCGCGGGCAGGACGAGTGCGACGACCGCGGCGGTCCGACGGGGGCTCATGACGATCATTCTCATTAATGTGAGAACCGTTGTCAAAAAGGGGTGCCGGGAGAGACCCGGCAAGCCGGTAGCCTGGGCGGGCCGATCCCGCAGCACCCAGCCGCGGGTCCCCACCTCTGGAGTGATCGCACCGTGGCAGCACCCTCGCGCCTGGATTCCGTCGTCTCCCTCGCCAAGCGGCGCGGTTTCGTCTTCCCGAGCGGTGAGATCTACGGAGGTACGCGGTCCGCGTGGGACTACGGGCCGTTGGGTGTCGAGCTCAAGGAGAACATCAAGCGCCAGTGGTGGCGCGCGATGGTGACGAGCCGCGACGACATCGTCGGCCTGGACTCGTCGGTCATCCTGCCCCGGCAGGTCTGGGTCGCCTCGGGCCACGTCGGCGTGTTCACCGACCCGCTGACCGAGTGCCTGTCCTGCCACAAGCGCTTCCGCGAGGACCAGATGCTCGAGGAGTTCGAGGAGCGCAAGGGTCACGCACCCGACGGCGGCCTGGCCGGCGTCCCGTGCCCGAACTGCGGCACCAAGGGCCAGTGGACCGAGCCGCGCGACTTCAACATGATGCTCAAGACGTACCTCGGTCCGGTCGAGGACGAGTCCGGCCTGCACTACCTGCGGCCCGAGACCGCGCAGGGCATCTTCGTCAACTTCAAGAACGTCTACACCGCGGCGCGCATGAAGCCCCCGTTCGGCATCGGTCAGATCGGCAAGTCGTTCCGCAACGAGATCACGCCGGGCAACTTCATCTTCCGGACCCGCGAGTTCGAGCAGATGGAGATGGAGTTCTTCGTCGAGCCCGGCTCCGACGAGACGTGGCACCAGTACTGGATCGACTTCCGCACCGACTGGTACGTCGACCTGGGCCTGAGCCGCGACAACCTGCGGCACTACGAGCACCCCGCTGAGAAGCTCTCGCACTACTCGAAGCGCACCGTCGACATCGAGTACCGCTTCGGCTTCCAGGGCAGCGAGTGGGGCGAGCTCGAGGGCATCGCCAACCGCACCGACTTCGACCTCTCGACGCACACCGAGCACTCGGGTCAGGACCTCTCGTTCTTCGACCAGGCCAAGAACGAGCGGTACGTGCCGTACGTCATCGAGCCCGCCGCGGGCCTTACACGAAGCCTCATGGCGTTCCTGGTCGAGTCCTACGCCGAGGACGAGGCGCCCAACACCAAGGGCGGCGTCGACACGCGGGTCGTGCTCAAGCTCGACCCGCGCCTGGCCCCGGTCAAGGCCGCCGTCCTGCCGCTGAGCCGCAACGAGCAGCTCAGCCCGAAGGCCCGCGACCTGGCCGTCGAGCTGCGCAAGCACTGGAACGTCGACTTCGACGACGCCGGCGCGATCGGCCGCCGCTACCGCCGTCAGGACGAGATCGGCACGCCGTTCTGCATCACCGTCGACTTCGACACGCTCGACGACCAGGCCGTGACGATCCGCCACCGCGACGACATGAGCCAGGAGCGCGTCGCGCTGGACCAGGTCACGTCCTACCTGGCACCTCGTCTCCTGGGCGCCTGACGGCGTCAGCCGGCGCCGCGCCGAGGAGCGGTCGATGGGAGACTGGAGCGCGTGACTGCCACCGTCGAGCGGACCCCGGTGCTGCCGCCGCTGCAGATCGGACCGATCACCGTCGAGACCCCCGTCGTGCTCGCGCCCATGGCAGGCGTGACCAACGCGGCGTTCCGACGGCTCTGCCGTGAGTCCGGTGCAGGCCTGTACGTCGCGGAGATGCTCACCAGCCGCGCACTCGTCGAGCGCTCGCCCGAGTCGTTCCGCATCATCGCGTTCGAGCCCGACGAGGTGCCCCGCTCGGTCCAGGTGTACGGCGTGGACCCCGCGACCGTCGGCGCCGCGGTGCGGCTGCTCGTCGAGGAGGACCGCGCCGACCATGTCGACCTGAACTTCGGCTGCCCGGTGCCCAAGGTCACGCGCCGCGGCGGGGGAGCGGTCCTGCCCTGGAAGCGGGACCTGTTCCGCGCGATCGTCACTGCGGCGGTGGCGGCGGCGGCCCCGCACGGCGTCCCGGTGACGGTCAAGATGCGCAAGGGCATCGACGACGAGCACCTCACCTACGTCGAGGCGGGCCTGACCGCCCAGGACGCGGGCGTCGCGGCGGTCTCGTTGCACGGGCGCACCGCGGCGGACTACTACTCGGGCACGGCCGACTGGGACGCGATCGCCACGCTCAAGCAGGCGGTCACCGACATCCCGGTGCTCGGCAACGGCGACATCTGGTCCGCCGAGGACGCGCTCGCGATGGTCGCGCACACGGGCTGCGACGGCGTCGTCGTCGGGCGCGGGTGCCAGGGTCGGCCCTGGCTGTTCGCGGACCTGGCAGCCGCGTTCGCGGGTTCCGACGAGCGGATCCGACCCGGTCTCGGTCACGTCGCGCACGTCGTGCGCCGACACGCCGAGCTGATGGTCGAGCACTTCGGCGACTGGGCCGACGAGGGCGAGGGCAAGGCGCTGCGCGAGATGCGCAAGCACATGGCGTGGTACTTCAAGGGCTACGTCGTGGGCGGCGACCTGCGCGCGCGTCTCGGGCTCGTCTCGAGCCTGGCCGAGCTCGACGACCTGCTCGCCGAGCTGGACCTGACGCAGGGCTACCCGGGCACCCCCGCCGAGGGGCAGCGCGGCCGCGCCGGCTCGCCCAAGCGACCGCACCTGCCGTACGGATGGCTCGACTCGCGCGAGCTGTCCGACGAGTTCCGCGCCGAGCTCCAGGAAGCCGAGATCGGCATCTCCGGCGGCTGAACGCGCCACACCGGTCACCACGGCGGCCGCCCCGGCGCGTCCGGTGGCGCGTTCTCGAGGCGTCCGTCCGCATGCGCGAACGTGTAGGTCGCGCCCGCGCGCACCCGCTCGCCGCGTGGCCGGTCGCGGGGTGGCCGGTCGCGCGTTGGTCGGTCGTGGTGTGGTCGGTCGCGCGGCGGTGCGACAGTCGGCGTGAGGCGGGTCACCCGCAGGTCGAGCTCGTGGACGACGTGATGGTGGTGCGAGCACAGGAGCACCGCTCCGTCGACGTCGGTGGTGCCGCCGCGACTCCACCACGTGATGTGGTGCACCTCGCACCAGTGCGCGGGGGCGTCGCAGCCGTTCCACCCGCAGTGGCGGTCGCGCGCGATCACCGCGCGCCGTTGGGCCGCCGTATCCAGGCGCTGGGTGCGGCCGACGTCGAGCGGCATGCCCTCGGCGTCGACCACCAGCCGCGTGAGCTCGCAGTCGCACAGCACTCGCGCCAGCTCGGTGGCGGACAGCGGCACACCGTCCAGCGTGGTGGCCGGGGGAGTTCGGTCGGCGTCGGCGCCGGCGCCGGTACGGCGGGCGCGGAGCGCGGCGAGGGTCTCGAGGTCCATGAGGACCGTGACGTTGGGTCTGTTCTGCGCGCTCGTGAGCCGCCCGCCCGACACGCCTGACGGTGCGGCTCCCGCGTCGGGCGCATCCGCCCCCGTCGCCCCGACGACCGTGCCGTGGCAGGCCAGCGTGTGCTCGGCGAGCGACGCGAGGGCGTCGGCGTTCGCCTGGCCGCGGTCGCGGTCCTCGTCGGGACGGTGCCCGGTGGACTCCAGGGCGAGCTGGAGCCTGCGGCCGGTGACCGCGTCGACCCGGCCGCGCAGCAGCGTCGAGTCGCCCGAGTGACTCATCCGGAAGAACCGCGCGCGCCGGGTGTCCTTGCGGTCGTCGTCCAGCGACTCCGGGTCCAGCTCGGCCGCGAGAACCGCCAGCTCGCGACCGAACTGCGTCGACGTCGCCGACCGCGCCGCGATCGCGAGCACCGCGACCTCCCCCTCCGGGGACGCCAGCGCGGTCCGCACGCGCACAGACGCGTCCGCGACCACGCGAGCGAGCTGGTCCGCGAAGCCGACGTGCACACGACCGTCCGCGACCGCGGCCGCGAAGCCCGGCATCGAGGCCAGCGCCTGCGCACCGGCGAGCTCCCGGGCGGCCTGGAAGGACGAGGAGCGCGTCTCGCGCGCCCGTGTGTCCGCGTACGACCGGTCCGAGGCCGTCGCGCCGGCACCCTCGAGCGCCCGTGCGACGAGCAGCGGCGCGCGCGGCACGCAGCGCGCCCTCCGCGGCGTCGAGCACCCGCAGCGCCGCCGCCCGTTCGGCACTCGTCCACGCCGCACACCCGAGGGCTGCGGAGGCCAGTTCGGCGACGACCCTGCGGACGTCGGCGAGGAGCCGGTCAGGTTCGGTCGACCACCCGCCGCTCGCGGACCCGGCCACGGGGCGACCCCATGACGAGTCCTCCAGGGCACCGGGCAGCAGGGATGCGTCACCGACTGCGTCCCGACCACATTCGAACATGTGTTCTATAGTAGACGAATGCGACATGCTGTCAAGCTTCTGACCTGGGCAAACATATCCACAGGCAAGTCTCTGGGGGCGGGTGGCGGAGTCGTCGGGGCGCCAGACGGTCGGCCGGACCGGCGTGCACGCGGTGCGCCGCGGGCGTCTCGCCGGAGGTCAGCCGCGCGTGACCGTGACCGTGTCGGCGAGCGCCCGCAGCGCCGGGACGGACGCGTGCGGGGCGCCCAGCCCCGGCTGCGACACCGCCAGCGCGCCGGCCGCGGACGCCTCCGCGAGTGCCCGCTCGCGCGGCAGACCGTCGAGCGTCGCCCGCAGCAGGCCCGCGACGAACGCGTCACCCGCACCCTCCGCGTCGGCGAGGGCGGTCACGGCCGCCGGAGCGACGTGCCACCAGCCGTCGCCGTCCAGCGCGAGCGCGCCGTCGGCACCGAGCGTGCACACCGCGAGCCCGCAGCCGCGCCCGACCGCGGCCCGCAGGTACGCCTCAGGATCGGCGAGCCGCGCACCGGACACGACGAGCACGTCGGCCGCGGCGGCGAACGCGCGGGGGTAGTCGGCGACGCCGTCGTCGTCGTGCACGTCGCACCAGACGGGGACACCCGCCTCGCGCGCGACCGACAGCAGCTCGCGCGACGACTCCGCGAGGTCGAGCACGGCCACGCGGGCGCCCGCGACGAGTCCGCGAACCTCGTCGTCGGCCGGCGGGGCGGTAGGCAGGTCGAGGTAGACAGAGACTCGCGAGCCGTCGTCGGAGACGAGGTTGACATGCCGTTCGGTGCCGCCGGCCACCGCGCGCCGGTCGACGAGACGCAGGCCGGGACGGACCAGCGCCGTGCGCACCGCCGCGCCGCGTTCGTCGTCGGCCGTCGTCGTGACCAGGACCGTCGGCACGCCGAGCGCGGTGAGCGTGACGGCCTTGCCCGCGGACGTCCCGCCGAGGCCGTCGGTGTGACCGCCGGCGAACAGGGTCTGCGCGCGCGGCTCCGGCAGCGCTGCGACGCGGACCACGGTGTTCCACGAGGCGGCGCCGTTGACGAGAACGTACTCGGGTGCAGGCATGGTCGAGACCGTAGCGGGTCGCCTGCGCCACGCGCGGGCGGCGGTTGCGCGACGGTGTGGTCACGAGTCGGTGACGACGGGCGTGACTCACAGGCGGGGTGGTTAGGGTGCCTTGCGAAACGCGTGCAACCGCTTGCAGACGCCTGAGCGACGACGCCCCGCACCGAGCCGGAGATGACGATGACGCCGACCCCCTTCGCGGAACCCACGCCGCGCGCCCCCCGCAGACGCCGCGGCGTGCTCGTCGCGACGGCGGTCGCGGTCGCGGTCGCCGCGCTCGGGGCGTGCTCGAGCGAGCCGGCCGACCCGGCGACCCAGCCCGCGACGGACGGCTCCGGTCACGACGTCGGCGTCCAGCTCTTCCAGTGGACCTGGGACGCGATCGCGGCCGAGTGCACCGACGACCTGGGCCCCGCGGGCTACGCCTGGGTGCTCACGTCGCCGCCGCAGGAGCACGTGCTGGGCGGGCAGTGGTGGACCGCGTACCAGCCGGTGAGCTACCTGCTCGAGTCGCGGCTCGGCACGCGCGAGCAGTTCGCCGCGATGGTGGCCACGTGCCACGACGCGGGTGTGGACGTGCGGGTCGACGCGGTCGTCAACCACATGACCGGCCAGGACGAGCCGGGCACGGGCTGGGCGGGCTCGTCGTACGAGCACTACGAGTACCCCGGGATCTGGACGTACGACGACTTCCACCACTGCGGCCTGTCGACGTCGGACGACATCGTCAGCTACTTCGACCGGGCCCAGGTGCAGACCTGTGAGCTGGTCAACCTCGCCGACCTTGCCACCGAGACCGCCCCCGTGCGCGAGCGGCTGAGCGCGTACCTGCAGGACCTCGTCAGCCTCGGCGTCGACGGGCTGCGCATCGACGCGGCCAAGCACATGGCCGCCGACGACATCGCCGCGATCCTCGCGCCGCTGACGAAGGGCGACGCCGACGACGGGGCCGACCTGGCGATCATGCAGGAGGTCATCCGCGGCTCCGCGGAGCCGATCTCGCCCGACGAGTACCTCGGCAACGGCCAGGTCTACGAGTTCACGTACGGCAAGGAGCTCAAGGGAGTCATCGCGGGCAGCCCCGGCCTGGCGCTCGAGCTGGGCGACGCGACCGCGCGCTACGTGCCGTCCGACGACGCCGTGGTGTTCGTCGAGAACCACGACACCGAGCGCAACGGGTCGACGCTGAGCTACCAGGACGGCACCGACGACGCGCTCGCGACCGTGCTCATGCTCGCGGGCGCGTACGGCACGCCGCAGGTGTACTCCGGATACTCGTTCACGGACACCGACGCCGGGCCGCAGCAGCTCGACGACGGCGAGGTGGTCGACGCGACCTGCGGCGGCGACCCGCGGCCCGGCGCCGACCTGAAGGACGGCGCGTGGGTGTGCCAGCACCGCTGGCCGCAGGTCGCCGGGATGGTCGGCTGGCGCGGCGTCGTCGGCGACGCGCCTGTGGTCGACACGTGGAGCGAGGGCGACGCGGTGGCGCTGGGCCGCGGGCAGCGCGGGTTCGTCGTCGTGAACTTCGGGGACGACGAGCTGCGCACCACGCTCACGACGAGCCTGCCCGACGGCTCCTACTGCGACGTCCTGGCCGGCGGCGAGGACTGCACGAAGGTCACCGTCGAGGACGGTCGGGTGGACGTCGTGGTGCCGGCCGGCGCCGCGCTGGCCTGGGACGTCGCGGACCGAGTCTGACGGTCGTCCGCTCGGGCCGGGGTCGGGGTGGCCCGAGCGGACGACGGGACACAAGCCTCAGTCCGCGCGCAGCCAGACGGTCGTGTCGGACGGCAGGAGGAGGCCCGTTCCCGACGAGCCGGCCAGCTCGTCGGACGCCAGCAGCACGCGGGCGCCGGCCGGCAGCGCCACGGGATCGGCTCCGAGGTTCGCGACGACACGCACCGACCGGTTCACGAGGTCGAGCACGTCCGCGCCGGACGCCAGCCACGCCAGCCCACCCGAGCCGAGGCTCTGGTCCCTGCGCAGCGCAAGGGCCGCGCGGTAGGTCTCGTACGTCGAGCCCGGCACGCCGCGCTGCGCATCGAGCGCGTAACGCGCCCACGACGAGGGCTGCGGCAGCCAGGTCGCGCCCGACGCCGAGAACCCGAAGGCAGGTTCGTCGGACGCCCACGGCAGCGGGACCCGGCAGCCGTCACGGCCACGCTCGGCGCCCCGGGTGCGGAAGAAGGCGGGGTCCTGACGCACGTCGTCGGGCAGTGCGGTGTGGTCGGGCAGCCCGAGCTCCTCGCCCTGGTAGAGGTACGCCGAACCGGGCAGCGCGAGCATCAGCAGCGAGGCCGCCCGGGCGCGCCGCAGGCCCAGCTCCTCGTCGGGCTGCTCGTCGTCCGGGCCGATGCCGTTGGGCCGCGAGCCCGGAACGGACAGCCCGAGCCGGGAGGCGTGCCGCACGACGTCGTGGTTGGACAGCACCCACGTCGTCGGCGCGCCGACCGCGTCCAGCGTCGCGTAGGACTCCTCGACGACCGCGCGCAGCGCGGCCGCGTCCCAGTGCGTCGCGAGGAACGCGAAGTTGAAGGCCTGCTGCGCCTCGTCCGGGCGGACGTAGCGCGCGAGGCGGGTCAGCGGCTCGACCCACGCCTCCACGACGAGCGCGCGGTCGCCGTCGTACTCCGCGAGCACCTCGTGCCACGCGCGGTACACGTCGTGCACGTCGTCCTGGTCGAACATCGGCGCGGGCCGGTGCTCGGGCGTCTCGTCCGCCGGCTCGTCCGCCGGATCGTCCTCGGTGCCCTCGATCATCGAGACGTGGCCGTGCCAGTCGGGCAGACCCGACTCCTTGACCATGCCGTGCGCGACGTCCACGCGGAACCCGTCGACGCCGCGGTCGAGCCAGAACCGCAGCACGTCCTCGAACTCGGTGTGCACCTGCGGGTGCTCCCAGTTCAGGTCGGGCTGGCGCGTGTCGAACAGGTGCAGGTACCACTGGCCGTCGGGCACGCGGGTCCAGGCGGGGCCGCCGAAGATCGACTCCCAGTTGTTGGGCGGCAGCTCGCCGTGCTCGCCCCGGCCCTCGCGGAACAGGTACCGCTCGCGCGCGGCGGAGCCGGGACCGGCGGCGAGCGCCTCGACGAACCACGCGTGCTCGTCGGACGTGTGGTTGGGCACCAGGTCGACGATCACGCGCAGCCCGAGGCCGTGCGCACGCGCCAGGAGCGCGTCGAAGTCGTCGAGCGTGCCGAACAGCGGGTCGACGTCGCGGTAGTCGGCGACGTCGTAGCCCGCGTCGGCCTGCGGCGAGCGGTAGAACGGCGAGAGCCAGACCGCGTCGACGCCCAGCTCGGCGAGGTGGTCCAGGCGTGCGGTGATGCCGGGCAGGTCGCCGACGCCGTCGCCGGAGCCGTCCGCGAACGAGCGCGGGTAGACCTGGTAGATGACCGCGTGCCGCCACCACGAGGCGTCGGGTTCGCCCGGCGCGTGGACGTACGAGGGACGGGTGTCGAGCTGGGTCACGGAACGGTGCCTCTCGGGTGGGGGCGGGAGCGTGGGTACGACGAGGGTGCGGACGGGCGCCGGGGCACCTGGTCCGGGCGCCTCGGGGCGTGGCCGGGGACCGGCCGCGCCGGGTCAGCGCAGGACGGGCGTGGCGATCGCCGAGAGGTCGGTCCGGGCGCCGGGGGCGGCACCCGTCGAGCCGCGCACGATGAGCTCGGGGTGGAACTTGAGCTCGATGCGGGAGGCCGGCGTGCCGTTGATCTCGGCGACGAGCGCCGAGACGGCGGCGTGTCCCATCGCGAGGACGGGCTGGCGCACGGTGGTCAGCGGCGGGTCGGTGAACGCGATCAACGGCGAGTCGTCGAACCCGACGACCGACAGGTCCGTCGGCACCTCGAGCCCGCGCGAGCGGGCGGCCCGGATCGCGCCGAGGGCCATGAGGTCCGAGCCGCAGACGATCGCGGTGTGCCCCGACTCGATGAGCTCGAGTGCCGCGGCCTGACCGCCCTCGACGGTGAACAGCGTCGAGACGACGTGCCCGTCGGGCTTCGTCACGCCGAGATGGCGCTCGAGGTTGGCGGCGAACTCCTGGCGCTTGCGGGCCGCGGGCACGAACCGGTCCGGGCCGATCGCGAGGCCGATGTTGCGGTGCCCGAGCGAGACGAGGTGGCGGAACGCGAGGTCGAGCGCCGCGGCGTCGTCGGTCGACACGAACGGCGCGTCGACACCCTCGGCGAAGCCGTTGACCAGGACGATCGGCATCCCGCGGCTGCGCAGCCGGTGGTAGCGGTCCTTGCTCGCGGACGTGTCGGCGTGCAGGCCGGAGACGAAGACGATGCCGGCGACGGCGTGCTCGAGGAGCATCTCGACGTACTGGTCCTCGGTGGTGCCGCCGGGCGACTGCGTGCACAGCAGCGGCGTGTAGCCGCGCTCGGTCAGCATCGACTCGATGACCTGCGCGAACGCCGGGAACACCGGGTTCGCGAGCTCGGGGACCACCAGTCCGACGAGGCCCGCGGAGCGGGTGCGCAGCTTCTCCGGGCGCTCGTAGCCGAGCACGTCGAGGGCGGCCAGCACGGCCTGCCGCGCCTGGGCGGATACGCCGTGCTTGCCGTTGAGGACTCGCGAGACGGTGGCCGTGCTGACGCCGGCCTGCTCTGCGAGATCCGTTAGGCGGGTGCGCACGGGTGGCAGCGTAGGGGACACAGGACCTCCTCGTCCTCGGCCGATCAGGTAGATCCGATCAGATAGACCGGCCGCGCCCGTCCTGGAAGTCGGACGGGCGTCTGAAACCGTTGCCTGAAAGTTACCGTAACGACTTGCAGCACGTGTTGCAACGAGGCTAGCGTCTGCGGCATCAGGCCAGAGTCGGCGCGGAGACGCCGAGGATGGCAGACCTCCACCGACCCAGGAGACGACGACGATGCGACGGAGCATCCCGGCCCTTGCGGCCGCCCTCGGCCTGGCGCTCACGATGAGCGCCTGCTCGAGCGACAGCCCTTCCGACAACGAGACGACCGAGCCCACCGCGGCCGCGACGACCGAGGCGCCGGCGCTGACCGGCACGCTGACGATGTGGGTCGACGAGACCCGCATCGACGTGATGAAGCCCATCGTCGAGGAGTTCACCACCGAGACCGGCGTCAAGGTCGACCTGGTGCAGAAGGCGTCGGGCGACATCCGCACCGACTTCGTCGCGCAGGTCCCGACGGGCCAGGGCCCGGACGTCATCATCGGCGCGCACGACTGGACCGGCGAGTTCGTCAACAACGGCGTCGTCGCCCCCGTGCAGCTCGGTGACAAGGCCGCGGGCTTCGCGACCTCCGCGATCCAGGCCTTCACGTTCGACGGCAACCTCTACGGCACGCCGTACGCGATCGAGAACATCGCGCTGGTCCGCAACAACGCGCTCGTCCCCGAGACGAAGGCGACCACGTTCGACGAGCTCATCGCCGAGGGCAAGGCTGCCGGCACCAAGTACCCGGTCCTCATCCAGCAGGGCGACGCGGGCGACGCGTACCACCTGTACCCGCTGCAGACGTCGTTCGGCGCCCCGATCTTCACGCAGGAGGCGGACGGCTCGTACACGAACCAGCTCGGCCTCGGCGGCACGAACGGCGAGAACTTCGCCAAGTACCTGCAGAAGCTCGGCCAGGACAAGGTCCTCGACCCCGCCATCGGCGGCGACCAGGCCAAGGAGGCCTTCGAGAACGGTGAGTCGCCGTACATCGTGACCGGCCCCTGGTACACCACCGAGTTCACGAGCAAGGGCATGGACATCACGGTCCTGCCGGTGCCGAGCGCCGGTGGCTCCGAGGCGCAGCCGTTCGTCGGCGTGCAGGGCGCGTTCATCTCCGCGAAGTCGGCCAACCCGGTGCTCGCGAACGAGTTCGTCGTCAACTTCCTCTCCACCGAGAAGGTCCAGACCGAGCTCTACCAGGCCGGTGGCCGCCTCCCGGCGCTGACCGCCTCGGCCGAGCTGGTCGACGACCCGGTGCTCGCCGGCTTCAACGCCGCCGGTGCGACCGGCGCGCCGATGCCGTCGATCCCCGAGATGGGCGCCATGTGGCAGTTCTGGGGCACCACCGAGGTGCAGATCATCTCCGGCCAGGCCGCTGACCCGGTCGCGGCGTGGAACACGATGGTCGCGAACATGCAGGACGCGATCGACAACCCGTCCTCCTGATCGCAGCGGCCGCCCGCACCACCGTCCCTCGGTGGTGCGGGCGGCCGTCGCACATCCCGGCGGGTCCGCCCGCACCCCGTGCCCTGGCCGTGCCGCGCCCCCGAGCGTGCGCGCGTGCCAGCGGGCAGACTGCGACCAAGGTCAGCGTAACGATGCGCCCAGCGGAGGAAGACCATGTCCCAGCAGACCGTGACCCGGGGCGAACAAGCGCCCCCGGGTTCCCCCCCGGAGCCACGCCCGAGGCGTGGTGACGGCGTGCCCCACGCCAACAACTTCTCGCGCGGCTTCCTCGTCAAGCTCGTGCTCGTCGGGGTCATCGACGCGATCGGCGTGTTCGGACTCCTGACCGCGATCTCCCAGCAGTCCTGGGGGATCGCCGGGTTCCTGGCGCTCGCGCTCGTCGTGACGAACTACGTCTACTTCTCGAAGCGCGCGCTGCCGGCCAAGTACCTCCTTCCGGGTCTGGTCTTCCTGCTCGTCTACGTGATCTACACCGCGTGCTACACCGGCTACGTCGCGTTCACGAACTACGGCGACGGCCACAACTCGACGAAGGACGACGCGATCGAGCAGATCCTCGCGCAGAACGAGCAGCGCGTGGAGGGCTCCGAGGCCTACCCCCTGACCGTGGTGCAGCAGGACGGCGAGCTCGGCTTCGCGATCGTGCGCGACGGCGAGGCCGTCGTCGGCACCGCGGAGCAGCCGCTCGAGCCGGTCGAGGGTGCGACCGTGGACGGCGGCAAGGTGACCGCGGTGCCGGGCTGGGACGTGCTGGGCTTCGCCGACGTCGCGCAGCAGCAGGCGGAGGTCGTCGCGCTGCGCGTGCCCGTCTCCGACGAGGCGGCGGACGGCTCCATCCGGACGCAGGACGCCTCGACGGGGTACGTCTACGAGTCGATCCTCGAGTACGACCCCGTCGCGGACACCATGACGAACACCCAGACGGGTGTGGTCTACACGCCCAACGACCACGGCAGCTTCGTCGCCGAGGACGGCACGGCGCTCACGCCGGGCTGGAAGGTCACCGTCGGTTTCGAGAACTTCACGAAGGCGTTCGACGACCCGCGCCTGCGCGGGCCGTTCGTCGAGATCTTCGTCTGGACCTTCGTGTTCGCGTTCTTCTCGGTGCTGCTGTCGTTCGCGCTCGGCCTGTTCCTCGCGGTCGTGTTCAACGACCCGCGCGTGCGGGCCCGCCGACTGCTGCGCGCGTTGCTGATCCTGCCGTACGCCGTGCCGGCGTTCCTCTCGGCGATCGTCTGGAAGGGCCTGCTGAACTCCAGCTTCGGCTGGATCAACCAGGTCCTGCTCGGCGGTGCCGACATCGGGTGGCTGACCGATCCGACGCTCGCGAAGCTCTCCGTCCTCGGCGTGAACCTCTGGCTCGGCTTCCCGTACATGTTCATCGTGTGCACGGGCGCGCTGCAGTCGATCCCGACCGACGTGCTGGAGTCGGCACGCATGGACGGCGCGGGCGCGTGGCGCACGCACCGCTCGATCATCCTGCCGTTGCTGATGGTCTCGGTGGCGCCGCTGCTGGTCGCGTCGTTCGCGTTCAACTTCAACAACTTCCAGCTCATCTACATGCTGACGGGCGGCGGACCCAACTTCGTCGGCACGCCGATCATCATCGGGCACACCGACATCCTCATCTCGATGGTCTACTCCGTGGCCTTCGAGAGCGGCCTCAAGCAGTACGGGTTCGCCAGCGCGCTGTCGATCCTCATCTTCCTCATCGTCGGCGTGATCTCCTGGCTGGGCTTCCGCCGTGCCCGTCGTCTGGAGGAGCTGTGATGTCCCTGACCGAGGTCCGGCCCGAGAAGGCCGCATCGACCCACCTGCGCCGCAGCGGCACGACCGGCGGCCGGTGGTGGCGCGAGGTGTCGTGGCGCTACCTCGTCGCGCTCGTGATGATCGTGATCTGCGTGTTCCCGCTGCTGTACGCGATCTCCGCGTCGCTGAAGCCTGGCAGCACGCTGACCGGCACGACGCACCTGTTCCAGGAGTTCTCCTTCGACAACTACGCGAACCTCGACGAGCGCGGCTTCTGGCAGTGGCTGCAGAACTCGCTCATCGTGTGCACCGTGACGGCGATCGGCACCGTGCTCATGGGTGCCGCCGCGGCGTACGCGTTCTCGCGGTTCCGGTTCAAGGGCCGCGAGAAGAGCCTGACCGGCCTGCTGCTGGCGCAGATGTTCCCGCAGACGCTGGCGTTCGTCGCGATCTTCCTGCTGCTGCTGTCGATCTCCGACGTGTTCCCGTCGCTCGGCCTCGACCACCTGCTCGGGCTGATCTGCGTGTACCTCGGCGGGGCGCTCGGCGTGAACACGTTCCTCATGTACGGGTTCTTCAACAGCGTCCCGCGCGAGCTCGACGAGGCCGCGAAGATCGACGGCGCCACGCACGCCCAGATCTATTGGGGCATCATCCTGCGCCTGGTCACGCCGATCCTCGCGGTGGTGGGGCTGCTGTCGTTCATCTCGGCCTTCAGCGACTTCCTCATCGCCAAGGTCGTGCTGCAGCACCAGGAGAACTGGACGGTCGCGGTCGGGCTCTACACGCTCGCGGCCGACGAGCGCACGGCGCCCTGGGGCGTGTTCGCCGCCGGCGCGGTCGTGGCCGCCGTCCCGATCGTGGCGCTGTTCATGGCCCTGCAGAAGTACATCGTCGGCGGCCTGACGGCCGGCTCGGTCAAGGGATGAGCGCAGACGACCTGCTCGGCCTGCCGCACCACGACGGGTCCGAGCAGTACGTCGACCGTGCCACCCCGCGGCTCGGCGACGTCGTCCCCGTGCGGGTGCGGATCCCCGCGGCGCGCCCCGAGCGCGCCGTGTGGGTCCGCACCGTGCGGGACGGCGAGCCGCGGCTGGCGCCCGCGCGTCTCGAGCGCTCCGACGAGGTCGAGCGCTGGTACGTCGCCGACGTGCCCGTGCACAACCCCGTCACCTCCTACCGCTTCCTGCTCGACGAGCCCGGCGGCTACCGCTGGCTCGACGGGCGGGGCGTGCACGCCCGGGACGTCTCCGACGCGGGCGACTTCCGCCTCACGGTGCACGACCCGGCGCCGCGCTGGCTCGACGACGCGGTGGTCTACCAGGTCTTCCCGGACCGGTTCGCGCGCTCGTCGGGTCACGAGGGTCCGCCCGTCGGACCGCTGCCGGACTGGGCGCTGCCCGCGTCGTGGTCCGACGAGCCGATCGCGGCCGGCCGGGGCGTCGCGCAGCAGCTCTACGGCGGCGACCTCGGGGGGATCGAGGCGCGGCTGGACCACCTGCAGCGGCTAGGCGTCGACACGCTGTACCTGACGCCGGTGTTCCCGGGCCGGTCGAACCACCGGTACGACGCGACGACGTTCGACCACGTGGACCCGCTGCTCGGCGGCGACGCCGCGCTCGCGTCGCTGTCCGGCGCGCTGCACGCCCGCGGCCTGCGGCTGGTCGGTGACCTGACGACCAACCACACGGGTGCGGGCCACGACTGGTTTCGCCGTGCCCGGCAGGACGCGACGAGCCCGGAGGCGCAGTTCTACTACTGGACGCCGGGGGAGCCGGGGTACGTCGGCTGGCTCGAGCACGCGTCGCTGCCCAAGCTGAACTACGGCGCCGCCGGCCTCGCGCAGCGCATGGTGAGCGGCCCGGACTCGGTGGTCGCCCGTTACCTCGAGCCGCCCGTCGCGCTCGACGGCTGGCGCATCGACGTCGCCAACATGACGGGCCGCTACGGGGCCGACGACCATGCGCACGAGGTCGCACGCGCGATCCGCGCGACGATGACCGGGATCAACCCGCAGGCCGCGCTGGTCTCGGAGCACTTCCACGACGCCGCGGCCGACCTGGTGGTGGGCGGCTGGCACGTCAACATGAACTACTCGGCGTTCACCCGACCGGCCTGGACGTGGCTCGTGGAGCCCGGCTCGACGCTCCCGTTCATGGGGATGCCGGTGCCCGTTCCGCGGCGGGACGGCTCGGCGATGGTCGCCACGATGCGCGAGTTCGACTCGGCCGTCCCCTGGTCGGTCACGCGCCACCAGTGGAACATGCTCGGCTCGCACGACACCGCGCGGATGCGGACGGTGACCGGCGGCCGGGACCGCGCGCTCGTCGCCGCCGCGCTCCTGTTCACCTACCCGGGCACGCCGGTGGTGTTCGCGGGCGACGAGGGTGGCCTGACGGGTTCCACGGGCGAGCACGCGCGTGTGCCGATGCCCTGGGAGCAGATCGACGCGGGCGGGGGTCCGGGCTGGGACGCCACGACGTTCGACGCCTACCGCTCGCTGATCGCGCTGCGCCGCTCGTCGCGTGCGCTGCGCGAGGGCGGGCTGCGGTGGGCGTTCGTCGAGCCGGACGCGGTCGGCTTCCTGCGTGAGAGCGCCGACGAACGCGTGCTCGTCGTGCTCGCGCGTGACGCCTGGCGGGGCACCGTGCTGCCGGGTCATCTCGCGCACGCGGCGCCCACGACGCTGCACGGCGGCGCGGACCTCGTCGTGGACCGCGACGGGCTGCACGTGCCCGGTGCGGACGGGCCGGCGGCCGGGGTGTGGCGGCTCGCCTAGGCTGTCGCCCGTGACCGCGCTCGAGCACCTCGACGTCGACGGGTACGTCGACGTCGACCGGGAGCGCTGGGTCGCCGAGGCGCCCAAGTCGCGCGAGCGCTCGCCGTTCGAGCGGGACCGTGCGCGACTGGTGCACTCCTCCGCGCTGCGCAGGCTCGGCGCCAAGACGCAGGTGCTCGGTCCCTCGTCGGACGACTTCGTGCGCACACGCCTGACGCACACGCTCGAGGTCGCGCAGGTGGGCCGCGAGATCGGCAAGGCGCTGGGCTGCGACCCCGACGTCGTGGACACCGCGTGCCTCGCGCACGATCTCGGTCACCCGCCGTTCGGGCACAACGGCGAGCGGGCGCTCGCGCAGCTGTCCAAGGGCATCGGCGGGTTCGAGGGCAACGCGCAGACGCTGCGGCTGCTCACGCGGCTCGAGCCCAAGGTGGTCGCACCGGACGGGCGGTCCGTCGGGCTCAACCTCACGCGTGCGTCGCTCGACGCGTCCGTGAAGTACCCGTGGCGTTACCTGCAGGGGCCGGTGAGCGCGGCGAGCGGACGGCCCACGCACAAGTTCGGCGTGTACGAGGACGACCTGCCGGTCTTCGAGTGGCTGCGCCGCGACGCGCCCGAGGGCCGCAAGTGCCTCGAGGCGCAGGTGATGGACCTGGCCGACGACATCTCGTACTCGGTGCACGACGTCGAGGACGCCGTGGTCGGCGGGCGCCTCGACCTCGCGGTCCTCACGCAGCCCGACGAGCGCGCGCGCGTCGTCGACGCGGTGCAGACCTGGTACGGCGACGCGGTCGACGACGC
This sequence comes from Cellulomonas composti, assembly GCF_007990245.1. Classification (GTDB taxonomy): domain Bacteria; phylum Actinomycetota; class Actinomycetes; order Actinomycetales; family Cellulomonadaceae; genus Cellulomonas; species Cellulomonas composti. The sequence continues at coordinate 42,032 of NZ_BJWG01000005.1, read as the reverse complement.
GGGTCTGCTCGCCGCGATGGACCGGCTCGTCGCGGCGCGGCTGTGGGACGCGGGCTTCGACGGCTCACGCGGCGCGCTCGCGATGCTCAAGGACGCGACGAGCCAGCTCATCGGACGGTTCGCCAAGGCGTCGCAGCGGGCCACGCGCGAGCGGTACGGTCACGGCCCGCTCACGCGGTACGCGGCCGACCTCGTCGTCCCGATCGGCACGCAGGCGGAGATCCTGGTGCTCAAGGGTCTTGCCGTGGCGTACGTCATGGCCCCGCGCGAGCTCGAGCCGCTGTACCTGCGTCAGCGCGAGGTGCTGACCGACCTCGTGCGCGTCCTGAGCGAGCGCGCGCCGCTCGCACTCGAGCCGCCGTTCGCGGCGGACTGGGCGCTCGCGGCCGACGACGGCGCCCGCCTTCGGGTCGTGGTGGACCAGGTCGCGTCGCTGACCGACGTGTCTGCCGTGGAGCTGCACACGCGACTGGTGCGCCCGTCCCGGCACTGAGCAGGACATTCGTCCGGCAGATCAGCCATTGACCGATTTCACCCGGGTGACTAATCTCACTAGCGAGGGATTAGTCCATATCCCTTACAAATAGGCACTTCCAAATCGCTCTTGGAGGCACCGCATGCAGCACCACACCCGCGCCGGCGACGAAGCCGGCGAGAAGACCGTTCGTCGTCGACGCCGCACCGCGTCGATCGCCCTGGCCGCCTCGGCGGCCCTCGTCGCCGCGGGCCTCCTCGTGGCGATGCCGGCCGCGACCGCGGCCGGGACGTTCACCGCCACGTTCACGTCGGCGGGGGACTGGGGCACCGGCCACCAGACCTCCGTCAAGGTCGTGAACGGCACCGGCGTGTCCACGGCGTCGTGGACGATCGAGATGGACCTGCCCGCGGGCTCGGCCATCACCAGCGCCTGGGACGCGGACGTGACCCGCTCCGGCAACCACTACACCGTCCGGTCCAAGAGCTGGGCCGGACCGTTCGCGCCTGGCGCGAGCCAGACCTGGGGCTACGTCGGCTCCGGTCCGTTCGCGCAGCCGACGTCGTGCACCATCAACGGCGCCACCTGTTCGGGCGGGGTCCTGCCCACCACGTCCCCGACGCCCACGACGAGCCCGACGACGAGCCCGTCACCGACGACCAGCCCGACCACCAGCCCGACCCCGACGCCGAGCCCGACGACGACGGTCGACCCGTCGGCGCGCAAGCTCGTCGGGTACTTCGCCGAGTGGGGCGTCTACGGACGCAACTACCACGTGAACAACGTCAAGACCTCGGGCAGCGCGAGCAAGCTCACCCACATCCTGTACGCGTTCGGCAACACGACGGGCGGCCGCTGCTCGATCGGTGACTCGTACGCCGCGTACGACAAGGCCTACACGGCCGACCAGAGCGTCGACGGCGTGGCGGACACCTGGGACCAGCCGCTGCGCGGCAACTTCAACCAGCTGCGCAAGCTCAAGGCCGCGAACCCGGGCCTGAAGATCATCTGGTCGTTCGGCGGCTGGACCTGGTCGAGCGGCTTCACCCAGGCCGCGCAGAACCCGACGGCGTTCGCGGACTCGTGCTACACGCTGCTCAACGACTCCCGCTGGGCGGGCCTGTTCGACGGCATCGACATCGACTGGGAGTACCCGAACGCGTGCGGTCTGTCGTGCGACTCGAGCGGTCCGCAGGCGTTCAACAACGTCATCACGGCGCTGCGGAACAAGTTCGGCTCGAGCTTCCTGGTGACGGCGGCCATCACGGCCGACGGCAGCAACGGCGGGAAGATCGACGCGACCGACTACGCGTCGGCGGCGACCAAGCTGAGCTGGATCATGCCGATGACGTACGACTACTTCGGCGCGTTCAACCCGCAGGGCCCGACGGCCCCGCACTCGCCGCTGACGTCGTACGCGGGCATCCCGCAGGCGGGCTTCAACGCCGAGGACGCGATCAACAAGCTCATCGGCAAGGGCGTCCCGGCGAACAAGATCCTGCTGGGCGTGGGCTTCTACGGACGCGGCTGGACCGGCGTCACGCAGAGCGCGCCCGGTGGCTCGGCCACCGGCGCCGCACCCGGGACCTACGAGCAGGGCATCGACGACTACAAGGTGCTGAAGACCAGGTGCCCGGCCACGGGCACGGTCGGCGGCACCGCGTACGCGAAGTGCGGCAACGAGTGGTGGAGCTACGACACCCCCTCGACGATCGCCGGGAAGATGTCCTGGGCCAAGAACAAGGGCCTGGGCGGCGCGTTCTTCTGGGAGCTGTCCGGCGACACGAGCAACGGTGAGCTGATCTCGGCCATGAGGTCCGGGCTGAGCTGATCCGCGCCGATCCCGGCTCGGACGCGTCCCGCCACGACCTACACTCGGGCCGTGGCGGGACGCATCCGGCGGGAGGACGTGGAGGCGGTCCGCGAACGCGCCCGGATCGAGGAGGTCGTCGGCGCGCACGTCCAGCTCAAGAGCGCCGGCGTCGGCTCGCTCAAGGGCCTGTGCCCGTTCCACGACGAGCGTTCGCCGTCGTTCCACGTCCGTCCGACGGTCGGTCGCTACCACTGCTTCGGCTGCGGTGAGGGCGGCGATGTCATCGCATTCGTGCAGAAGATCGACGGGCTCGGGTTCGCCGAGGCGGTCGAGTACCTGGCGGACCGCGTCGGCGTGCAGCTGCGCTACGAGGACGGCGGCGCCCCTCGGCCGGGGGAGGAGCCGGGTCGTCGTCGTCGGCTGCTCGACGCGCACAAGGTCGCCGAGGAGTTCTACCGCGAACAGCTCGCCGCACCGGCGGCGGCCGCCGGACGGCAGTTCCTCGCCGAGCGGGGCTTCGACCGGTCCGCAGCGGAGCAGTTCGGCGTCGGGTTCGCCCCGCAGGGCTGGGACGGCCTGCTGCGCCACCTGCGCGGGCGCGGGTTCACCGAGGCCGAGCTCGTCGCGTCGGGTCTGGTGAGCCAGGGGCAGCGCGGCGTGTACGACCGGTTCCGCGGACGCCTGGTGTGGCCGATCCGTGAGGTCACAGGCGAGACGGTCGGCTTCGGCGCGCGTCGCCTGTTCGACGAGGACACCGGTCCCAAGTACCTGAACACCCCCGAGACGACGCTGTACCGCAAGTCGCAGGTGCTCTACGGGCTCGACCTCGCGAAGAAGGAGATGCAGCGCGAGCACAAGGTCGTGGTCGTCGAGGGCTACACCGACGTCATGGCGATGCACCTGTCCGGCGTCGGGACGGCCGTCGCGACGTGCGGCACCGCGTTCGGGCCGGACCACGCGCGCATCGTGCGACGCCTGATCGGTGACGGCGGGGGCAGCGCCGGCGTGCAGCTCGCGACGGGCGAGTCCGTGGGCGGCGAGGTGATCTTCACGTTCGACGGCGACGCCGCCGGGCAGAAGGCGGCCCTGCGCGCGTTCGGCGAGGACCAGTCGTTCGCGGCGCAGACGTTCGTCGCGGTCGAGCCGGGCGGCATGGACCCGTGCGAGCTGCGTCAGCACCGTGGCCCCGACGCCGTGCGCGCACTCGTCGGCTCGCGCCAGCCGCTGTTCGAGTTCGTCCTGCGCTCGACGCTGGCCGCATACGACCTGGGCACCGCCGAGGGTCGTATCGCGGCGCTGCGGGCGGCCGCGCCCGTCGTCGCGGGCATCCGGGACACCGCGCTGCGACCCGAGTACACGCGGCTGCTCGCGGGCTGGCTCGGCATCGAGGACCTCGAGACGGTTCGGCGGGCGGTCTCGTCGGCCGGTCGTGCGACGGGCCGTCCGGGCGCGTCCGTCGGGTCCGACGAGAACGCGCGCCGCTTCGGCGGCCCCGGCGACGGACGAGCCCAGAACGGCACGCGGCCCGGCCCGGCCGCGCCGGGGGGACGCGACCCCGTCGCCCAGGTCGAGCGGACGGCGCTCGAGGTCGTGCTGCAGGAGCCGCTGCTGGTCCCGGTCGAGTTCGACGACCTGGCCGCCGACGCGTTCGTCGCGCCCGCCCACCGGGCCGTGCACGAGGCGGTCCGGGCGGCCGGCGGCCTGGCCACCGCGCGCGACCTCGTCGTCGCGGGCGACGCGACCGCGTGGGTCGGTGCGGTGCTCGAGCAGGCTGGGGACACGGTCCAGCCGTTCGTGACCGCGCTCGCGGTCGCGCCGCTGCCCGAGGACCGCCCGGACGCCGTCGCCGACTACGTGCGCGGCGTCGTGCTGCGACTCGTCGAGATCGGCTTCACCCGGCACATCGCCGAGCTGCGCGGACGCCTGCAACGCATGGACGCCGCCGCGGACCCCGCCGCGTACCAGGCGGCCTTCGCCGACCTGGTCTCGCTCGAGGGCCGCCGTCGGCTGCTGCGCGACAGCGCCTGAGCTGCGGGCAACCGCCCGAAAAGTCACCCTCGTCCTGTCTTCCCGCCCCGGCGCCACGGTGCCATGGTGCGAAGGACGGCGCACGGTGGCGCGAGGGGGGTCACGATGGCGGAGACGAACGCCTGGCGGCTGGAGCTGCGCCGGCAGGCCGCCGCGGTGCGGCTCGAGGTCCCGCCGCGCATGCCGCCGGGGGCCCCGGCCGACCCGGACCTCGTGCGGGGACACCTGGATGCGGTCGAGGTGATCCTGAGCGACCAGGGCGGCGACGGCGCACCCGCCGAGGCCGCCTGGAAGGCACTGCACGACGGCCAGGCGCTCCTGCCGCTCGTCGTGCCGCAGGACGCGCTGCCGCTGCACCTCGTCGACGCGCAGCGTCGCGCCGGCCGGCGACTGCCCGCGGGCAGCCCTGTGCGCCGCGCGGTCGAGAGCCCGCGTCTGGCTGCCCGCGTCGCGAAGGGCAAGGCCACCACCGCCGACCGGCTCGTGCTGCACCGCGCGATGAGCGACGCGTTCGAGGTCGGCGACTCCGACCACGCCCAGCAGCGGTCCTGGGTCCGGCGGATCTGGTTCATGTTCGTCGTGGCCGTCGTCGCGCTCGGTGCGGCCGTCGGGTTCGCCTACCTGTTCCCGGTGACGATGCCGCTGTGCGCGCCGCATGCGGCGATGGCCGCGCAGGCGGTGGCCGACGGCGGTTCGGCGTCGGATGCCGCGACGGCCGTCTGCCCGTCGGGCGGCACGGCGCCGACGGGCGACGACGCCCTCACGATCGCGTTCCTCGGCGCGCTCGGCGCCTGCCTCGTGGTGATCGCCGCGGTGCGCCGCTCGCAGCCGTCGACCTCGCCCTACAGCCTCACGCCCGCGCTGAGCGCGTTGCGCATCCCGTTCGGCGGGCTCACGGCGCTGATCGGGATCCTGCTGCTGCAGAGCGGTGCGGTGCCGGGGATCGTCGGGCTCGCGACGATCAGCCAGATGGCCGTCTACGCCGTCATCTTCGGCTTCGCCCAGGAGACGGTGACGCGCCTGCTCGAGAACCGGGCGCGTGACGTCGACACGGGCACTGCCGCGCCGCAGGCGGCGACCCAGAGCGCGCCGAACGGCTCGCTCGTCCTGCCCGACGAGGATCTCGGCGACGTCCTCGGGGGTGGGGGAGCCGACGGCCAGGACGAGACCGGCGAGCTCGAGGCGGACGAGTCGGTCGACGAGCCGGTCGACGAGTCGGTCGACGAAGAGCGCGACGAGGAGCGCGCCGATGACCTCGGCGGGGACCTGGACGCCGGGCCGCTCGACGACCAGGGGGTCGAGGTCGACGTCGTCGCGCCGGCGGCGGCCGCGGCCGACGACCCGGACGACTCCGAGGAGACCGCGCAGGTGGTGCCGACCACGACCAAGCCGCGCGCGCGTGCGGCGCGCCGGCGCAGGACGCCGGTCGCTCCCGATCCGGTGCGGACGGACGTCGTGGACGACGTCCCGGCGGGGGACTGACCGCGACTCAGCGCAGCGCGCGCAGGTCGCCCACCTCGGCGAGCTCGAGCGCGCCGCGAACCGCGGCCGTGACGGTCATCGCGCGCATCGTCAGCGAGCCGCCGTAGTAGGACAGGAACGCGGTGTCGGTCGCGTCCCGCCCGGTCGCGATCCGCAGCATCGCGTCCCGCGGTGCGAGGCCGGTCGCGTCCACGACGTGCCAGCCGCCGTCGACGTACGCCTCTGCGACCGCGTGGAAGTCCATCGGCTTGAGCCCGGGCGCGTACACCGACGCGAGCCGCGCCGGCGTGTCGCGCGCCCGCAGCAGGGCGACGACGAGGTGCGCGAAGTCCCGGCACACGCCCCGGCGCTTGAGCAGCGTGTCGGTGGCGCCGTCGGTCGGCACGCTCGAGCCGGTCAGGTACGTGACGTGACCGGAGACCCAGCCGACGACCGCCTCCACCAGCGCGATGCCCGTCAGGCTCCCGAACTGGTCGCGCGCGAATGCCAGCAGGCGGTCCGAGTCGGCGTAGCGGCTGGGCCGGCGGTACTCGATCAGGTCGACGTCGTCGACCGGCGGCACGTCCGCGACGCCGGTGACGGTCGCCTGGTAGTCCACCACGACGCGACCCTCAGGGGTCCACACGCGGTGCACGCGGCCGCCGTGCGCGGACTTGACCTCGACGACGTCGAGGGGCCCGTCGTCGGACCGCACGGTGAGGACGTCGGAGCGGTCGTACGAGCCGTCCGCGACGGCGACGGCGACGATCAGCTCGAGCGGCTGGTGCACGTCGAGCGAGAGGTGAGAGGTGACCGTGCGCAGCACCGGGCAGTCCATTTCCCCGGCCGTCGATGACCGGAAATCGCAGGAGGGCAGCGTCAGTGTGAGGCTCGCGGGGCTCGCCGTCCAGTCGCTCGGGACCGGCCGACGAACCCGCAGGTCAGCGCGGTGTTCCGACGAGACGTCGTGGTCGCGTCGCCGGGCCGGGCTGGACGGTCGTCCAGGGGCGCCGGCGTCCGTAGCGCCGGGTCAGTGACGGCCGCGCCGCAGGGCCTCGCGGAACGGCGGTACGACGACCCCGTCGCGGGCCATCGCGGCGCGCGTGCGGTTGCGGTTGCGCACGACTCCCCACACCCCGACCAGCCACGGCACGAGCAGCACCGCGAACGCCACGCGGTACTGGTCGAGCGTGTACGTCGACGCCCCCGGCGGGGCCAGCACCTGCAGCACGATGCCCACCGCGAGCACCGATCCGATCGTCGAGGTGAAGCCGCCGGTGTTGACGAAGCCCGACGCCGTACCGAGCCGCTCGGTGGGCGTGAACGTCCGCGCGAAGTCCATCCCGACCAGGGAGACCGGCCCGCCGGCGCCGACCACCGCGCAGAACACCGCGAGCTGCCACAGCGGCCGCGGCGTCGAGAACGAGAGCAGCACGACCCACGCGGCCAGCGTCGCCGCGCACGAGCCGAGCACCAGCCAGGTGCGGCGCAGCGGGTGCCGTCCGGCGGCCCGGCCGATCAGCGGGCCCGCGACCATCGCGGTCAGCGTCAGCACCGTGAGCAGGAGCCCCGCCTCGGCCTTGGTGCGGCCCTGTGCGGTGACGAAGAACGGCACGCCCCACAGCAGCGAGACGACGTTGGCGCTGAACGGGGTCGCGAAGTGGCTCCAGTAGCCGAGCCGGGTCCCGGGCGGGTCGATCGCGATCCGCACCGACCGCACGAACGAGCGTCGCGGCGCGACGGGTTCGGGCCGTGCCTGCTCGTCGGGCTGTGCCTGTTCGTCGGGCCGTGCGTGTTCGTCGGGCGCGTTGTGCGCGTGCGGACGCGGTTCACGCACCCCGACGAACGCGACGGTCGCGGCCACGGCGCCGACGACGGCGAGCACGCCGAACGCCGGCGTCCAGCCGCGCGCGTGCAGCAGCCACGCGAGCGGGATCGCCGAGGCGAGCTGGCCGCTCTGCCCGATCAGCCCGGTCACCTGCACCAGGACGGGTGCGCGCGGCCCGGGGAACCACTGGGCGACGAGGCGGATCGCGCTGATGAAGATCCCGGCGTCGCCCGCGCCGATGAGCAGCCGGGCCAGCAGCGCCATCGGGACGTCGTGCGCGAGCGCGAGGACGAGCTGGCCGACCGCCATCACCGCGGACCCGCCGCCGATGACCCACCGTGCGCCGAACCGGTCCAGCAGCCGCCCGGCGGGGATCTGCATCACGGCGTACGTCGTGAGCTGGACGACCGAGAACAGCGCGAGTCCGGTCGCGCCGAGCGAGAACCGCTCGATCGCCTCGACGCCGGCCACACCCAGTGCGGTCCGCTGCAGCACCGCCACGAAGTAGGCGAACACCGCCGAGAGGTACACGACGATCGCGACGCGCGACGCATGGTGCGCCGACGGCCGCACGGGGTGCGGCTCGACTGTCATGCTGCAGGGCTCCGTCCTGGCGGCGCGTCGCGACTCGCGCCGCGCGAACCAGCCTACGTCGCGCGCGTCCGGCGCTCGTCGGGACGTGCTGCCGTCGCCGTGCCCGCGTGCGGACCGTAGGGTTCGAAGAGGACGCCGACCGGCGGCGCGAGAGACGGAGGACCGCACCATGGCAGACCTGGACGGCATCAAGCGGATGGCCAAGGACGCGATGGACCGGGGGACCGAGGTCGTGCGCAGCGACGACGTGCGTCAGTCGCTGGGCCGCGTCGGCAAGGACCTCGTGGGCGCCGGCAGGGAGCTGGTCGGCACCGCGAAGGCCGCCGGTCGCGCCTGGTCGCAGGCGGACCCGCGCCACGCCGAGCACCACGACACCCCGGACTCGCACGACCCCGTCATCTGAGCCGAGCGCTGGTGACCCGCCGATCACCGGGGCACCGGCGGCTCGTCACCGGTCGTAGTCGTAGAAGACGGAGCGGTGCAGGAACTGGGTGCCCCAGAGCTGGCCCCGCTGGGATGCGGTGAGGCGTGCCTGGTCGGCGGCGGTGGCCCAGGAGCGGTGCATGGCGTCCACGACGCCGTCGATGATCGCGTGGGCGGTCGCCGTGGTCAGCCCGTAGACGTGCGCGGCGGCGGCGAGCGTCGCGAAGCTGGCTGCGCGGTTCCCGTCGCGGTCGTAGGCGAGCGTGAGGAGTGCGGTGTCGCCGGACCGGCTCGAGGGGCTCAGGTCGTAGGCGGGTGTGAGCTCGAGCCGGTGCCCGTCCCAGAACGCGGCGTGGTTGCGCAGGTGGTCGTCGGTGTTGGTGATCGCGATGTTGAATGCGACGCGACGGAAGAGCTGCTCGGCGGTGCCCGGGCCGGCTCCGTGCTCCCGGAGCGTGTCGAGGAGCTCGGGGTAGCTGCCGCCGGGGACCAGCGTCTCGGGGCGGCCGCTCATGGTCAGGCCGCTGACGACGAGCCGGCGGGCGCCCGTCTCGGTGCGGTCGAAACGGTCCATCACGAGCGCGTACCGGCCACGGGAGCGCGTGACGTCCATGGGCGGCACGTCGATCCCCGCCGCGGCGGCCATCACGATGGCGGCACCCTCGGCCTGGACCAGGGGGAGGGTGTCGGTGCTCGCCGAGAACTTCGCGATGACCTCGCGGCGGCCCTCGTGCAGGTACGCCTTCGGGCGCGCGCCACCGATCCCGGTGCCCGACTGCAGCGCCCGGCGCAGCTCGTCGGACAGCGGGCGGCCCTCGTCCAGCGCGGTGGCGGCGTCGTGCAGCTCGTCGAGGTCGGACGTCTCGTCGCGCGGCACGTACGTGGACGACGAGTGCTGGAAGTCGATGCCGCCGATGCGGTTGGAGCCCGAGGCGAGCAGATAGGTCAGCTCGTCGAGCTGGTCGACGTCGGCGTCGCGGCCACGCTCGCCCGCAAGCCGGTCGAGGATGACGCGTCGACCCCAGGCGTCGGGCGACGCGTCGCGGAGGTTCGGTGCGATGTCCCAGCCCGTCGGCGGCTCGATCCAACCCTCACGCAACGGCAGGGCGGGGCTGTAGAGGCTGATCGCGTCCGTCCGGGCCAGGTACCGGCGACCGTACTGGAAGACGTAACGCCCCCCACGGCGCTGGATCACGCCCGCGGGGACCGGCTCGAGCTCGCCCGGCAGCCAGACCCAGACGTAGGCGGTGTCAGAAGTCGAGGTCGACATCCTCGTCCTCCGTCACGCGGTGCCGGACGGCCTTGGGGAGCAGCGCCAGGCGCTCCTCGCCGCGGCGACGCATCCTGGCCAGCTCGTCGGGGTCGTCCGTGCCGTACAGCGGGACACCCACGGCCGCGGCGGCCATGAGCGCGTTCCCGATCGAGACGCCGGGGTAGCCCGACTCGATCCGGTCGACGGTCGGCGCCGAGACCCCGATCCGGTCCGCAAGTTCCACGCGGGTCCACTCACGGTCGATGCGTGCCTGACGGATCTGCACGCCGAGCAGACCGAGGGCTTCGATCACCCCACGGCTCGGCCCGACCCTCTGTCGCCCCATCCCAGCAGTCTCACATACTTACGAGCGAAGGGCACATAAGATCAAAAGTAAATGATCTCGGTTGCCGTAGCGCCAGCCGCTCACCCGGGCTGCACGCTCATCGGTCCGCCGCCTCGAGCATCAGGGCGAACGGGTCCACGTCAAGCGCGCTGGCGATCCGCTCGACGTCCAGCGTCTCGAAGTCGGAGACCAGCGACTTGAGGCGCATCGCCATGTCGTGGTCCAGCTCGGACAGGGCGCGGTAGATCGGGCCGAGCCGGTGCTCGGTGGTGGTGCTGCCCATGATTGCGCGCACTCGTGTCGAAAGGGGTCGGAGCGGATCGCACGCATATCGCACGACCGGGAAACACAACGGCCCCCCATCCTGCATACCTGCAGGTGAGAGGCCGTTTCTGCTGTGCTCCCCCGACTGGACTCGAACCAGTAACCCTTCGATTAACAGTCGAATGCTCTGCCAATTGAGCTACGGGGGATCGTGCGCAGAGAACTCTAGCAGCCGTGTGCGGGTGCTCCGGACGCGGTGATCAGGCCCGCAGGCCCGCCGCCGCGCGGAGCTGGGACTCGGCCGCGTCGACCGCCGCTGCGACCTCGGGGACCGCCAGGTCGACGTCGCCGTCGGCGAGGACCTGGGTGAACAGCGCACCGTCCTCGTCTCGCCGCAGAGCGACCCGGGCGACCCCGCCGGGGACCGTGACGGTCACGGCGTGCACCACCGACTGCTGGACGCGCTCGCGGAACGTCTGCGTGAACGTGACCGAGACGCGCTGGCTGGGGAAGACCAGCCGATCGCTGTCGCCCCACACCCAGCGCACGGTGAGCGTGCGCGTCTCCGGGTCGAGCGAGCCGCGGTCGATGTCAGCCCACGGCGTCCGGACGACCGTGTCGTGCACGAGCACGTGCAGCGCGAGTCGGGAGGCGACCGCGCGACGGCCGTCGGTCAGGGCGGTGGCGACCAGGACACGGTCGCCGGGCCGCAGTTCGAGCAGGCGGCGGTCGGCAGCGGGGAGGCGGCGGTCGCCGAAGAGCACGGGCACCGGTCCACGGTACCGGCCCGACGAGCGTGCCAGACGTCCCGGGCGAGGTGCGCCCGGTAGCCTGGGCGACGCCTCGGGGCAGTAGCTCAGCCGGTCAGAGCAGCGGACTCATAATCCGTGGGTCGTGGGTTCAAGCCCCACCTGCCCCACCACCCTTGCGCGGACGGTGTCGGTACCCGTCCGGAGCGCCCCGGGCGTGTGATGTCCGTCGCTTCGTCGTCACTCGCGGTCACCGTCACCCGTCGGGGTGACGGTTGATTCGGAGAAGCGTCCAGCCGTGTGAACTGGACCGATGTCCGGATCCACGGGGTTTCGTGCCCGATCCGTCCGGCTTCGCCCGGAGAAGTTTCACCCGAATGCGCGTGAATCTCGGACGAATCGGTCTTGCACAGGTGTCCAGTTTCGGGCATAGTTCCTGTTGTCAGCGACAACGGCAAACCCCCTGCAAGGGGGGGACGCAAAGCCACGGGACCCACGCGGTCAGCCGAGCTACCGAACGACAGGAGCCGATCATGGCGATCACCACCAGCAACACCGAGTCCCCGCTCTCGCAGGGCGCTCTCCTCACCCCCGGCGAGGTCGCGGTGCTCTTCCGCGTCGACCCCAAGACGGTGACGCGTTGGGCCCAGGCCGGCAAGCTCTCGGCCGTCCGGACGCTCGGCGGGCACCGCCGCTTCCACGAGGCAGAGGTCCGGCAGCTTCTGCAGGGCGTTCCGCAGCAGCGCGTCGGGGAGTGACACCGCGGGCCACGGCCCGCACAGTGACACCGCGGGCCACGGCCCGCGAGCAAGGCTTCGGAGGAGCCGGCGACGAGCAACCGTCGCCGGCTCTTCTGCTGTCTGGAGGCAGGTCGGGCGGCATCGTCGGCCTGCACATCAGGCGGACGGTGCACGAGGCGCGAGTGACGCACGTGCGAGGATTCACGCATGGCGATGCGAGAGATCCGGACCGTCGGCGACCCCGTGCTGCGGACCCCGTGCGACCCGATCACGACGATCGACGACCGGGTGCGTTCCCTCGTCGACGACCTTGTGGAAACGGTCGACCACGACGGTCGGGCAGGGCTCGCCGCGAACCAGATCGGCGTCGGGCTGCGGGCGTTCTCGTGGAACATCGACGACGAGATCGGCTACGTGCTCAACCCCCGCATCGTCGAGCTGTCCGAGGACGAGTACCAGGACGGTGACGAGGGCTGCTTGTCGGTGCCGGGACTGTGGTACCCGACGCGGCGCGCCTGGTACGCGCGGGTGGTCGGCACGGACCTCGACGGCAACGAGGTCGTCGTGGAAGGCACCGAGCTGATGGCGCGGTGCCTGCAGCACGAGGTGGATCATCTCGACGGCATGCTCTACCTCGACCGCCTCGAGCGGTCCGTGCGCAAGAAGGCGATGCGCGCGATCCGCGAACAGCTGTAGGCGGCACGCCGGTCGGGGCTTGGCGCGGCGGCCCCTCGTCGGGCATGCTGGGCGCGTACGCCGCGTGTACCGGGAGTTGTTCGCGGGCGGGCCGAGGACGTTGGGGAAGACGAACCTCGAGCCGCTACGGAGGACCCCATGTCAGGTGCGATCACCCGCGGTGTGCTTTTCGTGCACTCAGCACCCCGGGCGCTGTGCCCCCACGTCGAGTGGGCGGCCGGCAACGTGACGGGTCAGCGCGTCGCCATGGACTGGACCGAGCAGCCGGCCGGCCCGGCGTTCTTCCGCGCCGAGTACTCCTGGCAGGGCGTGCCGGGGACCGGTGCGCGGCTCGCATCGGCCCTGCGCGGCTGGGCGCACCTGCGCTACGAGGTCACCGAGGAGGCGAGCCACGGTACGGACGGCTCGCGCTGGAGCCACACGCCCGAGCTCGGCATCTTCCACGCCGCCACGGACGTGCACGGCAACGTCGTGGTGCCCGAGGACCGCATCCGCGCGGCGCTGGTGCACGCGGGCGACCCCGAGCGGCTGCGCACCGAGTTGGACCTTGCGCTCGGGCAGGCGTGGGACGACGAGCTCGAACCGTTCCGCTACGCGGGCGCCGGCGCACCCGTGCGGTGGTTGCACCGCGTCGGCTGAGCGTTCGCCGGGCGTCGGCTCAGCGGGCTCGACGCCTCAGACCGAGGTGACGACCAGAGCGACGTTGTGCCCGCCGAAGCCGAACGAGTTGTTGATGGCGGCGATCTCGCCACCCGGCAGCGCACGCGGGGTGTCGCGCACGAGGTCGAGGACGAGCTCCGGGTCGGGGGTCTCGACGTTGATCGTCGGCGGTGCGAGCCGGTCGTGCAGCGCGAGCACCGTGAAGATCGTCTCGAGCGCGCCCGCGCCACCGAGCAGGTGACCGGTCATCGACTTCGTCGCCGAGAGCGCGACGTGGTCCGCGTCGTCGCCGAGGACGCCACGGATCGAGCGGGCCTCGATGAGGTCGCCGACGACGGTCGACGTCGCGTGCGCGTTGACGTGCACGATCTCCTCGGCCGCGATCCCGGAGTCCTTCAGGGCCGAGCGCATCGCGCGGATCTGGCCGTCGCCGCTCGGCTCGGGGGACGTGATGTGGTAGCCGTCCGCGGACAGGCCGAGGCCGGCGATCCGGGCGTACACGCGGGCGCCGCGCGCTGCGGCGTGCTCGGCGCTCTCGAGCACGACGATCCCCGAGCCCTCGCCGATGACGAAGCCGTCGCGGTCGACGTCGTAGGGCCGCGAGGCGTGCTCGGGGTCGTCGTTGCGCAGCGAGAGGGTGCGCGACGCCGCGAACGCGCCGATCGGCATCGGGTGGATGGTCGCCTCGCTGCCGCCCGCGATGACGATGTCGGCGCGGCCCGCGCGGATCATGTCGACCGCGTAGCCGATCGCCTCGGCGCCGGACGCGCACGCCGAGACCAGCGCGTGGGCGCCGGCGCGGGCACCGAACTCGAGCGACACGTACGCCACGGGGGAGTTCGGCATGAGCATGGGGACGGTCATCGGCAGGACGCGACGCGCGCCCTTCTCGTGCATGGTGTCCCAGGAGTCGAGCGTGGTGATGATGCCGCCGATGCCCGACGAGACGACGGTGCCGAGCCGGTCGCCGTCCACCTCCGGGGAGCCCGCGTCGGCCCAGGCCTCGCGCGCCGCGATGATCGCGTACTGCGCGGACGGGTCCATGCGCTTGAGCTCGGGTCGGGTCAGGACGTCTTCCGCCTTGACCTTGAGCATGGCTGCGAACTCGACGGGCAGCCCGTGCTTCTCGACCCAGTCGTTCTCGAACCGGCGCGCGCCGGACTCGCCGGCGAGCGCTGCGGCCCAGGTGCTGCGGACGTCGCCACCGAGCGGCGTGGTGGCACCAAGTCCGGTGACGACGACGTCCGTGGGGTGGCTCATCTGATGCTCCTGGTCGTGAGGTGGTGCGACGGTGTTCCGCCGGCTGGTCCGTCGAGCGCTGGGCGCTGCGGACGGACCGGCCGGCGGCGGGTGGTGCTCAGGCCTGCGAACCGGCGATGAAGGTCACGGCGTCGCCGACGGTCGCGAGGTTCTTGACCTCGTCGTCGGGGATGCGCACGTCGAACTTCTCCTCGGCGAGGGTGACGATCGTCATCATCGACAGCGAGTCGATGTCGAGGTCGTCCGTGAAGGACTTGTCGAGCTGCACGGCGTCGGCCGGCAGGCCGGTCTCCTCGGCGACGATCTCGGCCAGGCCGGAGAGGATCTCCTGCTCGGTGTAAGCCATCGGGTTGCTCCTTGGGTTGGGAACGGGTCGGACGGAACGGTACAGCCCGGGCGGCTGACCGGGACTCAGGGCAGGACGACGACCTGCGCGGCGTACACGAGGCCGGCGCCGAAGCCGATCTGCAGCGCGAGCGCCCCGGAGGAGACCTGACCCTCGCGGATCAGACGCTCGGTGGCGAGCGGGATCGACGCGGCAGAGGTGTTGCCGGTGTCGGCGATGTCGCGTGCGACCACCACCGACTCGGGCAGCTTGAGCTGCTTGATCATCTGGTCGATGATCCGCATGTTCGCCTGGTGGGGGATGAACGCGTCGAGCTGGTCGGCCGTGATCCCCGCGGCGTCGAGCGCCTTCTGCGCGACGGGGGCCATCTGCCAGACGGCCCACTTGAAGACCGACTGGCCCTCCTGGCGCAGCGTCGGCCAGCCGAGGCCCTCGTCGGTGGCGGCCTGCCACGAGTGCGTCTGGCGGATCGCCTGCGACTGACCGCCGTCCGAGCCCCAGACCGTCGGGCCGATGCCGGGCGTGTCCGACGGTCCGACGACGACCGCGCCCGCGCCGTCGCCGAGCAGGAACGAGATGCTGCGGTCCGTCGGGTCGACGAAGTCGCTCATCTTCTCCGCGCCGATGACCAGGACGTTGCGGGCGGTGCCGGCGCGCACTAGCGCGTCCGCCTGGCCGATCCCGTAGCAGTAGCCCGCGCACGCGGCCGAGATGTCGAACGCCGCGGCGGGCGTCGCGCCGATGCGGTCCGCGATGATCGCGGCCCCGGCGGGCGTCTGGTGGAAGTAGGTGACCGTCGAGAGGATCACCGCGTCGATGTCGGCACCCGTGAGCCCCGCCGACTCGAGCGCTCGCTTCGCGGCGACCTCGGCCAGGTCGAGCACGTCCGTCCCGGCGCCGGCGCGCGTGCGCGTGACGATGCCGGTGCGCTGGCGGATCCACTCGTCGGAGGACTCGATCGGGCCGACGAGGTCGTCGTTCGGGACGAGGTTCTCGCCGCGGACGGCGCCGAGGCCGAGGATCCGCGTGAACGCGGGGCCGGTGGACTGCGCGAGGGTTGGACGCGTCACGAGGGCTGCTCCTGCTGGCTCGGGGTGCGGGTACCGGCGTGGCGGCTCACGAGGTCGCGGGCCGCGTCCAGGTCGGCGGGGGTCTTGACGGCGACCGTCTCGACCCCGGGCAGCGTACGCCGGGCGAGTCCCGTGAGCACACCTCCGGGGGCGAGCTCGAGCAGACCCGTCACACCGAGTCCGACGAGGGTGGCCTGGCACAGGTCCCAGCGAACCGGGTGCGCCACCTGCGCGACGATCAGCTCGAGCGCACGGGCGCCGGACTGCACGACGGAGCCGTCGGAGTTCGTCAGGAGCGCGACGGCCGGGTCGACCGGTGCGACAGCCGCGGCGGCTGCGCGCAGCTCGGCGACCGCGGGCGCCATGTGCTCGGTGTGGAACGCCCCGGCGACCTGCAGCGGCACGACGCGGGCCCGCGCCGGCGGTGCGGCGGCGAACGCCGCGATCGCCTCGAGCGTGCCGGCGGCGACGACCTGGCCGCCGCCGTTGACGTTCGCGGCGACGAGCCGGTGCGCGGCGAGCGTCGTCGCGACCTCGTCGGGGTCGCCGCCGAGCACGGCGCACATGCCGGTCGGTGTGGTGGCCGCGGCCCGGGCCATCGCCGCACCGCGCACCGCGACGAGGCGCAGCGCGTCGTCCTCGGTCAGGACGCCGGCGATCGCGGCCGCGGCGAGCTCGCCGACGGAGTGGCCTGCGACCGCGTCCGTCTGGCCGGTGACGTCGAGCGGGCCGTCGGTGCCCAGGACCGCGCGCAGGCTTGCGAGCGCGGACGCGACGAGCAGCGGCTGGGCGACCGCGGTGTCCCGGATCGTGTCGGCGTCCGACGTGGTGCCGTGCGCCACCAGGTCGATGCCGGTGACAGCGGCCGCGCGCTCGAGGCTCGCCGCGACGGCGGGCAGCTCGAGCCAGGGGGCGAGCATGCCGGGGGACTGGGCACCCTGACCGGGGCAGACGACGACGAGCACGCGTCAACTCTGCCCGCCGGGCGCCACGCGACCCGGTCGCGCCGGGTACCAAGGTTCGTCAGGCACCTTGTGCGTGTCCTACAAAGACGCGCGCCCGATCTCAGGCCCGCGGACGGGCGTCCAGGCGTCCGACAGCCAGCGCCGTCTGCAGCACGTAGGACTCGCGCGGGTCGAGCGGGTCCCAGCCGGTCACGTCCGCGACGCGCTTGAGGCGGTACCGCACGGTGTTCGGGTGCACGAACAGCCCGCGTGCGGCGGCCTCGAGCGAACGGCCCGCGCCCAGGTAGGCGGACAGCGTGTCGAGCAGTGCCCCCTGGCTCGCGGCGAGCGGCTCGTACGCCTGGGCGACGAGCGTGCGGCGGGCCAGCGCGTCGCCGACGAGCACACGCTCGGGGAGCAGGTCGTCGGCCAGCACCGGTCGCGGCGCCTGCGGCCAGGCCGCGCAGGCCTGCAGACCCGCGATCGCGGCGCGCACCGATCGGGCGGTCTCCGCGATCCCGGAGACGACCGGCCCGATGACCACCGGACCGGGCCCGAAGCGGGGGACCAGGGTGTGCGCGGCCGCCGTGAGGTCGCCGACGCCGCCGAGGAACACGACGAGGCGCTCGCCGTGGATCCCGACGAGCGCGTCGTCGGAGGCCCGGCGCGTGGCGCGCCGCAGCTCGGCCGCCCGGACCTCGTCGTACGGCGCGCTCGACGTCCCGACGAGCACGAGCGCGGAGCCGCGACCGCTCCAGCCCAGCGCCGCGACGCGCGAGCGCATCGAGTCGTCGACGTCGCCGCGGACCAGCGCGTCCACGACGAGCGCCTCGAGCCGGGCGTCCCAGGCGCCGCGGACCTCCGCGGCACGTGCGTAGACCTCAGCCGCGGAGAACGCCACCTCACGCGAGTACAGCAGGACCGCCTCGCGCAGCTCGCGCTCGTCGCCCGGCGCGGCCAGCCGGTCCGCGTTGGACTCGACGACGTCGACGACGACGCGCACCAGGTGAAGCGTGTGCTGCAACGAGATCGAGCGCGTCAGCTCGGGCGGCGCGCCCGCGAAGATGTCGCCCACACCGTGCGGCGGGCGCGTCGAGTCCGCGAACCAGGCGATGAAGGCCGAGATGCCGGCCTGGGCGACCATGCCGACCCACGAGCGCTCCTCCGCCGGCAGCGCGCGGTACCACTCCAGGTCGGCGTCGAGGCGGCGCATGGCAGCCGCGGCGAGCAGGCCCGCGCCCTCACGCACCCGACGCTGGGTCTCGGACGAGGCGCCTCGCTCGGCCGAACGTGCGGTCGGACGTGAGGTGGACCGTGCCGTCGACGACTGGGCCTCGGCGCGTCCGACGGTCATCCCGGACGCGGGGGCGGGGGTCGTCCCCGACGTGGTCGCCATGGGGCGAGCATAGGACGGCAGTTGTGGGAAGTCGACAATCCGGAGCCTGGCTCGCGAGCGTCCCGGCGGGCTGTCGGACGACCGTCCGGCCTGTAGGTGCGGCGTGCAGAGGCTAGGGTCGCTGCATGGCTCTTCTGCCACGACTACGCCAGCTCATGCGCCGACCGTCCTCGGCGTCGACCGTCGGCGCACGGCGTCCCACCTCGTCGGCGCGCCGCGGCGACACGCTCCACGAGGACGCCTTGCGCTCGATGCTGAGCGACGATCCGAACAACGAACGCGCGTTCATGGCGCTCGCCGAGATCGTGCGCAGGCGCGCCGCCGAGACCGGTCCGGACGGCGACCCGCTCACCGCCCCCCAGGACGAGGTCGAGCGCCAGAGGGCTGCTGACCTCGCGGTCTGGGCGCTCGGCGAGGAGCTCGCGGGCAACCCGCGCGCGTGGTACCCGCTCATCGAGGTCGCTCGGCTCTCGGTGCGCGACGACCACGAGGGCACGCTGCGTCGTCTGACGACCGCGGCCGAGCGCGACCCGTCGGGCCAGGCTCTCGTCGCGGGGCTCGCGCTGCTGCGGTCGGCGGGTCAGCCGGTCGAGGCGCTCGGGCTCGGCGTCGGCCACTGGCGCCCGCGCGAGCACGTGCCGGAGGTCGCGCGCGAGCTCGTGCTCGCCTCGATCGAGGCCGGCCGGCCGCTCGAGGCCAAGCAGCACATCGCCGCTCTCGACCTGCACCCCGACCGCAAGGCGGTCGCCCCGCTGCGCGAGGAACTGGTGCGCACGCTCGCCGAGGCCGAACAGTCGATCCCCGGCACCTGACCGACCCCCCGCCGCCCCACCCGCCCCCGCAGCTCCCGTCAGCTCCCGTCGGTGCAGGCATGGGTGCAGGTGTCGGCGGGTGCACCCGCCGGACTCTGCATCCATCCCTGCAGCCACGGCCCGGAAGGTGAGCTGCGACGCACCGCCAACCACCCACACCGCTGACCCGCACCGGGCGCACCCACACCGGGCAGGCCCGTCCACGCCGGGCAGGCCCATCCACGCCGGGCAGGCCCATCCACGCCGGGCAGGCCCATCCACGCCGGGCGGGCCCGTCGGTGCAGGCATGGGTGCAGGTGCCGGCGGGTGCACCCGCTGGACTCTGCATCCATCCCTGCACCGACGGGTGCACGGGGCGGAAGGGGGGAGGTGGGGTTAGCTGTCGCCGCCTGTGTTGCCGGAGGTGCCGGCGTTGACGTCGTGGAGCCGGTAGCGCTCGATCGCCTGAGCGGGCACGTCGGGCGCGACCGCACCAGCGCGCGCGAGCTGCTGCAGCACGCGCACCGCGGTCGACGGGCCGTCGATCTTGAAGTGCCGGCGGGCGGCGGCGCGGGTGTCGGAGAACCCGAAGCCGTCGGCACCGAGCGTCGCGTACTGGCCGGGCACCCACTGGCGGACCTGATCGGCCACCAGGTGGTTGTAGTCCGTCGTCGCGACGAACGGACCCTCGGCGCCCGCGAGCTTGCTCGTCAGGTACGCCACGCGCTCGGGCTCGCCGGGGTGCAGGAACGCCTGCTCGTCGGCCGCGAGACCGTCCCGGCGCAGCTCGTTCCAGGACGTGACGGACCAGACCGCGGCGCGGACGCCCCAGTCGTCGGCCAGCAGCTGACGGGCCTCGAGCGCCCACGCCACCGCGACACCCGACGCGAGGATCTGGGCGCGCGGCCCGTCGCCCTCCGCGGGGGCGAGCAGGTGGATGCCGCGCAGGATGCCCTCGACGTCGACGCCCTCGGGCTCGGCCGGCTGCACGATCGGCTCGTTGTAGACCGTGAGGTAGTAGATGACGTCACGGTCGCGGCCGCCGTTGTCGGGCGCGTACATGCGCTCGATGCCGTCCTTGACGATGTGCCGGATCTCGTAGCCGTACGCCGGGTCGTAGTGCACGACGTGCGGCATCGTCTGAGCGAGCAGCGGCGAGTGACCGTCGGCGTGCTGCAGGCCCTCGCCGGTCAGCGTCGTGCGGCCCGCGGTCGCGCCGATGAGGAAGCCGCGCGCCATCTGGTCGCCGGCCGCCCAGAACTGGTCGCCCGTGCGCTGGAAGCCGAACATCGAGTAGTAGAAGTAGAACGGCACCAGGGGTTCGCCGTGCGTCGCGTACGACGTGCCGACGGCCTGGAACGCGGACGCGGAACCGGCCTCGTTGATGCCGGTGTGCATGATCTGCCCGGTCTCGGACTCCTTGTAGCTCAGCATGAGCTCGCGGTCGACCGCGAGGTAGTGCTGGCCCACGGTGTTGAAGATCTTCGCGCTCGGGAAGATCGCGTCCAGGCCGAACGTGCGCGCCTCGTCGGGGATGATCGGCACCAGGCGGTGGCCGAACTCCTTGTCCTTGAGGAGGTCCTTGAAGAGGCGCACGAGCGCCATCGTCGTGGCGACCTCCTGGTGGCCCGAACCCTTCGCGAGGCCTTCGTAGTACTTCGCCTCGGGCAGGACGAGCTCGCGGTGCGCGGTGCGGCGCTCGGGGACGAACCCGCCGAGCTGGCGTCGGCGCTCGAGCATGTACTGGATCGACTCGTCCTCGAAGCCCGGGTGGTAGTACGGCGGCAGGTACGGGTTCTCCTCGAGCTGCGCGTCCGTGAACGGGATGTGCAACGTGTCGCGCAGCGTCTTGAGGTCGTCGATCTTGAGCTTCTTCATCTGGTGGGTCGCGTTGCGGCCCGCGAAGCCCGAGCCCAGGCCGTAGCCCTTGATCGTGTGCGCCAGGATGACCGTCGGCGCGCCGGTGTGCTCGCGCGCGGACTTGTAGGCCGCGTAGATCTTGCGGTAGTCGTGGCCGCCGCGCTTGAGCGCCCAGATCTCGTCGTCGGTCATGTTCTCCACGAGCTTCTTGGTACGCGGGTCGCGCCCGAAGAAGTGCTCGCGGATGAACGCGCCGTTCTCGGCGCGGTACGTCTGGTAGTCGCCGTCGGGCGTGACGTTCATGAGGTGGACGAGTGCGCGGTCCTTGTCGGCGTTGAGCAGGACGTCCCACTCGCGGCCCCAGATGACCTTGATGACGTTCCAGCCGGCGCCGCGGAACTCGGCCTCGAGCTCCTGGATGATCTTGCCGTTGCCGCGGACCGGGCCGTCGAGGCGCTGCAGGTTGCAGTTCACGACGAACGTGAGGTTGTCGAGGTTCTGCTGCGCCGCGAGGTGGATCAGGCCGCGCGACTCGGGCTCGTCCATCTCGCCGTCGCCCAGGAACGCCCAGACGTCCTGCTGGTCGGTGTCCTTGATCCCGCGGTTGTGCAAGTAGCGGTTGGTCCACGCCTGGTAGATCGCGCCCGACGGGCCCAGGCCCATCGACACGGTCGGGAACTCCCACAGGCCCGGCGCGAGGCGCGGGTGCGGGTAGGACGGCAGGCCGCCGCCGGGGTGGGACAGCTCCTGGCGGAACCCGTCGAGCTGGTGCTCGCTCATCCGGCCCTCGAGGTACGCCCGCGAGTACACGCCGGGGGAGGCGTGGCCCTGGAAGTAGACCTGGTCGCCGCCGCCGGGGTGGTCCTTGCCGCGGAAGAAGTGGTTGAGGCCCACCTCGTAGAGCGTCGCCACGGACGCGTACGACGAGATGTGTCCGCCGACCCCGATGCCGGGACGCTGCGCGCGGGTCACCATGACGGCCGCGTTCCAGCGGTTCCACGAGCGGTAGCGCCGCTCGAGGACCTCGTCGCCCGGGAAGTACGGCTCGTTGTGCACCGCGATGGTGTTGACGTACGGCGTGTTGAGCGACGCCGGGATCGCGACGTTGCGCTCCCGGGCGTGCCGCAACATGCTCATCAGCACGTAGCGCGCGCGGGGGCCGCCCTTGTCCTCGATGAGTCCGTCGAGGGACTCGACCCACTCACCGGTCTCGGCGGGGTCGATGTCCGGTACCTGGCTGAGCAGCCCGCCGATCAGCGGGCCCGTCTCCTCGATCGAAGCCACCGGTGCTCCTTCGCTCTATGTCCGCGCGTGAGGCCTGGCGGCCTCGGCGCACATCGTCGGCCCGGCTCGTCGAGCGCAGCATGCTGCCGCGCGGACGATGCGGGTGTTCGGCCCCATTCTCGGACTGTCGGGCTCATAAAGTCACACCGGGAGCCGTATCGGGTCACGTGACGTCCGTGACACCGGGCGCGCACCGGCTCCGAAGCGCTCGCGCACGTCCGTCCGGGCGATCGTCGGGCGTGTCCGCCGGCCTGGTCTTGCCAGGCCGCGCCATGTGCGGTGGGCTACGGTGTGCGGACATCGGCAGGTCGCCCGTGGGCGGCCGTGAGGAAGGGATCGGTCGGGACGTGGCTTCCAGCACGGACGACACCGCCGGACAGGCGATTGGTCGTCTGGGTTTCACCTCGGGTCAGGTGATCCAGGAGTTCGGCTACGACGACGACGTCGACGACGCGCTGCGCGCGGCGGTCGAGGCGACCACGGGCACGTCCCTGGTCGACGAGGACTACGACGACGTGACGGACGGGGTCATCATCTGGTTCCGGGAGGACGACGGCGACCTCACGGACTACCTCGTGGACGCGATGTCGGCGCTCGACGACGTCGGCCCCATCTGGGTGCTGACGCCGAAGGCGGGCCGCGACGGCCACGTGTCGCACTCGGACATCGAGGAGGCGGCCACCACCTCGGGCCTGCACGCGATGGGCACCTACGCCATCGCCCCGGACTGGTCCGCGACCCGGCTCGCGAGCCGGGGTCGGGGCAAGTGAGCCCGCAGGTCGGCGAGCCGGCACCGGACTTCACGCTCGACGACACGCACGGCACGCCCGTCTCGCTGAGCGGGCTCCGGGGGACTCCCGTCGTGCTCGTGTTCGTCCCGTTCGCGTTCTCCGGGACGTGCACCGGCGAGCTGTGCGAGCTGCGCGACAACCTCGAGGCGTTCCAGGCGGCCGGCGTGCACCTGGCCGTCATCTCGTGCGACCCCAAGTTCGCGCTGCGCGCGTGGGCCGAGAAGGAGGGCTACGCGTTCGACCTGCTCTCGGACTTCTGGCCGCACGGCGAGGCCGCACGCGCCTACGGCGTCTTCGACGAGGCGAGCGGCCACGCACTGCGCGGCTCATTCCTCGTCGACGCCGAGGGCGTGCTGCGCTGGAGCGTCGTGAACCCGCGCGGCCAGGCCCGCCCGCTGTCGGCCTACCGCGAGGCGCTGGCCTCCCTCTGAGGGACACCGCGCGGGCCGGTAGGCTGTCCGACCGTCGAGGCGGCGTCGTGCGTGTCGGCAGGGGCCTGTAGCTCAGCTGGTCAGAGCACCGCGCTTACACCGCGGGGGTCGTCGGTTCGAACCCGGCCGGGCCCACTCGTCGTGCACCGAGCGCGACTGCGCTCGTCGACGGGGGGAAGCGCGTGACGTCGCTCGTGCTGTCCCAGCTCAGCGTCTACCCGGTGAAGTCGCTCGGCGGCGTCACCGTGGACCGCGTCGAGGTCGAGCGGCAGGGGCTCGCGGGCGACCGGCGCTGGATGGTCGTCGACGCCGGCGGCGACACCGTGACGGCGCGCGAGGTGCCGCGCATGCTCGGCGTGCGGGTCTCGCTGGAGGCCGACGGGCTCGTGCTGGCGGCCGACGGGCTCGACGCGCTGCGGGTGCCCGAGCCGCGCGGCCTCCCGACGACGCGCGTCTCGATGAACCGCGTCGGCAGCGCGACACCCGCGGGTGCGCCGGCCGACGCCTGGCTGACCGAGGCGATCGGGCGCGACGTGCGGCTCGTCTGGCTCGACGACCCCGGCCGCCGCTCGGTCTCGCCGGACCACGGCGGCGCGCCGGGGGACACGTTGAGCCTCGCGGACGCGGGTCCGGTGCACCTGACCACCACCGCGTCGCTCGCGCAGCTCAACACCTGGCTGGCCGACGAGCAGGACCACCCGCCCCTGCCGATGGAGCGGTTCCGGCCGACCGTCGTCGTCGACGGCGACCTCGAGCCGTTCGTCGAGGACACGTGGGCCGGCGTGCGGATCGGGGACGTCGAGCTGCGCTTCGGCGAGCGGTGCGACCGGTGCGTCATGACGACCGTCGACCTGGACGTGCTGCGCACGACGAAGGAGCCGACGCGCACGCTCGCACGGCACCGACGCGAGGACGGCAAGGTGTGGTTCGGCATCCGGCTGATCCCGGTGACGACCGGGTCGATCGCGGTCGGCGACGAGGTCGTCGCGCTCGGCTGAGGTACCTCGGGACGGCGTACGGTGGGCATGCCAGGTCCGCGTCGACGAGGAGCAGCCATGGGTACGCGCGCGACGATGCGATCCGCCCGGCTCGTGTGCGCGGCGCTCCTGGTCGTGGTGCCGCTCGGGGCCGGGGCTCCCGCGGGGGCGGCCTCCGCCCCTACGTCGGTTGCCGCCGCTGCGGACACCCCGACGACGCTCGACGGCATCAAGATCGTCGACACGCGACCGGGCATGCCCGGGGGTCTGACGCGCCTCGAGCTGCGGCTCGAGCTGTCCGACCCCGACGGCCTGCCCGACCGCCTGCTCAACTTCGAGACCCAGCCGTACCCGGTCGCCGTCGCGAGCGTCGTGAGCTCGACCTCCACCGCGCCGCCGAACGTCGTGCGCAAGCAGCTGTACTGGGACCAGCTCAATCGGACGAGCGGGACCGCGACGTCCGGCACGTGGGTCGGGACCGCCGACGTCACGTCCGTCTCGACGGGCAAGATCCGGGTGATCAGCGTCGCCATCACCGACGCGACGGACGTCACGACCCAGATCCCCGTCGCGAACGGACCGAGCGTCGTGGTCAGCGGGTCGCCGAGCCTGCCGTGGCAGTACCGCGTGCTCAACGCACCGGTCAAGATCGTCAACGGCAGGGAGAGGTGGACACCGTCGCTGCGGCTCGTGCGGCGCGACGACGGGACGCCGGTCGCGGGCGCCATGACCGCCGCGACGGACCCCGGCTTCGTCGACGTGCCCGTGTGGATCTGGAGCCTGTCGGTGGTCCTTCCAGAATGGTGGCCGGACTACGACGACGCGTTCCGGCTGCGGTCCTCGTCGTCGGGAGCCTTGACCCTGCCGACGTACGGCGTGCAGGAGACCCATTACGTCGGCACGCTGGCGGGCTGGGGATCGGGTGCGCGCCGCTACTACACCGTCGCCGCGACGGGCCGACTCGAGCCACCCGTGAAGTGGCAGGCGAGCATTCGCTTCGCCACGTCCGGGGGAGACGTGGAGCTGACCGGCAGCGCCTGGCCGGCACCCTCGATCTACGCGGCGGCCAACCGCACGGTCCATCTGCAGCGGCTCGTCGGACGTACCTGGCGCACGGAGGCGTCCGGGCGGGTCCGGGACAACGGCCGGTACACGGTGGTCTGGGACGCGCCGCCGGCCGCCGGGTACTGGGTGCGGGCGTACAAGCCAGGAGGTGTCGAGGGGTCCCGCGTGAGCGTCGGGACGACGGGCCCCGCGGTCTGGGTGACGCTCTGACCCTGGCGCAGCGCCTGGGGCTGCGGGGTCAGTCGGTGTCGCGGCTCGCGTGGAACGCCGCGGCCATGTCCTCGCGACCGTGCTCGGCTGCGACGCGGTCGAGCCGGGCGGCGGCCGCCTCCAGCCCGTCCAGCCGCACGCCGTGCGCGGCGCCCGCGGCGACGATCAGGTGGGCGTCCTTCGCCGCGGTCGTCGCGGCGAAGCTCGGCGGGGAGAGCCGGTCCTCGACGATCAGCGCGGCCTTTGCGCGCAGGTAGCCCATGTCGAGCGGCCCGCCCGCGACGGTCTCCAGGAAGGTCGCGGGCGCGACGCCGAGCGAGGCCGCCAGCGCGACGGTCTCTCCCACCGCGTTGTTGACCGCGAGCACCCAGGAGTTCGCGACGAGCTTGAGGCGCGTGGCCGTGCCCGCCTCCGCGTCCTCGCCGGTCCACACGGTCCGGCTGCCGACTGCCGCGAGCACGGGGCCGACGAAGTCGCGGACCTGGGCCGGGCCCGCCGCGAGGACCGTCAGCGTGCCCGACTCGGCGGGCTGACGTGTGCCGAGCACCGGTGCGTCCACGAGCACCAGGCCGTGCTCGCGGGCGAACGTGGCGATCGGCTCGAGCGCGTCGAGGCCGACGGTCGTCGACTGCAGCCAGACGGTCCCGGCGCGCAGGCCCCCGGACGCCGAGCGCATCGTCTCGAGCACGGCCGCGCCGTCGTGCAGCATCGTCACGACGACCTCGGCCTCCCGGACCGCCGCTGCGGGGGAGTCGGCCACGGTGACGCCGTCGGCCGCGAGCGGTTCCGCCGTGGCCCGGGTGCGGTTCCAGGCCACGACGTGCAGCCCCGCGCGGGCGAGGTTGCGGGCCATCGCCGCGCCCATGATCCCTGTGCCGAGCACCGTCACGGTGAGCGTCTCGTCGGCCTGCTCCATGGCTGCTCCTGTCGTCTCGCCGGCTCGTCGGGCGGACTGCTCGTGCGCCGCCGGACCGGACGGCACAGTCTCCCCCGTACGCGGGCGCCCGCACCCGGCACACGCCGGTAGCGTGCGGACCGTGAGCGCACCCCGCCTGGCCGACGTCGTCCGCATCCTCGAGAACCGCTACCCGCCGGGGAGCGCCGAGTCCTGGGACGCGGTCGGCCTCGTCGCGGGCGACCCGCAGGCGCCGGTGCACCGCGTCCTGTTCGCGGTCGACCCCGTCGCGGACGTGGTCGACGAGGCGCTCGCGTGGGACGCCGACCTCGTCGTGACGCACCACCCGCTGCTGCTGCGCGGTGTGCACTCGGTGGCGGCGACGACCTTCAAGGGCGCGCTCGTGCACCGGCTGGTGCGCGCCGGCTGCGGGCTGTTCGCCGCGCACACCAACGCGGACGCGGCGAACGACGGAGTGGCGGACGCCCTGGCGCAGGTGCTCGGTCTCGTCGACCTCGCGCCGTTGGTCCCGGCCGTACCCGGCGCGCCGACCGGCACGGGAAGGGTGGGGCGGCTTGCGGAGCCGACGACGTTGCGCGGGCTCGCGCAGCGCGCGGCGGACGCGACCCCGGCGACCGAGCAGGGTGTGCGGTTCGCGGGGGACCCGGAGGCGCGCGTCGAGCGGGTCGCCGTGGTCGGCGGATCGGGCGACGGCTTCTTCGACGCGGTGCGCGACAGCGGCGTCGACGCCTACGTCACGGCCGACCTGCGCCACCACCCGGTCTCCGAGCTGCGCGAACGCGCCGAGTTCGAGGGCGTCCGCGACGGCCGTCCGGCCACGCCCTACCTCGTCGACCTCGCGCACTTCGCGTCCGAGTGGCCGTGGCTCGACGCGGCGGCGCGCGCGCTCGAGGCGGACCTCGGCGCGCAGGGCACTACGGTGGAGACGCGCGTGAGCGTGCGACGTACCGACCCGTGGACCGGTCGGGTCGCGCGCCGCGACTGACACGCGACCGACAGCTGAACACCGCCGCTCGACCAGCAGCCACCGCCCTTCGGGGCGCGTGCCGGAAGGACCCACGTGCCGAACGCCCCCGTTGCGGACCAGCGACGACTCCTCGACGTGCAGGCGCTCGACACGCGCCTGTCCCAGCTCGCGCACCGGCGTAGCACGCTGCCGGAGCTCGCGCGGATCGCCGAGCTCGAGACCCAGCTCGTGGACCTGCACACCGCGCTCGTGACCTCCCAGACCGCGGTCGCGGACCTGCGTCGCGAGCTCACCAAGGCCGAGGCCGACGTGCAGCAGGTGCGGGATCGTGCGACGCGCGACCAGAACCGGCTCGACAGCGGCCAGGGCAGCGCCAAGGACCTGCAGGCGCTGCAGCACGAGCTCGGGAGCCTGGCCAAGCGGCAGGGTGACCTCGAGGAGGTCGAGCTCGAGGTCATGGAGCGGCTCGAGGCGCACGAGGCCGCGCTCACCGAGGTCACCGCGGCGCACACCGCGCTCGTCGAGCAGCGCAGCGAGGTCGAGGCGCAGCGGGACGCGACGTTCGCGCAGGTCGACGCCGAGGCGGCGCAGGTCGCGGCCGAGCGCGCCGCAGCCGCGGCCGGCCTGGACGCCGGGCTCGTCACGCTCTACGACAAGCTGCGCGGCCAGCTCGGCACGGGCGCCGCGGCGCTGCGCGGGCGACGCTGCGAGGGCTGCCGGCTCGAGCTCAACCCGCTCGACCTGGACGGCATCAAGGCCAAGCACGAGGACGCGGTCGTGCGGTGCGAGGAGTGCGGCCGGATCCTGGTGCGGCTGCCCGAGGGCGAGTGACCTCGGCTGGCGGACCGCGCGCGGGGCGAGCACGCTGCTCTCGTGACTGACGCCGACCCGCGCACCGCCACCCCCGTGTCCGCGTCCGACCCCGGCACGGGTCGCGCGCCGCGACCGTCGGGGACGGGCCCGCGGTTCGACGACGAGCACCCCGTCACCGTCGTGCTCGTGCGGCACGGCGAGACCGCGATGACGGTCTCGCGCGGGTACTCCGGCTCCGGCGAGCCCGGCCCGCCGCTCAACGACGACGGCCACCGGCAGGCGATGGCCGCGGCGGCACTCGTCGAGCGGGTGGGCCGCGACCTGTGGGGGGACATCGCCTACCCGAGCGAGGTGCTGGCCTCGCCCATGGTCCGCACGCAGCAGACCGCGGCCATCATCGCCGAGCGGCTCGGCCTGCCCGTGCGCACGCACGAGCTCGTCAAGGAGGCCGACTTCGGGCAGTGGCAGGGCCTGACGGCCGAGCAGATCGAGGCGCGCTGGCCCGGGCAGCTCGAACCCTGGCACACGCGCGCCGACGTGCGGCCGCCGGACGGCGAGTCGATCGTCGACGTCGGCGTGCGCCTCACGCGGGTGTACGACGAGCTGCTCGAGTCCGAGCGCGGGCGCACGGTCGTCGTGGTGTCGCACGCTGTCGCCATCCGGGCGGCGCTCGGCGTCGCGATGGGCGCCAACCCCGGCTCGTGGAGCCAGCTGCGCGTCGCGCCCGCGTCCGTGAGCATCGTGCGTCTGTTCGCCGACCGGCGGCACGAGATCGCGGTGGCGGGAGCCCCCAGCGAGGGCTGGTCCTGACCGTCAGGACGTCCCGACGAGCGCGGCCACGGCCGCCAGCAGCGCGAGCGGCGCGAGCAGCAGCCCCTGACGCACGATCGTGCGTGCCGGGACGTCCAGGAGTACCTGGCGGCAGCGCTGCCACCACAGCACGGTCGCGAGCGACCCCCAGGGCGTCACGAGCGGCGCGACGCCCGTGCCGATCAGCAGCGCCGCGATCCGCAGCGGGTCGCCGCCGGCCGCCGGGTCGAGCGCGAGGAAGGCGGGCAGGTTGTTGACGGCGTTCGACGCGAGCGCGCCCACGACCGCCAGCCGCAGCAGCGCGAGGGGGTCGGTCCCGTCGCCGGCCGCCGCGGCGAGCACGTCGCCCATGCCGTGCGCGTGCGCCGTGGCGACCGTGACGAACAGCGCGGCCACGACGAGCAGGGTGCGCCACGGCACCATGTCCGCGGGCGGTACGGGCCACGGTCGTCGTCGCACGCGCTGCACGACGACGAGCAGCACCGCGGCCACGCCGGCGGCGAGCGCGGGCGGCGTGCCGACGACGAACGCGACCGCCATCACCGCGACCGTCGCCGCGGTGAGCCGCAGCACGAGCGGATCGGGCGCCGCCGTCGCGGGAACGGTCGTGTACGTGCCGCGCAGCGCGTGCCGGTCGCGCACCGCGAGCACGACGACCGTCACGACGATCGCCGCGAGCGCCGGAGCCCACATGAGGCCCAGGTAGCTCACGCCCGCGGCGTCGAGCTCGTGGGTCGCCAGCAGGTTCGTGAGGTTCGAGACCGGCAGCACCAGCGACGCCGTGTTGGACAGCGCGACGACGGCGAGCGCGAAGGGCAGCGGCGGGGCGTGCGTGCGCCGCGCGAGCGCGATCACGACGGGCGTGAGCAGCACCGCGGTCGTGTCGAGCGAGAGCACCGCCGTGCACGCCGTGGCCAGGAGCACCACGGCGCCCCACAGGAGCGCGCGGTGGCCCCGGGCCGCGCGCGCCGCGGCGGCAGCGGCCGTGGCGAACAGTCCCGCCCCGGCGCACAGCTCCGCGACGACCGTCAGGCCCGCGACGAACAGCAGCACCGGGCCGGTGCGCTCGAGCAGCGCCCGAGCGTCGTCGGCAGGCAGCGCGCCGGTGACAGGCGCGGCCACGACGGCGGCGGCGGCGAGCAGCCACCAGGGCCGGCGTCGACGCCGCGACGGGCTCATGCCACGACGAGCGTGAGCGGGCGCGGCCCGCGTGCCGGCACGGCGCCGAGCTCGACGCCGATCAGCTCGACCCCGACGAGCTCGGCGGCCGCCGCGGCGAGCCCGCGCGCGTCGCGCGGGGGCCGGGCGCGTCGCGCCAGCAGGTGCCGGGTGAGGACGCCGCGGGCGTGCTTGGCGTGGTGCGAGACCACCGAGCGCCGGCCGTCGACGTCGCGCTCGACGCGCACCGTGACCCAGTCCGCGTCCGCCGGCGGCCGCCACATCGCCGCGTAGTCGGCCGAGCGGGCGTCCACGACGAGCGTGCCCGAGGCGGCCTCGTCGAGCACGGCGCCGAGCTCGGTGCGCCACAGGGCCGCGAGCGGGCCGACGCCGGGCAGGTCGACGCCGCCCGAGAGCCGGTAGGCCGGCACGACGTCCTCCGGCGTCAGAACGCCCCACAGCGCGGAGAAGATCCGCACCGACTCCTGCGCGCGGCGGCGCCCCGCGGGCGTCAGCGAGCCCAGGCCCGCCGCGCCGTAGAGCACGCCCGTGTAGACCGCCCGCGCCGGGGCGGCAGGCGCCGCACGCAGCGTGAGGTTGCGGGCCACCTCGTCGGACAGGCCCGGCGACACGTGCAGCAGGTCGGTCGCGTCGTGGCGTGCCGAGACCTCGACGAGCGCGTCGAGCACCTTGGCCCGCACCGGGTTCAGGGCGGGCGACGACAGCGCGTCGAGATCGACGGGCGTGCCGCGGCGGGGCGCGGTCTTCCCCTCGGACGGGGGCAGCAGGACGAGCACCGCACGACTGTAGAGCCGCGGGTGCGTCGGGGCCCGCGTACGGTCGGCCTACGGACCGGCCAGCTCCTCGGCGAGCCGGGCGGCGGGTCGGGAGCAGTCGTTCGTGGGGACGTGCGCGTCGGGCCTAGACTCCGGGGTGCGGATGAGTCAGCCAGGCGGCCGCGTCGGACCCACGGGTCCGCCGAGGAACGTCCGGGCTCCGTAGGGCAGGGTGGTGGGTAACACCCACCCGGGGTGACCCGCGGGAAAGTGCCACAGAGAACAGACCGCCACGCGTCACGGGTTCGCCCGAGGCGCGGGGTAAGGGTGAAACGGTGGTGCAAGAGACCACCAGCGTGCCGGGTGACCGGTGCGGCTAGGTAAACCCCACCCGGAGCAAGGCCAGACAGGGAGCGTTCGAGGGCTGCCCGCCCGAGCTCCCGGGTAGGCCGCTGGAGGCGTGCGGCAACGTACGTCGTAGATGGATGGCCGTCGCTCGTGCGGGGGTGACCGCGCACGAGAACAGAACCCGGCGTATCGGCTGACTCATCCGCCCTCAGGGCTGTCGCGCGCGGTGCGGCGGCGAGGACGCGCCCGGCCGCGGTCGTGGGCCGCTACGCGAAGGGGTCCGCGGTGAGCGTGTACTTCGTCTGGAGGTACTCGTGGATGCCCTCGGCGCCACCCTCGCGGCCGAGTCCCGAGAGCTTCCAGCCGCCGAACGGCGCGGCGGCGTTGGAGACCACGCCGACGTTGAGGCCCATCATCCCGGTCTCGAGCCGCTCGATCATGCGCTGGCCGCGCGCGAGGGACTGCGTGTAGACGTAGGAGACCAGGCCGTACTCGGTGTCGTTCGCGAGGCGCACGGCCTCGTCCTCGTCGTCGAACGGCACGATCGCGAGCACGGGACCGAAGATCTCCTCGGCCAGGATCGCGGAGCCGGGCCGCACGTCGCTGAGCACCGTCGCGGCGTAGAAGGTGCCGGGTCCGTCCACCGGCGCGCCGCCGGTGCGCAGGGTCGCACCGCGCCGCACGGCGTCGTCGACGAGCTCGCCTGTCTTGCGCACCGCGCGATCGTCGATCAGCGGGCCGATCGTCACGCCGTCCAGCGTCCCGCGGCCGGTGCGCAGGGCCCGCACGCGCTCGGTGACCCGGCGGGCGAACTCGTCGGCCACGGGGCGATGCACGAGGAACCGGTTGGCGGCCGTGCACGCCTGGCCGATGTTGCGGAACTTCGCCGCCATCGCGCCGTCCACGGCCCGGTCCAGGTCCGCGTCGTCGAACACGACGAACGGCGCGTTGCCGCCCAGCTCCATCGACGTGCGCAGCACCCCGTGCGCGGCCTGCTCGAGCAGCAGCCGGCCCACCTGTGTCGACCCCGTGAACGACAGCTTGCGCAGCCGCGGGTCGCGGATGATCGCCTCGGACACCGGACCCGACGAGCTCGTCGTGACGACGTTGACGACACCCGGGGGAACGCCGGCGTCCTCGAGGATGCGCGCGAACGCGAGCGTCGTCAGCGGTGTGAGGGATGCTGGCTTCACGACGACCGTGCAGCCGGCCGCGAGCGCGGGCGCGATCTTGCGCGTCGCCATCGCGAGCGGGAAGTTCCACGGCGTGATGAGGAAGCACGGCCCAACCGGGTGCTGCGTGACGATCATGCGGCCGGTGCCCTCGGGGTTCGGCCCGTAGCGGCCCTGCAGGTGCGCGGCCGCCTCGCTGAACCAGCGCAGGAACTCGCCGCCGTACGCGACCTCGCCGCGCGCCTCCGTCAGCGGTTTTCCCATCTCGATCGTCATGAGCAGCGCGATGTCCTCCTTGCGCTCCTGCAGCAGGTCGAACGCCCGACGAAGGATCTCGGCACGCTCCCGGGCGGGGGTGACGGCCCAGGCGGGGAAGGCCTCGACGGCGGCGTCGAGCGCGGCGACGCCGTCGGCGACGGTCGCGCTCGCGATCCGCTTGACCACCTCGCCCGTCGCGGGGTCCTCGACCGCCAGCTCGTCGCCGTCCTGCGCGGCGCGCCACCGCCCGCCGATGAACAGCCCGTCGGGCACGTGGGCCAGCAGCTCGGTCTCGCGGGTGTCCGTCATCTCTCGTCCTCGTCGTCGTCGTGACGTTCCTACGCCCAGCGAACCCTAGGCACCGGCCGGATGCGAGCGCAGCGGGCGCTGGGGCGGGTGGACCCACGTGACGAGCGCGACGGAGATCTGGATGAGCAGGAACCAGGCGACGAGCTTGTGCGCCGACACCAGGTGCCAGCCGTCGGCCTGGTCCGGGTAGAGCCAGGTGCCCGTCAGCGTGCCGACGTTCTCGGCGACCCAGATCGCGCCCGCGACCAGCGTGAACGCGAGCAGCACGGGCATCCGGCGCACGTCTGTGTGCACGCGGAAGTGCATCATGCAGCGGCCGTACACCACGGCCACCGCGGCGAGCAGGACCCAGCGCAGGTCCGCCACGAAGTGGTGCGCGAAGAAGTTCAGGTAGATCGCCGCCGCGAGCGTCGCGCACACCCACTGCCGCGGGTAGCGGTCGAACCGCAGGTCGAAGATGCGCATCACGCGCACGAGGTAGGAGCCGACGGCGGCGTACATGAAGCCCGAGAACAGCGGCACCGCGCCGACGCGGAGCACCCCGTCGGCCGCGTAGGTCCACGAGCCGACGTCGGTCTTGAACAGCTCCATCACCGTGCCCGTGAGGTGGAACAGCAGCACGACGCGCAGCTCGGCGGGCGTCTCGAGGCGGGTCGCGATCATCATGACCTGCAACGCGACCGCGACGAGCGTGAGCAGGTCGTTGCGGGCAAGTGCGGCGTCGTCCGGGTACCAGAGTCGCGCCGCGAGGATCGCGCCGAGCAGCAGCCCGCCGAACAGGCACGCCCAGCCTTGTTTGAGCACGAACACCGTGAGCTCGACGAGGCCCGCTCGCAGCCGTCCGCGCGGGGGACCGGCCAGGCGCCGGTGCGCCCACAGGTCGATCCGCTCCTCGACGACCGTGAGCCCGCGATCGGCAGGCGTCGGACCTGTCGGGCGTCGGCGCAGAAGCACGAGCCCAGCCCAGCACGTCGGACGCGTCCCGCGGGCGACGTGCGGGGGCGGTCGTGCGGGGTGTTCGTGCAGGTCGTGTGTGTGCCGACGCGCGGGCGCCGCCGGCCCGACCAGGCGGCGACGGTCCGCCGCGTTCCTCGCGACGACGTCACGGGCGGTGCTCAGCGGTGGCGGGCGACGAGTGCGCGTTGCTCGGCGTCGGCCGCGACGAGCCACGGCGCGCGCAGCCGGACGTCCGGTGCGGGTGCCGGGTCCGTGAGGCCGTCGAGGTAGCGCCGGTCCGCCGCGATCCGGGCCGGCACGTCGTGCCCGACCGTGCCGTGGCCGGGCACGACGAGCCGGGCGCCGAGGGCCGCGAACGCATCGAGCGCCACTCGGTGGTCGGTGACGGGGTCCGTCGCCGCCGGGTCGAGCAGCGGCACCTCGTCGTCGGAGAGCATGTCGCCCGCGACGAGCGCGCCGCACCCCGGCAGGAACAGCGCGGTGTGACCGGATGCGTGCGCGCGGTGGACCAGCACGCGCACGGCGGGTCCGGGCCAGTCGAGCAGGCCGTCCGGCCGGCGCGGGAGCACGCTCGGGCCGGGACCGATCGGCGCCGGGTCGTCGTCCGGTCGGTGTGCGAGCACGCGTGCGAGCTCGTCGTCGGCGTCCCGCTGCATCGTCAGCGCGCGCAGATCGTCGCCGCGTTCGACCGCTCCCCAGCGCGGGAGGTGCGACAGGGCGGGGGAGTCGAGCCGGTGGTCCCAGTGCGCGTGGGTCGACCAGACGGCGAGCGGCCGTAGACCGCGCGCGGCGACGGCGGCGACCAGACCCTCGACCTCCTGCGCCGTGACCCCCGGGTCCACCAGCAGGCACGCGCCGTCGTCGCCGACGAGCACCGTGCTCGTGGTGCGGTAGACCTCGCTCGTCGCGACGAGCACGCCCGGCGCGACCTCGTCGAGCCGGCGCCGTGCGTCCGACGGTGCGCCGGCGACGTCAGTCGTCGTCGTCCTCGTCGTCCGCCGCGAGCGCGGCCGCACCGACGATGCCCGCCGCGTTGAGCAACCCGGCCGGGACGATGCGCGCGCGCAGGTCGAGCAGCGGCAGGAAGCTCTCGTGGTGCTTGCTCACGCCGCCGCCGACGACGATCAGGTCGGGCCAAAACAACTTCTCGACGACCGAGAAGTAGCGCTGCAGACGCTGCGCCCACTGCTCCCAGTCGAGCCCTTCGCGGTCCCGGGCGGAGTCGGCGGCGCGCGACTCCGCGTCGAAGCCGTCGATCTCGAGGTGACCGAGCTCGGTGTTGGGCACCAGGCGCCCGTCGACGATCAGCGCCGAGCCGATGCCGGTGCCGAGCGTCACGACGAGCACGACCCCGTCGACGTCCTTGGCCGCGCCGTACACCGCCTCGGCGTAGCCGGCCGCATCGGCGTCGTTGACCGCGAGGACCGAGCGACCGGTCCTCGCGGAGAACAGCCGTTGCGCGTCGGTGCCGATCCACGAGTCGTCGACGTTCGCGGCCGACTGCGCGACGCCGTGCAGCATCACCGCGGGGAACGTGACACCGATCGGCGCGTGGCTGTCGAGGTGGAAGGAGTCGACGATCTCGGCGACCGTGTCCGCCACCGCGTCGGGCGTCGCGGGCTGCGGCGTCGGGATGCGTCGCCGGTCAGCGGCGAACTCGCCGGTGCGCAGGTCGACCGGCGCCCCCTTGATGCCGGACCCGCCGATGTCGATGCCGAACGCGATGTCGTGCTTGTGGGAGTGCTTCTGGTGGTGGCTCATGGCAGTGTCAGGATCTCCGCTCCGTCGTCGGTGACCAGCAGGGTGTGCTCGAACTGCGCACTGCGGCGGCCGTCGGCCGTCAGGACGGTCCAGTCGTCGTCCCAGACGATCCAATCAGGAGTTCCGAGGTTCAGCATCGGCTCGATGGTGAACACCATCCCGGGCTCGATGAGCCGGTCGTACATCGGCGCGGAGTCGTAGTGCGGCACGACGAGCCCCGTGTGGAACGCCGGCCCCACGCCGTGACCGGTGTAGTCGCGCACGACGCCGTACCCGAAGCGCGCCGCGTACTTCTCGATCACGCGGCCGATCACGTTGATCTCGCGGCCCGGGCGGACGGCCTTGATCGCGCGGTCCAGCGACTCCTTCGTGCGCTCGACGAGCAGGCGTGACTCCTCGTCGACGTCACCCGCGAGGAACGTCGCGTTGTTGTCGCCGTGCACGCCGCCGACGAACGCCGTGATGTCGATGTTGACGATGTCGCCGTCCTCGACCACGGTCGAGTCGGGGATGCCGTGGCAGATGACCTCGTTGACGCTGGTGCACAGCGACTTCGGGAAGCCGCGGTAGCCGAGCGTCGAGGGGTACGCGCCGTGCTCGAGCAGGAACTCGTGACCGATCTCGTCGAGCCGGTCCGTCGTCACGCCCGGCGCGACGTGCCGGCCGACCTCCGCGAGCGCCTGCGCCGCGATCCGCGCGGCGACCCGGATCCGCTCGATCGTCTCGTCGTCGAACACGTCCGGGCCGCGGTAGTCCGCCGGGCCCGGCTTGCCGACGTACTCAGGCCGCGCGATGGTGGCGGGGACGGCGCGACGAGGGCTGATGGTGCCCGGGACGAGAGCGGAGCGGACGGGCGACATGCCTGGCATTCTACGGACCGCACCGGTGCGACCCCGTTCGCGCCGAACAGCGGAGGGACGGGTCGATGGCTGAGTTCTGGTTCAACACCGAGACGCACGAGGTCGAGGAAGGTCGCCGCAGCGACTGGAGCAAGGTGATGGGTCCCTATCCGTCACGCGAGGCCGCGCAGCACGCGCTCGACACGGCCCGCGCGCGCACGCAGGCATGGGACAAGGAGGACGAGGAGCGTCGCTGACCCTGGGCGACCCTGGGCGCGGCGGCCGCCGCCCGGCGCTCAGGCCAGGAAGCTGTGCTCGTCGTCGGGGAACGTCCCGCCGCGGACCTCGTCGACGTACGCCACCGCGGCCGCGCGCAGAGCCGCACCCACCTCGCCGAACCGCTTGGCGAACCGCGGCGACCAGTCGCCCATGCCGGCCATGTCCACCCAGACGAGCACCTGGCCGTCACACTCTGCGCCCGCGCCGATGCCGATCGTCGGGATCGCGACGATCTCGGTCACGCGCGCCGCGACGGGCGCCGGCACCATCTCGAGCACGACCGCGACCGCACCGGCCTCAGCGACCGCCATCGCGTCCTCGCTGATCCGCTCGGCCTCGTTGTCCCCGCGTCCCTGCACCCGCGGGCCGCCCAGCAGGTTCTCCGACTGCGGCGTGTACCCGAGGTGCCCGACGACCGGGATGCCCGCCTCGGTCAGCGCCCGGATCTGCGCCGCGCTGCGACGGCCGCCCTCGAGCTTGACCGCGTCCGCGCCCGTGGTCTTCATGATCCGCACGCCCGTCTCGAGCGCCTGCTGCGCAGAGGCCTCGTACGAGCCGAACGGCAGGTCGACGACGACGAACGCGCGTCGCGCGGCCCCGGCGACGGCACGGGCCGCCGGGATCATGTCCTCCACCGTCACCGGCAGCGTCGTGGCGTGGCCGTGCATCGTGTTGCCGATCGAGTCGCCGACCAGCAGCATGTCGACGCCGGCCTCGTCGAAGATGCGCGCCGTCACCGCGTCGTAGGCCGTGAGCATGGTCAGCCGCTCGCCGCGCTGCTTGGCGGCGAGGAGGTGGTGCACGCGCACCCGCTTGGGCTGCTCGGTCATCGGGGCTCCCTGGCTGTGTCGTCGTGCAGTGAACTGTCGTCGTGCTCAGCGTTCGTGCAGGTCACGGTTCGCGCCAGCGGGAGGTGACCGGTAGGCGACGATCGCGCCCGAACGCGAGCGCGGTGACCTTCGGACCCAGCGGGTACTGCCGCCGCTTCCACTCCGCCCGGTCGACGAGCTGCAGGACGCGGTCGACGACCTCGGGTGCGAACCCGCGGGCGAGCAGCTCCGCGCGCCCCTCGGCGTGCTCGACGTACGAGTCCAGCACCTCGTCGAGCAGCGCGTACGGCGGCAGCGAGTCCTGGTCGGTCTGGCCCGGCCGCAGCTCGGCGCTGGGCGGCTTCGTGATTGACGACTCCGGGATCGGTGGGATCTCGCCGCGGTCGCGTGCGTGGTCGTTGCGCCACCGTGCGAGCGCCCAGACCCGGGACTTGTCGACGTCCTTGAGCGGCGCGAACCCGCCGATGCTGCCCGCGTCGTAGATCGTCGCGTAGCCGGTCGCCAGCTCCGACTTGTTGCCCGGCGCGATCACCAGGTGGCCCTCGCGGTTCGAGATGCCCATGAGGATCACGCCGCGCACGCGCGCCTGCAGGTTCTCCTCGGCGACCCCGTCGAGCGCGAGCTCGCCCTGGAACGCCTCGACGACCGCGCCGATCGGCTGCACGCGGTAGTCCGCCCCGAGCCGCGCGGCAAGGTCCGCCGCGTCGTCCTTGCTGTGCTCCGACGAGTACCGCGACGGCATCGAGACCCCGACGACGTGCTCGCCGCCGATCGCGTCTGCCGCGATCGCCGCCGTGAGCGCCGAGTCGATACCCCCCGACAGGCCGAGCGTGACCGACGTGAACCCGTTCTTGCGCACGTACCCCGCCAGGCCCGTGACGATGGCGCGGTAGGTCTCCTCGTCCGGGTGCAGCGGCGCCGCGCGCGGTCCGGGCCGCTGCGGCTCGCCCTGCGCGGCCAGGTCCCAGACCAGCAGGTGCTCAACGAACTGCGGCGCCGACGCGAGCAGCGTCCCGTCGCGGTCCACGACGAACGAGCCCCCGTCGAACACGAGGTCGTCCTGCCCGCC
Organism: Cellulomonas composti; assembly: GCF_007990245.1. GTDB lineage: Bacteria > Actinomycetota > Actinomycetes > Actinomycetales > Cellulomonadaceae > Cellulomonas > Cellulomonas composti. The sequence goes on along the minus strand of NZ_BJWG01000005.1, from coordinate 3,016 downwards.
GACGAGGTTGACGTACACCACCGGGGCGTCGACCTCCGCGGCCCGCCGCGCCGCGAGCTGCGCCCGCACATGGCCCTTGCCCTCCTCGAACGGCGACCCGTTGAGCACGACGAGGCACGCGACCTCGTTCTCGTCCATCAACGAGACAGGCCCGCCGTCCTGCCAGATGTCCTCGCAGATCACGACCCCGACCCGGCGTCCCGCCACGTCGAGCACGCAGATCTCGTCACCCGGCGCGAAGATCCGGAACTCGTCGAACACCCCGTAGTTCGGCAGGTGGTGCTTGGCATAGCGAGTCTCGACGCGCCCCCCGCGCAGCAGCACCGCCTCGTTGGTGGGTCGCGCCGCATCGCGTGCCTCGGGCCGTCCTGCGACGACGTCGCCGACGAGCTCGGCGTCCGGCAACCGCTCGCTGCCCGCGCCCCCCTCGACGACCCCGTCGGTCGCTGCGTCGTCGGCCCCGTCCGTCGCCGCCCCGTCTGCCGTCTCCGGTTGCCGGCGCCGGTGCGCCGCGCGCTCGCCGACGCATCCGACCAGCACCGCGACCTCCCCGAGGCCCGCGGCGTCCAGGTCGACGGCGAGCTTCTCGAGCGTGCTCTGCGCCGCGCGTCGGAACGACGCCCGCAGCGCCAGGTCCTCGATCGGGTACCCCGTGAGCGTCATCTCCGGGAACACGACGAGGTCCGCGCCCGCATCCGCGGCCCTCCGCGTCCACTCGAGCACGACGCGGGCGTTCCCCTCGAGGTCACCCACGCACGCATCAACCTGCGCCGCCGCGATCCGCACCAAACCCACCCCCCGACCCTACCCACCCACCCACCCGCCACCCACACCCCTGCGGCCCGCCCCGGGGCGCGCCCCCATGGCCCGCCCCATGGCCCGCCCCATGGCGGCAGCAATCGATGCAGCTCTCGCGGGCCCGACCCGCCGAGACCTGCACCCATCCCTGCACTGATCCTGGTGACTCGGCACCAAGCCGCCGCGCGGTGCGCCAACCGCGTCGAGCGGCGGCGGACTCGCCGTCGAGCTTCAGGGCCCGCACGCTCCCGGCCGGCCCGGCACTCGCTCGTCACATCTGGCTGAGTGCAGAGATGGATGCAGGTCCGGCCGGGTCGGCCCGCCGAGACCTGCACCCATCCCTGCACTGATCCCGGTGACTCGGCACCGAGCCGCTGCACGGTGCGTCATCCGCGTCGAGCGGCGGCCGACTCGCCGCCGAGCTTCAGGGCCCGCACGCTCCCGGCCGGCCCGGCACTCGCTCGTCGCATCTGGCTGAGTGCAGAAATGGATGCAGGTCCGGCCGGGTCGGCCCGCCGAGACCTGCACCCATCCCTGCACTGATCCCACCGGACCACACGTCCCGGCGACCCCCGTCTCGACCCGCACCCATCCCTGCACCGATCCCAGCGGCTCGGCGCGGCGCTCGCCAGGCATCGGGAGCGCAGCTCGCCGCTGAGCCTCGCGGCGCGCGCTCCGTTCTGCTCCCTCGGGGCATCCGGGTGAGTGCAGAGATGGATGCAGGTCCGGCCGGGTCGACCCGCTGAGGCCTGCATCCATCTCTGCACTGATCGCTGCGTCCGGTCCCTGCATCCGGCACGCGCGCTTCCGAGGGCCGCGTTCGTCCCGTCCCGCCTCGATCGCGGCACCCAGGTGGGTGCAGGGATGGGTGCAGGTCGGGGCGGGTCGGCCCGCCGAGATCTGCACCCATGTCTGCGCTGATCCCGGATGGGCGGCGGCGTGTGCGTGCTCTGGCGCGCGGAGCGCGGTCGGAGGGGTGGGTCAGGTCGGGCGGCGTTCGACGGCCTTGACCGGAGGGCGGGTGGCGGGGGACCGCTGGAGGTACACGCGCTCGATGCGACGCAGGACGTCGTCGGGAGAGTCGCGGATCTCGGACGGGGTCACGGCGACGCGGACCACCCCTGCCTCGCCGAGCGCGCTGTCGGCGCGGATCGTCTCGGTCCAGCGTTCGCCTGCCGCGTGGTACGCGTGCGACTGCACCTGGACGGCCAGCCCGACGTCGTCGAACCAGAGGTCGGGCGTCGGCAGCGGCGAGCCGTCAGCGGCGGTGACGACGGGGTTGAGCCACGGGCGCGGGAGCACGGTGCTGCGCTGCACGACCCGGAGCAGGTCGTGCTCGGCGACGGACCACGCCCCGGTCGCGGCGACGGCGATCGCCGCGCGCAAGGTCGCCGAGCCGCGACGTGGTCCGCTGAAGAGCTCGTCGCACAGCCTGGTGACGCCGGTGACCTTCCGCTGGACGGCCTCGATCACGAGCGCCTTGGCGTAGCGCACGTCCGGGTGGAGTCGACACGCGTCGGCAACTGCTCTCGCGGGCAGCACGACCCGGACCCCGTCGATCTGCCGTCTCGCGGACGGCATCCGATGCGTGCGCTGGACGTGCGCGAAGCCGGCCCGGCGGCTCGACTGGTGCGCGGGGACCAGCACGGTCACGGTCTGCGACGAGCCGGCGTTGCCGAGTCCGTGCAGCCGGGCACCCGCCGCTCCGCTCACCAGCGACTCCGGACCGGCGAACAGCTGGGCGGCGACGGCTCGTCTGACCGCATCGAGCGGCCCGCGCGACAGGAGCACGACACCCGGCAGCACCTGTCGCCAGAGGTCGCACAGGCGGTTGCGGACCGCCTCGTCGCCCATGCCGGCGGCACGAAGCTGCGCGCGCGTCAGCATCCCGCCCTGCACGTCCGCCAGCCGCACCACCTCGTCGGGAATCGTCCGCACCATCCGACGACCTTGGCCCACCCCGGCGCCACGCGACCGCCCGGACACGACACCTGTGGACGACCGCCCGCCGACGCGGGCTGTGGTCGGCTCGCCCCGACGGACCCACGTACGACACCGTGGGTGCAGAGATGAGTGCAGCTCCGGGCGGCCGCACCGACCGAGACCTGCACCCATCTCTGCATTTACGGGGATGCATCGACGGGGATGGGTCGGCGGGGATGGGTCGGCGGGATGGGTGGGGGAGCGGCGCCACGACCGACCGCTCGCTGACGCGGGC
>NZ_BJWG01000004.1 GCF_007990245.1 Cellulomonas composti | reverse complement strand
GGACGAGCACCCACCGGCCACGCGCACCCGCACGCGCCCGGCGCCCCGCACCACCCGCACGCGCCCGCACCCAGCTCCGGCGCGTCAAGCCAGCCAGGAACCTGTGCGTCGTCGTCCGGCGCCGACCACCACGAGGGGACCGGTTCAACAGGCCGCTCCCGCACGGGGCACACAGGCGTGGCCGACCGCTCAGCGGCAATCACCCCGGGGCCCGATTCGAACATGTGTTCACCCTACTGGCGACCACTGACACGACCGGTCCGCCGATCCGTCCGGCCCGCCGGCGGCCGCAGCCGTCGCGCTCGCGCTCAGCGGCCCTCGGCGTTGTGCTCGCGCTCGTCGATGACGTCCTGGCCCGGGCCGCGGAAGTGCTCGGACCGCTCGAGCGCCTCGATCGAGCCGGTGAAGAGCCGGGCGTCCTTGGCGCCGACGGTCAGGCGCTGCGTGTCGTCGGGCCCTGCCCACACGCCCGGGAGCGGCAGCGGCGAGGTGATCGGCGGCGCCGCGGGCTCGACCGCCTCGGGCGCGGTCACGGTCTGCCAACGCGAGCGCGGCAGCGCCTCGGGCGCTGCTTGCTGCAGCCACGCCAGCAGCCCCTCGCGCACGTGGCAGCGCAGGTCCCACAGCGTCGGGGCGTCGGCGGCGGAAGCCAGCGCGCGCACGCGCACGGTGCCACCGACCGCGTCGGTGACCTGCAGGACACCGACCCGCCGGTCCCACAGCTCGGTCGAGTCGAGCAGACGCGCGAGCTCGGCCCGCATCGCCTCGACGGGGACCTGCCAGTCGAGGTCGAGCTCGACCGTGCCGAGCAGGTCCGCCTGGCGCCGGGTCCAGTTCTCGAAGGGCGTCGTCGTGAAGTAGGTCGACGGCAGGATCAGCCGGCGGTCGTCCCACGCGTGCACGACGACGTACGTGAGCGTGATCTCCTCGATCCGCCCCCACTGCCCGTCGACCACGACGACGTCGTCGACGCGGATCGCGTCCGTGAACGCGAGCTGCACGCCGGCGAACATGTTCGCGAGCGAGCTCTGCGCCGCGAGCCCCGCGACGATCGACAGCAGCCCGGCGGAGGCGAGCAGGCTGGCCCCGAACGCGCGCGCTCCCGGGAACGTCAACGCGATGCCCCCGAGCGCGCACACCACGAGCACCGCGACGGTGAGCCGGCGCAGCACCTGGACCTGCGTGCGCACGCGGCGGGCGTGCCGATTGTCCGCGACGTCGAGCCGGTAGCGCGCGAGCGCAGCGTCCTCGAGCACGAACGCCAGGCTCCCGACGAGCCACGTCACGGCGATGATCAGCAGGATCACGAGCAGGTGCTCGATGACGTCGCGCCAGTCGGCCGGTTCGGTCGACCACCGCAACGCGAGCCACACCGCGACCACGACGAGCACGGCACGCAACGGAAGCCGCGAGCGCCGCGTCAGGTCCGCGGCGACCGCCGAGGTCCGCGCGGCCCGCCGCACCAGCGCACCGACGAGTGCCGACAGCACGAACGCGACGACGACACCGACCGCCACGGCGAGCAGCGACACGAGCACGTCGACCGCGTCCTCCTCGTCGGCCGCTGTGGTCGCGGCGGAGAACAGGACGAATCGCACGCGGCCACACTAGACGCCCGCCCCGACACCCGGTCGCGCATCGAGACGAACGCACCAGCGCGCGAAGCCACCCCGGGCATCAGCACCACGACCATTCCCGAGCAAGAAGCCGCCCAGGCGCACACCCCGACCCCGCCCGATGCAACCACGGACCACCCCCGCACCCACGGACCACCCCAGCGTCCACGGACCCCTCCAGCGTCCACGGACAGCGCCAGCGTCCACGGACCCCGCCACCGCACCGTCCGGTGACGCCCCCACTGTCCGCAGACACCGCAAGGGTCCGCAGATGAGAACAGGCCAGGACCACACCACGGCCCCGCCCGACGCCGCCACGGACCACCCCAGCGTCTACGGACCCGGCCAGCGCCCACGGACCACCCCAGCGTCCACGGACCCCTCCAGCGTCCACGGACAGCGCCAGCGTCCACGGACAGCGCCAGCGTCTACGGACCCCGCCACCGCACCCTCCGGCGACGCCCCCACCGTCCGCAGACGCCGCAAGGGTCCGCAGATGAGAACTGGCCCAGGAGCGCACCACGGCCCCGCCCGATGCAGCCACGGACCACCCCGCACCCGCGGACCACGCCGCCGTCCACGGACAGCGCCGGAGTCCACGGACAGCGCTAGCGTCCACGGACAGCGCTAGCGTCTACGGACCCCGCCACCGCACCCTCCGGCGACGTCCCCACGGTCCGCAGACGCCGCAGGGGTCCGTAGATGAACCACGACCGAGCTCGCGCACCACGACCGAGCTCACGCCGGGCGAGCACCTCGTCGCGCGCTCGGCGATCCCCGCGCGAGCGCGCACCCGGCTAGCGTGCGAGTCGATGCCTGACACGCCCCGCCCCGCCGGTACCTCCGCGCCCGCGTCCACGCCCGCGTCCGGCCAGCTGCACACGCACCTGCGCGTGCCGCTCGACGTGCAGCCGCTGCTCGCGACACTCGCCGCGCACGCGGTCCCCGGCGTCGAACGCGTCACGACCGCGCCGGACGGCCGGGCCGGCACGGTCGAGCGGCTCGTCCGCACGGCGCACGGTCCGGTCCGCGTCGTCGCGCACCTCGCGCCCGACGACGTCGAGGTGCGCTCGGACACTCCGCTCGACGAAGGTGCCACCGATCTCGCGCGGCGCTGGTTCCACCTGGACGACGACCTCGCGGTGATCTCGTCGGACCTCGCGCGCGACCCGACGCTCGCGTCGCTCGTGGCGCGCCGTCCGCACCTGCGCCTGCTCGGCCACGTCGACGGGTTCGAGGTCGCGGCCCAGACGGTGCTGGGTCAGCAGGTCAGCCTCGCCGCGGCCCGCGTGTTCACGGGCCGGCTCGCGGCCGCGTACGGCACGCCCGGGGCCGCGGACCTGACGCTCTTCCCGACGCCCGCGACGATCGCGCACGCGGACCCCGACGAGGTCCGCGCCGCCGTGCGCGTCCCGGCGGCGCGCGCCCGCACGCTCGTCGCGCTCGCGCAGGCGTGCCAGGACGGCCTGGCGCTGACCGCCCACAACGAGCCCGACGCGCGCGACGAGGCCCGCCGGCGTCTCCTGGCCGTCCCGGGGATCGGTCCGTGGACGGTCGAGTACCTCGCGCTGCGGGTGCTCGCGGACCGCGACGCGTTCCCCACCGGCGACCTGGTGCTGCGCCGCGCGCTCGGGGTGAAGACCCCCGCACAGGTCGCGGCCGCCGGCGCGGCGTGGTCACCGTGGCGCGCCTACGCCGCGCAGCACCTGTGGAATGCGGCCGCGTACGAGCGCTGAATCGGGACCAGGGCCGACGACGGTGCCGCGAACCGTTCCGAGCACCGCGCCGGCTACGTCAGCCCAGCCGACGGACCATCGGCAGCCGAGCCCGCGTGAGCACGTACGCGCCGGTCATCGCGAGCAGCGGCAGCCCGACGACCACGCCCAGCACGATCCCCCACGGCACGCGCAGGACGAGCGCGACGTCGATCGTCCACGGGTCGTCGTAGCGCGCGGCGGTGACGAGCACCTGCGCGAGCAGCAGACCGGCCGCAGCGCCCAGCCACGTCCCGACGATCGCGACGACGCCCGCCTGGGCCGCTGCGACGCGCCGCCGGGCCGCGGGAGCGGCACCGACCGCGGCGAGCGTCGCGAGGTCGGGCGTGAACTCGGCCGACGAGAGCGCGACGGCGATCCCGGTCGCCGCGAGCCCGAGCACCGCGGCGCCGAGCACGAGGATCAGGACGACGATGCCGTACCCGCCCGGTGGGCCGTCCTCCAGCGTGACCCAGGCGTAGGTCGGCGCGGCCCCCTGCGCCGCGTCGATCTCCTTCTGGTCGGGCGTGCTCGCGGTGGCCACGACGAGCCCCACCGGCTCGGCCCGCAGACCCAGGTCCTGCGCGACGCCGGGCGGCATGATCAGGTGCCACGCCGCCAGCCCGGGTGCGACGAACCCGGGCGCGACGACCGCCGCGTCGAAGGTCTGCTTGCCGTCCAGGTCGCTGGCCGAGGCCGCCAGGTGCACGGCGCCGTCGGGCCACAGGTCCACGGGCGAGGTCACGACGACCTGCCCGGCCGCGAGCGCGGCGGCGGCCTCGTCGGCTCCCGGCAGCCCGAGCACCGCGACGAGCGTCCCGTCGTCGACGAACACCCCGTTCGTGCCGTCCGGCGTGATGTACCCGGTGTCGGCGTACGTCGTCGAGGACCACAGCCCGGCGCAGCGGGGGTCGCCGGCCAGCGCGCGGGCCTGCGCGGGCGTGGCGTCGGGCGGCACGGGGCACTCCTGCTCGGGCGCTCGCTCGGCCAGGACCGAGAGCCACGCGCCGTCGGCGTCGTCGGGCAGCACGGGCATCCGCACGCGCACGCTGCTCCCGACGTCGAAGCTGCGCCGGGCCCACGCCTCGAGCTCGTCGGCACGCGCGACGAGCTCGTCGTGAGTGGTGACGTCCGCGTCCGTGGCGGCCGGGTCGGCAGCGAGGAAGTCGTCGCGGTACCACTCGCTGACCAGCACGATGCCCTCGCGCGCGGCGGGGACGTACGCGGACTCCTGCGCGACGTCGCGCGACGAGAAGAACGCGCCCGCGGCGACCGCACCGGCGACGGCGGCGACGACCGCGGCCACGGCCGGCGCGGTCCGGCCGCGCTGGCGGGCGGCGTCGCGCACGGCGATGCGTCCCGCGACACCCAGGTGCGGCGCGAGCCGTCCGACGAGCGAGACGATCCCGCCGGATGCCATGACGATGCCGATCTGCACCACGAGCACGCCGCCGACGGTCACGACGGACCGTGAGCGCACCGCGCCGAAGGTCGCGACGACGAGCCCGAGCCCGACGAGCACGACGCCGAGCGCCGCGAGGCCGCGTCGCGGACGGGCCTCGGACCGGCGGCCCGCGAGCGCGGCGACGACGTCCAGCCGCGCGGCCCGGCGCGCGGGCAGCCACGCGGCGGCGACCGCCACGAGCACGCCGAGCACGACGAACGCGCCCACGACGAGCCAGGGCACGCGCAGGTCGGGCAGTGCCCAGGAGCCCCGGACGCGCACGACGGCCTGGATCGCGGCCGCGACGCCGACGCCGAGCAGCGCGGCGAGCGCCGACGCCCCGACCCCGACGACGAGCCCGCCGAGCAGGACGACCTGCCGCAGCGTGCGGCGTTCGGCGCCGACGGAAGCGAGCAGCGCGAGCTGGCGCTGCTGGCGCCGCGCGCCGACCGCGAACGCGGGTCCGACGAGCAGCACGACCTCGAGCAGGCCGATCGCGACACCCACCGCGACGAGCGTCAGCGTGCCGGACGAGACGGCCGAGGATCCCTGGTCGAGCTCGGATGCGGGCCGGTCCTCGTGCAGCGCCCACCGTGTGAAGACGCGGAACCCGACGTCGTTGAGGGCCAGCGCGGTGTCCCAGCGCACGGGTTCGGGGCCGAGCACCACCCAGGTCCGCTCCGCGTCGACGGGTGCAGCGAGCAGGCCGCCGGGCACGGTGAGCACACCGCTCTGGTCCGGCCACGGGTCGACGACACCGACGACGTGCACGTCCGCGGCTGCACCGTCGGCCTCGCCGTCGAGGTCGACCGGCTGCAGCGTGACGGCGTCGCCGACGCCGACGCCGAGCTTCGCCGTCCACCGCGGGTCGAGCGTGACCTCGTCGGGTGCGGTCGGCAGCCTGCCCGCCACGAGGTCGCCCCGCAGCACGTCGGTCAGCGCCTCGGCCGGGGCGGCGAGGGCGACGAGGCGCGAGCGGGAGGCGATGCCGTCGGCGACCGGGCGGACCAGTCGCTGCGTGACCTCGACGGCGACGTCCCCCGACGGGAGCGCGGCGCGCACGACTCCCGCGCGGTCCGTCGGCGCGATCGACTCGTCGAGGTCGGAGGCGCCCCAGCCGCCACTGAACTGGTCGTCCATCTCGACCTTGCCGTCCACGTACTGGATCGTCGCCTGCGCGTCGTCGCCCAGCGCGAACTGCACCTGGCGCTCGGGCGACGGTACCGACGACTGCAGCAGCGTCGCCATCGCGACCCCGACGAGCACGGGCAGACCGACCATCACCGCGACGAGCGTCGAACGGCCCCGGGCGCGTGCGGCGTCCCGGCGCGCGATCCGCCCCGCCGCGCGCCAGCCTCCACGCGCCATCAGCGCACGCCGCTCGCGAGCAGCGACTCCGGCCCGGCCGCGTACCCGGTGCCGTCGACGACCACGCCGTCGCGCACGAACACGGTCCGGTCGGCCCACGCCGCGAACCTCGGCTCGTGCGTGACGAGCAGCCCGGCGGCGCCGGCATCGATGCGCGCACGCAGGACGCGCATGACGTCCTCGCCCGTGGCCGAGTCGAGCGCGCCGGTCGGCTCGTCCGCGAGCACGAGCCGGCGGGGTCCGACGAGCGCGCGGGCGATCGCGACGCGCTGCTGCTGGCCCCCCGACAGCTCGTCGGGGAACCGGTCCGCGAGGTCGGCGACCCCCACCTCGTCGAGTGCCGCGAGCGCCTCGCGACGCGCGGCGCGCACGCGCACGCCGTCGAGCTCGCGAGGCAGCGAGACGTTCTCGGCGGCGGTGAGCGCGGGGATGAGGTTGAAGTCCTGGAACACGTACCCGACGCTCCGGCGGCGCAGGCGGGCGCGGGCCTTCACGTCGAGCCCGCTCAGCTCGTCGCCCGCGAGCACGACGGTGCCCGACGTCGGGGTGTCGAGGCCGCCCGCGATGTTGAGCAGCGTCGACTTGCCCGAGCCGGACGCGCCCATCACGGCGACGAGCTCGCCGAGGCGCACGTCGAGGTCGACGCCGTCGAGCGCCCGCACCGCGGTCGTCCCCGTGCCGTGCACGCGCGTCACGCCACGCACGCTCAGCAGGACCGGACCCAGCGGCCGCCGGCTCACCGCGCACCGCCCGACGCCGCGGCGGTCGCAGCCGTGGCCCGGGCGGTCGCGGCGGCTCGCCGGGAGACCGCTGTCTCGTCGGACGTGCCGCCCTCCGCCGCGGCCCGGGCGACGCGCGACTCGACGTGGTCGAGCCAGCGCACCTCGGCCTCGGCCGCGAAGACCAGGTGGTCGAGCACGAGCGACCACGCAAGGTCCTCGCTGCTCCAGCCCGACGCGGGCAGGTCGGCCTTGAGCCGCGTGAGGTCGGTCATCGCGCGCATGGTCTCGGTGCGCTGCGCCTGGACGATGGTGCGCACGTCCACGCCGGGGGCGCTGACCGCGAGCGCGAGCTTGATGCTCAGCTCGTCGCGCGCGGGCGTCGAGCGCACGACGGGCGTGGCCCACCAGGTCGCCAGCTCGTCGCGTCCGGCGGCGGTCAGGTGGTACCGCTGCACCTCCGCGTCGGCGTCGGCGGTGTCGGCGGGCTCGACGAGGCCGTCGCGCACCAGGCGGTCGAGCGTCGTGGAGACCTGCCCCATGTTGAGCGGCCACGTGCCGCCGGTGCGGTGCTCGAACTGCTGGCGCATCTGGTACGCGTGCATCGGCGTCTCGGCCAGCAGCGCGAGCAGACCCTGTCGGACGGACATGCGGACTCCCCCTGATCGTGGTTACGCGGTAACCCGGAAGTTACGCAGTAACCACAGCTGGCGCAAGGGACACGCCGACCGTCAGGCCGCGGGCGGGCGCTCGATGTCGAGGGCGTCGACGAGCGTGCGGCGCGTGAACCGCCGCAGCCGGCGCGTGTCGACGCGCGACCACATCCGGTGCTGCACCAGCAGCGTCAGCCACCCCGCGACCGCCATCCCGACGAGGTTCACGACGAGCTGGACGGTGCTCGAGCCGATCTCGTCGGGCAGCCCGAACGCGAGCGCGACCGCGATGTTGCCCGCCGCGGGAATCGTCGTGACCGAGATGAACACGCCGGTCAGCCCGCCCATCCGCGAGGACGTCAGCGACAGCACACCGGCCGCGCCGGCGATCACGGCCACCACGAGCGACCACTTGTCGGGGTGGTAGATGAACCGCGTGTCGGGCCGCGGACCGGTGACGTCCGCGAGCGTGATCCAGCCGATCGCACGTCCGACGAGCACCGCGACGAACGTCGCCATGATCGCGACCGTGAACCCGACGACGAGTGCCACGACCGCCCGCCGCAGCAGGCGCCACCGCCGTCGCACGAGCCCGACCCCCATCGCGGCGACCGCGCCGAACTCCGGACCCAGCACCATCGCGCCGATCACCAGGATCTGCGAGTCCAGGACGATCGCGATCGACGCGATCAGCGTCGCCAGGATCATGAAGGACAGGAACGACCAGCTCAGCTCGGAGTCGTCGTACGCGCGCAACGCGACCGACGGCCACACCACGGCGTCGGCGGAGCTGCCGGGGGCCTCCAGCTCCGCCTCGAGCCCGGCACGGGACATCCACGTGTCGACCGGGACGAGCTGCATCGTGCCCTCGCGGTGCACACCGAGCGCCAGGAGCTGCTCGACGATCCCGTTCGCGGCCTCGCGCGCGATGTCGGCCGTCACGATGTCCCCGGCGGGCTGCACGGACGCTCCCGGGTGCACCGCGACGGCGCTCACGCCGACGTCGTCCTCGAGCACGGCACGGATCTGGGCCGTCAGCTCGGTCGGCGTCGAGACGCGCAGGCTCAGCACGACGCCACTGTGGCACCGGCCGACGCCCGGTCCCGGCAGGCGCCCCGATACCGGAGAGAACACCCGCGCGCACGTTGACCACGGACTTTCGACCTGGTATGTACGATCGTTCGGCCGTTCGAGTGACGCGTACGCGACGGAGTTCACCCGTCGGGTCACACGGGCGGCCCACGCGACCCTTCCGGGTGAACGCCTAGCGTCGAGTCTCGGGGAGGTGGGACGGGTGAGCACTGCGGGCCGCAATCCGGCGTGGCGAGAGGCAGAACGACTGGCCGAGCGTCACGCGCGCGTCGTCCTCGCGCGCCTCGACGTGCGGGTCACGTCCGAGCCCGACGACCCCCAGCTCGACCTCGTCGGAGCGGACTTCGCGGCGATCGTCGTGCACGAGCGGCTGCCCGTGACACGCGAGACCCTCGAGCGGCTGCACCACCACGCCGGCGGCCGCACGGCCGCCTGCTACGCCCGCGCCGGCTACGCCAAGACCGCGACGCTGTGGGCCGAGGAGCGGCGCATCGCGCTGTTCGGGTACACCGACGCGGGGCACACCGCCGCGATGAACACCGCCGCGCACGAGCTCGTCACCCGCGCGCAGACCGACTCCGAGCAGCGGGTGCGCACGGCCGTCGAGGTCGTCACCCGGCACGCCGTCCAGATGCGCGAGGAGGCCGAGCGCCGCGACCGCGAGGCGCGCGCGGCCGCGCTGCGCGAGCAGGAGGACGGGCGGCGCCGGTCTCGTGCGCGTCGCCGCCAGCGCGAGCACGACGAGGCCGCGTTGTCCCGGTCGATGGTCCTGCTGCTCGAGGCGCAGCTGCGGCCCGGTGCGCTGGACGTCGCGATCCAGCGGCTCGCGCTGTCGCCCGTCGTGGAGACCGTCGCCGACACCGCGCCGCGCCTGTCGCTGTCCGAGCGTGCGCACGCGATCGACATCGTCCGCTGGCTCTTCGACGAGGCCGCGGGAGTCCTCGAGGCGACGACCCCGCGCAGTGAGCAGGAGACGCCGCACTACCGCGCCGCGCGTCTGATGATCCAGCGGGCGCACGTGGCGCTCGACGCCGCCGACGGCCAGGACGTCGCCGGTCACGTCTCGCCCGACGAGGTCGCCGAACAGCTCACGTACGTCGACCGCTGCTGGCGCGGGCTGCTCGGCGAGCTGGTCAAGTCCGTGACGCCGCCCGTCCACGAGATCCCGCGTCCCCGGGTGTCGGTGGGCTGACACCCGACCGCCGTGCACACCGCGGCCTGCGATGATGCCCCGGTGACCGTGCAGCAGGGCCGTACCGCGGCCGACGACGAGGCGGGTGCGACCGTGCCCGCGACCGGGCCGACCTCCGAGTCCGAGCCCGGTGCCGACCCGGAGCAGGGTCCCGAGGCTGACCTCGCGCCGGACCTGGAGCCCGACCTCGAGCCGGACCTCGGGAGCACCGCCGAGCCAGGGGTCGCGATCGAGGCCGAGCCCGATCCCGTGCTGCACCCGGCAGAGGGCCGGTGGCCGTGGCTGGGCCCGCTCGTCGTGTCCGTCGTCGCCGCCGTCGCGTACACGGTGTTCTCGCTGGTGCAGTGGAGCCGCTACGAGGTGCCGTCGTGGGACCTGGGCATCTTCACGCAGCTCGCGCGCCGGTACGCGTCGCTCGAGTCGCCGATCGTGCACATCAAGGGTGACGGGTTCAACCTGCTGGGCGACCACTTCCACCCCTTGCTCGTCGTGCTCGGGCCCGTCTACAAGGTCTTCCCGAGCGCGGTGACGCTGCTCGTCGTGCAGAACCTGCTGTTCGCGCTGTCGGCGTACGTCGTCGGACGGCACGCCGTGCGGGTGGTCGGCTGGCTCGAGGGCACCGCGCTGACGCTCGCGTACGCCGCGAGCTTCGGCATCGCCGGCGCGGTCGCGGCGCAGTTCCACGAGATCGCGTTCGCCGTGCCGCTGCTCGCGCTCTCGCTCGTCGCGCTCGTGCGGGAACGCTGGTGGGCGTGCGCGCTGTGGGCCGCACCCCTGGTCTTCGTCAAGGAGGACCTGGGCCTGACGGTCATCCTCATCGGCGTCGTGCTGTGGTGGCGCAGCCGGGACCTGCGCGCGCTGTGGCTCTCGGTGTGGGGCGCCGGCTGGACCGTGCTGAGCACCGCGGTGCTGATCCCGCTGCTCAACTCGGGCGACCAGTGGGACTACGGCTCGCGCATCGACGTCGTCGGGATCCTCACGCACCCGTGGACCGCCTTCACGCTCCTGTTCGACGACGGCCGCAAGATCAGCACGGTGCTCATGCTCGTCGCGATCACGGGCTTCGTCGGGCTGCGCTCGCCCGTCCTGCTCGTCGCGGTGCCGACGCTCGTGTGGCGGTTCTGGGCGGACAACGACGCGTACTACGGGCACCTGTGGCACTACTCCGCGGTGCTCATGCCGATCGCGTTCGTCGCGCTGCTGGACGGCGTGGTCCTGTCCCGACGATCGCCGCGGGCCTGGCTCCGGCGCTACGCCGTGGCCGCCGTGCCGGTGGCGGTCGTGATCGCCGCGCTGTTCACGCCGCAGCTCGCGCTGGCGCGCCTGGTCGAGCCCGAGTACTACGCCGGCTCGGGCCGCGAGACCGCCGCGCAGGCGATCCTCGCGCAGATCCCCGACGACGCGGTCGTCGAGACCGACATCGGCCTGATGAGCTACCTCGTCGACCGCGACGACGTGTTCTACGTGGGCAACGCGGGCAACCCGACCCCCGACTACCTGCTCATCGACGACTGGGGCGGCGGCTGGAACACGGCGATCGGCGATCTCGTCCAGTTCGCGCAGGACCGCTTCCCCGGCACGACGTGGGAGCTGGTCGACACCCAGGGCAGCTTCCGCCTGGTGCACCGCGTCGACTGACGTCGGGGCGGTGCCGGCGGCTCGGCGAGCGCTTCCGGTCGCCCGGGGCGACACCCGTTGACACGTGACCACTGCGGGTGTTCGGTGGGGTGCTGTCCGGTATGCCGGTTCCGCCCGATCCCGGGCGGGCCGCCCCACCTCGTCGGCAACGCCGCCGCCAGGGAGAGACCATGTCATTGCGCAGCCCCCGTGCACTTCGCCCCGCCGCGCTCGCGCTCGCCGCCGCCGGCGCGCTCGTCGTGAGCCTGATCGTCGCCCCCGCGGCGCAGGCCGGCGGCGGTCACCACCCGTCGCCACCCTCGTCGGAACCCGACCTGGGGCCCAACGTCACCGTGTTCGACCCCAGCATGCCGACCGCGGACATCGCCGCGAAGGCCGCCGAGATCTACGACCAGCAGGTCGCCGACGAGTTCGGCGACGGCCGCTACGCGCTGCTGTTCAAGCCCGGCACGTACGGCACACCCGACGCGCCGCTGCGCATCAAGGTCGGCTACTACACCGAGGTCGCAGGCCTGGGCCTGTCCCCCGACGACGTCGTCATCAACGGCGCGGTCGAGGTCTACAACCGCTGCCTGGACGGTGCTGGCGGCAACTGCGTCGCGCTGACCAACTTCTGGCGCTCACTGTCCAACCTGTCGATCGTCTACTCCGCGGTCGGAGCGGACGACGGCTGCCACGCGACCGCCAACTTCTGGGCCGTCTCGCAGGCCGCGCCGATGCGGCGCGTGCACATCACGGGCGGCACGTTCTCGCTGATGGACTACTGCTCCGGCCCGTCCTACGCATCCGGCGGCTACATCGCCGACTCGGACCTGCCGACCACCGTCAACGGCAGCCAGCAGCAGTTCTACGTGCGGGACTCGTCGGTCGCGAGCTGGTCGAACGCCGTGTGGAACCAGGTGTTCTCGGGCGTCGTCGGCGCCCCTGCGGACAACTTCCTGGCCGGCCAGAACTCCGACAAGTACACGACGCTCGCGAGCACCCCGGTCTCGCGCGAGAAGCCGTTCCTGTACGTCGACGCCCGCGGGAAGTGGAACGTCTTCGTCCCCGCGATCCGCACGGCCTCGAGCGACGTGTCGTGGCGTTCGGGTACGACGAAGGGGCGCTCGATCCCGCTGTCGTCGTTCTACGTCGCCAAGCCCGGCGACAGCGCGCGCACGATCAACGCGCAGCTCGACCGCGGCCGCCAGCTGCTGCTCACGCCGGGCATCTACTCGACGACCTCGTCGATCGACGTCAAGCGCGCGAACACGATCGTGCTCGGCCTGGGCCTCGCCTCGATCGTCCCCACGCGCGGGAACATCGCCATGACGACGTCCGACGAGGCAGGCATCGACGTCGCCGGCATCATGTTCGACGCCGGCGCCAAGACCTCGCCCGCGCTGCTCGTCGTCGGATCCGGGCACCACGGCCGGTTCTCCGCGCAGCACGGCGGCGGCTGGCCCCGTCCCTGGAACCGCGACCCGATCGTCCTGCAGGACGTGTTCTTCCGGATCGGCGGCGCGCACGCCGGCTCGGCGACCCAGAGCCTCGTCGTGAACGCCGACCGCACCGTGATCGACCACACCTGGGCGTGGCGCGCGGACCACGGCGAGGGCGTCGGCTGGACCGTCAACAAGGCCGAGACCGGCGTGCTGGTCAACGGCGACGACGTGCTCGCCACCGGCCTGTTCTCCGAGCACTTCCAGAAGTACAACGTCGTGTGGAACGGCGAGCGCGGGCGCACGATCTTCTTCCAGAACGAGCTGCCCTACGACGCGCCGAACCAGGCCGCGTGGAAGCACGGCTCGACGCTCGGCTGGGCCGCCTACAAGGTGTCCGACAAGGTGCGCACGCACGAGGCCTGGGGCCTGGGCGCGTACATCTACACGAACGTCGACCCCACGCTGCACCTGACGCAGGCGTTCGAGGTGCCGAAGCGCTCCGGCGTGAAGCTGCACCACATGGTCGCGGTCTCGCTCAACGACGCGGGCACGATCGACTCGATCGTCAACGGCGTCGGCGGTCCCGTGGTCCCCGCACCCGGCGGGTCCACGTGGGACGCGGTCGTCGAGTACCCGGCGCCCTGAGCCTGACGTCGGCGGGGTGCGGGCCGGCGTCCGCACCCCGCCGACGTGCGGCAGGAAGTCGACGACGAGCGGCAGGAACCGGGTTGCCCGGGGCGGCCCCGTCATGGATCGTCGTCGCGTGCCCCCCGACCCTGCTCCTGACTCTGCTCCGGTCTCTGCCCCGGCCGCTGCCTCGCAACTCGTCGCCGCCCAGTACGTCGCCAACGCGCTGATCTGGGGCTCGAGCTTCCTGTTCATGAAGGTCGCGCTCGAGGGACTGTCGGCGCCGCAGGTCGCGATCGGCCGCATCCTGCTCGGCGCCCTCGCGCTCGTCGTCGTCGCGGCCCTCTCCCGGCGCGCCTGGCCGCGCAGCCCGCGCGTGTGGGGGCACCTGCTGGTCATCGGCGTGCTGCTGTGCGTCCTGCCGTTCCTCGCGTTCGCGTGGGCCGGCCAGCACCTGGCCTCCGGCCTCTCGAGCATCCTCAACGCCACGACGCCGCTCATGACCGCCGGCGCCGCCGCGGCCCTCCTGCCCGCCGAGCGCCTCACCCGCCGCCAGCGCCTCGGGCTCGTCGTCGGCGCGGTCGGCGTCGTCGTGATCGTCGGACCCTGGACCTACGTGGGCGACCTCGTGGACGCCGCTCCCCTGTCCGCCGTGCTCGCCTGCCTGGGCGCGACCGCCTGCTACGGCCTCGGCATGACCTACCTGCGGCGCTTCGTCACGCCGCTGCACCTGCCGTCCGTCACCGTCGCCGCCGGCCAGGTCGGCTGCGCCGCCGTCGTCGCGCTGCTGCTCGCGCCGTTCGTCGCCCGCACGCCCGTCCACCTGACCACGTCCGTCGTCGTGTGCATGGTGCTGCTCGGCGTGCTCGGCACCGGCCTCGCGTACGTCTGGAACACGCAGGTCGTCGCCGCATGGGGCGCCCAGCGCGCCTCGACCGTCACCTACCTGACGCCGGTCGTCGGCGTCGTCCTGGGCATGCTCGTCCTCGACGAGCACCTCGAGTGGTACGAGCCCGTCGGCGGGCTGCTGGTGGTGCTGGGCGTGGTCGTCGCGCAGGGCACGCTCTCGTCGCGCGGTGCTCGTCGCGCTCGGGCCGATCGGGAGGCGGCGCCCGTCCCGGCGCCCCGCTAGACCCAGCCCGTGCGGCCAGCACGGCCGCTGCTCTCCGACGTCCCGCTTCGCTAGTAGCGGCCTGACCTGCGCAAACACCCTCGTGCGACGCAGGTCACCCCGGACCGATTTGGCCGAGGTCCGGGTGTCACGTAGAGTAACCAAGCCGACGCGGGGTGGAGCAGCTCGGTAGCTCGCTGGGCTCATAACCCAGAGGTCGCAGGTTCAAATCCTGCCCCCGCTACAAGTAGAAGTGCAGGTCAGAGGCCCTTTCGCTCCGAAGAGCGAGAGGGCCTCTGACGTTCACGGAGCCTTCGCTCGGCACGGCCGGCGACCACCTGGACGGCGCTCATCACCTCGGCAGACCGGGGATCCCGAACGCGTCCGCGGACCGCGAGCCTTTCTTGCTCCCGCCCGGTGCCCGTGAGCGTGCGCGGCACACAGCTACAGTCACGAGGGTGACGACGACCGAGGCGCCGCGCGTTCTCGTCGTGCCGGCCGTCCTGGTGGCGGCCCTGTCCGGAGCACTGGTCGCGGTGCAGGGCCGATTCAACGGGGACCTCTCGAGCGCGGGCGCGGGCGCGCTCGTCTCGACCTGGCTCAGCTACGTCGGCACGCTGGTGACCACCGCGATCGTGCTCGTCGTGCAGGGGCGCGCGGCGCGCACCGCGCGCACCCTCGTCCACGACGCGCGGTGGTGGTGGTACGCGGTGGGCTTGTGCGGCGTGCCGATCGTCATCATGTTCGCGATCGGGATCCCGATCGTGGGCGTGGCGATCGCCTCCGTGTGCGCGGTCGCCGGCCAGACCGTCTCGGGGCTGGCCCTGGACTCGCGCGGGGTCGGGCTGCCCGCGGCGCTGCGACTGACGCGCCGCCGCCTCGTCGCGGCACTGGTCGCCATCACCGGCCTCGTGGTCGCGGTGGGTGCGGTCCCGACGACGAACCTCGCGCAGGCCGTTGCCCTCGGCGTGGCGATCTTCGTCGCCGGGATGCTCCTGTCCGGTCAGCAGGCGGGCAACGGCCGGGTCACGCAGCTGTCGGGCAACCCGGTGCTGCCGGCGCTGACCTCGTCGGCGGGAGGCACGGCTGCCGTGACCCTACTGCTCGGCATCGCAGCCGCGACGGGTCACCTGGACGGTGTGCACCTGCCGGGCGAGTGGTGGCTCTACCTGGGCGGACCGCTGGGTGCCGCGATCACCGTGTGCGCCGCGTGGGCGATCCGCCACCTCGGCACGTTCGCGCTGTCGCTCGGAGTCGTCGTCGGACAGATGGTCACCGCCGTGCTGGTCGACCTCGCCACCGACGTGGCCACGAGCTGGGCGACGTTCTTGGCGGTCGTCCTGGTCACCGGCGCGACCCTGCTCGTCGTGCTGCCATCTCGCCATCGCGTGGTCGCCGCGTCCTGACGTGGTTGATCCGGACCTGGCCCGCACCCGGCCGGTGCGCGGGCCTGGGCGCACCCGGGACCGCGGCAGGGATCAGGCGCCTCCGGCGACCAGGAGCTGGATCGTCGGGACGTCTGCGACGAGGCGGGCGAGCGGGGTGCGGTAGGCGAGCGCGGAGACGCTCACGGCGCCGGTGACTGCGCCGAGCGAGACGGGGACGGCCAGGCAGACGATCCCGAGTTCGTTCTCCTCGTCGTCGACCGCGTACCCACGGGCGCGGGTCCGTGCGAGGTCGACGACGAACGCATCGTCGTCCACGACGGTCCGTGGCGTGCGGGGCGGCTGGGGGTGCGCTCGCGCCCAGTCGCGCGCGGCCCCGTCGTCGGGCAGCGCGAGGGCCAGCAGGAGCTTGCCGACCGCCGTGGAGCGGGCCGGGTTGCGCCCGCCGATGGTCGAGGTGAGCCGTATGGCGCCCGACGGGGGGTCGACCTTGGCGCGGTACACCACCTCGTCGCCGTCGAGGACGGCGTAGTGGGCGGTCTCGCCGTAGCGCTCCGCGAGCGCCCGCAGCACGGGCTGGATCCGCACGTGCTCGGGCCGGGCGTCGTGGTAGGCGAACGCCAGGCGCAGGAACTCGTCGCCGAGCGCGTACTGCCCGGTGGCGGGCCGGCTCGCGAGCTTGGCGCGCGTCAGAGCGGTGAGCGCGCGATGGACGGTCGACTTGGGGCTCGCCACGGCCCGGGCGAGGTCGTCGAGCGTCGCACCCTCGGGGCGCCGGGCCAGCTCGACGAGCACGGCCAGGACGCGGTCTGCGCCGACGAGCCGGTCGACAGCCCCGTGCGGCGCGGTCGCGTCGGGCGCGGTCGTCTCGGGCGCGGTCTCGTCGGGCACGAGCGCCAGCCTAGTCGCGGCTTCCACTGATCGGAACGCTGATCCGCTCCCTTTCCGTCTATCAGCACTGGCTACAGGCAATCTGAACGCTGACTAGACTCGCTGCGAGTCGTCGTCATGGGGAGTACAGATGCGCGCGTTCGTCATCACCGCGCCGGGCCGCGCCGCGGTCCAGGAGGTGCCCGAGCCGCAGGCCGCGCCGGGGGTGGTGGTCGTCGAGGTGGAGCGGGCGGGCGTCTGCGGCACCGACAGCGAGTTCTACTCCGGCGGGATGGCGTACCTCGCCTCCGGCGACGCCGCCTACCCCATCCGGATCGGGCACGAGTGGAGCGGTCGGGTCGTCGAGGTCGGCGACGGCGTCGACGAGGCGTGGCTCGGCCGGCGCGTCACCGGCGACACGATGCTCGGCTGCCGCGCGTGCCACCGCTGTGCAACGGGTCGTCAGCACCTGTGCGCCGACCGGTACGAGATCGGGATCCGGCACGGCTGGCCCGGCGCGCTCGCCGAGCGCCTCCCCGTGCCGGCCACCGCGCTCGTGCCGCTGCCGGACACGGTCGACGCGACCCTCGGCGCGCTCGTCGAGCCCGGCGGCAGCGCGCTGCGCTCCGTCACGGGTGCGGCGGTGAGCGACGGTGCGCGCGTCCTGGTGATCGGCGCGGGCACGATCGGACTGCTCGTCGCGCTCATCGCACGGGCCCACGGTGCTCAGGTGCACGTGCTCGGCCGGTCGCAGCGCTCACGCGACTTCGCCGCAGGGCTCGGGCTCGAGCACGTCACGACCGTCGAGACGCTGGACCGCACCACACCGTTCGACGCGGTCGTCGACGCGTCGAACGACGCGGGCTCGCCCGCGCTGGCCGCGCGGCTCGTCGAACCCGGTGGCCGCGTCGTCCTCGTCGGGATCTCGGACACGCCCAGCCGGATCGACACGCGCGACCTGCTGTTACAGGACGTCACCGCGGTCGGGGTGCTGTCCGCGTCCGGCGGGCTGCAGGGCACCGTCGACCTCTACGCGTCCGGGCGGGTGGACCCGCGACCGCTCGTCGCGGCGACCGTCGGGCTCGACGAGGTCGCGGACGTGCTCGCAGACGGACGACCGGCCGGCGCGGGCGCCGGCCCGAAGGTGCACGTCGACCCGCGGCTCTGACCTCAGTACGGACGGGCTCCCTCGGGCGCCGCGGCCTCGCCCCTGGCGACGGCCAGCGCCTGCCGCGCGCCGTCGGCAAGCAGGCCCGTGTCCTGCGCGATCGTGAGCATCGTCGCGCCGCGCGCCGCCCACTCGCGCGCCATCTGCGGGTCCGAGCAGTGCAGGCCCGCGGCGATCCCCGCACCGCGGCACGCGTCGACGACGCGCTGGATCAGGGCCTCGAGGCCGGCGTCGTCCCGGTACGTCCGTCGCCCGTACCCGCACGCGAGCGCGAGGTCGTTCGGGCCGACGTACACACCGTCCAGCCCGGGCGTGCGGACGATCTCGTCGAGAGCGTCCACCCCGGCCGCGGTCTCGATCATGACCAGGCAGATCGCGCTGGCGTCCTGTTCGGCGGGCGGCAGCGCGCCGTCGGGGCGCACGTACCCCCACATCGGCCCCCAGCTGCGGTTGCCCGCCGGCGGGAAGCGGCACGCGGCGACGGCCGCGGCGGCCTCGGCGCCGTCGTTCACCATCGGGACGAGGACCCCGGCGGCACCGGAGTCGAGCGCGCGCCAGATGCCCGCCTGCTCGTTCCACGGCACCCGCACCACCGGCGCACCGCCCGCGGCACGCATCGCCTGCGTCATGCCCGGCAGCTCGCTGAACGTCGCGACACCGTGCTGCAGGTCGACGCACACGTAGTCGTACGGCAGGCCCGCGAGCAGCTCGGCCACGGACAGGTCCGGCAGCGAGCTCCAGATGCCGAGCGCGGCGCCCGCCGTCCAGGCGTCCCGCAGCCGCTGCGCGCTCGCGGCGATGGCTCCCACGGACATGTTCAGGCTCCCTCGTGCTCGTCGGACACGTGCTGCTCGTCGGGCACGTGCTGCTCATCGTGCGCGGACGTCCCGTCGGAACGGTAGGCGGCCGGCGGGACCGGCCGCCACGGTGGCTGCGGGCGGCCGACCCCGCCCGGACGGCACGCGAGCAGCGCTCCGCCACGAGGGCTCGCGGGTACCCCGGGCACCGGTTTGGCGGCGGTGGTCACGACGAGCAGGCCGAGGTCGTCGCCGACGAACGCGCAGCTCGTCGTCAGCGGTGCGCCCGTGCGGAGCACGCCGACGAGCTCGCCGTCCGGGGAGTACCGGCGCACCTGTCCCGCGGACCAGAACGCGACCCACAGGTCCCCTGCCGCGTCGACGCACAGCCCGTCGGGGTACTCGCCCGGCGTCTCGACGAGCACGTGCCGCGGGCCGACCCGCCCGCTCGCGGCGTCGTAGGTCCGCGCGAAGACGACGTGGCGGTAGGTGTCCGCGACGTACAGCACGCCACCGTCGGGGCTCCAGCCGATCCCGTTGGACAGCGTCAGGTCGTCGTCGAGCACCGTGAGCGTGCCGTCGTCCTCGAGCCGCCACAGCCGTTCGTCGCCGGGGCCCCCGTGCAGCGCGAGGCTGCCGACGACGAACCGGCCGGCGGGGTCGCACGCGCCGTCGTTCAGACGGCTCGCGACCGACGCGGGGACCACCTCGACGGTGCCGACGACACGGCCCGCGCGGTCGCGGTGCTCGACGTACCGCGTGCGCGCTAGCAGCAGCCCGCCGTCCTGCGCGGGCACGGCGGCGCCGAGGGTCGGGCCGACGTCGAGCGACCGGCGCGGCGTGCTCCACCCGGCGTCCCGCTGCTCGAGCGACCACACGTGTCCGCGGTCGATGTCGACCCAGCGCAGGGTGCCGGTGCGCGGGTCCCACGTCGGCCCCTCCCCCAGCGCCGCGCCGACGTCGGCGAGCACGACGAGGTCGTCGGGCACCTCAGTGCGACTCACGGGTCACCCGGTGACCGCTCGCGCCGACGAGGAAGTCGAGGTCGGCACCCGTGTCCGCCTGCCGCACGTGGTCGACGTAGAGCCGCTCCCAGCCCCGCGTGGGTGCCGCGTACGCCGCGGCGGCCCGCGCGCTCGGCTCGCGTGCCGCCAGCTGCGCCTCCGGGACGTCGAGCGTGAGCCGACGGCCGGGCACGTCGAGCTCGATCCAGTCGCCGTCGCGCACCAGCGCGAGCGGTCCGCCGGCCGCCGCCTCAGGAGCCACGTGCAGCACCACGGTGCCGTACGCCGTGCCGCTCATCCGCCCGTCGCAGACCCGCACCACGTCCCGCACGCCCTGCTCGAGCAGCTTCGTCGGCAGCGGCATGTTGGCGACCTCCGGCATCCCCGGGTACCCCTTGGGGCCGCAGCCGCGCAGCACCATGACCGAGTCGGCGTCGACGTCGAGCTCCGGGTCGTCCACGCGCGCGTGGAAGTCCTCGATGCTGTCGAACACCACCGCACGGCCGCGGTGGTGCAGCAGGTGGGGCGACGCGGCGGCCGGCTTGATCACGCAGCCGTCGGGCGCGAGGTTGCCCCGCAGCACCGCGATGCCACCCTCGTCGAGCAGCGGTGCCTCGCGCGCACGAATCACCTCGCGGTCCCACACCTGCGCTCCGTCGAGGTGCTCGACGAGCGGGCGTCCGGTGACCGTGAGCGCGCTCGGGTCGAGCAGGTCCTGCACCTCGCGCAGCACCGCGAGCAGCCCGCCCGCACGGAACAGGTCGTCCATGAGGAACCGCCCGGCGGGCTGCAGGTCGACGAGCAGCGGCACGCGCGAGCCGATGGTGTCCACGTCGTCGAGCCGCAGGTCGACCCCGAGGCGGCCCGCGAGCGCGAGCAGGTGCACCACGGCGTTCGTGGACCCGCCGATCGCGGCGAGCGCGACGATCGCGTTGTGGAACGACGCCCGGGTCAGCACCTGGCTGGGCCGGCGCTCCTCGCGGACGAGCTCGACCGCGAGCCGCCCGGCACCGTGTGCGGCCTCGAGCAGGCGGCTGTCCGGCGCCGGCGTCCCGGCGGTCCCCGGGATCACCATGCCGAGCGCCTCGGCCAGCAGCCCCATCGTCGAGGCCGTGCCCATGGTGTTGCAGTGGCCCTTGCTGCGGACGGTCGCGGACTCGCTGCGCGAGAAGTCCTCGGCCGAGATCGTGCCGGCGCGCACCTCCTCGGACAGCCGCCACACGTCGGTGCCGCAGCCGAGCGGCTTGCCCCGGAACGTGCCCGTGAGCATCGGGCCGCCGGGCACGACGAGTGCCGGCAGGTCGACCGACGCGGCCGCCATCAGCAGCGACGGGATCGTCTTGTCGCACCCGCCGAGCAGCACCACGCCGTCGATCGGGTTGGCCCGCAGCATCTCCTCGGTGGCCATCGCCGCCATGTTGCGCCAGAGCATCGCGGTCGGACGGACCTGCGTCTCGCCGAGGGAGACGACCGGCAGCTCGAGCGGCACGCCGCCGGCCTCGTGCACGCCGTCCCGCACGGACCGAGCGACCTCGGTCAGGTGCACGTTGCAGGGCGTCAGGTCGGAGGCCGTGTTGGCGATCGCGATCTGCGGGCGGCCCTCGAACGCGCTGCTGGGGGCGCCGCGCCGCATCCAGGCACGGTGGATGTAGGCGTTGCGGCTCGAGCCGGCGTACCAGTCGTCACTGCGCAGAGGAGTCATGATGTATTCCGTTAGTTAGAACGTTGTGCTGCAGTATCGAATCCGTTCGCCAGCGTACTCCGCGGTCGCTCCACTTGGATCGGGCGATCGCCAGTCAGGCGCGACTACTCGTCGGCGACCCGGCCCGCCCACATACGCCTGAGCGGCGGATCGACGAGGCGTGCTCGCACACGCTCGTGGTAAAGAACGACACAGGACCGACGACCATCCCGACACCGTTCGGGGCGAGACACGCCACCGAGGGCGAGGGGCCCGTGAGGACACGCCTGTGACGAACCAGTTCCTGCCGACGCCGTGGGGCGGCTGGGAGATCACCGAGTACGCCTTCGATCAGTCGCGTGACCCGAACATTCGCTCGGACTTCGCCGAGTCGTACGACGCCAGCCATGGCCGCCTCCTGGTCGAGCTCGACGTGGTGCGGGAAGCCGATGGCTCGGTCGGCGGGCTGCTCCAGTTCGTCCACGCCGACTTCGCCCTCGCGGCCGACGACCCGAAGCTCGGGCAGCTGATCGTCGACGTGGTCGAGACGGTCCGCGAGCACGAGCACGAACGGGCGTACGTCGAGGTCGAGTACTACGAGGACGGGTCGTCCCTGTTCGGCAAGATCCTCGACGCCGAGGAGATGGCGGAGCTCGACCGCCTCGCGGCCGACGATCCGACAGGCGGAACGTCGACGTCGGCGGACGCGGACCTCGCCCGTGACAACGACGAGCGGGACGCGAAGTAGCGGTACTGGACGGCCGCGGCCGGGCTCGGGCCCGTTCGCTGCCTACCAGGCGGCGAGGAGTTCGTCGGCCGAGAAGGTGACGTCCGCTCCTACGGCCTCGCCGCTCGGACTGATGGCGGCGACCAGAGCCTCCTCCGCGTGCGGGACGTTGGTGCGCTGCTGACGCAGCTGGTTCACCTCCGCGGACGTCACCGGCCCGCCGGTGCGCCACTTGATCGTCCCGACCAACGGCGTGCCGGCGCGCGTGGCGGCGACGACGTCGATCTCGACGTTCGAGCGGTTCCACCAGGGCAGCACGGTCTCGACGCCGGCCAACCGGGGATCGTGCAGCGCCAGGCATTGCAGCGAGTGGCGCACGATCGGCTCGATCGACTGGCCGCGCCACGACGTCCAGTCCCGGTCGAACGCGTCGATCGCCAGGTCGGCGCGCCCACGCGAGATGGGGTCGATGTAGCGCTCGACGTACCGGAACCAGAAGCGCAGGTACGGGTCGGTGACGCGGTAGCGGCGCAGCTTGCTGCTCGGCGGGGCCCAGGCGGGCAGCTCCTTCTCGATCATCGCCTTCGTGCCGGTCAGCGTCGCGAGCGCACGGGTGATCGCGACCTGCGTGCTCTGCCGCTCCCCCGGGTCGGCGATCGCGCCGACGACGTCGGTGAACCCGGGGTTCGCGGTGTCGGACGATCCGATGGCCGACAGCACGCGGTACGCCGTCTGGGGTTCGGGGAACTCCGCGTCCAGCGTGAGCCGCCCCGTGGTCACCAGCGGGCTGTAGGCGTCCCGCAGCGCTCGTCGGACGTAGTCGTCGGCGCTGAGCCCGCTGGCGGCGAGATCCAGGACCAGCCGCGGGTACCCGCCGGTCACGAGCGATGCGTCGAACACCTCGACCGCGGAACGTCCCGGCAGGGCGTCGGCGACCTCGCCGGGGTCGAGCGCCGGGATCACCAGCGGGGAGACGCGGCCGAACAGAGGCCGCCCGTGGCTCGCGAGGCTGTCCATCATCGCGACGTCGGAGCCGACGAGGATCAGGAGCACCGGAAGACGTTCGAGGCTGCGATCCCACGCTGCCTGCAGCTCGCCCTCCAGCGTGCGGTCACCGCCGACGAGCCAGGGGAACTCGTCGAGCACCGCGATCACGGGCCCGCTCCGGGCGGCGAGCCCCAGACGGCTGAACCACTCCCGCCAGCTCGTCGCCGGCGTCTGCGTCAGGAGCTCGAGGTCGGGCACCGGGTGCCGCGACTCGCCCATGGCGCGTGTCGCGTCCTCGAGCTGCTTGACGGCGGGCGCCTGGTAGACCCCGGTGACGAACGCGTACGGCGTCTCCGCGGCGTCGACGAACCGCTCGACGACCGTCGACTTGCCGACCTGCCGGCGGCCGCGAACAGCGAGCATCCGGCCGCGATGGGAGCTCTGGACCGCCCGCAGGTGCCCGGACAGCACGTCGAGCATCGCTCGACGACCGAAGAACTGACCATTGGCATCATTCACACCACGAATGATACATGCGATGTATGTTATGACCAGTCCTCGAGGTCACCAGCGTCCGGCGAGCCCCGCTTCGAACGCGAGATGGCGTCGTGCGCCGCGATGCAGCGCAACGCGTTGCAGACATTGCTGCAAGAACGGTGTAGTTTGCACCACTACGGCCCACCCCGGCCGGGCAACGCCGCCCACCGGGGACCGCACGCGCGACAGCGCATCCGGACCAGGCCATGACACGAGCGCGACGAACGGCCCCGCCACCGCTTCTGGGCCCGCGACCTCCACCTCGCTCGCCGCACCGGGCAACGCCCGGCCGACCGACGAGGATCCGCCATGCCTTTCAGCTCCCCACCCGACCGCGCGCCCCGATCGAGGATGCGTCTGCTCGGCGCTCTCGTCGCGGCCGCCGTCGCCATTCCGCTCGGCGCGCTCACGGCCCTGTCGTCCGCCACGGCCGCTACGACGTCCACCGTCTACTACCCGCAGCGGTCCGACTGGACGACCACCAACATCCACTACGGCGTGGACGGCGCGGCGTGGACCACCGTGCCGGGGGTCCCGATGGAGGCCGCCTGCACCGGCTGGCTGCGCAAGGAGATCGACCTCGGTTCGGCGAGCGGCGTGCAGCTCACGTTCAACAACGGCAGCGGCACGTGGGACAACAACCGTGGCGCGAACTACCGGGTCGGGTCGGGCATCGTCGTCGTGAAGGACGGCGCGGTGACCACGGGGACCGCGCCGTGCGCCACCACACCGTCGCCGACTCCGTCGGCCACACCGAGCCCGACGACGAGCCCGACGACGAGCGCGACGCTGTACTACCGCACCGACTGGACCGCTCCACGCATCCACTACCAGGTGGGCAGCGGCGCGTGGACGACGGTGCCGGGCGTCGTCATGACGTCGGCGTGCACCGGGTGGTTCGCGTTCACGATCGACCTGGGCGCCGCGACCGGCGGGCAGGTCGTCTTCAACAACGGCAGCGGCACGTGGGACAACAACCGCGGCGCCAACTACCGCTACGCGACCGGGCTGCAGACGGTGAGCGGCGGCACGCTCGCCGCGGTCACCACGAGCCCGTGCGCCCCGACGCCCACGCCGACACCCACCCCCAGCGGCCCCGACACCGTGGCCCCGACCGTGCCGGCCGGGCTCGTCGCGACCGCGGACGGCGTGCGCGTCACGATCGGCTGGGCGGCCTCGTCGGACGCCGTGGGAGTGACGGGCTACACGCTGACCCGCACCGGGGGCGCCGGGATCGTCGCGCGCGACGTCGCCACGGCGACCGCGACGGACGTGAACCTGCTCCCCCGGACCTCCTACACCTACTCGGTCACCGCGTACGACGCGGCGGGGAACCGCTCCGCGGCGAGCGCGAGCGCCACCGTGACCACGGGTGACGCGCCCACCGCGACCACCGGCGAGCCGCTCGGCGGCGACCCGCGAGAGGACTCGATCTACTTCGTCATGACCGCGCGGTTCGACGACGGCGTGCCCTCGAACAACCGCGGCGGCTCGCAGAACACGCGCGCCGGCAACGGGACGGACACGATGTTCCGCGGCGACTTCCAGGGTCTGGTCGACAAGCTCGACTACGTGAAGGCGCTGGGCTTCTCGGCGATCTGGATCACCCCGGTGGTGCTCAACCGGTCCGACTACGACTTCCACGGGTACCACGGCTGGGACTTCTACCGGGTCGACACCCGCCTCGAGACACCTGGCGCCACGTACCAGGACCTCATCGACACCGCGCACGCCAAGGGCATGAAGATCTACCAGGACGTGGTCTACAACCACACGTCCCGGTGGGGTGCGAAGGGCCTGTTCGTCCCGACCGTGTGGGGTGCGCGCGACGGACAGTGGGACTGGATGTACTCCGCGAAGGAGGAGGGCCGCGAGTACGACCCGATGGACGAGGCGACCGGGAACGACCCGACCCTGACGGCGGCCCAGAACCTGCTGGCGAAGGGCCGGCCGTACAACGGCGACCTGTGGTCCTCGACCGCGACCGCCGGCAGCACGTGCGCCAACTTCGGCACCCTGACGGGGACGAAGAGCGCCGAGGGCTTCTCGCTGCACAACTGCCAGTGGCCGTCGCCCACGTCGGGCATGTTCCCGTCGACGTACTACCACCAGTGCTGGATCGGGAACTGGGAGGGCAAGGACGCGCAGGACTGCTGGCTGCACGAGGACCTGGCGGACCTCAACACCGAGTCCAAGCCCGTCCAGGACTACCTGATCGGCGCGTACAACCAGTTCATCGACATGGGCGTCGACGGGTTCCGCATCGACACCGCGGTGCACATCCCGCGCGTCACGTGGAACCGCGTGTTCCTGCCCGCGATCCAGCAGCACGCCACCGCCGTGCACGGCGAGAAGGGCAAGGACTTCTACGTGTTCGGCGAGGTCGCGGCCTTCGTCAACGACAAGTGGAACCGCGGCTCGGTCAACCACTCGGCGCAGTTCTACACGTGGAAGGAGCGCCGCGAGTACTCGGTCGACGACGTGGTCGCCGCGGCCGAGCAGTTCCAGTACGAGAACCTCATGGGCACCGGCAACCAGCCGACGTCGACGAACGCGTTCCTCACCGGCACCGACGGGAACACGTACCACGCGGCGGACCACTCGAAGTTCTCCGGCATGAACGTCATCGACATGCGCATGCACATGAACTTCGGCGACGCGAACAACGCGTACTGGAACGGCAAGGACTCCGACGACTCGTACAACGACGCCACGTACAACGTCGTCTACGTCGACTCGCACGACTACGGGCCGAACAAGTCGACGGTGCGCTACAACGGCGGCACCGACGCGTGGGCCGAGAACATGAGCCTGATGTGGACGTTCCGCGGCATCCCGACGCTGTACTACGGCTCGGAGATCGAGTTCCAGGCGGGCAAGCCCATCGACTGCGGGCCCACGTGCCCGCTGGCGACCACCGGGCGCGCCTACTACGGGGACAACCTCGCAGGCTCGGTCGTCGCGGCCGACTTCGGCGTCGTCGCCTCCGCGTCCGGCGCCGTCGCGACGACGTTGCAGAAGCCGCTCGTGAAGCACGTCCAGCGGCTCAACCTCATCCGCCGCGCGGTCCCGGCCCTGCAGAAGGGGCAGTACTCGACCGTCGGCGTCCAGGGGAACATGGCCTACAAGCGGCGGTTCACCGAGGGCACCGTCGACTCGTTCGTGCTGGTCACCGTCACGGACGGGGCGACCTTCGGGCAGATCCCGAACGGCACCTACGTCGACGTCGTCACCGGTGACCGGCGCGTCGTGACCACCGGGTCGCTGAGCATCGCGGCGCCCGGCAAGGGGAACCTGCGGGCCTACGTGCTCGAGCTCCCCGGCAACCCCGCACCCGGCAAGGTGGGCGTGGACGGCCCGTACCTGCGCTGAGGCGGGTGGCCGCGTCGGCCGGGCCGTGGGGCTGCGGCCCGGCCGACGCAGACCGGTCACGTACGGGCTAGCGTGACCGGCGTGACGCGACCGGTCATCGTCTTCCCCGGTGGCGAGCCGGAGCTCGCCGCCCTGTTCGGCTCGGCTCCCCTCGGCGAGCGTCTGCGCGCGCTGGGCGACCTCGTGGTGCACGACGACCTGCCCGACGGCGACGAGGCGGCGGCCCGGCTGACCGGCGCGGACGTCGGCCTGCTCAGCGTGCACCTGAGCGCCGCGAACCTCATGGCGATCGCCGGGCGCACCCGCCTGCTCGCGT
The DNA here is from genome assembly GCF_007990245.1 of Cellulomonas composti. GTDB lineage: Bacteria > Actinomycetota > Actinomycetes > Actinomycetales > Cellulomonadaceae > Cellulomonas > Cellulomonas composti. The sequence goes on along the minus strand of NZ_BJWG01000004.1, from coordinate 223,553 downwards.
TCACCGGCACCGGTGCGGCGAGCTACGTGGACCTCGACGAGACGCGCCGGCACGGGATCACGGTCACCAACGTCACCGGTTACGGCGACCGGGCCGTCGCGGAGCACGCGCTCGCGCTGCTCCTGGCGGCGCTGCGCGGCGTCGTCGCCGGCGACCGCGCGGTGCGCGCGGGCGACTGGTCCGGCTTCCCCGGTCCGGAGCTGGCGGGATCCACGGTCGCGGTGATCGGCGCCGGCGCGATCGGGCGCACCTTCGCGGGTATCGTCGCGGCGCTCGGGGCGCGCGTCCTCGTCGTCGACGCCCGGCCGGTCGCGGACCTGGCCGCGATCGGTCCCGATGTGCGCCAGGTCGACCTGCGCACCGCGTTCGAGGCCGCGGACGCGGTCAGCCTGCACCTTCCGCTCCTGCCCACGACGCGCGCCCTGATCACCGCGGAGCTGCTCGAGCTGCTGCGGCCCGGCGCGGTGCTGGTCAACACCGCCCGCGCCGAGGTCGTCGCTCCGGATGCGCTCGTGGCCCGCGCCGCACGGGGCGACCTGCGGATCGCGCTCGACGTGTTCGACCCCGAGCCCTTGCCTCCCGACGACCCGCTGCTCGCCGTCCCGGGCGCGGTCCTCACGCCTCACCTGGGCTTCCGCACCCCGCAGGCGCTGGCCCGGATGGCCGCGGGCGCCGTCGAGTGCGTCGAGGCGTTCCTCGCGGGCCGGCCGCTGCGCGTCGTGGCGTGACACGCCGACGCCGCAGCTCCTGGACGAGCTGTACGTGCTCGTCGGCGCGCCCAAGATCGCGGGGTTCGTGGCGACGTACGACGAGATGCGCACGCGCCTGGTCGCGGCGCGCGACCGCGGCGCGAGCCCGGCTGCGGTGCAGTAGCCGCGCGACGGGCCACACTGTGGGGATGCCGCCGCTGACGCCCGCGGACCTCGAGGTCCCGCGCACGCCACGCCAGGCGAACGCGCTGAAGGAGCGGCTCCTGGAGCTGCTCCCGGACCGGCTCGTCCTGGAGACCACACTCGGTTCCGTGACGTTCGTCGCGCACAAGACCGTCCCGTGCGGCTACGCCGCGGTCGACCCGCTCGGGTGCACCGGCGAGGTCTTCTTCCCGGACAACTACCGCTGGTACCCACGCAGGCTGACCCGACCGGACTCCTGGAGCAGCGAGGACGAGGACCGGGTGCTCGGAGCCGTCGTCGCCGCGTGGCAGGACGCGGAGCCCGCGCGGTCCATGCTCCAGGTCGTCGGGCGGCTCCGGGGCCTGCACAGCCGGGTGGTCAACGGCGGCTTCGACGAGGACACGTCGTTCGCCGAGATCCACGCGCCGGTCGAGCCGGCGGTCCGCCGACTGTTCCTCGCGGTGGCCGTGGAGCGGTTCGTCGTCGCCGAGCTCCGGCCGCAGGCCCGGATCGCGGCTCCCACCTGGGCGGGGACCGTCGAGGAGTTCGTCGCGGCGCACACGCCCGGGGCGCCGACGCGCTGACGCTCGGCCCCCTACACTCGCCGCCATGGGCATCGAGGACGAGATCAGGGCGGCCCGGCGGGAGCGAGAGGCACGCGAGGCGGAGGCGCAGGCGTGGCGGTCGTCGCCGTTCGACAGGCGCGACCCGATCGTCGTCGCGTGCCCTCAGGTCATCCGCGCGACCATCACCGAGTCGCTCCCCCACCTGAGGTTCACGAGGAAGGTCGTCATCGGTACGGCCCCCGACGGCACGACCCGTGTGCGGACGCCGGGGTACCAGCAGGTCAAGAAGCTCTTCGGGGGTTTCAGGGCGGTGCAGCAGAAGCCCAACGCGAACATCGCGGTCGTGCCCGTCGGGAGCCAGGGCAAGGACACGCCCAACCTCGCGCTCTGGGTCCTGCGCGACGGGCGTGTCGCGTTCGCCCGCGAGGAGTACGACGGGACGAGCGAGTGGGCAGGCTCGCTCAGCTCCACCGTCGTCCGTGCCGCGATCGTCGCCCTGCTTGCCTGACGCGCGCCCAGCGCTCCTCAGCGCGGCGCCGCGGCGACGGCCGCGACCAGCGACCGCTGGATCGTGTCGAGCGACGGCAACCCGTCGGTCGCGGCGACGGCGCCGTCGTCGCACACCGCCACCTGCCAGCCGTGACCCCGCGCGCGGACGTAGCGGGTGCGCGCCGGGCGGCGCAGCTCGGCGCGTCGTGCTCCACGGACGTGCGGCGCGAGCCGTCGCGCGCCGTCGGGGCCGACGTACCGGGTCCCGACGGTGCCGCGCTCGGCGCCACCGGCCGACGCGATCCGCTGCCCGAGTCCCCGCAGCTCGTCCGAGCACCGCCCGATCACGGGATGGCTCGGCGACCCCATGACCGCCTGCCAGCTGCGGACGACGGCGGGCGGCAGCCCGTACTCCTCGTCGAGCCGACGGTCCACGACGGCACGCGAACGGCAGGCGCTGCAGTCCGCGCACGGCCGCCCGCGCAGCGGCCGACGACAGGACCAGCTCACGTGCCACGGCGCCCCCAGCTCGAAGCCGAGCGCGGCGACCGCCGTCTTGTCCTCCAGCGCCAGCAGCGGCGCGACGACGCGCGTCGGCCCCTCGTCGTGCTCGTTCACCAGCCCGGCCGAGAGGGCATCCAGGTACTCGGCACCGCAGTCGGCGTACGGGTCCGTGGCCAGCATGCCGAGGACGACGTCGGCCCCGGCCGCGCCGACCCCGAGCGCACCGAGCCCGCCCATGAGGCTCGTGTGCCCCCGGATGAACATGCCGCTCGCGTCGCGGTAGCCGCGCGGGAGGTCGAGCCGGACCACGGCCCGCTCGACGCCCGCGACCGCGGCGAGCCGCGCGGCCGCCCGCAGCTCGGCACGGTGAGGCTGCCCGTAGTCGAGCGAGACCGCGCGCACCGACCCGTAGTGCTCGAGCGCCCACCAGAGCGCGACTGTCGAGTCCAGACCACCGGACAACATCACCACGGCGTTCTCCGACGAGATCCGCACGGCCGCCGGGTCGAACCGTGCCCGGCGGAACTCAGCCATCGCGCCGGTACACGCAGCCGGACGACCGGGTCTCCTCGATGCGCACCCACGCCAGCTCGGGCAGCGCCGGGACCACCGCCTCGAACACCCACTGCGCGAGGACCTCGCTGGTCGGGTTCGCCAGCCCGTCGACGTCGTTCAGCAGCCGGTGGTCGAGCCGGAGACGGACCGGCTCGAACGCCGCACCGATCTCGGCGAAGTCGCGGACCCAGCCGCTCTCGTCGAGCTCGCCCCGCAGCCCGAGCTCGATCACGTACGAGTGGCCGTGCAGGCGGCGACAGGGGTGGCCGTCGGGTACGCGCGGGAGGTGGTGGGCCGCCTCGACCGTGAAGCGCTTCGAGATCTCGTGCACGTTCGCCTTCTCCTCGTCGCGCCGGGCCGGGCTCACGGTACCGTCACGGTCCAGCTAGCCGATCGGACATCCGCGGGCCATGCGTCACAGCACTCGGCCGAGGGCCGCCAGTGAGCGCAGCGGGTCCGGGCCGGCCGGGATGAAGACGCTCGACGACACGCCCGCCCGGCCCAGCTCGGCGATCCGGCCGCGCACCTCGTCGGGCGTCCCGACGAGCGCCAGACGCCGGACCCACGCCTCCGGCAACCGCGCGACGAACTCGGCGCGGGTGGCACAGTCGGTGCGCAGCGCCGCGAACTCGTCGGCGAACGGCAACGGCGCGAGGTGCGGCGCCCAGTCCGGCTCCCCCACCCACTCGAGCGCGGGTCGCGCGGCCGCGACGGCCGCCGCGGGGTCGTCGTCGACCGCGCCCACGTTGTAGGCGACCACACGGTGCGGACCTGAGGCCGCGATCTTCTCCAGGGCGGCGCGGGCGTACTCCGGCGCGCACGGCTCGGCGAGCACGGTCCCGTCCGCGACCCGCCCGGACACCGCGAGCGACTTCGGCCCGCGCACGCCCAGCAGCAGCGGCGGCACGACGTCCGGCACCGACGACGGGTCCAGCCGCAGACCGTCGACCTCGCCTCCGCCGAGCAGGGTGCGCAGCGTCTCGACGTACGAGCTCAGGAACGCGAGCGGCCGCTGCGGCCACACGCCGAGCTGGCGCATCCACTCCGGCATCCCGTGCCCGATGCCCACGTGCACGCGCCCGGGGAAGAGCTGCGCGAGGGTCGCGACCTCCATCGCGGCGTACGCGACGTGGCGCACCGCGGCCGGCAGGATCCCGACGCCCACGACGATCCGATCGGTCGCCGCGAGCACCGCGGCGGCCTGCGCCACACCGCCCCGGAAGGCCAGGTCCTCGACCACCCACAGCTCGTCGAACCCCGCCCGGTCGGCGGCCCGTGCGAAGTCGAGCACCAGGCCGGCGGGCAGATCGCGGGGCAGCATCACACCGACGTCGGTCATGACCGCGATACTAGGTGTGAACGCACACACGGCCCCGAGGACGGTCCATGCCCACGCTCGCCGAACAGCTCGCGCACATGGCGACGGGCGCCGTCTACGACGACCTGACCCCCGAGCTGATCGACGCGCGCCGCAGGGCGGTCCTCGCGACGAACGCCTACAACGCCGCGTACGGCGGCTCGCAGGAGCAGCGCGAGGAGCTGCTGCGCGCCGTCGTCGGCGGCGCGGGCGAGGGCGCGAACCTCGAGCCGACGTTCCGCTGCGAGTTCGGCACCAACATCCGCCTCGGCGCCCGGTTCTTCGCCAACTTCGACTGCGTCCTGCTCGACGGCGCACCGATCACGATCGGTGACGACGTGCTCGTCGGCCCGAAGGTCGGCTTCTACACCTCCGACCACTCGCTCGACCGCGCCGAGCGCGTGGCCGGTGCGTGCGTCGCGCGGCCGATCACGGTCGGCGACGGCGTCTGGATCGCGGGCGGGGTCACGGTCCTGGGCGGTGTACGCATCGGCACGGGCTCCGTGATCGGTGCAGGGTCGGTCGTCATGAGAGACGTCCCGCCCGGCGTCGTCGCGGTCGGCAACCCCGCCCGCGTGCTACGCCCCATCACCCAGGCGGACCGGACGGGCTTCGCCTCGCAGCACTGAGGACCACCCTCCCGGTACCGCGCAGCCCAAGCGCCACCACCTGCCGACGACCCGCTCGAGCGGACCGCCGCCGATCAGTACCCTGAGCGCCGCGTCGTGCTCGGGGCGACGAAACGGGCGGCCAGCGCCTCCGAGCCGCGCGCGAGCAGGGCGACATCCGCACCGACGAGCACGAACGACGCGCCCGCCGCGAGGTAGGCGTCGGCCACCGCAGGGTCGAACGCGTTGACGCCGACCGGCTTGCCCGCGGCGCGCACGGCCTCGAAGGCGCGCAGCACCGCCGCGGTCACGTCGGGGTGGGTCTGCTGACCGATCAGTCCCATCGACGCGGCCAGGTCGGAGGGTCCGACGAACACACCGTCGACCCCGTCGACCGCCGCGATCTCGGCAGCGGCCGTGACACCCGCGGTGTTCTCGACCTGGACGAACAGCGACACGTACGCATCGGCGCCGACGAGGTAGTCGTCGACCCGGTTCCACCGCGCGGAGCGCGCGAGCGCCGATCCCACGCCACGGCGCCCGCGGGGCGGGTAGCGCACGGCCTCGACCAGCGCGCGCGCCTCGTCGGACGACGAGACCATCGGCACGAGCAGGTTCTGCGCGCCCAGGTCGAGCACCTGCTTGATCGTCACCGCGTCGCCCGACGGCACCCGCACCACGGGCGTGACCGGGTAGGCCGCGACCGCCTGGAGCTGCGCGAGCACGGACTCCAGGCCGCTCGGTCCGTGCTCCATGTCGACCAGCAGCCAGTCCAGGCCACCGCCGGCACAGATCTCCGCGACGAGCGGGCTGCCCGAGCAGACCCACATCCCCGCGAGCGGCCGGTCGGCGGCCGCGAGCGCGTCGCGGAAGGTGGGCCGCAGCGGACCGGTCACAGGAACCTGCAGGAGATCGTGCCCAGGGGCCCGTAGTCGCACAGCACGCTGTCACCGCGCGACACCCACACGGGCCGGGTGAACGAGCCCGCGAGGATCGTCTCGCCCGCCTCGAGCCGGGCCCCGTGCTGGTGGAGCTTGTTGGCGAGCCACGCGACGCCCGTGGCGGGGTGGTTGAGCACGCCGGCCGCCACGCCTGTCTCCTCGATCGTCTCGTTGCGGTACAGCAGCGCGGACACCCAGCGCAGGTCCACGTCGTCGGGTCGGGCGGGGCTGCCACCGAGCACCACGCCGCCGTAGGCCGCGTTGTCCGCGATCGTGTCGACGATCGTGCGGCCCTCGAGCTCGATGTGCGAGTTGAGGATCTCGAGCGCGGGCGTCACGTACTCGGTCGCGCGCAGCACGTCGAACAGCGTGCAATGCGGCCCCTCGAGCGGCGCCGACAGCACGAACGCGAGCTCCACCTCGATGCGCACGTTGGAGTACGCGTCGAACGGGATGACCGCTCCGTTGGCCCACACCGTGTCGTCGAACATCACGCCGTAGTCCGGTTCGGTGATGCCGGTGGCCTGCTGCATCGCACGCGAGGTCAGGCCGATCTTGCGTCCGACGAGCCGGCGGCCCGACGCGAGCGCCTTGTCCCGCCAGACGCTCTGGATGGCGTAGGAGTCCTCGACGGTCGCGTCCGGGTAGCGCGCCGTGATGCGCGGGATGGTGGCGCGCGCACGCTCGGCGCCGGCGAGCTCGTCGGCGAGCGCGCTGATCACCTCGGCGGACAGCATCTGGGCTCCTGGGGGTCGGGCGCGGCGGCTAGAACGCCGACAGGCTGAGCGTCTCGTCGGGGTGCTCGTGCGTGAGGTAGGCGGCGAGCGTCCCGGTGCGATGGCGACGGACGGCCTGCTCGATCTCGTTCAGCGGTGCGGCGGAGGCGATGAGGTCGAGGATCTGCTCGTGCTCGCGCACGGACTCGGCCGCGCGGCCGGGGACGAACGCGAAGATCGAGTCCCGCATGTGGCCCAGCCGCGCCCACTCGGCGTCGACGATCTCGCGCAGCCGCGGGTTGGCGCACTTCGAGTACAGGATGTGGTGGAACTCCTGGTTGAGCGCGGAGAACGAGCGCGGGTCGAACCGGCTCAGGCCCGCGGTCATCACGTCGTTGACGGTGCGGGCCCGGAGCAGGTCGTCGGCCGTGAGGTTGCGCGCGGCGAGCGCGGTCGCGGCGCTCTCGACGATGCTGATCGCCTGCATCGCGTACCGGTACTGCGAGTCGTCGACCATCGCGACGCGCGCGCCGACGTTGCGCTCGAACGTGACGAGGCCCTCGGCCTCGAGCTGGCGCACGGCCTCGCGCACCGGGACCACGCTCATGTCGAGCTCGGCGGCGATCGTGCCCAGCACCAGCCGGTAGCCGGGCGTGAACTCCTGGTTGGCGATCCGCTCCTTGATCCAGCGGTAGGCCTGCTGGGACTTGCTGGGCGCCCCCACCGGCCCGCGCTCGGCATGCGGATGTCGGAGTACACGGCCAAGGACGGCACCGACGAGCTCTGCACAGCAGCCCTGCGGATGCGCCGCGGCATCGAGCACCTCGACCGGGACCCACTGTGTGCCCGCGCGTTCCGCGTCATGAACGCGGCGATGCATGACCAGCGCGCACGTCAGGTGATGATCCACACGAAGGCCGACCGGCCGAACGACGACGAGCACGCCTGGCGCCCGTTCCAGATGGCGTTCATCCTCCTGAACCTCGAAGGACTCACGGACGCGGAATCGCCCGATCGCGAGCTCGCCGACGTGCTGTGGTTCCCGACCGGAGGAGGGAAGACCGAGGCGTACCTCGGGCTCATCGCGCTGACACTCTCCCTGCGACGCCTGCGCGGCCGCCCGGGTGCGGGCGGCGGGGTCGGCGTCCTCATGCGATACACCCTGCGCCTTCTCACGCTCCAGCAGTTCGAACGAGCGTCGACGCTCATCTGCGCCCTCGAGAAGTGGCGGCGCGCCGAACTGCCCACCGCGGCACCCATCTCGATCGGTTTGTGGCTGGGCCAAGGCGCGACGCCGAACGACGTGAAGACCGCAGCCGCGGTGCTGCGCAGATCGTCCGGCGAGCTCGGCGAGACCGACGAAGGCAACCCCCGGCAGCTCCTGCGCTGCCCCTGGTGCGGCGCGGACCTGCCGGCGAAGTGCTACGACGCCGACACCCGCCGCGACGTGCTCGTCGTGCGCTGCTCCGACGAGCTCTGCGAGTTCCGCTCCGGTCTCCCGGTACACCTCGTTGATTCCGACGTATACCGCGAGCGTCCATCCCTCGTGATCGGCACCGTCGACAAGTTCGCCATGCTGCCGTGGCAGAAGAACGCCGGACGGTTGTTCTCCGTCGACGGCGAGTTCGACACGCCCGACCTCGTCATCCAGGACGAGCTCCACCTCATCAGTGGACCGCTCGGAACCCTGGTCGGGCTCTACGAGACCGCTGTCGACCTGCTTGCGACGGGCGCCGCCAGGCCGAAGCTCGTCGCATCGACGGCGACGATCAGGCGCGCAGCCGCCCAGGTCCACGCGGTGTTCGACCGGACGGCCAGCCAATTCCCGCCGCCGGGGATCGACGCGACGGACTCGTTCTTCGCCGTCGACTCGGAACCGCATGAGCGCGGTACGCGACGCTACGTCGGCGTCATGGCCCCGAACGCGAGCGCAGCCACGTTGATGATCCGCACCTACGCGGCACTCCTACAGGCTGGGGCCGCGATCCGGGACGACGAGGTCAAGGACGCGTACTGGACCCTGCTCGGCTACTTCAACAGCCTGCGAGTCCTGGGGGCGGCGTTCATCCAGGCCATCGACGACGTCCGCGACCGGATCATGGTCGTGGCCCGCCAGACTGGCGCCGAACCTCGACTCGTCGTCGAGCCGCGTGAACTCACCTCGCGCAAGAAGTCCACCGAGATACCGATCGAGCTCGACGCACTCGCAACGAGCTACCCCGACCCCGCCAGCCCGGACATGGTCCTTGCCACGAACATGATCTCGGTCGGTGTCGACGTCGACCGGCTCGGACTGATGGTAGTGATGGGGCAGCCCCAGACGACGGCCGAGTACATCCAGGCGACGTCCCGCGTGGGGCGCCGACATCCCGGCCTCGTCGTCACGCTCTACAACGCCGCACGCTCCCGGGACCTCTCGCACTACGAGTCGTTCACGTCCTACCACCGGGCCCTCTACCGACAAGTGGAGGCCACGGGTGCCACACCGTTCGCACCGCGGGCGCTCGACCGCGGGTTGCACGGGGTGCTCACGGCCATCGCACGTCACACGGTCCCGGGAGCGGAGGCGGACTCGGCTGCCGAAGTCCCCGCGCGGGCGTCGCAGCTCGACGCCGTGCGCGACGCGATCCTGGCCAGGGCTAGGAGCGTCGCCCCGGAGTCCGAGGCATCGGTCTCCGCCGCTCTCGACGACCTGAGTGAGGCATGGGAGTACGCGGCCGCGGACTCGGCGATCCGCAAGTACGCCGGGTGGCGCGATCCGCGAGGCGCGCTTCTCGTCCCCGCCGGCGGAAACCCGTGGGAGGCCGACGAGCCGTCGCTCGTTGACGCGTTCCCTGTGGGGGATCCGCCGTGGCCGACCCTGACGAGCCTGAGGAACGTCGATCGCGAGAGTGCGCTCTACCTCGCGCGCGCAAGGCGGAGGAACAGTGGCCAGTAACCTCGGAACTGCCCGACAGAGCCAGCTAGTGACGACATACGGCGTCGGAGCTCTGATCCCCGTCGGCGACCAGAGCTTCATGTTGTGCGGCCTGGACTCCTGGGAGGCCGACCGCGCCCAGGACGTCAACGAGGAGCGACTCGCACGATCGCTGCGGGTGTGGGGGTTCAAGGCTCCACCCGCCACGGGCCGCAGGGACATGCCCGTCACCCGGTTCCCCCTCATGCACTACTGCCCCGGCTGCCGACGCCTCGGGATGCCCCGTGACTTCGGCGCCTCTGTCTCGGAGATGACGTGCAGGGCGTGCGACCGTGAGCTGACACCCTCCCGGTTCGTCGCGTGCTGCGAACGCGGACACATCGAGGACTTCCCCTACTTCCGGTGGGTGCACCGCGACCAGGAGCCGCAAGGCGACACGCACGAGCTCTTCCTGCGTACACGCGGCGAGTCGTCGGCCCTCACGGACATCGAGATCAGTTGCTCGTGCGGGGTACGCCCCGTGAGCATGCAGGGATCGTTCGACCGCCAGGCTCTCACAGGGGTCGCCTGGTGCCACGGTCGGCGTCCGTGGCTGCTCGGCGCCGATGACCAGGCCTGTGACCGACCGCTGCGCACGCTGCAGCGCGGCTCGTCCAACGTCTGGTTCGGACTCACCCGTTCCGCAATCTCGATCCCGCCGTGGTCAGGGCCCACGGCACGCTTCGTCGACAAGCACTGGGACGTGCTCCGGCTCATGGATGGCCCTGAGCTCGGCGCAATGGTCGAGAGGCTCGCGTCTGAGCTGCGCCTGGACGCTGCGGGAGTCCTGGCGCTCGTGAACCGCCGGAAGGGTCTCCAGGCGCAGGTGGAACCGACCGAGTCCGAGCTTCGTGCCGACGAGTACGAGGCCCTCTGCCGCGGGAACGACGTCGCGGGATCGGACAACTCCCAGTGCGCCGACGTCGAGGTCGCGACCCGTGTCGCGGACCTCGTTGCGCAGGTGAGCAGGGTCTCCCGCCTCCGGGAGGTCCGTGCCCTGCTCGGCTTCTCACGCGTGAGCCCGGTCGAAGCCGGTGCCGAGTCTGTCGCAGCCCTCTCCGAGGAAGGAGTCGGCTGGCTCCCGGCCATCGAGGTGCTCGGCGAAGGCGTCTTCCTTCGCCTGCACGAGGACGTCGTCCAGCGGTGGGAACGTCTGCCGACTACCCGCGACCGTGTCGCGCTCCTCCACGCCGCTCAGACACGCCTCGACGACGAGTACCACCGACCGCCCTCCATCCCAGTCTCGGCACGCTTCGTCGCCCTCCACTCGCTGGCCCATCTCGTGCTCCAGGAGATGAGCCTCGACGCCGGGTATCCCGCTGGCTCGCTCCGCGAGCGGGTCTACGCGGCCGAGGGTCAGGGAGGCTTCCTCATCTACACGGCGTCCTCGGACTCGGCCGGAAGCCTTGGTGGACTCGCCACCTTGGCCGACTCCGATCGGCTCGCCGAGGTCCTCGAGCGGGCCGTCGACCATGCGCGCTGGTGCTCGGCCGACCCGGTGTGCGCCGAGTCAGGGCCCTCTGGCGCTGACGGCCTCAACCTCGCGGCCTGCCACGCCTGCATGCTTCTCCCCGAGACGAGTTGCGAGGAGCGCAACCTGTTCCTTGACCGCGTCGCCATCGTTGGAGAACAGAGCGGGACATCCGGGGGGCTGATCGAGGGGAGATAAGCCTGCTTCCCTGCTCCGAGAAGTCCGACGAAGACTCACAGACCGACCATCGCCATGCCGGCGTCGTTGTAGCGGTTGCCGGCGACGCCGACGGTGGCGGCCAGGGCGTCGAGCGTCGCGAGGTCGTCGGCGGACAGCGCGACGGCGGTCGCGGCGGTGTTCTCCGCGACGCGCTCGAGGCGCCGGGTGCCGGGGATCGGCACGATCCAGGGCTGCTGGGCCAGGAGCCAGGCGAGGGCGACCTGGCCCGGGGTGGCACCGCGTGCGGCGGCGAGGGCGCGGACGTGGTCGACGAGCGCTGCGTTGGCGTCCCGGTTCTCGGTGGTGAACCGCGGCACACGCCGGCGGATGTCGTCGGAGGCGAAGGTCGTCGACGAGTCGACGGTGCCGGTGAGGAAGCCCTTGCCGAGCGGGCTGAACGGTACGAAGCCGATGCCGAGCTCGGCGAGGGTGGGCAGGACCTCCGGTTCGGGGTCGCGGGTCCACAGGGAGTACTCCGACTGGACCGCGGTGACCGGGTGGACGGCGTGCGCGCGGCGGATGGTCGCGGCGCCCGCCTCGGAGAGGCCGAAGTGCCGCACCTTGCCGGCGGCGACGAGCTCGCCGACGGTTCCCGCGACGTCCTCGATCGGCACCGCGGGGTCGACCCGGTGCTGGTAGAACAGGTCGATCGTCTCGACGCCGAGGCGCCGCAGCGAGGCGTCCGCCACGGCGCGGATCTGCTCGGGGCGGCTGTCGGTGCCGCGCATCTGACCGTCGACGATGTCCCAGCCGAACTTCGTGGCGACGACGACCTGGTCGCGCAGCGGCGCGAGGGCCTCGCCGACGAGCTCCTCGTTCACGTACGGGCCGTAGACCTCGGCGGTGTCGAAGAACGTGACGCCCAGCTCGACGGCGCCGCGCAGCACGGCGATCATCTCGTCGCGCGAGCCGGGGTTCGGGCCGTAGCTCTGGGACATCCCCATGGCGCCGAGCCCGATCGCGGACACCTGAAGTCCCTGTCCGAGGGTGCGCGTGTGCATGGTGGTACCTCCGTGTCGGTGGGTGCACCACGACGGTAGGTCCGGCCCGGACGCCGAGGGAGGCTCTGTCGGTACCTGGCACGCCGTGCCGCGGTGCCGAGCCGCTCGTGACAGGCTGTCGGGCATGGCAATCTCCACCGTGGTGGTGGGCTTCGGTCTGGCCGGCCGCGTCTTCCACGCCCCGCTCATCGACGCCGACCCCGACTACTCGCTCGACGCGATCGTCACGAGCAGCGACGAGCGCGTCGCCGCCGCGAGCGCGCGGTATCCCGGCGCACGGGTCGTGCCGGATCTCGACGCGCTGCTGCGCGACGGGCGCGTGCCGGATCTCGCGGTCGTCGCGACGCCGAACGACTCGCACGTCGCGCTGGCGCGACGGCTCCTGGAGGGCGGCGTCGACGTCGTCGTCGACAAGCCGCTCGCGCCGCGCTCCGCGGAAGCCGCCGCGCTCGTCGTGCACGCGCGTGAGCTGGGCAGGCGGCTGACCGTCTTCCAGAACCGGCGCTGGGACGGCGACTTCCGCACGGTGCGCGACCTGGTCGCCGGTGGCGAGCTCGGCGAGGTCCTGCAGTTCGAGTCGGCGTTCGGGTGGTGGAGCCCGACGATCGGCGCGTCCTGGCGGGACCGGCTGCCCCTCGCGGACGGCGGCGGCGTCCTGTTCGACCTCGGGCCGCACCTGATCGACCAGGCGATCGCGCTCTTCGGCCCGGTCGAGTCGATCCACGCCGAGCTCGACCAGCGGCGCGCGGGCGCGGTGAACGACGACGACTCGTTCGTGGCGCTCACCCACCGGTCCGGCGTCCGCAGCCGGCTGTGGATGAGCGTCGTCCTGCCGGAGCAGCGGCCGCGGTTCCGCGTCACGGGGCGGCGCGCGGTCGCGACGTCGTGGGGTCTCGACCCGCAGGAGCCTCAGCTCGCCGACGGCGTCGTGCCCGACGACCCCGCGTACGGCATCCACGGCGAGCACCCGACGATCGCGGTCGTCTCGCCCGACACCGTGCGGCACGTGCCGAAGGCGGCGGGCGACTACCCCGCGTTCTACCGCGAGCTCGCCGCGGCGCTGCGCGACGGCGGACCGCTGCCGGTCGACCCCACCACGAGCGTCGAGGTGATCGAGCTCATGGAGCGGGCGATCGACGCCCGGGCCTGAGCCGCGCCGACGGGCGGGTCAGGAGCGCGGGCCGAGCCGACGGGTGAGGTCGTCGGCGGCGCGCAGCGCGGCCGACGCGAGCCGGTCCACGCCGGCCTGGTCGACGTCGTCCTGCGCGAACGTCACGGCGAGCCCGGCCACCGGGAAGCCGGTGTGGTCGTGCACCGCGGCGGCCACCGACGCGAGGCCCGGGGTGACGTCGCCGTCCTCGCGCGCCCAGCCGCGACGGCGGACCTCCGTGAGCACCGCGCGCAGCTCGGACAGGCGCGTCGGCCCCACGCCCGTGCGGTCGACGAACGCGGCACGGTCCGGGAACAGGGCCCTGACCTGCGCCGACGGCAGTCCGGCGAGGATCGCGCGGCCGCTCGCGGTCAGGTGCGCGGGCAGCCGCACGCCCACGTCGGTGACCAGCGGCGGCCGCCCCGCGGCGCGCTCCTCGACGACGTAGACCACCTCCCGCCCGTGCAGGACCGCGAGGTGCGCGCTCTGCCCGACGTGGTCGACGAGCCGGGCCAGCGGTGCGCGCGCGGCCCGCGCCAGGGGCGCCTGGCGCGAGTAGGCGGACCCGAGCTCGAACGCGCTCACGCCGAGTCCGTAGCGTCGCTCGTCGGGCAGGTGCACGACGAAACCGTGCCCCGCGAGCACGGCCAGCAGGTGGTACGTGGTCGACCGGGGCAGGTCGAGCGCGCGCGCCAGCTCCGCGGCGGGCACCGGGCCGGTGTGCGAGAGGTAGCGCAGCACCCGGAGCGTCGCGTCGGCGGCGGGCACCCTGTCGCTGCCGGTCATGGCGCCTCCCGCTCGATCGTTGCAGCGGCGTCGGCATCGGCGCCGTCGCCCATCGACAGCGCATTGACCTCAGCGCCGTACGCGGTCACGAACCGCTCGAGCACGTCGAGGAAGTGGTCGGCGTCCTCGCCGATCGCGTCCAGCGCGCGGTCGGCCGCGCCGAGCGGTCCGGCCATGTCCTCCTCGAGCTGGCGGACGCCCTCCGGCGTCGGCTCGAGGAGTTTGGCCGTGTGGCCCGGAGCACTGAAGCGCCGGAGCAACCCCGCGTCGATCGCGGCGTTGACCTGCCGGTTCACGGTCGACTGCTCGAGACCGAGGTGTTCCGAGAGCACCCGCAGCGTCCGCGGGCGACCGTCGGTGAGCAGCCACAGGATCCGCAGCTCGGCGGTGTTGAGCCGGTTGCGTTGGCGCGCGACGTGCTGGTGGCGCGAGATGAGGCCGAGCAGCCGGGCGGCGCGGCGCTCGCGCGGCATCGCAGCGCCACCGGCGGGTTCTGTGACCATCGGCACCTTGCTCCTGGCTTGACGTCGTCGGGATCTGACATATGTAATATACATCAGTCGATGTGCAAGTTACACATTGCTCTCTCCCGACGAAGGATCCTCATGAACTCCGTGCTGCCTGCGCGCGCTCCGCGCGCGGACGCCGACCGCCGAGCGGTCTGGGCCATCGCGGTCCTCTGCTTCTCGAGCCTGTGCGCCGCGCTGATGCAGTCGCTCGTCATCCCCATCCAGTCCGAGCTGCCGGAGCTACTGGGCACCACGGCGAGCAACGCCTCGTGGGTGCTCACCGCGACGCTGCTCGGCGGCGCCATCTCGATGCCGCTGGCCGGACGTCTCGCCGACCTGTACGGCAAGAAGCCCGTCCTCGTGTGCACCGCCGCGCTGCTCGTCGTCGGCTCGCTCGTGTGCGCGGTGTCGGACAGCCTCGGGTTCGTCCTGGCGGGGCGGGTCCTGCAGGGCATGGCCATGGGCTACATCCCGGTCGCGATCTCGCTCGTCCGCGAGATCGCGCCGCGTCACCTCGTGAACACCGCGGTCGCCGGCGTCTCCGCGACGCTCGGCGTCGGCGGCGCGCTGGGGCTCCCCCTGGCCGCGTGGGTGGCGCAGAACAACGACTGGCACATGCTGTTCTGGATCTCGGCCGGCCTCGCCGCGGTGATGCTCACGCTCACCGCGCTGCTCGTGCCGCACGTGCACGACGCCCACCCCGGGCGCGTCGACTGGCTCGGTGCGGCGGGCCTCGCGGTCGGGCTGGTGAGCGTGCTCGTCGGCATCTCCAAGGGCAAGGACTGGGGCTGGGGCTCCGCGACGACGATCGGCATGATCGGCGGCGGCGTCGTCGTGCTGCTGGTCTGGGGCTGGTACCAGCTGCGGCATCACGATCCGCTCGTCGACCTGCGCACGATGGCGCAGCGACCCGTACTTCTGACGAACCTCGCCGGCCTGCTCATCGGCTTCGGCATGATGGCGCAGTCGATCGTGGTCCCCCAGCTGCTCCAGATGCCGACGGCGACGGGCTACGGCCTGGGCCAGACGATCCTGCAGGCCGGCCTGTGGATGGCGCCCGGCGGCCTGATGATGATGGCGTTCGCGCCGGTGTCGGCGAAGCTCCTCACGGATCTCGGCGCCCGCGTCACGCTCGCGATCGGCGCCTTCGTCCTCGCCGGCGGCTACCTGACGGCGGTGTTCCTGACGAACGCGCCGTGGGAGCTCCTGCTCGCGTCGTGCATCGCCTCGGCGGGCGTGGGCATCGGGTACGCCGCGATGCCCACGCTCATCCTGTCCAACGTCCCGGACGAGGCGGCGGCGTCGAGCGTCGGCGTCAACAGCCTGATGCGCTCGGTGGGGACCACGATCGCCGGCGCCGTGATGGCGGTCGTGCTGACCAGCCGCACCATGACGCTCGGTCCGGTCGAGATCCCGACGCACGACGCGTTCCGGCTGTGCTTCCTCATCGGCGCCGTCGCGGCCGCCGTCGGCGCAGCGGTGGTGCTGCTCATCCCCCGCGACAGGGGGTCCAGCAGCACGGACACCGTCGAGGCGGCCGGGTTCGAGCTCGAGCAGGAGCTCGTCACCTCGCCCTGACGCCGTCCGTCTGGGATACCAGACAGTTTCCATCGCCGGGTGGGGGTCACGTGCCCCGCCCGGCGGTGTCATGGCGGGATGAGCCCGCGCACGGCATCCCTCACCCCTGCCGAGACGGCCCGCCCGGCCCGCGTCGTCGACATCGGGGCGGTATCCGTCGAGGACGTCGTCGCGGTGGCCCGGCACGGCGCCGGCGTGCGGCTGTCCGACGCGGCGCTGGACGCGATCGCGGCGGGCCGGGCGGTGGTCGACGCGCTGGCCGCGGACCCGCAGCCCCACTACGGCGTCTCGACGGGGTTCGGCGCGCTCGCCACCCGGTCCATCCCCGCCGGGCGCCGGGCCGACCTGCAACGCAGCCTGGTCCGCTCGCACGCCGCGGGCACGGGCGCCGAGGTCGAGCGCGAGGTGGTGCGTGCGCTGATGCTGCTGCGCCTCTCCACGCTCGCGACCGGCCGAACCGGCGTCCGGGTCGCGACCGCGCGGGCGTACGCCGCCATGCTCGACGCCGGCATCACGCCGGTCGTGCGCGAGTACGGGTCGCTGGGCTGCTCCGGCGACCTCGCGCCGCTGGCGCACTGCGCGCTCGCGCTGATCGGCGAGGGCGACGTCCGCGACGCGACGGGCACGCTCGTCCCCGCCGCCCAGGCCCTCGCCGCGGCCGGCCTCGAGCCGGTCGTGCTCGCCGAGAAGGAGGGCCTCGCGCTCATCAACGGGACCGACGGGATGCTCGGGCAGCTCGTCCTCGCGCTGCACGACCTCGACCGGCTCCTCGCGACTGCCGACGTCGCCGCGGCGCTCAGCGTCGAGAGCCTGCTCGGCACGGACGCCGCGTTCGCCGACGACCTGCAGGCGCTGCGGCCGCACCCGGGCCAGGCCGCGTCCGCCACGCACCTGCGGGCGCTGCTCGCGGGCTCGGGGATCATGGCGAGCCACCGCGGGCCGCAGTGCACGCGCGTGCAGGACGCGTACTCGCTGCGCTGCGCGCCGCAGGTGCACGGCGCGGCGCGCGACACCGCCGCGCACGCCCGTGCGGTCGCGGAGCGCGAGCTCGCGGCCGCCGTGGACAACCCCGTCGTGACGCGCGACGGGCGGGTCGAGTCCAACGGCAACTTCCACGGCGCCCCGGTCGGGTACGTGCTCGACTTCCTCGCGATCGCGGTGGCCGACGTCGCGAGCATGTCCGAGCGGCGCACCGACCGGTTCCTCGACGTGTCCCGCAGCCACGGGCTGCCGGCGTTCCTCGCGCACGACCCGGGCGTCGACTCCGGGCTGATGATCGCGCAGTACACGGCGGCGGCGCTGGTCTCCGAGCTCAAGCGCCTCGCGGTACCCGCGAGCGTCGACTCGATCCCGTCGTCGGCGATGCAGGAGGACCACGTCTCGATGGGCTGGCACGCCGCGCGCAAGCTGCGCCGGGCCGTCGACGCCCTCACGCGCGTGCTTGCGATCGAGGTGCTCACGGCGACCCGCGCGCTGGACCTGCGCGCACCGCTCGAGCCCTCCCCCGCGACGGGTGCCGTCCGCGACCTGCTGCGCGCGCACGGCGTCGCGGGACCGGGGCCCGACCGGCAGCTCTCCCCCGACCTCGAGTCCGTCGCCTCGCTCGTCGGGACCGGCGCGGTGCTCGCCGCGGCCGACGACGCCGCCCGGAGCACCGCCACCAGGACGACCGCCACCCCGAAGGAGGACCGATGACCGGCCCCCGCCCCGTGCGCGCGGCGCGCGGCACCGCGCTGACCGCCCGCAGCTGGCAGACCGAGGCGCCGCTGCGGATGCTGATGAACAACCTCGACCCCCAGGTCGCCGAACGGCCCGACGACCTCGTCGTGTACGGCGGGACGGGCCGCGCCGCGCGCTCGTGGGACGCCTACGACGCGATCGTGCGCACCCTGACGACGCTCGGCGACGACGAGACGCTGCTCGTCCAGTCCGGCAAGCCCGTCGGGGTGCTGACCACGCACGAGTGGGCGCCGCGCGTGCTGATCGCCAACTCGAACCTCGTCGGCGACTGGGCGACGTGGCCGGAGTTCCGCCGGCTCGAGCAGCTCGGCCTGACGATGTACGGGCAGATGACCGCCGGCTCGTGGATCTACATCGGCACGCAGGGCATCCTGCAGGGCACGTACGAGACGCTCGCGGCGGTCGCGGCGCAGCGCTTCGGCGGCACGCTCGCCGGGACGCTGACCGTCACCGCGGGATGCGGGGGCATGGGCGGCGCGCAGCCGCTCGCGGTCACGCTCAACGGCGGCACGTGCCTGATCGTCGACGTCGACGAGGCCCGCCTGCGGCGTCGCGCGCACGACCGCTACCTCGACCGCGTCGCGGGCTCGCTCGACGAGGCGCTGGCGCTGGTCCTCGCCGCGAGACGCGACCGTGTGGCGCTGTCCGTCGGCGTCGTCGGGAACCAGGCCGAGGTGCTGCCCGAGCTGCTGCGGCGCGGGGTCGAGGTCGACGTCGTGACCGACCAGACCTCGGCGCACGACCCGCTGTCCTACCTGCCGGTCGGGGTGGACGTCGCCGACTGGGCCGCGTACGCCGCCGCGCGGCCCGCCGAGTTCACCGACCGTGCGCGCGAGTCGATGGCGCGGCACGTGGAGGCGATGGTCGGGTTCCTCGACGCCGGCGCGGAGGTGTTCGACTACGGCAACTCGATCCGCGACGAGGCGCGGCGCGGCGGGTTCGCCCGCGCGTTCGACTTCCCCGGCTTCGTCCCCGCCTACATCCGGCCGCTGTTCGCCGAGGGCAAGGGGCCGTTCCGGTGGGCCGCGCTCTCGGGCGACGAGCAGGACATCGCCCGCACCGACGAGGCCGTGCTCGAGCTGTTCCCCGAGAACGACCACCTGCACCGCTGGATCCGCGCGGCGCAGGAGCGGGTCGCGTTCCAGGGGCTGCCCGCGCGGATCTGCTGGCTCGGGCACGGCGAGCGGGACCGCGCCGGCCTGCGGTTCAACGAGCTCGTCGCGTCCGGCGACGTGCGCGCGCCGCTCGTGATCGGGCGCGACCACCTCGACGCGGGCTCGGTCGCCTCGCCGTACCGCGAGACCGAGGCGATGGCCGACGGCTCGGACGCGATCGCCGACTGGCCGCTGCTGAACGCGCTGGTCGCGGCCTCGTCGGGGGCCACCTGGGTGTCGCTGCACCACGGCGGCGGCGTCGGGATGGGCCGCTCGATCCACGCCGGCCAGGTCTGCGTCGCGGACGGCACCGCGCTCGCCGCGCACAAGCTCGCGCGCGTGCTGTCCAACGACCCGGCCATGGGCGTGCTGCGGCACGTCGACGCCGGCTACGCGCGCGCCGAGCAGGTCGCGGACGCGCACGGCCTGCGGGTGCCGATGCGCGAGGGGTCGACGCCGGAGGGCGACGCGTGAGCGCGACGACGTTCCGCCGCGCGTGGGACGACCTCGCGCCGGTCGGCCGCGCACCCGACGGCGCCGGGTACCACCGGTTCGCCTGGACGCGCGAGGACCGGACGCTGCGCGAGTGGTTCGTCGGCGAGGCCACCGCGCGCGGGCTCGACGTGGACACGGACCGCGCGGGCAACCTGTGGGCCTGGTGGGGCGACCCCGACGCGACGCCGGGCGTCGTCACCGGCAGCCACCTGGACTCCGTGCCGGGCGGCGGCGCGTTCGACGGCCCGCTCGGCGTGGTCAGCGCGTTCGCGGCGCTCGACGAGCTGCGCGCGCGGGGCGTGCGGCCCGTGCGACCGCTGGGCGTCGCATGCTTCGTCGACGAGGAGGGTGCGCGGTTCGGCGTCGCGTGCGCGGGCTCGCGGCTGCTGACGGGCGCGCTCGACGCCGACCGTGCGCGCGGGCTGCGCGACGCGGACGGCACGACGATGGCCGACGCGCTGCGGGCGGCCGGGCGCGACCCGGCCTCGCTCGGCGCGGACCCGGCCGCCCTGGCCCGCGTGGGCGCGTTCGTCGAGCTGCACGTCGAGCAGGGCCGCGGGCTCGTGCACAGCGGCGACCCCGTGGGCGTCGGGAGCCTGATCTGGCCGCACGGCCGGTGGCGCGTCGAGCTGCGCGGCGAGGCCAACCACGCGGGCACGACGCCGCTCGCCGACCGCCGCGACCCGATGCTCGACCTCGCGTCGTTCGTCCAGCGCGCGCGGGCCGCCGCGACCGACGCCGGGGCGCTCGCGACCGTGGGCAAGGTGCGCGTCGAGCCGAACGGCGTCAACGCGATCGCCTCGCAGGTCACCGCGTGGCTCGACGTGCGCGCGGACGACGAGGCGCGCGTGCGGGCGGTCCTCGCGGAGCTCGAGGCCGACGAACCGGCGCAGGAGTCGTGGACCGCGGCGACCGTGCTGGACGCGGACCTCGCCGACGCCGTCGCGGGCGCGCTCGGCTCGGCGGGCCTCACGCCGCCGCGGCTCGGCACGGGCGCCGGTCACGACGCGGGCATCCTCGCGGCGGCGGGCGTCCCGACGGCGATGCTGTTCGTCCGCAACCCGACCGGCGTCTCGCACGCGCCCGCCGAGTCCGCCGACGAGGCCGACTGCCTGACCGGCGTGCACGCGCTGACCGCGGCCCTCGAGCACCTGCTGACCCGGGAACCGTCATGAGCCCCCCGGGCCCGGGCACCACGGCGTTCTGGGCGGCGGCCGCGTGGCTGCCGGCCGGCCTCGCGCGCGACGTGCGCGTCGAGGCAGGCCCCGACGGCCGGATCGCCGCCGTGACCACCGGGACGCCGCCCGGTCCGGCCGACCACCGCCTGCCGGGCGTCGTCCTGCCGGGCTTCGCCGACGCCCACTCGCACGCCTTCCACCGCGCGCTGCGCGGGCGCACCCACGCCGACGGCGGCACGTTCTGGACCTGGCGCGAGCGCATGTACGCCCTGGCCGCGACGCTGACGCCCGACACGTACCTCGAGCTCGCACGCGCGACCTACGCCGAGCTGGTGCTCGCGGGCGTGACCGCCGTGGGCGAGTTCCACTACCTGCACCACGCGCCCGGCGGCACGCCCTACGACGACCCGAACGTCATGGCCGACGCGCTGCGCCAGGCGGCCCACGACGCCGGGCTGCGCGTCACGCTGCTCGACACCGCCTACCTCGCGGGCGGCATCGGCGTCCCGCTCGAGGGGCCGCAGCGGCGGTTCGGGGACGCCGACGTCGACGCGTGGGCGGCGC
Source organism: Cellulomonas composti (assembly GCF_007990245.1). Taxonomy (GTDB): domain Bacteria; phylum Actinomycetota; class Actinomycetes; order Actinomycetales; family Cellulomonadaceae; genus Cellulomonas; species Cellulomonas composti. The sequence continues at coordinate 202,123 of NZ_BJWG01000004.1, read as the reverse complement.
GGGTCGACGCGCTGCGCCCCGACGCCACGCTGCGGGTCGGCGCGGCGATCCACTCGGTGCGCGCGGTGCCCCGCGCCGCGCTCGCGGACGTCGCGCAGGTGGCCCGCGCCGGCGCCCTGCCCCTGCACGTGCACCTGTCCGAGCAGCGCGCGGAGAACGAGGCGTGCCTCGCGGCGTACGGGGTCACACCCACGCGCGTGCTCGCCGACGCCGGCGTGCTCGGCGCCGCGACCACCGTCGTGCACGCCGTGCACGTGACGCCCGACGACGTCGCGCTGCTCGGCGCGGCGCGCGGCGGCGCCTGCCTGTGCCCGTCGACCGAGCGCGACCTGGGCGACGGCCTCGCCCCGGGCGCGGCCCTGCGCGCGGCCGGCGTGCGCCTCGCGGTGGGCTCCGACCAGCACGTGCGCGCCGACCTGCTCGCCGAGGCGCGTGACGTCGAGCTGCACGAGCGGATCGCCCGGCAGGAGCGCGGCGTGCTCGCCCCGGCCGCGCTCGTCGAGCTGCTCACCGCCGGCGGGCACCGCGCCCTTGGCGACCCGTCCGGCGGGCGCATCGAGGCGGGCGCGCCCGCGGACCTCGTCGCGGTCCGGACCGACACGCCCCGCACGGCCGGGGTCGACCCGGCGCAGCTCGTGCTCGTCGCGGGCTCGTCGGACGTCGACACCGTCGTGGTCGGCGGGGTCGTGCGGGTCTCGGCCGGACGGCACACCCTCGGCGACGTCGGCGCGCTGCTCACGCGCGCGATCGACGCCGCCTGGCGCGCCGCGGACGACGGGCCGGGCCGATGACGGCCCGCCTCGTCACCGGCATCGGCGAGCTCGTCACGCACGACGAACGGTTCGCCGGACCGCTCGGCGTGCTGAGGGACGCGGCGCTCGTCGTGCAGGACGGGGTCGTCGTGTGGGTCGGGCCCGCGAGCGCGGCGCCCGCCGCGGACCGCGCGCGCGACCTCGGGGGCCGCGCGGTGCTGCCCGGTTTCGTCGACTCGCACACGCACCTCGTGTTCGCGGGAGACCGCTCCGACGAGTTCGAGGCGCGCATGGCCGGCGCGCCGTACACCGGCGGCGGCATCGAACGTACGGTCGCGGCGACGCGTGCCGCGACGGACGACGAGCTGCGCGCCCGGCTCGCCGCGCTCGTCGCGGAGGCGCACGCGCAGGGCACGACGACCCTCGAGGTCAAGAGCGGCTACGGGCTCGACGTGCCGACCGAGGCGCGGCTGCTGCGGCTCGCGGGCGAGGTCACCGCCGAGACGACGTTCCTGGGGGCGCACGTCGTGCCGACCGGCGTGGACCGGGCCGACTACGTCGCGCTCGTCGTCGGGCCGATGCTCGACGCGTGCGCGCCGCACGCCCGCTGGGCGGACGTCTTCTGCGAGCCGTCCTCGCCGCACGCGTTCGACGAGGACGAGGCGCGCACGGTGCTCACGGCCGCGGCGCGCGCCGGCCTCGGCCTGCGCGTGCACGGCAACCAGCTCGGCCCTGGACCCGGCGCGCGGCTGGCCGTCGAGCTCGGCGCGGCGAGCCTCGACCACGGCACCCACCTGACGGACGCCGACGTCGCCGCGCTCGCCGACGCCGCCGGCCACGGCGGCCCCGTCGTGACGCTGCTACCCGGCGTCGAGCTGTCCACGCGGTCGCCGTTCCCCGACGCGCGCCGCCTGCTCGACGCGGGTGTCGAGGTGGCGCTGGCCACCGACTGCAACCCGGGCACGTGCTTCTCGACGTCGATGCCCCTCATGGTGGCGCTGGGCGTCGCGCACCTGCGGATGACGACCGACCAGGCCGTGCGGGCGGCGACCCTCGGCGGCGCGCACGCCCTGCGCCGCGACGACGTCGGGCACCTGCGCATCGGCGCACGCGCCGACCTGTGCGTGCTCGACGCGCCGACGTACCGCCACCTCGCCTACCGCCCGGGCGTCCCGATCGCGCACGCGCTGCCGGTCTGAGGGTTATCCACAAACCCCGGGCGCCGCACGCCCGCCCGGTGCGAGGATGCCGGGGTGCTGCTCACCCTGACCGCGACCGGCGGCGCGGGCGTGCCCGCCGACGACCTCGGGTACCTGCTGCACAAGCACCCCGCGCGCGTGCAGTCGTTCGACGTCTCGTCGGGCACGGCGCACGTCCTGTACCCGCGCTCCGACGACGAGGTGTGCACTGTCGCGCTGCTGCTCGAGGTCGACCCGGTCGCGCTGGTGCGGGGCAAGGGCGGGCGCGAGCCGTTCGCGCTCGCGCAGTACGTCAACGACCGGCCGTACGTCGCGGCCTCGCAGCTCGCGGTCGCGCTGCGGCGGGTGTTCGCCACCGCGCTCGCGGGCCGCTGCGACACGCGGCCGGACCTGGTCGACCGGGTGTGGCCCCTCGACGTGCACCTGCCCGTGGCCGCGTGCGCCGGCGGTCCGGACGCGGCGCGACGCCTGTTCGAGCCGCTGGGCTGGGACGTCACGGCGACCGCGCTGCCGCTCGACCCCGACGTCCCGCAGTGGGGCGACTCGCGCTACGTCGACCTGCGGCTGCGCGGGGCGCAGCGCCTCGCGGACGCGCTCGCGCACCTGTACGTCCTGCTGCCGGCGCTGGACGCGAACAAGCACTACTGGGTCGGCGACGACGAGGTCGACAAGCTGGTGCGTGTCGGCGGTACGTGGCTCGCGACGCACCCCGCCCAGTCCGAGATCGCGCACCGCTACCTCGCGCGCCGCTCGCGGCTCGCGCAGTCCGCGCTCGCGCGCCTCGCGGAGGTCGACGACCTCGCCGCACCCGACGACGAACCCGCTGCCGACGACGAACCCGCGGCCACCACCGGCACCGGTTCCGACGAGACCGCCGCGACGACGCCGGCACCAGCACCCGCCCAGGCGCTGCTCGTGCACGCCCGCCACGACGCGGTGCTCGCCGCGGTGCGCGAGTCCGGCGCGAGCAGCGTGGTCGACCTCGGCTGCGGGGAGGGTGCGCTGCTCGTGCGGCTGCTCGAGGACGGCTACGCCCGCGTGCTCGGCACGGACGTCTCGACGCGCGCGCTGGAGCGTGCCGCACGCCGGGTCGACGCGTTCCCGGAGCGCGTGCGCGCCCGGGTCGTGCTCGCGCAGTCGTCGGTCACGTACGTCGACGCACGCGTCGCGGGCTTCGACGCCGCGGTCCTCATGGAGGTCGTCGAGCACCTCGACCCGCCGCGGCTGCCCGCGCTCGAGCGCGCCGTGCTGGGCGCGGCCAGGCCGGGCACGCTCGTCGTGACCACGCCGAACGCGGAGCACAACGTGCGCTACCCGCAGCTCGCCGCGGGCTCGATGCGCCACCCGGACCACCGGTTCGAGTGGACCCGCGCGCAGTTCCGGACATGGGCACGGGCCGCGGCGGGCGCGTACGGCTACGACGTCACGTTCCGGCCCGTCGGTCCCGACGACGACGAGGTGGGGCCGCCCACGCAGCTCGCGGTCTTCCGCCGGCGCGACCGCCCCGCAGCACCGACGACCGAGACGGCAGGAGGCACCCGATGACCACGATCGACGTCCCGTCGCTGTCCCTCGTCGTGCTCGTCGGCGCCTCCGGCTCGGGCAAGTCGACGTTCGCCGCCGCGCAGTTCGGGCCCTACGAGACCGTGAGCTCCGACGAGTGCCGCGGCATCGTCTCGAACGACCCGAACGACCAGGGCGCGACCGACGCGGCGTTCGACCTGCTGCACCACGTCGTGGGTGTTCGGCTCTCGGCCGGCCTGCTCACCGTCGTCGACGCGACGAACGTGCAGCCGCACGCCCGCCGTGCGCTCGTCGAGCTCGCCCGCGCGCACGACGTGCTGCCGGTCGCGATCGTCCTGGACGTGCCGGCCGGCGTGTGCGTCGAGCGCAACGAGGCCCGCGCGGACCGCGACTTCGGTGCGCACGTCGTGAAGCGTCAGCACGACCAGCTGCGACGTTCGCTGCGCGGGCTGGGCCGCGAGGGGTTCCGCACGGTGCACGTGCTGCACGGGCCCGACGAGATCGCGGCGGCGAGGATCGGGCGGCGCCCGCTGCGCAGCGACCGCAGCGACGAGCACGGCCCGTTCGACGTGATCGGCGACGTGCACGGCTGCCGCGGCGAGCTCGAGGCGCTGCTGGACCGGCTCGGCTACGCGCTGGTGCGCGACGAGGCGGGCCGGCCGGTCGACGCCGTGCACCCGGACGGGCGGCGCGTCGTGCTCCTCGGCGACCTCGTGGACCGCGGCCCGGACTCCGTGGGCGTGCTGCGGCTCGCGATGGGCATGGTCGCGGCCGGGCACGCGCTCGCCGTGCCCGGCAACCACGAGGCCAAGCTGGTGCGCGCGCTGGACGGCCGCGCGGTGCAGACCTCGCACGGCCTCGCGGGCACGCTCGAGCAGCTCGCTGCCGAGCCCGAGGGCTGGCGACGCGAGGTGCGCGACTTCTGCGACGGCCTCGTCGCGCACCTGGTGCTCGACGAGGGCCGCCTCGTCGTCGCGCACGCGGGGCTCAAGGAGTCCTTCCACAACCGCGCGTCCGGGCGCGTGCGCTCGTTCGCGCTGTACGGGGACACCACGGGCGAGTCCGACGAGTACGGCCTGCCGGTGCGGCTGCCGTGGGCGGACGACTACCGCGGCCGCGCCATGGTGCTCTACGGCCACACCCCGACGCCCGAGGCGGTCTGGGTGAACGGCACGATGTGCCTCGACACGGGCTGCGTGTTCGGCGGGAAGCTGTCCGCGCTGCGCTACCCGGAGAAGGAGCTCGTCCAGGTCCCGGCCGAGCGCGAGTGGTACGCCCCGGCGCGCCCGTTCCTGCCGACGGCTGATCCGACTGCTGATCCGACGGCCAGCCCGACGAACAGCGCGACGAACGGCCGTGACCCCGGCGTGCTGGACCTCGAGGACGTGCTCGGCGCGCGCGTCGTCGAGACGTCGCTGCTCGGCCGGGTCACGATCGCGCCCGAGAACGCCGCGGGCGCGCTCGAGGTGATGAGCCGGTTCGCGACCGACCCGCGCCACCTGCTGTACCTGCCGCCGACGATGAGCCCGTGCGCGACCGCGCCCGACGGCGACCTGCTCGAGCACCCCGCGCAGGCGTTCGCCGGGTACGCCGCCGACGGCGTCACCGCGGTGGTCTGCGAGGAGAAGCACATGGGTTCGCGCGCCGTGGTGCTGGTCTGCCGCGACGCCCGCGTCGCCGCCGACCGGTTCGCGCTGCCCGCGGGCAGCACGGGCGTGGTCCACACGCGCACGGGCCGCCCGTTCTTCTCCGACGAGCGAGCCGAACAGCTCCTGGCGACCGTCCGCGCCGCCGCCGACCGCGCCGACCTGTGGACGCGCCTCGGTCAGGCCACCGCACAGACCGACCTCGCCGCGCAGATCGGCGATGCCGCGCAGACCGACGACGCCGCGCAGGCCGCGCCGGCCGATTGGCTGCTGCTCGACGCCGAGCTGCTGCCCTGGTCGCTCAAGGCCGGTGAGCTGCTGCGCGAGCAGTACGCAGCGGTCGGTGCGGCCGCGCGCGCATCGACCCGCGCCGCCGTCGAGGCCCTGATCACCGCCCGCGACCGCGACCTGCCGGTGGCCGACCTCCTGGCGCGCACGACCGCCCGCGCCGCGAACGCCGACGCCTTCGGCGCCGCGTACCGCCGCTACGTCTGGCCGACCGACGGCCTGACGGGCGTGCACCTGGCGCCGTTCCAGGTGCTCGCGGCGGGCGTCGGCGCGGGGGGTGCGACGTTCGAGACCCGCGACCACCTGTGGCACCTCGACGTCGCGGACGCCCTCGTCGCCGCCGACGAGACCGGCGTGCTGCGGACCACCCGCCGGCTCGTCGTCGACGTCACGGACCCGGCGTCGGTCGCGCAGGGCGTCGACTGGTGGACGAGCCTGACCGCGGCCGGCGGCGAGGGCATGGTCGTCAAGCCGCTCGCCAACCTGGTCCGTCAGGGCCGGCGCGTCGTGCAGCCCGGCGTCAAGGTCCGCGGTCGGGAGTACCTGCGCCTCATCTACGGCCCGGACTACACCGAGCCCGCCAACCTCGAGCGCCTGCGCTCGCGCGGCCTGGGCCGCAAGCGCTCGCTGGCCCAGCGCGAGTACGCCCTGGGCCTCGAGGCGCTGCACCGCGCGGTGGCCGGCGAGCCCCTGTGGCGCGTGCACCAGGCCGTCTTCGCGGTCCTCGCGCTCGAGTCGGAGCCGGTCGACCCGCGCCTGTGACGGCGCGCCGGCACCCCGCGCCGGGACGGCTCAGCGCGGCAGGTTCGCCTCGATCAGCCCGACGATCGCCGGGTCGTCGGGCACCGTGTGCGGGCGGAACCGGCGGACCGTGCCGTCGGGCAGCACCAGGAACTTCTCGAAGTTCCAGGTCACCCGACCGGCCTTGCCGTCGTCGTCGGGCGTCTTCTTCAGCTCGACGTACAGCGGGTGCGTGTGGCGGCCGTTGACCCGCACCCGGTCGAGCACGGGGAACGTCACGCCGTACGTGAGCGAGCAGAACTCCAGGACCGCCTCGTTCGAGCTCAGCTCCTGCAGGAACTGGTTCGACGGGAAGCCGAGGACCGTGAACCCGCGCGGACCGTACTCCTTCTGCATCCGCTCGAGCGTCGCGTACTGCGGCGCCAGGCCGCACCGCGACGCGACGTTCACGATCAGCACGACGTCGCCGGACCACTCGGCGAGCGACGTCGTCGTCCCGTCCATCCGCGCGAAGGGAACGTCAACAAGGTGGACGGACGACTCGGTGCGACTCATCCCCCGATCATCACCCCGCTCACCCTGCACCGCTGCACGGTGCTCAGCCGACCGCGAGGCCCAGGGCGGCCGCGGCCAGGCCCGTGACGAGCATCGCGGTGGCGTGGAGGGCCGCGAGGAGGGTGGCGCGGGGGCCCTCGCGGCGGGCGATCGTGACCGCCTCGACGGAGGCCGCGCTGAAGGTGGTGTAGCCGCCGAGCATGCCGGTCCCGACGACGAGCTTGAGCTCCGTCAGGCCCGTGTGGTCGAGCGCCAGGGCCGTGACCAGGCCCAGGGCGAACGCCCCGGTCACGTTCACGACGAACGTGCCGAGCGGAAGCCCCGTGCGGTTGACACGTCCGATGAGGCCGTCGACGACGAACCGCAGCCCGGCGCCGAGCCCGCCCGCGAGCGCGACGAGCACGATCATGACGCCGCCGTCCGGCGTCGCAGGTGGCCGGCGAGCAGGAAGCCGCCGGCGGCGGCCGCGACGCCGAGCGCGACGCTGGTGGCGGCATACGCCAGCCCGATGCCCACGTGACCGTCCCGCAGCAGCGTGTCGGCCTCCACGACGAACGTGCTGTACGTGGTGAAGCCGCCGAGCACCCCGGTGCCCAGCCCGAGCCGGGCCTGCCGCCGCCGACCCTCGTCGGGACCCCCGCGCGCGAGCCACGCGACGAGCGCGCCCAGCAGGAACGAGCCCGTGACGTTGATGACGAACGTCGCCCACGGCCAGCCGCCGGGCGCGTGCGGGTAGCGGTCCTCGATCGTCGATCGCACGGCGGTGCCCACGGCGCCACCGGCGACCACGAGCAGCAGCAGGCTCGGGCGGGCGAACAGCGGACGGTGGTGCGACGCGCTCACCCCCACGCCAGCCGCTCCTTCCAGTCGACGACCGACAGGGGCACGACGAGCACCGGCCGATGCTGGTGGTGCGACAGCTGCACGCCGAGCGAGCCGTCGACGAACTCGCGGATGCCCGCGCGGACGCCGGGTCTGCGGGTCCCGACGACGATGACGCCCGCGTCGACGGCGCGGGCCAGGTGCGTGAGTGCGCGGTCCGGCCGGCCGGCGAGGTAGCAGAACCGCCACGGCACGCCGCTCGGGTCGACGACCTCGTGCAGGAACGCCTCGATCTGCGCGGCGCGCTCCTGCCAGCTGTCGTCGCCCGCGTCGGGCTCGACGTCGGCGTGCCGCACGGAGCCGTCGGGCAGCTCCTCGACGACGTAGCGCGCCGGGTCGGCGTAGGCGAACACCAGTCCCGACGAACCCGCGGCGCGCGCCCACGAGACGGCCGTGAGCGCCACGAGCTCGGGCTGGCCGGGGACGACGCCGACGACGGCCGGCGCACCGGCCAGCTCCGTCAGACGGGACGGGTGCGGCTGCGGGACGGTCACGGCGCCGACCTCCTCACGCGCGCACGGGCCTGCCCGTGCGACTTCACGGTGCAGGAACCATCAGCCGAGCGGCGGTTCGGACCGACTGATCGGCCCCGGCGGGATCCATCGCCGGGGCCGATGCTAGTCGCAACTGGTCAGTACAGCCGGTTCGGGAGGGCGTCCGCGGCGGCCTTCGGCGAGTCGAACGCCTGGCTCGGCACCTGCGTGTAGGAGCCGACGATGCCGTCCTCGAGGACGGCCTCGACCACCTCGAGCGCGGTCTCGCCGAACAGCGGGTTGTACTCGTGGACGAAGCTGAGCTGACCCGCGGCGAGCGCCTCGAGTGCGGCGCGGGTGCCGTCGATCGTCGCGATCTTGACGTCCTCACCGGGGGTCAGGCCCGCCGCCTCGACGGCCTGTGCCGCTCCCAGACCCATCTCGTCGTTCTGGGCGAACACGAGCTGGATGTCGTTGTCGTGGGCCGCGAGCATCTCGGTCATGACGGCCTTGCCCTCCTCCAGGGACCAGTTCGCGGTCTTCGCGGCGACCTCCACGAACTCGGGGTGGGCCGTCATCACCGAGTCCCAGCCTCCGTTGCGCTCGTCGACCACACCCACGCCCTCGGGGCCCTCGAGCGTGACGTAGTTCGCGCCGCCCGGGAACGCCCCGACGGCCCACTCGGCGACCGCGCGCGAGACCTCGCCGTTGTCCGGTGAGATCCGGGTGACGTACAGGTCGCGGTTGTCCGGCTGGATGCCGCGGTCGAGCAGGATCACCGGGATGTCCGCTGTGTGCGCCCAGCCGAGCACGGACTCCCACCCCGTCGCCTCGGTCGCCGACAGCAGGATCACGTCGACGTCGTCCTCGACGAACTTGCCGAACGCGTCGAACTGCGACTGCTGGTCGAGGTCCACCGCGGGCGCGTAGGTCAGCTCGAAACCCGCCTCCGGCGTGAACGTGTCCTGGATGTTCTGCTCGTTCGCGGTCCGCCACGCACCCTCGGGCCCGACGGCGACGAAACCGATCCGCACGGGACCCGCGGGGGCGGTGGCGGTGGCCTCCGCGTCGGACGTGCTCGGGTCGTCGTCGGAGCATGCACCCAGCGTGATAGCGAGTGTTCCGACCAGTCCCGTCAGTGCGATCAACCGAGTAGTGCGAGCCATGGTCTCCTCCTTGAGATCATCGGCGTCGTGTGCGGTCGACGCGCGCGCCACCGCATCGGTGCGGGGCATCTGGAGAATTGTTAGCGCTCACATGGCTTGCGGACAAGGCCTTCTCGTCGCGCGTCGGCAATCGGGTGACGGCACCCCCGACAAAGCGGGCATGCCGTCACCGTCGGCCGGTCAGACCGGGTTGACCTCGCGCGCGACGACCTCGGCGACAGGCGTGGGCGCGTGGCCCAGCAGCCGCGCGAGCTCGTCGCTCGTCGTGTCCAGCGCGCCGGCCGCGATCGAGCCGTCGACCTCCGCGAACATCCGCGCGGCGGGCGCGGGCAGCCCGGCGGCCTCGAGCCCGGCAGCGAGCTCGTCGACCGTGATGTCGCGGTAGACCACGGGCTCTCCGGCGGCGGCGGCGACCGCCGCGGCGAGGTCCGTCAACGTGAACGCGTCGCCACCGAGCTCGTGGACCACGCGGGCACCCTCGTCGCCCAGCAGCGCGGCGACGGCCGCCTGCGCGTACTGCTCGCGCGGCGCGGCGGCGATCCGACCGTCCTGCGCCGCCCCGACGATCTCGCCCTGCGCGACGTACCGGCCGACCTGCCCGGCGTAGAGCTCGACGTACCAGCCGTTGCGCAGCAGCGAGTGCGCCAGACCCGACGACGCGAGCATCGCCTCGGTGGCGACGTGCTCGGGAGCGAGCGGGTTCGTCGTCGTGTCCGCGTGCAGGATGCTCGTGTACGCGACGCGCCCGACGCCCGCCGCGACCGCCGCGTCGACCACGGCCTGGTGCTGCGGGACGCGCGAGCCGATCTGGCTCCCCGAGACGAACAGCAGGTGGCTCACTCCGGCGAAGGCCGCCGCGAGCGTCTCGGGGCGGTCGTAGTCGCCCTCGCGGACCTGCACGCCGAGCGCGGCAAGGTCGTCGGCCTTGGCGGGCGTGCGCACGACGGCGACCACGTCGGCGGGCGCGACGCCCCGGGCGAGCAGCGCGGCGATCGCGTGGCGACCGAAGGCGCCGGTGGCGCCGGTGACGACATAGGTAGGCACAGGAATTCTCCTTCTTCGAGGTGACTGCTGGTGATCAGTGCGGGGAGTCAGGTGTGGCGGGGCGGTCCGGACAGAACCGGCGATCCGGGTCGAGCCGCTCGAGCAGGCGCTGCGTGATCGCCTCGAGCTGGGCGATCTGCGTCGCGTCGAGCGCGTCCACGACGAGACGTCGCGCCTCGCGGACGTGCCCGGGGGCGGCCCCGACGACGACCCGGTAGCCCTCGTCGGAGAGCGTCGCGTTGGTTGCGCGGCCGTCGGACGGACACGACGAGCGGGCGACGAGCCCGCGCTCCTCGAGCCGCCGCACGACGTGCGACAGGCGCGGCAGCGTCGCGTCCGTGCGCGCGGCGAGCATCGTCATGCGCAGCGTGCGATCGGGCGCCTCGGAGAGCATCGCGAGCACCATGTACTCGAAGTGCGTGAGCCCCGCGTCCCGCTGGAGCTGCTGGTCGAGGCGGACCGGGAGCAGCTCGGCGACCGACACGAGCCCGAGCCACGCGCGCAGCTGGTCCGCGGTCAGCCACGGCGCGGTCGCTTCATCGGGCGCGTGGTCTGCGATCTGGTCGACGTGCTGGTCGAGGTGCTGGGCCATGTCACCACCCTACGCTTTAGTTGACGCAACAAGTACCTTGGGATAGCGTGATCTCCGTTACTTGAAACAGCAACTATCTTCGGGAGACGAAAATGAGCGCAGTGACGATCATCGGCGCCGGCGGGATGGCCGCGGCGATCGCGGGCATCGCAGCGAAGGCCGGCGCGGACGTCCAGGTGCTGGCGCGCGACGAGGCGAAGGCCGCCGCCGTCGCGAGCCCGGTCGGCGGCACGTCCGGCCCGATCGACGCATCGATCTCCGGCGAGGTCGTCGTGCTCGCCCTCCCCTGGCCCGCGCTCGACGACGTGCTCGCCGTGATCGGCGACAAGCTCGCGGGCAAGGTCGTCGTCGACATCACCAACCCCGTCGACTTCGCCACGTTCGACTCGCTCGTCGTGCCCGCGGACTCGTCGCAGACGGCCGCGCTCGCCGAGCGACTCCCGGCCGCGAAGGTGGTCAAGGCCTTCAACACAACATTCGGCGCGGCGCTCGTGGGCGGCACGCTCGCCGGCGCGCCCGTCACCGTGCTCGTCGCGGGCGACGACGACGCGAAGGCGAAGTTCACGGCGACGTTCGACGGCCCGGTCGCCGTCGTGGACGCGGGCTCCCTGCGCCGCGCACGCGAGCTCGAGGCGTTCGGCTTCCTGCAGATCACGCTCGCTGCCCGCGGCGCCACGGGCTGGGACAAGGGCTTCCAGCTCGTCCGCTGACCGCCACGGCCGGGCGGAGGCGGGCGGCGGAGCCGACGGTTCAGCCGCCCGCCACCGCATCGGCCGCGAGCAGCAGGTAGACGGAGGCGGTCCACGTGTAGGCGCGGTCGCGCAGGCCCGCACCCGTGCGGGCGTCGAAGTTCTCTGCGAAGCCCGAGCGCTCGCACAGCGCCCGGAAGCGCGCGCTGACGGTGTCCGCGAGCGCGGTGAACCCGGATACCCGCAGCCCGTCCTCGACGAGCGCGGTCGACGGCGCCCAGATCGGCCCGCGCCAGTACCCGTCGTCCTCGTAGTGCGGTGAGTCGACGGGCTCGGTCGCCGGACCGAAGTCGGTGAGGTGCCGCTCGAGACGCGTCGCGAGCGCGGTCCGGACGTCGGCCGGCAGGGCCTCCCCCAGCACCAGCGGCAACAGGTTGAGCAGGCTCGTCGCGGTGCTCGTCCGGCCCGAGAGAGCGCCGACCGCGACGAGCTCGCGGCCGTTCCACAGCTCACGCACGAGCGCCTCGCGCAGGCCGTCGCGCGCCGCGCGCCACTCGTCGGAGGCCAGCCCCAGCTCGTCGGACAGCTCGGCCAGGACGTCGAGCTGCACCGCGAGGAAGCCGGCGAGGTCGGGCGCCTCGATCACCCGGTCGACGTCGAAGGTCGTCGAGTTGTCCCAGCCCGAGTCGTTGCCGTGCTGGTAGTACGGCAAGGCATGCCCCGGCGCGCGCCGGCGCTCGAGCCAGAACCGCGACCAGCGGGCGAGCCCGCCGTGGATCTCGGTGAGCTCGGCCGTCGTGAGCGGTCGACCCGCCCGCGCGCGCAGGCGCCGCAGCGCCCAGCCGTGGATCGGCGGCTTGACGTAGTTGTAGAGCACCTCGGAGTGGGTGATCGAGTCCGGCAAGGCGCCGGTCGCGTCCTGGTGGTCGAACGGCGCGAGGAACTGGTCCAGCGCAGCATCGGGCAGGCCCGCAGCGAGCGCGAGCGCGTTGAAGCAGTGGTCCCAGCTCCAGAGCTTGTCCATCCAGTGCATCGACATCAGCACCGACTCCCGCGTCGCGAGCCCTTCGGGGGCGACGGTCGCCGACCAGAGCACGTACGCCGCGAGAGCGGCCGCGGGCGTCTCGTCGGACCGCCACGGCGCGACGGCCTCGAGGTACTCGACGAAGGTCGCGGCCACGGCCGCCACTGCCTCGTCGAACGTGCGCGCGGGGACGAACGGCTCGGCGGCCGCGTCGATCTCCTCGAGCGTCGCCTCCCACGTCGCGCACCCGGCGCCGACGACGACCGCGCGCTGCGCAACCCCGAGCGCCTCGGCGCCCTCGACCCGCATTGCGCCCTCGAGCATGGCGACGCGGTAGCGGCGCCCGGTCTCGTACGACGTGAACACGGCGCTGCCGTCGACGGCGTCCACGAACAGGAACGTCCCGGTGAACGGTGTCAGACCGCCGGCGGCGTCCGCGAGCCGCAGCGCCAGGCCGACCCCGCGCAGCCGCAGCGCGCGCGGTCCGTCGAACACCGCGGTCACGTGCGCGTCGCCGTGCGACCAACCGAACGTCGCGGCATCGGCTCGCCACGTCGTGGGAACGGCGGCGCCGTCGAGCTGGGGCTCGCAGCGCAGCACGCCGTGCATGCCGTTGCGGTGCGAGACCAGGTGGACGTCGTCGCGGTGCGTGTGGAGGGCGACGACGGGCGACAGGTTCAGCCACGACCCGCGCACGGAGAACGGGATCTCGCGGAGGTCGAAGGTGGGCAGCGCGACGGCCGCGGGCTCGGTCATGTGGGTCTCAGTCCTTGACTGCCCCGGCGGTCACGCCGGCGGCGACGTAGCGCTGGGCGACGACCAGCAGGATCGCAGTGGGGATCGAGGCGACGACGGCGGTCGCCATCATCGGTCCCCACTCCTGGTTCTGGGAGCCGATGTAGTCGTAGATCCCCATGGTGATGGGGCGCAGCAGCCCTCCCTCGCGGTTGAGCGTGGACGCGAACAGGAAGTCCGACCACGCCCACAGGAACGCGAACAGCGCGACCGTCACGGCGGCGTTGCGCGACATCGGCAGCACGACCGACCGGAACGAGCGCCAGTGCGACGCGCCGTCGATCTGCGCGGCCTGCATCAGCTCCTGCGGGATGCCGAGCATGAAGGTCGCGAAGAGCATGACGCCGAACGGCACCGCGATGGTCGAGTCCGCGACGATGAGCCCCGGCAGGGTGTCCAGCACGCCCAGCCGGGAGTAGATCGTGTAGAAGCCGAGCGCGACGACGACCGCGGGGATCATCTGTCCGACGATGAGGAGGAAGTTGAGCGTCCGACGGCCCGGCATCATCAGCTTCGAGAGCGCGAACGCGCTCGGTGCCGCGACGAGCAGCGTGAGCACGACCGTCCCGAGCCCGACGACGATGCTCGTCGCGAGGTGAGGGAGCTGGTCCTGGAGCACGACGCCGTAGTGCGCCAGGGTCGGGTGGTGCGGGAACAGCGCGGAGTCGCGGATGTCCTCGCGCGGGGTGAGCGAGACGTTCACCATCCAGTAGACGGGGAACAGCATGATCGCGGTCAGGACGAGGCCGACCGCGGTCTTCCATGCGGTGCGCTGACGGGGTTCCACCGGTCAGTCCTCCTGCCTGCGCTGGACGGCCAGGTAGACGAACCCCATGACCAGCGCGACGACGAGCAGGATCGTGCCGACGACGGCCGCCTGCGAGTACTGGATGACCGCTGTCCCCTTGCCGAAGGCCATCGAGTAGGCCCAGGTCGCCAGCGTCTGGGACGTGCCCGTGCCCGACGTCATGATCCAGATGATGTCGACGACCTTGAGCGTGTAGACGAACCCGAGCAGCAGGGTGATCGCGGAGACCGGCTTCAGCAGCGGGAACGTGATCGACCAGAACTGGCGCCACCTGTTCGCCCCGTCGAGGGCCGCCGCCTCGTAGAGCTGGGTCGGGATGTTCTGCAGACCCGAGTACAGGATCACGAGGTTGAACGGCACGCCCAGCCAGATGTTCGCGATCGTCACGGACATCAGTGAGTTCTCGGCGTTGAGCCACCAGACCGGGTCGACACCGAAGATCGCGAGGAACCGGTTGAGGATCCCCGAGTCCGCGTCCATCATCCACTGCCAGGTCGTGCCCGAGACGATGATCGGCAGCAGCCACGGCACCAGGAACAGCGCCCGCAGCACGCTCGAGAGCCGGAAGCTCCGCTGGAAGAACACCGCGAGTGCGAGCCCGATCACGTACTGGAAGAACAGCGAGGCGCCGACGAAGATCGCGGTCTGCCGCACGATCGGCCAGAACTGCGCCGAGCCGATCACCTCGCGGTAGATGTCGAGCCCGACGAAGGGCGCTTCACCCGTGACGAACGTCGCGCGCGTGAACCGGTGCAGGCTCATCGAGACGTTCTCGACGAGCGGGTACGCGTAGAAGATCACCAGGTAGACGAGCAGCGGCGCCGCGAACGCCAGCCCGGCCCAGGTCGTCGGCCGCAGGCGGCGCAGCCGGCGTCGGCCCGGCGGCTGCGCCGGGTTCGCCGCGACTCTCGTCGCGGGCGCGGGGGTCTCGATCGTCACGGAAGTCACCGTTCGTCACTCGTGATGGTCTGGGGTGTGCGCGCGGCGGCCCGTGAGAAACGGGCCGCCGCGCCTGGTCGTCAGCCGCCGATCGCGTCGAACGCGGCCTGCACCTGGTCGGCGTCACCGGCCGCGTTGAGAGCGGCCTGCAGCGCTGTGGAGATCGCGGCCGAGGTCGCGGTGTAGTCGGGCCCGAGGTCCGTCGTTCGACCCTGCGCGCTCTCGATCGACGTCGCCCACGGCTCCCAGATCGGGTCGGCCGAGATCTGACCCGCCCTCAGGGTCTCGTTCGCCGCGAAGTAGCCGAGCGCGTCGGCCGTCTTCACCTGGTTCTCGTCGCCGACGAGGCAGGAGATGACCGCCGAGGCGTTGGCGTAGTGCGCCTCCGCGTCGTCCTTCTGCAGCGGGGCGAGCACGAACTCACCGCCGGTCGGCGCCGGGGCGGCACCGCCGTCCTTGCCCGGCAGCGGCATGGCGACCGCCGAGAAGTCCGTGAGCTCCGAGGCCGCCTTGGCGAACCATGAGCCGTTCTCGGCGAATGCGTAGTCGCCGCCGAGGAACAGGTCCCACGACGCCGACTGGTTGTCCGTCAGCGCCGACTTCGGCGCGTAGCCATTGCCGATCCAGTCGGACAGCAGCTGTCCGGCCTCGACCGCCTCCGGCGTGGACGGGTCGGTGAGCGTCGCGCCCGAACCCCAGAACCACGGGAGGAACTGGAAGACGCCCTCTTCGCCGGCGATGCCGGAGAAGGTGATGCCCTTGAAGCCTGCCTCCGTCACCTTCGCGAGCGCGTCGTTCAGCGTGTCCCAGCTGGTGATGCTTGCCGGGTCCACACCCGCCTCCGTCAGGACGTCCTCGTTGTAGTACAGGCCCAGCGTGTTGGCGCCGATCGGCACGCCGTAGGTCTCGCCGTCGACGGTGCCGGGGCCGGCGAGGTTGGCGTCGAAGCCGTCCGTGTCGATGCCGACCTCGTCTGCGGTGGCCAGCAGGCCCGACGACGCGGCGTCGGGGACCGCGGGGTTGTCGAGCATGATCACGTCGGGCGCGTTGCCCTCCTTGACCGCCGACGTCAGGTCGTTGAGCAGGTCGGATGTCGCGGCCGAGGTGCGCGTGATCGTCGTGCCCTCCGGCGCGCAGGACTGGACGTACTTCGCCCAGTCGGAGCTTTCGTCGTACTGCGGGTACGGGTCCCAGACCTTGATGTCGCTGAGCTGGGTGTCGCCGGTCCCGTCGGTCGCGGTGTCGTCGGTCGTGTCGTCGCCGGAGCAGGCGGCGAGAGCGCCGACGAGCGTGGCGGCCAGGACGAGCCCGCCGATGCGCTGAGTCGTGGTTTTCAACACAGTATTCCTCTCTGAAATCGTGTGTCGCAGGTGTCGAATCGGTTCGAACGCGAAGAGTCTGGAGGACTCCGACGGCATCCGATTCAGCGTGTGCTCCCCTTGTCCGTGATGACGGGGGGCACGAACCGGAGGACCGGAGGTCCGGCGTCCGGAGATCGGGTGATGCGGCGGACGAGCTGTTCGACCGCTCGCCGGCCGAGGTCGGCCGCGGCCGACTCGACAGCGGTGAACGGGAGCGAGAACTCCTCGCCGAAGTCGCGCGAGTAGAGGCTGACGACGCTCAGGTCGTCGGGGACACGCACGTCGCGGTCGCGCAGGATCGCCGGCAGCGCGGCGACGGTCGCGTCGTTGTGGACGATCAGCGCAGTCGCCTGCGGGTGGGCGTCGAGCACGCCGTTGACCGACGAGGTGATGGCGGGCTGCCGCGACTCGCCGTAGTACGGGTGGATCTGCAGGCCGTAGCGCGCCGCCCGCTCCACCGCGCCGTCGCGGAACCGCCAGACGTACGAGCCGCCGCGCTCTACGACGTGGTGCGGCGGCGAGATCAGGATGATCTCGCGGTGACCGCGCTCGTGCAGGTGGTCGACGAGCATCCGGGCCGCCTCGCCGAAGTCGAGGTCGATCACGTCGAGCCCCACCGGGTCGCGCGGGAGCCCGATGAGCGACGCCGGCTTGCGCACCTCCTCGATGGCCGCGAGTCGCGGGTCCGCGAACGTCACGTCGAGCAGCACGATGCCGTCGACCATGTCGGAGTCGGCGATGCGGTGGATGGCCGACGGCCCGTTCGGGTCGGTGACCATGAGGATGTCGTACCCCTGGTCACGCGCGGCCTCCGAGACGGGCAGGACGTACTGCAGCATCGCGGGGGCGAACTCGTCGGCGTGGAACTGCAGGAGCAGCCCGAGCACCATCGTCTGCGCGGTCTTGAGCGCCCTCGCACCCGCGTTGGGCGTGAAGTCGAGCTCCTCGATCGCGCGTGCGATCCGGTCCCGCGTCTCCGCCGAGATCGCCCGCTTCCCCGAGATCGCGTAGGAGACCGTGCTCCTCGACACGCCTGCGTGCCGTGCGACGTCACCGATGGTGGCCATCGTGCTCCGCTTCATCGTCGAACCGGTTCGAAAGAGCTGCTCCGCCGCATCTGTGCCGCGGGATGTTGGTGATGTTAGCGATCACACCCCACCTTCACAACCCCCTCCACCGCACGGATCTGATCCGGCAGGTCCGCGTCGCGGCACCGACCCACCTCGCGCCAGCGGCGCCGCCTAGGATCGCGAGGTGAGGCGCAGGCGAGCCGGGCGGGGTGCGCGATGACGCACGACCACTCGCACCACCACGAGGTCGGGGACCACCGCGGACGGCTCGCGGTGGCGTTCGGCATCACCACCGCGATCCTCGTCGCACAGGGCATCGGCGCGGTGCTCACCGGCAGCCTCGCGCTGCTCGTCGACACCGTGCACGTGCTCACCGACGCGGCCGGTCTCGGAATCGCGCTCTCCGCCGCGACGCTCGCGCTGCGTCCACCCACAGCCCGGCGCACGTGGGGCTTTCGGCGGGCCGAGGTGCTCGCCGCGCTCGTGCAGGCTGGCGTGCTGCTCGCGGTCGGCGTGTACGTGCTGGTCGAGGGCGTGCAGCGGCTGTTCGAGCCGCCCGAGATCCAGGCGCGCGAGCTCGTCGTGTTCGGCGTGATCGGGCTCGTCGGGAACATCGTCTCGCTGCTGGTGCTCGCGGGCGGGCGCTCGTCGTCGTTCAACATGCGCGCGGCGTTCCTCGAGGTGGTCAACGACGCGCTGGGCTCGGTCGCGGTGATCGTCGCGGCCGTCGTGATCGCGACGACGGGCTGGCTGCAGGCCGACGCCGTCGCCGGCCTGCTGATCGGGCTGCTGATCCTGCCGCGCGCGCTGCGGTTGCTGCGCGAGACGGCCTCCGTGCTGCTCGAGACGACGCCGCCGGGCCTCGACCTCGACGAGGTGCGCCGCCACCTGCTCGGCGTCGACCACGTCCTCGCGGTGCACGACCTGCACGCCTCGCTCATCGCCACCGGGCTGCCGGTGCTCTCCGCGCACGTCGTCGTCGACACGGGCTGCTTCGCCGACGGGCATGCACCCCAGATCCTCGACGAGCTGCAGCAGTGCGTCGGGTCGCACTTCGACGTCGCGCACACGACCTTCCAGCTCGAGCCCGTCGCGCACGGCGAGCACGAGGACTACGGCCACCCCTGAACGGCCAGGTCCTCCGGCAGCAGTCCCTACGGAGCAGGCGCAGCGTCGGGCGGCGGCGCGGTGCTCGCGCGCACGACGAGCGGCGCGGGCACGACGATGCGGGCGTCGGAGGATGCGTGCTCCCGGACCTGCCGCAGCAGCAGCTCGATCAGCTCGGCACCGATGCGGCCGAAGTCCTGCCGCACGGTCGTCAGCGGGGGCCACAGGTAGCCGGCCAGCGGGATGTCGTCGAACCCGACGACCGAGACCTCACCGGGCACCTGGCGACCGCGTTCGTGCAGCGCGCGGACCAGGCCGGCCGCCATCTCGTCGTTGGCGCAGAACACGGCGGTCACCCCGTCGCCGCCCGCCAACTCCCCCGCGTCGTAGCCGGAGCCTGCGGTCCAGTCGCCGGTCCAGGGTTCGGGGACCGGCCGTCCCGCCGCCTCGAGCGCCTCGCGCCACCCCTGGACACGGAGCAGCGCCGGGACCGAGTCGACCGGGCCGGCGAGGTGGTGCACGGTGACGTGCCCGAGCGCGAGCAGATGCTCGACGGCGGCGCGCGCGCCGCCCACCTGGTCGGCGCCGACGGCCGGGTGGCTGCCGACGAACCGCGAGTCGGATACGACGACGGGCAGCCCGGGCGGTAGCGCGAGCGTCGCGGGTGTCGCCGTCTCCGCACGGATGATGACGAGCCCGTCGATCGACTGCTGCGTGAGCCGTTGCACGGCCTGGTCGACCTCGTCGGACTGCGGCGAGTCGACATCCACGAGCGTGACCGTGTAGCCGGCCTCACGCGCGGCCTCGACGACGGCCTCGACCTGCCGCGACTCGCCCGTGCGCGCGAGCCGGTGTGCGATCACGCCGATGGTCCCGAAGCTCCCGTACCGCAGCGCCCGCGCCGCGTGGTTGGGCGAGTAGCCGAGCTCGGCCATGGCATCGAGCACCTTGCGGCGCGTCGCGGGCTTCACGTTGTCGAAGCCCATCGAGACGCGCGAGACCGTGGTCGGCGAGACGCCCGCGACGCGTGCGACGTCGCCGATCGAGGCCCGCGCGCCCGGCACGGGCGCCCCGCTTCCTGAGGTCATCGGGCGATCATATGACAACGTCACCATTCTGCCTTGACACGCCTGGGCGCCGCGTGCGAACCTCGTGCCGACGAGAAATGGTGACGTCACCATTTCTCCCGACGACCGAGGACGGGATCGATGGACCAGACGACGTCCGCCCACGTCCGGCAGACCGCCACGCGGCTCGCCGACGGGCGCGACCTGATCTACTTCGACGACAGCGAGCCGTACGTCTCCGGCGCCGCGACGCGTCGGCTCGACGACCCGCGCCCGCTGCCCGACCGGTTCGCCCCGCTCGAGGACGGCTCCCTGCCCACCGGCCCGCAGATGCGCCGCGACCCGCTCACGGGCGACTGGATCCCCATGGCGTCGCACCGCATGAACCGCACGTTCCTGCCGGCGGCCGACTCGTGCCCGCTGTGCCCGGCCCGGCCCGGCGCCGCGTACTCGGACGGCGAGATCCCGGACACGGACTATGACGTCGCGGTCTTCGAGAACCGCTTCCCCGCACTGCTCGTGCTGCCCGACGAAGCAGGCATGACCGGCTCCGTCGATGACACGGCGGCCGGCCTTGTCGACAGCGAGCCTCTGTTCGAGACCCGGCCCGCCGCCGGGCGCTGCGAGGTCGTCTGCTTCTCGTCGGCGCACGACTCGTCGTTCGTCGACCTGCCGGTGAGCCGCGTGCGCACGATCGTCGACGCGTGGGCGCAGCGCACCCAGGCACTGTCGGCGTTGCCCGGGATCCAGCAGGTCTTCGTGTTCGAGAACCGCGGCCGCGAGATCGGCGTGACCCTGCCGCACCCGCACGGCCAGATCTACGCGCTGCCCTACGTCACGCCGCGCACCGAGGCGATGCTGCGACAGGCGCGCGCGCACCGCGAGCGCACCGGCGGCTCGCTGCTGGCCGATGTCGTGGCCGCGGAGCTGCGTGCCGGCGTGCGGGTCGTGCTCGAGTCGGAGCACTGGGTCGCCTTCGTGCCCGCGGCGGCGCGCTGGCCCGTCGAGGTGCACCTGGCCCCGCGCCGCGACGTCCCGGACCTGCCCGCGCTCACCGACGCCGAGCGCGACGACCTGGCGAGCACCTACCTCGAGCTGCTGCGGCGCCTCGATCGCTTCTTCGTCGACCCGGCAACGGGCGACCCCATCCCCCTGCCGTACATCGCGGGCTGGCACCAGGCCGTCGTCGGACCGGACCGGGACCTGGGCCGGCTGCACCTGCAGGTGATCTCGGTGCTGCGTGCGCCGGGCAAGCTCAAGTACCTCGCGGGAGTGGAGTCCGGCATGGCCGCGTGGATCAGCGACACCACGCCCGAGCGGACCGCCGAGCGCCTGCAGGAGCTGGCGCGCGAGGTCGATCGATGAGGGGCGATCTGATCGAGGCGTTCGCACCCGGCGCGGGCGCCGCACGCGCCGCTGCGCTGTTCCGCGCGACCTACGGCATCGAGCCTGACGGGGTGTGGTCCTCCCCCGGCCGGGTCAACCTCGTCGGGGAGCACACCGACTACAACGGCGGCCTGTGCCTGCCGATCGCGCTTCCGCACCGCACCTACGCGGCCCTTCGTCGCACGGAGCAGGACACGGACGGCCTCGAGCTGGTCTCCGCGCAGGAGCAGGCTCCCTCCCGCGTCGCCTTCGCCCGCGTCGGGCCGCTGTGGCCCACGGGCTGGACGGCCTACCCGACGGGCGTCGCGTGGGCCCTGACGAACGCCACCGGCACGACGGTGGCGGGCTGGCAGCTCGCGGTCGACTCGTGCGTCCCGTACGGCGCGGGGCTGTCGTCGTCGGCCGCGCTCGAGTGCGCGGTCGGGCTCGGGCTCGACGAGGTGTTCGGCCTCGGGCTGAGCGCCGACGACGAGGGCCGCGCACTGCTCGCGCAGGCGTGCATCGAGGCGGAGAACGTCGTCGCGGGTGCCGCGACCGGCGGCATGGACCAGTCCGCGTCGCTGCTGTGCCGCCCTGGCCACGCGCTCCTGCTCGACACGGGCGCCGGCACGCGTCGGCACGTGCCGCTCGACATGGCGGCCGAGGGCCTCGCGCTGCTCGTCGTCGACACGCGCGCACCGCACCAGCTCGTCGACGGGCAGTACGCCGCGCGCCGCGCGACGTGCGAGGCGATCGCGGCGCGCGTCGGCGTGCGCGTGCTCGGCGAGCTCGCGCCCGACGACCTGCCCGCAGCTGCCGCCGCGCTCGTCGGACCCGTGACGCTGCCCGACGGGACGGTCGTGGACGTCGAGACCCAACGTCGTCGGCTCCGGCACGTCGTCACCGAGATCGCGCGGGTGCGCGCCGTCGTGGCGCTGGCGGCGCAGGGCCGGCTCGCCGAGGCCGGCCCGCTGCTCGACGCGTCGCACGCCTCGCTGCGCGACGACTACGAGGTGAGCTGCCCCGAGCTGGACCTGGTGGCCTCGGCCGCCCGCGAGGCCGGCGCGCTCGGGGCGCGCATGACCGGGGGCGGGTTCGGTGGTTCGGCGATCGCGCTCGTCGAGCAGGATCGGGTCGACGACGTACTGGCACACGTGCGCGCGGCGTTCGCCCGCGCGGGGTTCGCCCGACCGGACGCGCTCGTCGCGACACCGGCGGGCGCGGGAAACAAGGAGGAGCAGGCGTGAGCACATGGCTGGTGACCGGGGGGGCGGGGTACATCGGCGCGCACGTCGTGCGGGCGTTCCGCGAGGTCGGCACGGACGTCGTCGTCGTCGACGACCTGTCGAGCGGGCACGAGGAGTTCGTCCCGGACGACGTCCCGTTCGTGCGCGCGTCGATCCTCGACGAGCCGGCCGTGACCGCCGCGATGACCGAGCACCGGGTCGTCGGCGTCGTGCACCTGGCGGGGTTCAAGTACGCGGGCGTGAGTGTGCAGCGCCCGCTGCACACTTACGAGCAGAACGTCACGGGCACCGCCCGGGTCCTCTCGGCGATGCGGGCCGCAGGCGTGCCGTCGATCGTGTTCTCGTCGTCGGCGGCCGTCTACGGGACGCCCGAGACCGAGCACGTGATCGAGAAGACGCCGACGATGCCGGAGTCCCCCTACGGCGAGAGCAAGCTCGTCGGCGAGTGGCTCATCCGCGACCTCGCACGCGCGACCGCGGACTCGGCCACGCCGCTGCGCTGCACCGCGCTGCGCTACTTCAACGTCGTCGGGTCCGGCTACGTGGACATCGAGGACACCAGCCCGCACAACCTGTTCCCGCTCGTGCTCGACGCGCTGCAGGAGGGACGCACCCCGCGCATCTACGGCACCGACTACCCCACGCCCGACGGCACGTGCGTGCGCGACTACGTCGGCGTCGCGGCGCTCGCCCGCGCGCACGTCGCGGCCGCCGCGGCGCTCGAGTCCGGCCTGCCGCTCGAGCCGGTCTACAACCTGGGCAGCGGCGACGGCATCTCGGTGCGGCAGATCATGGACGCCGTCGCGGAGGTGACCGGCATCGCGTTCGAACCGGAGCTCGCTCCGCGCCGACCCGGCGACCCCGCGCGCATCGTCGCCGACGGCTCGCTCGCCGCCCGCGACCTGGACTGGACCATGAACCACGACGTCCGCGAGCTCGTCCGCACCGCCTGGGCCGCCCGACGGGCTCGCGACAGCCGCTGAGCGCTCGTCACGCCCGCGTCGCGGGGCGCCGCCGACATCAGTCCCGACGGCCCGGTAGGCCTGGCCCGTCGCCGTCGGGGTGTCGCCGCTGCCGGCTCGGGGGGACCGCGTGGTCACCCCGTGTGTGCGATCGACCGCCCGCGCACGAGTGCGCTCAGCCCTGCGCCGCCACGTGCTCGTCGAGGAAGTCGACCGCCCGCGTCATCGCCTCGTCGAAGGACGGCGCGAGCCCGTGGTCGGCGCCGGGGAGCACGACGAGGGTCGCGTCCCCTCCCGCGGCGTCCCACGCCGCGACGCCCGCATCCGCCCAGGCCGGGTCGACCACCTCGTCGGCGTCGCCCTGGATCACCAGCACCGGCCGGTGCGCGCGGTCCGCGAACGTGGTGGTGGTGACGTCGGCCCAGAACTGCGGCTGCGTGGCGGGGCTGCCGCGCGTGCCCAGCCCGCCGGCCGCGTCGAGGGCGGCGAACATGAACCGCTCGACGTTCTGCCACGGGTCCGTGCTCGACGGCGCGGTCGCGACGACCGCGAGCGCCCCGTCGGGATCGACGACCGCCGCGTTCAGCACGATCCGGCCGCCCTGCGAGTGGCCGAGCAGCCCGATGCGCGACGGGTCCACCTGCGGCACCCCGCCGGCGGCGAGCGCCCCGACCGCGGCGACGACGTCCTGCGTCGCGCCGACCTCCTGGTCCGCCCAGGAGTCGGTCGCACCGGCGTCCGAGCTGCCGTAGCCGCGCAGGTCCGGCGCCAGCACGGCGTACCCGGCCTCGACGAGCGCGCGCTGCTCGCCGAGCGTGGCCCGCTCCCGCCGGTAGGACGCGGGCGGCTCGTACCCGTGCACGACGACGACCGCCGGGAACGGTCCGTCGCCGTCCGGCAGCGCGAGGATGCCCGTGATCGTCAGGTCACCGCTCGGGTAGGTCACGTCGAGGCGCCGGAAGTCGACGCCGTCGTCGTCCCGGGGCGCTCCCAGCGTGAGCGTGCCGGGCGCGACGGGCGCCTCGATGAGCGTGCGCAGGGTCGGGTCGGTGGTAGGCGCCTCGGTGTGCGTCGTCGGGCTCGCGGTCGGTGCGGCGGTCACGGGCGGGCCGGGCTGGGGTTCCGGGGACGAGCAGGCGGCCGGCGACACCGCGACGACGACGAGCGCCGTGACCATGGCGGACACCCGCGACGCGCGACGAGGACTCACGCACCCGATGCTAGGCGAGGGCACCGACGAGTGAGTGCCGGTCCGTGCCTGTCCACGGACCGATGACGTACCGTTGCGGGCGCCTTCGAGCACGGCCGGCAGACGGACAGACAGGCAGAGGACCACGAACCCCGAGAGCACCCACGAGCGCGCACCCGGCAGACGACGTCGCCGGGCCCGCGCGCTCGTCGTCGGGCTCACCCTCGCGCTCGTGGCCGGGCTCGCGACACCCGCCACGGCGGTCCCGAGCCCGACGCCCGCGCCGACGCCCGCCCCGACGCGGACGGCGACGGCTCAGCCCGCCGCGCCGTCCGCGGAGGAACCTGCGGGCGCCGCCCCGTTCGTCCATCCCGGGGTGTCCGTGAGCGCCGACCAGCTCGCATTCGTCCGCGAGAAACTCTCCGACGACGCGGAGCCGTGGGTCGGCGCGCTCCGGTCGATGATGCGCAGCCAGTACGCCGACCCCGACCGCATCCCGGCCCCGCGCGCGGTCGTCGACTGCGGCCGCTACTCGATCCCGGACAACGGCTGCACGGACGAGCTCACCGACGCCGGCTCGGCGTACACGCTCGCGCTCGCGTGGACGCTGACCGGTCAGCTCGAGTACCTGCAGTCGTCGATCCGCATCATGGACGCGTGGTCGGGGACGGTCCGCCGGCACACGGGCGCCAACGCGTGGCTCCAGTCGGCCTGGACCGCCTCGATGTGGACCCGGGCGGCCGAGCTCGTGCGGTACTCGACCGACCGCTGGCCCGCGCCGGCGGTCGAGCGGTTCGCGTCGATGCTCCGCAACGCCTACCTGCCGTACACGGACAACCTGTTCGAGGAGAACGGCAACTGGGAGCTCACCATGCTCGAGGCGACCGTCGGGACCGCGGTCTTCCTCGACGACGAGGCCCTGTACGAGAGGTCGATCGAGCGCTACCTCAAGCGCGTGAAGGCCTACGTCTACCTGCCCGCCGACGGGTCGCTCCCGTACACGACGGGTTCGAGCGGCCTGGTCACCCCACCGCAGATCGTCGAGTACTGGCACAGCCCGACGACGTTCGTGGCCGGCCTGGCCCAGGAGACCTGCCGCGACCTGACCCACACCGAGTACGGGCTGGCCGCGGCGGTCGACGTCGCCCAGACCGCCACGATCCAGGGCCGGGACGTGTACGCGAAGGTCGGCGACCGACTCGTCGCCGGCCTCGAGCTCGCGAGCCGGTACACGCTCGAGCCGCCGCCCGTCACGCCGTGCGGCGCGCCGATCACCGGCACCACGGGCCGGGCCGTCGAGGCGGGGTACAACGCGCTGCACAACCGCCTCGGCCACGCGATGCCGTTCACCGCGAGGCTCGTCGAGCAGTCGCGACCGTCCGGCTCGGGGTTCCACATCGGCTGGCAGACGCTGACGGACGCCGAGAACCCGTGGGTGGTTCCCCAGGCGGTCCCGACCGCTGCGGCGCCCGAGGTCGCTGCCGTGGTCCCGGGCGCCGGGCAGGTCGCGCTCAGGTGGCGCGCCGTGCCGTACGCGACCGGATACCAGGTCCAGGTCTCGACGGCGCCGACGTTCAGCCGGTCGACGACGACCTCGAGCACGGCGATCGGCACCGACGCGGTGCTCGTCGGGCTGCGCAACGCGACTCCCGTGTGGGTGCGGCTGCGCGCGGCGCAGGGTCGCACCAGTGCGTTCACCGTGCCGGTGGAGGTCGTGCCTCGAGCGGTCGCGGCACCGCGCGTGCAGGTGCGGCCGGGCACCGCTCCCGGCTCGGTCACGTGGGACCTGCCGGCGCGAGCGACGCGCGTCGAGGTCCGGTTCGGGACCACCGCGGCCGGGTTGCGTGGGGACGCCCGGCCGATCGAGGTCGCGCTCGTCGCACCGACGACGACGATCGCCACGGCGACGCGCCTGGCCGGCGTCCGGTTCGCGCAGGTCGTCGTGTGGAACGGCGACCAGCGCACGGCGTCACCCGTGGTCCGGGTGCCCTGACCTGCGAGGTCAGGCCGAGCCGCGCACCACGAGGGTCGGCTCGAACACGGTCGAGCTCGGCGTGTGGTTCGGATCGTCGAGCTGCTCGAGCAGGAGCCGCGCCATCTGCGCCGCCATCGCCTCGATCGGCTGACGCACGGTCGTCAGCGCCGGCCGGCACATGAGCGCCGAGGTCGAGTCGTCGAACCCGACGACCGCGACGTCGTCGGGCACCGTCAGCCCGCGCTCCTGCACCGCGAGCACCGCGCCGACACCCATGTTGTCGTTCGACGCGAACACCCCGTCGACGTGGTGCTCGTCGATCAGTCGGTGCATCGCGGCGATCCCGCTCTCGACCGAGAACGTCCCCTCGACGCGCGGGACGGACGACACCCCGAGCCGGCCCATCGCCTCGTCGAACCCCGCGAGTCGGTCCTGTGCGCCGGGCACGCCGAGCGGGCCGGTGATGACCCCGATCCGGCGGCACCCGCGACGGACGAGGTGCTCGGCCGCGAGCGCGGCACCCGCCTGGTTGTCCACGTCGACGTAGCCGACCGGCAGCTCGTGGTCCGGACGGGAGAACAGGACGACCGGCACGCCCGCGCTCGTGAGCATCTCCGGCAGCGGGTCGCCCGCCTCGGCGGAGACCAGCAGCACGCCGTCGGCGCTGCCCTCGCGCACGTAGGTCACGACGCGCCGCCGCTCCTCGACGGTCAGCGCGATCATGAGGACCGGGTGCACGTCGCGCGGCCGCAACGAGCTCATCAGGCCGCCGGCGAGGCGCCCGAAGATCGGGTCGGAGAGGACCTCACCGGGACCCCACGGGCCCTCGCGGCTCGTGTCCGAGCCGGACACGACGACGAGCGCGGTGTCCGAGCGACGGGTCACCAGGGCGCGCGCGGCACGGTTCGGCACGTAGCCGGTCGTCGCGATCGCCGCCGTGACGACCTCGACGATGTGC
Organism: Cellulomonas composti; assembly: GCF_007990245.1. Classification (GTDB taxonomy): domain Bacteria; phylum Actinomycetota; class Actinomycetes; order Actinomycetales; family Cellulomonadaceae; genus Cellulomonas; species Cellulomonas composti. The sequence continues at coordinate 174,705 of NZ_BJWG01000004.1, read as the reverse complement.
TGCGCGACGTCAGGCTTCCCGTTGACGACCCGCGACACGCTGGCGCGCGACACGCCAGCCACCCGCGCGACGTCCTCCAGCGTGACGGCGCGTCCGTTCCCATGGTCCGGCACGGCGTAACGGTATCGCGAGGCCCTGCATGAGTGTCGCCGTCACCCGTTCGGCGCTGGACATGGAGCGCTCTCTTGTCACGCTCCGACGCGCGACGCATACTGGCCACCACCGTCAGAGAGCGCTCTACGCGACTCCCCCGCCTGCTCGTCGTCGGCGCGCTCGGACGCTGCAGCACACCGCACCATCCCGGTACGAGGACGTACCGGACACCGCCGTACCGGTCGACGACGACCGGCGACCAGGAGGACCGATGTCAGCCCCCGCGTGGTCCGTCTCCCCCCACGCCCGTCGCGTCGCCGCCGGGACCGCCACCCTCGCCCTCGTCGTCACCGGCCTGACCGCCGCGACGTCCGCCGCCGCCGCGGCACCCGAGGTCCGCTCGCCCGCGAGCCCGACCGGCCGCACGGTCGAGGTCGTCGGCACGTACGGCGACTGGGACCTGTACGTCGAGGGCGAGCCGTACGTGGTCCAGGGCCTGACCTGGGGTCCGAAGACCTCGGGCGCCGGCTCGATCTCCGACGCGCAGCTCGAGGCGTACCTCGACGACCTCGACGACCTCGGCGTCAACACGATCCGCACGTGGGGCACCGACGCGGGCTCGGCACGCCTCTTCGACGCCGCCGCGACGCACGACATCCGCGTGATCGCGGGCTTCTGGATCCAGCCGGGCGGCGGACCGGGCTCGGGCGGCTGCCCGAACTTCGTCAGCCCCGGCGCGTCCGACCTGACCTACCTGAACGCGGTCCGCGCCGACGTCGCGACGTACACGACGCAGTACAAGGACGACCCGGGCGTGCTCATGTGGGACGTCGGCAACGAGTCCCTGCTCGGCCTCGGGAACTGCTACAGCGACCCCACGCAGCTCGAGGCCCAGCGCCACGCGTACGCCGCGTTCGTCGACGAGCTCGCCGAGGACATCCACGCGATCGACCCGAACCACCCGGTGACCTCGACCGACGCCTGGGTGGGCGCCTGGCCGTACCTCAAGGCCGACGCCCCGTCGCTGGACCTGTACGGCATCAACACCTACAAGTCGATCGACGGCGTGCAGGCGGCCTGGGAGGCCGGCGGCTACACCGTGCCCTACGTCGTCACCGAGACGGGCCCGTCGGGCGAGTGGGAGGTGCCCGACGACGCGAACGGGGTGCCCACCGAGCCGTCGGACATCGCGAAGGCGCAGGCGTACCGCGACGCGTGGACCTCGATCCGGAGCAACTCCGGCGTCGCGCTGGGCGCGACGATGTTCCACTTCGGCACCGAGTCCGACTTCGGCGGCGTGTGGCTCAACCTGCTCACGGGCGGCGAGAAGCGCCTGTCCTACTACGCGGTCGCGCAGGCGTACGGCGGCGCGGCCGCGAGCGCCAACTCCTCGCCGCGGATCACCGCGATGTCGGTCCCGACGAGTGTCGCGGCCGGATCGGCGTTCACCGTGACGGCCGCCGCGACCGACCCCGACGGCGACCCGATCACCTACCAGGTGATGCGCGCCGGCACGTACGCCACGGGTGACAACGCCCTGGTCAGCGCGTCGGGCGTCTCGTCGAGCACGTCGCTGTCGGTGACCGCGCCGACCGATCTCGGCGTGTGGAAGTACTACGTGCTGGCGCGCGACGGCCACGGCAACGTCGGCATCGAGACCCGCTCGGTCAAGGTCGTCGACACGAGCGCGGGCGTCAACGTCGCCCGCGGCGCGAACGCGACGGCGTCCTCCCAGCAGGACGCGGACGGCCCCGCGAAGGCGGTCGACGGCAACACCTCCACCAAGTGGGGCAGCTACCTCACGCCCGGGACCTGGGCCGGTCAGGACGCCGAGTGGTTCCAGGTCGACCTCGGCGAGGCCTACCTGATCGACCGCGTGCGGATCGTCTGGGAGGCCGCCTACGGCAAGGACTACGACGTGCTCGTCTCGAGCGACGGCGTGAGCTGGTCGCAGGTCGCCGCCGAGCGCGGCCGCTCGGCGGGCACGCACGTGATCGACATCGACGAGCAGCCCGCGCGGTACGTGAAGTGGTCAGGCGTGCACCGCGGGACCGCCTACGGCTACTCGTTCTACGAGTTCCAGGTCTACTCGGCGACGGGCCTGCCGTACGACCCGGCGAGCGCCACGGCCACGGTCGCGGCCGTGTGGCCCGCCAAGGTCACCGTCGGCAGCACCACGGCGCTCCCGGTGACGGTGACCTCGAGCGGTTCGGCCGCGCCGACCGGCACCGTCCGCGTCCTGGCCGCCGGGGTCGAGCTGGGCACCGCGACGCTCGCTGCGGGCAGCGGCGACGGCGTCGCGACCGCGACGCTGCAGGTCCCCGGCACCCTCGCGGTCGGCACGCACGGCCTCGTCGTGCGCTACGACGGTGACGCGCACACGCTCGCCGCCGAGCAGACCGTGCAGGCCCGGGTGCGCAAGGCGCCCGCGACCGTCCTCGCCACCGTGTCGACGGTTCGCCGCGGCCTTGGCGGCAGGGTCAAGGTCAAGGTGACGTCGACGGCCGGTACCCCGACCGGCAAGGTCGTCCTGCGCGGCACCGGCCCGTCGCACATCGTGCGCGTCGCGACGCTGGTCGACGGCGCCGCGACGATCACGCTGCCGCGCTCGCTCGCCGCCGGCACCCAGCGGTTCCGGGTCGTCTACAGCTCCGACGCACGCACGGCCGGCGCCAAGCAGGACCTCCAGGTCCTGGTCCGCAAGGCCCTGTCCACCACGACGGCCCGGCTGGCCGCGACACCGATCTCGCCCGCGGTCTCACCGTCGGTCACGGTCGTCGTGCGGCCCAAGTTCGGGACGCCGAAGGGCCGGGTCACCGTGCGGTTGACGGCGGCCGACGGGCGCACGGTCGTGCGCGGCGTCGACCTCGTCGGCGACCGCGTCACCCTGACGCTGCCGCGGCAGCCGGCAGGGACCTACACCGTCCGGGCGACGTTCACCTCGTCGTCGCCCGACATCGCCTCCTCGGCGTCAAGCCCGCTCACCCTCAGGGTGCGTTGACGCCGGGGATGTCCCAGGCCGTGCGCCCCCTGCGCGACCTGACCTCGTGACCGCCGCTGGTTGACGGTCACCGACGCTCCATCCGCCGCACGACGACGAGCGGCGGCCGTACCGGTCGAGAACGACCGGCCAACCTGGAGGATCGATGTCAGCCCCCTCTGAGTCCCGCACCGCACCACCACCCCGGCAGACACGCCGCTGGAGCCGCGCCGTCGCGGCGTTGACGGTCGTGGCCGTCGCGTCGCTCGGTGCCGTCGCCACCGCCTCGATGGCGAGCGCCGCGGACGTGAACCTTGCCCTCAACAAGACCGCGTGGGCCTCGACCGGCACCGCGAGCGCCGCCTTCGACGGCAACACCAACACCCGCTGGGAGTCGGCCGCCGTCGACGGCTCGTGGATCGAGGTCGACCTCGGCACCGTCTCGAGCATCTCGGGCCTCGACCTGCGCTGGGAGGGCGCCTTCGCCTCCACCTACGCGGTGTTCGCGTCCGACGACCGCACCAGCTGGACGCAGATCTACGCGACCGACGAGGGCCCCGGTGGCGTCGAGTCCGTCGTGCCGCAGGTCGCCGACGCGCACGGCCGCTTCGTCCGCCTCGTCGGCGCGAAGCGCGCCACGCCCTACGGCGTCTCCCTGTGGGAGCTGCAGGTCCTCGGCACCGCGGGCAGCGAGCCCGGCACCGACCCCGGCGAGGACGGCCCGACGCCGACCATCGTGATCCCGCCGCCCGCGCCGGGCACGTGCTCGTTCAACACCGCTGTCGGCACCACGGCCACGGCGTCCTCGGGCAACGCGCAGAACGCGATCGACAACAACCTGGGCACCCGCTGGGAGTCCGCGGCGAACAACGACGAGTGGTTCCAGATCGACCTGCGTCGCGCGATCGACATCTGCGGCTTCAACATCACGTGGGAGGGCGCCTACGCCGACGCGTACACGGTGCAGGTCTCGTCGGACAAGCAGACGTGGACCACGGTGCAGAACGTGACCGCCGGGACCGGCGGCACCGAGAAGCTGCGCCTCGACACCGACACCACCGCGCGCTACGTGCGCTGGAACGGCGTGACGCGGCACACCAACTACGGCTACTCGTTCTTCGAGTTCAAGGTGCTGACGAAGGGTGAGGTCCCGGCGGTCCCCGAGCTGGAGCTCCCGACGACCGAGCTGTTCGGCCCCAACGTCTTCGTCCTCGACCCGTCGATGGACGCGGCCGACCTGCAGGCGTACATCAACAAGATCGACACCCAGCAGGAGCCGAACCAGTTCGGCGACGAGCGCTACCAGTTCCTGCTCAAGCCGGGCGACTACGGCAACCTCGACGCGAAGATCGGCTTCTACACCTCGGTCTCGGGCCTCGGCGCCAAGCCGGACGACGTCAAGATCGGCAAGCTGACGGTCGACGCGCTGTGGTTCAGCGGCAACGGCACGCAGAACTTCTGGCGCTCGGTCGAGAACCTCTCGACCACGGGCACCTCGATGTGGGCCGTCGCCCAGGCGGCGCCCATGCGTCGCGTGCACATCGGCGGCAACCTCGAGCTCCACACGTCGTGGTGGGGCTGGACCTCGGGCGGCTACATCGCCGACTCGAAGATCGACGGGATCCTGCCGTCGTACACGCAGCAGCAGTGGTACACGCGTGACAGCGAGTTCACCGGCTTCGCCGGCCCGCTGTGGAACAACGTGTTCTCGGGCAGCACCGGCGTGGTCGCGACCGACGACGGCCTGACCAACCAGGTCACGGACGCCGACTTCCCGACCGGCGCGACCACGTGGCTCGACACCACGGGCACCGTGGCGGAGAAGCCGTTCCTGTACCTCGACGGCACCGACTACAAGGTCTTCGTCCCGGCGCTGCGCAACGGCACCACGGGCGTGACCTGGGACGGCGAGGACGAGGCGGGCGAGTCCCTGCCGCTCTCGGACTTCTTCATCGTCAAGGAGGGCGCGACCGCCGCGCAGATCAACGCGCAGCTCGACGCCGGCAAGAACCTGCTGTTCACACCGGGTGTCTACTCGGTCGACGAGACCATCCAGATCGACCGTCCCGACACGGTCGTCCTCGGCCTCGGCCTCGCGACGCTGCGCCCGGTGGGCGGGGTCGACGCGATGCACACCGCGGACGTCGACGGCGTTCGCATCGCCGGTCTGCTCTTCGACGCCGGTGCCGAGAAGTCGGACACGGTCCTCACGCTCGGCACGGCCGGCTCGGACGCCGACCACGCCGACGACCCGCAGATCGTCCAGGACGTGTTCGTCCGCGTCGGTGGCATCGTCCACGGCAAGGTCGAGGACGCGATCGTCGTGAACGCGGACGACACGATCGTCGACCACATCTGGTCGTGGCGTGCCGACCACGGAGAGGGTGTCGAGTGGGGCCCCGACGGCAACTACGCCGGCCAGGGCTTCGTCGTGAACGGTGACGACGTCAGCGCCTACGGCCTGTTCGTCGAGCACTACGAGAAGTACAACGTGCTCTGGAACGGCGAGCGCGGGCGCACCCTGTTCTTCCAGAACGAGCTCGCGTACGACGTCCCGGACATCGACTCCTGGATCGCGCCGAACGGCGCGAAGGGCTACGCGGCGTACAAGGTGGCCGACGGCGTCAAGGAGCACGAGGCCTGGGGTCTGGGTTCGTACTCCAACTTCACGGAGGACGACGACGCACCGGTGCAGATCCAGGTCGACAACGCCTACGAGGTGCCGTCCGACTCGGCGGGCATCAAGATGCACCACCTGTCCACCGTGTCGCTCGGCGGTCAGGGCATCTACAGCCACGTGATCAACGGCGTCGGCCCGCAGGCCGGCGGCAACGGCACGGAGACCAAGCCCTCGACGGTCACGCTCTACCAGGGTGTCGACGTCGTCCTGCGCACCCCCACGGTGGCCGCGACGTGGCCCGGCAAGCAGTACCTCGGCACGGGTCGCACGGTCACCGTGACGGTCTCTGCCACGGGCGCGACGCCGACCGGCACGGTCGAGATCCGGGAGGGCGCGACCCTGCGTGCCTCCGCGGCGCTCGATGCGTCCGGTGTCGCACGGGTGGCGCTGCCGGGCTCGCTGAGCGTCGGCGTGCACCAGCTCACCGTCGCCTACCTGGGTGACGCGCAGACCGAGGCGAAGAGCCTGGCCACGCACGCCCTCCAGGTCGGCAAGGCCACGCCGCTGATCACCGCCACCGCCGGTCCGGTCCGGCACGGCGTCGGCGGCACCATCACGGCCAACGTCGGCACGACGGCGGGTCCGGTCACGACCGGTCGCGTCAAGCTGATCAACACGCGCACCGGAGGCGTCCGCTACGCGAACGTCACCGACGGCGCGGTGACCTTCACGCTGGGCAAGGACTACCCCGCGGGCATCACGACGTTCCGCGTCCGGTACCTCGGCTCGCCGACGAACCGGCCGGTCTCGACCGTGCTGACCATCGACGTCAAGCGTGCGAAGTCCACGACGACGGGCAAGCTTACGGGTCAGACCGCGAGCGCGAACGCCGTCGTCACCGGCCGGGTCACCGCGCCGGGGACCACGCCCACGGGCAAGGTGACCGCTCGCGTCGTCTCCTCCACGGGCAAGATCGTCTCGAGCCGTTCGAGCAACCTCGTGGGACGCGCATACAGCGTGACCCTCGCGCGGCTCGCACCCGGTACCTACACGGTGCGGGTCTCCTACGGCGGGTCGGAGTCGACCAACCCGTCCGGGACGGTGCTGACGCTCGTCGTGCGTTGACACCACCCGCCGGTCGTTGACCGGTGACTGACGGAGGGGCCCCGGCCATCGGCCGGGGCCCCTCTCGTCGCTCCTACGGGTGCCGCTGCGACACTCGCTGCCACGGGCGCCGTTGCGACGCCCGCGCCGGTGGCGCTACAGCCGGGACTCCGCGTCGAGCGCCGCCTTGATCGCGGCGTCGAGCCGGGCCTGGGCCTCGCCGTACGCGGCGAAGTCGCCCTTCGCGAGCGCCGCCTGGCCGTCCTGGATCGCCTGGTTGGCGTCCTGCAGCGCGTTCTCGAGGTCGGCACGCGCCTCGGGGTCGCCCGGTTCCTCGCCGGGCTCCTCGTCGGGCGGCGTCTCGTCGGGCGGCGTCTCGTCGGGCGGGGTCTCGCCCGTGTCGACGCCGGAGTCGCCGCCGAACACCTGGTCGAGCGCCTCGTCGAGCGTCGGCGCGAGGCCGACCTCGTCGCCGAACGCGACCAGGACCCGCTGCAGGAGCGGGAACGACGCGGAGCCCGTGGCCGCCTGCAGGTACACCGGCTGCACGTAGAGCAGACCGCCACCGACCGGCAGCGTGAGCAGGTTGCCGCGGACGATGTCCGCTCCGCCGCGCCCCAGCAGCGTGGACATCTCGGCGACGTCCGGGTCGGTCGTGAAGTTGTTGTTCACCTGGCCCGGTCCGGGCACGGTCGAGTCGCGTGGCAGCTCGAGGAGCCGCAGCGTGCCGTACCCCTCGTTCGGCTTGCCGGCGGTGTCCCCCGCGTCCGCGTCGACGGCGAGATAGCCCGTCAGCACGTTGCGCGCGTTCTGGCCGACCGGGATGAACGTCGAGGTCAGCGAGAACGCCGCCGCGTCCTGGTCCGGCATCTTGAGCGTGAGGTAGTACGGCGGCTGCGGGACCGAACCGGGCTTCGTCGGGTCGTCCGGGACGGCCCAGAAGTCGTTGCCGGTGAAGAACTGCTTGGGGTCGGAGACGTGGTAGCGCGCGAGCAGGCTGCGCTGCACCTTGAACAGGTCCTCGGGGTAGCGCACGTGGCTCATCAGGGCGCCCGACATCTCCGAGACGGGGTGCAGCGACGCCGGGTAGATCTCCGACCAGGCCTTGAGCACCGGGTCCTCGTCGTCCCACGCGTACAGCGTGACCGTGCCGTCGTACGCGTCGACGGTCGCCTTGACCGAGTTGCGGATGTAGTTGACGGCCTTGGGCTGCAGCGCCTCGACGACCTCCGACTGCTGCGTGATCGAGTCGACCGTCGCGGACTCGAGCGTGAGCGAAGCCGCGTACGGGTACTGGTTCGACGTCGTGTAGCCGTCGACGATCCAGACGACCTTGCCCTCGACGACAGCCGGGTACACACGCCCGTCGAGCGTCAGGTACGGCGCGACCTTCTCGACGCGCTCGCGGGGGTCGCGGTCGTAGAGGATCTGCGATTCCGTCGTCACGCGGTCGGAGAACAGGATCTGCTCCGAGCCGAACTTGATCGCGTACAGCAGCTTGTTCCAGGGGTTGCCGATGCTCGGCCCCGCCGAGACGTCCTGCGTCGGGAACGTGTTGCTGACCGAACCGCCCGAGGCGTCGTCCGGGTAGTCGAACTCCCACGGCGTCGTGCCCTCGGGCGCGCCGACGATGGAGTACGTCGGCGAGTCCTGGCCGAAGTAGATGCGCGGCTCGTAGTCGCCCATCTCGCCGCGCGACGGGATCCCGGACTCCCAGAAGTCCGGCCGTCCACCGGCGGCGGTCGTGTTGCCGAAGGCCGCGACGACGCCGAACCCGTGCGTGTAGACCGTCGAGTCGTTGGTCCAGTTCCGCTGCGCGGCGTTGAGGCCCGCGAGGTCGAGCTCGCGCGCGGCGATCACCGTGTCGCGGCTCTGGTCGTCCACCTCGTAGCGGTCCACGGACAGCGAGTCCGGGAAGCTGTAGAACGTGCGCACCTGCTCGAGCTGCTTGAACGACGGGCTGACGATCTGCGGGTCGAGCAGACGGACCGACGCGGTGGTCTCCGCGTCCTCGCGGAGCTGGCCCTGCTGGACCGTGACCTCCGCGTCGTACTCGGTCGTCTCGACGGCCGTGAGCCCGTAGGCCTGCCTCGTCGCCGCGATGTTGCGCTCGATGTACTCGGACTCCGCGTCCTGCTGGTTCGGCTGCACCTGGAAGCGCTGCACGATCGCGGGGTAGATCCCCCCGACCGCGATCGCGGCGACGACCATGAGCCCGATCCCGATCAGCGGGAGCCGCCAGTTGCCCCGCACGGCCGTCACGACGAACGTCACCGCGACCACCAGCGCGATCCCGGCCAGGATCGCCTTGGACGGGATCACCGCGTGCACGTCGGTGTAGGCGGCGCCGTCGAACTTCTCGGCGGTCTTGGTGAGGATCGAGTAGCGGTCGAGCCAGTAGCTCGCGGCGACGAGCACCATGAGCACGGCACCGATCACGGCGAGCTGGATCCGTGCCGCCTTCGTCGTGCGCGGCTGGTCGCTGCCCCGCCCGCCGATGCGCACGCCGCCGTACAGGTACTGCGTCGCGAGCGCCGCGATGCCCGCGAGCACCGTCACGGCCATGAGGAACGACACGACGAACCGCAGCAGCGGCAGCGTGAACATGTAGAAGCCCAGGTCGATGCCGTACTGCGGGTCGGACGTGCCGACGTGCTGCGCGTGCATCGACAGCAGCACGGTCCCCCAACGCTGGGACGCCGCGGCACCCGCGAACAGGCCGAGCAGCACGGGCCCGACGATCATCACGAGCCGCCGCAGCGGCTCGATCGCCTCGCGGTACTGGTCCAGGCTCGCCTGCTCGGGCGTCGACGGTGCGTACACGGGCCGTGACGCGTACCCGTACCGCATGCTCGCGCCGACCGCGAGGGCCATCACGAGGAAGCCGAGCACGAACAGGACCACGCGCGCGCCCCAGGTCGTGGTCAGCACGTCGACGAACCCGAGCTCGTCGTACCAGAGCACCTCGGTCCAGACCTGTGCGAGCACGAGGACCGCGACGACGATCACACCCAGCACGACGAGCGTGGGGGCCAAGGCTCCGCGGCGCTTGCGCGGCGGCTGGTTGGTGCGGGGGGTACTCGCGAAGCTCACGTTGTCCTCGTCGTCGTCGGATCAGGTCGTGGGGTCGTCGTCGGCTCGACGGTCGGTCGGCCTGTCACGCGCAGAACGCCCCGGGACAGGCTCAGGTTCCCATATCTGGGACGATGGGCGCCGTGAGCGACCCCGCCGACCACGACTCCCCCGCCCGCGCCGCCCTCGCCGACGCCGTCCGCGAGATCGAGCACCACGTCGCCGCCGCCGGCTGGGACGCGCCCGTGCGGGTGTTCGCGCTCGTGCGCACGTCCGCCGCGCTGGCGGCCGAACCCGACCTCGTGCACCAGCTCACCCCCGCGGTGCTCGTCGCCGCGGCGACGCAGGAGTGGCACCTGACCTCCGTCGAGCAGGAAGGGCTGCCCGCCGCACCCGACCTGGAGTCGCTGCTCGCCGAGATCTCGTGGTCGGCCGCGGTCGACGGCGTCGCGGTCAGCGTCGAGCGGGTCGTGCTGCCGCCCTCCGCCGAGGAGTCGCTGCCCGCCGACCCCGACGAGGCGATCGCCTACCTCATGGCGCACCCGGACCGGCAGGACGTGCGGCTCGTCGTCGGCGTCCTGCGCGCGGGCCCCTCGTGGTGCGCCGTGCGCACGCGCGCGAACGACTCCGACGACCAGGTGGGCGGCGGAGCCGACGTCGTGCCCGGGCTCGTCGAGGCCCTGCGCGCGACGCTCCAGTAGCCCGGGCGTCCCGGTCGGACGGACTCGTCCCGGTCGGACGGGTCAGGAACCCATCGCGGTACAGGTCGGCAGGTCGTCCGCGGTCCCCGCGCCGATCGCCTCGACCGCCTCCCGTGCCTCGTGCAGCGTCGAGATCTGCACCACGCGCAGCCCGTTCGGCACGTGCCCGACGACCTCGCCGCAGTTGGCCACGGGCGCGAGGAACCACGTCGCACCGTCGCGGTGCGCACCGGCCAGCTTCTGGCGGATGCCACCGATCGCGCCGACCGTGCCGAGCGCGTCGATCGTGCCCGTACCCGCCACGACCTTGCCGTTGGCCTCGTCCTGCTCCGTGAGCTTGTCGACGATGCCGAGCGCGAACATCGTGCCCGCGCTCGGGCCGCCGATGTTGCCGGCGTCGATCGTGATGTCGACCGGCATGTCGAACTCGGGGTCCACCAGGATGCCCATCAGCGCGCGGCCGTCCTCGCTCGCGGTCGTCGTGACCGTGACCTGCACGTCCTCGCCCTGGCGGTGCACCGTCGCGACCACGTCGTCGCCCGGCGTCACGCCGTCCATCGTCGTCGTGAGCGACGCGTAGTCCGGCAGCGGCGTCCCGTTGATCGCCGTCAGGACGTCGCCTTCCTCGAACTTCCCCTCGGCGTCCGAGCCGGGGATCGTGCCGGCCACGATGAGCGTCGCGGGCACCTCGTAGCCGAGCTCGGTGAGCGCCGCGACGCTCGCGCTCTCCTGCGAGGAGACCATCTGCTGGTTGTTGGACTGGTCGATCTGGTCCTGCGTCGCGTGCTGCGGGAAGACGAGCTCGGCAGGCTGCGCCACCGACCACGGCGAGAGCCACGCCCGCAGCACGCCGAGCTGCGAGGACGGGAAGCCCGGGCCGCCCGTCGCGGACACCGTCACCAGCCGCAGCTCGCCCGTCGAGTCGTACGTCGTGGCGCCCTCGATCGTGATGAGCGGCGTGCCGTCGACCTCGCCGAGCACGTCCTCCGTCGGGCCGGGGTTGCTCACGGCGTAGGGCACCGGCAGCAGCACCGCGACGGCCAGCAGCACGGCCGCGATCAGCATCGACGCCGAGAGCGTCACCGACCGGTTGCTCACCCGCTCGACGGGCGGCGCACCCTCGTCGGGGTTCGTCGACCCGGTCGATTCGATGGTCGACTCGAACGTCGGCTCGGTCGTCGGCTCGATCGTCGGCTCGATCGTCGGCTCAGTCGTCGGCTCGATCGTCGGCTCGGTGGGCTCGTCGGACACCCGAGCATCATCGCGCACGTTTCCGTGCACCCGCGCCCGCACGGCGCCCACTCACCCAGCCACCCGTCGACCTGCGAAGTCGCCCGCCGGGTCACCCCTCAGCGACGCCGGCCGCGCGCCTGCCGCCAGATCGCCGCGGTCCCGACGAGCGCGACCGCGGCTCCCGCGGCGCCGAGCGCGGCGGCGTCACGCGTCCCGACGCGCCGTCCGGCGACCGCGAGCCTGCCCTGCACGACCTCGAGCAGCACGTCCAGGCAGGCCGCGCTCGACCAGCGCGGTGCAAAACCCGCCGCCGTCAGCCCGTCCGCCGCCACCGTCCACGGGTACACGACGTAGGCGAGCTCACCCGCGGGGGCGGGCAGCACGCCGACCCGGTGCAGCCGTTCGGCGGTGCCGAACGCGGTCGCCGCGGCCAGCTCGACGGTCCGCATGCCGGCCGCGGCCTGCACCTGCGCGGGCGTGAGCACGTCGGGCGCGCCGACGGTCAGGGGGCCGGTGAGCCGATGTTCGACGACGAGCTCGACCGCCGCAGCGACGTCCGCGAGGTGCACGAACTGCCACTCGCGCTCGACGCCGCGCAGCACGAGCAGCCGTGGCGCCTCGAAGTGGCGGGTGACGAAGGTGTCGACGCCAGTCCCGACGAGCGCCGCGGGACGCAGCACCGTCACGAGCGGCGCCCGCCGCCGCGCGGCCCGGGCGACGACCGACTCGACCGCGAGCAGGTGCCCCACGAGACCCTCGTCGGGCGCGTCCGCGCCGCGCAGGAGCGGGTCCGTGTCGTGGATGACCGGGCGGCCGGCCGACGCACCGTGCACGGTCGCCGACGAGATCACGACCACGTGCTCGATCTTCGCCTCGCGCGCGGCCGAGAGCAGCCGCTGCGTGTGCGCGACCGCGGGTGCGTGCGCGTCCTTCCCGCCGCGGGTGGTCGACATCATCAGGCCGGAGTGCGCGGCGAGCACGACGACGCGTGCACCGGCGAATGCCGAGGCGGGATCCTGCGCCGGCACCTCCGGCAGGATGCGTGCCCGCTTGCCCCAGCGGGCCGCGACCGCGGTCGCCACCGGTCCGGCGCCGACGACGACCACCTCGACCGCCGGGCTCCGCCCTGAGCGAACCTGCCTGTCCGGCATGTCGTCCTCCTCGACCGCGTGGCTACGGTGGGACGACCCGGTGGCCGCCACGGTCCATGGTCGCAGCCATGGGTCCAGCCCATCGTCGCAGTTCTTCGTTGCAGTCCTTCGTCGCAGTTCCTCGTTGCAGTTCTTCGTCGCAGGCCGTCGATCAGGAGGCGCCGTGAGCCAGAGCCCCGTACCCGGCCCCGACGTGCCGCCGTGGGAGCAGATGCTGCGCGCGATGCTCGGCGACGGCGCGGACGATGCGATCGCCGAGCTGCGGGCGCGCGGGATCGACCCCGCGACGCTGGGTGGCGCCGGCGACCTGCCGACCGACCCGGCGGCGATCCAGCAGGTCGTCGCGCAGATGCAGAGCCTGTTCGCGGGCGGCGACGACCAGCCCGTGAACTGGCAGATGGCGCACGACCTGGCCCGCCAGCAGGCGTCGGTCGGTGGTGACCCGTCGCTCACGCCGACCCAGGGCCGCCAGGTGCGCGACGCGCTCTCGGTCGCCGAGCTGTGGCTCGACGCCGCGACCGATCTGCCCCCGGCGACCGCACCCGCGCGCGCCTGGAGCCGTGCGGAGTGGGTCGAGGCGACACTTCCCGCGTGGCGCACGCTGACCGAGCCGGTCGCGTCCTCGCTGTCCACGGCGCTGGTCGAAGCGCTCGGTGGTCAGCTCGAGCTCCCGCCCGGGACGATGCTGCCCGGCGGTGTGGAGCCCGGCCAGCTCCTGCGCAGGCTCGGGTCGGCCGTCTTCGGGCTCCAGGTCGGCCAGGCGGCGGGCACGCTCTCGCACGACGTGTTCGGCACCACCGACATCGGCCTGCCGCTGCTCGACGTCCCGGCCCCCGCGCTCGTCGCCGCGAACGTCGAGGAGTTCGCCGAGGGCCTCGACGCCCCGCCCGAGGAGGTCCGGCTCTTCCTCGCGCTGCGCGAGGCCGCCGCGACCCGGCTGTTCACGCACGTCCCGTGGCTGCGCGCGCACCTGCTCGCGACCGTCGAGGCGTACGCGCGCGGCATCACGATCGACGTCGACCAGCTCGAGGAGGCCGTCGGCTCGATCGACCCGACCGACGCCGCCGCGCTGCAGCAGGCGCTCTCCGGCGGTGTCTTCGCACCGCACACCACCGACGAGCAGAAGGCCGCGCTCGAACGCCTCGAGACGGCGCTCGCGCTCGTCGAGGGCTGGGTGGACGAGGTCAGCGCGACCGCGGCGCTGCCGCACCTGCCGCACGGCGTCGCGCTGCGCGAGATGATCCGGCGCCGGCGGGCGGCCGGCGGGCCGGCCGAGCAGACGTTCGCGAACCTCGTCGGCCTCGAGCTGCGCCCGCGCCGGCTGCGCGACGCGGCCGCACTGTGGGCGCAGATCGCGCGCGACGGCGGCACCGCGGCCCGCGACGCCGTGTGGGACCACCCGGACCTGCTGCCGAGCACCGCCGACCTCGACGACCCCGCGGGCTACGCCGCGCGCCGGGCCACCGCCGCAGGCGAGGCGGCCGAGGTGGACCGGGCGCTGGCCGAGATCTTCGGCGAGGAGCCCGACGAGAGCTGATCGGCTCGATCTCGTCGTCGGCTAGGTCTTGTCGTCGGCGGGCACCTGCTCGCCCTCGTCGGACGTGGCACCGTTGTGCCCTTCCCCGTGCCCATCGCCGTGCCCATCCTCGTGCCCGTCCCCGTGCCGTTCCTCGTGCGACGACCACCCCTCGAGGAACCCGCGTGCGCGTTCGGTGCGCGGGTAGGCCTCCAGCTCCGCCCAGAACTGCGGGCCGTGGCCCGAGTGCAGCAGGTGCGTGAGCTCGTGCAGCAGCACGTAGTCCAGGACCCACGGCGGCATGCCACGCACGCGGTCCGAGATGCGGATCGTGCCGTCGGACGGAGTGCACGAACCCCACCGCCGGCCCTGGTTGCTCGACCACCGCACGCTCGTCGGAACCGCGCGTCCGCCCAGGTAGCGGGCCGAGAGCTCGGTCGCACGCGCCGCCAGCTCCTCGTCGGACGGCCGGCGCCGGCGGTCCTGCGCGGCCAGGCGCGTCAGCATCCGGCGGACCCACTCGGCCTCCTGCGCGCGCGTGAAACGCGCCGGGATGGCGACGACCGTGCGCTCCCCTTCCCGCCAGGCGGTGACGGTGCGCACGCGCTTGCGGGACCGCCGGACCTCGACGGTCGAAGGGTCGTGCGTCGGTTGCACACCGGCACGCTAGCGTGCCCGTCCGACACGCCCGTACAACGACGCGTCGGGGGCATGCGTGAGGCGGCACTACGCTGGATGCGCTCGGGCAGGTCACAGCACCGCCCGGCCACCGCCGCCGGAAACACGCGGGGTGGTGCACCGGACAGCCGAAGGAGGACCACATGGCCGAGACGTACGCGGGCGAGTTCTACTGCGTGAAGTGCAAGGAGAAGCGCGAGGCCGAGGGCGACGTCGTCGTCTCCGAGTCGGGCCGCAAGATGGCCAAGGCGATCTGCCCTGTCTGCGGGACGAAGCTGAACCGCATCCTCGGCAAGGCCTGAGCACAGCAGCAGCACTCCAGGGGCGTCGTCCACGCGGACGGCGCCCCTTCGCTGTGCCGTCATCACCACGACGCGCCTGAGCAGGTCCCCGGACCGGCCTGTGGATGACGCGACGCACGTGCGACGCGCACGCGGGACAGTTCCGGGATGCGACTGCGACCAGGGCTCCGGCTGCTCCCGCGCGGTGACGGCGAGGTGCAGGTCGGCGTCGACCCGCGCTGGGCGACCCGACTGACCGATCTGACGGCGCGCGAGGCCGCCGCGCTGCTCGCGCTGCCCGACGGTGCGCACCTCTCGGATCTCGCGCACGACGAGGGCATCGACGTCTCCCGGCTCGCACGGCTCGTCGACGACCTCGACGCCGCCGGCCTCATCGACCGGGCGCCCGACCACGTCCTGACCGGTCCGGGCGCCGCGGACACACGCGTGCTCGGCCTGCTGCGGCCGGACGGGCGCGGCGACCTCGTCGTCGCCGCGCGCTCGGCGAGGACGGTCGGCGTGCACGGGCTGGACCGGACCGGGCTCGCAGTGGCCCTGGGCCTCGCGACGTCCGGCGTCGGGGCTGTCGTGCTCGAGGACGAGGGCGTCGTGCGCTCGGACGACCTCGGCGCGGGCTACCGCTGGTCCGACGTCGGGACGCCGCGCCTCGCGGCCGCCGCGCGGGCGGTGGCCGACGCGGTGCCCAGCGCCCGGGTCGAGACCCGGCTCACGGGGCACGCACCGGACGTCCTCGTGCTCGTCGCCGGCGGAGCTCTCGACTCGGGACGCGCGGCCGCGCTGGTCAGCGCCGCCGCCACGCACCTGCCGGTCGTGATCGGCGAGGTCGACGTCGCGGTCGGCCCGCTCGTCGTGCCCGGGCGAGGGCCGTGCACCCGCTGCCTCGACCTGCACCGTGCCGACGCGGACCCTGCCTGGGCGACCGTCGCGGCCGCGCTCGCCGGTGCCCCGCCCGCACGGCTCGCCCCCACGGGTCCGACGAGCACGGCGGCCGCCTCCGTCGCCACGGCGCTCGTGGTTGCTCACCTGGACGGGCTGGCCGACGCGGGCGCATCCGCGGACCTGCCGACGCCCGGCTCGGGGATCGTGACCTCGTACGCGATCGGGGTCGACGCGCTGGCCAGAGAACGGCGATGGGCGGCGCACCCGTCCTGCGGGTGCGCCGCCCTGTCGGCAGTGCCGGGTCCGATGCCGGGCCCGGAGGCGGGTCCGGAGCCGGGTCCAGAGCTCGGTCCGGATCCGGGTCAGGCTGCCGGGTTCTTGCGCGGCCGGCCCCGGCCACGCTTGGTCGCGACGACCTCGCCGGAGACGAAGACCTGACCGCCCCAGACGCCCCACGGCTCGGCGCGGTCGATCGCGCCGGCGAGGCACTCCGCCACGACCGGGCACGTCCGGCACAGGGCCTTGGCCCGCTCCACGTGGACCGTCTGCTCGGCGAACCAGAGCTCGGGGTCGTGGGAGCGGCACGGGATCAGGTCGTCGACCAGCTCGTCGAGCCGGTCACGGTCCTGCGTGGTCGCGGTGCTGCCGCCGGTGGGCCATCGGCCTGAACCGCACTGGTTCACGGTGTCGAGCAGCGTCGTGAGCCGCACGATGTCCTCCTGGTGTCCTGCTGGGGTGAGCTGTTGCGGTTCGGGGCCGCGGCTCACGCCTCCAGGAGGAGGAACGAGAAAGGCCGCGGACTCCCGAGTGGGACTCCGCGGCCTGGGTGACCTTGGTGAGGTCTAGACCGGTGGAGTCCGAGGGTGGGTCGTCCAGAACGTGTGCCCATAGCCGAAGGAATCGGCGACGGGCAGAGCACGCCCCTGGGAACCGGCGCCGGCGGGCGCGACGAAGCGCGACGGCTTGACGCCGAACGCGTTGGTCATGATCTCCATGCGAACCCACCTCCTTCCGGCTCCGGGCGGCACCTGACGGCGCGCACCCCTCTCAACAGGACTCGCTCACCTTAGGACGCGTCCGCAACGGCCGACAACCGTATTAACGCTCGAATCTCGACGAGTTCTGCGCGAGCGCCGCGAGCACCGTCGCCACGACCTCGTCCCCCACGGCGGCGAGCGTCGTCGGCCCCACGCCGGGGACGCTCGCGAGCTCCTCGCGCGAGCGTGGGAGCCGCTGCGCGATCGCCGCGACCAGGTGCGGGCGCAGGACGTCGCGCGGGGCGATCGCCAGCGCGAGCGCCCGCTCGTCGCGCCAGTGCCCGAGCGCCGCCGCCACGCGCGCGCTGCGGGGATCCGTCTCGATCGTCGCGACACCGCGACCCGCGACCCTGCCCGCCCCGGGCCACAGCTCGGTGAGGAACCTCGACGCGCTGCGTCCGGCGCGGCCGCCCGGGGTCCGCGACCGCGCGTACGACAGCTGCAGGTGCTCGCGCGCCCGCGTGACGCCGACGTAGAGCAGCCGCCGCTCCTCGGCGACCTCGGCCGGGGTGCGGGCGAGCGACGTCGGCAGCAGACCGTCGCTGAGCCCGACGAGGAACACCGCGTCCCACTCGAGGCCCTTCGCGGCGTGCAGCGACGCGAGCGTGACGCCCTGTACGGTCGGCGCGTGCTGCGCCGCGGCGCGCTCGTCGAGCTCCGCGACGAGGTCGGCGACCGTCGCGGGCGCGCCCGCCGCCGCGCTCGAGGCCGCAAGGTCGTCGGCGAGCCGGGCCAGCGCCGTCAGCGCCTCCCACCGTTCGCGGGCCACGCCGCGCGTGGCCGGCGGCTCCTCGGTCCAGCCGGCGTTGCGCAGCAGGTCTCGCGCCGCGACCGGCATCGGCACGTCGTCGGCCGCGGCGCGCGCGCCACCGCGCAGGTAGACGATCGCCTCACGCACGTCCCGCCGCGCGAAGAACCGCTCGCCGCCGCGCACCTGGTAGGGCACGCCGGCGCCGGCCAGCGCCTCCTCGAACGCCTCCGACTGCGCGTTGGTGCGGTAGAGCACCGCGATCTCGCTCGCCGGCACGCCGGTCGCCACGAGCCGGGCGGCAGCCGCCGCGACGCCGGCCGCCTCCGCCTCGTCGTCGTCGTACGCCGCCCACCGCACGGGCGGGCCGTCGCCGCGTTGTGCGCGCAGCTCGAGCGGTGCGGGACCGCCCGCGGAGCGCGCCGCGTCGATCACGCGGTTCGCGAGCCCGACGACCTGCGGCGTCGAGCGGTAGTCCCGCACCAGCCGCACCACCTGCGTCCCGGGATGGCGCCGCGCGAACCCGGTCAGGTGGTGCGGGGTCGCACCCGCGAACGAGTAGATGGTCTGGCTCGGGTCGCCCACGACGCACAGCTCGTGCCGGTCGCCCAGCCACTGGTCGAGCAGGTACTGCTGCAGCGGGCTGACGTCCTGGAACTCGTCGACCACGAAGTGCCGGTAGGTCTCGCGCACCTGCGCGGCCACGTCGCCGCGTTCGACGAGCATGCCCGCGAGCAGCAGCAGGACGTCCTCGAAGTCCATCACGCCGCGCTCGTCCTTGACCTGCTCGTACGCCGCGAGCAGCCGCGCGACCGCCGGCGCGTCGTCCCCCCCGGGCACCACGCGGTCGAGCGCCGCGACGGCCCGCGCGTAGTCGTCGGGCGGGACGAGGCTCACCTTGGCCCACTCGACCTCGGCCGCGAGGTCGCGCACCGCGGCCCGGTCGACCGCGATGCCGACCCGGCGCGCCGCCTCCGCGACCAGCGGCGCCTTCGCCTCCGCGAGCCGCGGCGGACCGCCGCCGACGACCTTGGGCCAGAAGTACCCGAGCTGGCGCAGCGCCGCGGCATGGAACGTGCGGGCCTGGACGCCGCCCGCGCCGAGCCCCCGCAGCCGCGTGCGCATCTCGCCCGCCGCGCGGGCCGTGAACGTCACCGCGAGGACCTGACCGGGCTTGTAGACCCCGGTCCGGATGCCGTACGCGATGCGGTGCGTGATCGCCCGCGTCTTGCCCGTGCCCGCCCCCGCGAGCACGCACACCGGACCGCGCAACGCGGTCGCGACGGCGCGCTGCTCGGGATCGAGCGCGTCGAGGAGGTCGTCGGCGGACATCGCGGCCATCCTCGCAGGCGTGACCGACACGGGTCGCCACGAGCCACGACGACACCGGCGACCGCCGATCGGCGACGACCCCGGGGGCCGCGGGCCGGCGACCGTCGTCGGGAATCGCCGCCGACCCGGGGACGTTGTCACGACGGACACGCCCCGACCAGCACCCGAGGACCGATGACCCCGACCCTGCCCGCCGCCGGCTCCGTGACGATGTACTCGACGACGTGGTGCGGCTACTGCCGCCGCCTCAAGACGCAGCTCGACTCGGTCGGCATCGGCTACACCGAGATCGACATCGAGCAGCACCCGGATGCCGCCGAGGTCGTCGCGGCCCTCAACGACGGCAACCACACGGTCCCCACCGTGCTGTTCCCGGACGGCAGCGCCGCCACCAACCCGTCGCTCGTCGAGGTCCGGCAGCGGCTCGGGGCCTGAGCCGCAGGCTGTCAGCGCGCGGTCACCAGGTCACGTCCGGCGCTGCCGGCAGCGGGCCACCGAACCACTCCTCGATCAGCGCCCGCGCGATCGACGTCGACCCGGGCGGGACGATCTCACCCGCACCGACCGCGTCCGCCAGCTCGGCGCGCGTGAACCAGCGCGCCTGCGTCACCTCGGTGCCGTCGACCGTCACGTCCGTCGTGAGCGCGTGCGCGCGGAAGCCGACCATGAGCGAGGCCGGGAACGGCCAGGGCTGGCTCGCGCGGTAGCTCACGTCGCCGACGAGCACGCCCGTCTCCTCGAGCACCTCGCGGCGCACCGCGTGCTCGAGCGACTCGCCCGCCTCGACGAAGCCCGCGCTCGTCGAGTACCGCCCTGGCGCCCACGCGGCGCTGTGGCTCAGCAGGAGGCGGTCGTCCGCGCCGACGACCGCCATGATCACGGCCGGGTCGGTCCGCGGGTAGTGCTCCGACCCGTCCTGCGCGCACACGCGGGTCCAGCCGGCGGCCGTCACCTTCGTCGCGGCGCCGCAGCGCGGGCAGCGCGGGTGGCGCTCGTGCCAGGCGTCCAGCGCCACCGCGGCCGTCGCCAACCCGGCGTCGCGCGCGTCCAGCGCGCCGCCTGCCGTCCGCAGCGTCGCCCACCGGGTTCCCTCGGGTACCTCCTGCCGCGGCGCCCGCCCCACGGGGCTGTGCACCGGGCTGTGCACGGCGACGTCCGACGCCGCCCCGACCGTCGGCGCGAGCGTCGGGGCCGCCACGCGCAGCGCGAGGTAGGCGCGTTCGTCGTCGCGCCCGAGCAGCAGCCAGCGCTCCTCGTCGACCCCGTCCGCGTACGCGATCGCGTCGTCGACCGTCAGCAGCGCGAGCGCGTGGTCGGCCGCGAGCACGGCACCGCCGCCGACGAGCAGGACGCGCGTGCTGACGTCAGCACGCAGCCGCCCGAGCACGTCGGGCTCGTCACGCTCGACGGCGGCGCGGTCGACGACCGCGCGCGAGAGGGGCAGGTCGTCGGAACGCACACCGGAACGCTAACCCGCCGCGCCCCTCGGACGAATCGGGCGGACACGCCGAGTCGGTCGGTCGAGGGCGAGGCACGCCCCCCTACGCTGAGCGCGTGCCTCGCTCTCCGCTCGCCCTCGCTGCCCTGGCCACCGTCGCGGTGCCCGGGCTGGACGCGTTCGACGTCCGGCGTCCTGTGCACCCCGGCACCGACTTCGACATCGCCGTGGTCGTCGACGCCAACCGACGCCGGTGGGTGGTGCGGGCACCCGTGCACGCCGCCGCCGGAGCCGCACTCGAGGCCGAGGCCGTGCTGCTCGACGGTCTCGCGCGCGCCAGCGAGGCCGGCACCCTGCCCTTCGCCGTCCCGCGCCCCGTCGGCTTCGCGCACCTGCCCGAGGGTGGCCGCGCCGCGGTGCACGCCGAGATCCCCGGCGTCGCGCTCGACGTGACGCGTCTCGTTCCCGGTCCCGGCATGTGCGCCGCGGTCGGTCGAGCGGTCGCCGCGATCCACGAGTTGCC
Organism: Cellulomonas composti; assembly: GCF_007990245.1. Lineage (GTDB taxonomy): Bacteria > Actinomycetota > Actinomycetes > Actinomycetales > Cellulomonadaceae > Cellulomonas > Cellulomonas composti. The sequence continues at coordinate 153,298 of NZ_BJWG01000004.1, read as the reverse complement.
CGTGTCCGTGGTCGAGGACGCCGGCCTGCCGGCGTACGACGCGCAGGAGTACCGAGCCCGTCGCCAGTCCGAGGTCGACGAGGCCGCGCGCACCGGCAAGGTCCCGCCCACGCTGCTGCGCCGCTGGGAGGAGCGCCTCGAGGACGTCGCGCTCTGGCGGTTCCAGCCGACCGTCGTGCACGGCGACCTCACCAACGAACGGATCCTCGTGCGCGACGACGAGGTGACGGGGATCCTGCACTGGGGCGACGCGAGCGTCGCCGACCCCGCCGACGACCTGTCGTGGCTGCTGGTGGCAGCGCCGCCCGAGGTCGCCGACTCGATCATGGAGGCCTACCAGCTGCGGCGCACCGAGCTGCTGGACCCGTACCTGACCGAGCGTGCGCTCCTCGCCGGTGAGCTCGCGCTCGCCCGCTGGCTCCTGTACGGGGTGCGCTCGGGCGATGCGGACGTCGTCGCCGACGCGGTCGAGATGCTCGAGGACCTCGACGCTCACACCCGTCCGGTGCCCGTGGGCCCGGCCGCCGCGACCGAGCCCGTCCCGGCGGTCGGTTCGCTGGTCTGAGTCGGCTCGCTGGTCTTGGTCGGCCCGCTGGTCTGGGTCGCCCCGCGCAGCAGCACGGCGAGCTCGTCCTCGCCCAGCAGCCGCGCCGGGTACACCGTGCGGTTCTGCTCGACGTGGTGGAACGCGGCGCCGACCTCGTCGAGCGGGATGCCCGACCAGCGCGACCAGGCCAGCCGGTACACCGCGAGCTGCAGCTCGCGTGCCGCTGCGACCTCGGGGTCGCTCGACGGTGCACCGGTCTTCCAGTCCACGACGACGACGCGCCACCGCTGCGCCGCCTCCCCCGCGGCGCGGCCCGGCCCCGGGTCGTCCGGGTCCGCCGGGAAGACCGCATCGATCCGGGAACGCAGCACGTAGCCGGCGACGGGCGTCTCGATGTCCAGCTCGACCTCCAGCGGCGTGCGGGCCGCCCACACGGAGTCGAGGAACGCTGCTCTCAGCCGCGCCTCGTCGGCCGCGAGTGCTCCCGGTCCGTCGAGCAGGTCGTCGTCGGCCCCCGGCAGGTCGTCGACGTCGACGAGCGACGCGGCGCCGAAGTACGCCTCGACCCACGCGTGGAACCGCGTGCCCAGCCGTGCGCGGCCCGACGGCTCGGCGGGCACCGGCCGACGTAGCCCGAGCGCGAACTCGTCGCGGTCCGCGCCGAGTCGCACGACCGCCGACGCGGACAGGTGAGCGGGCAGCTCGACCGTGGCCGCACCGCGCGCGGCGCGCCGGCTCTCCTCGAGCAGGCTCGTCGCGAGCCGGCTCCACGGTCCGTCATCACCGCCGGCCCGCCCGCCAGAGCCCGCCGGGTCTGTGAGCGCCGGGTCTGTGAGCGCCGGGTCTGCGTCCGCCAGGTCTGCGTCCGCCAGGTCCGTGAGCGCCGGCTCCGCCAGCGCCGCGCGCACCCAGCCGGCGGAGCGTTCGACGGCCGCGCGACGGCCCGGACCGTCCTCGACCGCGAACGGGTCGGCGGGCCAGTGCACCGGTGCGGATGCGCCGTCGTCGGGACGCGCGTCGTCCGACGCGGGCTCCGCCGCCCAGCCTTCGGTGTGCACCAGACCCGCCTCTGCGAGCTCGAGCAGGAACGTCGACGGCCGGCGCGGGCGCGTGCCGTCACCCCACCAGGCACCCGTGAGCAGCAGCCGCGAACGGGCCCGCGTGAGCGCCACGTACGCGAGCCGACGCTCCTCGGCCACCTGGTGCTCGCCCGCGTCGCGCACGAACCGCCTGCGGCGTTCCTCGAGGTCCTTCGGGTCGGCCGCGCCCGCGTGGTCGAGCTCGGGCAGGTCCGCGCGGTCTCCGCGCAGCGGGTACGGGAGCTGGTCGAGCCCGGTCAGCCAGGCCGAGCTCTTCGGCCCGTCCTTGCCCTGCGTCGCCGTCGCGGGCAACCCGCCGTCGACGAGCCCGGCGACCGCGACGACGTCCCACTCGAGCCCCTTCGCGGCATGCACCGTGATGAGCTGCACGGCGTCCGGGTCCGGCTCGGTGACGGGCAGCTCGAGACCGTTCTCGCGCGCGTCGGCCGCCTCCAGCCAGGCGAGGAATCCCCCGAGCGTCGGGGTGTCGACCGCGCGCGTGAAGTCCACCGCCACGTCGCGGAACGCGTCGAGGTGCGCCCGGGCCCGGCCAGGCGCGACCCCCGGCCGTGCGAGCAGCTCGATGTCCAGGCCGAGCAGGCGCTCGGTCTCCCCGACGAGGTCCGGCACCGACAGGTACGCATGCGCGCGCAGCGAGCGCAGCAGGCCGGCGAGGTCGACGAGCCGGCGCCGGCCTTCGTCGCTCAGCGACCGGCCCGACGCGCTGCGCCAACCGGGTCGCGGCAGGTCGTCGAGCGCGTCGACGACGCTGCGCTCGTCGATCACGTCCGCCTCGACGCCCGCCGCGCGCCCGCTGCGTCGCCCGACGAGCTCGCCCGCCCACGCCGCGAGCGCGTGCAGGTCCGCCGCGCCGAGCCGCGTGCGCGCGCCCGTGAGCAGGCGCATGAGCGCATCGCCGCGGGTCGGGTCGTACGCCGCCTGCAGCGCGGCCACGACGTCGACGACCTCCGGGGTCGACAGCAGCCCCCCGAGCCCGACGACCTCGACCGGCAGACCCCGCGCCCGCAGCGCCGAGCGCAGCGCGCCGAACTGCGCCCGCTTGCGGCACAGCACCGCCGCCGTGACCCGCGGGCCGTCGGCCCCGGCCGGACGCCAGTGCTCGGCGACGAACTCGGCGACCGCCCGGGCCTCCTCGAGGGTCGTCGCCGCCATCAGCGCGTCGACGCGACCCGGGCCGGCATCGGGTCGCGCCTCGAGCAGCGGGACGCGCACCCGTGCGTCGGCCGAGCGCAGCGGCGCCGCGACGAGGTTCGCGGCGTCCAGCACGGCATGCTCGTTGCGCCACGACGTCGACAGCGGGTAGACCCGCGCCGGCGTCCGGTCGCCGCCCGGGGCGACGCGCGGGAACGTCGTCGGGAAGCGGGACAGCCCGCCGGCGCTCGCGCCGCGCCAGCCGTAGATCGACTGGTGCGGGTCCCCGACGGCCGTGACCGGGTGGCCGTCCCCGAACAGCGCGGACAGCAGCACGAGCTGCGCGTACGAGGTGTCCTGGTACTCGTCGAGCAGCACGACCGCGAACCGCGCACGCTCCCCCGTGCCGACCTCCGGCACGTCGCGCGCCAGCCGCGCCGCGAGCGCGACCTGGTCCCCGAAGTCGATGGCGTCCGACGCACGCTTGCGCTCGCGGTACGCGCCGACGACCTCGAGCACCCGCGCGCGCTCCTCGAGCGAGCGCAGCACGCGCGTGACCTCGGCGTACGGCGCGCGCGGCGGTGTCCCCGCCGGCGTGGCCCGCAGCTCGGCGACGATGTCCTCCACGCGCGAGCGGGCTCCCGCGACCTCGAGCAGGTGCTCGTCGAGCGCGCCCGACAGTGCGAGCACCGCGTCGACGAGCGTCGACGTGGCCGCCGCCGTGTCCAGGTCGTCCTGCCAGCCCTCGACGACCTCGCTCGCGAGCTGCCACTGCGCGGCCTCGCCGAGCAGCCGCGCCGACGGGTCGAGCCCGAGCCGCAGCGCGTGGTCGGCGACGAGCGAGGCGGCGTACGAGTGGTAGGTCGCGACGGTCGGCCGCTCGAGCCCGCCCAACGGGTCGTCGCGCAGCGCGGCGCCGCCCGGGAGCGTGAGCCCCGCCTCGGCCGCCGCGCGCGCGAGCCGCCGCAACCGGTGGCGCACGCGTTCGCCGAGCTCGCCCGCGGCCTTGCGCGTGAACGTGAGCCCGAGCACCTGCCTCGGCTCGACGATCCCGTTCGCCAGGAGCCACACGACGCGGGAGGCCATCGTCTCGGTCTTTCCCGAACCCGCGCCGGCGACGACGAGCGCCGGTTCGAGCGGTGCCTCGATCACGGCACGCTGCTCGTCGGTCGGCGTCGAGCGGCCGACCAGCGCAGCGATCTGGTCCGCGGACAGCATCGAGCTCACGCGACCACCTGTCCACCCTCGGCGCGCACGGGGCACGAGCGGCGCACCGGGCACCGGTCGCAGTGTGCGTTGACCGTCGCCTCGAACGTCGAGGCGGCCATGCGCTCGGCGACCTCGTCCACGAGCTCGGCGGCCCACGGCCCGACCTCCGGCTGCGTGCGCAGGGTCGCCGACGCACCCGTCCCGAGATAGACGAGCTGGGCGCCGGCGCTCGACGCGCCCGCCGGCAGCTCCTCGAACGCGCCCGCGTCGACCGCGAGCTGGTACGCGCCCAGCTGCGGGTTCGTCTCGGCCTCGGCGCGGCTCGGCGGGCTCGCCCCCGTCTTGAGGTCGACGACGCGCACCCGGTCCGGGTGCTCCGGGTCGACCTCGATCCGGTCGACGCTGCCGCGCACGACCGCACGCGGCGTCGTGAGCGTGAACGCACCCTCGACCAGCAGCGGCCGGCCGGCGTCCGCCAGGTACGCGGCGAGCCGCCGCACCATCTCGTCGGCGCGTGCCCGCGTCGCCCGCGCGGGCCAGCCCGTCCCCAGCCCGAGCTCGGCCCACCGCTCGTCGAGCGCTGCGCTCAGCTCCGCGCGCGACCCCTGCGGGTGCTCCTGCGCGATCGCGTGCACCAGCGTGCCGAGCGACTGGCCGGAGCTGTCGGCCACCGTTCCGCCCGCCGCCTCGAGCGCCCAGCGCAGCGCGCACCGGTGTGCCGTCTCGATCCGCGACGGCGAGACCGGCACGCGGTCCTCCGGCGCCCACAGCGGCTCGTCCGTGCTCGGCGCCGCCAGCCCGTGCCACGCGGCGGGATCCGCACCGGCGACGCCCTCGGCGGCAAGTCGGGCGAGCGTACGCACGGCGTCGGGGTCGGGTGACGCTCCGCGCGCGGCGGCCGCCTCCAGGTTGGCCCGCAGCCGGGCGACGAGTCCGCGCAGGTCGAGCGGCGCACGCACCTGGGCGCGGCGCGGGTCCTCGCCGTCGCCGTCCCACGGCTCGACGAGGTCGACGAACGGCGACGGCTGACGGTCCTCGTCGGCGACCGCCGTCACGACCAGCCGACGCCGGGCCCGCGAGCACGCGACGACGAACGACCGCAGCTCGTCCGCGAGCACCGCCGCCCGGGCCAGCCGGGCCGCCGCCGCCGGGTCCGAGACCTGCACGGCGCGGTCGGCGACCGCGTCGACCAGCGCCTGCGCGCCCAGCAGCGAGTCGCGCAGCCGCAGATCGGGCCACACGCCGTCCTGCACGCCGGCGACCGCCACGACGTCCCACTCGCCGCCCGCCGCACCGGCCGGCGTGAGCACCGCGACCGCCTCGCGGTGCGCCTGCGCCGCGAGCGTGTCCGAGGGCAGGTCCTGCGACCGCAGCCAGTCGACGAACGCTCCGGGCGGCGCGTGCGGCACCCGGTCGACGAAGGTCTCGGCGGCGCGGAACAGCGCGAGCACCGCATCGAGGTCGCGGTCGGCGCGCTCACCGGCCGCCCCACCCGTGAGCGCGGACCGCCGCCACGGCGCGGACAGCCCGGCGGCGTCCCACAGTGCCCACAGGACCCGCTGCGCGTCGGCGTCGGGCCGCAGCGCAGCGTCCCGCCCGGCCGTGAGCACGCGCGCCAGCCGGTCGACGGCCCCGATCGGGTCGACCCACCTCCCCCCGGCAGACCCGGGCGGACCCCCTGGCACCGACCCGACAGCACCCGTCTCCGCACCGACCTGCGCACCGACCTCGGTCAGGTCGCCGACCTCCGCCGCGGCCCCGCCCAGCGCCTCGACGAGCAACGTGTCGCTCGACCGGCCGCCGCCGGCCGCGAGCTCGCGGGTGCGCAGCGCACGCCGCAGCCGCCGCAGCCCGACGGCATCCAGCCCACCCAGCGGCGAGCAGGCGAGCCGAGCCGCGGTCGCGGCGTCCAGGGGCGCCAGACCCACGACGACCGCGGTCGCGTCCAGCAGCGGCCGCACCGCGGGCTCGTCGCGCAGCGGCACGTCGCTGCCCAGCACGCTCACCGGCACGGCTGCCCCCGCGAGCGCACGCCGCAACGCCGTGACCTGCGCACCCGAGCGCGCGACCACCGCCATCCTGCTCCACGCCACGCCGTCCTCGAGGTGCGCGCGACGCAGCTCCCGGGCGATGAACGCCGCCTCCTGCGCACTGCTCGGCAGCACCGCGACCCGCACCTCGTCGCCCGATCCCGGCGTCGCCGAGTCCGCGGCCAGGTCTACGACCGACACCGCAGCCCGGTGCGCCACGGCCCCGACCGACCCGACCCGCTCGGCGATGCGGCTCACCGCGGCCCGCGCCGCGGGACCGTGCCGCCACACCGTTCGCAGCACCACCTCGTCGGCCCCGAACCCCCCGCCCGGTCCGACCGGCGCACTCGCGCGGGCGACGAGCGTGGGCGCCGCACCGCGGAAGGTCTGCACCGCCGCGTCGGGATCCGCCGTCAGGAGCACGCGTGCGCCCTGGGCGGCCATCACGGCGACGAGCTCGGCGGTCGCGGTGGTGCTCTCCTGGTAGTCGTCGACCACCACGAGCTCCCACCGCGGCCGGGGCATGCCGCGCACCTCGTCGTCCCACGTCGCCAACGCGTCCGCCGCGTGAGCGACGACGACCGCAGGGTCCAGCCGCTCGCCCACGTCGGGCGTGCCCGCGCGCAGCGTGAGCACGTCGAGGTACTCCTGGTAGAGCGTGGCGGCCGCGACCCACTCGGGCCGACCCGCGGCGCGGCCCCGGTCGGCGAGGTCCGCCGGGGCCAGGCCCCGCTCGGCGGCGCGCATGAGCACGTCGCGCAGCTCGTCGCGGAACGCGCGCAGCGCGAGCGTCGACGGCCCGATGCCCGGGGGCCACGGCACCGACACCCCCTCACCGGCGGCGTGGCCCGCGAGCAGCTCGGCGAGCACGAGGTCCTGCTCGGGCCCCGAGACGAGCGTCGGTGGCTGCTCCCCGAGCAGCCCCGCTCGCATGCGCAGCACCGCGAACGCTGCGGCCGCGGGCGTCTGCACGAGCGGTCGGCCCGCGGTACGGGCGAGCCGCGCGGTCAGCCGGTCGCGCATCGCGGCAGCCGTGCGGCGGGTCGCGGTCAGTACCAGCAGCCCGCCCGGGTCGAGCCCGGCGTCGACCGCCGCGACCGCTGCCTCCAGCGCGACCGTCGACTTGCCGGTGCCGGGGGCGCCCAGCACGAGCAGCGCGCCGCCGGTGCCGCCCGCCGCCCACGCGACGGCCCGCTCCTGCGCCTCGTCGGCGCGGCGGCCCGCGCCCGCCTCGTCGGCCACGGCCGGCCGCCGCAGCGCGGGAGCGCGCGCCTGCGCCGATGCGGACGCAGGTGCGGACGCAGGTGCGCTCGTCGGGGTCACGGGGAAGATCCCACCACGGCCCACCGACACGCTCGCGCGCCCGGCGAACCCACCTTGTGGGTGACGGCCGATCGGCGGACGCGGTCCGCCTCGCCGCCCAGCTGTGACGTGCCGTTCACGGACCGTCGCTACCATCACGGCATGACCGAGGCCTCGTTCGACCCGCAGTCGCGGGAGCGCGGTCCCCGCATGGCCCGCGACGAGCGCCGCGCCCAGGTCCTGCGCATCGCCCAGGAGCTCTTCTCGTCCGAGGGCTACCACCACGTCTCGATGGACGACATCGCCGACCGGGCGCAGGTCAGCAAGCCCGTCCTGTACCGGCACTTCCCGTCCAAGCTGGACCTGTACCTCGCGGTCGTCGACCAGCGCGGCGACGACCTGCTCGCGACCGTCGGGCATGCGGTCGCGCCGATCGAGCACGGGCCCGTGCGCCCCGGCGACGGACGCGACGTCATCGCCGCGATCGTGCGCGCGTACATGTCGTTCGTCGAGGCCGCGGGCGAGTCGTCGGCGCTGCTGTTCGAGTCGGACGTCACGCACGACGACGACGTGCGGGCGCGCGTCGAGCGCGCGTCGTCCGAGGTGGCGCGCCGGATCGCGTCGGTGCTCGAACCCGTCACGGGGCTGCCCGCCGCGGAGTGCCTGGTCATCGCGGTCTCGCTCATCTCGCTCGCGCAGGGCGCCGCGACGTACCGGTTCCGGCAGGGCCCCGAGCTCGATGCCGAGCAGACCGCCGAGCTGGTCACCCGTCTCGCGTGGGCGGGCGTCGCCGGGCTCGTGCGCGACGACTTCGAGTACGACGAGGGCTGAGGTCCCCGCCGTCTCCGTTCGCTCGTCGCGGACGCGGACGGCAACGCCCGCCGCGCGGCCTAGGATCGAGCCGGACGGCCGGCCGCGGCCGCCGACGAGAGGAAACAGGACGTGGAGATCACGATCGGTGTGCAGCACCTGGCGCGGGAGATCGTCGTGGAGACGGACCTGACGTCCGACCAGGTCGCGGCAGCGGTCGCCGCCTCTCTCGCGGGGAAGCCGGCGCTCGAGCTCACGGACACCAAGGGCCGGCGCGTCATCGTGCCGTCGGCGGCACTCGCCTACGTCGAGATCGGCGTCGAGGCCAAGGGCCGCGTCGGCTTCGGCACGATCTAGCACTCGTCGAACGGGCGCCCGTCAGTCCGACGCCGGCGCACCCGCTTGGGGTGCCACGTCCTGCCAGAAGCACCGCGCACGCGCCAGCCGCTCCGGGTCGTAGCCGCGCCACTTCACCGCCGGGACGGCGTCGCGCGACACCTCGCGGAAGCCTCGGCGCCGGAAGAAGGCGGACGCGTCGTCGGACACGGTCACCGCGAAGACCGCCCGCAGACCTGCGCTGCGCGCGCGCTCGACGAGACCGTCGACGAGCAGCCCGCCCGAGCCCGCGCCGGAGAACTCGCTCACGGTGATGAGCGCGGAGATCTCGCCGAGACCGTCACGCCCGTACGCCTCGGTCTCGATCCCGACGATCCCGGCCAGGTGCCCGGTGCGCACGACGCGCGCGCCGAGCCCGCCGACCGCGATGCGCGCGACCTGCGCGCGGTCGCGCGGCTTGAGCACGCCGTCGGCCACCCCCTGCGCGACGAGCCGCTCGACCGCGGGCAGGTCGTCGACCCGCAGCGGCGTGAGCTGCACGTAGCCGCCGAGCGTGAGGAGCGTTCCTGCGCCGTCGAACGTGAACAGCTCGAGCTCGATGTCCTGTGCGCGGCACAGGTTGACGCTGAACGCGCCGCCGAGCAGAGCGGTCTGCGCGGCCGGCAGCAGGTTGCCGATCCCCCGTTCGCGCAGCGCGGCGCCCAGCGCCTCGCTGTGCAGCTCGAGGTCGACGAAGCTCTTGGGCGGGTCGCCCCAGCCCCCACCGGGGTCGGTGAGCACGACCTTCGAGGCGCCGAGGCCCGCGGCGACGAACCCGGCCGTCTCGGCCACCGCACCGGGGTCGGCCGCGACCACGAGGACCACGCGCGCGTCCGTCGTCGTGATCCACAGGTCCGCGAGCGCGTCGTCGGTCCAGATCGCCGGCGCGACGATCGTGGCCGCACCCCCCGTGGCAGCCGCCAGCCGCTGCGCATCGACGCGATCCGCCACGACGAGCGCGAGGCGCGTGTCGCCGGCGTCGAACCCGCGCACCGCGCGGGCCAGGGGCGCGACCGCCTCCTCGTCGAGCACGGGCAGCGACACGACGATCGTGACGCCGCGGAACTCCTGCACGAAGAACTCGCGCTCGGCGTCGGGGATCGCGGGCCGGCGCCGCTCGGGGGCGACCGACTCGCCCGGGTGCAACGCACGCTCGGGCTGCAGCGGGGGACGCGGGCGCACCGGCTCGGGCGCGCCGTGGATCGACGAGGACATCCGCAGCGACGGGGCGATCAGGCCGTCAGGCCGAGGCGGGCCATGCGACGCGTGTGCTGCGCGGTGAGCTCACCGAAGATCTTGGCGGGCGCGTTCGGGGGCGCGGACGCCGTCGGCGCTGCAGCGGAGCTCGCGCTCGCCGCCGCAGCCTGCGCCGCCGCAGCCTGGGCGGCACCCGCACGCACGCATCGTTCGAGCCCCGGTCGCTGGGCGAGCAGCCGCTGCACCACCGACAGCGCCTCCCCGACGAGCCGGCGGCCCCACAACGCGAGCCGTGACGTCAGCACCTCGTCGCCCGCGCCGGCGGCGTCGAGCTCGGCGACCGCGAGCTCGGAGTGCGACGCGTCGTCGAGCACCTCGAGCACGAGCTGACGCGACTGCTCGTCCAGCCCCTGCGCGGCGAGCCGGCAGAAGTCGTCGGCGACGCCGTAGCCGACGTACGACTTGAGCAGCCGCTCCCACCACGTGCTCGGCTCGGTGCGGACGTCGAACTCCTCGAGGACGCCGTCGAACTGCCCGATCGCGGCCACGGGGTCCGCGCCCAGCTCCTCGATCCGCGCGAGGACCCGGTCCCGGCGCTGCACCGCGGCGGCCGCGAAGCGCGTCAGCGCCAGCCGCTGCTCGATCGTCGGGGCGATCCTGCTGTCCGCCGCGAGTCGCGCGAACGCTGTCTGCTCGAGCTGCGCCACCAGGCCCAGCAGCTCGACGGTGTCCGCGGACGACGGCGGCTCGACGCCGGACGAGGTGGTCATTCCGGCATCGTATGCCCGCGGTCGGCTACCCTGTTCGGGTACCTCGGTTGCCCGGTCGTCTCGTTCTCGCCTTTTCTCTCGCGCAGCCCCCGTCCCTCCGGGACGCGGCGGCTCGCGCGGGTCGACCTTCACGATCGGCTGCCGGCCAGCCCTGTGGCGACCCGTGACGACGCCCGGAGCGCGACGCGCCGCGTCCGCGACCCGCGACGACCGTCGCCACCTTGCGACGAGAGACCCCCGTGACCACCACCTCGAACGACTCCGGCCTGTCCGCCCCGGACGACACCAGCGCCGCCGTGAACGACCGCAACGCCTCCGCCCTCGCGGCGCCCCTGACCCGCACGCTGCACAGCACCGCGTCCTCGGTGCAGGCCGTGGACGCGTCCTTCGCCGACTTCGACGTGCGCCCCGAGATCGTGCAGGCGCTCGCCGACGCCGGCATCACCCATCCCTTCCCGATCCAGGCGATGACGCTGCCCGTCGCGCTCTCGGGTCACGACATCATCGGCCAGGCCAAGACCGGCACCGGCAAGACGCTCGGCTTCGGCGTCCCGCTGCTGAACCGGGTGATCGCACGCGACGAGCCCGGTTACGACGACCTGCGCGCGCCGGGCAAGCCGCAGGCGCTCGTCGTCGTGCCGACCCGCGAGCTCGCGGTCCAGGTCGCGGGCGACCTCGCCACCGCGTCCGCGCGCCGCTCCGTGCGCGTCGTGCAGGTCTACGGCGGGCGCGCCTACGAGCCGCAGATCGACGCGCTGACCAGCGGTGTCGAGGTCGTCGTCGGCACGCCGGGTCGCATGATCGACCTGCTCAAGCAGCGCCACCTGGACCTGTCGCACGTGGGCACGGTCGTGCTCGACGAGGCCGACGAGATGCTCGACCTCGGCTTCCTGCCGGACGTCGAGACGCTGCTCGCGGCGACGCCCGCGACGCGCCACACCATGCTGTTCTCGGCGACCATGCCCGGCCCGGTCGTCGCGATGGCGCGTCGCTACATGACGCAGCCGACGCACATCCGCGCGCAGGACCCCGACGACGACGGCAGCCAGACCGTCAAGAACATCAAGCAGGTCGTCTACCGCGCGCACGCACTCGACAAGGTCGAGCTGCTGGCCCGCATGCTGCAGGCCCGCGGTCGCGGTCTGACGATCGTGTTCGCGCGGACCAAGCGCACCGCCGCGAAGGTCGCCGACGACCTCAACGAGCGCGGCTTCGCCGCGGGTGCGCTGCACGGCGACCTCGGCCAGGGCGCGCGCGAGCAGGCGCTGCGCGCGTTCCGGCACGGCAAGGTCGACGTGCTCGTCGCGACCGATGTCGCCGCGCGCGGCATCGACGTCGAGGACGTCACGCACGTCGTGAACTACCAGTGCCCCGAGGACGAGAAGACCTACCTGCACCGCACGGGCCGCACGGGCCGCGCCGGCAACAAGGGCACGGCCGTCACGTTCGTCGACTGGGACGACATGCCGCGCTGGGGCCTGATCGACAAGGCGCTCGGCCTCGGCATCCCCGAGCCCGTCGAGACCTACTCGAGCTCGCCGCACGTCTACACCGACCTCGACATCCCCGAGGGCACCAAGGGCCGGCTGCCCAAGTCGCAGCAGACCCGTGCGGGCCTGTCGGCCGAGACGCTCGAGGACCTCGGCGAGACCGGCAAGCGCACCCGTCAGGGCGCGCCCGCAGGCGGCCGCGACGGTGGCCGGGGCGGTCACACGAGCGGTGGCGGTCACTCGAGCAGTGGCGGTCACGCAAGCAGCGGCAGCCACTCGAGCTCGCGTCCGCCGCGGACCCGCACCGAGGGCACGGGCACCAGCACCCCGACCTCCACCTCGACGAGCGTTCCGACGAGCACCTCGACGAACACCACGGGCGACGACGCGACCGGCGAGGCCCGGCGTCGTCGGCGCCGCGGCGGTCGCGGCCGCGGCCAGGGTGGCGAGGGCGCGAGCAGCCAGACCGGCTCCGCGCCGGCAGGTGGTGCGCAGACCGACTCCACGCCGGCCAACCCGGTCGGCGCGAGCGCGGCCACGAACGACGCCGACGGCACCGCCGCGTCCTCGTCGGGCCGACGCCGTTCGCGCAACCGGCGCCGCACGCACGGTGACAGCCCCGCCGAGACGTCCGCGCCGGGCGGCGAGGGCTGAGGCCGCGCTGAGGTCGCGCTGAGACCTGGCTGAGGCCGCGCTGAGGCCGGTCAGGCCTCGGCGATGAACGCGGTGATCGCGTCCGCGATGAGCTGGACCGCGATCGCCGCGAGCAGCAGGCCCGCGATACGGGTCACGAGGATCGTGCCCGAGTCGCGCAGCACGCGGTGGATGACGTTGGCGAACCGCATCGCGAGGTAGAGGCACAGGTGGACGACGACGATCGCGATGGCGATCGCCACGTAGTCGGCCGCGTCACCGGCCTGCTTGACGAACACCATCGTCGCGACGATCGCGCCGGGGCCTGCCAGCAGCGGCGTGCCCAGCGGCACGAGCGCGACGTTGACCTTGTCGTTGCCCGACGGCCTGGCCTCCTCCATCTTGCCCGTGAGCAGCTCCATCGCGACGAGCAGCAGCAGGAGCCCGCCCGAGGCCTGCAGCGCCGCGAGCGAGATGTGCATGTAGGACAGGATCGACTGGCCGAAGATCGCGAACGACACGATGACGCCGAGCGCGACCGAGACGGCCTGCCAGGCCGCCCGGTTGCGCTGTCGACGGGTCATCGCGCTGGTCAGACCCAGGAAGATCGGCACGGTGCCGGGTGGGTCCATGATCACGAACAGCGTGATGAAGACCGAGGCGAGCAGCCGCGGGTCCAGCAGCTCGGTCACGGACGGACCACCTCCACGCTCCCCTGCTCCTCGATCGCCGCGAGCACGTGCGGCTGGGTCAGATTCTCCCCCAGGCGGTTGACCTTTCCTGCACCGTGGTAGTCGCTGCCGCCGGTGACGAGCAGGCCGAGCCGGTCGGCGATCGCCCGCAGGCGTTCGCGCTGCTCCGGCGGGTGGTCGCGGTGGTCCACCTCGAGCCCGGCGAGCCCGGCCGCCGCGAGCACCTCGAAGGTCTCGTCGGGCACGATGCGCCCGCGCGCGTCCGCCCCCGGGTGCGCGAAGACGGGGACGCCACCGGCCGCGCGGATCGCGCGCACGGCGTCCGGCCCGTCAGGTGCGTAGTGCGGCACGTGGTACCTCCCGTCGGCGCGCAGCAGCTCGACGAACGCCGCGTCACGGTCGGGCACGATGCCGCGCGCGACGAGCGCGTCCGCGACGTGCGGGCGGCCGATCGTGACGGCGTCCCCGGCCTGCGCGACGACGTCGTCCCACGTGATCGGGTGGTCGCGTGCGATCAGGTCGACCATCGCGCGCGCCCGGCCGAGCCGCGCTGCGCGCGTGCGGTCGAGCTCGGCGAGCAGCGCCGGGTGCGTGGGGTCCTGCAGGTAGGAGAGCAGGTGGATGCTGATGCCCCGCCAGCGCGCGGACACCTCGGTCCCGCGCACGAGCGCGACGCCCTCGCGCACGGCCGCAGTCGCGGCGTCGGACCAGCCGGCGGTCGTGTCGTGGTCCGTGAGCGCGACGACGTCGAGGCCGGCACGCGCCGCGGCGCGCACGACGAGGTCGGGCGGCTCGGTGCCGTCGGAGGCCGAGGAATGGGCGTGCAGGTCGATGCGCACGACGAGCACGCTACCGAGCCGGTGCGAAGATGGGCGGATGAGCGACGTGAGCAACCCGGTCGAGCAGCCCGCCGAGCAGCCGATCGGCGACCGGGGGTCGAACCGCTCCCAGCGCCCCGGCTCGGCGGCCTTCCTCGAGTTCGTGACGTCCGGCTGGGGCGAGCGCCCTCCCTCGCAGGTGACCCGGTCGCCCGCCGCCGACTTCACCGCGGCCCGGCGCAGCGCGCTGTCGGGCCGGTTCCCCGGCCGCCGTCTCGTCGTGCCCGCGGGCACCTTCAAGGTCCGCTCGAACGACACCGACTACCGGTTCCGCCCGCACTCGGGGTTCGCGCACCTCACCGGCCTGGGCGTCGAGCAGGAGCCCGACGCGGTGCTCGTGCTCCACCCGGTCGAGGACGGCACCGGTGACGACGGCAGCGGCCACCGTGCCGTGCTCTACATGCGCCCGCTCGCGGGCCGCGACACGAGCGAGTTCTTCTCCGACTCGCGGTACGGCGAGTTCTGGGTCGGCGCGCGGCCGACTCTCGAGGACCTCGAGACGCTGACCGGCATCACGACCGCGCACCTCGACGACCTGCGCGACGCGCTGGCCAAGGACGTCGGCGCGGACGGCGTGCAGGTCCTCGTCGTGCCGGACGTCGATGCGAGCGTCGACGCGGTCGTCGCCGAGCTGCGGGCGCAGCAGGAGTCCGGCGAGCGCGACGACCACCTCGTCGAGGCCCTCTCCGAGCTTCGGCTGCTCAAGGACGCGTACGAGCAGGAGCAGCTGCGGCTCGCGGTGGACACGACGGTCGAGGGCTTCGAGAAGGTCGTCCGCGCCCTGCCCGCGGCGCGCGCGCATGCCCGTGGCGAGCGGGTGGTCGAAGGCACGTTCGTCGGGCACGCGCGTCAGGAGGGCAACGCCGTCGGGTACGAGACGATCGCCGCCTGCGGCGACCACGCGACGACCCTGCACTGGATCGACAACGACGGTCGGGTGCGCGACGGCGACCTGCTGCTGCTGGACGCGGGGGTCGAGGTCGACTCGCTGTACACCGCGGACGTCACGCGCACGCTGCCGGTCAGCGGCACGTTCACCGACGTGCAGCGTCGCATCTACCAGGCCGTGCTCGACGCCGCCGACGCCGCGTTCGAGGCGGCCGTCCCCGGCGCCCGGTTCCGGGACGTGCACGCGGCCGCGATGGAGGTCGTCGCGGCCCGGCTCGACGAGTGGGGCCTGCTGCCGGTGAGCGCCGCGGAGGCCCTCGATCCCGAGAACCAGCACCACCGCCGCTGGATGGTGCACGGCACGAGCCACCACCTCGGCATCGACGTGCACGACTGCGCCCAGGCGCGCGCCGAGCTCTACCTCGACGGCGTCCTGGAACCCGGCATGGTGTTCACCATCGAGCCCGGCCTGTACTTCAAGTCCGACGACCTGCGCGTCCCGGCCGAGTACCGCGGCATCGGGGTCCGGATCGAGGACGACGTGCTCATCACGGCCGACGGGAACGAGAACCTGTCGGCCGCCCTGCCCCGCGACCCGGATGCGATCGAGGCGTGGATGGCCGGCCTGCGCACGGACGAGGCGAGCGCGAGCTAGGTGCCGGCGCAGCCCGCCGGCGCCTCGTGGCGCGGGCCGAGCCAGGCCATCCGTCTGATCGTGGTGCCGCGGACGTAGCCCTCGAGGTCTCCGCGGTTGTCCTTGCGGGTGATCGTGCTCGGGCACTCGGGCAGCATGGCGATCCGCGCCGCGCACGCCGCGTCGCAGAACCAGTTGTTCATCCACGCGTGCACGCCGGCGCGCGAGAACGTGTTGCCGACGACGAGAGCGCTGCTCGAGCTGCGGACCTTGACGGAGTCGCCCGAGCTGACCCAGAACGCGTTGCTGCGCACGACGACCTCCTTCGAGTAGATCGCGTACACGCCGTGCACGTGCGATCCGCGCGACGGCACGTTCTCGATGCGCGCGAACACGTTGTGGCTGATCACGACGCCGCGCGTGTTGGTCAGCACCACGGCGCCGAACCCGTGGTGCAACGCGTCCGACTCGCTCACGTCGGGGACGTACTTGGTGCCGATCCGCTCGAACCGCATGCCCGTGACCACGGCGGTGGCGGGCGTCGCGTCGCCGTAGGCGACGCTGTGCTCGCCGTCCGGCTTGACGCGGTAGCCGCCGTCCACGACGAGCCCGTCCGGGTAGCGTTCGACGTCGAGGTAGCGCACGTCGAACCGCGTGACGTCCGGGTACTCGTCGCGTACGTCGACGACGTCGATGTTGAGCCACGCGTACCGGACGCCGCGCCCGTCGAACCGCGGCCGCGCGGTCGCGGCGACGACCGCGCCGTCGTACTTCTCGGGCACGAACCGGACCCGGTTCCCGGGCGACGTCACGATCCATCGAGTGTGCTGACGGTCGTAGGTGCCGGCTGCGATCCGTACGTCGATGTTGACCGCAGCCTCGCGGTGCTGACGGCCGAGCCGCGACCGGGTCCAGATCCCGTCCTGCGCGCGCAGCGCGGTCTGGGCGGCCGCGATGGAGCGGACGGGCGCCGCGATCGACCCGTCGCCGCCCGCGGGTGCATCGGCATCGACGTGCAGCGTCACCGTGAGCGCGTCACCTGCCCTGGCGTCGGGCGCGTGCGGGACGCGGGCGGTCGCCGCCTCGGCCGGGCCGGGGATCCCGAGGAGCAGCACGAGGGCCACCGCCCCCGCCGGCCACCGCCGACTCCAGGACCCGAGCAGCCCTCGATCAGACTGGCCCGTCCGCCTGCGCACCGCTTGCCTCCTCCTGGAACCGTCCCGTGCTCTATCGGCAGCGGACGGCCGCAAGACTAGGCCCCGGGACGATCCTGCGGGTCACCTCGACCTTCGACGACCTCGGTCCCGGTCTCGGCCACCGGTCGGCCCGGCCAGCCCGACTCGACCCCGCCGATCTCCGCGAGGAGCAGGCGCGCCTGGTGCGCCTTCTCCGCGTGGCACAGCACCGCGTACGACGAGGCGACGATCTGGCTCGTCGAGGTGAAGTCGCGCCGTCCTCTGCTCAGCGAGTAGGTCAGGACCGAGAACATCAGGCCGAACGCGCCGCCGATGAGGATCGACGGCAGGAACGGGCTCGTGCCGCCCGGCGACGAGAAGAGCGTGAGCAGGAGCCCGACGAACAAGCCCAGCCACGCGCCGGTCATGAACCCCCCGATGGCGGCCTGCGGGTACGAGAGCCGGCCCGTGACGCGCTCGACCATCCGCAGGTCGGTGCCGACGATCGTCACCATCTGGACCGGGAACGCCTTGTCCGCGAGGTGGTCGACGGCCTTCTGCGCCTGCAGGTACGTGTCGTACCTCGCGACGGTCTCACCCTTCGGCGGCGTGGGTGTGCGCGGGGCGCGGTTCGAGCGGGCGAGGGCCATGCCGCGATCCTCTCCCGCCGGACGCCGGACGCGCCAGGTCCGTCCTGCACGCCGAGCCCGCACGTCGACGCCGCACGGGCGCCTGTGGCGTCTAGGCTGACCGCGTGAGCAGCGTCGGGACTCGGGTGTTCGTCGCGCGCCTGGCCGGCACCACGGTCTTCGACCCGCTCGGTGACCAGGTCGGTCGCGTGCGCGACGTCGTCGTGCTCGTGCGCCCCAAGGGTGCGCCGCGCGCTGTCGGGCTCGTCGTCGAGGTGCCGGGCCGGCGCCGCGTCTTCCTGCCGCTGACCCGCGTGACCGCGATCCAGGCGGGCCAGGTCATCTCGACCGGCCTGGTGAACATGCGTCGCTTCGAGCAGCGGGCGTTCGAGACCCTCGCGGTCGGCGAGCTGCTCGACCGGACGGTCGACCTCGTCGACGGCAGCGGGTCCGTGACCGTCGAGGACGTCTCGATCGAGCAGCAGCGCAACGGCGACTGGATGGTGAACAAGCTCGCGGTCCGGCGGCAGGCGCCGAGCCACCGCGGTCTGCTGCGGCGGCGCGGCGAGACGCAGATCGTCGCGATCGAGGAGGTCACGGGCCTCGCGCAGACCGGTCGCGCGCAGGGCGCCGAGCTGCTGCTCGCGCAGTACGAGGACCTCAAGCCGGCCGACCTCGCCGACGTGCTGCACGATCTGGGCACCACGCGCCGCCTCGAGGTCGCGGTCGCGCTCGACAACGACCGCCTCGCCGACGTGCTCGAGGAGCTGCCCGAGGACGACCAGGTCGCGATCCTGCAGGGCCTCGAGCTCACGCGCGCCGCGGACGTGCTCGAGGCGATGGAGCCCGACGACGCCGCCGACCTGCTCGGCGAGCTGCCCGACGAGCAGGCCGCGCAGCTGCTGGGGCTGATGGAGCCCGACGAGGCGAAGGACGTCCGGCGACTGCTCGCGTACGAGGACAACACCGCGGGTGGTCTGATGACCACCGAGCCCGTGATCCTCGGTCCGGAGACCTCGATCGCCGCCGCGCTCGCGCACGTGCGACGGCAGGACCTCACGCCGGCGCTCGCGTCGATGGTGTTCGTCACCCGGCCGCCCCTGGAGACGCCGACCGGTCGGTTCATCGGCGTCGTCCACCTGCAGCGGATGCTGCGCGAACCGCCGCACGACTCGATCGGGTCGATCGTCGACAGCGACATCGAGCCGATCCCCGCGGACGCGCCGCTGATGTCCGTGACCCGCCGGCTCGCGACCTACAACCTGCTCGCGCTGCCCGTCGTCGACGCCGACAAGCGTCTGCTCGGCGCGGTCTCCGTCGACGACGTCCTCGACCACCTCCTGCCCGAGGACTGGCGCGAGACCGACGACGTGCCCGCCGAGACGAGGGTCGGCCGTGGCTGAGCGTCTCGACCTGCCGCTGACCGGCCGGCGCCGGCGGCCGCGCGCGCGGATCGACACCGAGCGCCAGGGCGAGTGGTCCGAGGCGATCGCGCGGTTCCTCGGCACGCCGCGGTTCATCATCTGGCTGACGATCTTCTGCATCGTCTGGATCGCGTGGAACGCGAACTGGGGACCCGACCGGGTGCGGTTCGACGACGCCTCCAACGGTTTCACCGCGCTCACGCTCATGCTCTCGCTGCAGGCGTCCTACGCCGCGCCGCTGATCCTGCTCGCGCAGAACCGCCAGGCCGACCGCGACCGGGTCCAGGCCGAGCAGGACCGGCAGCGCTCCGAGCGGAACCTGGCCGACACCGAGTTCCTCGCGCGGGAGATGGCGGCGCTGCGTATCGCGCTGTCCGAGGTCGCGACCCGCGACTTCGTGCGCTCCGAGCTGCGCAACCTGATCGAGGACCTGGCCGAGCAGGGCGACCGACCTGCGGACTGGCACGCCGACGGTGAACCGGAATCGCCCAGAGGTCCCGACGGACGGCCCCGCGCCGACGCCTAGCATGGTCGTCATGCCCGACGAGCAGGACGCACCCACCCCCACGCCGCACCCCGCCCCCGACGACGCGTCCACACCGGACGCGCTCGCCGCCGCCGTCCGGGCCGCGCTGGCGACCGTCCTCGACCCGGAGATCCGCCGCCCGATCACCGAGCTGGGCATGGTGCGGTCCGTCGACGTCGCCGACACCCCCGCGGGTGCTCGTGCCACCGTCGGGCTCGACCTGACGACGCCCGGCTGCCCCCTCAAGGAGACGCTGACCCGCGACGTCACGGCCGCCGCGCTCACGGTCCCGGGCGTCGCTGCCGCCGACGTCGTGATGGGTGTCATGTCCGCCGAGCAGCGCGCCGACCTGCGCCGGCTGCTGCGCGGGACCGACGCCGAGCCGCAGATCCCGTTCGCGCAGGCGACCTCCCTGACCAAGGTGTTCGCGATCGCCTCCGGCAAGGGCGGGGTCGGCAAGTCGTCGGTCACCGCGAACCTGGCCGTCGCCCTCGCCGAGGACGGCCTGCGGGTCGGGGTCGTGGACGCCGACATCTACGGGTTCTCGATCCCGCGCATGCTCGGTGTCACGCGTCCGCCGACCAAGGTCGACGACATGCTGCTGCCGCCGATCGCGCACGGGGTCAAGGTCGTCTCGATCGGCATGTTCGTCCCCGCCGGGCAGCCGGTCGTGTGGCGTGGGCCGATGCTGCACCGCGCGCTGCAGCAGTTCCTCGCCGACGTGTTCTGGGGCGACCTCGACGTGCTCCTGCTCGACCTGCCGCCCGGCACCGGGGACATCGCGATCTCGGTGGCCCAGCTCCTGCCCGGCTCGCAGATCGTCGTCGTGACCACCCCCCAGGACGCCGCCGCCGAGGTCGCCGAGCGTGCCGGATCCGTCGCGGTGCAGACGCGCCAGCAGGTCGTGGGCGTCGTCGAGAACATGTCCTGGCTCGACCAGCCCGACGGGTCGCGTCTCGAGATCTTCGGCTCGGGTGGCGGACGTCGGGTCGCCGATCGCCTGTCCCAGCTCACGGGCGGCGACGTCCCGCTGCTCGGCCAGATCCCCCTCGACACCCGCCTGCGCGAGGCCGGCGACGCCGGCACGCCGGTCGTCCTGTCGGACCCGGACTCGCCCGCGGCCGAGGCCCTGCGCGACATCGCGCGGGGTCTGGGCACCCGCCGTCGCGGCCTGGCGGGCATGTCGCTCGGACTTCGCCCCGCCGGTCGCTGACCGACCCGGCGTCGCTCCGCGGCGCGTCTGCGCGTCCTGTCACGCCTCCGGGCGCATGCGCTGCAGGTCGTCGTGCAGCGAGAAGAAGAGCGAGCGGGGCACGCCGGTCGGATCGGACGGGCGGTCCGCGAACTCCTGGAAGATCTCCTGCAGCCGGTCGACGAGCTCGCGGTAGCCGGCGTCGTCGAGCCGAAGCCCGAGGCGGACCATCGGGGAGTCGTCGAGGTCGTCCAGGAGCCCGATCTCCTCCAGGAACGCGTCGACGAGGACACGCGCCTGGCCCGGGCGCGCCGGGGAGCTCCACGACTTGCGCGTCGCGCGGTAGGGCACCTCACGGGATCCGCGGGCGCCGCGGCGGACCGGCTCCGCCACCAGGAACCCGCGATCGACGAGCGTGCGGACATGGTGCAGCACCGTGGCGGGGTTGCGGCCGAGCCGGAGCGCGATCTCCCGGTTGGTGAGCGCCTCGTCGAGGCACAGCCGCAGGATGCGGATGCGCAGGGTCGACGCGAGCGCGCGCGCGTCGGCGTCGGGGTCCTCGGGGACCTGCGGCGCCGCCGGCGTGTTCTCGCGCGCTGTCACGCCCCCCATCCTGCCACTGATTGACTTTTCCCAATCAGTCGCCCATCCTGGGACGCGTGACCCCACCGTCCCCGCCCGAAGCCGAGTCGGCGACGGCGCCGGACCCGGCCCGGGCCCGGGACGACCGGTCGCCGAGCGACGACCCGAACAGCCACGGGCTGACCGACCAAGAGCTGCCCGACCATGAGTCGGTCGACCACCGGTCGCTCGTCCACCACCGGGACTTCCGGTGGCTGTGGGGCGGCGACGCGCTCGGCCAGCTCGGCGCACAGCTCACGATGCTGGCGCTGCCGATCTACGCCGTGCAGCACCTGCACGCCTCCGAGTGGCAGATGGGCACGCTGACCGCCGCCGAGACCGCGGCGTTCCTGGTGATCGGCCTGCCTGCCGGCGCGTGGGTGGACCGGATGCGCAAGCGACGCGTGCTGATCGTCGCCGACCTGGTTCGCGCACTGGTGCTCGGCTTCGTCGTCGTCGCGGCGTTCGCCGGGTTCGCCTCGGTGCCGCTCCTCGTCGTCGCCGCGGCCGCGATCAGCACGGCCTCGGTGTTCTTCGACGTCGCCCACCAGAGCTACGTGCCCGGCCTCGTCGGGCTCGAGCACGTCGTCGAGGGCAACTCCAAGCTCCAGGCCACCCAGTCCGTGGCCCAGGTCGCCGCGCCCGCGATCGGCGGCGCGCTGCTGCGGGTGATCGCCGCGCCCGCGCTGATCGCCGTGAACGTCGTCACGTACCTGATCTCGGCGTTCGCCGTCGGGCGGATCGCGCATCGCGAGGAGCCCCCGGCACCGGAGACCCGCCGCCCGATGCGCACCGAGATCGCCGAGGGCCTGCGCTTCGTCGTGCACCAGCCGATCCTGCGACGGATCGTCGCCACGACGTCGCTGTCCAACCTCGGCTCCTCCATCTCGGGTGCCGTGCTCGTGATCTACGCGCTGCGCACCCTGGGACTCGATGCCGCAGCCTTCGGCACGCTGGTCTCCGCCTCCGCCGTCGGCGGGCTCGTCGGCGCGTTCACCGCCGCCCGGCTGAGCCGTCTCGTCGGCGAGGCGCGCATCATCCCGGTGTCCGCGATCGGGTTCGCAGTCGGCGGGGTCTTCTTCCCGCTCGCCGCGGTCGTCACCGTGCCGGCGCAGGTCGTCCTGGTCGTCGGCGGCGTGATCCTCTACTTCTTCGTCATCGTCTACAACGTCGCGCAGGTCAGCTTCCGGCAGCGACTGTGCCCGCCCGCCCTGCTCGGCCGCATGAACGCCTCCGTGCGGTTCATCGTCTGGGGCTCCATGCCGATCGGCGCACTGCTCGGCGGCTGGCTCGGCACGCACCTCGGCGTCACGGCGACGATGTGGGTCAGTGTCGGTGTCGGCGCCCTCGCGACCCTTCCCGTCCTCATCTCCCCGCTCCTGCGGATGGAACGCCTTCCCTCCCCGCCCGCTCCCCAGCCGAGCGAGACCGGTCCGTCGGACAAGCTGAGTCGGTCGAGGGAGCCCGCTCCCTCGGACAAGCCGAGTGGGTCGAGGGAGCCTGGTCCGTCAGACGAGCCGAGTGGGTCGAGGGAGCCCGGTCCGACGGACTGACCGAATGGGTCGAGTCAGCCGGCCCGTCGGATCAACCGCGTGGGTCGAGTGAGCCCGGTCCGGTGGGTCAGCCCGGTTCCGCGGGTCAGCGCGGTCCAGCGGGTCAGCGCGGTCCGGCGGCGCTCGCGAGCAGCTCGACCAGCAACCCGTCCACCACCGACTCCCAGTCGACGTCGACCGCCGCGAGCGCGGCCGAGTCGGAACCCACCCGGGCCTCGGACAGCGCGCCCGGCTCCGTCGCAGGCGGAGTCGCCGTCGCAGGCTGCGTGGCCGCTGCAGGCTGGGTCACCGGCGCAGGCTGGGTCACCGGCGCAGGCTGGGTCGCCGGCGCAGGCTGGGTCGCCGGCGCAGGCTGGGTCATCGGCGCAGGCTGGGTCGCCGGCGCCGGGAGTGGCGGCGCGGACGAGCGGTAGCGGTGGCCGGTGGGGGTCTGCGTCTCGACGGCGTGCCGGCGCGACGGCCCTCGACAGGCGTCCTCGGCCGCCGGAGCCGCGACCGGCGCGATCACGCTCTGCTGCCAGCCGGGCAGCTGCTTCGTGTGGTTGCACGCCTCGCACAACCCCTGGGAGTTCGCCAGGTCGGTCGGCCCGCCGTCCGCGGCCGCTCGGACGTGGTCGGCGTGCCGGATCGGGGCGTCGCAGTACGGAGTCCGGCAGAGCCCCTGGTCTCGGACGCGCAGTGCGGCGGACAGCCCGGGTGGGTGGAACCGCGAGGCCGACGACATCGCGACGAGGTCACCGCACTCGTCCGCGTAGATGCGGCGCAGCCACGCGGCCCCGGCGTCGATCCCGCGTGCCACGAGCTCGCGGGCGATCTGCGCCGGCACCGATCCGTGCGCGTCGAGGTGCGCGGGCTCCGAGCCGGCGCCCAGCAACGTGCGGTCGGAGACGACCAAGCTCACGGTGACCGGCACGTCCTCGGCGGACACCTGACCGGTGACCCGCTCGACGAGCGTGTCCGCCATGACCTGCCCGCGCCCGCGCGGGTCGCCGGTGGCGCGGGCACTGTCCGCGGCACGCATGAGCGCCGCCAGGCACGCGACTCCCTGCTGGACCGGGAGGAGGGCCGTCAGGTACGTCATCGAGTCGGGCGCGGGACGCAGCGACACCGCGCGCTCGCCGACCGCCCGCCTGCGTCGCTCGACCACCGAGGCCGGATCGAGCTCGGCCGCGAGCGCGCGGGCGCGTCCGAGAAACTGGCGTGTACCGAGCCCGCTCAACGCCGCGTGGTCCGCGCAGACGCGTCGGTCGATCGCGCGCCTGACCTCCACCGCCACGCACGCCGTCTCGCGCACCAGCTGCATCGCGCGCCACTCGGACAGCACCCCCGCCGCGAGGGCGGCGAAGGTGTGCGGCATCTCGTCGACCCACGCCCGGGCCGCCCCCATCAGGGCGCTCCCCCGGTGCGGCGACTCCCGCCGGGCGAGCGCGACCTGTGCCGCCGCGCCCGCGCCCCGCCGCTCGGCCCGCACGCCGGCTTCCGCGTCCGCGCGCACCCGTTCGTCACGCACCTCGACCGCGAGCCGCGCCTGCGCCGCGCTCGCCGCGGACTTCAGCGCCTCGAGCGCCGCGATGAGGTCGATCGCCTCGCCCGGCCCGGCAGCGCGCGACACCTCGCCCGGCCCGGCAGCGCGCGAGACCTCGCCCCGTCCGGCGGTCTGCGACGCCTCGCCCGACCGAGCGGCATGCGACGCCTCGCCGTGCCCGGCGGTCCGCGACACCTCGCCCAGCGCGGCGGCGTGGGACGCCTCCCCCGGCACCGATGCGTCCGGGAACGCGCCCGCGAAGAGACCGAGGCCGCGCGCGAGGTCGCTCGTCGCGGTCAGCAGACGCGCGGGCTCGGAAGACCCCGAACCCGCCGTCGCTGTTCTCCGCATTCGTCCATAATAGAACAGGTGTTCGAATCCGACAACGCCCACGGGCCGCTTTCGCGCACGGCGAACGCCGCCGAGAGCGCCTACAGGTCGTACTCGACGACCAGGGGCGCGTGGTCGGAGAAGCGGGCGGCGTAGGTCTCGGCGCGGTCGACGGTGGCGGAGATCGCGGCGTCCGCGAGGTCCGGAGTGGCGAGTTGGTAGTCGATCCGCCAACCCGCGTCGTTGTCGAACGCCTTGCCCCGCCACGACCACCACGTGAACGGACCGGGACCCTCCCCGCCCAGCTCCCGGCCCAGGTCACGCCAGCCGAGGTCGTCGAACCAGCGGTCCAGGTACGCGCGCTCGGCCGGCAGGAACCCCGCCGACTTGAGGTTGCCCTTCCAGTTGCGGATGTCGACCTCGCGGTGCGCGATGTTGACGTCCCCCGCGACCACCGCGTACCCGCCCGCCTGCGCGAGATCCGCGAGCCGGGCGGTGACCTGGTCGAGGAACGCGTACTTCTCGTCCATCGACGGCGTCCCGAGCGTGCCGGAGTGGATGTACGCCGAGACGACCGTGACGGTGCGGGCCGGCGCCCCGTCGCGCGCGGGCAGCTCGAGATCGGCCTCGACCCACCGCCCGACGTCGCCCGTCACGCCCGTCTGCAGGCCGATCCGGACCGCTGACATCGGCAGCCGGGACGCGATCGCCACGCCCGAGCGCCCCTTGGTCTCGCTCGCCTCGTGCGCCAGGTGCCACTCGCCAGGGTCCAGGTGGTCGGCGAGGATCTCGTCCGTCGCGCGGACCTCCTGCAGCAGCAGCACGTCGGGCCTGCGCTCCTCGAGCCACTCCCCCATGCCGCGCCGGTACGCCGCCCGGATGCCGTTGACGTTGACGCTCGCGATCGTGAGCAAGTGGCCCTCTCCGTTCCCTCGACCCGGGCGCCGTCGCCACCCGGAGGGCTCGATCCTGCCTCATGCCACCGACACGCCGCGCCGGGGCTCAGGACCCGCCGGGCCCCACGGGCGCGACGCCCTGCCCAGCGTCCTGCCCAGCGTCCTGCCCCAGGTCCAGCCCAGCGTCGTGCTCGTCGTCCGGCTCGTCGTCCGGCCCGTCGTCCGGCCCGTCGCCCTGCTCGTCGCCCTGCTCGTCGTCGTGCTCGTCGCCCTGCTCGTCGTCGTGCTCGTCGTCCGGCTCCTGGTAGCGCGCGGGGAGCGCGTCGCGCGCGGCGGCCGCGGCCGTCTCGTCCTGCGCGAGCCGACGAGCGGCGGCGAACGCCGCGAGGTCGACGTTCGTCGCGAGCTGCCACAGCCCGACGCACAGCAGCACGAGCCCGCCGATCAGCACGCACGAGCCGATCAGCACCCACACCGTGTTCGTGCGCGAGCCACCCCCGCCGTCGATCTCGGCGCGGATCGACGCGTAGAGCGCCAGGAGGAGCACGACGAGCCCGACGACGACCAGCGCGACGCCCCGGACCAGGAGGGACGCGGACCTCGCCCACCCGTGCGACGACATCTCGTCACGCCTCATGAGCCCACCCGCGTCGGGGGTCACGGTGCACCGGCCGCGGGCGGCTGGGCCCGACGCCGCGCCTCGGCGTCGGCGACGGCGTCCTGCTGGCGCTGCGTATAGAGGGCGCGCGCCGCGACGTCGGCCGCGAGGTCGACGTTCGTCGCGAGCTGCCACACGCCGTACAGCACGACGACGAACCCGACCGCGGCGACGACGATGCCGGCCACCCCCCACGCGGACAGCCCGGTCTCCTCGGCGGCCACGGCGGACAGCCGCGCGTCGAGCCAGAAGAACGCGCCGACGAGCAGCAGCGCCAGGCCGCCGATGATCTTCCCGGCCGAGCGGCCGGCCTGCGACGGCTTCATCCCGAGCCGCCTCCTCACGCGGTTCGTCGGACCGGCCGTCGACGCCGACGACCGTGCTCGCAGCCTAGAGCCGCGAGCACGGCGCGTCAGCCGGTTCGTCAGCCCGCGAGCCGCTCGGCGGCCTCGACGACGTTCGACAGGAGCATCGCGCGGGTCATCGGCCCGACGCCGCCCGGGTTGGGCGACACCCAGGAGGCGACCTCGCGCACGCCCGGGTCGACGTCCCCGACGACGCGGCTCTTGCCGGTCTCCGGGTCGACGGCGCGCGAGACGCCCACGTCCACGACGACCGCTCCCGGCTTGACCAGCTCGGCCGTGATGATCCCGGCCACACCGGCGGCCGCGACGATGACGTCCGCGTGACGCGTGTGCTCGGCGAGGTCCTCGGTGCCGGTGTGCGTCAGCGTCACCGTCGCGTTGAGCTCCCGACGAGTCAGCAGCAGCCCGATCGAGCGCCCGACGGTCACGCCGCGCCCGACGACGACGACATCGGCCCCGCGCAGGTCGATGCCGTGCCGCAGCAGCAGCTCGACGATCCCGCGCGGCGTGCACGGCAGCGGCGAGTCGACGGGCTCGTTGACGCGCAGGACCAGCCGCCCGAGGTTCGTCGGGTGCAGGCCGTCCGCGTCCTTCTCCGGGTCGACGAGCTCGAGCACACGATTCGTGTCGATGCCCTTCGGCAGGGGGAGCTGGACGATGAAGCCGGTGCACGCGGGGTTCTCGTTGAGCCGTCGGACCGCGGCCTCGATGTCCTCCTGCGTGGCGTCGGCGGGCAGCTCCTCCTGGATGGAGGCGATGCCGACCTCGGCGCAGTCGCGGTGCTTGCCCGCGACGTACCACCTGCTACCCGGGTCGTCGCCGACGAGCAGCGTGCCGAGGCCGGGCGTGACGCCGCGCGCGGCGAGCGTCGCGACGCGGACGGTCAGCTCGGACTTGATCGCGGCCGCGGTGGCCGTGCCGTCGAGAATCTGTGCCGTCATGGCTCGCCTCTCAGTACTGGCGCAGCGTCGGGTACAGCGGGAACGCCTCGGTCAGCTTCGCGACGCGCGCCTTCAGTGCCGCGACGTCCGTGGCCTCGCCGCCGACGAGCGCGGTCGCGATGATCTCGGCGACCTCGATGAACTCCGCATCGCCGAAGCCACGCGTCGCCAGCGCCGGCGTGCCGATGCGCAGGCCGGAGGTGACCATCGGCGGCCGCGGGTCGTTCGGGACGGCGTTGCGGTTCACGGTGATGCCGCACTCGTGCAGGAGGTCCTCGGCCTGCTTGCCGTCGATCGCGGCGTTGCGCAGGTCGACGAGCACGAGGTGCACGTCCGTGCCGCCGGACCGCACGGAGATGCCCGCGGCGGCGACGTCGGGAGCGGTGAGCCGCTCGGCGAGGATCGCGGCGCCCCGCACGGTGCGCTCCTGGCGGTCACGGAACTCGGGGGTCGCGGCGATCTTGAACGCGACGGCCTTGGCGGCGATCACGTGCATGAGCGGGCCGCCCTGCTGGCCCGGGAACACCGCAGAGTTGATCTTCTTCGCGATGTCCGCGTCGTTGGTCAGGATGAAGCCCGAGCGCGGGCCGCCGATCGTCTTGTGCACGGTCGACGAGACGACGTGCGCGTGCGGCACCGGCGAGGGGTGCACGCCGGCCGCGACGAGGCCCGCGAAGTGCGCCATGTCGACCCACAGGTACGCGCCGACCTCGTCGGCGATCTCGCGGAACGCGGCGAAGTCGAGCGTGCGGGGGTAGGCGGACCAGCCGGCGATGATCACCTTGGGCTGGTGCTCGATCGCGAGGCGGCGGACCTCGGCCATGTCGACGACCGACGTCTCGGGGTCCACGCCGTAGGCGACGACGTTGTAGAGGCGGCCCGAGAAGTTGATCTTCATGCCGTGCGTGAGGTGGCCGCCCTGGTCGAGCGCGAGGCCGAGGATCGTGTCGCCGGGGCGCGCGATGGCGTGCAGGACCGCGGCGTTGGCCGTGGCACCGGAGTGGGGCTGGACGTTGGCGAACTGCGCGCCGAACAGCGCCTTGGCGCGCTCGATCGCGATGTTCTCGGCGATGTCGACCTGCTCGCAGCCGCCGTAGTAGCGCCGGCCCGGGTAGCCCTCGGCGTACTTGTTGGTGAGGACGGAGCCCTGCGCCTGCAGGACCGCGAGGGGGACGAAGTTCTCGCTCGCGATCATCTCGAGCGTGCCCTGCTGGCGGGCGAGCTCGCCGTCGAGGACGGCGGCGATCTCCGGGTCGAGGTCGGCGATGTTCTGGTCGAGGACGTTCTCGGCGCTCATGGGGACTCCCTGGCAGTCAGCGTGCGTGGGCCGGCACCCAGCGCACTCGGTACGGACCGGTGTGTGAGGTGACCGGGGGCCCAGGCGTTCGACCCGTGGTCTTGCTGCTGCGTCGCTCCCCGGTGGTGACCCACCCGCTGCGCCAGTCGCGACCCGCACAGACTAGCAACCCGACGAGGGTGCGGTGCCACCCGATTCCGCGTGCCCGCCCGCGAGCCGGCGATCCGTCAGGCGTTCGTCGGCGGCTCCTCGAGGCGCGCGAGCCAGCGCCGCAGGATGCCCTCGAGGGCGTCGACGTCGGCGGGTTCGAGCTCGGCGAGCAGGCGGTGCTCGTTCGCGAGGTGGTCGGCGAAGGCCGCGTCGATGACCTGCCGCCCCCGCGCGGTGAGCGCGACGAGACGCCCGCGCGCGTCGTCGTCGGACACCCGACGCCGCACGAGACCCGCACGCTCGAGGCGGTCCAGGCGCTTGGTCATGCCGCCGCTGGTGACGAGCGTCGACGCCGCCAGGTCGCCCGCGGTCCGCTCGAACGGCGCGCCGCCGCGGCGCAGCGTCGCGAGCACGTCGAAGTCCCCCTCGCTCAGCCCGTGCTGCCGGTAGACCTCGACGAGCTCGTCGGTCAGGTGGCCCGCGACGCGGTGCAGCCGGCCGATCACGCCCTGCGGGCGCGGGTCGAGGTCGGGGCGCTCGCGCCGCCAGGCGGCCTGGATCAGGTCGAGCCGGTCCGGTGCGCGGGTCGCTCCGGGGTCGTCGGGCGGGGTCGTCGCGGGCATGCGGGAATAGTATCTTGCTCGGAAGGTATTATGCCTTCCATGGAAGACAAGTCTCTGCGCTGGATGGCGGTCACCGCCGTCGCCCCGATCACCTGGGGCGCGAGCTACTTCGTGACGCGCCACCTGCTGCCCGCCGACGCGCCGCTGTGGGGTTCCGCGCTGCGCGCGCTGCCGGCCGGGCTGCTGCTCCTGCTCGTCGCGCGCAGGCTGCCCCGCGGCTCGTGGTGGTGGCGCGCGGGCGTGCTGGGCATGCTCAACATGGGCGCGTTCTTCGTCCTCGTCTACGTCGCGGCACAGCTGCTCCCGACGAGCGTCGCGGCGACCGTCATGGCGACGTCCCCGCTGGTCATGATGCTGTTCGCCTGGGCGCTGCTCGCCCAGCGACCCGCGGCGCCCGCCGTGGCCGGCGGCGTGCTGGGCCTCGTCGGCGTCGCCGCGATGGTGCTCACGGGTACGGGCGCGCTCGACGCGCGCGGGCTGCTCGCCTCGGTCGCGGCGATGCTCATGTCGAGCGTCGGCTACGTGCTCGCGCAGCGCTGGCGCGACCCGGCGGTCGACGTCGTCTCGTCGACCGCGTGGCAGCTCGTCGCGGGCGGGCTCGTCCTGCTCGTCGCGGCCGTCGCGGTGGAGGGCGGCCCGCCGTCGCTGGACGGGCCCGCCTGGGCAGGACTGGCGTTCCTCTCGCTCGTCGCGACCGCGGTCGCCTACCTCGCGTGGTTCGGCGGGCTGCGCCACCTGCCGGCCGGGACCGTCGGACTCGTCGGGCTCCTCAACCCGGTGACGGGCCTCGCGCTCGGCCTGCTCGTCGGAGGCGAGCGGCTCACGCCGTTGCAGGCCGGCGGCGTGCTCGTCGTGCTCGTCGGCGTCGCGCTCGGCCACCCGGCCCTCGCCGCCCGCCGCCGGCCCGCGGCTCCCGTCCCCGCCCCCGCCGTCGTCGGCGTCGGCGTCTCGGGGTCGTGACCTCCACCCCTCCCCTTGCGTGGCGGCGGAAACCGGCGTACGTTCGTATTCAACCAGTCAGTTGAATACATCGAGGTGTCGTGGAGCCCGACGAGGACGACCGGCTCGACCGGGCCTTCGTGGCCCTGGCCGATCCGGTGCGACGCGCGATCGTCGCGCGCCTGTCCCGTGGCCCCGCGACCGTCAACGAGCTCGCCGCGCCGCACCCCATCTCCGTGCAGGCGGTCTCCCGGCACATCCACGTGCTCGAGGAGGCGGGACTCGTCACCCGCACGCGCGACGCCCAGCGCCGGCCCGTGCACCTGGCTCCCGAGGCGCTCGAACGCCTCACCGCGTGGATCGACCGCTACCGGCTGATCCACGAGCGGCGCTTCCGCTCGCTGGACGCTCTGCTCGACCCCGACGAGAAGGACCGACCATGACCAACCCCGTGCACATCGAGGCGCCCGACGGCGTGCCGTTCATCGACATCACCCGCGAGTTCGACGCCCCGGTGTCCCGCGTCTTCACGGCCCACGCCGACCCCGCACTGGTCGCCAGGTGGATGGGTCCCGACGGCCTGACCACGGACATCACCGACTGGGACTTCGTGTCCGGCGGGCGCTGGGCCTTCGAGCAGACCGAGCCGGGCGGGCAGTCGTACGGCTTCCGCGGCACGTTCCACACCGTGCGGACCGACGAGCTCGCGATCCAGACCTTCGAGTTCCTGGGCTTCCCCGACGTCGTCTCGATCGAGACGCTGCGCTTCGTCGACCTCGGCGACGGACGCACGCGCCTCGAGGCGCACGCCGTGTACCCGTCGATCGAGGCCCGTGACGGCATGGTCGACAGCGGCATGGAGCACGGCGTCACGCAGGGCTACGCCAGGCTCGACGACCTCGTCGCCGGCTGAACCGACCACCACCACACGGCAGGAGCAGAACCATGGGCATCGTCCACCCCCACCTCTGGTACGCCGACAACGCGCTGGAGGCCGCCGAGTTCTACGTCTCGGTGTTCCCGAACTCACGCATCACCAACGTCATCCACGCCCCGGCGGACATGCCCGGCGTGGCGAAGGGCGCGGCCTTCATCGTGCAGTACGAGCTCGACGGTCAGCGCGTGGAGGCGATCTCGGCGGGCCCGTACTTCCAGCTCACCGAGGCGTTCTCGTTCGTCGTCGAGTGCGCGGACCAGGCCGAGGTCGACCACTACTGGGACGCGCTGCTCGCCGGCGGCGGCCAGGAGAGCCAGTGCGGCTGGCTCAAGGACCGCTTCGGCCTGTCCTGGCAGGTGGTCCCCCAGCGCCTCATGGAGCTGACGCTGTCCCCCGACGCCGACCCCGAGGGCGCCGCCCGCGCCACGCAGGTGATGCTCACGCAGCACAAGATCGAGATCGCCCCGATCGAGGCCGCCTACCGCGGCGAGTGAGTCGAGGCGGCGCGGGGAGCGGGTGGGGTTGACGTCGCCACACGGCATGAAGTCCACCCGTTGCGGGCCGCCGGGGCGCTGCGACGTACGTCAGGTCGCGTCCCACAGGGCGCGGTAGTAGGCGGTGCGGACGTCGTCGGGGGCGATGCCGTAGGCGTCCAGGAGCGCGTCCTCGTGGCCGGGGCCGTAGTTCCAGACGGTGCTCCAGGTCGCGATGGCCAGGTCCGCCCAGCGGTCGGCGACGCCGAGCGCGCCCAGGTCGACGTGCGCGGTCCAGCGTCCGTCGTCGCCGACGAGCGTGTTCGGCGCGCACGCGTCGCCGTGGCACACGACGAGGCGGTCGACCGGGGGCGCCTCGACGAGCGACGCGGGCACGACGACGCCGCGAGCCGCGGCGCGGGCGATGCGCGCCGGCACGCCCCAGTCGAACGGGCACCCGGCGACCGGCAGCGCGTCGTGCAGCGCGCGCAGGCCTGCGCCGATCGCGCGCACCGCGGTGTCCGGGTCGGCGGCCCAGCGCGGGTCGACCGCGCTGGTGCCCGGTACGGTCGCGGTGACCAGCCACGCGCCGTTCTCGTCGGACCCTGTGGACACCACGCGCGGGACCGGGGTCCGGCCCTCGGCCCAGCGCAGGCGACGCGCCTCGTCGTCGAAGAAGCCTGCGGGCGCGGCGGGCTGCCACTTGGCGTGCCGGTCGGCCCACCGGAACGTGACGCCACCGAGGCCGTTGCGCCACACCGGCGTCAGGTCGGCCCCGCCCGCGAGCGCCACCAGTGCCGGCGGCGCCTCGACGTCCTCGTCGGGCGGGCCCGCGAGGTCCGACGGCGCGCCGACGCCGAGAGCGCGGCCGCTACTCGTCGTCGGCCTCGGGCGTCTCGACGAGCGACTTGCGCAGGAACGCATACGTGAGGTCGCCCGCCGTCTGGTCGTGCTGGTGCTGGTAGCCGTGCTTGGCGTACATCGCGATGTTCTGCACCGAGTCGCGGCCGGTGAAGACCCAGACCTCCTCGATGCCGTCGGGCAGGTACGGCAGGATCGCCATCAGCAGGCTCGTGCCGAATCCATGACCCTGCAGGTCAGGGGCCACGGCGAAGCGGCCGAGCGTGGCCTTGCGGTCCTCGATCAGCACGCGGATCGACCCGACCAGCCGGTGCCCGTACCAGCCGCCGAGCGTCACGACGTCCTCACGCTGCAGGTCCTCGACGAGCTCGGCGAGCGTCTGCGTGAGCGGCGGGAT
Organism: Cellulomonas composti; assembly: GCF_007990245.1. Lineage (GTDB taxonomy): Bacteria > Actinomycetota > Actinomycetes > Actinomycetales > Cellulomonadaceae > Cellulomonas > Cellulomonas composti. The sequence goes on along the minus strand of NZ_BJWG01000004.1, from coordinate 120,100 downwards.
GTTCGGGTCGCCGTACTGCTGCGCCTCGGTGACGAACGCCGCACGGCGCAGGGTGAGCAGCTCGCCCGCCTCGTCGAGGGAGACCGGGTGGATGTCGAGATCGGCCGTCATGCGGCCCATCGTGTCAGCCGTCCGGCGCGTCGGACTACTCTCGGGCCTCGTGTCCCACACTGTGACGCTCGCGAATCACCCGACGGCACCCGACCCCACGCACTGGGTCCTGACGCTGTCCTGCCCGGACCGCCCCGGCATCGTGCACGCCGTCGCCGGGCTGCTCGCCGAGCACCGGGGCAACATCACCGAGTCGCAGCAGTTCGGCGACGAGCTCTCGGGGCTGTTCTTCATGCGGGTCCAGTTCACCGCGTCGGTGGCCCGCGACGAGCTGACGACCGCGCTCGACGCGCTCGCGCCGCGCTTCGGCCTGCAGTGGACGCTCGACGTCGCCGGCCGGCCCGTGCGCACGCTCGTGCTGGGCTCGACGGCCGCGCACTGCCTCAACGACCTCGCGTTCCGGCAGCGCTCCGAGAACCTGCCGATCGACATCGTCGCTGTCGTCTCGAACCACACCGTGCTCGAGCCGCTCGCGCAGTTCTACGGCATCCCGTTCCACCACGTACCGGTCACGGCCGCGACGAAGGCCGCGGCGGAGGCCCGGCTCCTGCAGCTCGTCGAGGAGCTGGACGTCGAGCTCGTCGTGCTCGCGCGGTACATGCAGATCCTGTCCGACGACCTGTGCCGGGAGCTCAGCGGCCGGGTCATCAACATCCACCACTCGTTCCTGCCCTCGTTCAAGGGCGCCCGCCCCTACGCGCAGGCGCACGACCGCGGCGTCAAGCTCATCGGCGCGACCGCGCACTACGTGACCGGCGACCTCGACGAGGGGCCGATCATCGAGCAGGACGTCGAGCGGGTGGACCACTCCCGCGGCGTCGAGGACCTCGTGGCGCTCGGGCAGGACGTCGAGCGGCGCGCGCTCGCGCGGGCCGTGCGGTGGCACGCCGAGCACCGCGTGCTGCTCGACGGGCACCGCACGATCGTCTTCCGCTGACGGCGGCGCCCGGGCTCGCGACCGTCAGGCCGCCTCGCGCGCGCGTCGCATCAGCGCGTCGATCGTGACGGCGCCCGCCAGCACGATTCCGGTCACGATCAGGCGCGCGGACGTGTCCTGGTTCAGCAGGATCAGGCCGTTGCTGATCGACTGGACGACGAGCGCCCCGAGCAGTGCCGACCATGCCGACCCGCGCCCGCCGAACAGGCTCGTCCCGCCGATGACCGCCGCGGCGATCGCGAGCAGCATGACCTCGGGCGCGCCGGTCGCCTGGTTCGCCGCCGCGAGCCGACCCGCCGCGACGACGCCGCCGAGGACGGCGAGCGTCGAGCAGCCCACGAACACCGTGACGAGCACGAGCCGCACGGGGACGCCCGCCCGGCGTGCCGCCTCGGCGTCGCCACCGACGGCCCGCACCCAGCGTCCCCAGCGCGTGCGGCGCAGCAGCAGGTCGACCGCTCCGACGAGCCCGACGAAGATCGCGAAGATCGCGCCCACGCCGCGGTTGGTACCGAGGTACGCGACCACGACGCCCAGCCCGACGGCCACGGCCACGACCTGCACGGCGAGGCGTGCGACCGACGCGGCGGGCAGCTCGGCGCGCAGACGTCGGGCGCGGGTCACGAACAGGCTCACGGCGTAGCCGACGACGAGCACGACGACGAGCGTCCACGAGGTGCCCGGGCTCAGGTAGAGGGTCTGCGCCAGCTCGACGAGCCAGGACTCGAACGGCAGGTTCACCGACCCCGTCGTGCCGAGGACCCGCAGCTGCAGGCCGGTCACCGCGAGCAGCCCGGCGAGCGTGAACACGACGACCGGCACGGCGAGGCGGGTGTACGCGAGGCCGTAGGCGGAACCGACGAGCCCGCCGACGACGAGGGCGAGCAGCACGGCGAGCCACAGCGGCCAGCCCCCGTGCACCACGCCGACCGCGACGAGGGCGGCGGCCAGACCGGAGACCGCACCCACGGACAGGTCGAGCTGACCCACGTGCAGCGTGAGGACGACGCCGAGCGCCAGGATCCCGACGACCACGGACTGCTGGGTGAGGTTCACGAGGTTGTCCGCGGACAGGAAGGTCGGGTCGATCGCGGCGAGCACGAGCCACAGCAGCCCGAGCACGAGCGCGATCGGCAGCGTGCGCAGCTCGCCGACGCGCACGCGTGCCCACAGGCTCCGCAACGGGTCCAGTGCGCTCACCGCGTCACCCCCGCGCCTGTGACGGCCGCGAGCAGCTCCTCGTAGCTGGACCGTCGGCCGTCGAACTCGCCGTTGGTGCGCCCGAGCCGCAGCACGACGATGCGGTCGGCGACCGCCTGCACGTCCACGATCGAGTGGCTGGTGAGCACGACGCCGTGGCCGCGCGAACGCAGGCGCTCGACGAGCGCGAGGAACTCGGCGGTCTGGGTGAGGCCGAGCGACGCGGTCGGCTCGTCGAGCACGACGATGCGCGGCGCGCCGAGCAGCGAGCGCGCGATGGCGACAGCCTGCCGCTGCGCGCCGGAGAGCGCGGCGACCGGGACGCGCACCGACGGAACGCGCGCGGCGAGCTGCCCGAGCAGCTCCCAGGCGCTTCGCTCCATCGTGACCTCGTCGAGCAGGCCGGCACGCGTGGCCTCGTGGCCCAGGAACAGGTTCTCGACGACGTCGAGGTTCTCGCACAGCGCGCGGTCCTCGAACACCCCCGCGATGCCGTGGGCGCGGGCGGCGGCCGGTGAGCCGAGCGTCACGGGTCGTCCGTCGCGCAGGATCTCCCCCCGGTCCGGGGCGAGCGCGCCCGTGAGCACGCCGACGAGCGTCGACTTGCCCGCCCCGTTGTCCCCGACGACCGCCACGACCTCGTTGGCGTGCACGTCGAGGTGCACGTCGGCGAGGGCGCGCGCGGCGCCGTAGCTCTTGCCGACGCCGCGCAGCGACAGCAGCTGATCTCGTCGTTCCTCGGCTCGATGAACGGCTTCGTGCTGTCCCGCTGGCGGTTCCCCGGGGCCGACCTCGTCTTCACGCTGATCCTGTTCGGGATGTTCATCCCGTACCAGGCCGTCATGATCCCGCTGGCCCAGATCGTGCAGGACCTCCGCGTCCCGTCCGGGACACCGTCGCTGATGCTGCTCCACGTCATCTACGGCATCCCGATCACGACGCTGATCTTCCGCAACTACTACCAGTCGGTGCCGAACGAGCTCATCGAGGCGGCGCGCGTCGACGGAGCGGGGATGCTGCGCACGTACCTCTCGGTGGTCCTGCCGCTGTCGATCCCCGCGTTCGTCGTCGTGCTGATCTGGCAGTTCACGTCCGCCTGGAACGACTTCCTGTTCGCGGTGTTCTTCTCCTCGAGCCAGAACGGCCCCGTCACCCTGGCGCTCAACAACCTCGCCAACGGCGCGATGCTGACGAACTACGGCTCGTCGATGGCCGGCGCGATGATCGCCTCGCTGCCGACCCTGCTCATCTACGTCCTTCTCGGCAAGTACTTCATCGGCGGACTCATGTCCGGCTCCGTGAAGGGCTGACACCCGGACGGTCCCGGTCCCCCGCAGCCGGAACGGGACCGTCCGGCGTGGGTCGCCGCCGGTCCCGCTGGGGGGGACCGGCGGCAGCTCACGGGTGATATCTCCGGGCATCTCGGGACGATCCACCGCCACGCGGTCCGTGCGGACGGTCGTGCGTGTGAGCATCGGGACACCCCACCCCGAAGGGCTCCCCCGTGTCGCTGACCACCACGCGCCGTCGCCTCGCCGCGGCCGCCGCCGGCCTGCTCGTCGTCGTCCCGCTCGCGCTCGTCGGGCCCGGCGCGTCGGCCGCGCAGCCGGCCACCCTGGCACCCGCCGCGAGCGCCGCCGCGACGCGCTCCTGCTCCGCGAGCGCGTCCCCCTCGAACCCGCGTCAGTACTCCTGGACGACGATCAAGGTCGCCGGTACGACGAAGGGCGCCAAGGTCACGACGACGGCGCACTACAAGACGACGACGACGAAGCACAGCGCCACCGCCGACGCGAAGGGCAAGGCGTCGGTCGACTACTACGTCTCGGGTGCGACGGTCGGCTACCGGGTTCGCGTGGACGTCGTCGCGACGAAGGGTTCGACCCGCTGGACCTGTTCGACGTCGTTCACGCCCCGCGCGCGCTGAGCGCAACCAGCACGACGAGGGCCCCGTCGGTCGCACCGCAGTGCGCGACCGACGGGGCCCTGTTCGTGTGCTGCTAGAACCCGGCGAACGCGGAGGGGCGCGTCGGGATCTTCTCGACGAGCACCGCGACGGTGCGCGCCGGCACGGTGACCGCACCCGCGGCCTTGTTCCACGAGGTCGTCTTCACCACGGCGTCGGACCCGGTCGCCTGCGCCGGAGCCAGGGTCAGGGCGTGACCGGCGAGGCCGGCCAGTGACTGGGTCGTGGCCTCGTCGGACGCGTTGTAGATCACGACCACCCGCTCGTAGCGCCGGTCGATGTCCGCGCCGGCACCCGTGCCCGCGACGTCGTCGACCTGCATGACGATCACGCCGGGCGTCGCGTCCGCACCGCTGCCCGGGAAGGTGACCCGGTCCTCGATGAGGTCCGCGTAGCCGAGCCGGAGCAGCGGCAGCGACTCGCGCAGCCGCAGGAGGTCCAGCGCGCCGGCCTCGGCCGTCGCGATGTCACCGGCCGACGGCTTGAGCGACGCGTCGGCGAGCAGCGGCGCCTGGATGGCCCACTTCGACGAGTTGTCGGCTGCCATCGGCAGACCGCGGCCGAAGCCGTTGTCCTGCCCCGACAGGTCGAGCGAGTTGAACCAGTCGCCCGAGTTGTAGCTGTTGCGGTCGAGCGACTTGCTGCGCAGCAGCTCGGCACCCGCGTGCCAGAAGCTGGGGGTCTGCGCGAGCGCGGTCGTCGCGAGCGACAGCGTGTTCATCCGCACGCGGTCGGACATCGTCGTGTCCGTCGGCAGCTTGTACGTCAACGCGTCCCACAGGGTCTCGTTGTCGTGCGCGTCGACGTACGTGACGACCTCCTGCGGCGAGGAGGCGTATCCGGCGGGCTGGCCGTTGTAGTCGACCTCGTCGCCGGAGTGCTCGACCCCGTCGCTCGTCGTGAACGTGAAGTCGCGCAGGTTGCCCGCCAGCCCGAGCCGCACGAGGTCGCCCTGGTGCTGCACACGGGCGAGCTGAGTGGCCTCGTCGCCGTTGGCCGCGACCCCGTTCGGGTCGGTGTACGCACCCGAGCCGAAGCCCTGGATGCGGGGGTCCTCGTCGAACGGGCCGCCGCCGCGCACGGCGTCACGGAGCCGGTCGGAGAAGGTGCCGATCCCCGTGCCGTCGAGCTGGCCCTGCGTGGCCTGCTTGAACAGCGCGTTGTTCGCGACCTCGCCGAAGTTCCAGCCCTCGCCGTAGAGGTAGACGTTCTTGCCGTTCACCCCGTCCTTGGCGACCGTGAGCTTGTCGAGGGCCGCGCGGATCGCCTTCATGTTGTGCACCGAGTGGTGACCCATGAGGTCGAACCGGAAGCCGTCGACCTTGTAGTCACGCGCCCACCGCACGACCGTGTCGACCATGACCTTCTCGGCCACCCGGTGCTCGGTCGCGACGTTCTGGCAGCACGTCGAGGTCTGCACCTTGCCGGCCGCGTCGAGACGCTGGTAGTAGCCGGGCACGACCTTGTCGAGCACCGAGTCGTCGGCCTGACCGCTCGCCGCGGTGTGGTTGAACACCTGGTCGAGCACGACCTGCAGGCCCGCCGTGTGCAGCGCGCCGACCATCGTGCGGAACTCCTTGATCCGCGTGCCGCCGGTGGGGTTGGTGGCGTACGAACCCTCGGGCACGCCCCAGTGCAGTGGGTCGTAGCCCCAGTTGAAGCCGTCCTGGTCGGCCACCGCGGCGACACAGGCCTGCTGCTGGTCGGAGTCCGGGGCGTACGACGCGAGGTCGCAGTCCGGGACCGCCTGCGCGCTGCGGTTCTCCTCGATCGTCGCGATGTCGAACGTCGGGAGCAGGTGCACCGTCGTCATCCCGGCGTCCGCGAGCTGCTCGAGGTGCTTCATCCCCGTCGTCGTGGGGTCCGCGAACGCGAGATAGGTGCCTCGGCGCTTGGCCGGGACGCTCGTGTCGTTGATCGAGAAGTCACGGACGTGCAGCTCGTAGATGGTCTGGTCGACCGCCCGCACCGCGGGCTGGGTGGCCGTGACCCACTGGCTGGGCCGGTAGGTCGGGTCGGCGAGGTCGACGAGCACCGAGTGGGTCGAGTTCACGGTCAGCGCGACCGACATGGGGTCGGTCACCTTGTTCGTGACGACCTTGTCCACGGTCGGGGCGTAGACCTTCACCTTCCACTGGTAGGCGGCGCCCTTCCACTCCTTCGCGCCGGTCAGGGCCCACACGCCCGTGGACCACCGCTTCGCCGGCACCACCGTCGGCGCCTTCGTCGTGTCGCCGTTCGGCCACACGAGCAGCGACACGGACTGCGCCGTCGGGGCCCACAGCGAGAGCTTGGGACGCCCGGTGGCGAGCCAGGTCACGCCGAGGTTCACCGACTTCACCTTGGACGCGTACAGCGCGTCGAGGACGCCCGGGACCTGGACGCCGGACGCCGCCTGCAGCGTGCCCTCGTCGTCCGCCTGAGTGACCAGCAGCTTGCCCTTGAGCAGGCTCTTGACCGCGGTCCCGGCGGGCACCGTCAGCGCGACGTACCCGTGCAACGCGGGGAACCGGGCGAGCTGGGCCGTCGTGAGGCCGTCCTCGTCGTACCCGAGCGTCACCGTGCCGGCCGCGTTGACCAGATCGCCGTCCGTGATCCTCATCGACCCCTTGCGGGAGTACCCGAGCTGCCACACGAGGTCGGCCGGGTCGGTGCCCTCGGGCACCCAGCTCGACGGCACCGCGATCGTCGAGGCGTCGACCCAGTGCGCGAACGTCTGGCCGTAGCCCGTCAGCGGCGGGTCCGTGACCTCGATCGTCATCACGTGCGTGGCGAGCACGTACGTGAACGTCACCGGCTTGCCGCCGGGCGCGACGAACCCGTAGTTCGCGCCGCCGGGCGTGCCGCCGACGCCGTAGTTCTCGGTCCAGCCGAGGCCGTGCGCGACCTTGGCCTCGTACGCGCCCTCGGGCAGGTCGTTCACCGTGAGCGTGTACGTGCCGTCACCTTCGGGGTCCTGGAGCCAGGTCACCATGCACTCCGGCGCCCAGTCACCCGCGCAGCCGGCCTCGGACTGGAACGAGCCGGGAACGGTGGCGATCGGCCCCTGCGCGGTCGACGTGAACCAGTGCGTGACCGCGTCGTAGTAGAACGTCACCGGACCGTCGGCGGCGAGCGTGTAGGAGTCGTTGGGACCGTCCTTCACGCCGCCCTTGCCGTAGTTCTCGGTCCACGAGCCGCCGATCGCGACCTTGTACTCGTAGGTGCCGGCCGGGATGGTGAACGTGCCGGCGTAGACGCCGTCGGCCCGCTTCGTCAGTCGCGCGGCCTCGCAGTCGGGCTGCCAGTCACCCGGGCAGCCCATCTCGGAGTTGTGCGCGCCGGGGACGCTCACCACGAGGTCGCCGGTCGGCGGCTCGGGCACCACACCGTCCACCGCACGTCCCACGGCCACGTACGACGAGTCGGCGGAGCGGTGACCCGCGGCGTCGACACTCACGGCGCGCAGCTCGAGCAGCGCGCCGTCGGCGATGCCGGCACTGTCGAGGTAGACCCGCGGGCTCGTCGACTCGGCGGTGCCGAGCGCGGTCCACGCGTCGTCGCCCACCACGCGGTAGGCGAACGACGTCTGGCTCCACACGTCCGTGGCGACGTCGGCCACCACGGCGACCTGACCGGACAGGCCCGTGCCCGCGGCCGGGGCGGAGACCGTCAGACCGCCCGCGGCGGCGGGGGCGACGACCTCGGCATCCGCGACGAGCACGACCGCGCCGAGCGCGGGGACGGTGACCTCGACGTTGCCGTCGGCGTCCGCCGTGACCTCGTCGTGCGTGCCGTAGACGCCCGTGAAGGTCGCGCCCGGCGTCAGCGAGTCGATCGTGACGGTCGACGCGCTCGTCGCGCTGTTCGCGGCGACGAGGTGCTCGATCCGCTCGGTCGGGTCGACGCGCGAGAACGCGTAGACCGAACCGGTCGAGTAGCGCTCGATCTGGGCGCCCTCGGTCAGGGCCGGGTGGCTCGAACGCAGCTCGGCCAGGTCCGCGATGTGCGTGTAGAGCGCCGAGTCGGTGTCGTACCGATCCTGCGAGCCGAGGGTCGTGCCGTCGAGCAGCGGCTGGTTCTGGTAGGAGGCGACCTGCGACGCGAACAGCGTCTGGCGCGCGTCCTTGTCACCACCCGTGCCGGCGAAGCCCTGCTCGTCGCCGTAGTAGACGACGGGCTGACCGCGCGTGAGGTACATCAGGTCGTGCGCGAGGGCCGAGCGCTGCTCCGCCTGCGTCGTGCCGGCCAGGAAGTACCCGACGCGGCCCATGTCGTGGTTGCCGAGGAACGTGGGCAGCGCCTGCGCGTTCGTCGTCGGGGTCGTGTAGTGGTCGTCGCCCGCGAACAGCGCCTTGAGGCCGGCTGCCGACCCGCCCTTCGCGAAGTTCACCGCGGCGGACTGGAACGTGAAGTCGAGCACGGCGTTCATGTCCGACTCGCGCAGGTACGGCGCGAGCTTGACCGGGTCGGCGTCGTAGACCTCGCCGAACATGAAGAAGTCGGGGTTGCCCGCGTCGGCCGCGTGCTGCGAGACGCGCGTCGTGAACTCCTGCCAGAACTCGAAGTTCACGTGCTTGGCGGTGTCGATCCGGAAGCCGTCGACGCCGAGGTCGACCCACTGGTCGTACACGTCGACGAAGCCGTCGACGACCTCGGGGTTCTCGGTCATCAGGTCGTCGAGACCCGAGAAGTCGCCGTACGTCGTCGACTCACCCGAGTACGTCGAGTTCCCGCGGTTGTGGTAGAGCGTGACGTCGTTGAGCCACGCCGGGACCTTGACGTCCGCGTCCTCGTCGGCGACGACGGGCGTGTAGGGGAACGAGGTCGCCGGGTCGAGCGTCGGGAAGCTGTCCGTGCCCGCGTAGTCGGCCGGGTCGAACGGCGTGCCGTCCGCGTCGCGGTACGGCGAGGTCGCCTGGTCGATGTAGTCGTACTCGCCCTGCTCGTAGTCGATGACGTCGGCCGTGTGGTTGGTGATGATGTCGAAGTACACGTCGATGCCGCGCGCGTGCGCGTCCTCGATGAGCTGCTCGAGCTCCTCGTTGGTGCCCAGGTGCGGGTCGATCTGCGTGAAGTCGGTGATCCAGTAGCCGTGGTACCCGGCGGACACGTCCGCGCCGGTGCCCTGCACGGGCCGGTTCTTGAACGACGGCGTGAGCCAGATCGCGGTCGTGCCCAGACCCTCGATGTAGTCGAGCTGCTCGCGCAGACCCGCGAGGTCGCCGCCCTCGTAGAAGCCCTTGTCCGTGGGGTCGAAGCCCGTGGTGAGCCGGTCACCCGTCAGGCCGCCCTCGTCGTTGTCCGTGTCGCCGTTCGCGAACCGGTCGGTCATGACGAAGTAGAAGCTCTTGCCCGCGCCCGGGTCGCGCACCGGGTCGGCGACGATCTGGTCGTCGGACTCGTCGGTGTCGCCCGCCAGCGTCAGGGGCGTGAGGCTGGTGCGGTGCGTCGTGTCGTCGTACGTGAACCGGATCGTCGTGGGGCCGGCGACGACGAGCGGCGTGTTGTCGCCGGTCCCGTCGATGCCGTACGACTCGGTCCACGCGCCGTCCAGCGCGACCTTGTACTGGTAGCTGCCGGCCGGCACCTCGAACTCGGCGGAGAACGTGCCGTCGCCGACGGGGGCAAGCCCGGTCTGCGGGCACGTCGGGTCCCAGTCGCCGGCACAGCCCAGTGCCTGCTGCAGGTCGCCGACGAGGGTTGCGCTGGTGGCCGCCGCGGCGGCCGGTGCGTTGGGGAGGATCACGCCGACGGCGCCTGCGGCGACGACGGCGGTGGCGGTCAGGACTGCGGAGAAGCGGCGGACGCGTGCGTCGGCTACCGGCATCGGGGACTCCTTCGTCACCCCCGCGACCCCTGTGTCGCGGGCGGATGCCGCCGACCGTATCGGCTTGCAGCAAGTTGCAGCAATAGTCGACGCGGAATCGTGACCCGTTGCCGAATCGTTCTGCCGCGTTCTCAGCGCGGGTGTGATCGGGCGCGGCCGTCGACTCAGTCGTCGAGGCACGCGGCGACCTGCGCCGCCGCGTCGTCGGGGACCTCGACGAGCTTGTCGCGGCTCGTCGCGCCGCGCACGAGCGCGACCTCGCGACGGCGCACGCCGAGCGCGTCCGCGAGCGCCGCGAGGGCGGCCTCGGTGGCCGCACCGTCGACCGCGCGCGCCGTCACGGCCACGACGAGCCGCTCGCCGTGGCGCCCGCCGACGCGCGTGCGCGACGCCCCAGGCCGGACCCGGATCTCGACGCGCACGTCAGACGAGGCCGAGCGACCTGACCGACTCGCGCTCCTCGACGAGCTCCGCGACGGACGCGTCGATGCGCGCACGGGAGAAGTCGTCGACGTCGAGGTCGGGCACCACGTGCCACGCGCCGCCCGACGAGGTGACCGGGAACGACGCGACCAGACCCTCGGGCACGCCGTACTCACCGTGCGAGACGACGCCCGCGGAGGTCCAGTCCCCCTCGGGCGTGCCGTGCACCCAGGTGTGGACGTGGTCGATCGCGGCGTTGGCCGCGGACGCCGCGGACGAGGCCCCGCGCGCCTCGATGATCGCGGCGCCGCGCTTGGCGACCGTCGGGATGAAGGTCTGCTCGACCCACTCGTGGTCCACCAGCCCGGTCGCGGCCTGGCCGCGCACGGTCGCGTGCGTGAGGTCCGGGTACTGCGTGGCCGAGTGGTTGCCCCAGATCGCCAGCCGCCGGATCTCGTCGACACCGCTGCCCGTGCGCGCGGCGAGCTGTGCGACCGCGCGGTTGTGGTCGAGCCGCGTCATCGCGGTGAACCGGTCCGCCGGGACGTCGGGCGCGTGGGAGGCCGCGATGAACGCGTTGGTGTTGGCCGGGTTGCCCACGACGAGCACGCGCACGTCGTCGGCCGCGCCGGCGTTGATGGCCTCGCCCTGCGGCCGGAAGATGCCGCCGTTGGCCGAGAGCAGGTCGCCGCGCTCCATGCCCGCGGTGCGCGGACGGGCTCCGACGAGCAGCGCGACGTTCACGCCGTCGAACGCGGCCCGCGCGTCGTCGAGCACGTCGATGCCCGCGAGCAGCGGGAACGCGCAGTCGTCGAGCTCCATCGCGGTGCCCTCCGCGGCGCGCACGGCCGGCGGGATCTCGAGCAGCCGCAGCCGCACCGGCGTGTCCGGACCGAGCAGCTGCCCCGAGGCGATCCGGAACAGCAGCGCGTAGCCGATCTGTCCGGCGGCCCCGGTGACGGTCACGACGGCGGGGGTGGCAGCAGCAGACACGGGCGGGCTCCTTCGATCGACGGTCGCGCTCACCGCAACCTACCGCGCGGCGACGCCCTCGGCGCGCGCCCCCCTGGGCCGTGCGAGCCGGTGGATCCACGGTCCGTCCGGCCCGAGCGGGACCGGCTCACCGGCGGGTTCGTAGCCCAGCGCGCGGTAGTACGTGAGGTTCGCCGGCCGCGTCGTCTCCAGGTAGCCCCGCTCACCGTCGGCATCGACGACCGCGAGCACCCGCGACATCAGCAGGCGGCCCAGCCCGGCGTGCTGCCGGTCCGGCCGCACCCCGAGCGCCTCGACGTACCAGGCGTCGGTCGGCACCCCCGCCGAGGTCAGGTCGCCGAAGCGGGCCAGACCTCGCCCGTGCGTCCTGGTGCGCACGGCAACGGCCGCCAGCCGCGGAAGCAACCGCCCCCAGCGCGCGAGCGTCAGCGGGTAGCGCCCCGGCGGGTACACCGCGACGACGCCCGTGACCTCCGCGCCGGCGTCCGTCTCGCACGTCGTCGCGTACACGCGGCCGTGCCGCAGCGCGTCCGTGAGCGTCATCCGGTACAGCGTGCGCAGCTCGCCCTCTCGGCGGGCCTCGTCCGGGAACAGGTGGCAGTAGCCGGGATCGTCGACGAGCGCGGCGGCCAGCACGGCGGCGGCCTCGTCGAGCCGGTCGGCGCGCAGGCGCGCGACCTCGTCGAGCGCGGGCGACCGTTCGGTCGTCGACGACGTCGGCATGGTGCCGAGCCTGAACCGGACGAGCGTCCAGGTTCAACCGTCGGACCGCCCACTGACCCGTGCGCGCCGATCCGGTCGGCCCTGCTGCCACAGGTGGGCACGCCGCACACGGGACGGAGGTCCCGTCGGGCTGGTTCGTCGGGCTGGTTCGTCGGGCTGGCTCGTCAGGCGTGCTTGCCGACGAGGTCGTGGTTGCGGTCCGTCACGACCGCGCGCGCCATCGGGTGGATGAACGGGCCGCCGGGCGCGAGCGGGATCGGCGCGCGCACGGGTTCGTAACCCAGCGCGCGGTAGTACTCGACGTTCGCGGGCTTCGTCGTCTCGAGGTAGCCCGTGCCGCCGCTGGAGTCGACGAGCTCGAACACCTGCGCCATGAGCGCCTTGCCGCGCCCCTGCAGCTGCATGTCCGGCCGCACCCCGAGCGCCTCGACGTACCAGGAGTCGGTCGGGACACCCTCGGACGTGAGGTCGCCGAACTTGATCAGCCCGAACGCGTGCGTGCGGGTCCGCAGCGCGAGCGCCGCGATCCGGCCGGCCAGCCGCCACCAGCGTGCGGTCGTCATCGGATAGGTGCCCGGCGCGTACAGCGCGACCGCACCCGTGATCTCGTCGTCGAGCACGGTCACGAACGCGCGCCCGTGCCGCAGGGTGTCGCTCAGCGTCATCCGGTACAGGCCGCGCAGCTCGTGCTCCCGACGACGGTCGTCGGGGAACAGGTGCCGGAACCCGGGGTCCTCCGCGAGCGCCGCGGCGAGCACGTCGGCCGCGTCACCGAGCCGTTCCGGGCGCAGCGGTTCGACGCGGTCGGGCAACGGCCCACCGCGCCGCGAACCGCTCACCCGTTCGGACGACATGCACAGATCGTCTGCCGGACAGGTGTCCAACCGCAAATGTTGGCGACCCCTGCGCCGTGGCGGACGCCGGCAGGATCACCCGGACGGAGCAGCACGACGCCGCCGCCCGGCGTGGGGCGACGGCGTCGGTGCGAACGTTCGTGCTGGTCAGGACCGTGTCACGCGAGGCGCGCGGCGAGGTTCTCGTCGAGCGCCGCCAGGAACTCCTCGGTGGTCAGCCACGGCTGCTCCGGGCCGATCAGGAGCGCGAGGTCCTTGGTCATCTTGCCGCTCTCGACCGTCGTGATGACGACGTCCTCGAGCGTCTCGGCGAACTGCGTGACCTCGGGCGTGCCGTCGAGCTTGCCGCGGTGCTTGAGGCCACCGGTCCACGCGAAGATCGACGCGATCGGGTTGGTCGACGTCGGCCTGCCCGCCTGGTGCTGGCGGTAGTGGCGCGTGACCGTGCCGTGCGCCGCCTCCGCCTCGACGGTCTTGCCGTCCGGCGTCATGAGCACCGACGTCATGAGGCCCAGCGAGCCGAAGCCCTGCGCGACGGTGTCGGACTGCACGTCGCCGTCGTAGTTCTTGCACGCCCAGACGTAGCCGCCCTCCCACTTCATCGCGGCCGCGACCATGTCGTCGATCAGGCGGTGCTCGTACGTGAGGCCCGCGGCCTCGAAGTCCGCCTTGAACTCGGTGTCGAAGACCTCCTGGAAGATGTCCTTGAAGGCACCGTCGTAGGCCTTGAGGATCGTGTTCTTCGTCGAGAGGTAGACCGGGTAGCCGCGCTGCAGGCCGTACGCGAACGACGCGCGCGCGAAGTCGCGGATCGAGTCGTTGAAGTTGTACATGCCCATCGCCACGCCGCCGCCGTCGGGGTACGTGACGACCTGCTGCTGGATCGGCTCCGAGCCGTCGGCCGGCGTGAACGTCAGCGTGAGCGTGCCGGCGCCGGGCACCTTGAAGTTCGTCGCCTTGTACTGGTCGCCGTGGGCGTGACGGCCGATGATGATCGGCTTGTTCCAGCCGGGCACCAGGCGCGGGATGTTGGAGATGATGATCGGCTCGCGGAAGACGACGCCACCGAGGATGTTGCGGATCGTCCCGTTGGGCGACAGCCACATCTTCTTGAGGCCGAACTCCTCGACGCGGGCCTCGTCGGGCGTGATCGTGGCGCACTTCACGCCGACGCCGTGCTCCTTGATGGCGTGCGCCGCGTCGATCGTCACCTGGTCGTCCGTCGCGTCGCGGTTCTCGATCGACAGGTCGTAGTAGCGCAGGTCGACGTCGAGGTACGGGTGGATCAGACGGTCCTTGATGAACTGCCAGATGATGCGCGTCATCTCGTCGCCGTCGAGCTCGACGACCGGACCGACGACCTTGATCTTCGCCATACGAGATCTCCTGGTGTGTAGGTGGTTGCGCCAAGATTACTCGACGTCGAGAGATCTCTGGTGAGACGAACGTCCGACCACCAAGACGGCTCGCCCGTACGGCTGGCATGCTGTGGCGCACGCACGACGTCATCGACCGACAGGATCGTCATGTCCCAGGACACCACCCCGGCGGGTTCGCCCGAGCCCGACCCGACACCCGCGCCCCTCGAGCCCGCACCCGGCTACGACTCGCCCGTCAACAGCGAGCCCGTCGCGGCTCCCGTCGAGGCCGCACCCGTGTTCGAGCCGCAGGTCGAGCCGCCCGTCGCCGTCGCGGCCGGGTCCAGCCTGCTCGCCCGGCTCGGCGCCGAGCTGTTCGGCACCTTCTTCCTCGTGCTCGCGGGCCTGGGCGTCGCGCTCTACGCCAGCGCGCAGTTCGCCGGCGTCGGCGGCGGCGCCGGAGCGCTCGCGGTCGCGCTCGCGTTCGGCATCGCGGTGGCCGGCGGCGCAGCCGCCGTGGGCCACGTCTCGGGCGGGCACTTCAACCCCGCCGTGACGCTGGGTGCGTGCATCGCGGGTCGCACGCCGTGGCGCGACCTGCTGCCCTACTGGCTCGTGCAGCTCGTCGGCGGCGCGATCGCCGCGTCCGCGGTGTTCGTCACGATCCCGTCCGGTCTCGCCGCCCAGCTCAGCAGCGGCGGCACCGGCCCCACCACCACGCGGGCGTTCTTCTCCGGGCTCGCCAACGGCTTCGGTGACCACTCGCCGCTCGGGACCGCGTCGAGCGGCGAGCTGACCTTCTCGCTGTTCGCCGCGCTCGTCGTCGAGGTCATCGTCACCGCCGTGTTCGTCGGGGTCATCCTGGGCGTCACGGACCGTCGCGCCGACTCGAAGATCGCGCCGCTGATCATCGGCCTCACCCTCGCGGTGCTGATCCTGGTGGCGATGCCCGCGACGAACGCGTCGGTCAACCCGGCCCGCTCGTTCGCCGCCGCGCTCTACTCCGACACGTGGGCGTGGCAGCAGCTCTGGGCGTTCGTCGTGGCGCCGCTCGCGGGCGGTGCGCTCGCGGCGATCGTCTACCGCGCGTTCGCCAACCCGCCGCTCGACGACGAGGAGTTCGGCGACGACGAGTCGGCCTACGAGGTCGAGGAGATCGTGGTCGTCGAGCGCTCCGCCTGACGCCTCTGCACGACCCTCGTCGGACGGCCTCGCACCCACGCGGTGCGGGGCCGTCCGCGCGTCCGCTCCGGACCGCGCGCTCGGTCAGATCGGGCCGGTGGGCAGGATCGCGGCGAGCACCGAGATCCCCACCGCGAGCACGACCAGCACCGTCGCGTCGAAGGTCTTCGAGCGGACCGCGACGGCCACCGGGCCCGGCTTGGGCAGCAGCACGCGCGCGACGGCGCCCGCGAGCAGCACCCCGGCCAGCACCCACGACCCGGCCGCGGTCCCGGCGAGCAGAGCCACGACGACCGCGAGCAGCACTCCGCCGCACACCCACCACAACGACGCGTTGCGCGCCGCGTCCTGGGACGCGCGCGCGATCGCGCGGGGGTCGAGCCGCTGCTCCCGCGCCGGGATCCGCGCAGGGGCCTGCGCGGGGACCTGCGTGCCGTCCTGCGTCATCCCACCGCCCGGGTCGAGTTCGCCGTCGGGCATGTGCCCTGGCCGGTGAGACTACCGTTGCCGGGTGAGCGCGATGCCGGACCCCCGCAGCGTGCTCGTCGTCGGCGCCGGCCTGGCGGCGACCCAGACCGCCGCGGCGCTGCGTGAGCAGGGGTTCGACGGCCGGCTCACGGTCCTGGGTGCCGAGGGCGTGGCGCCCTACGACCGGCCCCCGTTGTCCAAGCACCTGCTGGACCGTCCGGCGCCCGAGTGGTTGTCCGACGAGATCGGCGTGGACCTCTCGTCGCTCGCCGACGAGACGGCCTACGACGAGCCCGCGCGCACCCTCGTCGTGCACGACGAGGGTGCGACCGTGACCACCGACCGGCGCGAGCTCACCGTCGACGTCGTCGTCGTCGCCACCGGGGCTCGCGCGGTGCGGCCCGCCGGGTGGGACCACGCCCTCACGCTGCACACCGCGGCCGACGCCGCCGCGCTGCGGTCCCGGCTGGTGCCGGGAGCGCGCCTCGTCGTGATCGGTGCGGGCTGGATCGGTGGCGAGGTCGCGGGGGTCGCGGCCGCCGCCGGTCTCGACGTCACCGTGGTCGAGGCCGCCCCCGCACCGCTCGCAGGTCCGCTCGGCGCGCGCATCGGGGCACTCGCCGCACGCTGGTACGACGAGGCAGGCGTGCGACTCGTGCTCGGCGCGCAGGTCGCGGGGGTGTCCGCCGATGCCGTCACGCTCGCCGACGGGCGACGCGTCCCCGCGGACGTCGTGCTCGCCGCGGTCGGCGCCCGGCCCGCCACCGCGTGGGTCGCCGACGCACTGCCCCGGGAGCGGGACGGGTCGTTGCGCACCGACGAGTCGTTCGCGGTGCTCGGACCCGACGGCCCGCTGCCCCACGTCCGGGCGGTCGGCGACGTCGCCCTACGACGCTCGGCCCGGCACGGCTGGGTCCCGGGCGGGCACTGGGACGGCGCGCTGCACGGACCCGCCGAGTTCGCGGCCGACCTGCTGCGACCGGGTGACCGGTCCCCCGGCGACCGCGCGCCCTACGTGTTCTCGACGATGCTCGGCCACAGCCTCACGCTCTTCGGACTGCCCGCGCCGGACGACGAGCCCCTGGTGCTCGGCGACCCCGCCGGCCCCGAGGGCTGGTCGGCCCGCTGGTACCGCCCCGGCACGGACACGGTGACCGCCGCGCTGACGGTCGACCGCCCCCGCGAGGTCTCGTCCCTGCGCCGCCTCTTCGCCGCCCCCACCCTCCCCGCCCTCCCGCGCCCCTGACGCCCCGCACATCGACGGACCCGCCGCGCCTGCGGACGGCCCGGGCACCTGCGGACGTCGCGCGCATCGACGGACCCCGCGCTGGCGCGGTCCACGGACGCTGCGGCCGTCCGCAGACGGTGCCCGGGTCCGTAGGCGAGGGTGGGGGCAGGGGTGCGGGGTGGGTGGGGTGTGGGTCAGTGGGCGAAGTGGCGGGTGCCCGTGAGGTAGAGGGCGACGCCCGCGGCCTGCGCGGCCGCGATCACCTCGTCGTCGCGGACGGAGCCGCCCGGCTGGACCACCGCGCGCACGCCCGCGTCGAGGAGCACCTGCAGGCCGTCGGCGAACGGGAAGAACGCGTCCGAGGCCGCGACGGCCCCGCGGGCACGCTCGACCTCACCCGTGTTGGCCCGCTCGACCGCCAGTCGGCACGAGTCGACGCGGTTGACCTGGCCCATGCCCACGCCGACGGACGCGCCGCCCGTGGCCAGCAGGATCGCGTTGGACTTCACCGCGCGCACCGCGCGCCACGCGAACGCGAGGTCGGCGAGGGTCGCGTCGTCGGCCGGGGCGCCGGCGGCCAGGGTCCAGGTCGTCGGGTCGTCGCCGGGCGCGTCGATCGCGTCGACGGCCTGCAGGAGCAGCCCGCCGGAGATGCGGCGCGACTCCACGCCCCGCGCCGGCGCGGCGGGAACCACGAGGAGCCGCAGGTTCTTCTTCTGCGTCAGGAGCGCGAGCGCGTCGTCGTCGAACCCGGGCGCGACGACCACCTCGGTGAACACGGGGGCGATCTGCTCGGCCGCCGCCAGCGTGACCACCCGGTTCGTCGCGATGACGCCGCCGTAGGCGGACACCGGGTCGCACGCGTGGGCGCGGGCGTGCGCGTCGGCGACGTCCGCGCCGACCGCGATGCCGCACGGGTTGGCGTGCTTGATGATCGCGACCGTCGGCAGGTCGCCGTGGTCGTGCGCGGCGCGCCACGCGGCATCCGCGTCGACGTAGTTGTTGTAGCTCATGGCCTTGCCGTGCAGCTGGCGGGCCTGCGCGAGGCCGGCCGGGCCGTAGCCGTCGGTGTACAGCGCGGCGCGCTGGTGCGGGTTCTCGCCGTAACGCAGCACGTCGGCGCGCTCCCAGGTCGCCCCGATCCAGGCCGGGAAGCCGGTGGAGACGCCGTCGACCTCGTCGGTCGTGGTCGCGACGCTGCCCATCCAGGACGCGACCGCGACGTCGTAGGTCGCCGTGTGCACGAACGCCTCGGCGGCGAGTCGCGTGCGCTGCGCGAGCGTGAACCCGCCGGCCGCGACGGCCGCCGCGACGTCGTCGTACCGCGCGGGGTCGACGACGACCGCGACGCTCGGGTGGTTCTTGGCGGCCGCGCGCACCATCGACGGCCCGCCGATGTCGATCTGCTCGACGCACTCGTCGGGCCCGGCGCCGGACGCGACGGTCGCGGTGAAGGGGTAGAGGTTCACGACGACGAGCTCGAACGGCGCGACGCCCAGCTCGACGAGCTGCGCGAGGTGCTCGGGGCGCCGCGTGTCCGCGAGGATCCCGGCGTGCACACGCGGGTGCAGCGTCTTGACGCGGCCGTCGAGGCACTCGGGGAAGCCCGTGAGGTCCTCGACCCGGGTGACGGGCACGCCCGCGGCGGCGATCGTCGCGGCGGTCGAGCCGGTGGAGACCAGCTCGACGCCGGCCGTGTGGAGCGCGCTCGCGAGCTCGACGAGCCCGGTCTTGTCGTAGACCGAGACGAGCGCGCGGCGCAGCGGACGGCGCGTCGCGTCGGAGCTCGGGTCGACGACCGGCTCGGTCGCGGTGGTGGGGACGGGCGGGACGGCGCTCATGCTCGCTCCTGGGTCGGCGATCTACGGGACCCAGGCACCCAGGCGGGCGGTGCGCTGCAGGGGACTTCGGCCGCTCCCCGGTGGTCGATCCCACCCGCGCCAGTCACGGCCGAGGGCGATTCTAGCCGCCGCCGAGCGGCACGCGCAGACCCACGCTCGCGCCGGCCGCCGCGAGGACGGCGTCGAGCAGCGCGTCGTGGTCGTCCGTCATGCCGTGCAGGTGGCCGAACAGCTCGGCGGTCGTCGCACCCAGCAGCGTCGTGAACAGCGGGACCGTGCGCACGACGAGGTTCTCGACGAGCTCGCGCGGCACGGCGGGACCCGCGACCGGTCCCCCGACGAGCCGCACGGCGGCGTCGATCATCTCGGTCGACATCAGGCCGTGCGCGACGCCGTCGAGCGCGGCGGGACCGAGCTCGCCGCGCTGCGCGGCAGCGGCGACCGTGGCCCCCAGCACGGCCCAGACCCGGGTGGCGTGCACGACGGTGTCGGGCGGTGCGGCGTACCCCGGGACGGGCGTGCCGTAGACGAGCTCGAACGAGTGGCGGTGCTCGCGGGCCCACCCGATGAACGCCCGACCGACCGCGAGCCACGTCGTCCCCGGGTCCGCGGGCGGATCGGCGGCGGTGGCCGACGCGGCTGCGGTCTCGACCACGGTGCCCACCTCGTCGTACGCCTCGATGATCAGCAACGTGAGCAGCGCGTCGCGCGAGTCGACGTAGCGGTACACGGCCGACGACGAGACGCCGAGGTCGCGCGCGACCGCGCGCAGCGAGAGCTCGGCGGCACCTTCCGCCGCGATGCGGGTGCGGGCCGCAGCGAGCAGGTCGGCGGTGAAGGAGGCGCGTGCGCGCTCGCGCGCGCTGACGGGTGGGGTGGCCGGCATGCCCGCATCCTAACGCGAGCACCGATCACATCTGTGAGCACTGCTCTTGACGCGCCGTCGGCGCATGCGCGAGCATTGCTCTCGCTAAAGAGCAGTGCTCACGCAATCAAGGGGAGTCACCATGGCCACGCACCTCGTCCTCGGCAAGGGTCCGGTCGGGACGTCGCTCGCGACGCTGCTCGGCGAGCAGGGGCACGACGTCGTCGTCGTCTCGCGCACCGGCGGGGCGGCCGGGACGCGCGTCGCCCGGTCGGGTCCGTTCCGGCACGTCGCGGCGGACGTCACGGACACCGCGGCGCTCACGAAGCTCGCACGCGGCGCGGAGGCGGTCCACTGCTGCGTCAACCCGCCATACCACCGGTGGCCGGAGCTGTGGCCGGCGCTCCAGACCGCTTCGCTCGACGCCGCCGAGGCGGTCGGCGCGGTGCACGTGATGGCCGGCAACCTCTACCCCTACGGCGCCGGGAGCGGTGTGATGCGCGAGGACGCGCCCGACGCCACGACCGAGACGAAGGGCCGCGTCCGTGCCGCGCTGTGGGCGCAGGCGCTCGAGCGGCACGAGGCCGGTCGCGTGCGGGCGGTGGAGGTCCGCGCGTCCGACTACTTCGGTCCCGGTGCGACCGGGGACGCGCACGCCGGCCGGCGCCTGCTCGGGCCGGTGCTGTCCGGCGGCGTGCTGCGGCCCGTCGGTGACCCCGACCAGCCGCACTCGTGGACCTACCTGCCCGACTTCGTCGCCGCGATGGCGCTCGCCGTGACGACGCCGGAGGCCTGGGGTCGCGTCGTGCTCGCGCCGACCGCCGGGCCGCAGACCTACCGCGAGCTCGCGACCGGGCTGGCCGAGGCGGCCGGGCGGCCGGTCCCCCGCATCTCGCCGCTCCCGGCGGCCATGCTCTCGGCGGTCAGCGTCGCGGTGCCGGCGATGCGCGAGGTCAAGCGGGTGTCCTACCAGTTCACCGAGCCGTTCGTCGTCGACAGCTCCGCCTCGCAGCGGATGCTGGGACTGGACCCGACGCCGTGGCCGGACGCCCTCGCCCGCACGGTCCAGTGGTGGCAGGCCCAGGCCGAGGCCGCCTGACCCGCCGGCGCGACGGTCGGCGGGTCAGCCCAACCGGACCTGCCGACCGTCGACCGTCATGCCCTCTCGCGCGATCCGTCCGACGACGTCGACGAGCAGGGCACGCTCGACGAGCTTGATCCGCTCGTGCAGGCTCTCCTCGTCGTCGTCGGCCTCGACGGGCACGGCCACCTGCGCGACGATCGGGCCGGAGTCGACACCCTCGTCGACCACGATCACCGTGCAGCCGCTGACCTTCACCCCGTACGCGAGCGCGTCCCGGACGCCGTGCGCGCCGGGGAAGGACGGCAGCAGCGCGGGGTGCGTGTTGACGATGCGGCCGCCCCACCGCGCCAGGAAGTCCGGCCCGAAGAGCTTCATGAAGCCGGCCAGCACCACCAGGTCGGGCGCGAAGACGCCCACGGCCTCGGCCGTCGCCCGGTCCCACGCCGCACGGTCCTCGAAGTCCCGCAGCGCGACGACGGCCGTCGGGATGCCCGCCTCGCGTGCGATCTCCAGCGCGCGGATGCCGGGCCGGTCGCTCACGACGCCGACGACGCGTGCGCCGTACGCGGGGTCGTCGTGCGCCTCGAGCAGCGCGCGCAGGTTCGAGCCCGTCCCCGAGACCATCACGACGAGCCTGGTCGCCGTGGTCGTCGACGCGGCGGGGGCGGGGGGCTGCGGGCCGGGTGCGCTCACGGCAGCGACCTTAGCGAACGCCGACGACGACGCGGGCCGTGTGCGCGGCGGGTGCGCGCGGGGCACCGCCGGGCGGGTGCGGGCGGGGTAGCGCCGCGCGGGTGCGGGGCAGCGACCGGCGCCCGCGACGGTGGTCGTCGCCCGTTTGCACGCTCCGGGTGGGTGAGAATGCGGGGGTGAGCAACCCGTACGCGCCGCCGCAGCCGCCGCGCCCGCCGGCCGAGGGTGAGCAGCGCCCGGACACGCCGCCGCAGCCCGACCAGCCGCAGCCCGACCAGCCGCAGCACGGGCCCGCGCAGCAGGGCCATGCGTCGTCGGGGCAGCAGCCCGGCTCCGCACCGCCGAGCGGCGGATGGACGGTCCCGCCGTACCTGCAGACGCCTCCGCAGGGACCGGTCTCGCAGGAACCGGCCTCGCACGGGCAGACCCCGCCGCACGAGCCCGGACAGGCGCGGCCGGTCGACGCGGCCGGGGTCGCCCGCGCCCGCGGCATCGCCCGCACGTTCGCCTTCCTCGTGCTCGCCGGTGTGCTCACGGGGCTGTTCCCGGTGCCGTGGTCGGGGGTGTCGCTCGTCTTCGCGGCCGCCGCGATCGTCGTCGGGATCCGCGCGCTCGTCGTCGCGCTCCGGGCGGGCGCGCGCGGCTCCCTGCCCGTGATGCTGGGGGTCGCGACCGCGAGCGCGGCGGGCTGGCTCGTCATCTCGCTCGCGCTGACGTTGCTGTGGCCGCTGCAGATCGAGCGCCAGGACTGCCTCGCCGGCGCCCTGACGCTCACCGCGCAGCAGCGTTGCGAGATCGCGTTCGAGCAGGGCGTCAAGGACTGGCGCACCGAGTTCGAGGAGCGCACCCGGCCCTGACCAGCCGGAGCCGGAGCCCGGGCCCCGGCACGGGCACGGGCACGGGCACGAATGGTCGACCCTCAGTCGTCGAGGCGCGCAGGGGTGGGCGCCGGACGCGACCGGTAGGACCGCCACCGTCGTCGTGCGCCTGCGTGCAGCACCGGGTCCGTCACGGTCGCGACCACGACCGCGCCGAGGGCGACCTCGAACGCGACCGCGAGCCCGACCGTGAACGCGGGTGCGCCGACCTGCACGAGCCGCCCCGGGCCGCCCGCACCGTTGGCGAGCAGCTGCAGCACCGTCATCGCTCCGCCCGCGCCGGCGCCGGCGACGAGCGCGGCCAGCGGAGCGTCGAACCAGCGTCGCCCCGCGCCGACCCGGCGCAGCGCCCGGTGCACGAACAACCCGGTCAGCGCGCCCGCGGCGACGACGACGAGCGGCATCCACACCGCGAGCCCGGGCACGCCCTCGGGCAGCGCGCCGAGCAGCGGTACGGCGGGCAGCGTGCCGCCCACGGTCCCGTCGGGCGCGAAGTGGGTGCCGGCCCCGACGACGAACCCGGGGCCGGCGAGCCACGCGGTCGCCCACAGCACCAGGTTGGGCAGGTAGAGGAGGTTCGCCAGGGCCAGCACGATCGCGCCGAGGCCGCCCGCGCCGAGCGACTCGGCGATGTCCATGACGGTCGAGCGACCGACGGCGATCCACGCGAGCACGAGGACGGCGCCCGCCACGACGATCGTCGCGAGCGCGACCACGGCGGCGCCCGCACCGACCCGGACGGCGATCGGGGCGCGTCCCGCGGCGCCAGGCAGCAGCGCGCGCCAGCCGGGCGCCTCCGGCCGGGCGGACGCCCCCAGGCCGAGGCCGGTGACGGCGACGGCCGCGCCGCCCAGCACACCTCGCAGCGCCCCGCCCGCACCCGCGCCCGTGACCAGGGCGAGCAGCACGACGAGCCCGCAGTACGCGCCGGTGCCCGCGAGCACCGCGGCCCTCGTCGCGGCCCCCGACCGGCGCATCGACGCCCAGCACGCGAAGACCGCGAGCAGCGTGACCCCGAGCGGGACCAGCGTCAGGCGGGTGCCCCCGATCACGGGCGGAACGCCATGCCCGGCGAGCCAGACCGCCGTACCGACCCGCACCGACCGGAACCACTCGACCCCGTCGTTCGCGGGGTCGGCGGAGGTCGCGACGTACGCACCGAGCGCCGGGACGACGATGACGAGCAGCGACAGCACCGCGCCCTGCACCGCCGCGATGACACCCGCGACCCACCGGGGGGAGCCGTCGAGCGCACTCGTCAGCAGCGGCCGGCGCGTACCGGGCTCGGGGTCGACGAGGAGGGTCACCGTGCCATGGTCGCCGCCGTCGGGTGCCGGTCTCCGGATCCCGCTCGGCGCGTCGGCCATCAGGCGCCGGTGAGCAGCTCCCGCGCGAGCGCGGCGGTCTCGGACGGCGTCCTGCCGACCTTGACGCCCGCGGCCTCGAGGGCTTCCTTCTTGGCCTGCGCGGTGCCCGACGAGCCGGACACGATCGCGCCCGCGTGGCCCATCGTCTTGCCCTCGGGAGCGGTGAAGCCCGCGACGTACCCGACGACCGGCTTGGTCACGTTCTCGGTGATGAACGCGGCCGCACGCTCCTCGGCGTCGCCGCCGATCTCGCCGATCATGACGATGACGTCCGTCTCGGGGTCCGCCTCGAACGCCGCGAGCGCGTCGATGTGCGTGGTGCCGATGATCGGGTCACCGCCGATACCGACGGCCGACGAGAACCCGAAGTCCCGCAGCTCGTACATCATCTGGTAGGTCAGCGTGCCGGACTTCGAGACGAGGCCGATACGACCCGGGCCGCTGATGTCGGCCGGGATGATGCCGACGTTCGACTTTCCGGGGCTGATCAGGCCGGGGCAGTTCGGGCCGATCAGCCGCACGCCCTTGTCCTGCGCGTAGGCGAAGAACTCGGCGGTGTCCGCGACCGGGACGCCCTCGGTGATGATGACCACGAGCGGGACCCCGGCGTCGACCGCCTCGATCACGGCCGCCTTGGTGAACGCCGGCGGCACGAACACGACGGACACGTCCGCGCCGGTCGCCGCGACGGCGTCCGCGACCGTGCCGAACACGGGCACCTGCACGCCGCCGGGGAACTCGACGCTCGTGCCGGCCTTGCGCGGGTTCACGCCGCCGACCACCTGCGTGCCGGACGCGAGCATGCGCGTCGTGTGCTTGGTGCCCTCGGAGCCCGTCATGCCCTGGACGATGACCTTGCTGGCCTCGGTGAGGAAGATCGCCATGTCAGTTCTGCTTCTCTCTCGGTTCTCGCTGGTCCGGGCTCAGACGTTCGCCAGCTCGGCGGCCTTGTCGGCCCCGCCGTCCATGGTGTCCGCGAGCGTGACGAGCGGGTGTCCCGCCGCCGCGAGGATCCGACGACCCTCGATCACGTTGTTGCCGTCGAGGCGCACGACGAGCGGCTTGGACGCCTCGTCACCGAGGATCTCGAGCGCCGCCACGATGCCGTTGGCCACGGCGTCGCACGCCGTGATCCCGCCGAAGACGTTGACGAACACGGACTTGACCTGCGGGTCCGTGAGGATGATGTCGAGCCCCGCGGCCATCACCTCGGCCGAGGCGCCGCCACCGATGTCGAGGAAGTTCGCCGGCTTGACGCCACCGTGGGCCTCGCCCGCGTACGCGACGACGTCGAGCGTGCTCATCACGAGCCCCGCGCCGTTGCCGATGATGCCGACCTCGCCGTCGAGCTTGACGTAGTTGAGGTCCTTCTCCTTGGCGCGCGCCTCGAGCGGGTCGGCCGCGGCCTTGTCCTCGAGCTCGGCGTGCTCGGGGTGCCGGAAGTCGGCGTTCGCGTCGAGCGTGACCTTGCCGTCGAGCGCGACGACGTCGCCGGCCTTGGTCAGCACGAGGGGGTTGACCTCGACGAGCGTCGCGTCCTCCTCGCGGTACACGGTCCACAGCGTCTGCAGAACGGCCGCGACCTTCGCCGCGATCTGCGGCGACGTCTTCGTCGGGAAGCCCGCGGCCTCGACGATCTCGGCGGCCTTCGCGGCGTCGATGCCCACGCGCGGGTCGACCGCGACCCGGGCGAGGGCCTCGGGACGCTCGACCGCGAGCTGCTCGATCTCCATGCCGCCCTCGACCGAGCACATCGCGAGGTAGCGGCGCTCGGCGCGGTCCAGCAGCAGCGAGAAGTAGTACTCCTGCTCGATCTGCGCACCCGCGGCGATCATCACGCGGTGCACGGTGTGGCCCTTGATGTCCATGCCGAGGATCTCGGCGGCCTTCTCGGCCGCGTCGTCGGCCGAGCGCGCGAGCTTCACGCCGCCGGCCTTGCCGCGTCCACCGGTCTTGACCTGGGCCTTCACGACGACGACGCCGGGCTCGTCGCCCAGCAGCGTGGCAGCCGCCGCGCGGGCCTCGTCGGGCGTGGTCGCCACGATGCCGCCGAGCACGGGAACGCCGTGCTTCTCGAAGGTGTCCCGTGCCTGGTACTCGAACAGGTCCACTGTGGTCCAGTTCCTCTCGTCGAGGGCCGTCGCGGCGGCCTCGGTGCGGCCGTGTGCGCCGGGTCGATGCTAACCGTCGCGCGGAGATCTCTTCACATCGAGAGATGTGGCGTGCGCGACTGTCAAGAACGGTTGACAGTCGAGGCGTTGTCAATCTAGGTTGACATCATGTCCGACGACCTGCTCGCCACCGCCGCCGCCGCGGAACCCGCCGAGGGCCTGCGCGCCGTACGGGCGCTGCACACGCTGGCCGACCGCCTCGAGGCGCTGCACGTCGAGCGCGCCCGCCAGGCGGGCTGGTCGTGGCAGCAGATCGCCGAGTGCCTCGGCGTCTCGCGCCAGGCCGTCCACCAGCGATACGGGAAGAGGTTCGGCTGATGTTCGAGAGGTTCACGCACGACGCCCGCACCGCGGTCGAGCAGGCACGCGTCGAGGCGGGCGCCCTGGGCGCCCAGCGCATCGACGCCGGGCACGTGGTGCTCGGGGCGGTGAGCGAGCCGGACGCGGTCGCGACGCTCGCGCTCGCGCGGCTCGGCGCGTCCGCCGACGACGTGCGCGACATCCTGCGCGCCCGGCCCGACGGCCCGCTCGACGCCGACGCGCTCGCCGCGATCGGCATCGACCTCGACGCCGTCCGCACGCAGGTCGAGGCGACGTTCGGCCCCGGCTCGCTCGACGGCGCGCCCGGGTCCCGGCCACGCGGGTTCGACCCGAGCGCCAAGAAGCTCCTCGAGGTCGCCCTGCGCGAGGCCGTGCGGCTGCGTGACCGGCGCATCGACACCGGTCACCTGCTGCTCGCCGCCGCGCGGGTCGGCGAGGGGCCGGCGCAGGACGTGCTCACGGGCCTGGGCCTGTCGCCGCAGGACGTCCGCGACGCGGTCGCCGAGGTCCACGCGACGCGTCCGGCGGCCTGACCCACGGCGCGCCGGACGGCGGACCCGCGTCAGCCGGACAGGTCGTCGAGCGCCGCGCGCAGCACCTGCTCGTACGCGACGACGCCCGCCATGTTGGGGTGCGTCCGGTCGGCGTGCAGCAGTCCCGGGTGCTTCGCGAGGTACCCGTTCCAGTCGACGACGTGCACGTTCGGCCGGTCGGCGACGAGCTCGCGCAGCCGCGCGTTCGCGGCGGGCACCCAGTAGCTGACGCCGACGACAGTGACGACCAGCACCTGCCGGTCAGGTCCGAGCAGGTCGAGCGTCCGCGTGAGCGCCGCCTCCGAGCCGTCGAACTGGAACCCGCCGTTGGTCCCGAAGTTCAGCACGACGACGGGGCGCAGCGTCCCGGCGTCGACGGCCGCCTGGACCAGGTCGGGCGCGTCGAGCCACTTGCGGATCGGCTTGGCGTCCACCGCGATCTTCGGCATCTCCTGGAACAGCGTCGGCGCGGCGGCGGAGAGCACCGAGTCGCCGAACGCGACGACCGTCGAACCGTCCGCGGGCACGGGCGCCCCCGGTGCCCGCGTCGGCGCGCCGCTCGGTGCCGGCGTCGCGGTCGCGCGCTCGTCGACCTGTCGCTGCGCGTCCTCGACCGCACGCTGCGTCGAGGACTGCGCAGGTGCGGTCAGCACGACCACCGTCGCGACGAGCACCACCGCGACGCCCGCGGCGGCGGCCACCTGGGGCCGGCGGCCACCCGTCACGACCGATCCGACGAGCGTGCGCGTGGTCGCCCGGAAGCCCCGCCGCCGCACGGGCGTCTCGACGAACCGGTGGCTGAGCGCGGCGAGCACGAACGTGAGGGCCAGCGCGAGCGCGGGCGTGCGCCACCACAGCTGCGACCCGGGTGCGTCACCGAACGCCGCGCCGACGACGAGGATCACCGGCCAGTGCCACAGGTACAGGCCGTACGAGCGCTCCCCCACCCACACCGCCGGTCGCGCCTGCAGCGCACGGACGTACCGCGACCCGCCGGGCGCGGTGCAACCCGCGACCAGCGCGAGCGCCGCGAGCGAGCCGAGCACGATCCCCCCGCGGTACGTGAACGAGCCGTCCGCGTGCAGCGTCGCCACCAGCAGCGCGAGCACCCCCCCGCCCGCGAGCGGCACCCACGTCGCGTGCCGGGCGGGCAGCAAGGAACGGCCGCCCGCCCATGCGAACGCGGCCGCCGCCCCGGCGAGCAGCCCGAAGGCGTGCGTCGCGGTGCCGTAGTAGACCCGCGTCGGGTCGGTACCCGGCGTGAACAGCAGCGCCATCGCCAGAGCGCTCGCCACGGCCGCCCCGCCGACGATCGCGGCCCGCGATCGCCAGGTCGGCCGCGTCGCGAGCAGGACGACGAGCAGCACGGGCCACAGCAGGTAGAACTGCTCCTCGATCGCGAGCGACCAGAACGGCTGGAACAGCTCGGGCGCCGTCGCGTCGAAGTAGCTGGAGCCCGCGGCGATCTCGAGCCAGTTCGTCGTGAACGTCAGCGCGCCGACGACCTGACGTCGCACGCCGACGAGCAGGTCCGGTTCGACGATGCGCGCGGCGATGACGCCGACGACCATGACCGTGACGAGCGCGGGCAGCAGCCGCCGTGCGCGCCGGCGCCAGAAGTCCGCGAGGTGCACCCGCCCGCCGACCTCGACCTGGCGCAGCAGCAGCGTCGTGATGAGGAAGCCGCTGACGACGAAGAACACGTCGACCCCGAGGAACCCGCCCGGCAGCGTGGTGGGCCACAGGTGGTACGCGATGACCGCGATCACGGCGACCGCACGCAGCCCGTCGAGCCCCGGGATCCGCTCGGAGCGCCCCCCGGCGCGCGGTTCGGCGCGGGTCTCGGCGCGGGTCTCGGGGCGGGTCCCTGGGCGGGTCTCCGGGCGCGGTCGGTCACGCTGTGGGGTGCGACCGTCGGCGGTGCGGTCGCTGGCGGTCGTGGTCATGCTCACCTCGCTCACGCCGGCTCACGCCCACGGTAGGCACGGGTCACGCGAGACCCGGCGACCTGGCCCGGCGAGTCGGGCTGCCCGTCGAGTACGGCGGCCCGGGGGACGGCTACAGCTTGGTGACCGGCGAGAAGCGCAGCAGCAGCCGCTTGGTGCCCTCGGAGCCGAAGTCCACCTTGACGACCGCGTTCTGGCCGGCGCCCTCGAGCGCGACCACGGTGCCGAGCCCGTACGCGTCGTGCGTCACCCGGTCGCCGATCGCGAGGTTCGGGATCGCACCCTCCGGGCGTGGCGTGGCCGAGCCGAAGGTCGCACCCGTCGGCGGCAGCGCCGGACGCTGCTCACGCTGACCGGACGACTCGCGACGAGCGCCCGAACGCACCTGGCCCGACCCGATGCCACCCCCGCCGTAGCCGCCTCCGCCGGTGCCGAAGCCTGAGCCCCAGCCGCCGCGAAGCCGCCCGGTCGACGACTCGCGCCGGCGCCAGTCGAGAAGCTCGTCGGGCAGGTCCTGCCAGAACCGGCTGGGCGGGAACTCGTTGGGCACGCCCCACGCCGTACGAACCGCCGCACGAGAGATGTACAACCGCTCACGGGCACGGGTGAGACCCACGTAGGCGAGCCGTCGCTCCTCCTCGAGCTGGTCGGGGTCGGCGAGCGAGCGCATGTGCGGGAACGTGCCGTCCTCGAGCCCGGTGAGGAACACGACCGGGAACTCGAGCCCCTTGGCGGTGTGCAGCGTCATCAACGTGACGACCCCCGCGTCCTGCCCCGGCCCGCCCGGTTCGTCGCCGCCGTCGGGGCTCGGGATCTGGTCGGAGTCCGCGACGAGCGACACGCGTTCGAGGAAGTCGGCCAGGTCGCCCTCGGGGTCGTTGGCCTCGAACTCGGAGGCGACCGCGTGCAGCTCGGCGAGGTTCTCGACGCGGGACGCGTCCTGCGGGTCCTCGCTCGCGCGCAGCTCGGCCAGGTAGCCGGAACGGTCGAGCACCGCGCCGAGCACCTGCGCCGGACCGGCGCCCGCCGCGAGCTCGCGCAGGTCGTGCAGCATCGTCGCGAACGACCCGAGCCCGACGACCGCGCGCGTGCCGAGCCCCGGCACCTCGTCGAGCCGGTCCAGCGCGGCGCCGAACGAGATGCGCTCCTGCTCGGCGAACGACGCGACCATCGCCTCGGAGCGGTCGCCGAGCCCGCGCTTGGGCACGTTGAGGATGCGCCGCAGGTTGACGTCGTCGTCGGGGTTCGCGATCGCGCGCAGGTAGGCGATCGCGTCCTTGACCTCCCGACGCTCGTAGAACCGCGTGCCGCCGACGAGCTTGTACGGCAGCCCCACACGCACCAGCGCGTCCTCGATCACGCGTGACTGCGCATTGGCCCGGTAGAAGATCGCGACGTCCTGGGGTCGCACGCCCGACTGATCGCCGAGCCGGTCGATCTCCTCGACGACGAACCGGGCCTCCTCGCGCTCGTCGTCCGCGACGTACGCGACGATCTGCGCACCGGCACCCGACGCGGTCCACAGCCGCTTGGGCGTGCGGCCCGGGTTGCGGCTGATGACGGCGTTGGCGGCCGAGAGGATCGTCTGCGTCGAGCGGTAGTTCTGCTCGAGCAGGATCGTCGTGGCGTCCGGGTAGTCAGCCTCGAACTCGAGGATGTTGCGGATGTTCGCGCCGCGGAACGCGTAGATCGACTGGTCCGCGTCGCCCACCACCGTGAGCTCGCCCGGCGGGACCGGCGACTCGTCGCTGCCCACGCCGACCAGCTCGCGCACCAGGACGTACTGCGCGTGGTTGGTGTCCTGGTACTCGTCGACCAGCACGTGCCGGAACCGGCGGCGGTAGTGCTCGGCGACCGCGGGGAACGCCTGCAGCAGGTGCACCGTGCGCATGATGAGGTCGTCGAAGTCGAGCGCGTGCGCCTGGCGCAGCCGCTGCTGGTAGCGCGTGTAGACCTGCGCCAGCACGGCGTCGAAGTCGTTGGACCCGTCGCCCGAGGTGGCCGCGAACCGCTCGGCGTCCACCAGCTCGTCCTTGAGCGCGGAGATCTTGTTCGCGAGCGCCTTCACCGGGAAGCGCTTCGGGTCGAGCTCCAGCTCGCGCGAGACGAGCGTGAGCAGGCGCTGCGAGTCCGCCGAGTCGTAGATCGAGAAGCTCGAGCGCAGGCCCAGGGTCGCGGCCTCGCGGCGCAGGATGCGCACGCACGACGAGTGGAACGTCGAGACCCACATCCGCCCGGCGGCGGGTCCGACGAGGTGCTCGACACGCTCGCGCATCTCGGCGGCGGCCTTGTTGGTGAACGTGATCGCCAGGATCTCGCCGGGCCGAGCCCGGCGCGTGGCCAGCAGGTACCCGATGCGGTGCGTGAGCACACGCGTCTTGCCCGAGCCGGCGCCGGCCACGATGAGCAGCGCGCCGCCCTCGTGCTCGACGGCCTCGCGCTGCTGCGGGTTGAGCCCCTCGACCAGCTCCTGCACGCGCCGGGTGCGCGTGGCCTCGTCCTCCTGGCGGCGCGCCTCGCGCGCGCTCTCGTCGTCGGGCCCGCGCGGCGGCACGACCAGCGGGAGGCCGGACGGATCGCCCGCGTGGGAGCGAGGCCCGCCGGGCGCGCCGAGGGAAGGGTCGGAGAGGTGATCGAACAGCGACGTCATGGCGGGCCAAGCCTAAGCGGCCCCACCGACAGGCTGCCGCCCCGCCCAGGGCCGTGCGGCGCAGCCCGTCAGGCCGCGACCAGACCCGCGACCCACGCCGCGGTGCACACGAGCGCACCCGCCAGCTCGACGAGGATCGTCAGGCCCGTGGCCTGCAGCGCGACCAGGGTCGAGCGCCAGGCCAGGCGCGGGTCGCGCGCCCGCGCCCACTCCGCGAGGTAGATGCCGCCGACGAACCCGAGCGGCAGCCCGACGACGGGGACGACGAAGAACCCGACGACCCCGAGCACGCCGCCCGCGACGACCGACCGCCCGGGCACCCCGCCGCGCCGCAGGTGCCGACCGGCGAGCAGGTACTTCACGACCTGTCCGACGCCCGTCGCGACGACGGCGACCGCGACGACCGTCCACCCCACCGGCCCGCCCGTGACCACGCCCCACACGACGACCGCGCCGAGCACCAGCATCGCGCCGGGCAGCACCTGCACGACGACGCCGAACAGCCCGACGAGGATCGCGACGGCGACGAGTGCGTCACCCCAGCCCGGCACGCCCGGACCCGGTCAGCGCCACAGGACCGCGATGGCGACGTTCAGCGCGGTCAGACCCGCGATCGCACCGAGGAACCCGGTGGTCACCCGCTCCGGCTTGCGCGTCCCGACGATCGTCAGCCCCGTCACGACGAGCGCGATGACGAGCTTGACCCCGATCTTGACCATGTTCGGGTCCCGGAGGTCGTCGCTCATCTCCGAGACGCCGACGATGAGGATGCCCGTGACCAGCGCCGTCAGCGCGCCGTGCAGCACGCCCGGCGCGATCTTCGGCGCGCGGAGGTTGACCAGCGTGCCACCCAGGACGATGGCCCATCCGAGCAGGTGCAGCACGACGAGGATGTTCTTCAGCAGCTCCATGGCCTCACCCTACGCGGACCGACGGGTCGATCTGACACTGTGTCATAAAGGACCTACAGCAGCCGCCGGGCCGCGGCCCAGCGGGTCAGCTCGTGCCGGTTCGAGAGCTGGAGCTTGCGCAGCACCGCAGAGACGTGGGTCTCGACCGTCTTGACCGAGATGAACAGCTCACCGG
Source organism: Cellulomonas composti (assembly GCF_007990245.1). Lineage (GTDB taxonomy): Bacteria > Actinomycetota > Actinomycetes > Actinomycetales > Cellulomonadaceae > Cellulomonas > Cellulomonas composti. The sequence continues at coordinate 87,413 of NZ_BJWG01000004.1, read as the reverse complement.
CCACCTCGCGGTACGTGTAGCCGCGCGCGATCAGGCGCATCACCTCGCGCTCGCGCGCCGAGAGCCGGTCGAGCTCGTCGTCGCCGGTCGCGATGTCCCCCGCGGAGGTGCCGAACGCGTCCAGCACGAACCCCGCCAGCCGCGGCGAGAACACCGCGTCGCCACCGGCCACCTGGCGCACCGCATCGACGAGCGCGGGACCGTCGATCGCCTTCGTCACGTACCCCCGCGCACCGGCGCGGATCACCGCGACGACGTCCTCGGCCGCGTCGGAGACCGACAGGGCGAGGAACTTCGTCGTGCCCGCGAGGTCCGCGCACGAGCGGATCACCTCCGCGCCACCGCCCCCGTCGCCGCCCGGCAGGTGCACGTCGAGCAGCACCACCGGCGGACGCAGCGCATGCACCACGCGCACGGCCTCGTCGACCGTCGCGGCCTCCCCGACGACGCGCACGCGGTCGTCGAGCGAGGCCCGCACGCCCGTGCGGAACAGGTGGTGATCGTCCACGAGGACCACCTCGACGGGCCCGTCGCCCACACCCTCGTCGTTCCGTGCGTCCTGGCTCACGCCTCACCCTCCGACCGCTGCGCCTGCTCGGACTGTTCCACCGGATCGCTCTGCGCCGGTTGCTCGACACGCACCGTCAGGTGCACCTCGGTCCCGCGGCCCGGGCGGCTCACGACCTCGGCCGTCCCGCCCCTGCGTCGTATCCGCCCGATGATCGACTCGCGCACGCCGAACCGGTCCTGGCTGATCGCGTCGGGATCGAAACCGTCGCCGCGGTCACGCACGAACACCTCGACGAGCTCGTCGCCGCACTCCAGGTACAGCGAGACGGGCGGGCGGCCGTGCACCACGGCGTTGACGAGCGCCTCTCGCGTCGCCTGCAGGAGCGCGGCCGTGTCCGGGTCGGGCACGCGGTCCCCGACGACGACCGAGTCGATCGCGACCGCCTCACCGCCGGGACCGGAGCGCGAGTCCTCGACCTCGGCGACCACCGCGCGCAGCGCCGCCGCGAGCGACGTACCGGGTGCGGGCCGGTCCGAGTACAGCCACTCCCGCAGCTCCCGCTCCTGTGCGCGCGCCATGCGCGCGACCTCGCCCGGGTCGTCGGCCCGGGCGCGGATCAGCGCGAGCGTCTGCAGCACCGAGTCGTGCAGGTGCGCGGCGATGTCGGCGCGTTCGGACTCGCGCGCACGCGCCGCCCGCTCGTCGCCCAGCTCGCGCACCAGCCGCAGCCACCACGGCGCGAGCACGAGCGCGACGCCCGCCAGCACGGCGAGCGACGCGAGCGCCGCCTGCAGCAGCGTCATGGCATCGATACCGCGTCCCGTGCCCTGCCCGACGAGCAGCAGCACACCGACGCCGGCGAGCACGACGCCGCCCAGCAGGCGCAGCACCGAGACCGGCGTCCGCCCACCGGCGCGCGACCGCAGCCGGCCGCGCTGCATCGAGTCGAGCTGACCCCAGGCCAGCGTCAGCCCCGCCAGCAGCACGAGCGCAGGCAGCAGCCAGGCTGCCTGCAGGCGACCGGAGCGCACCGCGACCAGTGCCGCCGCGACGACGAGCAGGAGCCCGCCGAGCGCGATGTCCGTCACCGGCCAGCGCCGGTGACGGCCGGTCTCGGCGCCGTCGTCGTCGGGCCGTCGCGCGAGCCGCGTCAGCGCGCTCGGCCGCTCGCGCGCGGCCGCGTCGCGCGGGTCGCCCGGCGGGACCGTCAGCCACCAGAACGCGTACAGCACGAGCCCGGTACCCGCGAGCGGCGCGAGCACGACGAACGCGACGCGCACCATCGCGACCGGCAGCTCCAGGTGTGCCGCGAGACCGGCCGCGACACCACCGAGCCAGCGCTCGCCCTCCGGCCGCCGCAGCGGCAGGCGCGCACGGGCGCGCGTCGGAGCAGGTGCGGTGACGTCCACGCACGCATCGTCACACGGCACGGCACCCGCCGGAGGGCTCCGGACCGGATCTCAGGGCCTCGTGCGGTCAGGTTCAGGGAGGCGGGCCGCAGGGTTCAGGGTCCGATCAGGGTGGTCGCCGGATGCCGGGGCACCGGGCGCCGCGCCAGGCTGAGGCCATGGACGAGAACCCGACCCCCATGGGAGCACCCGAGACCGGCCCCGCCGCCGACACCGGCGCACCGCCGGCAGGGACGTTCGACGCACCGACCGGGCCACCGCCTGTCGGACCCGCGCCCGGCGCGGGCTTCTTCGACGGCGTGCGCCGCCTCGGCGTCAGCCGCGCCGACGACCGCTGGATCGGCGGCGTGTGCGCGGGCGCCGCGGACCGCTTCGGCATCGACCCGCTCGTCGTGCGGGCCGTGCTCGGCGTGACGATCCTGCTCGGCGGCTTCGGCCTCGTCGCGTACGGCGTGGCCTGGGGCCTGCTGCCCGAGCGCCGTGACGGTCGCATCCACGTCCAGGAGCTGTTCGCGGGCAGGTTCGATCCCGCGGTCGTCGGCGCGGCCGCCTTCGTGCTGTTCGGCTTCGGGCGGGGTTCCGGTTCGCCGTTCGGGTGGGGCTGGGGCCCGAGCGGGCTCGGCGTCCCGCACGTGCTGTCCGCGGTGGCCGGGATGATGTGGTTCCTGCTGATCGCCGGGATGATCGTCGGCGTCGTCGTGCTGCTGACGAGGCGGCCACCCGCCGGCACACCGCCGCAGGCCGACCACCCCGTCGCAGGCCCGGGGACCTACCCCGCCGCCGCACCGATGCGCCCGGCCGCGACCGCCCCCGTCACGGCGTACCCGCCGACCGCCGCCGCGCGCCCGCCGTACGGCACGCCGCAGCACCCCGGCGCGGGGACGTACGCCGGCCCGTTGCCCTACGCGGCTGCCGCCCGTCCGCCGTACGGCACCGCGCCGTATCCGACGAGCCCGTACGCTCCCGGCCCGGCACCGACCGCCACCCGGACCGCCCCCGCGCCGACTACCGCCACGCCACCACCCATGACGCCGCCGACGCCACGGCGTCGTGCCGGCGGTCCCGGCGTCGCCGCGGTCGGCATCGTCGTGGCGCTCGGGCTCATCGCGCTCGCCGCCCTGCTCGCGGCGGACCGGACCGGCGCCTTCGACGGGCCCGTCCTGCTCACGACCATCGGCATCTTCGTCGTGCTCGCGGGCCTCGGAATCGTGGTCGCCGGCCTGCGCGGACGCAGCAGCGGTGTGCTCGGGTTCCTCGCGATCGTCGCGCTGCTGGTCTCCGTGCCCGTCGGCGTCGCCGCGCGGCCCGGCTGGCTGTGGGAGGCGGGTCACGACGGCCACCTCGTCTCGTCGAGCACGGTCGCCCCGACGACCCGCGCCGACGCGGAGCAGGGCCTGCAGGTCGGCATGGGCGACGCGGCGCTCGACCTGTCGGCGGTGCCCATGACCGACGACCCGCTGTACGTCCCCGTCTCTGTCGGCGCCGGCAACGTGCACGTCGTCGTGCCGGCGGACGCCGCGGTCGAGGCCAGCATCCGCGTCGGTGCCGGAACGGTGACCTGGGACGTGGACGGGAGCCCCGAACAGATCAGCGGCCTCGGCCTCGGGCGTCGCACGTTCCAGGACGACGCCACCCGCGCCGACGGCGCACAGCTCGTGCTCGACGTCCAGGTCGGAGCCGGCGAGGTCACCATCACCCGGGAGGACTCATGAGCACCCAGAAGAAGACCACCACCCCCGCGGGCCCGCCCCCGTCGTCCGCGACCGCCGAAGCCGCCAAGTCGGTCGAGTCGGTCGAGTCGGTCGAGTCGGTCGAGTCGGTCGAGTCGGTCGAGTCGGTCGAGTCCGCCGAGACCGTCGAGTCGGTCGAGTCCGCCGAGACCGTCGAAGCCGTCGAAGCGGTCGAGCCCGCAGCGGTCGTCGAGTCCACAGAGACGGCTGAGGTCGTCGGCGACGACGCGCTCGGCGAGCCGGACGAGACCGTCGAGTCCGCAGAGGCGACTGAGGTCGTCGGCGACGACACGCTCGGCGAGCCCGACGAGACCGTCGAGTCCGCAGACGCGCCTGAGAGCGTCGGCGACGACGCGCTCGGCGAGCCCGACGAGACCGTCGAGGCCGACACCGTCGTGCTGCACCCGGCCGTGCCGGCTGCTGCAGCTCTCGAGGCACCCGTGCCCGTGCCGACACCCGTTCCGGTCCCGATGCCGACACCCGTGACGGTCCCGGCACCGACGACCGCGCCGGTGCAGTCGGTGCAGCCGATGCAACCAGTGCAGCCGGTGCAGCCGGAGCGGCGGCGCGGGCCGCGCGTCGGCACGGTGGTGTGGGGGCTGGTGCTGGCCGTGCTCGGCGTCGGCGTGCTCGCGTGGGCGGGCGGTCTGCGCATCGACCTGCAGCTCGCCGCGATCCTGCTGGTCGCGGGCGCGGGCGTAGCCCTGCTCGTCGGCTCGCTGATCGCCGGCGCGCGCCGCGACCGCCGCGCGGCCCCCTGAACCGCGATCGTGGTGACGACGAAGGACGGCCCCCGCCCGGCAAGGTGGGGGCCGCCCTTCGTCGTGATCAGACCACCGGGTCCGGCGGGGTGCTCGCCGCCGGCGGTGCCGCCGGGGCGGCGGGTGCCGGGGCTGCGGGCGCCGCGGGAGCCACCGGCGCGGGCCGGACGGGCTCGGCCGCGGCCGGAGCCGCGACGACCGGGTCGGCCGACTTCGCGACGGCCGACTTCGCCGCCCCTGCCGCGCGCAGGCCGAAGCCGATGAGGATCAGCACGACACCCGTGCCCACCACGAGGAGCGCCACGCCGAACGCGACGACCGACGTGAACAGCGAGGAGCGCAGGAACGACGCCGTCATCATCGTCTCGCGCGTCGGGTCTTCCCGGTCGAGCTCGGCGTAGGTCTTGCCGCCCGAGGCATCGAGCGCGTGGTGGTTGATGATGTCGGCCTGGACCCACGCCTCCCACGGCGTGTCCACGAGCTGGCCCTGGAACGCCGACGCGTCGTCGGAGACCGTGATCTTCTCCGCCGCGAGGTTCGACGAGACCGCACCCCAGGTGATGCCCCCGAGGACGATGTAGAGCACACCGAAGATGATGACGAGGAGCCCCATCGTGCGTGCGCCGGACTTCTCCTTGACCTCAGTTGTCGCCATTGCTGGTTCCTTCCTGCCGGAGCCGGGCCGCAGGCCCTGAGCCGTCCGGCGCGTCGATCGACGCACCGGTGCACGTCAGACGATAGTCAGAACGAAACGGACATGCGCTACCTGAGGCAGCGCGGCGACCTGCGAGTCTGCTCGCGGGCTCTTCGGTCAGGCGTCGGCGCCGATACGCGCGAGGCCCTGGGCGTGCACCTTGCGCTCGAGGACGAACGACATCACGGGCACGACGCCCGCGATCACCATGGTCACGAGCCGGCCGAAGCGCCAGCGCATCGTCGACCACAGGTCGAGCACCGTGACGAGGTAGACGACGTACACCCACCCGTGCGCGAACGGCACCCAGGTGACGAACCGCAGCACGGAGTCGGGCGCGTGCAGCACGTGCTTGAGCACCAGCTCGACGCACAGCACGAGCAGGAGCGTCCCGGTCACCCAGGCCATCGCGCGGTAGCGCCCGAGCGCACCGCGCGCACGGTGGCGCCAGCGGTCCTGCGCCGGGCTCACGGCCTCGGCGGGTGCGCTGTCGCTGGTCGCGGTCTCGTCGGTCACGTCGTCACTCCCACTCGATGGTGCCCGGGGGCTTGCTCGTCACGTCGAGCACCACGCGGTTCACCTCGGGAACCTCGTTGGTGATGCGGGTCGAGATCGTCGCGAGCACGTCGTACGGCATGCGTGTCCAGTCCGCCGTCATGGCGTCCTCCGACGAGACGGGCCGCAGCACGATCGGGTGCCCGTACGTGCGGCCGTCGCCCTGCACCCCGACCGAGCGCACGTCGGCCAGGAGCACCACCGGGCACTGCCAGATCTCGCGGTCCAGGCCCGCGCGCGTCAGCTCCTCGCGCGCGATCAGGTCCGCGGCGCGCAGCACGTCCAGCCGGGCCGCGGTGACCTCGCCGATGATCCGGATGCCCAGGCCCGGGCCGGGGAACGGCTGGCGCCAGACGATCGCCTCGGGGACGCCGAGCTCGAGGCCGACCGCGCGCACCTCGTCCTTGAACAGCGTGCGCAGCGGCTCGACGAGCTCGAACTGCAGGTCGTCGGGCAGCCCGCCGACGTTGTGGTGGCTCTTGATGTTGGCCGCGCCCTCGCCGCCGCCGGACTCGACCACGTCGGGGTAGAGCGTGCCCTGCACCAGGAACTTGACCTCGGTGCCGTGCTCGCCCGCCTCGGCGACGACCTCGCGTGCGGCGTCCTCGAACACGCGGATGAACTCGCGGCCGATGATCTTGCGCTTGGTCTCGGGGTCGGTGTGGCCCGCGAGCGCCTGCAGGAACCGCTCGCGCGCGTCGACGACCTTGAGCCGCACGCCGGTGGAGGCGACGAAGTCCTTCTCCACCTGCTCGGCCTCGCCCGAGCGCAGCAGGCCGTGGTCGACGAACACGCAGGTGAGCTGGTCCCCGACGGCGCGCTGCACGAGTGCGGCCGCGACCGACGAGTCCACGCCGCCCGACAGTCCGCACACCACGCGCGCGTCGCCGACCTGCGCGCGGATGCGCGCGACCTGCTCGGCGATGACGTTGCCGGGGTTCCAGTCCGGGGCCAGGCCGGCGCCCTCGTACAGGAAGTTCTCGAGCGCCCGCTGGCCGAGCGGCGAGTGCTTCACCTCGGGGTGCCACTGCACGCCGAACAGGCGGCGCTCGCGGTGCTCGAACGCGGCGACCGGGGACCCCTCGCTCGTCGCGAGCACGTCGAAGCCCTCGGGTGCGGCGTGCACGGCGTCGCCGTGGCTCATCCAGACCGTCTGGTGATCCGGGCTGCCGGCGAGCACCGTGCCGGGCGCGCCGACCTCGACGGCGGTGCCGCCGTACTCGCGCCGCCCGGTCTGGGCGACGGTCCCGCCGAGCGCCTGCGCCATGGCCTGGAAGCCGTAGCAGATGCCCAGCACGGGCACACCGGCCTCGAACAGCGCGGGGTCGACGAACGGCGCGCCCTGCGCGTACACGGACGACGGGCCGCCGGACAGGATGATCGCGGCCGGGTCCTTCGCGAGCAGATCCGCGACCGAGGCCGTGTGCGGCACGATCTCGGAGTAGACGTTGGCCTCGCGCACGCGCCGCGCGATCAGCTGCGCGTACTGCGCGCCGAAGTCGACGACGAGCACCGGGCGGTGAGCGGTCTGCGGGGCGGCGGCCGTCGGCTCTGGCGTCGGGGTCACGCCCACAGGGTAGTCGCCGCCCGGAGCACGTCCCGTCCCGCGTCCGGTCCTCGGCCGCGGGTTCGTCGGGCTCGTCGTCCGGCCCGTCGTCGGTCTCGTCGGCGGGCTCGTCGTCGGGCTCGTGGAAGGAGATCCGGAAATCGATTCGAGCCGTGTCGGTACCCCCACGTAACGTTGACGTCCGTGCGCTCCCTCCCCCTCGACGATCCCGGTACCCCGCCGCTGACGGGGCCGATCGCGTACCTGTGGTGGGTCGCCCGCCGGCAGTGGGGCATCATCGCGGCCTCGATCGCGCTCGGGACCCTGATGTTCGCGTGCCAGGCCACGCTCCCGTACGTCACCGGCTACGCGATCGACTCCGGGCTCGCGCACGGCTTCGGCTCGGACCTGTGGCGGGCCGCCGGCGCCATGCTCGCGCTCGGCCTGGTGTCCGCCGCGGCCTCGGCGATCGGCCACCGTTACGACGTCGAGAACTGGTTGCGGGCCTCGCTCACGTCGTCGCAGCTCGTCGGACGCACGGTCTCCCACTCGGGCCACACGATCACGGCCGAGCTGCCCACGGGTGAGGTCGTCTCGGCGGTCGCGAACGACGCGCTGCGGGTCGGCGAGCTCTTCCACGTGGTGGGCCGGTTCGTCGGGTCGATCGCGGCGTACGGGATCGCGGCGGTCGTCATGCTGCGGATGTCGCTGTCGCTCGGCCTGATCGTCCTGCTCGGCCTGCCGACGGTCACGGTGTGCCTCGGGCTGCTCGTCAAGCCGCTGCAACGTCGCCAGGTCGCGCAGCGCGAGGCGTCCGGCCGGCTCACCACGCTCGGCTCGGACACCGTCTCGGGGCTGCGGATCCTGCGCGGCATCGGCGGCGAGGCCGTCTTCACCGCCCGCTACCGGCGCCAGTCGCAGGTCGTGCGGGCCAAGGGCGTGGACGTCGCGGCCACGCAGTCGTGGCTCGACGCGCTGCAGGTGCTCCTGCCGGGCGCGTTCGTCGTCCTGCTCATCTGGTACGGCGCGCACCTGGCGCTCGCGGGGGACATCACGGCGGGCCAGCTCGTGCAGACGTACGGCTTCGCGGCGTTCCTGTCGTGGCCGGTGCAGCAGATGACGATGATGCTCCAGTCGGCCACGCGTGCGCACGTGGGCGCGGGCAAGGTCGTCAACGTGCTGCGGGTCGTACCTGCGACGGGGGCCACGCCGCCCACGGCGCCGACCCCGCCGGCGCACGTCCCGCTCGTCGACGAGACCAGCGGCGTCGTCGTGACGCCCGGCGTGGTCACCGCGCTCGTGTCGGCCGACCCGAACTCGGCCGCCGAGGTCGCCACGCGCATGGGGCGGTTCGACGACGACGCGGAGGCCGCGACCCCGGTCCGGCTGGGCGGCGCTCTGCTGTCGACGCTGGACAAGGCCGACGTGCGCGAGCGCATCGTGCTCGCCGAGGCGACGCCGCACCTGTTCTCCGGGACGCTGGGCACCGAGCTCGACGTGCACGGGGCCGGCGACGTGGAGCGACTGCTCGCCGCCATCGCCCTCGCGGACGCGCACGACGTGCTGGAGTCGGTTCCCGACGGCCTGGACGGCGAGCTGCCCGAGAAGGGTCGCTCGCTGTCGGGCGGCCAGCGTCAGCGGGTCGCGCTCGCCCGGGCGTTGCTGCTCGACCCCGAGGTGCTGCTGCTCGTCGAGCCGACGTCGGCCGTCGACGCCCACACCGAGGCGCGCATCGCCGCCCGGCTCGCGGACGCCCGCCGTGGCCGCGCGACGCTCGTCGTGACAGCGTCCCCGCTGGTGCTCGACCACGTCGACGAGGTGCAGCTCCTGGTCGACGGCCGCGTGGTCGCGACCGGCACGCACGCGGGCCTGCTCGCGGGCGACGGGCCCTCGTCAGACACGTACCGCCGCGTGGTCGGGCGCAACCTCGACGACGAGGGCGACGAGGACGCGGGCATCGACGAGCCGGTCGGCGAACAGGACGACGACCCGCTCTCCGACGAGGCCTTCGACCGGCTGCTCGACCTCGACGACGCCGAACCGTCAGGAGGAAGGCCGTGAAGCTCCCCATCGCGGACAGCGCCGCGGTGCGCGCGTACGCAGGCCGCCTGCTGCGCACGCACCGGCACCCGCTCGTGGTCATCGCGACCCTGCACACGCTCGCCGCGATCGCCGGCCTGGCCGGACCCTGGCTGCTGGGCCGGCTCGTCGACGGCGTCACGCAGGGCACCACCGCGAGCTACGTCAACACCCTGATCGCCTTCGGCGCGGCGGCGGTGCTCACGCAGACCGTGCTCATCCGGTTCGCGCAGCGCACCTCGATGGTCTTCGGCGAGGAGGTCTTCGCCGAGCTCCGCGAGGAGTTCATCGAGACCGTCACCGGGCTGCCGCTGTCGACCGTCGAACGCGCCGGCACGGGCGACCTGGTCGCTCGCACGACGAACGACGTGAACAAGCTCCAGCACGCGGTGCGCTTCGGTGTGCCGCGCGTGCTCGTCGCGGTCGTGACGATCTCGCTCACGGTCGTCGCGTGCGTGGTGCTCTCCCCGCTCGTCGCGGTCGCGATGTTCGTCGGCGTGCCGGTCATGCTCGTCGTCGTGCGCTGGTACCTGCGCCGGGCCACCCCGGCCTATCAGCGGGAGTCCGCGGCGTACGCGCTGCTCAACGGCACGATCACGGAGTCGGTCGAGGGTGCGCGGACCGTCGACGCGCTGCGCCTGGGCCGGCGTCGTCAGGCCCGTGCCGACGCCGACCTGGCCGAGGCGTTCGACGCCGAGCGCGTCACGCTCAACCTGCGGACCGTGCTGTTCCCGGGCGTCGACTTCGCGTTCATCACGGCGCCCGTCGCGGTGCTGCTGTGGGGCGGCTGGCTGGCGTCCGAGGGCAGGGTCACGATCGGCGTGGTCACGACGATCGTGCTCTACACCTACCAGGTGGCCGGCCCGGTCTGGGAGCTCATCTTCTGGGTCGACGAGATCCAGGTCGCGACGACGTCGCTCGCCCGCATCGTCGGCGTCCAGCTCGTCGAGCCGGACCGCGAGAGCCGCGAGGCCGAGCCCACCGACGAGGACCTGAGCGCGCGCGGGCTGCGCTACGCCTACCGCGAGGGGCACGACGTCCTGCACGGGATCGACCTGGACCTGCGCGCGGGCGAACGGCTCGCGGTCGTCGGGCCGTCCGGCGCGGGCAAGTCGACGCTCGGCCGGATGCTCGCCGGCATCCACCCGCCCACCGGCGGAACGGTCGCCGTCGGCGGCGTGCCGCTGGTCGACCTCCCGCTCGACGAGCTGCGCGGCCACGTCGCGCTCGTGACCCAGGAGCACCACGTGTTCGTCGGCAGCGTCGCGGACAACCTGCGCCTGGCGGACGCCGAGGCCGACGACGACGCGCTGCGTCGCTCGCTCGAGGCGGTCGACGCGTGGGAGTGGGTGCAGGCGCTGCCCGACGGCCTGGCGACCGAGATCGGCTCGGGCGGCGCGCCGCTGTCACCCGCGCAGGCGCAGCAGATCGCGCTCGCGCGGCTCGTGCTGCTCGACCCGCACACGCTCGTCCTGGACGAGGCGACGTCGCTGCTCGACCCGCGCGCCGCACGGCACCTCGAACGCTCGCTCAACGGCGTGCTGGCCGGGCGCACGGTCGTCGCGATCGCGCACCGCCTGCACACGGCGCACGACGCCGACCGCGTCGCAGTCGTCGACGGCGGCCGGATCACCGAGATCGGTCCGCACGACGAACTCGTCGCGGCAGGCGGCGACTACGCCGCGCTGTGGCGCTCGTGGCAGCACGAGTCGCCGTGAGCGAGCCCCTCGCCCTGCGCGGGGGCGCCGTCCTCCCGGACGACGCCCTCTCGTGGCGCTTCTCCCGGTCCGGCGGACCGGGCGGCCAGTCGGTCAACACGACCGATTCGCGCGCCGAGCTGTCGGTCGATCTCACCGCCGTGCTCTGGGCGACGCCGGGTCAGCAGGATCGGGTGCGCGAGCGGCTCGCGCACCGGCTGCACGGCGACGTGCTCACGGTCGCCGCCTCCGAGCACCGGTCGCAGCTGCGCAACCGGGAGGCGGCCGTCCTGAGGCTCGTCGCGCTGCTCGACGACGCGCTCGCACCTCCGGGACCGCCCCGCCGCGCGACCCGCGCGAGCCGCGCCTCGCGCGTGCGCCGCGCCACGGCCGAGCGGCATCGCCGCGACGTCAAGGCGCTCCGCCGTCGCCCGCCGCTGAGCTGACCACGGGCCGACCATCGGCGGTCGGTCACCGAGACCGACGGTCAGGACTGGGTGTAGCGGGTCTCGATCTCGAGGAAGAACGCCCACACGAGGCGCATGAAGTCGTCGCGCCGGAGCACCACGTCGTCGCCGGGGTTCAGCCCCAGGACCGAACGCTCGGGGTCGAGCTTGATCTGCTTGTCCGCAAGCAGCCGGCCGTCGTTCGAGATGAACGACTCGGCCAGCAGCCGCACCTCGTTGAGCGCGTTGCCGTCCTTGCCCTCCTTGGCCCGCAGCCGGTGCACGAAGCGCAGCTCGAGGCTCTGGAGCAGCGCGGCGAAGTACGTCGGCTCGAATGCCTCGAGCACGTCGACCCCCGGCGTGCTGTCCGTCGAGAGCTCGGCGTAGAGCTGGTCCCATGCGGCCACCTGCGCCTCGATCTGGGCGCGGTAGTCGGCGACGGCACCGGCGTCGTAGGTCCCTTCAGCGAGCACGGCTGGCCCTCCCTCTCTCGGCTCCGACCCTATGACCCGGCGGGCGCGGGTGCAGCAGCGTCCCGAGGCTCGGATCGCGACCCGTCGTCGGACGCGTCACCGCGGGCCTCGTCGCGGACGAGCCGCAGCCACAGCAGCACGGCGAAGGCGCCGAAGATCCACCACTGGGCGGCGTACGCGAGGTTCTGGATGTTGAGCCCGGCGCCGGGGATGGTCGGCGGCTCGAGGAGCGCGATGTCGGCGGACTGCGCGGGATCGGAGCCCGAGACGACGAGGTAACCCGTGTAGATCGGCCCACCCCAGGCGGTGACGAGCTGGGCCGACGAGATCGCGTCGCTGCGGCCGTCGACGACCCCTGTCCCCGCCTGCTCGGCGGCCTGCAGGTAACCCTCGAGCCGGACCTCGCCCGCGAGCGGGACGTCGGCCTCGTCGGGGGTGGCGACCCAGCCGCGCACGACCGGCAGGACCGCCCCCGCCGCGGGTGCGGCGCCGCCCGCGTCGGTGACCCGCAGCGGCGTGAGGACCAGGTAGCCGGTCTCGTCCCCGTGCACCCGCTCGGGCACGAGCAGCTGACCGCCCGCGTCGTAGGTTCCGGTGACGGCCACCTTGCGGCCGACGAGGTCGCCACTGAACGAGGTCTGCGGGGCGAGCTCGTCGCCCAGCGGGACCGCCGCAGCGGCGGCCTGCTCGGCCTCGTGACGCTCCTGCGCGGCCTGTCCGCGCAGCTGCGCACGGTCGAGCTGCCACGCGCCGAGCAGCCCGCACACGCCCGCGGCGGCGAGCAGGACCAGCAGCAGCACGAGCATCCGCGGACGCACCGCGGCGCGCAGCATCGTCGTGGGCTCGGGCACGTCTCACGGTAACCCGCGAGACCGTGTGCGCGGCCCCGCACGACCGCCCGGCCCGCAGGCGCTGACCTGGGGCCGCACGCTCGTCGTGGACGTGCGATCGCTCACATCCAAGGTCGCGCGCGGGGGCCAGGATTGCGGTTGTATGGCAGGTGGTGAAGTGCGCCCCGTGGGCCTGACGTCCCACGGCCGCGTCGCACCGCAGGGTTGGCTGACGACGAGGCCGGTGCTGGACACCGGACGATCACGGGGAGCACGGATGAGCACCACGACGACCGCGCCGACGGCATGGCGTGCGGGCAGCGGTTCCACCCTCGACCAGGAGACGCTCGAGCGCATCGACAAGTGGTGGCGCGCCGCGAACTACCTGTCGGTCGGACAGATCTACCTGCTGGACAACCCCTTGCTGCGCGAGCCGCTGACGCGCGAGCACGTCAAGCCGCGCCTGCTCGGGCACTGGGGCACGACGACGGGGCTCAACTTCCTGTACGCGCACCTCAACCGCGTGATCAAGGAGCGCCTGCAGGACACGATCTACGTGATCGGCCCGGGCCACGGCGGCCCCGGTCTCGTCGCGAGCGCCTACCTCGACGGCACCTACACGAAGTACTACCCGGACATGACCGAGGACGACGAGGGCGTGCGCCGGCTGTTCCGGCAGTTCTCCTTCCCCGGCGGGATCCCGAGCCACGTGGCGCCCGAGACGCCCGGGTCGATCCACGAGGGCGGCGAGCTGGGCTACGCGCTGTCGCACGCGTACGGCGCGGCGTTCGACAACCCCGACCTGCTGGTCGCGACGATCATCGGCGACGGCGAGGCCGAGACCGGCCCGCTCGCGACGAGCTGGCACTCCAACAAGTTCGTCAACCCCGTGAACGACGGCGTGGTCCTGCCGATCCTGCACCTCAACGGCTACAAGATCGCCAACCCGACGGTGCTGGCACGCATCGACGACGACGAGCTCACCGACCTGATGCAGGGCTACGGGCACAAGCCGCACGTGTTCGTCGCCGGGTTCGACGACGAGTCGCACATCTCGATCCACGGCCGGTTCGCGACCATGCTCGACGAGGTGCTCGACGAGATCGCCGAGATCAAGCGGCGCGCGCACGACGGCGACGAGAGCCGCCCGCGCTGGCCGATGATCGTGTTCCGCACGCCGAAGGGCTGGACCGGCCCGGACTACATCGACGGCAAGAAGACCACGGGGAGCTGGCGGGCCCACCAGGTACCGCTCGCCAACGCGCGCGACACCCCGGAGCACCTCGAGGTGCTCCGGTCGTGGCTCGAGAGCTACCGCGCGCACGAGCTGTTCGACGACGAGGGCCGGATCGACCCGGACATCCGCGCGCTGGCGCCCGAGGGGCACCTGCGCATGAGCGACAACCCGCACGCCAACGGCGGGCTGCTGCTCAAGGACCTGCGACTGCCGGACTTCCGTGAGTACGCGGTCGACGTGCCCGTCCCGGGCGGGTCGATCAGCGAGGCGCCGCGCATCCTCGGCAACTGGCTCACCGACGTCATCCGGCGCAATCCGGACAACTTCCGGATCTTCGGTCCCGACGAGACCGCGTCGAACCGCCTGCAGTCGGTGTTCGAGGTCACGGACAAGCAGTGGAACGCCCAGTTCGAGGGCCCCGAGGTCGACGAGCACCTGGCCCGGGCGGGTCGCGTGCTGGAGATGCTCTCGGAGCACCAGTGCCAGGGCTGGCTGGAGGGCTACCTCCTGACGGGCCGGCACGGCCTGTTCAACTGCTACGAGGCGTTCATCCACATCATCGACTCGATGTTCAACCAGCACGCCAAGTGGCTCAAGGTCACCAACGACATCCCGTGGCGGCGGCCGATCGCGAGCCTGAACTACCTGCTCTCGAGCCACGTCTGGCGTCAGGACCACAACGGGTTCAGCCACCAGGACCCCGGCTTCGTCGACCACGTGATCAACAAGAAGGCGGAGGTCGTCCGGGTCTACTTCCCGCCGGACGCGAACACGCTGCTGAGCACGTACGACCACTGCCTGCGCAGCCGGCAGTACGTCAACGTCGTCGTGTCCGGCAAGCAGCCCGCGCCGAACTTCCTGACCATGGACCAGGCGATCGCACACTGCACGCGCGGTCTGGGGATCTGGGAGTGGGCGGGCACCGAGGTCGAGGGCGAGAAGCCGGACGTCGTGCTGGCCGCGGCGGGCGACGTCCCGACGCTCGAGGTGCTCGCCGCGGCGGACATCCTGCGCCGGGAGATCCCGGACCTCCAGGTCCGGGTGATCAACGTCGTGGACCTCATGCGCCTCCAGGACGCGCGTGAGCACCCGCACGGCCTGTCGGACAAGGAGTTCGACGGCCTGTTCACCGCGGACCGCCCGGTGATCTTCGCCTACCACGGCTACCCGTG
Source organism: Cellulomonas composti (assembly GCF_007990245.1). Lineage (GTDB taxonomy): Bacteria > Actinomycetota > Actinomycetes > Actinomycetales > Cellulomonadaceae > Cellulomonas > Cellulomonas composti. The sequence continues at coordinate 72,273 of NZ_BJWG01000004.1, read as the reverse complement.
GCTGATCCACCGCCTCACGTACCGTCGCAACGGGCACCAGCACCTGCACGTGCGCGGCTACAAGGAGGAGGGCACGACGACCACGCCCTTCGACATGGTCATGCTCAACGACCTCGACCGGTTCCACCTGGTGATCGACGTGATCGACCGCGTGGACCGGCTCGGCGCCGCGTACGCCGGCCTGCGCCAGCGCATGCAGGACGCCCGGCTGGAGGCCCGGGAGTACACCCGCACGCACGGGGACGACATCCCCGAGGTGCGCGACTGGGTCTGGCCCGACGCCCAGGACCAGGCCGACGCGAACATGGTCGACGCCACGATCTCGACCGGCGGAGACAACGAGTAGGGGACGACCTGGGGGCGGGCCGCAAGGTCCGCCCCCAGCCTCGTCCGGCACCACGCACGACCCGCAGGACCCCGCATGACCCCGCATCACCCCGTACCGCACCACACACCGCACCACCACACACCGCACGACCTGGGAGCAGCCCACCGTGGCCCGCAGCATCTACCTCACGTCCCCCGAAGGGGACACCGGCAAGTCCACCGTCGCCCTCGGCCTCGTCGACCTGCTGGCCCGCACCGTCCAGCGTGTCGGGGTGTTCCGCCCCGTCGCGCGCTCCACCGAGAGCAAGGACTACGTGCTCGAGCTCCTCCTGGAGCACGACGGCGTGGACCTGTCCTACGACGAGTGCGTCGGCACCACGTACGACGACGTGCACGCCGACGCGGAGGCCGCGCTGTCCCGGATCGTGTCGCGCTTCCACGCCGTCGAGCGCCGGTGCGACGCGGTCGTGGTGGTGGGCACCGACTACACCGACATCTCCTCCCCCACCGAGCTCGCGTTCAATGCACGCATCGCGGCCAACCTCGGCGCGCCCGTCGTGCTCGTCGTGAAGGGCCACCGGCGCTCCGCGAGCGAGATCGCACAGGTCGTCGAGGTCGCGACGAGCGAGCTGAGCGCCAACCACGCGCACATCGCCGCCGTCGTCGCGAACCGCTGCGCAGCCGACTCGCTCGACGTCGTCCAGCGGCTGCTCGACCAGCCGGGTCGTCCCGCGTGGGCGCTGCCCGAGAGCGCCCTGCTCAGCGCGCCGACGATGCGCCAGCTCAGCGACGCGGTGAACGGCACCCTGATCTCCGGCGACCCCGAGCTGCTCGGGCGCGAGGTGCTCGACATGCTCGTCGGCGCGATGGAGGTCGAGCACCTCCTGGGCCGGATCTCCGACGGCGCGGTCGTCATGACGCCCGGCGACCGGACCGACATCCTGCTCGGCCTGCTGCTCGCGCACCAGGCCGACGGGTTCCCGACGCTCGCGGGCATCATCCTCAACGGCGGCTTCCGCCCCACAAAGCCCGTGCAGCACCTCGTCGACGGCATCGGGTCACGGCTGCCGATCATCGCGACCGACCTCGGGACGTTCCGCACGGCAAGCACGGTCGCCGGGACCCGCGGGCGTCTCTCGTCGGACTCGCAGCGCAAGGTGGACCTCGCCCTGGCGCTGTTCGAGCGGCACGTCGACGGTCCCGCGCTGCTCGCGCGGCTCGACGTCGCCCGCCCCGACGTGGTGACGCCGCTGATGTTCGAGTACGGCCTGCTGGACCGGGCCCGCTCCGACCGCAAGCGCATCGTGCTGCCGGAGGGCAACGACGACCGCATCCTGCGCGCCGCCTCGACGCTGCTCGAGCGCGGCGTCGCGGACCTGACGATCCTCGGCGAGGAGAGTGCGATCCGCGCACGAGCGGCCGAGCTGGGCCTCGCGCTGGACGCGGCCGACGTCATCGACCCGCACGACCCGGAGTACGTCGAGAAGTTCGCGCCGGTCTACGCACAGCTGCGCGCGCACAAGGGCATGACGGTGGAACGCGCGCGGGAGATCGTGCCGTCCGTGTCCTACTTCGGCACGCTCATGGTGCAGCTCGGCCTCGCCGACGGCATGGTCTCGGGCGCACTGCACACCACCGCGCACACGATCAAGCCCAGCTTCGAGATCATCAAGACCGCGCCGGGCGTCTCGAACGTCTCGAGCGCGTTCCTCATGTGCCTCGAGGACCGCGTGCTGGTGTACGCCGACTGCGCGGTGATCCCGGACCCGACGGCCGAACAGCTCGCGGACATCGCGATCTCGTCGGCCGCGACCGCCGAGCAGTTCGGCATCGAGCCGCGCATCGCGATGCTGTCCTACTCGACGGGCGAGTCCGGCACCGGCGCGGACGTCGACAAGGTGCGGGCGGCGACCGCGCTGGTCCGCGAACGCCGTCCGGACCTGTCGGTCGAGGGCCCGATCCAGTACGACGCGGCCGTGGACGCGTCGGTGGCCAAGACGAAGATGCCCGACTCGGCCGTCGCGGGCCGGGCCACCGTGTTCGTCTTCCCCGACCTCAACACCGGCAACAACACGTACAAGGCCGTGCAGCGTTCGGCCGGCGCCGTCGCGATCGGCCCGGTGCTGCAGGGCCTGCGCAAGCCGGTCAACGACCTGTCGCGCGGCGCGCTGGTGCAGGACATCGTCAACACGGTGGCCATCACCGCCATCCAGGCCCAGGCCGAGCTCCCCACCACCACGACCCCGGAGGCCTCCGCATGACCACCGCACCCGCGCGCCGCAGCGTGCTCGTCGTGAACTCCGGTTCGTCGTCGATCAAGTACCAGCTCGTCGACCCCTCGGACGGCAGCGCGATCGCGTCCGGCATCGTCGAGCGCATCGGCGAGGGCGAGGGGACCGTCAAGCACGAGGTGGGCGACGCGGTCACGCGGCGCGAGCTGCCCGTGCCGGACCACGGCGCCGGCCTGCGCCTGGTGCTGAGCCTGTTCGACGAGGTCGGCCCGAGCCTGGCCGACGCCGGCATCGTCGCGGTCGGGCACCGCGTCGTGCAGGGCGGTCCGCTGTTCGACGGCCCGGTGCTGATCGACGCGCAGGTCGAGCGCCAGATCGACGAGCTGGCGCCGCTCGCGCCGCTGCACAACCCTGCCAACCTCACGGGTATCCGGGTGGCGCGCGAGCTGCTGCCGGACGTCCCGCACGTCGCGGTGTTCGACACCGCGTTCTTCCACCACCTGCCCGAGGCAGCCGCGACCTACGCGATCGACCGCGACGTCGCCGCGCAGTACCAGATCCGCCGCTACGGCGCGCACGGCACGTCCCACCAGTACGTCTCGACGGCCGTGGCCGAGTTCCTCGACCGCCCGCTCGAGCACACCAACACGATCGTGCTGCACCTCGGCAACGGCGCCTCCGCGTCGGCGGTGCGCGGCGGGCAGGCCGTGGACACGTCGATGGGCCTGACCCCGCTCGAGGGCCTCGTGATGGGGACCCGCTCCGGCGACATCGACCCGGCCGTGCTCATCCACCTCATGCGCAACGCCGACATGAGCGTCGACGACGTCGACGACCTGCTCAACCGCCGCTCGGGCCTCAAGGGCATGGCGGGCGAGAACGACCTGCGCGCGGTCCACCAGCTCGTCGAGGACGGCGACCCGGCCGCACGTACGGCGCTCGGCGTCTACACGCACCGGATCAAGAAGTACGTCGGCGCGTACGCCGCGGTGCTCGGGCGGGTCGACGTGATCGCCTTCACGGCAGGCGTCGGCGAGAACGACGACATCGTGCGGGCGCTCTCGCTCGCCGGTCTGGCACCACTCGGCATCGAACTGGACGTCGAGCGCAACGCGGGCCGCAAGAAGGTCCCGACGATCATCTCGACGGACACCTCACGCACGACGATCGTCGTCTACCCGACGAACGAGGAGCTCGCGATCACCCGCCTCACGCTGCAGGTCGTCGAGAGCTGACCCGCCGACCCGCGGTGCCCGGGAACGAATCGCGCCGGCTGACCGTCGGCGTGGGTTCTCGCCGGCGGCCGACAGGAGAGAATGGGCCCACCCGCACGGCACCGACGCGGGAGGAGGCACGTGCAGACAGCAGCCCTGTACCTCGCCGCGGCGCTCGCCGGCGGGTTGCTCGCCGTGCTCCTGCGGCTGCCCCCGCTCGTCGGGTTCCTCGCGGCCGGGTTCGCCCTCGGCGCCGCGGGCGCTCCGCACCTGCCGTACCTCGAGACGATCGCCCAGCTCGGGGTCGTCCTGCTGCTGTTCGCCATCGGCCTGAAGCTGGACGTGCGCACCCTGCTGCGCCGCGAGATCTGGCTCACGACGGTCGTGCACCTGGCGGTGAGCGTCGCGATCGCGTTCGGCTTCCTCGGCCTGCTCGCGGTGATCGGGTTCGGGTTCGTCGCCGACGAGTCGCTCGGCGCCCTGGCGCTCGTCGGGTTCGCGCTGTCGTTCTCGTCGACCGTGTTCGTCGTCAAGGTACTCGACGACCGGTCCGACACCACGGCGCTGTACGGCCGGATCGCGGTCGGCGTCCTGATCATGCAGGACGTCGCCGCCGTGATCTTCCTGTCGCTGTCGAACGGCGAGGCGCCGAGCCCGTGGGCGGTGCTGCTCGTGCTGCTGATCCCGGGCGCGTGGGTGCTGCACCGGATCTGGGACCGGGTCGGTCACGGCGAGCTGCAGGCGCTGTTCGGCGTGACCGTCGCGGTGGTGCTCGGGTACGGGCTGTTCGAGTACGTCGGCATCGACGGCGACGTCGGGGCGCTGTTCGTCGGGGTGCTGCTCTCGTCCCACCCGCAGGCGGGCGAGCTGTCGCGGTCCCTGATGACGTTCAAGGACCTCATGCTCGTGGCGTTCTTCGTGCAGATCGGGCTGCACGGCACGCCGCATGCGCTCGAGGTCGGTCTGGCGCTGCTGCTGCTGCTCCTGCTGCCGTTCCAGGTCGCCGCCTACGCGCTGGTGCTGTGGTTCATGCGGCTGCGCCGGCGCACGTCGTTCCTGGCCGGGCTCGTGCTGTCGAACTTCTCCGAGTTCGGGATCATCGTCGTCGCCGTCGGTGCGACGACGGACCTGCTCGACGAGCAGTGGGTCGTGGTCGTCTCGCTCGCGGTCGCCTTCAGCTTCGGGCTCTCGGCGATCGTCAACCGCCGTGGCGTCGAGCTCGCGACGAAGCTGTCGAGGCTGCTGCCCGCACGCGACTCCGACCGGCTGCACCCCGAGGACCGCCTGGTCGACATCGGCGACGCCGACGCGCTCGTGCTGGGCCTCGGCCGGGTGGGCGCCGCGACGTACGCGCGCCTGCGCGACGAGTACGGACTGTCCGTGGTCGGCGTCGAGCACGACCGCACGCGCGTCGCCGCGCTCGAGGACGAGGGGTTCGAGGTGGTGCGCGCCGACGCGACCGACCTCGAGTTCTGGACCCGCGTGCAGCGCGCGGGACGCGTCGAGGTCGCGGTCCTCGCGATGCCGTTCCACAACGCCAACCTCATCGCGCTGACCCGGCTCCAGGCGGCGGGCTTCACGGGTCGGGTCGCCGCGGTGGCGCGGTACGACGACGACGTCGCGGAGCTCCAGCGGCACGGCGCGGACGCCGTGTTCCACCTGTACGGGTCCGCGGGCTTCGCGCTCGCCGACCACGCCGCGGAGGTGCTGATGCGCGGCCGCGGTCGCGTACCGCCCGAGCGCCCGCCGGCCCGCCCGGGCGACGAACGCGACATCCTCGACCCTCTCAACCGCCGCCCCGAACCAGCCTGACGACGACGCGGATCAGGGGAGGCGGGCGGACTTCATCGCGCGCAGGAGCTCGGTGTAGACCTGGGGCCACACCTCCGGGCCCAGCTCGAACAGCCGGCGCAGGCCGATCGGCGGGACGAGGCCGCCGAGCAGGCCGTGCGCGCCACGCTGGACGGACACGGTCTGCAGCCTCGTCGTCTCCCACAGGCCCTCACGACCGTGCCGCACACCGATGCCCGACGAGCCGACGCCGCCCTGCGGCGCCGCGACCGAGCCCCACGTCGCGACGTAGCCCTCGTTGACGTTGACGGAGCCGGCGTGCACGCGACGCGCGAGCGCCGCACCACGGCGGCTGTCGGCGGTCCAGATGCTCGCGTTGAGGCCGAACTCGGTGTCGTTCATCGCTGCGACCGCCTCGTCGTCGGACGCGACGGGGTACAGCGCGACGACCGGGCCGAAGGTCTCCTCGCGGAACAGCCGCGCCTCGGGCGGGACGTCGGCCAGGATCGTCGGCTCGTAGAACCAGGGCCCGATGTCGCTGCGGTGCACGCCCCCCGCCAGCACGGTCGCACCGTGGCCGATCGCGTCCTCGACGTGCTCGACGACCGTCGCGAGCTGCGCGGCGGACGTGAGCGACCCGACGTCGCTGCGGTAGTCGAGCCCCGAGCCCAGCCGCAGTTCACGCGTGCGACGCACGAACGCGGCCGAGAACTCGTCGATCACGTCGCGGTGCACGTAGATGCGCTCGATCGACACGCACACCTGACCGGTCCCGACGAAGCACGCCCGCACGGCACCCTCGGCGGCGGTCTCGATGTCGACGTCCTCGGCGACGTACATCGGGTTCTTGCCGCCCAGCTCGAGCGTCGCGGGCACCAGGTGCTCCCCCGCGTGCGCCGCGACGAGCCGGCCCGTGCGCGTCGAGCCGGTGAAGCTGACGTGGTCGACGTGCTCGACGAGCGCGGCGCCGATCGTCCCGTCGCCGACGACCACCTGCAGCACATCGGCCGGCAGTCCCGCGTCCTCGAGCAGCTCGGCCGCCCACAGCGCGGTGAGCGCGGTCTGGGGGTCCGGTCGCAGCAGCACGGCGTTGCCGGCGACGAGCGCGGGCAGCACGTCGCCGAGCGTGAGCGTCAGCGGGAAGTTCCAGGGCGCGACGACGCCGACGACACCGACCGGGTGGCGCAGCACGGTCGTCGAGGTGAGCACCGGCACGACGCCCGCCGCGCGGCGCGGCGCGAGGTAGCGGCGGGCGCGCGCGGCGTAGTGCCGGGCGACGAGCGCGATGTCCGCGATCTCCTCGTACGCCGCGACGCGCGCCTTGCCGGACTCGAGCTGGATGAGGTCGAGCACGTCGCTCTGCCGCTCGAGCACCAGGTCGTGCACGCGGTCGAGCACCGCGGTGCGCGTGCGCAGCGGCGTGGCCCCCCACAGCCGCTGCGCGGCGCGGGCCTGCCGGGCGGCGCGCGCGACGTCGTCGGGCGTGGACAGCGGCACCGCGGCGATCGGCGCTCCCGTGAACGGCGCGTACGAGAGGTGGGTGGGCGCTCCCGGCGAGGACACCACGCGGCGCAGCAGCGTCGCGACGTCGTCGGGCTCGAGGACGTAGGTGGCGAGCGGGTCGTCCGGGTCGTGCAGCTGCGCCGAGCCGGGCTGAGGATCCTGGCCGTTCTCCTGCGACATCCCGTCAGCGTACGCGCGGCACCTCGGACGCCCCGGCACCACACGCACGTCCGGGATGCGGGCTGTGATCCGTCTGACGTTGGCGTCACGACGACGAGGTAATAAGGTGAGGCTCGCCTAATTGACGAGAGCACACCCCACCCGTGAGGACCCTCATGCGTTCCGCATCCTTCCGCCCGCTCCGGTTCGCCGCGCTCGCGGTCGCCGCCGCGCTCGCGCTCACCGCGTGCGCGTCCGACTCCGACGACACCGCGGGCACCGACGCCACCACGGGCGCATCCGCCACGCCGTCCGACGACGCCGCGAGCTCCGCGTTCCCCGTGACCATCACGAACACGTTCGGCGACACGACGATCACGTCGCAGCCCGAGCGCGTCGCCACCGTCAACTGGGGCAACCACGACGTCCCCATCGCGCTCGGCATCGTGCCCGTCGGCATCCCGAAGTCGACCTACGGCGACGACGACACCGACGGCGTGCTGCCGTGGACGTACGCCGGTCTCGAGGCGCTCGACGCGACCGGCGACAAGCTGCCGGTGCTGTTCGACGAGACCGACGGCATCCCGTTCGAGGCCGTCAACAACACCGAGCCCGACGTGATCCTCGCGGCCTACTCCGGTCTGTCCAAGGAGGACTGGAACACGCTGTCCGCGATCGCGCCGACGGTCTCCTACCCGGTCTTCGCATGGGGCACGAACTGGAAGGACATGGCGCTCATCGACGGCGAGGCGATCGGCCGGAAGGCCGAGGCGCAGGCGCTGATCGACGACATCACCGACCAGATCGCCGACGGGCTCGCCGCTCGTCCCGACGTCGCGGGCAAGACCTTCGCGTACACGTGGGTGGACCCGGCCGACCGCAGCAAGATCGGCGTCTACACGCCGCTCGACGCGCGCGTCCAGCTCGTCAACGACCTGGGGCTCGTGAACGCGCCGTCGGTCGTCGCGCTCGCGGGCGACACCGACCAGTTCTACGTCGACCTGTCCGCCGAGAACGCGGACCAGCTCTCCGACGTCGACGTCTTCGTCACCTACGGCGACGACACCACGCTCGCGGCGCTGCAGGCCGACCCGCTGATCGGCAAGATCCCGGCGGTCGCACGCGGCTCGGTCGTCGTCGTCACCGACGGCATCCCGCTCGCGGCGGCGACCTCCGGCCCGACGGTCCTGTCGATCCCGTGGGTGCTCGACGACTACCTCGACCTGTTCGAGGCGGCGGCCAAGAAGGTCGGATGACCCTTACCGCCACGCCCGGCGCGCCGGTCGTCCCCGTCCGGGGTCGGCCGGCGTCGCTGCGCCGTCGACGCACGATCGGCCTGCTCGTGTGCGTCGCCGCGGTGCTCGTCGCGGTCGTGCTCTCGCTCGCGTTCGGCTCGCGCGTCGTCGGCTGGTCCGACGTCGTCGCGGGCGTGCTGCACCCCGACACCGACGACATCGCGCAGGCCGCGGTGCAGTCGCGCGTGCCGCGCACCGTGCTCGGGCTGCTCGTCGGCGCCGCGCTCGGACTGGCAGGTGCGGTGATGCAGGGCCTGACCCGCAACCCGCTCGCCGACCCCGGGCTGCTCGGCGTGAGCTCGGGTGCGTCGCTGTTCGTCGTGCTCGGGATCGCGTGGTTCGGGCTCGCGAACCTCACGCAGTACATCTGGCTGGCATTCGTCGGGGCCGCGCTCGCGTCCGCGCTCGTCTACCTCATCGGGTCGATGGGGCGCGAGGGCGCGACGCCGCTCAAGCTCGCGCTGGCCGGTGCCGCGACCACGGCCGTGCTCTCGTCGATGGTCTCGATGGTGCTGCTCACGCGCACCGACGTGCTCGACACGTTCCGGTTCTGGCAGGTCGGCTCGCTCGGCCGGGCCGAGTGGGGCGAGATCGCGCAGGTCGTGCCGTTCCTCGTCGTCGGCGCGATCCTCGCCGTGGGGTGCGCGCGGGGCATGGACGCGATCGCGCTGGGCGACGACGTCGCGACCGGGCTCGGGCAGCGGCTGGGCGTCGTGCGGGGCATCGGCGCGCTGTCGACCGTGCTGCTGTGCGGTGCGGCCGTCGCGATCGCCGGGCCCATCGGCTTCGTCGGGCTCGTGATGCCGCACCTCGCGCGCGGCTTCACCGGGCCCAGCCACCGCTGGCTGCTGCCCTACTCGGCCGCGCTCGGCGCCGCGCTGCTGCTGGTCGCCGACGTCGTCGGGCGCGTCGTCGCGCGTCCGCAGGAGGTCGCGGTCGGCATCGTCACCGCGCTGCTCGGCGCGCCGGTGTTCATCGCCATCATCCGCCGGCAGAAGGTGCGTGAGCTGTGACCGCGGTCCTCGACAGCCCGAGCGCCCCCGCGCCGACCCCCGCCGCGCTCGGCGCCCAGGTCGGCACCGGTCGGCGCGCGCGGGTGCGCCGTCGCCGGCTCGTCGTCGCGATGCTCGTCGTGCTGCTCGTCGGCGTCGTGCTGCTCACGCTGTGCGTCGGCGAGAAGGTCTACAGCCCGGCCACCGTCCTGCGCGTGCTGCTGGGCGAGCAGGTGCCGGGCGCGTCGTTCAACGTCGGCACGCTGCGCGCCCCGCGCGCGCTCACCGGGCTGCTCGTCGGCCTCGGGTTCGGGATCGGCGGCGTCGTGTTCCAGACGATGCTGCGCAACCCGCTGGCCAGCCCCGACATCATCGGCATCAGCGCGGGCGCGAGCGCCGCGGCGGTCGTCGCGATCACGATGTTCGACGTCGCGGGCAACGTGCTGTCGGTGATCGCGGTGGTCTCGGGCATCGGCGTCGCGGCACTCATCTACGCGCTGTCCTGGCGGCGCGGCGTGCACGGCGCACGTCTCGTGCTCATCGGCATCGCCGTGGGCGCCATGCTCGACTCCGTCATCTCCTACGCCATGACGCGCGCGGGCGTCTACGACGCGAACGAGGCGCTGCGCTGGCTCACCGGCAGCCTCAACTCGGCGTTCTGGCCGGGCGTGCCGCCGCTCGCGATCGCGATGGTCTGCCTCGTCCCCGTGCTGCTCGTGCTCGCGCGCCGGCTGTCCGCGCTGCAGCTCGGCGACGACGCCGCGGCGGGCCTCGGCGTGCACCCGGACCGCTCGCGGCTCGCGCTGCTCGTCGTCGCCGTCGCGATCGTCTCGGTGGCGACCGCTGCCGCCGGGCCGATCGCGTTCGTCGCGTTCCTGTCCGGACCCATCGCGCACCGGCTCGTGCGCGGCACCGGCTCGCTGCTGGTGCCGTCCGCGCTGGTCGGGGCGCTGCTCGTGCTCGTCGCGGACTTCGTCGGGCAGCACCTGCTCGGCACCCGCTTCCCCGTCGGCGTGGTGACCGGCGTCCTCGGGGCGCCCTACCTGCTCTGGCTCCTGGCCAGGACCAACAGCTCCGGAGGCAGCCTGTGACCGCCGACCAGCCCGCCGTGCACACGCTCGCGGTCGAGGCCGCGACGATCGGGTACGACGACCGCGTCGTCGTGCACGAGATGACGCTCGCGGTGCCCACCGGCCGCATCACGACGATCGTGGGCGCCAACGCGTGCGGCAAGTCGACGCTGCTGCGCGCGATGGCCCGCCTGCTCAAGGTGAAGGCCGGCCGCGTCCTGCTCGACGGCCGCCCGATCGACGAGCTGCCGTCGCGCGACGTCGCGACCGTGCTCGGCCTGCTGCCGCAGACGCCCGTGAGCCCCGAGGGGATCGCCGTCGCCGACCTCGTCGGGCGCGGGCGCTACCCGCACCAGGGCTGGTTCCGCCGCTGGACCGCCGAGGACGACGCGGCCGTCGAGGCGGCGCTCGTCGCGACCGACACGCTCGACCTCGCGGACCGGCCCGTCGACGAGCTGTCCGGCGGCCAGCGTCAGCGCGTGTGGATCGCGATGGCCCTCGCCCAGCAGACCGACGTGCTGCTGCTCGACGAGCCCACGACGTTCCTCGACGTCGCGCACCAGGTCGAGGTGCTCGACCTGCTCACCGACCTCAACCGCGACCGCGGCACGACGATCGTCATGGTGCTGCACGACCTCAACCTCGCCGCGCGCTACACGGACCACCTCGTCGCGCTGCGCGAGGGCCGGCTCGTCGCGCAAGGCCCGCCCGCCGAGGTGGTCACGCCCGAGCTGGTCCAGGAGGTGTTCGGGATGCCCGCGCAGGTGGTGCCCGACCCGGTGTCCGGGACGCCGCTCGTCGTGCCCATCGGCCGGCATCACTCGTCGGACGGCGTGCGCCGCACGAGCACGCTCGCGACGACCGGCGCGAGCTACCCGCACCGTCGAGCACCCGAGTCCTTCAGGGCGGTGTGACGTCGCGAGCCCGGCCTCGCGCGGCGAGATCCACCGCTGACGGCGCGGGGGCGTGGAGCGGCGAGATCGCGCGCAGGTTGCGGATGGTCGAGTCCGCGACCTGCATACCCCCGGGCACACCGGCGACCTCCTCGCGGGCCGCCTCCAGTGCGCCCGGAACGGCGGCCAGGACTCTGTCCACGACCGCCCTCGACTCGTCGGCGCCAAGCCCCAGGCGGACACCCTCCGCGGCGATGACACCAGGGAGGATGGCGCTGATCCGGTACGTGTCGCCGACCCTCATCGGGAAGTCCAGGGGGTGCTGAGCCGTCTCCTGCGTCTCGTAGGGCGCGATCGAGAGCACGTCGTACGCGGGCGCCAGCTCGACGCCGTCGCCGCGCAGCAGCAGCGAGTAGTTCTTCGCGTGGGCGTCGGTGTTGACCATCGCGATGTTGAGCGTGAGCAGCGACAGGAAGTCGCGCGCCACCCGCACACGGTCCCGTGCCGTCAGGCGGCTGCGCAGGAGCTCTGCGACCGAGCCGACACCGGGGCCACCGTCATGGTGCTGGTACTTCTTCTCGGGTGGCACCGACATGGCCTGGCACAGGTCCTCCTGGTGGGCGCGATGCACCAAGCCGTCCTCCCCGACGAAGCGGTCGTACCTCTCCAGGACGAGGGCGCGCAGATCACCGTCGGGCGCCTGCCAGTGGAACGCGTTCGGCACCCTGAGCCCCGCGTGGCGGGCGACGGCGAGGCTGAACATCTCCACCGTCACCAGGTTCGGGAACCGCTCGTCCGTGAGCGACCGCGGCGTGCGGTACTCCGGCTTGAGGATGTGCGTCGTCGGGGCGCCACGCCTCGGCCTCGCCCAGCCGTCCGGGGTGAGCACCAGCGCGATCTTGGGCTGGGCACCGGCCAGGCTGATCCGCAGACGTTCACCTCCTCGAAGCGGCCTACCGGTGCGGTACACCTCGATGACCTCGGCGAGCGCGGCGGCGACCTCGTCGTCGCTGATCGTGTCCACCGCTGAGCGGTCGGCTGCGGCGTCCTCGCTGGTCTCCCCTGGCACGACGAACTGCAGCGCGCCCGCGACGTCGTGCCCGACGTGCTCGAGAAGTGCGAAGGGCGAGCGTGCCGACACCTGGTAGCTGCTCGCCAGCGAGCCCAGCGCCTGGGGGTTGTCGGGCAGCAGCCCTTGGACGAACGGCAGCACGGCACGCTGCCGGTGCCGGCCGGTCGACTTCGGCATCGACAGCGACAAGGGCGTGGCGCCGGGTGCGAAACGGTAGTCGTCGTCGTACCCGAAGGTGAGGGCCCCCGACGAGGACATGGTCAAGGTCCCGGCGTGGTCGCCGTCCATGTGGACCTCGAGGCGTCGCTCGGGCACGTCAGTCCTCCTCGCGCTGGACTTCGAGCACGAGGCCCAGCTCGAACAGGACGTCGAGCACGCGTGGCATCTCGGCGCGTGCGCGCCCGGACTCGACGTTCACGAGCCACTCCCGCGAGACCCGCGCCCGCTGCGCGAGCTCCACCTGGGTGAGGCCGGCGGACTCGCGCGCCTCGCGCAGGACGGCGCCGACATCGGCCATCGTCCGGACCCGCATCGCCCCTCCGTCATGTGTGCTGTAGCCCACTTTCGTGGATGTGGCTCACAGTACACATCTCGGGATGTGCACCACAAGCCACATCGAGGTCGCGCGCGCCGTGCTGCGGCAGGCCGTCGCGAGCCTGGGGCTGCCCGCGCCCTCGTCGGACTGAACTCGGACCGCGAACGGCACCACACGGGCCGCGCGAGGTGGCATGCTGCCACCCGAGACGACGACCCGAACCGGAACGACGAGGTGTGCCGTGGGATACCCGAAGGACGTCCTGACCGACAACGAGCGCGTCGTCGTGCACAAGCACCCGCACATCAAGGCGCTGCTCGGCCCCGGGCTGCTCCTCGTGCTCGTCACCGCGCTCGGCGGCTGGGCCGGGATCTGGTTCTCCGGGGACAGCGGGGACGCCGGTCGCACGACCGCCGCGATCGCCGCCGGCCTCGTCTGGCTCGTCGTGCTGGTGTGGTTCCTGGCCAAGCTCGTGTCGTGGCGGACGACGCACTTCGTCATCACCGACCGGCGCGTGATGTTCCGCCAGGGCGTCATCACGCGCTCGGGCATCGACATCCCCGTGCGCCGGATCAACTCCGTGCAGTTCCGGCACGGGCCGATCGACCGGATACTCCGCACCGGGACGCTGATCGTCGAGTCGGCATCCGACGACCCGCTCGAGTTCGACGACATCCCGGGCGTCGAGAAGGTGCACGCGCTGCTCTACGCCGAGCTCGAGGACACCCTCGACGGCGACGACGACGCGCCCCGCGCGGCGGCGCCGCCGACGGCCTGACGGCCCGGCGTCAGTACGGCTGGTACGGGGAGACGACGACCTCGACGCGCTGGAACTCCTTGACGTCGGAGTAGCCCGTCGTCGCCATCGCCCGGCGCAGCGCGCCGATGAGGTTCAGCGTGCCGTCGGCCGTGCGGCCGGGCCCGAACAGGATCTGCTCGAGCGAGCCCGCCGAACCGACCTCGACCCGCTCACCGCGCGGCAGGTGCTGGTGGTGCGCCTCGGGCCCCCAGTGGAAGCCTCGGCCGGGCGCCTCGGTCGAACGGGCCAGCGCGGCGCCGAGCATCACGGCGTCCGCACCGCACGCGATCGCCTTGACCAGGTCACCCGAGCGACCCACGCCGCCGTCGGTGATGACGTGCACGTACCGGCCGCCCGACTCGTCGAGGTAGTCGCGGCGCGCGGCCGCGACGTCCGCGACCGCGGTCGCCATGGGCGCGTGGATGCCGAGCGAGACGCGCGTGGTGTGCGCGGCGCCGCCGCCGAACCCGACGAGCACGCCCGCGGCACCGGTGCGCATGAGGTGCAGTGCGGCCGTGTACGTCGACGCGCCGCCGACGATCACCGGCACGTCCAGCTCGTAGATGAACCGCTTGAGGTTGAGCGGCTCGGCGTTGCCGGAGACGTGCTCGGCGGAGACCGTCGTGCCGCGGATGACGAACAGGTCGACGCCCGCGTCGACCACCGTGCGCCAGTGCTCCTGCGTCCGCTGCGGCGACAGCGCGCCGGCGACCGTCACGCCCGCGGCGCGGATCTCCTGCAGCCGGGCGGTGATGAGCTCGGGGCGGATGGGCGCGGAGTAGATCTCCTGCATGCGCTGCGTCGCGCGCGCCGGTTCGAGCGTCGCGATCTCGGCGAGGTGCGGAGCCGGGTCGTCGTAGCGCGTCCACAGGCCCTCGAGGTCCAGCACACCGAGCCCACCGAGCCGGCCGAGCGCGACCGCCGTCTCCGGACTCATCACGGAGTCCATCGGTGCGGCCATCACGGGCAGCTCGAAGTGGTACGCGTCGATCTGCCAGCCGACGGAGACGTCCTGCGGGTCGCGGGTGCGCCGGGACGGCACGACCGCCACGTCGTCGAAGGAGTACGCCCGGCGACCGCGCTTGCCGCGCCCGATCTCGATCTCGTTGCTCACCCCGGCAGCCTACCGACCGCGCCGCCCGGCCCCCGCGCCGCTACGCGCGTGCCGACGGCGCGCCGACGGCCATGAGTGCGTCGAGCACCGACTGCGCCGCCTCGGCCGCCTTGCGGGCGTGGTGCACGGCACGCCACGCCGCGACGGCGATGGCCTGTCGGTCGTGCAGCTGCTCCGGATCCGCCGCCGCCAGCACCGGGTTCCGCTCCAGCACGTGGTCCAGCACCTCCAGGGTCGCGAGCGTGTCCGCATCGGCCGTGTGCAGGATCCCGGTGGCCACCCCGTAGTGCTCGCACAGGTCAACCAGCCGGCGCCCGCCCTCGCGCTGGGGCTCGGCCATCCGGTCCAGCACCATCGGATCGATCACCGGCCGCACCGGCGCCCCGCCCAGCCGATCGACGAGGCTCGGCAGCGCGTGCCGCGCCAGCTCGGCATCGAGGATCGCCAGGTCGAACGAGGCGTTGAACGCGACGAGAGCCGCGCCCTCGCGCAGCGCCGCGACCAGCGCGTCCGCGATCTCGTCGAGCGCGGTCGACGAGGGACGACCGTGCAGCCGCACGTGCTCCGTCGAGAACCCGTGGATCGCGGCGGCCGCCGCGGGGATCTCGATGCCCGGGTCGATCAGCCAGGACCGCACATGCGCGCCGGTGGAGTCCCTGCGCACGAGCGCGGCGCTCACGATGCGATCGTTCCTGACGTCGACGCCCGTGGTCTCGGTGTCGAACCCGAGCAGGTGCCTGGTGGTCCAGCCGGTCGCGTGCTCTGCTGCCATGTCGTCGTCGCCGTCCTCTCAGCCGCGCCCAGGATGGCACCGACCACCCACAGCCCCCGCGCAGCCGCGCCACGACGGCGCCGACGGGCAGCGCCGGTTCGGTGGGCGCAGCCACTCATCCGACGGCCGACGAAGGCTGAGGCGTCAGCGGCCCGTGTAGTTGGGGGCCTCGACGGTCATCTGGATGTCGTGCGGGTGGGACTCCTTGAGGCCCGCCGCGGTGATCCGGATGAACGTGCCGCGCTGCTGCAGCTCCGGGATGGTGTGCGCCCCGACGTAGAACATCGACTGGTGCAGCCCGCCGATGAGCTGGTGCGCGACGGCCGACAGGGGGCCGCGGTAGGGCACCTGACCCTCGATGCCCTCGGGGACGATCTTCTCGTCGGTCGTGACGTCGGCCTGGAAGTACCGGTCCTTGGAGTAGGACACCCGGCCGCGGGAGGCCATCGCGCCCAGCGAGCCCATGCCGCGGTAGTGCTTGAACTGCTTGCCGTTGACGAAGACGAGCTCGCCCGGCGACTCGTCGCAGCCCGCCAGGAGCGAGCCGAGCATCACGGTGTCCGCGCCCGCGACGAGCGCCTTGGCGATGTCGCCCGAGTACTGCAGGCCGCCGTCGCCGATCACGGGTACGCCGGCGGGCTTGCACGCCTGGGCGGCGTCGTGGATCGCGGTCACCTGCGGCACGCCGACGCCCGCGACGACGCGTGTCGTGCAGATCGAACCCGGCCCGACCCCGACCTTGACGGCGTCCGTACCCGCGTCGACGAGGGCCTGCGCGCCCGCGCGCGTCGCGACGTTGCCGCCGATGACCTGGACGTGCCGCGTGCCGGGGTCGCTCTTGAGCCGGCGCACCATGTCGAGCATCAGTCGCGCGTGGCCGTTGGCGGTGTCGACGACGAGCACGTCGACACCGGCTTCGACGAGCGCGGTCGCCCGCTCCCAGGCGTCGCCGAAGAACCCGATCGCGGCGCCGACGACGAGGCGGCCCTCGGCGTCCTTGGTGGCCTGCGGGTACTGCTCGGACTTCACGAAGTCCTTGACGGTGATGAGGCCACGCAGCACGCCGACGTCGTCCACGAGCGGCAGCTTCTCGATCTTGTGCTTGGCCAGCAGCGCGGCGGCGTCGTCGCGCGCGATGCCCACGGGCGCGGTGACCAGCGGCATCGCGGTCATCACCTCGCGCACGCGGCGGTGCTCGAAGTCCCCGGCGGGCACGAAGCGCAGGTCGCGGTTGGTGATGATGCCGACCAACCGACCGCCGTCGACGACCACGGGCAGGCCCGAGACCCGGTAGGTGCCGCACAGCGCGTCGAGCTCGGCGAGCGTCGCGTCGGGCGAGACGGTGACAGGGTCGGTGACCATGCCGGACTCGGAGCGCTTCACGCGGTCGACCTGGTGCGCCTGGTCCGCGATCGACAGGTTCCGGTGCAGGATCCCGACGCCACCCTGACGTGCCATGGCGATGGCCATGCGCGATTCGGTGACGGTGTCCATCGCGGCCGAGAGCAGTGGCACGCTCACGGAGATCTCGCGGGTGAGCCGGGAGGTGGTGTCCACCTCGCTGGGGATCACGTCGGTCTCCCCCGGCAGGAGGAGCACGTCGTCGTAGGTCAGGCCGACGCGAGCGAAGGGGTCAGCCGGCGAGTCTGGTCCCGTCATCGAGTCAGGATACGTCCCCGGCCCCGGGCCGAGGACAGCCTGTCCACGTTCAGCGGATGAGCCCGGTACGCAGACCGATGGCGACCGCCTGCGCGCGGTCGTTCGCGCCGAGCTTGCGGAACAGACGGCGCGCGTGGGTCTTGACCGTGTCCTCGGACAGGAACAGCTCGGCACCGATCTGGGCGTTGGACCGGCCGTTGCTCATGCCGACCAGCACCTCGATCTCGCGCTTGGTGAGCGCGACCTTCGGCTTCGGCGGCTCGACGACCGCGGGTTCGACGACCTCGTTGTCGTACTCCGGCTCCGCTCCGCCCGCGTCGATCTCGGTCGACGTCACGGGATGCGGGACGCCGGCCGCGGCTCGCTGCGGCGTGAGCGTCGGGCTGGCCAGGACGTGCGCGGCGATCGCGGACAGCTCCGCGCGCCCGACGTCGGGCGACAGGAAGCCGCGGGCCCCGAGCGCGAGCGCCCGGTCCAGGGCGGCGGTGTCGTCGGGTGCCGCGAGCAGCACGACGGCGGCACCTGGGGCGACGGCACGCAGGCGACGGATCGCCTCGCCCGCACCCGGCGCCGCGACGTGCGCATCGAGCAGCACGACGGTCGGCGGGATCCGCCGCGCGTGCGCCATCAGCTCGTCCACGCTCGCGGCGGCGCGTACCGGGCTGAGCGCCGGCACACCGATCGACGTCACGACGAGACGCTCACGCACCACCGTCGAGCCGTGGCAGACCACGACCCCGGCCATTCGAACTCCCCTCGACACCCGTCCACGTCGCGTTTACCACGACGTCCTGTGCGTCTCATCGGCCACCGGGACGCGTGACGTTAGCCCGGCCCGGGGACGCAAGCCCAGTTGCCGGGGCCTTTCGTGGCACGGTGTCGGCCTGTGGGCGGTATGCCGACCACCTCTGAGAACGGTACCGCTCTCACTTTCACCCGTTCGGCGCAACCGCCACCAGGGCGAGCGTCTCGTGAAGCAGCCCGCGGAAGCTGCGGGCGCGCTGCACGAGCGGGGAGGCCAGGACGTGCGCGGGCGCTCCCGGCGCCAGCACGAGCTGCGGGAGGTCGGGGTGCGCGGCGGCAAGATCGGCGACGATCCCGAGGTCGACGTCGGCGCGGATGGCGACCGTGACGACCACGCGCGGGCGGGTCATCAGCACCAGCTCGGTCGCGTGGTGCGCGGTGAGCGGGCCGGGGACCACCCGCGCGTCCGCGCCACCGGTGACGAGCGCCGCCGCGAGCGCGTGGGACAGCGCGAGCCGCTCACCCACCGGCAGGACGAGCACGATCGGGCTCCCGCGCGCGGCGGTCAACCCGGCGCCGCCGATCGCCTCGAGCGCAGCGGCGTGCAGCACCGTCGCGGCATCCACACCCGGCCGGTCCACGACGGTCCGCCTGACGACCTCGGCGAACGCGGGGTCCACGAGCTCGCACCACCACGCCTCGACGACGCCCAGGGCGGGGCCGGTCGGCAGCGCCATGATCCGGGCGCACGCGGCCCGGTCCGCGCGCAGCGCGGCGTCGACGAGCGCGGTCGGTGTCGCGGGGACATCCGGCACCGGCACCGAGGAACCGGTCAGGTCGGTGTCGCGCGCGATGCGGGCGGCATCGCCGGGGGCCACGCCGTCGATCGTCAGACGACGCATCACGAGAAGGCGTTCCACGTCGAGCGGCGTGTAGCGCCGGTGCGCGCCCGCACTGCGTTCCGAGGGACCGAGCCCATAGCGGCGGTCCCACGTGCGCAGCGTCGCAGGGGCGACGCCAAGTCGCGCAGCGACGGCTGCGACCGTGAGGGGGCCACCCGTGCCCGCTCGGGCGTCCGCCGCCCCGGTCACGCTCATGGCGCGATTCTGCCAGATCCGCTGACCGGGTTCTCGACCGGACCTTGACCAACTTCTGACGCGGTTATAGCGTCCTCCTCAGGAGCCGGATCGGGACCTTCAGCCCAGACCGGTACACCGCGCGACCAATGTCGAGGAGGACTCATGGCCGAGATCTCGCGTCTGCCCGGACCGGTGATGGACCTCTGGGAGTGGCAGTTCGAGGGCGCATGCCGCGACGCCGACCAGGACCTGTTCTTCCACCCCGAGGGTGAGCGCGGCTCCGCTCGTCGCCGCCGCGCGGAGGCCGCCAAGGCGATCTGTGCCGGCTGCCCGGTGCTCCAGGAGTGCCGTGAGCAGTCGCTCGCCGTCCGCGAGCCGTACGGCGTGTGGGGCGGGCTGTCCGAGGACGAGCGCGCCGCGCTGCTCGCGAGCCGCCAGCGCCGCGTCGTCGTGCGCGAGGCCTGATACCCGAGGCCGACGAACAACCACCGAGGACCCAGCCTCGGGACGACGAAGGCCCTCACCGCGAACGGTGAGGGCCTTCGTCGCAGGTCAGCGGATCGTCACTTGACGACGATCGCCAGGATGTCGCGCGCCGAGAGGATCAGGTACTCCTCGCCGGAGTACTTGACCTCGGTGCCGCCGTACTTCGAGTAGATGACCTTGTCACCCACCGCGACGTCCAGCGGGACACGGTTGCCCTTGTCGTCGATGCGGCCCGGACCCACGGCCAGGACCTCGCCCTCCTGGGGCTTCTCCTTGGCGCTGTCCGGGATGACGAGACCGGAAGCGGTCGTCGTCTCGGCCTCGAGGGCCTTGACGACAATCCGGTCCTCGAGGGGCTTGATGGAGACCGACACAGCGGACCTCCCCTTCGCATGTGAGTGGTTCGACAGTCCGAGTCGCTCCGTGGTCACCGTCGTCGCGGGAGCCGGGACCTGGAGCGGTTGGCACCCTCGCCAGGAGAGTGCCAGTTCCTCACTCTAGGAACCGGTTAGCACTCGGTCAACCCGAGTGCTAGACGCCGGGGACGCGTCACTGACTGACGGAGAACTCCTGCGATGCGAGGACCGCGTCGGACAGGCTGAAGAGCTCGCGCACCTCGACAGAGACCGTGGAGTCGTCACGCAGGAGGAACGGCTTCTGCACGGTCGCCGTGACACCCGGCTGGATGTCGGCCATCTGGATCGACTTGTCGATGTCGTCCACCCCGATGACGGTGTCGTCGAGCTCGATGCCGCCCTGGAAGGCCTGGGCGTTCACCGAGAACACGAAGCTCGCCGCCTCGTCCGAGTTGTTGGTGAACGCGAAGCTCACGACGATCACGGGCTTGCCTTCGTAGTCCGAGCTGAACGTCGCACCCTCGATCGTCACGTCGAAGTCGCTGCTCTCCTCCGGCACTTCGGACTCCGCCGCAGGGGTCGTGCTCGTCTGCTTCAGCTCGACGGTCCACGTCTGCCCGAGCGCACTGGTCTCGTAGCTGATGATCCCGTCCTCGTAGGCGAACGTCTTGGTGTCGTCACCGGACGCCAGCAACGCCGAGTCGGTCTTGCTCTTGTCGTTCACCGAGTCCCACGTGAACGAGTCACCCGCGTCCTGCGGCACGTCGACCGTCCCTGCCCAGTAGAGCGACTTCGAGTCGTCGTCAGACACCCAGTAGATCGTGATCGTGTCGCTCACGATCGTCGCGGCGTGGGCGGACCCGTCGCCCGCATCGTTGGACTGCTCCCACTCACCGGTCAGGTCGACCGGGGCGGCCGGCGCCGCGCTCTCGGAGTTCTCCGCGCTCGACGATCCGTCGCCACCTCCGCCGGAACCGGAGTCGGAGCAACCCGCCAGACCCGCGAGGCCGAGCAGCGCTACGAGCGCGATCGAGACGGTCGTCCTGGTAGTCATGGTGTGCAGATCTCCCCGCCGATGTGGACTTCTCTCCTTCCGGCGCCGCTCGCCGGGAGATCGGAATGGTAGCAGCGAAATCCCGGTATAGAGGGTCGACTGTTCCGGGATGCCGTCTCAGCATCGAGACGTGCCCTGGACCGAGCAGATCGCCCGTGAGCTCGGTAGCCGTATCCGCGAGCGCCGGGCGGCCGAAGGGCTCTCCCAGGAGACGCTGGCACACCGCGCAGGCATCACGAAGAACCAGGTCCAGCTCATCGAGGCCGGCCGCGGTTCAGCGCGGGAAGGTGGTCCGGCGTCCAACCCGCGCGTACGCACGCTCTTCGGCATCGCAGATGCACTGCACGTGACTCCGGACCGTCTGCTCTCGGGCCTGTCGGCCGCGGGCGACCAGGGCGAGCCCGACCAGGACGGGGACGCCACCGGCCACGGACCGTGAGGAGCGGCGGCGGGCGCCTCGACCGCAGCTCCCGGGTCCACCCCCGCGGGCCCGCGGCGAGAGGGCGCGGCGGACGCGGGCCGGTGGGTGCAAGGATCGGGGGGTGGATGCCGACGGGCTGACCAGGCTGCTCGCACCGGACGGGTGGGCGCTGCTGTCCGCGCTGCCCCCGTACGACGAGCGACTGGCGATGCCGATCGCCGAGCGGCTCCGGGCCGAGGGGCTGCACCCCTCGCTCGTCGCGGCCGCGCTGACCCAGTCCCGGCTGCGATCCCGTGCGCGCGCCAAGCTCGGCGACTTCGCGTCCGGGATGCTGTTCACGCAGGCCGGCCTCGAGCAGGCGACCCGGCTCGAGGTCGCCGCGCACCACGCGCGGCGTTACCGGGACGCCGGCCTCTCGCACGTCGCGGACCTCACCGCGGGCATCGGCGCGGACGCGCTCGCGTTCGCGGGCGTCGGGCTGCGCGTGACGGCGGCGGAGGTCGACGAGATGACGGCCGCGATCGCGACGGTCAACCTGCGCCACTTCCCCGAGGCGACGGTCGTGCACGCGGACGGCCTCTCGCTGGACCTGTCGGACGTCGACGGGGTCTATGCGGACCCGGCACGGCGCACGGGCACGGGACGACGTGTCTTCGACCCCGCGGCCTACGCACCCCCGCTGGACGCGGTGCTCGCGCTGCGCGAGCGGGTCGCGGCGCTCGGGCTCAAGCTCGGGCCCGGCCTGCCGCACGGCGCCGTACCGCACGACGCCCGCGCGCAGTGGGTCTCGAGCGACGGCGAGGTCGTCGAGGTGGGGCTCTGGTTCGGCCCGCTCGCGCCCGAGGGGCCCGGGCGGTCGGCCCTCGTCCTGCGCGCGGGTCACGCCCACGTGCTCGCGCCCGACGAGTCCGCGCACGCCCACGTGGGCGAGGTCGGCACCTATCTGTACGAGCCCGACGGCGCCGTGATCCGCGCCGGTCTCGTCGGCGACGTCGCTCTCGAGGTGCACGGCCGCCTCGTCGACCCCACGATCGCCTACGTGACAGGTGACGAACGCCACGAGACGCCGTTCGCGACGGGCTACCGCGTGCACGACGTCCTGCCGTTCCACCTCAAGCGTCTGCGCAGCTACCTGCGCGAGCGCGGCGTCGGGCGCCTGACGATCAAGAAGCGCGGCACCGCGGTGGTGCCCGAGCAGCTGCGCAAGCAGCTCGACCTGCGCGGCAGCGCGGAGTCGACGATCGTGCTCACGCGCGTGGGCGGGCACCAGAGCGTGCTCGTCGTGGAGCCGCTGACCCCTGCCGCCGACGGTCCGCACCCCGGGGAGTCCTGATGTCCGCACGCGCGTCGATCCCCTTCGCCCGCTCCGAACGCTCGACCGTCGGCCTGGAGTGGGAGGTCGCGCTCGTGGACGCCGACTCCGGTGACCTGCGCCAGGCGGCGGACACGATCTTCGAGCGGGTCGGGCACGAGCACCCGAACATCACGCAGGAGCTCCTGCGCAACACGGTCGAGGTCTCGTCGAACAAGTGCCGCACGGTCGCCGAGGCCGGACGGGACCTGCAGCGGGCGCTCGACGAGGTCGCCGCGGCCGCCGAGCCGTTGCGGATCGAGCTCATGGGCGGCGGCACGCACCCGTTCGCGAACTGGGCCACGCAGAAGGTCAGCGACAAGCAGCGCTACGCGACGCTGATCGACCGCACGCAGTGGTGGGGCCGGCAGATGCTCATCTACGGCGTGCACGTGCACGTCGGCATCGAGGACCGCGCCAAGGTGCTGCCGATCGCGCGCGCCATGCTCACCGTGTTCGCGCACATCCAGTCGCTGTCCGCGTCGTCGCCGTTCTGGAACGGCAGGGACACCGGCTACGCGTCCAACCGCGCCCTGCTGTTCCAGCAGCTACCGACCGCGGGGCTGCCGTACCAGTTCGAGGACTGGGCGCAGCTCGAGGCCTACGTCGGGGACATGCTGCACACGGGCGTCATCGACCAGTTCGACGAGGTGCGCTGGGACATCCGGCCCGCGCCACGGTTCGGCACGCTCGAGATGCGCATCGCCGACGGCGCGACGAACCTGCTCGAGCTGACCGCGATCTCCGCGCTCACGCACTGCTTCGTCGAGCACTTCTCGACGCTCCTGGACCGCGGCGAGGCCCTCCCGACGATGCCGCCGTGGTTCGTCCAGGAGAACAAGTGGCGCTCCGCGCGCTACGGCATGGACGCGATCGTCATCACCGACGCTGCGGGCGACGAGGAGCTGGTCACCGACTCCGTGGCGGGCTGGCTCACCGAGCTCGCGCCCGTCGCCGAACGGCTCGGCTGCGCCGACGAGCTCGAGCAGGTCCGCGTGATCCTGCGCCGGGGCGCGTCCTACCAGCGCCAGCGCGCGGTCGCCCGCCGCAACGCCGGCGAGCTGGACGCGGTCGTCGGCACCCTGGTCGCCGAGATGAAGGCCGGCAGGCCGCTCTGACCCCGCGGGCACGGGTCCGCGCGGGGCCTCAGGGCAGCGCGTCGACGCGGACGTCGTCCCAGGAGACCGTGAGAGGTCCCGTGGTCGCGGACGAGCTCTGGTAGGCCGACAGCCGTGGCGCTCCGGCCACCTGCAGCGCCGCGGTGGTGTCCGTCGCGACGACCGACCACGTGCTCGGCTCGGGTGTCCCGTCGCGCCAGGCGCGGGCGCGCAGCGTCGTCGGCGACGTGCCCTGGACCTGCAGGCGCACGTGCAGGCGGTCGCCCGCGGCCAGGACGGCGCCGCCGATCGAGCCGCCACCGAGCACCGTGCCGCTGCGCACCAGGTGCAGCTGGGGTGCGACGCCGGGTGTGAGCTTGATCCGCGCGGAGTAGTCCTGCGTGCCGGCCACGCGCCCGACGAGGCCGAGGTACGTGGTCGCGTCCGGGACCGCCGAGAGCGCGAAGGTCGCCGTGACGTCGAGCGCCGACGACGTGACGGGCAGGGTCGCCGTCATCGTCGAGCCGGCGGGAACCACGACACGCCCGACGCCGGACCCGACCGACCAGCGCGACGCCGTCCCGACGGTCGCCCATGCGCCGCCGACGTCCGCACTCCCCCAGCCGTTCGCGACGGTGCGTGCGAACCCGTCGAGCGCCAGCGGCTGGTCCGGTGGCTGCTCGTCGACCTGGACGACGGCCTGCGCGGCGTCGACCCCGCCGTCGTCGTCGGTCACGGTGAGCTCGACCGTGTACGTACCGGGCGCGTCGTAGGTGTGCTCGGCGGTGACGCCCCACGACTCCGCACCGTCGCCGAAGGCCCACGTGCGCGCGACGATCGTGCCGTCCGCGTCGGTCGACGTCGACGAGTCGGCGAGCACGGTCAGGCCGTCGGTCTGCACCGCCAGCCGCGCGGTCGGAGCCTGGTTGGGCGGCGGCGGGGGCGGCGGCGTCGAGCCGACGGCGCTCACCGCCAGGTCGTCGAACGAGACGACGAGCGGCCCGCCCGTCGCGGACGACGAGTGGTAGACGGACAGTCGCGGCGCGCCGTTCACCTGCAGCGCGGTCGTCGCATCCGTGGCGGTGACCTGCCAGGCGGTCGGCTCGGTCGACCCGGCCGGCCAGATGCGCGCGCGGACCGTCGTCGGAGCGGTGCCGTCGACCTGCACGCGCGCCTCGAGGCGCGCGCCGGCGGCGATCGTCAGTCCGGGCACCGTGCCGCCCGCCAGCACCGTGCCCGTGCGCGTCGCATGCAGCTGCACGGCGCCGGTGGGCAGGATCTTGAGCCGCGCGCCGTAGTCCGCCGTGCCGACCACCCGACCGGAGAGCGTGAGATAGGCGGCCTGGTCCGGCACCCGGTCGAGCCAGAGCCCGATGCGCAGGTCCGCGGACGTCGACTGCACCCCCGCCAGGGTGGCCGTGAGCGTGGACCCCGGCGGCACCGTGATCCGACCGGCCCCGCCGTTCACCGTGTACCGGCTCGCGCTGCCCGCCACGCTCCACGCGCCGCCCACGTCGGCGCTGCCCCACCCGGACGCCGAGGTACGGGTGAACGCGTCGGCGGCGAGCCCGCTCGGCGGCGGGGGCGGAGGCGGGGGTGGCGGCGGGTCGTCGTCGCCCATCGCGTACGGGAGCACGAACTGGCTGTCGGCGTCGGTCTCGTACTGCCCGAGCGTCGGCGAGTAGGTGTACGCGCGGATCTCGTCGGCCGTGGGGTCGAACGTGTAGTAGCGCAGCCAGCCGTCGCCGCCGTGCGGGCGCTCCTGGTAGTCGGACAGCACCGCCTGCACGGGACGCCCGCACGCGTTCGTGTCGGTGCGCCGCGCCTCCCCCGCCGTGCCGGCGTGGAAGTGTCCGCTGACGACGAGGAAGACGTTGCAGCTCGTCGAGATCAGCTCGTCCCACATCGCCTGCCCGCTGTTGCCGCCGCCGTCGCGCCGCAGCACCTGCTTGGTCAGCGCCCCGCTGAGGTCCACGTAGCTGTGCGTCGCGACGATGGCACGTCGCTGCGGGTGGGCCGCGAGCACCCGGCGCGCCCAGTCCAGCGCGGCGTCGGTCGCGTTGAACTCCAGGCTGAGCAGCAGGAAGTCCATGCCGCCGGCGCTGAACAGCGAGTAGCTGTCGGCGTTGCCGCGGTCGACGGCGTCCGGCCCGAACTGGTTCTGGCCGAGGTAGCCGCCGTACTGCGCGCTCGCCGGCGTCCACGCCGCGCCCTGGTACCGCGAGGGCGGGAAGTAGGTCCGGAACCGGTCGATCGCGCCCGTCGTGATGTCCATGTCGTGGTTGCCGGGGAGCACCGCGTTCGGCACACCGGCCGCGTCGAGCGTCCCCATGTACTGCGACGCGCGGTCCCAGTTGGTCAGGTTGTCCTCGAACTCGACGAGGTCGCCCACCTGGGCGACGAACGCGGTCCCGAGGCTCGCACGCGAGTCGACGATCCACTGCGTCTGCGCCGCCATGATCGGGTGGTTCGTCGCGGACTTCGTGTAGCTCTGGGTGTCCGGGAGCACGACGAGGGTGAACGGCGCGGGGTCGTCGGCGGCGGCCGGCGGGACGGTTGCCGCGCCGAGTGCGAGCGCGGCGGCGGCGGTCAGAGCGAGCAGGGGGCGCGAGCGGGACATCGGCGGCTCCTCACGAGGCGTCACCCAGTCCAGACCCCAGCCGGAATCGTGTCAATACTGGACAACTCGGGCACCGGGTGAGATTTCGCATCGCGGAGCACGGGGACGTACCTGTCGGGCGGCCCCTGCCGCCGGTGTCGATAGGTTTCGGGCGTGGCGATCCGAGGGCTGCTGCTCGACTTCTACGGCACCGTCGTGCACGACGACGAGGACGCGGTCGACGCGGTGTGCGCGCGCGTCGCGGCCACGACGGGCGTGCCGCACGACGAGGTCGCGCACACGTGGTGGCGGGACTACTGCGCCCTGGCCGACGACGCGCAGGGCTCGTCGTACCGCCGCCTGCGCGACCTCGCGCGCGACTCGCTCGGACGCACGGTCGCCGCCCTCGCACCCGGCCACCGCGGGCTCGACCTCGACGAGCTCGTCGCGCCGATGTACGCGTACTGGTCGACCCCCGACCCCTACCCGGACGCGCTGACGTTCCTCGCGGACCCGCCGGTGCCGGTGTGCCTGGTCTCCGACGTCGACGACGCGGACCTGGCCGCCTCGCTCGACCGCCTCGGGCTCGACCTGCCGGCCGTCACGAGCGAGCGGTCCCGCGCGTACAAGCCCGCCGCACCGTCGTTCGACCTCGCGCTCGAGCTCCTGGGGCTCGGCCCCGACGACGTGGCGCACGCGGGCGACTCGCTGACCAGCGACGTGACGGGCGCGAACGCCCGGGGCATCCGCAGCGTGTGGGTCAACCGCACCGGGCGGCCGGCTCCGACGCGCGGGCCGCTGCCGACGTGGACCGTGCCGGACCTGGCCGGGCTCGGCGACCTCCTGCGCGGCGACGTCGCCGCCCCGGTCACCGCCCTGCGGCCCGGCGCGGTCTCGACGACCTAGACCAGGACCTGGGTCAGCGGCATCGAGGAGTCGACCGGGATGTCGAGGGACGACGGGGGCAGGCCTCGGCGCAGCACCGCCGCGCCGAGGGCCGCGATCATCGCGCCGTTGTCCGTGCAGTAGCGGATCGGCGGGATGCGCAGCTCGATGCCCGCATCGGCGCACCGCTGGGCGGCCAGGTCCCGCAGCTGCGAGTTCGCCGAGAAGCCGCCGCCGACGACGAGCGTCGAGACGCCGTGCGCGCGGCACGCGGCGATGGTCTTGGCGGTCAGCACGTCGGCCACGGCCGCGGAGAACGACGCGGACACGTCGGCCAACGGGATCTGCTCCCCGGCGTCCTCGCGCGCCTCGACCCAGCGCGCGACGGCCGTCTTGAGCCCCGAGAACGAGAAGTCCGTCGCGTGCTTGGCCTGGTCCTTCGCGGCGGTCAGGCCGCGCGGGAAGCGGATCGCCGTGGGGTCGCCCTCGCGCGCGAGCCGGTCGATGTGCGGTCCGCCCGGGTAGGGCAGGCCGAGCAGGCGGCCGACCTTGTCGAACGCCTCCCCCGCGGCGTCGTCGAGCGTCGAGCCGAGCTCGGTGACGTGCACCGTGTCGTCGATCATCAGCAGCGACGAGTGGCCGCCGGAGACGACGAGGGCCATCACCCGCTCGGGGAACGGCCCGTCCACCAGCTCGTCGACGACCGCGTGCCCGATCACGTGGTTCACCCCGTACAGCGGCCTGTCCAGCGCGACCGCGAGCGCCTTCGCCGCGCTCGCGCCGACGGTCAGCGGCCCGACGAGACCGGGTCCGGCCGTCACGGCGATCGCGTCGACCTCGGCGAGCGTGACGTCGGCGGTGGCCAGCGCGCGCTCGATCGTCGGGACCATGGCCTCCAGGTGGGCGCGCGAGGCGATCTCGGGGATGATCCCGCCGAAGCGCGCGTGCTCGTCGACCGACGACGCGACCGCGTCCACCAGCAGGTCGTACCCGCGCACCAGCGCGACGCCGGTCTCGTCGCACGACGTCTCGATCCCGAGGACGAGCGGCTCAGCCATGCGCGCCACCCTAGTTCCCCGGCGCGCCGGCGCCGGCGCACCGCCCGTCAGGCGTGCTGGTCGTCGGCCAGTCCCGTCACCGTCGTCAGGAGGAAGACCGCGTCCTCGAGCGCCCGCACGGCGTGGCGCTGGTGGGTGAGCAGCACGAGCGAGCCCGCGGCGACCTCCGACTCCTCCACGCCCGTCACGCGCACCCGCCCGACGAGCACCTGCAGGCTCGCCGCGTGAGGCGAGTTGTGCTCCGCGAGCTCGGTGCCGGCGACCAGCGCGAGCACCGTCTGGCGCAGCACGCCGTCGTGCAGCACGAGCCGCGCGTCGCGGCCGTGCACGGACTGACGTGCAGCGGCCAGCCGCTCGTCGGCCTCTGTCACCAGGTCTGTCATGGCGGTCCTCTCGTCGTCGAGGTCACCAGAGTGCACCCTCGAGGTGCCCGACGTGGGCGAGCGGGCCACCATGGGACCGTGACGGAGCATGAGCCTGCCGACGAGCTGACGCGCGAGGACCCGGCAGGCGGCGCACATCCGCACGCCGGGCGCGCCGACTGGAACCCCCGTGGGCCCCGAGTACGGCGCGGACCGCTCGTCGCCTACGACGCGCTGCGCACGCACTGCCCGGTGGCGCTCGGCCCCGACGGCGCGTGGACCCTGTTCACGCACGCCGACGTGACGGCCGCCGCATCGGACCACGAGACGTACTCCAACGCCGTCTCCGCGCATCTGCAGGTGCCGAACGGGCTCGACGGCCCGACCCACACCGCCTACCGCGCCGTGATCGAGCGCTTCTTCACGCGCGAGCGGATGGCCGCGCTCGCGCCGGTCGTCGAGCAGGTCGCCCGCGACGTCGTCGCGTCCGCCGTGCCCGGCCGGGTGGACGGTGTCGAGCTGGGTGCGTTGTTCGCGGTCCGGGCGCAGAGCGCGTGGCTGGGCTGGCCGGCCGGACTGGAGGACGAGCTGCTGCGGTGGGTCGCGGACAACCGCGCGGCCTCGCGCTCGCGCGACCGGTCCCGCACGGCGGACGTGGCCCGGCGGTTCGACGCGATCGTGCGTTCGCAGACCGACGCGCGCCGCGGCCGTGACGCGCCCGACGACGTCACCACCGAGCTGCTGCGCACCGAGGTCGAGGGCCGTGCCCTGACCGACGAGGAGGTGGTGTCGATCCTGCGCAACTGGACCGGCGGCGACCTCGGCTCGCTCGCGCTGTGCACGGGTGTGGTGCTCACGTACCTCGCCGACCACCGCGACCTGCAGGACCACCTGCGCGCCGGGGTGCCGGACCGCGAGCTCGACGCGGCGATCGACGAGATCCTGCGCATCGACGACCCGTTCGTCAGCAACCGTCGCGTCGCCACCGCACCGGTGACCGTCGGCGGTCGGTCGATCGACGCGGGCGACCGCGTGGTGCTCAACTGGACGGCCGCCAACCGGGACCCGCGGATCTTCGGTGCGCCGGACTCGTTCGACCCCGTCGCGCACGCGCCGTACAACCTGGTCTACGGCGTCGGCAAGCACGTGTGCCCCGGCCGCCCGCTGGCCGCACTCGAGCTGCGCACGCTGACCCGCGCCGTGCTGCAGGCGAGCTCGTCGCTGCTCCCCGACCCGGACCGCGCCCGCGAGCGCGAGCTCCCGCCCGCCGGCGGCTTCGCCGTCGCGCCGGTCGTGCTGTCCTGACGGCGGCGGGACCGCAGGACGAGGCGAGGGTCGTGTGATCGGTGTCACCGGATGCCAGGGGCATCATTCTGGGTAGTTGATGCTTCAATGACGTGTGACCACCGAGAGCACCGTGCTGGCCGAGCTGGACTTCCCCGCGTACGCGATCGGCGACGACGTCGCCGACCTCCTGTTCCGCGAGGCGCGCTCCGTCGGCGCCTTCACCGACGAGCCCGTGACCGACGACGAGATCGCCGCGGTCTACGACCTGGTCCGCTGGGGCCCGACCGCGATGAACATCACGCCGCTGCGACTGCTCGTCGTGCGCACGCCGCAGGCGCGGGCCCGGCTCGCGGCGCTCGCCGCCGAGGGCAACCGTGACCGCGTGCTCGCCGCGCCGCTGACGATCGTCGTCGCCGCGGACCCCGCCTTCCACCGCCACCTGCCCGTCCTCGCGCCGCACCGCGCCGCGATGGTCGACGCGCTCGAGGGCCAGCCCGAGACGCGCGAGCAGATGGCCCGCATGAACACGCACCTCCAGCTCGGGTACCTCATCGTCGGGCTGCGCGCCGCGGGGCTCGACGTCGGCCCGATGGGTGGCATGGACGCGGCCGCGATCGACGCCGAGTTCTTCGCCGAGAACGGCTGGAAGTCCGTGCTCCTGCTCACCATCGGGCACCGCGACGGCGTGGGCACGCCGCACCCGCGTGCCGCGCGCCTCGACTACGCGGACGTCGCGCAGACGGTCTGAGCGACGTCAGCCCGCCGCGACCCCGTCAGGACCTGTCGGGACCCGTCGCGGCCGGACGTGACGGGTCGCCCGACCACTGCGACCACGAGCCCGGGTACAGCGCAGCCTCGACGCCGATCGAGGCCAGCGCCGCGACCTCGTGCGCGGCGGTGACGCCCGAGCCGCAGTACACCGCGACCGGCGCGCCCACGTCGGTGCGCAACGAGCGGAACCGCTCGCGCAGCGCGTCGGCGCCGCGGAACGCGCCCGTCTCGTCGAGGTTCTCGGCGGTCGGCGCCGACAGCGCGCCCGGGATGTGGCCCGCTCGCGGGTCGACGGGCTCGACGACGCCCGCGTACCGCTCGCCGGCCCGCGCGTCGAGCAGCGCGCCGTCCCAGGACGCCGCAGCATCGGCGTCGATCGTCGGCATCTGACCGCCGACGAGCACGACGTCGCCCGGATCGGGCGTGACCTGCCCCGGCTCGACCGACAGGCCCGCGGCCTGCCACGCGCCCAGACCGCCGTCGAGCAGCCGCACGTCACGCACGCCCGCCCAGCGCAGCAGCCACCAGGCGCGCGCCGCGGCCGTGCCACCGGACGCGTCGTAGGCCACGACCGCCCCGCCCTCGCGCACGCCCCAGCGCCGCGCCGCGGCCTCGAGGTCCGCGACGTCGGGCAGGGGGTGGCGGCCAGCGGCGGTGCTCGGCGGTGCCGCGAGCTCGGTGTCGAGGTCGACGAACACCGCGCCCGGCAGGTGCCCGCCCAGGTACTGCTCGTGCCCGTCGGTGCGGCCCAGCGCCCACCGCACGTCGAGCAGCACGGGCGCGTCGTCGCCCGCGAGCTCGGCCGCGAGCGTCACCACGTCCACCAGCACCGCCGCCCGCGCGGCGTCCGTCGCGCTCGTCGTCCCGGTCATGAGACCTCCTTCGCGGCCAGGTCGAGCCGCATCGTCCACGCGTCCTTGTTCTCCGGCTGGTAGTAGCCGCGCCGCACGCCGAGCCGCACGAACCCCGCCGCGTCGTAGAGCCGCAGCGCGGGCTCGTTGTCCACGCGCACCTCGAGCAGCACCGACGTCGCGCCGAGCGCGCGCGCACGCACGACGAGCGCGTCGAGCATCAGCCGCCCGATCCCCTTGCCCTGGTGCCGTTCGTCGGTCCCGACGGTCATCACCTGCACGTCGACGCCGTCGAACCACAGGCCCGCGTACCCGACGAGCGTGCCGCCCTGCGTCGCGCCGACGTACCACCGGCCGGGTCCGACGATCTCCTCGGCGAGCGCCGTCGGCGACCACGCGCCCGCGCCGAACAGCCGGTCCTCCATCTCGACGAGGGCCGGCACGTCCTGGGTGGTCAGCGGGCGCAGCACCACCATCGCGTCGCGGCTCATCCGAGCGCGCGCCGGTGCCCCGCGGACGGCACGGCGTCCGGCCGGCGCAGGTACAGCGGCTCGGTCGGCAGGTCCGCGCCCGCCGCGCGGCGCCTCAGCGCGAGCCCGGCCAGCTCGGCCGGGTCCAGCGGGTCGTCAGCGCCCGGGGCCGCGCTCAGGTGCGCGAACGCCTCGGGGTAGAGCGCCACGCCGGGTCCGACGACGAGGGCGCCGGCCGCCGCCGGCTCGTCGGCGAGCCCGTCCGCGAAGCCGACCTGCGGGGGCGTGACCGCCTCGATGCCGTCGCCCGTCGCCGTGTACACCGCCCAGTAGACCTCGCGGCGGCGCGCGTCGGTCGCGACGAGCAGGCGCGTGCCGGCCGGGACGCCGCGTGCGGCGCGGGCCGCGAGCGCGTCCAGGCTCGGCACGCCGAGCGCGGGGATGCCGAGCGCGAGGGCCAGCGTGCGCGCCGTGACCAGGCCGACGCGCAGGCCCGTGAACGGCGCCGGGCCGGTGCCGACCACGACCGCCGTCAGCTCACGGCGGTCGACGCCCGCCTCCGCGAGCGCGGCGACAACCATGGGCGCGAGCAGCTCGGCGTGGTGGCGGGGCTGCTCGTCGGACCGGCGGGCGAGCGCGGTCCCGGCGTCGTCGGTCACCGCGACGGCAACCGACCCGGACGTGTCGAGCGCGAGCAGGGGCACGGCGTCAGCCTGCCACGTCGGCCGTGCTCGCCGTCGTCGTGCTCGCCGCCGCCGTGCTCGCCGCTGCCGTGCTCGCCGCTGCGAGCGCCGCGAGGTCGGCACCGGCCCACCGCTCGCCGACCCCGCGCAGTGTCACGGTGCGCACCCCGGCGCCGCCGTCGTCGTCGGGCTCACCCTCGTCGGACCCGTGCCCGGCGGACCCACCCGACGCACGCTCGTCGGACGCACGACCCCGCTCACGTGCGAGCGTGACCTCGAGGCGGTCGGCGGCGATGCCCTCGACCCAGCCCGCACCCCACTCGACGACCGTCACACACTCGTCCAGGCTCGCGTCCAGGTCGAGCGCCTCGACCTCGTCGAGCGAGCCGATCCGGTAGGCGTCGACGTGCACCAGGCCCGGTCCGCGAGTGCCGTCGGGACGCGGGAGCGGCGGGTGCTCGCGCGCGATGACGAACGTCGGCGACGCGACGTGCCCGCGCACGCCCAACCCCGCGCCGATCCCCTGCGTCAGGGTCGTCTTGCCCGCGCCCAGGTCGCCCGTGAGCACGACGAGGTCGCCCGCGCGCAGCACCGTCGCCAGGGCCCGGCCGAACGCGCGGGTGGCCTCGGCGTCCACCAGCTCGAGCTGGTGCGCCGCGCTCACCGCACGTCCCCGGCGCCCGCCGGCTCGAGCGCCTCGGCGTGCACGTGCTCGCGCGGGACGCTCGCGCCCAGGCGCGTGACGATCTCGTACGCGATCGTGCCCGCGGCGTCCGCCCAGTCCTGCGCCGTCGGTCCGCCGTCGGCGCCCGTGCCGAACAGCTCGACGCGGTCCCCCGCGCGCTCGGTCGCGTCGGGCCCGAGGTCGAGCATGAACTGGTCCATGCACACGCGCCCGGCGACGCGCAGCGTCCGGCCGCCCACGCGCACGGGCCCGCCCGGGTGCCCGGGCCCGCCCGAGGCGTGGCGGGGCAGCCCGTCGGCGTAGCCCAGCGGCACGTCGCCGAGCACGGTGTCGCGCGTCGTGACGTACTGGTGCGCGTACGAGACCCCGTGCCCGGCCGGGACCCGCTTGACGGTGGCCAGCGACGCCTCGAGCGTCATCGCCGGGACGAGCCCGAACTCGTCGGGCCCGCCGACCTGCGGCACCGGCGAGAGCCCGTACACCGCGATGCCCGGCCGGACCAGGTCGTAGTGCACCTGCGGCGCGGTGAGCGTCGCGGCGGAGTTGGCCAGGTGCCGCACCTCGAGCCGCACGCCGGCGGCTTCGACGGTGGCGAGCGCGGCCGCGAACACGTCGGCCTGCGCGAGCACCGTGGGGTGCGCCGGCTCGTCGGCGAACGCGAGGTGCGACCAGAGCCCGACGACCTCGATCGCACCCTCCGCCTGCGCCCGCAGGACCGCCGGCAGCAGCCGCGCCAGCTCGTCGGGCTGCAGGCCGTTGCGTCCCAGGCCGGTGTCGACCTTGAGGTGCACGCGCGCGGTCCGGCCCGTGGCCCGCGCCGCCGCGACGACCGCCTCGAGCGACCACGCGGCGGAGACCGACACGTCCACGTCCGCCGCCAGCGCGTCCTCGAACGGCGCGCCGGGCGCGTGCAGCCAGGTCAGCACGCGCGGCGCGGTGATCCCGGCCGCGCGCAACGCGATCGCCTCCGCGATCTGTGCGGTGCCCAGCCAGGTCGCCCCGCCCGCGAGCGCGGCGCGCGCGCTCGGCACGAGCCCGTGCCCGTAGGCGTCCGCCTTGACGACCGCCATCACCTGCGCGGTGGGGGCGTGCGCGGCCAACGACTCGACGTTGCTGCGGACGGCGGCCAGATCGACCACCGCCCGCGCGGGAAACCAGCTCACCGACCCATCCTCGCACCGCCCGCCCGCGCGGCCGCACTCACGCCGGGGGCGCGCCGGGGTCCGCGAGCAGGTGGCGCACGGCCGCCGGCAGCGCCCGTGCGACGGAGAGCGCGCTCACCGGGCCGCCGGGACTGGCCTCGTCGGCGGCGTGCCCGTGCACGAGCGCCGCGGCCGCCGCGAGTGCCGCGGCGAGCGTCGGGTCGTCGTGCACGTCGTCGGACCGGCCGGCCAGGAGCGCGCCGAGCAGCCCCGCCAGCACGTCGCCCGCGCCGGCGGTCGCGAGCCACGCGGGCGCGTCGGCCTGCGCGTACGCGGCATCGTCCGGCCCGACGACGAGCGTGACGTGGCCCTTGAGCAGCACGGTCGCACCGGTGAGCTCGTGCGCCTCGCGCGCGCGGCGCAGCGGCTCGGCCTCGACGTCCTCGCGACGGACCGGCACCCCGCGGGTCGTGAGCAGCGTCGCGAGCTCCCCCGCATGCGGAGTGAGCACGACGTGCGGGCCGACGCGCTCCGGGAGTGCGGCGAGCGCCCCGGCGTCCACGACCGCAGGCTCGCCGCCCGCGAGCGCGCCCTGGATCCGCGCTCGCTGTGCATCGTCGTCGGGCGGGACCCCCGGCCCGAGCGCCCACGCCTGCACGCGGCCCTCGCCGAGCACCACCTCGGGCCGGTGCGCGACCACCTGCTCGCCGACCGCGCCGAGGTAGCGCACCATCCCGACGCCGGCGAGCACCGCCGCGTCCGTCGCCAGCACCGCCGCACCCGGGTAGCGGCGCGAGCCCGCGACCACGCCGAGCACACCTCGTGAGTACTTCTGGCTGCCCGTCCCGGGGCGCGGCCACAGCGCGGCGACGTCGGCGGGCTCGAGCCGCGCGACCGCGGGTCGCTCGCCGGACAGGTCGAGACCGATGTCGACGACCTCGACCCGGCCGGCTGCGCCGGCCGCGGGAGGCAGCAGCAGCGCGGGCTTGGCGCCGCCGAACGTCACGGTCAGCTCGGCGTCGAGCACCGTCCCCGTCAGCGTCCCGTCGTCCACCCCGACGCCCGACGGCACGTCGACCGCGACGACCGCGGGCCCCGCACCCGCGGCGGCGACGAGCCCGACGAACCGCTCGACGACGGCCGCGGCGACACCGCCCAGGCCGCCGCCCCGGCCCCCGGTCCCGAGCACGCCGTCGAGGACCACGTCGGCCCGCTGCAGCACGAGCGCGGCATCGAGGACCGCGTGCTCGTCGGCCACGGGCTCGTCGGTCGCGGGCTCGTCGGGACCCGGACGGAGCAACCGACCGCCCGCCGCGACCAGCGCGCGCGCACCCTCGTCGTGCAGGCGGGACGCGACGCACACGGCGGTGACCTCGACGCCGCGCGCCCGCAGGAACGCCCCGGCGTACAGCGCGTCGCCACCGTTGTTACCGGGCCCGACGAGCAGCGCGACCCGCGCGCCACGCACGCGCCCGCGCCGCTCGCGCAGGATCCGGACCACGGCGAGCGCGAGCGCGAACGACGCGCGCTCCATCAACGGCGCACCGGCCGTCAGCAGCGGCCGCTCGGCGGCGCGCACCTGCTCGGCGGTCCAGGACAGCAGCACCCGCCCATCCTCGCCGAACCCGTCGTGCCCCGGCCACCCGACGGGCGGCGACCCTGCCGGCGGCGACCCTGCCCGACCCGCGCGCCGACTGCGCCCAGGCGACTCCGTCCCGCCGACTCCGTCCCGGCGACTACCCGCCCGACGCGAGGACGAGCCGGGCGACGGCCGTGCGCGAGGACAGGTGCCAGCGTCGCAGGATCGCGGAGACGTGCTTCTCGACCGTCGACAGGCCCACGCCCAGGTCGGCCGCGATCTGCGCGTTGGACCGGCCGGCGGCGACCCGCTCGGCGACCTGCCACTGACGGGCGGTCAGGGCCGGCAGGTCGGCGGCGGGCCGCCCGGACGGCAGCGCGCGCGCCACACCCGACCTTGTCGCGACACCGAAGGCGTGCAGCACACGCGAGACGTGCACGCGCACGGTGTGCTCCGAGAGGAACAGGTGGGCCGCGATCTCGCCGTTCGTCGCCCCCTCCGCGACCAGCAGCGCCACGTCCCGCTCGCGCGGCGACAGGCCGGACCAGCCACTGGCGCGCTCGGGCGGGAGCCGGCGCCCCGCCCTGCGCAGCTCGCGCGCGGCCGCGGCGCGGACGGCGAGGTGGCCGCGGTCGTCAGCCACGGCCACGACGTCGACGAGCCGTCTGGTCGCCGCGCCGCCGCGGCGCGACGCGAGCCGCGCGCGGGCGGCCAGGATCTCCCCCTCACCCGCCTCGATCGCCCGGTGCCGTCGCGTCGCGAGCTCGATCGCGGACTCGGCGTGCGCGAGCGACCCCTCGGCGTCGCCCGCCAGCAGCGCCACGCGCGCGGCGATGCGGGCGACCGTCGAGTCGGCGATCGGGTGCGTGGCCAGCGGTGCGGCGCGCAGCTGCCACGCGAGCGCCGCGTCCAGGTCGCGCTCGTCGGCGGCCGCCCGCACCAGCAGCTCGAGGCAGATCACGCGGTCGACCACCCGCAAGCGGCCGAGGTCCGCGTCGCCGCCGGCCTGCAGCACGAGCCGCACGGCGGTCTCGACGTCGCCCTGCGCGATCACCGCGTAGGCCGCGAGCAGGTACACGCCGCTGGTGACGGTGTCGGTCGGCCGGATCCCCGAGTCGATCAGCCCGAGCACGCGGCGACGCACCTCACCGCGCCGGTCCGCGTTGCCCTCCGTCAACGCCGCGCACGCCGTCGCCAGCGCGAGACCCTCGGGCGTCCGCGCGTCCGCGAGCGCCCGCACGACGAAGGGCTCGGCGCCGCTCACGTCACCGGCGAACACCCGGATCCTCGCGCCCGTGCAGTGCGCGAGCGCGAGGAACGGGTGGTCGGCGCGGCCCAGCACCTCGGTGACCGGCCCGACGCGCGCATGCAGGTCGCCGGCCAGCTCGATCCGCGCGCATGCGAGGGCCGCCTCGGCCTGCAGGGTCTGGATCGGGCCGGCCAGCGGTCCGGCCGCCATGGGCCCGTCCGCCCAGGCGTCGGCGAGCGGGTCGCCCGGTTCGGTCGCCGCCGGCGGCCACCCCGCGACGGCCAGACCGCGCGCCGCGCGGGCGAGCCCAAGCGTCTCCTCGTCGGCGGCGGCGGCGAGCGCGGCGGCGGCCAGGCTCGCCCCGCTCTCGAACTCCCCGCGCCAGCAGAGCAGGACCGCGGCCAGCGCGTCGGCGAGCGCGCGGTCGGCCGCGGGTGCGTCGACGACGGCCGCGCGGGCCGCCGCGTCGACCGCGTCCGACCGGTCGACGAGCGAGCGCAGCACGGCGTCCACGCGTTCGTCCCGTCCCATCCGCGCGAGCGTACCGATGGCGGGCGGCCGACCGCGCCGCCCGAATACGACGGAACCGCCATGGCCGTCGCACCGCCCGGCGGGCCAGGGTGACTGTGCTGCCCGACCACCGGGCCGCGGAAGCGAGGTCGCCCGATGTCACGCCGCCCCCTGAGCCCGGCCACCGCGCTGGGTCTCGCCACCGCCGCGCTCCTGGCGCTCGCCGCCTGCTCCGACGACGCCGCGCCTGCCGACCACGACGACACGGCGGTGACCGCGGACGCGACGACCGCACCGGACCCGGCCGACGAGACCGGCACCGAGACGGACGAGGACCCCGACACCGCGCCGGCGGGAGCGGTGGTCGCGGGGACGGGCCGGTACGCCATCGGCACCGACCTGCCGTACGGCGGGTACCAACTCCACGGCGAACCGGCGGAGCAGCCCGCCGGCTGCACGTGGTCCATCGAGGACGCCGACGGCGAGGTCCAGTTCGACGACCAGGGGTCGTACGCGTTCCTGACCGACGTGCCGGAGTTCGTCACGTTCGTCACCGACGGCTGCCCCGACTGGGAGCAGTTCGAGTGAGACACCGGTAGCGGCCGCGGCCAGGGCGGCCGCTACCGGCCCGCACCGGACCGGTCGGCGGGGCTAGCCTGCCGGTCATGCGATTCGGACTCTTCATCCCCCAGGGCTGGCGGCAGGACCTCACGGGCATCGAGGCCCGCGACCACTGGGCGGTGATGAACGGGCTCGTCCAGCACGCGGACACCGGCGACGTCTGGGAGTCGGTGTGGGTCTACGACCACTTCCACGCGGTGCCCGAGCCCAACGGCGAGGCGACGCACGAGGCGTGGAGCCTGATCAGCGCGTTCGCGGCGGTGACCGGCCGGGTGCGGCTCGGCCAGATGTGCACGTGCATGGCCTACCGCAACCCCGCCTACCTCGCGAAGGTCGCGGC
Source organism: Cellulomonas composti (assembly GCF_007990245.1). Taxonomy (GTDB): domain Bacteria; phylum Actinomycetota; class Actinomycetes; order Actinomycetales; family Cellulomonadaceae; genus Cellulomonas; species Cellulomonas composti. Next base: position 33,167 of record NZ_BJWG01000004.1, on the reverse strand, counting down.
GACGGCCGACGTCATCTCCGGCGGTCGCGTCGAGATGGGGATCGGCGCGGGCTGGTACGAGCACGAGTGGCGCGCGTACGGGTACGGGTTCCCGGGCGCGGGCGACCGGATCGGCATGCTCGACGAGGGTGTGCAGATCTTCAAGCAGCTCTGGACGAACGGCGTCGCGACGCTCGACGGCCGGCACTACCAGGTGTCCGGCGCGCAGCTGGCCCCGCTGCCCCTGCAGGTCGACGGGCCGCCGCTGTGGATCGCAGGCGGCGGCGAGCGCAAGACGCTGCGCATCGCGGCCGAGCACGCGCAGTACACCAACTTCGACGGCGCACCCGAGGGTTTCGCGCACAAGTCGCAGGTGCTGCGCGAGCACTGCGCCGCGATCGGGCGGCCCTTCGAGGAGATCACCCGGTCGGCCAACTACAACGTCGTGATCGGCGAGACGCAGGCGGACGTCGACGACAAGATCGCGTGGATCGAGGGGCACTACGCGCTGACGGTGCCGCAGAAGGCGCCCGGCGTCGCGGAGGACTTTCGCCGCGGGCCCCTCGTCGGGACGCCCGAGCAGATCGTCGAGACGCTGCGCGGGCTGGAGCAGCTCGGCATGACGTACGCGATCACGTACTTCGTCGACGCCGCGTACGACCGCTCGAGCATCGAGCTGTTCGAGCAGCAGGTGGTCCCCGCACTGCGCTGAGCCGCCTGCCGCACGTGACCAACGGCCCAGGTGAGGCCGCCCAGCGGGTGAAATAACGCCGGACGATCCGGGCACCGACGGACGAGCCCGACGACTCGCCCACGCCCATCCGGGTGACCCACCGCCCACGCGCCGCCTCGCCGGGAGATCCTCACGCGTGCGGGAGCGGTCGATCGTCGGCCAGTGCCCCCGGACCGAGAGGAACCTCATGTCCCCCCAGACCCGTCCACGCCTGCTCGTCGGGCTCGCCACGATCGCGGCCGTCACGGCCGCGACGCTGCTGGGCGCGACCCCGGCCGGCGCCGTCGACACGTCGACGCAGATCAGCGGCGTCGTCCACGTGCCGGCTTCCGCCGCGGCCTCGGCGTCGATCATCGTGCTGGCGTGGAAGCCCGACGACGTCGGGCTGGCCTACTCCTCGATCGCCGGCACGAACAGCGACGGCGAGTTCACGCTGGCCGGCCTCGACCCCGACGTGAAGTACCAGGTGGACGTGCTCGACCGGGTCGGCGGCACGAAGGCCGGCTACTACGCCGGCGGCAAGATCGTCGCGACGTCCGCCAAGGCGGAGCTGGTCACGCCCGGCACGACGGACCTCGACGTCAAGCTGACCGCATCCAGCACGCTGACCACAGCGACGCTCGTGCTGCCCGAGGACGGCACGACGCCCGCGTGGTCGCCTGCGGCCGTCATGGCCGTCGAGCCGGGCACGGGCCGGCCCGCCGCGCTCGCGAACTACGGCGTCACGGGTCGCGGCGTCGCACCGGCGTCGCGGACCCAGAACCTGCTCGGCACGCCCCCGGCGCGAGGCGCGAGCGCGTCGGCCACCCCCGCGGACGCGAGCCCGATTCCGCCGCTCACCTTCCGCGGGCTCTTCCCGGGCGTGGCCTACACGCTCCTGATCCTCACGAGCTTCGACGAGGGTCCCGGCAGCACGGTCTCCGGCTACTACTACACCGGTGACGCGAAGGTCGTCCGCCCGAAGCTCGCGAATGCCGCCTCGTTCCTCGGCAGCACCGCGACGCTCCAGGTGCACGTCCTCGCGGCCGAGCGCAAGACCGTCCCGGCGATCTCCGGCAACGCGAAGGTCGGCGCCACGCTCAGGGTCGTCCCGGGCAAGTGGAAGGTCGCCGGCACGACGACCTTCCAGTGGCTGCGCAACGGCCGGGAGATCGCGGGCGCGACGGGTGCGAAGTTCAAGGTCCGCCCCGCGGACCGCGGTGCGCTGATCTCGGTGCGCGCCGTGCACGTCGCGGGCGTCGCCGGGTACGCGCCGGGCTACGCGTGGTCCACCAAGACGGCCCCCATCGCCGCGAGCTAGTCGGTGACCCGACGGCCCTGTCCCGCGGCGCTCCCGCGAGGCAGGGCCGTCGTCGTGCTCACCCGAGCACGACGAGTGTGCCGTCGGACAGCCCGCCGACCAGCCGCCTGCCCTCCTGGCTGATCACGACGACCCCGTCGGGTGGCTCGAGCCGCGCGACGACGCGCCCGTCGACGAGGTCGTGCACGGTGACGAACGGCGTGCCGGCGGTCATCGAGCGCTGGACGACGACGATCGAGGTGCCGTCGGTCGTCGGGGTGCCCGCGAAGGCGTCCGGGTCGACGGCGACGTCCCACAGCACCTTCCCGGAGCGGGCGTCGACCGCGAGAAGGCTGGGCGACCACGTCGGCACGTACATCCGCCCGCCGAGCACGGCGACCCCCGAGCCCACCGCGCGCGTCGTCGACCACAGCACGCCGCCCGTGTCGGTGTCGACCGCACGCAGCACGCGTCGGTCGCTGAGCCGCACGTGGCCCGCGCTGCCGTCGTCGACGTTCGGCGTGAGCAGCCGCCCGGGCACCGTGCGCTCGGAGCCGTCGGGGCTCCACACCACGGTGCGCGACGTGACGTTGTCGCGGCGCAACCACAGCTCGTCGCCCACCGCCGCCCATCCCGACCAGGTGGTCGACGGCTCGGCCAGCACGCCGCCGTCCGCCCCGAGCACCGTGAGCCTCGAGGCCGGCGACGGCTCGCGCAGCACCACGCCGACCTCGAAGGCCCGGACCGCGACGTCGGTGCCGGTCGAGGTCGAGCCCGACGCGCGCTGGTCGGGCGGCTCGTAGCGCCAGCGCTCGGCGCCCGTCACGAGATCCACCGCGACCGCGACGACGTGCCAGGGCGGGTCCTGCACCGCCGCGACGACGACGTCGCCCGTGACGGCGGCGTCCGCCGTGCCCGCCGGGAGCACGACGTCGCGCAGGATCGCGCCGTCCCGCGCGTCGAGCACGACGAGGTGCGGCTCGGCCGCGGGCACCCGCAGCACGGTCGAACCGCCGCCCGCGAGGTAGCCGTCGGAGACCAGGCAGGCGACCGCACGCTCGTCGACCTGGGGCGCCGCGTGGCACAACGGCGGCTGCGGCGTGACGGCGGCCGCGCGGACCGGGTCCGGCCCACGCAGCACGCGCTCCCAGCGCTGCGCACCCGTGGCGTCGTCGAGCGCGACGACGGCGAGCGAGCCGTCGTCGAGCGTGCGCAGCCCGACGAACGCGTCGTCGAACGTCCCGGCCCTGATCAGGGCCGTGTCTCGCGGGTCGACGCGCCACTGCACGGTGAGCTCGGCGCCGAGCGGGTCGATCGCACCCGGCAGCGCGGCTCGCGCGGCGGCCGTGGCACGGGCGCGCTCGTCGAGCGTCGACTGCCCGATGACCAGACCGCCGAGCGCCACGACGCCGGCCAGGGGAAGCCACCACCAGTGGCGCCCGCGGCGCGCGCCGGGGCGGCCCGCGAGCGGCGCGTCCGCGAGCTCCTCGACGTCGACCACCTGCAGCCGGTCCAGCCGCACAAGTTCGACGGTACGCGCGCCCGTGCCCGGTGCCACCTGTTGCGGACCGATCGCTAGGGTCGTCCCGTGTCCCACTCGATCCTGACCGCGGGACTGCAGGCCGCGGTCGACCGGTTCCGTCCGATGCGCGGCGGCGAGGTCGCCCGGTACATCCCCGAGCTCGCACACGCCGACCCCGAGCTGTTCGGCGTCGCGGCCTGCGGGATCCGTGGCGTGCGCGCCGGTGCGGGCGACGAGCACGTGACGTTCTCGATCCAGTCCGTCTCCAAACCGTTCGTCTACGCGCTCGCGCTGATGGACCAGGGGCTCGACGAGGTGCTCGAGCACGTGGGCGCCGAGCCCAGCGGCGACGCGTTCAACGCGATCAGCCTCGAACCGCACACCGGACGGCCCGCGAACCCGATGATCAACGCGGGCGCGATCGCCACGACGGCGCTCGTGCGCGGGGCGGACGGCGACGAGCGGTTCGACCGGGTCCTCGACCTCATGTCGCGCTGCGCCGGACGGACCCTGACGGTCGACGAGCGCGTGCACGCCTCGGAGTCCGCGACCGGCGACCGCAACCGCGCGCTCGCCTACCTCATGGCGGCGTCCGGCTCGCTCGCGCCGCCCGTCGAGGCCGCGGTCGACACCTACTTCCGGCAGTGCGCCGTGCTGGTCAGCGCGCACGACCTGGCCGCGATGGCCGCGACGCTCGCCACCGGCGGCACCAACCCCGTCACCGGCGAGCGCGTGCTGCCCGAGGACGTCACGCGACACGTGCTGTCGATCATGGCGACCTGCGGCATGTACGACTACTCCGGCCGGTGGATGCTGACCGTCGGGCTGCCCGCCAAGAGCGGCGTCTCGGGCGGTCTGATCGCCGTGAGCCCCGGCAAGTTCGGCGTCGGGGTGTTCAGCCCGCCGCTCGACGAGCGGGGCAACTCGGTGCGCGGCGTCGCGGCGCTCAGGGCGCTGTCCGAGCGACTGGGGCTGCACCTGCTGCACGACCCGATGCGCGAGGCCCCCGCGCTCACCTGAGCTCCGCTGCGGCCGATCGGGTGAAGTCGTCGCGCCGGACCCGGACGTTCCGGACGCCGCGGGTGTCTTCGGGCGGCCCCCGGGGCGACGTCCCCCCGCGGAGCCGCCCCGATGCGGCATCCTCGCCTCGGGCGCGTCGATCCGGCACGCCACGTCGTCGACCCCGAGGACCGTCATGTCCGTCTCGCTCCGCCGCCTCGCGCCCGCGGCGCTCGCCGCGCTCCTGGCCCTGCTGCTGACCGCCCTGCTCGGCGCGAGCCCCGCGGCCGCGGCCGGCTCGTCGATCATCAAGGGCACCGTCACCGTCCCGGCCGGCGCCTCGCTCGAGGCTCAGGTCGTGCTCGCGTGGCTGCCGACGGCCAAGGGCTCCGACTTCGCCTCGGTTGCGGTCCTCGACGAGAAGGGCCGCTTCGTCCTGACGGGCCTCACCTCCGGCACCGGGTACCAGATCAGCGTGCTCGACGTGACCGGCAAGGTCGCCTCGGGGTACTACACGCCCGCCGGCCTCGTCCCCGCCGCGGCCCAGGCCACGCTGCTCAGGACGGGCACCACGGGGATCAGCCTCAGGACGGCCGCGAGCGCGCGCGCCACCGCGATCCGCATCGTGCTGCCGGCGGACGGCGCCGAGCCGAGCTGGCCCCCGCAGGGCTTCTACGTCGTCGAGCCCGGCAACGGCCGCCTCACGGCGTTGGCCGGCAACGTGGCGCTCAGCTCGGCCACGGCGTCGTCGGTCGCGAGCGCACTGTCCGCGACCGGGCAATGGCCGACGGCGCCGCGCACGACGTCGCTCGTCGCCTCCGGCTCGACCGGCGCCCAGGTCGTCTCCTTCCCGACGAGGGGCCTCGCGAGCGGCGCCGCCTACACGTTCGCCATCCCGTACGGCAACACCGACAACCCGGCGGGCTTCCTGAAGTCGTTCTACTACAGCGGTGACGACACGGTCATCACCAAGAAGCTGTCCGCGGCGGCGACGTTCACGGGTGCGACGACGCGGATCGACGTGCACGTCCTCGGCGCGACGGCGAAGACCCCGCCCACGGTGACGGGCACCGCGAAGGTCGGCGCACTCGTGCGGTCGTCCAAGGCGACCTGGGACCTCGCGGGCACCGTCACGTTCCAGTGGCTGCGCGACGGGGTCGCGATCGCGGGTGCGACGTCGTCGGCCTACCGCGTGCAGGACGCCGACCGTGGCGCCCGGCTCTCCGTTCGCGAGACCCTGCGCCCGAAGGTCGCGGGCTATGCGAACGGCGTCTCGACCTCGGCACGCGTGCCCGTCGTCTGACCTGCCCGCACCGACGGTCCGCGATCCGTCCCGACGGGACCGTCAGCCCCGCTCGGCCACCACCATCGCGGACGCGATGCCCGCGTCGTGCGAGATCGACAGGTGGAAGCGTGTCACGCCGAGCGCCTGCGCACGGGCGAGCACCGTCCCGACCACCTCGACCTCGGGCTGCGCACCCGCGACCCGGCGCACCGTCGCGTCCTGCCAGGACATCCCCGGCGGCGCGCCGAGCGCTTTCGCGATCGCCTCCTTGGCGGCGAACCGCGCCGCGAGCGAGGTCTCGGGCATCTCGCGCTCCTCGGGCGTGAACAGCCGCTCGCGCAGCGCCGGCACCCGGTGCAGCGTCGCGACGAACCGCGCGACGTCCACCACGTCGATCCCCACGCCGACGATCACGCGCGGCGCTCCGGAACCCGGTCCTGCCCGGCGCGGTCCTCGTCCGTGACGAGGTGGCGGTAGCGGAACCACTTGCGTTCGAGCGCATCGTCCAGGTCCACGCCCAGACGTTCCGCGAGCACCAGGACGTGGGCCAGCACGTCGGCCAGCTCGTCGCGCACCGCCTCGTCGGACTGCTCGGGCGTGAGCCCGCGGTGACGCGTGCGGCCCGAGCGGGTGAGGAACGCCTGCGTGAGCTCGCCGACCTCCTCGTTCAGCTTGAGCACGAGCCAGTCGTCGGTCCGCTCGACGTCGAACAGCCGGCCGTAGGCGCGCGAGATCGTCTCGATCTCGCGCTGCGCGTCGGCGAGCTCCACGCGCTACTCGACCGTGACGGACTTGGCGAGGTTGCGCGGCTGGTCCACGTCGAGCCCCTTGGCCGTCGCGAGCTCGCACGCGAAGATCTGCAGCGGCACGACGGTCAGCAGCGGGGCCAGCAGCGTGGGGGTCTGCGGGACGTAGAACACCTCGTCGGCGAACGGCCGCACCGCCTCGTCGCCGTCCTCCGCGATCACCAGGGTGCGGGCGCCGCGCGCGCGGATCTCCTGGATGTTCGAGACGACCTTCGAGTGCAGCGAGTGCCGGCCGCGCGGGGACGGCACGACGACGAACACGGGCTGCCCCGGCTCGATGAGCGCGATCGGGCCGTGCTTGAGCTCGCCCGCGGCGAAGCCCTCGGCGTGGATGTACGCGAGCTCCTTGAGCTTGAGCGCACCCTCCATCGCGACCGGGAAGCCGACGTGCCGGCCCAGGAACAGCACCGACTGCGTGTCCGCCATCCAGCGCGCGATCTCCCGTACGCGGCCGGCCCGGTCGAGCACCTGCTGGATCTTGTCGGGGATCGCCCGCAGCTCGCCCAGGATCGCGGCGACCTCGTCGGCGTACATGTTGCCGCGCAGCTGGGCGAGGTACAGGCCCAGCAGGTAGGCGGCGGTGATCTGCGCGAGGAACGCCTTGGTGGAGGCGACCGCGATCTCCGGACCCGCGTGCGTGTAGAGCACCGCGTCGGACTCGCGCGGGATCGTCGAGCCGTGCGTGTTGACGATCGCGAGCACCTGGGCACCCTGCTCACGTGCGTGCCGGACGGCCATGAGGGTGTCCATCGTCTCGCCGGACTGCGAGACGGCCACGACGAGCGTGCGCTCGTCGACCACCGGGTCGCGGTAGCGGAACTCGTGCGCGAGCTCGACCTCGACGGGGATGCGGCACCAGTGCTCGATCGCGTACTTGGCGACGTGCCCGGCGTAGGCCGCGGTACCGCACGCGACGACGACGATCTTGTCGACCGCGCGCAGCAGCGCCTCGTCGATGCGCACCTCGTCGAGCACGAGCCTGCCCTGCACGTCGGTCCGCCCCAGCAGCGTGTCCGCGACGGCGTGCGGCTGGTCGTGGATCTCCTTGTCCATGAAGGACCGGAAGCCACCCTTCTCGGCGGCCGCGGCGTCCCAGTCGACCGTGAAGCGGCGGGCGGCGGCGGGCGTGCCGTCGAAGCCGGTCACGACGACCGCGTCGGGCGTGATCGTGACGACCTGGTCCTGCCCGAGCTCGAGCGCCTCGCGCGTGTGCGCGATGAACGCCGCGACGTCCGACCCCAGGAAGTTCTCGCCCTCGCCCAGCCCGACGACGAGCGGCGAGTCGTGCCGCGCACCGACGACGGTCGCGGGATCGTCGGCGTGCACCGCGAGCAACGTGAAGGTGCCGTCGAGCGTGCGCGCGACCTGCGCCATCGCCGCGGTCAGGTCGCCCGTCTCGTCGTACGCACGGGAGATCAGGTGCGCGGCGACCTCGGTGTCCGTCTCGGACGTGAACTCCACGCCCGCCGCGAGCAGCTCGGCCTTGAGCACCGCGAAGTTCTCGACGATGCCGTTGTGGATCACCGCCAGCCTGCCCGCGACGTGCGGGTGCGCGTTCACGTCGGTGGGGCCGCCGTGCGTCGCCCAGCGGGTGTGCCCGATCGCGGCGGTCGCGTCCGGCAGCGGGTGGTGGTCGATCTCCTCGACGAGGTTGGCGAGCTTGCCGGCCTTCTTCGCGGTCGCGAGCTCGTGCTCGGGGCCGACGAGGGCCACACCCGCCGAGTCGTACCCGCGGTACTCGAGCCGCCGCAGACCTTCCAGGACCACGTCGAGCGGGCGGGCGCTGGCGACCGGGCTACCGACGTAACCGACGATTCCACACATGCCGGCGAGTCTATCCGCAGGCCCCACCGCGCCCAGGCGCGCACCGGGTCGGGCGTCCGGCAGAATCGGGGGGTGCTCCCGACGCCGTCGACGCCGTCACTCGCCCCCGCCAGCCCTTACGTCGACCTGGACCGGGCGGCGTGGGCCCGGTTGTCGGCGTCCACGCCGCTGCCGCTGACCGACGCGGACGTCGAGCGGCTGGCCGGCCTCGGCGACCCGATCGACCTCGCCGAGGTCGACGCGATCTACCGCCCGATCTCGCGCCTGCTCGACCTGTACATCGAGGCGACGCGCGGCCTGCACGACGCGTCGAGCACGTTCCTGCGCGGGGACATCACGCCCACCCCGTTCGTCATCGGCGTCGCGGGGTCCGTCGCGGTCGGCAAGTCGACCACCGCCCGCCTGCTGCGTGAGCTGCTCGCGCGCTGGCCGGCGACACCGCGCGTCCAGCTCGTCACCACCGACGGCTTCCTGTACCCCAACGCGGAGCTCGAGCGGCGTGGCCTCATGCAGCGCAAGGGCTTCCCGGAGTCGTACGACCGGCGCGCGCTGCTGCGGTTCGTCTCGGCCGTCAAGGCGGGCCGCTCCGAGGTCCGGGCGCCCGTCTACGACCACCTGACGTACGACATCGTCCCGGGCCGCGAGATCGTGGTGCAGCGCCCCGACGTGCTGATCGTCGAGGGCCTCAACGTCCTGCAGCAGGCGCGGCCTGGCGAGGGCGGCGTCTCGAGCCTCGCGGTGAGCGACTTCTTCGACTTCTCGATCTACGTCGACGCCAAGCCGGGCGACGTGCGGCAGTGGTACGTCGACCGGTTCCTGAGCCTGCGCGCGACCGCGTTCGCGGACCCTGCGTCGTACTTCCACCGGTACGCGTCGCTGTCCGACGAGCAGGCGAGCGCCTTCGCCGAGCAGATCTGGGACTCGGTCAACGCACCGAACCTCGAGCAGAACATCCTGCCCACGCGCAGCCGCGCGACGTTGGTCCTGACCAAGGGCCGCGACCACTCCGTCGAGCGCGTCCGCCTGCGCAAGCTGTAGGACCGCTCAGCGGCCCGCCGCGCCCGGTTCCGGGACGACAGGCTCGCTCGCCGACTCCTCACGCGCCTCGGGCGTGGTCGCCGGTCCGCCCGCTGCAGGCGGCTCCGTACGGTCCAGCCAGCGGCGCAGCACCCAGTCCACGACGAAGCCGAGCGCGATGCCCCCGATGATGCCCACGACGATCGCGAGCACGGTGTTGTCCCCGAGCCACGCGCCGGTCCCGATGCCGATGAGCGACGAGTACGACGCCCACAGCACGGCGGCGATCGCGGCGATCAGGGTGAACCGTCGGTGCGGGAACCCGACGGCACCCGCGGTCATGTTGACCGCGACCCGGCCGATCGGGATGTAGCGCGCGGCGATGATGAACGACGCGCCGCGGCGGTCGAGCGCCCGCTCGGCCCAGTCGAGCGCCTGCCGACCCTTCGGGGACCGGAAGATGCGCAGCTCGTGCACGCGCACCTTGGACCCGATGAGGTAGGCGATCTGGTCACCGGTGAACGCGCCGGCGGCGGCGACCGGGATGAGCAGCCAGATGTTGGGCTCGCCCGTCGAGACGGCGACGGCCGCGAGCGCGATGACGACGGACTCGCTGGGGATCGGCGGGAAGAAGCCGTCGATCGTCGCGAACAGGTACATCACCACGTAGATCCATGGTGACGAGGCGAGCTCGAGTGCCCAGTGCTCCATGCCTCACCCTCGCTCGCCTGCCGGACGACCGGTCAACGCGCCGGCCCGCACCCGTGTTCCCCGACCCACGGTACGTGCCCCGCCGGTTCCGCGCGCCGAACCTCAGGTCGGCAGCACGAAGCCGAGCGCGGCGGACGCCGCCTCCGGCCGGGGCTCGCTCGTCCAGCGCAGCCCGATCTGGTCCGCCGCGGCGAGCGAGCGCAGCTCGGCGCGGTCGAGGTAGAGCGTGCCGCCGAGGTGGTCGGTCTCGTGCTGCACGATGCGCGCGGACCATCCGGTGACGATCTCGTCGAGCGCCGCGCCCGTCTCGTCGGATCCCGTGAGGCGCACCGCGCGCCACCGGCCGACCACCGCCTGCAGACCGGGGACCGACAGGCAGCCCTCGTAGAACGCGGCGCGCTCGGCGTGCAGCGCGGGCTCGTACGCCGGGTTCACGAGCACCCGGAACGGCAACGGCGCACGCTCGCGCACCTCTGCGACCGTCTCGGACGCCACTCCCGGGTCCTCGACGACCGCGAGCGCGAGCGGCAGGCCGAGCTGCGGCGCGGCGAGCCCGACACCGGGTGCGGCGCGCATCGTGCGGCGCATGAGCGACACGAGCGCGGTGAGCTCGTCCGGCGAGAGCTGGGCGTCGTACGGCAGCGCGACACCGCGCAGCACGGGGTGCCCGGCGCGCACGATCGACGCCACGCCCTCACCGACGCCGTCGAGCAGCCGCAGCACGAGCTCGCGGACCTGCTGGTCGCGGCTCGTCACAGCGCGAGCCGGTCCCGCACGACGTCGGCCAGCGAGTGCGCGGTGCGGTCGGCGTCGTCCTGCGTCGCGGCCTCGACCATGACGCGCACGAGCGGTTCGGTCCCGCTGGGGCGCAGCAGCACGCGTCCGGTGCGGCCCAGCCGCGACTCGGCCTCGGCGATCGCGGCCGCGAGCACCGCGTCGCCCGTGCGGGCCTTGTCCACGCCGGGGACGTTGACGAGCGTCTGCGGGAGCCGTGCGACGTGCCCGGCGAGGACGTCGAGCGGCTCACCGGTCGCCGCGACGCGGGCCGCGAGCTGCAGCGCGGTCAGCACGCCGTCGCCCGTGGTCGCGTGCGCCGCCATGATGATGTGCCCGGACTGCTCTCCGCCGAGGCTGTAGCCGCCCACCCGCATCGCCTCGAGCACGTACCGGTCACCGACGGCCGTCTCGACCGTGCGGATGCCCGTCGCCTCCATGGCCAGGCGCAGGCCCAGGTTGCTCATCACGGTCGTCACGAGCGTGTCGTCCGTGAGCGCACCGGCGTCGCGCAGCGAGACCGCGAGCACGCCCATGATCTGGTCGCCGTCGACGAGCGTGCCGAACCGGTCGACCGCCAGGCAGCGGTCCGCGTCCCCGTCGAACGCGACGCCGAGCTGCGCACCGGAGGCGACGACCGCGGCCTGGAGCTGCTCGGGGTGCGTCGAGCCGCACTTCTCGTTGATGTTGCGCCCGTCGGGCGACGCGTTGATGACGACGACGTCCGCGCCGGCCTCGCGCAGCGCCGCCGGACCCACCTCGCTCGCCGCGCCGTTCGCGCAGTCGACCGCGATCCGCACGCCCTCCAGCGAGACGCCGATCGTCCCGACGAGATGCGCGACGTACGCGTCGCCCGCGCTGCCGGTGTCGACCCGGATGCGCCCGACGTCACCGCCGAGGGGTCGCTGCCACGACTCCCCGATCCGCGCCTCGATCTGTGCCTCGAGGTCGTCGTCGAGCTTGTGCCCGCCGCGCGCGAGGAACTTGATGCCGTTGTCCGGCATGGGGTTGTGGGACGCCGAGAGCACGACTCCGATGTCGACTCCCATCGTCCCGGTGAGGTACGCGACCGCCGGCGTCGGCAGCACGCCGACGTTGACCACGTCGACTCCCGCGGACGCCAGACCGGCGCACGTCGCGGCCGCGAGGAACTCGCCCGAGGCGCGCGAGTCACGCCCGACGACGGCGCGCGGGCGGTGCCCCTCGAACTCGCCGCGCGTGCCCAGCACGTGCGCGGCGGCGACCGCCAGGTCGAGCGCGAGCTCGGCCGTCACGTCGCTGTTGGCCAGGCCCCGCACCCCGTCGGTGCCGAACAGCTCACCCATGTCGGACTCCTTCGTCGTCAGCGCCACGGTAGCCCGCACCGGCGGCGTCGTCGTTCGTCGTGCTCGTCGTTCGTCGTGCTCGCCGTCGTCGTTCTGCCGGACGTCGTGCACAGACGCCGATGGCCCCGCTGGTCGCAAGGACCGTCGGGGCCATCGGGCCTGGGCGCTGGATCAGCGCTTCGAGTACTGGGGTGCCTTGCGAGCCTTCTTGAGACCGGCCTTCTTGCGCTCGACGACGCGCGCGTCGCGGGTCAGGAAGCCGGCCTTCTTGAGGGCCGGGCGGTTGTGCTCGGCGTCGATCGCGTTGAGCGCGCGGGCGATGCCCAGGCGCACGGCGCCGGCCTGGCCGGACACGCCGCCACCCGTGACGCGCACGGTGACGTCGAAACGCCCCTCGACGTCGACGAGCTTGAGCGGGGAGTTCACGAGCTGCTGGTGCACCTTGTTCGGGAAGTAGTCCTCGAGGGTGCGGCCGTTGATCTTCCACTCGCCGGTGCCGGGCACCAGACGAACGCGGGCGATCGCCTCCTTGCGGCGGCCGAGGGCCTGCGCGGGAGCGGTGATGCTCTGACCACGGCCGGTGGGGGCCACGGTCTCCGAGGTGTAGCTGGTGGGCGTCTCGTCGCCCTCGAGGTCGATGTCGACCGTCGTCTCTGCCACGTGGGTGTCCTGTCGTCTCTACTCGCGCCGGCCTCAGGCCTGCTGCGCGACCTGGGTGATCTCGAACGGCTTCGGCTGCTGCGCCTGGTGCGGGTGCTCGGCACCGCGGTAGACCTTGAGCTTGCCGAGCTGCTGACGTGCGAGCGAGCTCTTGGGGAGCATGCCGCGCACCGCCTTCTCGATCGCCCGCTCGGGGTGCTTCTCGAGGAGCTCCGAGTACGGGGTGGCCCGCAGGCCGCCCGGGTACCCGGAGTGGCGGTAGGCGAGCTTGGCCTCGCGCTTGTTGCCGGTGAGGGCGACCTTCTCCGCGTTGATGACGATGACGAAGTCACCGCCGTCGACGTGGGGCGCGAAGGTGGCCTTGTGCTTGCCGCGCAGGAGGGTGGCCACGTGGGTGGCCAGGCGGCCCAGGACGACATCGGTTGCGTCGATGACGTACCAGTTCCGCTCGATCTCGCCCGGCTTCGGGGTGTACGTACGCACGGTCGTAGCCTTCGTCTCTTGTTGCGTCGTGTGTCGGTCGGACCCGCCGCAGGGCGCGGTGGACCTTCCGTTGCTGTCGGTGGCGCATCCGCGGTCCGGCGAGTGGGATTCGCACCGGTCCTGACCATCGGTCCGCGTGGTGAGAAGCCACGGGCGCACGACAGGGACGCACAACAGCGGCCCAGACTACCCGCGCGCGTCGCCACGGGTCAAAACCGTCTGCGTCACACCGCCGGCGGCGAGCGCAGGGCCGTTCGTGCCGCACGGACCACGCGGTCGGTGAGGTCGTCGAGCGTGGGGGTGCGCAGCGCCCAGTGCTGCCAGTGCAGCGGCACGTCCAGGTGGCCGTCGGGCGCGAGCACGACGAGCGAGCCGTCGGCCAGCAGCGGCGCGAGCGACTGCTCGCCGACCATCCCCCACCCGAGCCCCGCCGCCAGCAGCGCGACGAACGCGCCGTTGGACGGCACGTAGTGCACGGGCGGCGCCACGGCCCGGCCGACGAGCCGCTCGGCGAACCGGTGCTGCAACGCGTCGGCCCGGTTGAACGCGACGACGGGCGCCCGGTCCAGCGCGGCCGCGTCGAGCGGTCCCGGGAACCACCGGTCGCGGAACGCTGGCGCGGCGACCGCGACGTAGCGCATCGCCCCCAGCGGCCGCACGCGGCAGCCCTGCACCGGGTGCGCGTCGGACGTGACCGCGGCGGTCACCGAACCGTCCCGCAGCAGCGCGGCCGTCCGGTCCTGGTCCTCGCGGCGCAGGTCGACGAGCACGTCGGCGGGCAGCCCGACGAGCGCGGCGGGGAACCAGCTCGACAGCGAGTCGGCGTTGACCGCGACCGCGAGGCGAACCGGGCCGGAGTCGCTCGCGTCGCGGGCGCCCCCGCCGAGCGCGTCGGCGGCGTCCCGCTCGAGCAGCGCGACCTGGCCCGCGAGCCGGGCGAGCACCGCGCCGTCGTCGGTCGCACGGCACGGCCTCGAGCGCACGACGAGCACGCGACCGGCCCGCTGCTCCAGCGCGCGCACGCGCTGGCTCACGGCCGACGGCGTGAGGTGCAGCCGCGCCGCGGCGGCCTCGAAGCTGCCCTCGTCGAGCACGGTGGCCAGCGCGCGCAGCTGCTCGCGGTCGTAGGGCCGGACCGGTGTAGACATGAAGCGATGCTAACGCCAGCGAAGTTTCCTGAGATGGACTTCACCGGACGAGGTCCCTAGCGTCGTCGCCGTGGGTTCATCCGCCGTCGCCGGCTTCCTCGCGTGCGCGGGCCTGATCGTGGCGATCGGTGCGCAGAACGCGTTCGTGCTGCGCCAGGGCATCCGGCGCGAGCACGTCGCGGTCGTCGTCACGCTCTGCACGCTGAGCGACCTGCTGCTGGTGGCCGTCGGGATCGCCGGGCTCGGCCCGCTGGTCTCGTCGCACCCCGCCGTCCTCACCGCGACACGCTGGATCGGCGCCGCGTTCCTGCTCTGGCTCGCGGTCGCCGCGGTGCTGCGCGCGCGGCATCCCGAGCGGCTGGACCCCGCGACCGAGGGCCCCTCGACGCTGCGCGCGGTCGTCGGGACGTGCCTGGCCCTCACGTTCCTCAACCCGCACGTCTACCTCGACACCGTCGTCCTGCTCGGGACGCTCGCGCACCAGTCGCCCGCGCCGTGGGCGTTCGGCGTCGGTGCGGTGCTCGCGAGCGCCACGTGGTTCGCGGGGCTCGGCTTCGGCGCGACGCGCCTGCGGCCGCTGTTCGCCCGGCCGCGCGCGTGGCAGGTCCTCGACCTCGCGGTCGCCGCCGTGATGGCGGCGCTCGCCGTCGTCCTCGTCGTCGGCTGAACGCCGCCGGCCGGGCCGTCAGCGCACGCGTGCGACGCGCGCCGCGTCCCACACCGGCTCGGGCGTCTCGCGGACCGTACCGTCGGCCCCGAACACGAGGTAGCGGTCGAACGTGCGCGTGAACCAGCGGTCGTGCGTGACCGCGAGGACCGTCCCCTCGAACGCCTCGAGACCGTCCTCGAGCGCCTCGGCCGAGTGCAGGTCGAGGTTGTCGGTCGGCTCGTCGAGCAGCAGCAGCGTCGCACCACCCAGCTCGAGGAGCAGGATCTGGAACCGCGCCTGCTGGCCGCCCGAGAGCGTCTCGTAGCGCTGCTCCGCCTGCCCGACGAGCTCGTAGCGGTCCAGCGCCTTGCTCGCCTGTTCACGGCCCACGCCCTTGCGGTGGCCGTCGCCGCGGTGCAGCACGTCGAGCAGCGTCTGCCCGACGAGGTCGAGGTGCGTGCGGTTCTGCGCGAACCAGCCCGGCCGCACGCGCGAGCCGAGCACCACCGAACCGGTGTGCGCCACGGGTTCGACGACGACGTCGTCGGCCGGCTCGTGCTCGGGACCCGGGTCCGAGCCGCCCGCCGCCAGGAGCCGCAGGAAGTGCGACTTGCCCGACCCGTTCGAGCCCAGCACCGCGACGCGCTCGCCGTAGAACACCTCGAGGTCGAAGGGCTTCATGAGGCCCGTGAGCTCGAGACCCTTCGCGACGACCGCGCGCTTGGCCGTGCGACCGCCGCGCAGCCGCATCACCACGGACTGCTCGCGCACGCGCACGGCGGGCGGGCCGGCCTCCTCGAACCTGCGCAGCCGCGTCTGGGCCGCCTGGTACCGCGAGGACATGTCGGAGTTGTACGCGGCCTTCTGCTTGAACGTGAGCATGAGGGTGCGGAGCTTGGCGTGCTCCTCGTGCCAGCGGCGCAGCAGCTCGTCGGCGCGACTCAGGCGCTGCTCACGGGCCTCGTGGTACGTCGCGAAACTGCCGCCGTGCACCCACACGGACGCACCGGCCGGTGACGGTTCGAGCGTCGCGACGTGCGTCGCCACCCGGGCCAGCAGCTCGCGGTCGTGGCTGACCAGCAGCACGGTCTTGGGGGACGTGACGAGCCGGTCCTCGAGCCAGCGCTTGGTCGGGACGTCGAGCGCGTTGTCCGGCTCGTCGAGCAGGAGCACCTCGTCGGGGCCCCGCAGCAGCGCCTCGAGCACGAGCCGCTTCTGCTCGCCGCCCGACAGGGTGCGGACCGTGCGGTGCTGCGCACGCTCGAACGGGATCGAGAGCACCGCATCGGTCACCTGGTCCCAGCCGGCCTCGGCCTCGTAGCCGCCGACGTCGGCCCAGTCGACCAGCGCCTGTGCGTACCGGAGCTGGGCGGGCTCGTCGTCGACCTCCATCATGGCCAGCTCGGACGCCGAGAGCTCCGCCGCGGCGTCCCGGACGGCCGCCGGCGCGAGCGACGCGAGCAGGTCACGCACGCTGCGCTCGTCGTCGATCCGCCCGACGTCCTGACGCATGACGCCCAGGCCACCGCTGCGCGCGACCGAACCGGCGTGCGGCTGCTCGTCGCCCGTGACGAGGCGCAGCAGTGTCGTCTTGCCCACGCCGTTGGGCCCGACGAGCGCGACCCGCGCACCGTCGCCGACCCGGAACGTCACGTCGTCCAGCAGCGGTCGACCGTCGGGCAGCGTGTACCCGACCCCCATCACGTCCAGGTGGCCCATGGCCCCAGTCTCGACGCCCGGCCGTGCTCGACCAAGCGCAATGCGCACGCCACGGACCTCCGGCGCTGGCGCCGGAGGGTCCACGGTGCGAGATTCGTGTCATGAGCCACACGCCCGGCACCAGCGACGACCAGGCCCTCGGCAGCGAGGGCGACAGCGACCAGCTCCCCCTCGAGGACACGCTGGTCGAGCGAGGCGTGGGCGACCTGCTCGACGAGGGCTACTCCCCGCCCGAGCGGGAACGCCACACGCACTACGGCGAGACACCGTGGGAGGAGCGTCACCGCGAGACGATCGACCAGCGCATCGTCCAGGAGGAGCCCGAGGTCTGGGAGCAGCGACCGCGGATCACGGGCGACCGCGAGGAGCGCCGCGCCGGGCGGCTCGTCGAGGACGACGGCGCGCTCGCGGCGGGCGGCAACGACACGTTCGCGCGCGACGCGGGCGTCTCCGGCGGGGCTGCGAGCGCCGAGGAGGCGGCCGTGCACCTCATCGACGAGGAATACGTCCCCGAGGAGGACTACCGCGACGACGACGAGGACGAGGTGTAGGTCGCGAGACGCCGCGGGGTCGGTGCGGGCGGGAACGACCGGCGCACGAGGGCCTTGGCGACCTCGACGAGCAGGAAGACGACGACTGCGCCGACGACCGTGATCGCCCAGTCGCGCGCGCCGATCGGCGCCGAGCCGAACCAGTCGTGCATGAACGGCACGTACGTGAAGACGAGCTGCAGCACGATCAGCGCACCCGCGGCGACCCACACCAGCCGGTTGCCCGTCAGCACCCGCCAGGTCAGGCTCGACGAGCCCAGGAAGCGGCAGTTGAGCAGGTAGGCGAGCTGCGCGAGAGCCAGCATCGTGACGGCCGAGGTCTGGGCATGCACGTCGCTGACCCCGAGCTGCTCCTTCTCGAGGACGAACACGACCAGGGTCGCGACGCCGATCACGACCGAGGCGAACAGCACCAGGATCAACGTCGGCCGCGAGATCACGTGCTCGTCCGGCGAGCGCGGCGGGCGCTTCATGATGCCCGGCTCGGCAGGCTCGCCCGCGAGCGCGAGCGAGAGCGTCACGGCCGTGACCAGGTTGACCCACAGGATCTGCACCGGCGTGAGCGGCAGCGCCAGGCCCAGCAGCACGGCCACGAGGATGACCAGCGACTGCGCGCCGTTCGTCGGGAGCAGGAACGCGACCGACTTGCGGATGTTGTCGTAGATCCGGCGGCCCTCCTCGACGGCCCGCTCGATCGTCGCGAAGTTGTCGTCGGCCAGGACGATGTCCGCGGCCTCCTTGGTGGCCTCGGTGCCCTTGATGCCCATCGCGATGCCGATGTCGGCGCGCGTGAGCGCGGGCGCGTCGTTGACGCCGTCACCGGTCATCGCGACGACCTCGCCGAACGACTGCAGCGCCCGCACGATCCGGATCTTGTGCTCCGGCGACGTGCGCGCGAACACGTCGACGTCGCGTACGCGGCGGCGCAGCTGCTCGTTGGTCATCGCCTCGAGCTCGACGCCCGTGAGCACCTCGACGCGGCCGTCGGAGTCGGGTTCGCCGACGTCGACCATGCCGAGCTCGCCGGCGATCGCGAGCGCGGTGCCTGCGTGGTCGCCCGTGATCATCTTCACGCGGATGCCCGCGCGGTGGCAGTCGGCGATCGCGGCGATCGCCTCGGGGCGCGGCGGGTCGACGATGCCGACGAGCCCGAGCAGCTCGAGCTCCTCACCCACGTCCTCGGTCGTGAGCGACTCGGCGCCCGGTGCCGCGCGGTGGGCTGTCGCGAGCACGCGCAGCCCCTGACCGCCCAGCTCGTCGATCACGCCCTCCCAGAACGCGACGTCGACCGGGGCCGCACCGGCCGCGGTGCGCTGCGTGGTGCAGCGCGCGAGCAGCCGGTCGGGCGCGCCGAGCAGGTGCACGTGCCGCGAGCCGTCGGCGAGCTCGTCGAGCGTCGCGGCGTACTTCGTCGAGGACTCGAACGGCACCTGCGCGAGCCGCGTCGACGTCGAGACCCAGCCGAGCTTGTCCGCGAGGACCACGAGGGCGCCCTCGGTCGGCTGCCCGACGATGCCCCAGTGGCCGGCCTCGTCGCGCGCGACCCGGGCGTCGTTGCACAGCGCGCCGGCCGTGACGAGCGCCGCGAGGTCGCGGTGGGTCGCCAGGCTCGCGACCTCGTCGGACCCGTCCACGAGAGACGCACCGGAAGCCGACCCGGAACTCGACCGGACCGCGCCGAGCGGCTCGTAGCCGAGTCCGTCGACGGTGTACCGCCCGTCCGCGGTGACGACCGTACGGGCCGTCATCTCGTTGCGGGTCAGGGTCCCGGTCTTGTCCGAGCAGATCGTCGTGACCGAGCCCAGACCCTCGACGGACGTGAGCTTGCGCGTGATCGCGTTGCGGTGCGCCATCTGCTGCACGCCGAGCGCGAGCGTCACGGTCACGAGCGCGGGCAGGCCCTCGGGCACGGCGGCGACCGCGAACCCGATCGCGGCCGAGACCAGCTCGCCGAGCTCGAAGTCGTGGATCACCCTGCCGATGACGAGCATCACGGCCGCCATGAGCAGGATCAGCAGGCTGAGCTGCTTGCCCAGGCGCGCGAGCTGACGCGTCAGCGGCGTGTCGAGATGGTCCACCCCCGCGACGAGCGTCTGGATGCGCCCGATCTCGGTGCGGGCGCCCGTCGCGGTGACCACACCGACGCCGCGGCCCGACGTGACGATCGTGCCCGAGAAGAGCATGCACGAGCGGTCGCCGACGCCCGCGTCGGTACCGACCTCCGCGACGTCCTTGTGCGCGGGCACCGACTCGCCGGTCAGCGCCGCCTCCTCGACCTGCAGCGACGTGGCCTCGAGCAGCCGCACGTCCGCCGGGACACGGTCGCCCGACCGCACGCGCACGACGTCACCCGGCACGAGACCGTCCGCGGCGACCGCGTGCCACTCGCCGTCGCGCAGCACGTCGGCCTCGAGCGAGAGCATCGTGGCGATGCCCGCGAGCGCCTTGTCGGCACGGCCCTCCTGCACGTAGCCGACGACCGCGTTGGCGACGGCCACCGCCAGGATGACCGCGAAGTCCACCCAGTCCCCGAGGATCGCCTTGGCCACCGCCGCCGCGAGCAGGATATAGATCAGCACGTCGTCGAAGTGGCCGAGGAAGCGCAGCACGGCGGACTGCCGCGGCGGCTCGGGCAGCCGGTTCGCGCCGAACCGCGCCAGCCGTTGCGCGGCCCGCTCGTCGGAGAGACCGTCGGCGGTGACGCCGAGGGCGGCGAGCACCGCCTCGGGCGGCTCGGCGAAAGCCAGCACGTCACGCTCGGTCGTCACGCTCACGAGTCCTCCTGGGATCGGGGCCATCCTCTCAGCCGGCGTGCCCGGCGGTGCCCTGGCACGCGAGGTCAGCAGCAGTCGCCCGGCGGCGCGACCTCGTCCGTGCCACGGCGCGCGCGCGTGCGGTCCGCGCGCCCCGCGAGCTCGTCGTCATCGGGGTACTCGACCGCCTCGAGCGTGAGACCGTGCGCCGCGACGACGTGCGCGGCCGCGTCCCGACGACGAGCGGCGAGCAGCTCGGCCGGCCACCCGAGCGGGCGGCGCCCCTCACCGACGGCCAGGCTCGCGCCGACGAGCGAGCGCACCATCGAGTGGCAGAACGCGTCCGCCTGCACGCTCGCGACGACGAGACCCGCGTCGGGGCCTGCCGTCGGGCGCGACCAGGTGAACAGCTCGAGCGTGCGGATCGTCGTCGCGTCGGGGCGCGGCTTGCAGTAGGCCGCGAAGTCGTGCAGCCCGACGAGCGACGCGGCCGCCGCCGTCATCGCCGCGACGTCCAGCGCACGCGCGTGCCACAGCACGTGGCCGCGCACGAGCGGGTCGCGCGCCGCGGCGTCGTCGCACACGCGGTACGCGTACCGGCGGCGCAGCGCCGAGAAGCGCGCGTCGAAGCCCGCCGGCGCGGTCGAGACCCGGTGCACGACGAGGTCGCGCGGCAGGACGCCCGCCAGGCGGGTGAGCAGCGCGTCCAGGGGGTCGCGCGCGCTGCGACCACGGGCGGCCTGCAGCGCCTCGTCGTCCACGTCGACGTGCGCGACCTGCCCGCGCGCGTGCACACCTGCGTCCGTGCGACCCGCGACGACGAGCCGCGGTGCCGGCACGCCGCGCGGACCCGTGCGCAGGATCGTCGCGAGGCCGTCCTCGAGCGTGCCCTGCACGGTGCGCAGCCCGGGCTGGCGCGCCCACCCGGCGAAGTCCGTGCCGTCGTACGCGAGGTCGAGGCGCAGGCGGACGTCGGTCACGGCGCCAACCTACCCACCGAGAACCCACCCACCGCAGATCTGCCCACCGAACTGCGTCCGACCGGCGTCCCGGCGCGCGACCTGCGGGCGCACTAGCGTGGCCCCGTGCCCGGCACCGATCCCTGGACGCTGGCCGTCGACTGCGGCGGCGGCGGCATCAAGGCGTCCGTGCTGGACGCGGCCGGCACCCTGCACGCGCCGCGCATCCGCGTGCCGACGCCGTACCCGCTGCCGCCGCAGCGGCTCGCCGACACGATCGCGGGCCTCGCCGCGCGGCTGCCGGCGGCCGACCGCGCCACGATCGGGCTGCCGGGCATGATCCGGCACGGCGTCGTCGTCGCGACCCCGCACTACGTGACCACGGACGGACCGCGCACGCCGGTCGACCCCGACCTGCTGGAGCAGTGGACGGACCGCGACATCCGCGCGTTGCTCGAGCAGCGGCTCGAGCTGCCCGCGATCGTGCTCAACGACGCCGAGGTGCACGGTGCGGGCGTCGTCACGGGCGCCGGGCTCGAGCTGGTCCTCACGCTCGGCACGGGCCTCGGTTCGGCGTTGTTCGACGGCGGCCGGCTCTCGCCCCACCTCGAGCTGTCGCACGCCCCCGTGCGCTGGGGGCTGACCTACGACGCGTACATCGGCCAGGTCGAGCGACGGCGGCTCGGCAACGCGATCTGGTCCCGGCGGGTGGCCCGCGCGGTCGAGGGGCTGTGGCCCGTCTTCCGCTGGGACCGCCTGTACCTGGGCGGCGGCAACTCGCGGCACGTGACCCGCACGGTGCTCGACCGGCTCGGGGACCGCGTCGTCGTCGTGCCGAACGAGGCGGGGATCGTGGGCGGCGTGCGCGCATGGTCGCTCGGGCTCGCGTAGCGTCCGACCTATGGGCCTCTTCTCGCGCCGAACGCGATCCGACGAGCCGGCGTCGCGACCCGGGGGCTCCGGCTCCTCGGCGCCCGCGTCGGGTTCGGCACCGGGGGACGCCACCGCGTGGGCGCCGGGCGGCAGCACCGAGGCGAAGCTCCC
Source organism: Cellulomonas composti (assembly GCF_007990245.1). Taxonomy (GTDB): domain Bacteria; phylum Actinomycetota; class Actinomycetes; order Actinomycetales; family Cellulomonadaceae; genus Cellulomonas; species Cellulomonas composti. The sequence continues at coordinate 10,947 of NZ_BJWG01000004.1, read as the reverse complement.
GCCCCTGACGTCCTCCGACGCGCACTGGCTGCGGGCGCACGCCGTCGCGGCGTTCGCCCGGGCCGGGTTCGTCGACCCGGTCGCCGGCGACGACCACGTGCGCACCGCCGAGGGGATCTACGGGCTGGCCAACCTGGCGCGCGTCCTGCCCTCGTACGAGCGCTCGGACTGGTCCGCACTGGTCGACGAGCACGTCCACAACCTCGCGACCGCACGCGAGCGCACGCTCCCGTCATCGGTCGACGAGGTCGCCGACCAGCTCGTCGCGCGCGTGCTGTCGGTCCTCGACCTGCCGCACGACGACCCCGCCGCGGGCCCGCGCCTCGGCCCGGACCTCGTCGTGCGCGCCGCGATCGACTACCCCGAGACGATCGCGCTGCTGTGGGACGGCGCGGCGCTGGGCGGCTGGGCTGTCACCGGAGCGCCCGCGCTGGCCGGCCTGCGCCGGCTCCCGGCACCCGCGTACCGGCACGAGGAGCACGACGTGCACGTGTTCCTCGCGGACGACTTCTTCGGTGCGAGCCGGGTCCTCCTGCTCGACGACCTGCTCGCGTCGGTGGGCGCCCCCGCGCCGACGCACGGCGTGCTCGTCGCCGTCCCCGACCGCACCTGCCTGCTGGTGCACGTGCCGCGCGACTCGACCGTCGTGGCGGCCGTGCAGCTCATGATCGGCATCGCGCGGTCACGCCAGAGCGAGCCCGGGCCACTCAGCCCCCACGTCTACTTCCGTGCGCAGCCGGGCGCCGAGCTCACGCCCATCACGCGCGACACCGGGTCGGGCGTGCACGTCGTCGTCGACGGGCCGTTCGCCGAGGCGATGGCGGCGCTCGGGCTGATCGGCTGAGCAGACCCATGACCGACGCGCCCGGGCTCCTCGTCGCCCGCCTGCTGCTCGACCCCGAGGTGGCCCCGCCGGACGCACGCGAGCTCGGCGGCGGCCTCGTCGCGGTCGCGGCCGTCCTGCACGACGGCAGGCTCACCGACGCCCCCGGGTGCAGCGTCGACGACGCCCTCGCGGGGCTGCGCACCCTGCCGACGCCCGAGCACCAGCTCGCCGCGCACGCGGTGCACGCGTTCGAGGCCGCCGACCCTCTCGGCGCGAGCCGCCTGCTCGTCGTCGAGGACCTGCTGGCGGCCGTGGGCGAGCCGGACCTGCCCGACGACGGACGGTTCGGCCTCCTCGTCGCGGTGCCCGACGCCCGCGTGCTGCTCGTGCACGCGGTGCGCGACGAGCAGGTGCTGCGCGCCGCGCACCTCATGGCCACGATCGCGCGCATGAGGCAGGGCGAGGCCGACGCGATCGGTCCGCACGTCTACCACCGCACCGCCGACGGGACGCTGACGCAGGTCACGCAGCACTCCGACGACGAGATCGAGGTGCACGTCGACGGCTCGCTGGCCGACGCGCTGGCCGGGCTCGGCCTCGTCGACCGCAGCCGCAAGGCCCGACGCGCGGCGGCCCGGCGCGCGCGCGGCTGACCGGCGCGCGCACCGTCAGTCGGTGCCCACCTCGTCGTGCGCCTCGAGCAGCACGCGCATGAACGACACGGGTGCGACGACGCTGACGAGATGGGTCGCGCCCGGGATCACGACGAGCCGGCCGTCGCGGCACGCCGCGAGGTAGCGGCGCTCGTCGGCCCGGAAGTGGTCGTAGCGGCCGTTGACGAGCCACACGGGCGCGCTCACCGCGCCGAGCGCGGCCACGGGGTCCAGCATGCCGACCTCGCGCAGCACGTCGGGCATGACCTCCAGCGTGAACCCGCCCGCGCCGAGGTCGGCCAGGCCGCGCTCGCCGACGAGCCGACGCGCGAACCCGTCGTTGAGCCGCGCCCCGCCGTCGGGCAGCCGGCCGATCCCGGCCGCGAGCGCGGACCACCCGCCGACCAGGACGCGCCGCGGCCGGGTGCAGCACGCGGCCGCGACGAGACCCGCCACCTGCCCGGGCCGCCGCGCGGCGTGCGCGATCGCGACGTAGCCGCCGAGCGAGAGCCCGACGACGAGCGCGCGGCCGCCCAGCCCGTCGACGCCCGCAGCGACGGCCTCGACCGCGCCGTCGAGCGTGAACCGCTCCCCCGCCCGGCTCCCGTGCCCCGGGAGGTCGACCGCGACCGCCGGCACGCCCGCGCGGTCGAGCGCCTCGAGCTGCGGACGCCACATCGTTCGCGACGTGCGGACGCCGTGGACAAGGACCACCCCCATGCCCGCGACGGTACCGCCGCAGGCATCGGTCCCGCCGCAGGTATCGGTACCGCCCGCACGCCGGTCCGCCGGGGGCCTCACCCGTTCGGCCCAGCGCGTACCGGAGGAACTCATGCGCTCTCCCGTGCCCCCCGCCCAGCGACTCACCGCCCTGCTGACGGTCGCGGTCCTCGCGCTCGCGTCGCTCGTCGGCGCGCTCGCATCGCCCGCGACCGCGGCGGACGTCGGGTTCAGCGTCGACGACTTCGCCGGGAACTCGATGGGCCCGATGACGCTCGTGCCGGGCAACGACACGTGCAGCCCGTCCGGCAACAACGCCGTCACCATGGGCACGGGCACGATGAAGCTCGACGTGCGGGTGCCGGACGCGATCGGCTGCAACTTCGGCTCCGCGCAGGTGGTGTGGACCGCGCCGACGAGCGTGAACATCGAGCAGAACGGCGCCGATCGCATCACCCTCAGGTACCGCGACGTCGTGCCGAACCAGCCGAGCGCCGTGACGTTCGGCCTGCGGGCCGTCGACGTGAACGGCCGCGTGGCGCAGGTCGGCGGCCTGAGCCGCACCGGCGGCCCGGCGGGCGACTGGCTGACCATCAGGTACACGCCCGAGTACGTCGGCGACGTCGCGGTGCTGTCGTTCCAGTCCGGCTTCGACCGCGGCCACGTCAAGTCGATCACCCTGCTCGTCGCCGCGGTGACGAACAACTCCAACGTCTCCGTGACGTTCGAGGGCATCGGCGCCAACGTGGGCGAGCCGTCCTACGAGATGCCGTCGATCGGCGGCAGCGACGAGTACGTCTTCCCGGCCTCGACGACGACCACGTGGACGGTCCCGGTGACGGGGAACCCGGCCCCCGACGTCTCGGTCACGGCCGGCAAGCCGGGCTGGCTGACCTTCTCGACGAGCAAGTCCGGCAGCACGACGACCGGCACGATGACGGGCAACCCCGGCACGGGCTACGGCGTGTGGGACATGACGATCCACGCCGACGTGGCGAACTCGCTGACGGTCGACCGGGTCGTCAAGATCGTCGTGCCCTCGCCCGTGACCTTCACGCCGACGGCCCCGACGCAGCCGTGGGTCGGCGAGTCCGCGACCGTCGGCCTCGGGACGGTCTCCTCGACCCCCACGGCCGGGCTGACCGACGTCGGCGGCGTGCCGCCCGGCATGACGCTGCAGCTCACGGGTGGTGCGCTGCGTCTGACGGGGACCCCGACCGCGGCCGGCACCCACCACGTGACCGCGACGCTCGACTCGGGCTACCGGACCGCCCCGGTCGCGGTCGACGTCGTCGTGCGCGCGCACGCGTCCGTCGCCGCCGCGGCCGACCTGACGGTCGCGCGCGGGCTCGCCCTCACCCCGCGGGACACCGCGGTCGGCGGCTATCCGGACCCGACCGTCACGTGGGACGGCCTGCCAGCCGGGCTCACGCTCACCCGCACGGCCACCGGCGTGCGGCTGGCCGGCACGCCGACGGCGACGGGCACCTCCACCGTGACGATCCGGGCGACGACGAACGGCGAGACCGCCACCGGGACGTTCCAGGTGGTCGTCGCCGAGCCGCCGTCGCTGGCCGCGCTCGCGCCGGTGACGCTGCGCGCCGACGTCGCGCAGCACGTCGACCTGGACCGCGGCGGCGACCCGCTGCCCACCGTGACCGCCACCGGGCTGCCGGCGGGCACCTCGGTGTCCGCGGACTCGTCCGCGATCGTCGGGACCCCCGCACGGTCCGCGATGGGCACGGGCACCGCGACGCTGACCCCGGCGAACGTGCTCGGCACGGGCACGTCCGTGACGCTGGCGTGGACCGTCCAGGCCGTCCCGCAGCTCACCGGCCCGACGACGCTCTCGTCGACCCTGGGCACCGCGGCGTCCGCGACGTGGACCGCGACCGGCTACCCGACGCCGACCCTCACGCTCACCGCGGGCGGCGCGACGGCACCCAACGGCGCGGCCGCGACGCTGCCCGCCGGCCTGGCCGTCAGCACGGCGACCGGCTCGCTGACCGTCTCCGGCACGCCCACCGCGACGGGCACGACGAGCGTGCGCGTGTGGGCGGACAACGGCGTCGGCACGCCCGTCTCGACGCTCGTCACGGTCCGCGCGCTGCTCGCGCCGGCCTTCTCGCTCGACGCGTACGCGGCCGACTTCCCCGCCGGTGTGACGTCGTCCCTCACGCCTGCCGTTACGGGCCACGAGGCGCCCACGTTCACCGTGACCGGCACGCTGCCGGCGTGGCTGTCGTTCGACCCCGCGACAGGCGCGTTCTCGGGTACGCCGCCGACGAACGCGGCCGGGACGGTCGGGCCGTTCACCGTCACCGCCACGAATGCGTCGGGCACCGACACGGCCGGCGTCACGATCCGGGTCACCACACCCGCGACGCTGACGATGACGCAGACCTCGCTGTCCGCCGTCGTCGGCCAGCTGTTCTCGCAGGTCGTCGCGAGCACCACGGGCGTGCCGACCCCGACCGTCGACGCCGGATCCCTGCCCGTCGGACTCACGGCGACGCTCCTGCCGAACGGCGACGTCCAGATCGCCGGTACCCCCACCACCGGCGGCGGGATCGTCACCGTCACGCTCACCGCCGACAACGGGCTCGGCGAGCCCGCGACCGGTGGGCTGGCTCTCGACGTGTGGACCCTGCCGACGGTCAGCGCACCAGCCGCCGCCGACCTGCCCGTGGGCGTCCCCGCCTCGATCCCGGTCACCGTCGCGGGCTACCCGCAGGCGACGTTGACCGCGGTCGGGCTGCCCGACGGGCTCTCGCTCGCCGCGGACGGGACCGAGATCGTCGGCACGCCGCTGACGACCGGCACGTCGCAGGTGGAGTTGACCGCGACGAACACCGCGGGTGTCTCGGCAACCGCGTACGTGGCCGTGCGTGTCACCTCGACGCCGGCGCTCTCGCCCGCCCCCGCGACGACCCACGTGCGCGTCGGTGTCGCGGTGGACGAGCCCGTGTTCGGCCTCGCCGGGTTCCCGACGCCGGACGTGTCGGCGTCGGACCTGCCCGACGGGCTCTCGCTCGAGGTCGACGGCACGGACGTCTCGCTCGTCGGGACGCCCACCGTCGCCGGGTCGTCGGACGTGACGCTCACGCTCGACAACGGCACGACGGACCCGATCACGACGACCTGGCGCATCGAGGTCGAGGCTCCGGCCACGCTCGTCGCACCCGGGTCCGTCACCGCCGACCTCGGCGTGCCGCTCACGCCCGTGACGCTCACCGTCACCGGGCACCCGCGGCCGACGGTCACCGCGGACGGCCTGCCCTCGGGCCTCGCGATCGACCAGTCCGGTCCGGCCGTCGTGATCACCGGGACGCCCGCGCAGTCGGGCCGGTTCGACGTGACGCTCACCGCGCACAACGGCATCGACGCCGACGACACCGCGCACGTCGTCATCGACGTGCGCGAGACGCCCGAGATCGACGCCCCGGGGTCCGCGACGTTCCTCGCCGACGAGCACGCGACGCTCGTCGTGACCGCGACCGGCCACCCCGCGCCTGCCTTGTCGGTGGGCGCGCTGCCCACCTGGCTCACGTTCGACGCGGCGACCGGCACGTTCAGCGCCGATCCGGCCGCGGCCGACGCCGGACCCGCCGGTTCGGTCACGGTCACCGCGACCAACGAGGTCGGCACGACGAGCACGACGATCGCGCTGACGGTGACGGCGCCGCCCGTACCCGCCGTGACCTCGGGAACGACGACCGTGCGCGCCGGCACCACCGTCGACGAGGTGCTGACCACCGTCGCCGGTCACCCGGTGGCCACGGCCTCCGCGGTCGGGCTGCCTGACGGGCTGTCCGTCGAGGTCGCCTCGGACGGCACGCTGCACCTCGTCGGGAGCACGACCGACGCCGGGACGCACCCCGCGACCCTCACCCTGACCAACGGCATCGCGCCCGCGGCGACGCTGGCCTGGACCGTCGTGGTGCAGCAGCCCGCCGGGATCGAGGTGGTCGACCGCGTGGACGTCGTCGCGGGTGAGCACTTCTCGGTGCCGTTCACGCTCACCGGCTATCCCGGGCCCGAGATGGTGACGTTCCTCGGCCTGCCCGCGGGAGTCGACGTCACCGGCCTGACGATCCAGGGCGCGACGACCGAGGTCGGCACGCACGACGTGACGATCTCGACGAGCAACGGTGTCGGCGCGGACGCGGTCGCCCACCTGCGGATCGTCGTGACGGCGGCGCCCGTCCCGACCGTCAGGCTCGGTGCGGACAGCGTCCACCCGGGCGACAAGCTCGCGGTGTCCGGCGGCGGCTTCGGCGCGAACCAGCGCGTCAAGGTCTGGCTGCACTCGACCCCGCAGCTGCTCGCCACGGTCGTCACGGACTCCGACGGCGCGTTCGAGGCGGAGGTCACCGTCCCGGCCGACACCGCCGTCGGCAGCCACACGGTCGTCGTCGTCGGCCCGACGGGCGACGAGGCGAGCGCCTCGCTCGAGGTCCTCGCGGTCGACCCGACGCCCACGCCGACGCCGGACCCCACGACGACGACGACGCCGAGCCCGACACCGGTCCCGAGCCCGAGCCCGACGACGGCCACGGATCCGCTCGCGACCACGGGCGGCTCGCCGGCCGGTCTCCTGGGCCTCGCGCTCGTCGCCCTGGCGGTCGGAGCGACCCTGGCCTCCTTGGCCACCCGCCGCCGCACCCGGTAGCCGCCGACCGGACCATCCGGATCGTGCGAGGAATGGGCCACAAATCGTGGCCAGTTCCTCGCACGATGCCGGGTGCCAGCGGCGGATGGAGGATGCACGAAGGCCCGGCCCCGCTCGAGCGGGACCGGGCCTTCGTCGTGGTGCTGGGTCAGGCCTTGTCGGCCGACTCCGCGGTCTCGTCGGCGGGAGCGTCCTCGACGGGCGCGTCCTCGACGACGTCCTCGACGACGACGTCCTCGACCGGCTTCTCGTCGGCCTTCTTCGACGGCTTGGCGGCCTTCGAGGCCTCCTTGACGACAGCCTGCTTCGGCGAGACGGGCTCGCGCACGAGCTCGATCACCGCGAGGGGCGCGTTGTCGCCCTTACGGGCGCCGATCTTCGTGATGCGGGTGTAGCCACCGTTGCGCTCCGCGAAGGACGGCGCGATCTCGGTGAAGAGCACGTGCACGACGCTCTTGTCCTTGACGACCGTCATGACGCGACGACGGGCGTGCAGGTCGCCGCGCTTGGCGAAGGTGATGAGGCGCTCGGCGAGGGGGCGCAGGCGCTTGGCCTTGGCCTCCGTCGTCGTGATGCGGCCGTGCTCGAACAGCTGCGTCGCGAGGTTCGCGAGGATCAGCCGCTCGTGCGCCGGTCCGCCACCGAGCCGGGGACCCTTGGTGGGCGTAGGCATGGTCAGTTCTCCTTGAAGTCTTCTACGTCAAGTGCCGAGTCGGCGGGCCGAATCAGTACTGGAACGGTGCCGATGTCAGTACTGCTCGTCCTCGACGAAGTCGCCCTCGTCGTCGCCGTAGTAGGCCGCGGCGGTCGGGTCGAAGTCGAGCGGGCTGTCCTTGAGGCTCAGTCCGAGCTCCGCCAGCTTCTCCTTGACCTCGGTGATCGACTTCGCACCGAAGTTGCGGATGTCGAGCAGGTCGGCCTCGCTGCGGGCCACGAGCTCGCCCACCGTGTGGATGCCCTCACGCTTGAGGCAGTTGTACGAGCGGATCGTGAGCTGCAGGTCCTCGATCGGCAGCGCCAGGTCCGCGGCGAGTGCCGCGTCCGTCGGCGACGGGCCGATCTCGATGCCCTCGGCCTCGACGTTCAGCTCGCGGGCGAGACCGAACAGCTCGACGAGCGTCTTGCCGGCCGAGGCCAGTGCGTCGCGCGGGGAGATCGCGGCCTTCGTCTCGACGTCGACGATGAGCTTGTCGAAGTCGGTCCGCTGCTCGACACGCGTCGCCTCGACCTTGTAGGTCACCTTGAGGACCGGCGAGTAGATCGAGTCGACCGGGATGCGGCCGATCTCGGCGTCGAACGCCTTGTTCTGCGCTGCCGAGACGTAGCCACGGCCACGCTCGACCGTGAGCTCGACCTCGAGCTTGCCCTTGTCGTTGAGCGTCGCGAGGTGCAGGCCGGGGTTGTGGACCTCGACACCCGCCGGCGGGACGATGTCCGCCGCGGTGACCTCACCGGCGCCCTGCTTGCGCAGGTACATCACGACCGGCTCGTCGTTCTCCGAGGAGACGACGAGCTGCTTGATGTTGAGGATGATCTCGGTGACATCCTCCTTGACCCCGGGCACGGTGGAGAACTCGTGCAGCACGCCGTCGATCCGGATGGACGTGACGGCGGCACCGGGGATGGAGGACAGCAGCGTCCGGCGCAGCGAGTTGCCGAGCGTGTAACCGAATCCCGGCTCCAGCGGCTCGATGGAGAAACGCGAACGGATCTCCGAGATGACCTCTTCGGTCAGGGTGGGGCGCTGTGCGATCAGCACGGTGTGATTCCTCTCAGCGGACGTCCGCCATATGACGCCACGCAGGTGTTGCGACTCCGGTCATGCCTCGGTCTGCATGCCGGGGACTTCTCTGGGCGCGACTGCGCCCGTGCGGGGCCGACGACGAGCGCGGCCCCGCACGGGTCGAGATCAGACGCGGCGACGCTTCGGCGGACGGCAGCCGTTGTGCGCCTGGGGCGTCACGTCCTGGATCGAGCCCACCTCGAGGCCGGCGGCCTGCAGCGAGCGGATCGCGGTCTCGCGGCCCGAGCCCGGGCCCTTGACGAAGACGTCGACCTTGCGCATGCCGTGCTCCTGCGCACGGCGGGCGGCGGCCTCGGCAGCGAGCTGCGCGGCGAACGGGGTCGACTTGCGCGAACCCTTGAAGCCCACCTGGCCGGAGGAGGCCGAGGAGATCACGGCGCCCGACGGGTCGGTGATCGAGATGATCGTGTTGTTGAACGTGCTCTTGATGTGCGCCTGGCCGTGGGAGACGTTCTTCTTCTCCTTGCGGCGCGGCTTACGCACGTTGGTGCGGGACTTGGGAGGCATCTGCTCTTCTTCTTCTCTCTACGGATCGGGCTGCCGGCAGCGGGGGGCGTTACTTGCGCCCGGCCTTCTTCTTGCCGGCGACGGTGCGCTTCGGGCCCTTGCGGGTACGCGCGTTGGTCTTCGTGCGCTGACCGCGCACCGGAAGGCCACGGCGGTGCCGCAGACCCTCGTAGCAGCCGATCTCGACCTTGCGGCGGATGTCCGCGGCGACCTCACGGCGGAGGTCACCCTCGAGCTTGTACGAACCCTCGAGGTAGTCACGGAGCGCGACGAGCTCGGCGTCGCCGAGGTCCTTGACGCGCAGGTCACCGCTGATGCCGGTGGCGGCGAGGGTCTCCTTGGCGCGCGTACGGCCGACCCCGTAGATGTAGGTGAGTGCGATCTCGAGCCGCTTCTCGCGGGGGAGATCCACTCCGATGAGACGTGCCATGTGCCTGGTGGCTCCTGTACTGCGTTCGGAGGTCGTCCGCACCGCCCTCCCGCTTGCCTGCGGCCCCGGCCTCCGAGCCGAGGGTTCAACGGGCCTGACGGCCCGAGGTGGTGGTGCGCTGGGTGCCCCGAGGGGCAGGTGAGTGCGCGGGCGTCAGCCCTGACGCTGCTTGTGGCGCAGGTTCTCGCAGATCACCTGGACGCGACCGTGCCGGCGGATCACCTTGCACTTGTCGCAGATCTTCTTGACGCTGGGCTTGACCTTCATGGCCTTTTCCTCCGCCGCCGCAGCCTGCCGGGGGCTCCCGGCCGACGTGGCGGCGATGTCGAGTGGTGGTTACTTGTAGCGGTAGACGATGCGCCCGCGGGACAGGTCGTACGGGCTGAGCTCCACCACCACGCGGTCCTCAGGGAGGATCCGGATGTAGTGCTGCCGCATCTTGCCCGAGATGTGCGCGAGAACCTTGTGGCCGTTGGTGAGCTCCACGCGGAACATCGCGTTCGGGAGCGCCTCAACGACGCTGCCCTCGATCTCGATGACGCCGTCCTTCTTCGCCATGTCCTCCGCTAACTGTCGTCACTGCTGGTTCGTCACCCGAGCACCCTCGTCGGCACGCGACCGGTCAGACGCCGGAGCGTGTCGTCGAGGAGGTTCGGATGGGCAGCACGCAGCGCGCACATACCCAAAGGAGAACCTTACGGCATCGCGGCCGCCCGGGAAACTCTCGTCGACCGTGACGTGCGCGACGCCACGCCGCGGGAGGCTGCGGCGTGGCGTCGCGCGTGACCCTGGTGGGCCACTCCGGCTCAGTTGGGCTCAGTCGCGGTCCGGCGGCGGCGCCCGACGAGGAGGAGGATGCCTCCCGCGGCCACGAGAACGAGCGAACCGATGACGCCGAGCATCACGTCCGTGCCCGTCGACGCCAGCTCGTCACCGCCGTCACCGCCGTCACCGCCGTCACCGTCACCGCCGTCACCGCCCTCCGCGCCATCCAGCAGCGCGACGTTCGTCAGCGTCACCTCGGTCGTCGTCCCGCTGTCGACCGTGACGCTCGCCGGTGCGAACGTGGCGCTCGTCCACGAGGCGTCCACCAGGTCCGGGAGGTCGACCTCCCCGAACGTCACGACCGTCCCCGAAGGCAGGTCGGTCGCGCCGCGGACCCACGCGCCGTCGGCGGTGACCGTCACCGTGCCGGCAGGCGTGTCCGCCCCGTCCAGGTAGTACTCGACCGTGAACTCGGTGTCCGCGCCGTCGGGCAGGTCGGCCACGTCGATGCCGTCGACGAGCTTGCGCAGCGAGAACCCACCACCGACGCCCGGAGCGCTCGTCTCCTCA